>CAVWOV010000030.1:0-305072 GCA_963756715.1 uncultured Alphaproteobacteria bacterium
CCGTCAAGAAATACGTGGTTAGGCTCGACGCGGAGGAACGCGATCGGCTCAACGAGTTGATCCGCAAAGGCAAGCGTTCCGCCCAGTTGCTGACGAAGGTGCGGATCCTCTTGAAGGCGGACGTATCGGATGCGGGCGCGGGCTGGAGTGACAGCCGGATTGCCGCGGCGCTGGACACCAGCATCGCCACTGTCGAGCGGACCAGGCGCCGGCTGGTCGAGGAAGGGTTGGAGGCGGTGCTGGCCCGCAAATACAATCCCAACTCCGCCCGGCCGCGGATTTTCGACGGCGCGGCGGAAGCAAAATTGATCGCGCTGACCCTCTCTCCAGCCCCGGAGGGCTTTGCCAGATGGAGCCTGCGTCTGCTCGAGGAGAAGGTCGTCGAACTGCACATTGTTGAACGCGCCAGCGACAACACGATCGGGCGGACGCTAAAAAAAACATTCTCAAACCGCATCGCAAGCAGCAATGGGTGATTCCGCCGGACGCCAGCGCGGCCTTTGTCGCCACCATGGAAGACGTGCTGGAGGTCTATCAGAGGCCGCACGATCCGCAGCGTCCGCTCGTGTGCCTCGACGAGACCTCGAAGCAGCTGATCGTCGAGACGCGTGCGCCGATCCCCGCGAAGCCAGGACGCAAGGCGCGTCACGATTACGAATACGAACGCAACGGCGTCGCCAATCTGTTCATGGTGTTCGCGCCGCTGGAAGGCTGGCGGCATGTGAAAGTGACCGACCGCCACACCGCCATCGATTATGCCCATACGCTCAGGGATTTATCCGACACGCATTTTCCCAACGCGGTGAAAATCGTGCTGGTGCAGGACAATCTCAATACCCACAAGCCAGCCTCGCTCTATGAGGCCTTTCCCGCGCCCGCGGCGCGCCGGCTCGTCGAACGCTTCGAATGGCACTACACGCCCAAGCACGGCAGTTGGCTCGATATGGCCGAATCCGAACTCGGCGTGCTCGCGTCGCAATGTCTGGATCGCCGCATCGCCGACAAGAAAATCCTCGCCCACCAAGTCACTGCATGGCAGGAACACCGCAACAAGCACCACGCCAAGGCCAACTGGCAATTCAAAACCGCCGACGCCCGCGTCAAGCTGAAAAGACTGTACCCTCAGTTCGAAGATATTGCGGCGCAAATTGACCGCACCCCTTTTCGGTAGGCGCAATTTCCTGTTCTGATGCCTAGCTGGGCTTGTCAGCGGAGCGGCGGTGTTGGGCTTGCCGATGTTTGCGCAGGCGCAGCAACCTGATGAACTCGCGCCGTCTCATTAAGCCTCCCACTAAATATCTCTCAAGAGCGGATGCACCGGATCAGTGCGTTGATGAATGCGGATGCCGACAGTCCTCAAGGACTAGCCCGCTTCGAAGCGCTGTTGCAGGGTCTTCAGCAACTAGGCTGGAGTGATGGTCTAAAGTGCGCATCGACGTGCGTTGGGGATCGACGGCCAATCCGGACAGTGCTCATAAATATGCGGTGGAGTTGGTCGCGCTCGCGCCGGATGTAATCTTGGCCTCAGGCAATCCAGCCACTGAGGCATTGCAGCGGGCCTCGCGCACCGTGCCATCGTGTTTGCTTGAGGTTGATTGTGGCAATGACATGTCGAAAGCCTCCCGAAGCCTGGAGGCAACACCACGGGATTAATGCAGTTCGAGTACAGTTTGAGTGGGAAGTGGCTAGAGTTGTTGAGGCAGATTGCGCCGCGTGTGACACAAGCGGCGGTCCTGAGAGACCCCCGGAACGCGACTGGGATCGGGCAGTTTGCTGTGATCCAGACCGTGGCTCCGTCGCTCGGAATGGAAGTCACCCCCGTCAATGTGCGAGACGCCGGCGAAATTGAGCATCGCGTTACGACGTTTGCCCGCTCCGGCAATGGCGGCCTCGTCATAACAGGGGGAGCAGCGGTGTTAAATCTCGACCTGATTTTGAAACTCGCAGCACAGCACCGTCTGCCCACGGTCTTTCCCTACCGCTACTACGTCGATGACGGGGGCTTAGTCTCATATGGGCCAAATCTTCCCGGCCTTTTCCGGCAAGCGGCGGGCTACGTCGATCGCATCCTTAAGGGCGAGAAGCCTGCTGACCTGCCAGTGCAGGCGCCGACCAAATACGAATTGGTGATCAATCTCAAGACCGCCAAGGCGCTTGGTCTCGACGTGCCGTCCGCCGTGCTCGTGCGCGCCGACGAGGTGATCGAATGAGGGGTTGCGCTGCGATTGCTCACAGCCGCTTTTGGTAGAGTGGAGATGTGGCGCGGTGGCTGTAGGTCGGACATATCTGTTTCCGCCTCTTTCGTCTGGCGGTGCCTCAGTGGTTCGACCGTGGCTCCGTTTCCACATCCCGCTCATCGAACCGGACATGCAGTTCTCCCGCATCCGGCTCTCGGACAAGACCTCACGCCTTCGTCCACGGCACGTCGCGCCCAAGCGCGGTTAGGCGTACGAGCCCGAAGTGCCCGTAAAGATGCGAGAGTGGATAGGTCCCGCCCTTGCGTCGCCTGACCTTGCGCTTGATGCGCAACCACCGGCGCAACCGCACCGCTGTGTAGCTGTCGATCGCCCGGTACGCTTTGGTGACGGTGCCTACTTCGAAATAGTTCGCCCATCCGCGCAGCGCGCAATTCAACTTGTTCACCAGCTCTGTGGTTTCTTGCCATGTCCCCGTTCGGACTGTCAGCGCGTGGACGTTCTCGACCATGCGCTTGATGCTCTTCTTCGATGGCCGGTACCCTAGGTACGCCTTTCCGGTTCTCGCCGAATACATCTGCCCAATCGTGTACCCCAGAAAGTCGAACTCTCCTTCCGGTACCTTGCAAATTCGTGTCTTCTCTTCGTTGACCGTGAGCTTCAGCTTACCCATGATCTCGCGCAGTCGTTGCAAGGCCTCTTCGGCTTTGCCCTTCCGGCACAGGATCACGAGGTCGTCGGCATAAGTCACGATCCGTGAGCCGAGGCTTTGCTCCAGGCCGAGCATCTTCCATCCCAACACGAACCGGCGCATGTACAAATTCGCCAGCAATGGTGAGATGGGTGAACCTTGCGGAATGCCGCGCCGGTTGTCCCGGGCTTCGGTCGTGCGTGTCTTCCGTCCTCGTTCATCGGTTTCTTCCACGGGGCAGTCCAGCCACATCTTGATCAGATGCAGCACGCGCCAATCAACAATTCGGCGCGCTACCGACTTTAGAAGGGGCAAGCACCCGCCTCAGCGGGTTGTCGCGCAGCGACTTTGCGCTCTGGCCCTTCACGACATGCACCAGCGCCTTGATGTTGCGGTCGCTGTTGTGCCCATCTCGTCATTTCGACGCGATGCAGCAATTCAGTCGCTTTCGGGGCGAAGCGGACAGCTATGCGTGCAGTTGCGCCTCAAAGCTCGTCGAGATTTTCTGGCACGTTGCCAAACGTCTTGAGCACCGTCGTTGAAATTGCCGAGGTCCGGATCGCCCGAACGCCTGAACGCCAATGCGCCGACGTTGGGCGGCTTACGGGACAAAGTTTCTGCGTACCTGATGGCGGAGCCTTCGTTGGGGCACTCTTGCGCCGCCTAGTGGGGAAGAGGCTGGGCTCCCGAGCGCGCCACGTCAGTTGCTATTTTGCCCCTTGCGGCGCGAGTTTTCCGCCTGCGGCCGTGCGGATGCGTAGAGCCGAAGCCTTACCTTCGCGCACGATCTTGTCCACGTCGTAGGCGATGAGCTTTCCGCCGCGTTTGACGATCCGGCCGTCCACCATCACGGTGTCGACGTTGGCTGGCGTTGCCGCCTGGACCACTGCGGTTTCGACATTGGCGACCGGGGCGACGTTGATGTCGTTGCCCCGGATCAGGATGATGTCCGCGCGCTTGCCGACGGTCAGCGAGCCAGTGACGTCGCCGAGCCCAAGCGCCTTCGCGCCGTTGAGAGTGCCCATTTCGATCGCCTCGTGAAACGTCATCTCCGGCAGCTTCTCGGTCGGCGTGCCGCGCCACGGCATGCCCATGTTCCAGGTAACGCGCATTGTTTCAAACATGTTGAGCGGCGCTATCGAGGTTGCATCGAACGATAGCGAGATCAGTACGCCGGCCTTGCGCATCCGCATCAGCGCTTCGCGCGCGTCGCCGGTGCGGCTCAGGCGCATTTCCGAAAGCGTCGAGAAGCTGAGCGGTGTCTTGGTGCGCGCCATCGTGGCGGCGTCGGTGTCGCTCGCCGGAATGTAGTGACAGATCAGGAGATCTGGGCCGAGCCAGCCCTTCTTTTCGTAATCCTCTGCAACGAGCGTGTTGGGGCCGGATTGCCCGGCATGGATCGACACCTTCAGCTTGCGCGCGAGCGCCTGCTTCATGTCTTCAAAGTAGGCAGGCTCAGTGCTCTGCGACAGCCCACGCAGATTGACGCCGAACGTGACAAGGCCCTCGAAAGCCGAGCCGGTGCCGAAATAGGCGGCATTCACGCGGTCGATGTCCGTGAAGTTCAGAGGCTCGTCGCGGGGCATCTGATCGACATGACCGTAAGAGTACCGGGCTCGCAGCATGGACTCGTGGTGGGCCTGCAACTCGGCGTCGGCGTGTGCGGGTGTCCGGGTGTTGTGAGACCAGTTGTGCACTGTGGTGATGCCGGCATTGGCACATTCGACGAGGCCGAGCGTTACACTGCGGTAGAAGTCCACGGGTTCATAGAGCTTCGAGGTCGCGGCCTTTGCCGGGAAGTAGCCGAAGCCCGCATCCCCGGTGAAATTCCGGCCGATCGAACTCCACATGTGGTGATGCGTCTCCACGAAGCCCGGCATCACGATCATGTCGGTCGCGTCGATGGTTTCGGCTCCAGCTGCCGTCAGGTCGGGCCCGATGGCTTCGATGCGGCCGTTGTTGACGTGGACGTCGCCGCGCGCCAGCACGCCCAGTGCCGGATCAACGGTGATAACGGCGCCATTCTTGATCAGGTAGTTGCCGCGCGCCACCGTTGGCGCGGAGCCTTGCGCGAAGGAGCGGCGGATCTGGGCAGGTGCGGCAAGCCCGATCATGGCGGTCGCGCCCATTAGCGCGCCAAATGTCCTGCGGTTCAGCATCGGTCGTCTCCTGCATCGCGTCGCAGACAAGTGTAACCCGGCCGGCAGAAACCGACATCCGGAAAGGGCACCTATCAGCCCTGCAGCTAGCTCTGGGCGGAGCGGCCCCCATCACCCTGCCCCAAATCCGAGCCACGCCGCGTAGGTGGCAAAGTGCGATCTCCGAATAGCCTCCAGAATCGGCCTAAAGGCTGGCGGGGCCAGACACATGGTTCGAAACGTATTGAAGAAGGGGAGCTAAAATAAATCAAAGACTTATATTAGAGGCTAAATTAGAGAGCGCCGCAGGGCGCTTTTTTCGTTTGGCGCAACATCTGGGACAACATCATCCAAATTTCACTCGTTGCGAGAATGCCACTCGGTATTCAAAATCGAGTTCATGGCGCGTTGCGACCTCATTCGCCGCGCAACATCGATTTTGCAAGAAGCAAACTTCTTCGGCCCCGGCTGTCGCGTATCGCCGGGGCCTTTTCTTTGACTCAGAGAAGGCCCGCTGGCGCGTTTTGCAGCGCGGCCAGTGTTCGACAGCCGAGGCGCTTGAAAACGAATCCACGGACGCGGCTGAGGCGCTGTAGGCAAAAGAAAGCCTCCAGCATGTGGATTTCGCTAGAGGCTCTCGCTCTTGTTGGGTAGTTGGTCGAAAACCCAACGACTTTAATCTTAGCGAGCAATCGTTTCCGTTGTCTTATTAACTTGCCATCCATGGAACTCGGCGCATTACAGGCGCCCCGACGCCAGGCGGTTCAGACGGCGCCGGGACTTGACACCCGCGCATCGGTCTAGGACGGCGCGAATGCCCAACGATTCATATCAAGAAAATTGGCAGCGAAGTCCGCCCGCTCCGGTGCATTCGTCACACCGAAGGATGCATCCCCATGTCTATCTCACGACGCACAGCCCTCACGTCCGTTGCCGCCCTGCCTGTCCTCGCAACACAAGCCGTTGCAGACAACTATGCTAAACTAATCGCGCTCGGCGCTGCCTGATGCTGGTGTCAGGCCCGGCCGCCGCGCCAGCGCGCTTGCGCCACAGCTACTGCGTCCCCGCCAGGTTGGCGTTCTCGATGACCTTGGCCCAGTGCACGGTTTCCGACTTCACGTAGTCGTCGAGCTGCTTCAGCGACTTGTCGCCGAGGCCAATCATGCCGAGGTTTTCCAGCGGCGTCTTCATCTCCGGCGAGTGGACTGCGGCGTTCACGTCCTTATTCAGCTTTTCGAGGATCGGCTTCGGCGTGCCGCCGGGCGCGAGCAGCATCTGCCAGGCAACGGTATTCGGCCAAGACGGCAGGCCGACCTCGGCAAGCGGCTTGATGTCTGGCGCCGTCGGGAACGGCTTATCGCTTGTGATGCCGAGTGCTCGGGCCTTGCCAGCCTTGATTTGCGGCAGCATCGGCCCCAGGTCGACGAACAGCACATCGATCTGGCCTGAAATCAGCGCGGCGGTCGACGGCGCGCTGCCCCGGTAGGGGACGTGCACCATCTTGATGCCAGTCAGGCTGCTGAACAACTCGGCGCAGAGATGATGGAACGCGCCAACGCCGCCTGACCCGTAGGTCAGCGGCTTGCCCTCGGCAGACCTTTTCTTGGCGAGCGCCACCAGCTCCGCCACGCTATGCACCGGCAATGCCGGATTGACCGTGAGCACGAACGGCACGCCGGCCACCAGCGATACCGGCACCAGAGTCTTCAAGGGTTCATAGGACAGATGCTTGAAGATGGTGGGGATTCATCGCCATGGTGCCGCTGGTGCCCTGCATCAGCGTGTAGCCGTCCGGCGGCGCATTGGCCGCGGCCGCCGCGGCGATCGTCGTGCCGCCGCCGGCCCGGTTCTCAATGACGAACGTTTGTCCGTACTTCTTCTCAAGGATCTGCGCGTAAGCGCGCGCCAGCACGTCGGTGCCGCCGCCGGGAGCGAATGGCACCAGCATGGTGACGTTGTGCGCTGGATAGTCTTCCGCGTGCGCCGCGAATGGCGTCGCCATTAGCGCCGTCAACGCCACTACCATTGTTCGCAATAAGCGCATGTCCATCTCTCCCTCAGCTGCACCCCCCCGGTTCTGCTGTCGCCTCAAGCAAGCCTAACGGAATGAGGGACAGGCGGTAGGCGGCATAGAACCGCAGACGCGCGACCGGACCGCCGATGCCTTGGCGGACCAAGTACAATTCGTTCAATTTGAACAGCAGGAGTTCGTTACCCTTCTGGGCAGTGTCCGTTTAGCAGCGTATCACCCCCAGCTACCGCGCGTGGACCGAGACCGGTAGCTCTTTCACCGTCGAGGCGAGATTGTCCGCCCTAGCCTGCGCACGGCCTGAAAGACCGCGCGGCCGGCATCTCGCTGTCAATCGGCGGCCAAAATTTGCACGCCTAAACACATCGCAAACGGAGCATGGCCGACATGGGGAAAGGTTGACTCGGGCAACCGTGCTCACTTATGACCCATCTCTGCCATTTGACGACCAATCTTACCGCACTGCACGGCAGCGTTAACCGGGCCAACAACGTGGTGGGGTTCCGGCCATCCCGCAACGGGGCCATGGCGCAGTCGTAGTCGCCCTTGCGGTGGCAGGCGTCGCCGCGGTTTAGGTGGGCGGGCGCGTATTTTATCGCTGTAAGAGAAAAGTTGCTGCGCAGCTGTCAAAGATCGAGGCGTATCGTAAAGGCCTCTGCTGGCTCATTTAATTCCGTCGGGTTTCATCTGTAAACGACGGCCCGTCGGAGTTGTCGGACTCTGGTTTCGCGGCAACCTCGCTTTCGGCTGGTTCATCGACCTCCCGGATTACCCGTTCGGCGGTTTCGCGCTCTGCTCGTTCAGCCGCCTCGCGATCGGCCTCGACCTTCGCCACAGTTTCGCGTTTTGCCTGTGCGGCAGCCTGCAATTTAGCGGTCCTGGCAGCTTCTCGCTTTGCCTCCTTCGCCGCTTCGCGCTCGACTTTGCGGGCGGCTTCACGCTCCGCCTTCTCCACCGCCTCGCGTTGCGCGCGTTCGGCAGCCTCGATCTTCGCTTTCTCAGCGGCTTCGCGCTTTGCCTGCCTCGCCGCCTCGCGCTCGGCTTTTCGCGCAGCGTCGCGCTCCGCCTTCTCGGCAACTTTACGCTTCGCTCGCTCGATGGCTTCGAGCCTCGCCTTCTCTGCCGCCTCGCGCTTCGCCTGCTGCGCGGCTTCGTGCCGAACTTTCTCCGCGGCGACGCGCCTTGCTCGCTCGACTGCGGCTTCGCGACCCGTGGCCTCTCGCCTGGCCTTTTCAGCAAGCGCGTCGAGCTTTGCGGCTCTGTTGTTTGCCTCCTTGACCGCAGCCACACCCCAGGCGACATCGCGCTTTGCCTTCTTTGCCGCGGCCGCGAGCTTCGCGACCTCCTGCCTTGCCGCATCTGCTTCAGAACGACGTTGCTCCGCGGCACCTTTTGACTCGGCTGCAGCGGCTTCGTGCTTAGCGGCAAAGTCGGCCGCTTTCGTTGCAGCCGCCTCCAGCGCCGCGGCGGCAAGCCTTGCTCGCTCGGCTGCGGCTTCGCGACCAGTAGCCTCTCGCCTGGCCTGTTTAGCAACGGCGTCGAGCATTGCGGCCCTGTTGTTTGCCTCCTTGAACGTAGCCGCACACTTGGCGGCATCGCGCCGTACATTCTTTGCAACGGCCTCGAGCTTCGCCAACTCCTGCCTTGCCGCATCTGCTTCAGAACGACGTTGCTCCGCGGCGCCTTTTGACTCCGCTGCGGCGGCTTCGTGCTTAGCGGCAAAGTCGGCTGCTTCCGTTGCAGCAGCCTCCAGCGCCGGAATGCTGACAGCAACTTTCCGGCGCTTGCGCGGCGCTGCTTTCTTGGACTTCTTGATATTCAATTTGGCTTTAGACTTCGCCTTCGACTTCGCATTTTTTGGCATGGCGGGCCACGTTCAAAGTGGATTGAGTATATCTGTCCAAAGACATGCATGGCCAGGACGGGCCCGGCCAGGACGCCTCGCAAGGATAGGTATCAACCGCGCGCGATTCCGGCAAGCCAGCCGAAGACGTTAAAGATGTACGCTTGCGCTTGAGGTCGTACCGCGCTTGCTCAGGTGTCGAAGTGGCCCGTCACGACATTTTTCTGCGATGCAATGACCTGTAAGCTATTGGACTACCAGCGGACATCAGGCAGACGCTGGGGCTGGATGCCTCGGTAGCGAATGACCCCGTTTCGACCATCGGCCAGCATCTTATGTTGCAGTCGAAGCCGGTTACTAAACGAAGTGTCTGCAACATTAATGTCAGTGAGAATTGCTAGACCGCCCTTTGAACACAGTTTGGGCTACCTGGGCTAACGATAGCTGCGCGGAGCTTCCCTTCCCAATATGTTGCACCGGCATTCTGCTGTGCGCGCCGACCGGGCCGCGCCGCCAAGCGCGGTCTGACCGAGGCGACCGGGTTCGAAGCAAAGACCATTCACCGGCTGCTCGAGGTTGACCCCAAGGGTGGCGGCTTCAAACGCAGTGCCGAAAACCCGCTCGAGTGCGACCTGTTGGTCGTCGACGAGACGTCGATGGTCGACGTTCTGCTGATGCAGGCACTACTGAGGGCGGTTCCCGACCATGCTGCGCTGCTGATCGTCGGTGACATCGATCAGCTACCCTCTGTTGGTCCGGGACAGGTCCTGGCTGATGTGATTGTGTCCGGTGCAGTGCCTGCTGGTGCGACTGACCTAAATCTTCCGCCAGGCCGCGCAGACCCGCATCATCCCCAGTGCCCATCGGATCAACCAGGGCTCGATACCCGATCTGGGCCCGCCCTGAAGGTGATACGACTTTTACTTCGTGCAGGCGGACGATCCTGACATCGCCGTGACCCGATCATCGAATCGGTAAGGACCTGATCCCCCATCGCTTCGGACTCGATCCCATTCGAGATATCCAGGTCCTATGTCCCTATGAACCGCGGAGGCGTCGGCGCTCGCTCACTCAACATCGAATTGCAGGAAGTGCTCGATCCCGCCGGCGATCGTAAGGTGGAGCGGTTCGGCTGGACGTTTGCACCTGGCGACAAGGTCATGCAGATCGAGAACGACTACGACAAAGAGGTCTACAATGGTGACATCGGATATATCGACGATGTCGATTTTTACGCCGGCGACCTAACCGCGCGATTTGACGGCCGCTCCGTCACCTACGGCTTTGGTGAGCTTGACACACTCGTGCCAGCCTATGCCGCGACGATCCACAAGAGCCAAGGTCTGAATACCCAGCGGTCGTCATCCCGATCATGACGCAGCACTACACAATGCTGCAGCGTAACCTGCTCTACACCGGCGTGACGCGGGAAAGCGCCTGGTCGTGCTGATCGGTCAGAAGTCGGACAAGCTCGTGCTGATGTTCGTGATGGTGCGCCAGGTCCGCCTCGAGAAGCGCATCGACTGGCAGGGTATCACGAACGCACTCGCCGCCGACTGGGCGGACTTGTTCGGTTCAGAGATCGCCAAGGCGCTGGCGGCGTGAGGCACTAGATGTCGGTGCTTGGCGATGCGCTTGAAGCGCTGTTCGGAGTGATCGACACGGCGGCGCAAGTTCCTGGTGCGTCCATCCCGCGGCCGCTTGCGAACGAAGCGCTGCCGGCCCGGCTGGTCGAGATGCCGTCCGGCCTGGAGCAGCATCTCAATATCTGGGACTCGGGCGAGCAACAGGCGGACGAGTTCGTGGGCGCCGACAGCCTCGACCAAGGCTACGAGCTCGAGTGGCCGGTGCCGATCGATTACGTGGTGGCGGGTGGCACCCGAGAGGAGCGCCGCGCCGCCTTCGAAGCCGGCCTCGAAGCAATCTGGGATGCGATCGCGGCCGACCGCACGCTCGGCGGCAAGATCGCGTATGCGGAGATGTCCACTCCGCGCCGCACCGGCTCGGGCCTGGTTACGGACGGCATGCCCAACGTGCTCGCCGCCGAGATCACCGTGAAGCTCTCATTCGTCTCCTCGCGATCGTTCTGAGGTTTCCCGCATGGCCAAGACCCATGACGCGCCGCCTGACGCTGGCGCGCGACACCCGCTGCCCTCGCACATCATTCTGCTCGCCGAGTGGGCCGGACATCCGGCCGGCCGCGTGTTCCGTGGCGATCCCGACCTGATCGGCGCGCTCGATCTTGAGGGCGTCAAGTATCGCGAGGCCACCACGTTTGAACGCCGCATCGGCGGCTTTGTCGATTAGCGCGCGGCGGGCTTGCCCGCTTCGCGCCACTAAAGGAGACCGAGCGATGGCGACCTCGGCCCTTCCGCGCGGCAAGGTGACGGACTTTCTGCTCAAGAGCGAAACGACCTTCGGGACGGCGCCGAGCGGAAACTGGACCAAGACCTTCATCTATTCGTTCACGCCGGGGTTCAAGCAGCCCTACGAAAACGATGCCCTGCTTGGCCTCGCCCGTCACAACAACCGTGACACCACCCAGCCGGCGCCGGGTCTCATCGTCAATGACCCTGGCCTGGTGGTGCCGGTCGATTTCAACCATATCGGCGTGTGGCTCTATGCGCTGCTCGGCGCCGCGAGCGTCAGTGGGGTGAGTGACCCTTACACCCACACCTTCAGTTCCGGGCTGGAAGTGCTGCCGTGGCGCTCGCACGAGCGCAAATACGCCAGCGCGCTATTTTACCAGGACCTCGGCCAGGTCGCCAACACGCTCGAACTCGAGATGAGCCGCGCGGCCGGCTTCCAGCGGGCAACACTCGGCTTCATGGGGCAGACCGAGGCTAAGGTGACGTCGACCGGCGGCGGCACGCCGGCCGCCGCGTGGGCGCGTGAGGATTGTCCGGCCGCGCTCGGCGTGTTCAAGGTCAACGGCACGGCTGCCGCCAACATCATGTCGGTCAAGGCCAAGTACGACAACAAGATCACGCCCCAGGACTATGTCGGCAACAGCCTGCGCTCTGGCTTCGATCTCGACAGCGAGGCGACGTTCGACGGCTCGATCGACCTGCGCTTTACCGATTCGACCTATTACGATCTCGCCGTCGCCGGGACGGCATTCTCCGGTGAGATGCTGTGGACGAAGTCGTCCGATCGCTCGCTGTCGTTGCTGGCGGCCAACATGCGGTTGGAGCCGGTCGGCGTGGCGATCCAGGGTCCGGGCAAGATCCAGCAGACCTTCAACTTCCGCGCCGAGCAGTCCGACAGCGACGCCATGCTGGTCGCGACGCTGAAGTCGAGCGTCGCGAGCTACACGATCTGAGAGGTCTCCGAAATGTTTTTGCGGTTGCGGAAGAGTAAGCCGTTGGCGCGGTGCGTCGTGCTCGGCGCCAACGATCGCGATCGGGATGGCAACGAGATTGCCGATACGGCGCCCTGGATCATGGTGCGGCCGGCGACGCAGTTCGAGGTCGATCGCGTCGCCGCCTTGGTCGGCATCCAGCTCGCCGGCTTGATTGCCGGCAGCGAGGCGGCCAGCGCCTTGGCGGGCATTCTCGGCGATGATTTCGCGGTCGATGGCTTGCAGGACCGCGCCAAGCTCCAGGCCGCCTCGGCGCGCCTGAGCGAGATCAATCTGGTGATGGCCTGCCAGGAAGGCTGGGGCCGCATGCAGACCCAGGATGGCGCAACAATCGCTGCGCCGGACGAAGCGTCGATCGCGCTGTTGCTCAATGAGCCGGAGATCCGCGCCCGGGTGCTGGCCGTGGTCAACGCCCGCATTCATGAGGAAACCGCCGAGGGAAACGGATTGCCCGCCTCGCCCGATGGCGAGGCGGGAGCCCCAGCTACTGCGCCGAATGCCGCGCCAGCAACGAGCCGTGTGCATTAGGGCTCAGCGTTGCGGGCGAGCGTTGCCCGGAGATCGAGTTTGCGCCGGTCACGGACGAAGGCCGCGCAGTTCTCGATTGTCTTGATCGTCCCGGCATCTGGCGTCGCGCCGGCATGGCCGGCCATGTGATCGGCCTCGACATGCGTGATGCGCTCGCCGCCGCTGCCGGCGGGGCTCGATGTCGGTTTCGTCAAGCGTCTCCTGGTGATCGCCGAACGCCATTTCGTTGCGGCCTGGCTCGCCAGGGCTATGGAACAAAAGTCGGACTAGCGCGATGCCCAATACCAATGCCGGCAACGTCACCGTTCGCTTTTCCGTGCAGGACCAGGAAGTGGTCCGCAAGGCGCTGGAGCAGCTCGGCGCCGACGGCCAGGCCGCGCTGAAGAAGATCGATGCCGCTGGCCAGACGCCAAGCGCGAGCCTGAAGTTTCTCAACTCGATCATGGGCGATCTGCGCGGCCAAGCCATGGGGCTCGATCGCGCCGCTCGGCGGCGTCGGCACAGGGCTTGATCCAGTTCGGTCCGAGCGGTTTGATCGCCGCAGCGGCAATCGGCGGATTGTGGCGCGGTGTTCTCCGCCGCCTCCGAAAAGGCGGCCGAGTTTGCCGAAAAATCGCATGCGCTGAAGGAGGCCGCCGAAACCGCCGGCCTCACCATCACCCAGTTCAAGCTGCTGTCGCAGCAGGGCGTCAAGGTCGGGCTCGATTCCGAACAGTCCGCGCAGTTCGTCAACCGGCTGACGGTCAGCATCCAGGAACTGCGCTCGAAGGGCGCCGGGCCGCTATTTGATGCGCTGTTGAAGATCGATTCCGGACTGGTGCGCGAGGTCGCCTCGGCCAAGGACACCGCTGAGGCGATCGACATCGTGTCGCGGGCCTTTCTCAGTCTGGATAACCAGTTCAAGAAGAATGAATTCGTCGCCGCCATCAGCGGCAAGCGCAATCTGGGTGCGGGCCAGTTGCTTGAGCAGCTCGGCGGTGCTGGGGGGCTGAAGGCCGTTGAGCAGGATGCCATCTCCGCCGGCAAGGCGATCGATGAAAATCTCGTTCGCCGCGCCGCCGAGCTGAAGCTTCAGATCGACGAGATCAAGAAGCGCACCGACAATATCTGGGGCCGCGCTTTTGCCATCGAAATTCTGGAGCAGCAGAAACGCTCGGCGGAATTTTGGGAGCGTATTGCGCGTGCGATCGAAAGGGCAGCGACATTCAAAGATTCGCTGCCGAATGCGCCGCAGGCGACGGCGTTCGGCCGCCGTTTCCGCGGAGTGGATCGGCCATTTGTTGCCGGCACCGAAAATGATAGCGGGCTGACTGAAGAGGCTTTGCGCCGTGCCGGCCTCGGCCGTGCGCCGCCTGGCGAGCCGATGCCGCTGCCGCAGCCACGTCCCGAAATCGCCGCGCCGGTCCCGGCGTCGGTCGACCTGGCGTTGATGCAGAGGTGGATTTCGCTGCTCGGCGCGGCCGTCACGCCGGCCGAGCAATACAAGGTGAGGCTGCTGGAGATCGCCGCCGCACAGGAGCGCGGCGGCATCAGCACCGAGCTAGTCGCGCGGCCACCAATGCGGCGGTGCTGGCGCACAATCAGGCGCTGCTTGCCATCCGCGAGCGTCTTGGCGTCGCTGGCGTTGAAGAGATCACCAATGTCCGCCTGGCGCAGACCTACGATGATCTGGCCAAGGCCGGGGTCAAGAGCGCCGAGGACCGCGCGACCGCCGAGCGCATCGTCCGCCGCGAGGCGATCGAGACCGCGGATGCGATCGAGGTCCGCGCCTCGAGCCCCCGCCCTGACCAAGCTTGCGATCGACGCGGATAAGCTGAAACAGAACCTCGACCAGGGTCTCGCATCGGCGCTGCATTCATCGACCTCCGACCTCATCGCCATGGCCAAGGGCACGGAGACTTTAAGTCAAGGCTTCGCCAATCTTGCAACCAAGATCGCCGAGGCCGTGTTGCAGGCGTTGCTGCTCAAGAATGTGGTCGGGCCGCTGACCGGTGTTGCTCAGTCCGCCGTGGGATCGCTCTTCGGTAGTCCAATCGCCAGCGCGCGCGGCAATGTCTTCGACCAGCACGGCGTGATGGGCTTTGCCCGCGGCGGCGTGATCGATCAGCCCCTGTTCTTTCCATTTGCCCGCGGCATCGGATTGGCGGGCGAGGCCGGCCCTGAAGCAATCGTGCCGTTGAGCCGCGGGCCGGGCGGCGTACTGGGGATCAACGCGTTCGGCGGGGCAAGCGCGCCTTCGACCGGGAACGTCACCGTTAACCTGATCAACGCGCCGGCCGGGACGCAGGTCGACAACGTCTCACAGAGCCGCGATCGCCAGGGCGGCGTGCGCCTCGATGTCACCTTCAAGCGCATGATTTTGGACGTCGTGTCGGGCGACATGGGCGATGCCAATGGGGGGCTTAATCGGATCCTGCGTTCGATGGGCATTGATTCGACCAGGCGCGGTTGACGAGGGATCGACCTGAATGTCATTGCCCGAAATGCCCGATACTGTGCCGTACAAGCCGCGGCGCGGGGAATGGCAGATGTCGCAGCCTTGGCTGCCGCCACTGCGCACGCAGATGAACGGCGGCAATACCCGGGCGCGTTCGCGTGCCGGCGACAATGTCGCGACCATCAGCCAGACGATCCGCATGTCGCCTACGCAATACGACACGTTCGATGCTTTCGTGCGCGGCGACCTCGGGAATGGCACCGGCCGGTT
The DNA here is from genome assembly GCA_963756715.1 of uncultured Alphaproteobacteria bacterium. Lineage (GTDB taxonomy): Bacteria > Pseudomonadota > Alphaproteobacteria > Rhizobiales > Xanthobacteraceae > VAZQ01. Next base: position 15,493 of record CAVWOV010000030.1, read on the forward strand.
CACCTGGAACGTCTTTCTCGGTTCCGCCTATGCGGAGAAGACCGTGCAGTTTGCCGAGGATCCGGTACCGGGCGAAGGCGGCTTGCGTGTCGCGGTCGCCATGAAGCTTCTGGTCTATGGATTGTGACGGCGCATGCCCAATCCGTGGTCGGAAGCCTGGGCGGAGGCAGAGGCGAGCGTGCCGCCGTCGGTCAAGTCATACGATACGCTCGAAATCGTGCATTCGAGCTTTGTCGGCCCGCTGCGCATCGTAGCTGGCGTGGCGGAGGATGCGGACTTCACGCTTGAGGAAGACGCACCCTACAGCGCCGGAGAGACCGTCACCTTCAAGGCAGTCGATTTCGTCTCGGAATGGCCGGAATTTGCCGAGGGCCAGGTGCCGGAAAGCCGCGTGACGATCGACAATGTCGCCCGCTTTCTCATTCCGTCGTTGATGTCAGCGCTCGCGATCAAGGCCGACCTGCGGCTGATATTGCGCCGCTATCGCTCCGACGACACGTCCGAGCCGAGCTATGGGCCGGTCGAGTATCTGATGCGCAGCGTCGAGATTGTCGGGCAGTCGGTGTCCGGCCTGGCGCGGCTCGACAATCTCGCCAACCGGCGTTTTCCGAACCGGCGCATCACGATTGAGGACTTTCCAGGTCTGCAGACATGAGATCATCTTGGCGAGGATCAAGCGATGGAGCGAGCCGAGCGCATTGCCGCGCTCATGGCGCAGCCACCCGACGTCGCCATGTGGCCGGCCGAGCGCTGCTGGGCCTTCGTGGTCGAGGTCGAGCGGGAGCTGTTTCAGCGCGCGCTGCCGGAGCAGTCGCCGGCGACCACGGACGGGCTTGATATCCGATGCGTCAAGAACGCCTTCCAATGCTCTGCGGAGCATCAGCGCTGGCGCTTGCAGCCGGCGGCGCCACACGGCTTGGTGGACGCCATGGATGGCGCGCTGGTGCTGATGTCCGGCGCCGGCCGGCCGCACCATGTTGGCGTCTGGCTGAAGGCCGAACGCGCGGTGCTCCACGCCGATCATCAGGCGGTCAAACTCGAAGACGTCGTCACGCTCAAGGCCAGAGGGCTCACAAGGCTAAGGTTCTACGAACCGAAGGCGTGAACGTCTGTGTCGTGCACCGTCTGCTGCCCGGGCACGAGATGGCGCGGGCTGACGCGCGATCCGGCGAGACCGTCGCTACTTTCCTGCGACGCACGCAATGGGCGCGGCGCGATCGGCGTCACGGCTGGCAGTTCCGTTTGCCGACGATCCTTGTGGTCAACGGCCGTCCGGTACTGCGCAAGGCATGGCGGCGGACCCGCATCGCACCGAACGATCAAGTCGAGTTCCTGTCCCGGCCCGGCGATGTCTTCAACAGCGCCTCGGGGCGATCGATCCTGGGGTTGGCGGCCGTCATCGGGTTGAGCCTGCTGGCGCCGGGCATTGGTGCCGCGATCGGCGGCTCGCTGTTTGGCCTGGCGCTTGGCGGTGCCGGCACGACCATCGCCTCCCTGATCGGCGCCGGCGTCGTCCTTGGCGGCACGCTCCTGGTCAACACGCTGATCGCCAGCAAGCCGGCGACGCAGACCGATGCGCCGGTCGATCAGATCTACAGCGCGAGCGCGTCCGGCAACGTGGTGCGGCTGATGCAGCCGATCAAGTTGAGCTATGGGACGATCAAGACTTTCCCGGATCTGGCGGCGCAGCCATGGAGCGAATTCGGGGCGCCGCCGGTTGCGGCGGGCAACTCCAAGGCGCTCGATGCCAATCAAGACAAGACCGGCAACGATCAGTACCTCAATGTCTTGCTGCTGGTGGGGCTAGGCAAATATACCGACATCAGCATCTTTGACGACGATACGCCGTTCTGGACGAGACCGAAGGGCTGAGCGAGGATTTCTCCGACGCACAGGTGCAGCTCTGCGGTCCGGGTGAAGCCGTCACGCTTTTCCCGACCAACGTGGTGCAGGCGGTCGAGGTGTCCGGCCAGGAGTTCGGCGATCCGGCGACCGCGCCCAATGACGGCTGGATCGGCGGCTTCATTATCAATGCGAGCGGCACGCTGATTGACGCGATTGCCTGCGATCTCGCCTTTCCTGAGGGCGTCTATTGGCAGGATACCAACGGCGTGCATGCCTGGTCGGTGCCGCTGATCGCCGAATACCGGCCCGTCAATGATGCCGGCGCGCCGTTGGACGATTATGCCACGCTCTGGCGGCAGGACATCACCTACGCAACGCGCACGCCGCAGCGGGTCACGATCAAGACCACCGTTACGCCGGGCCGCTACCAGGTCAGGATGCGCCGCCTCAACGCGCCGCATCTCGCGGCCTTCAACGGCAACGGCTTCGATACCGCGATCTGGGCGGGGCTGCGCGGCTTCCTGCGCGGCTCATCGACGTTCGAAGGCGTCACCACGATCGCCATTCGGGTGCGGGCGAACAGTCAGCTTTCGGCGCTGGGCGGCCTGCGCTTTGCGGTGAAGCGTACCCGCATCCTGCCGGTGTGGAATGAGGGCGCGGGCGACTTCGTCGAGCAGGCGACGCAAAATCCGTTCTGGGCGTTCTACGACGCCGCCGTAAACGAGGACTATGGCGCCGGCCGCAGCGCGAGCAAGATCGACCTGGCGTGGATCATCAATCAAGCGGCGGCGGCCGACGAGCGGGGCGATACCTTCAATTACGAGTTTGCCGGCGAGGTGCTGGCGCCGCAGGCCTTCGACACCATCCTGGCGTCGGCGCGCTGCAAGCATCGATGGTCGGGCGATGTGTTGACCGGCGTGCGTGACGAATGGCGCGCGGTTCCGCAGATGTTACTGACCGATCGTGAGATCGTCCGCGACAACGTCAAAATCGCGCTCGATTTTAACACCGAGGATCAGGCTGATGCTGTAATCCTGGAATATCTCGACGAAGAGACCTGGGGGGCCGCGACCATCCAGTATCCACCGGATGATCCGCCGACATTCGTCGCCGTGAACCCGGCGCGGCGCCGGATCGACGGCGTAACCAACCGCGCGCACGCTCAGCGCGAGGTCGCGTTCCTCTGGCGCCAGTCGCAGATGCGCCGTTCCAACATCACGCTCGATACCGAGCACGATGGTCGCATGCTGGGCCTCCTTTCGCATGTCGGTATTCAGACCGAACTACCGACGACGTGGGGACAGGGCGGTCGCGTCGCCGCGGTCGACGATCATACGCTGACGCTTGATCCTTCGCCGGCATGGACCGTTGGCCCGCAGCACTACATTGCCATCCGCAGCAAAACCGGCGCGCAGTTTGGTCCCGTCAAGGTCGCCAAGGGCGACGATGACAGCCTTGCCGTGGTGGACGCGACCGATCTGGCGGACGTCGAGACTGCACAAAGCATGACGTTGGCGCAGGCGCTCGATCGCGCCGACGGCGCCGAAGACCCATCGTTCGCCTTCGGGGTTGCGCTGGTGCGCGGCATCGTTCTTTCCGGCCGGCCGAACGGCGAGCGGGTGTCGCTCGTTATGGCGATCGACAGCGCGGCGGTGCATGAAGACGGCGATCTGGGCGAGCCGGAAAGTCGGCCGATCGTCCCGACGCCGCGCGACGATCGCTCGCCGATGGTCAGCGGTATCGATGCCAATTTCCTGCAGGGCGTGGCCGAGCCCGTGCTCGCGGTGTCGTGGCCGCCGGTGCCGGGCGCGACGCTCTACGTGGCGCAGATCTCGCAGGATGAGGGCGCCTCCTGGACGCAGGTTCATCGCGGCTCGGCGACGCGCTTCAGCGTCGTGGTCGATTTGTCGCCGACAAGGCTGCGTGTGGCGGCGATCGGCAGCCGGCAGGGGCCCTGGGTTGCGGTCGATGTCGAGCCGCCGACGATCGTCATCAAGGATGATTTTCTTGATATAGGCTTGGCTGGTTTCAACAGTTCGGTGCTGGATTATCTGATTCGTCAAATTCCAGCGTTACAAAGCCAGCTTCGGACGTTTCAACAACTGATTGCCTCGGTCGCGGCGGAACAAGATGCGGATAATTGGCTCGACAAGCAGGAAAACAGACGACTCCTGAACCTTGCGCGGGACAACCTGTCGGCATCAATCGAGGAAGTCTCGACAGTTGCGATCTCGACCGAGGCGGCATTCGCCGCCTACCAGGTCACCGTGAACGCGCATCTCGGCGACCTCGACGCGTCGGTCGCCACCAACGCCACAACGATCGCTGCCGGAAATTCCGCATTTTCCTCATACCAGACAACCGTTAACGCCCATCTCGGAACGCTCGACTATCGGTCACCACCAATGCGGCGGCGATCGTCGCGGTCGACGGCAAGCTCGCCGCGACCTACCAGGCCATCCTGAACGTTGACGGCTATATCTCAGGCTGGCGGTTCTACAACGACGGTAGCTCTTCCAGCCTGGCATTTCTGACTGACAGCCTGCTGATCGGCCACAGCACACTCAATGGTGGCACGCCGGTGCAAATGTTTTCGCTGACCACAATCAGCGGCGCCGTCGTGGGCGTTTTGAATGGCAATCTCTATGTGCAAAAGCTAGTCGCGGGGGCGATCGATGCGGGGGATATTCTCGTCAACGACATCATCGTGACGGGGCATCTCACGGCCAATTCGGTGACATCGGTCGTTACATCGACGCACGCGGATATCGTTACGTCTGACGCCGACGGCAGCTATCACGACTTGACTTCGCTATCCATCACGATCGCCAGTGGTACACAGGGCACGCTCGTCAATGCGTCGTGCCAAGCGAACTCATGGAACGGCTCCGCCTTGGCCTTTATCAATACCGCCTATACCAACATGCTCGGTCATGCCCTCAGCATTTGGCTGGACGGCGTGAAGCAACGCGAACTCGAATTGTTTCCGCACTATTTCGGTGGCAGCGGGTTCAGTGCCACGTGGGCTTGGTATCACAACCCGGCGCTCAGCGTTTTGCTGTCCGGGCTGTCGGCCGGCTCCCACACGATCACGTTTAGGTACAAGACCGGGACGGATTCACTGAGCTAAGTCCGATCAACTACAAAAATATTCTCCTCACGGCTCAAGAGGCAAGACGATGACCAAATACTACGTCGTTTATGATCGCGAGACCGGATACGTGCACCGCGCCGGGCAGTGTCTGGACGCTGATTTGCTAAAGCAGGCGATGCGCCCGGCGGACGCCGTGATCGAGCACGATTGCCCAGTTGATCCGAACACGATCCGCGTGGAACTCGCGACAAAATCTGTCGTAATACGCAATGGTCGCGGCAATGTCGGAGCCCCAGACGACGGTGCCGACGAAGATCCCGGAAAACTGCGCGAGTACCTCTCGAGCAGCATCGCACCGCGATCTTTCGCCAGGTCAACCGCTAAGGGGTAGCTATATGTCGTCTCTCGGAGGCACCTATAGCACCGGGACGGTCGCTCTGACGAACGATAACGCGGTCGTGCTCGGAACAGGCGTGCTGTGGTCGGACGTCGAGGAAGGCGACTGGCTCTATGCCGGCGGGTTCGTCGGCATCATCGATTCGGTGAACGACGATTTCGACGAGATCACGTTGAAGGAGCCGTGGACCGGTAGCACCGATGCGGCCGCGAGCTACCTCATCATCAAGATGTCGTGGCTGCGCTACGAGCCTGCCTCACCAAGCGAAGCTGCGTGCCGTGCTGGCGGCGCTGGAGGCCCCGACCGTCATCTTCTTCGTGGAGGGAGCAGCGCCCGATCCCGGCCTCGGGGTCGACGGCCAGTACGCGCTGAAGTCGAATTCGGCGCCTGGAAGCTGTGGTTCAAGACCGGCGGGACATGGGGACTGCAGGGCACGCCGGTTGGCACAAATGGGGAGGGACGTGGAACTCGGCCACGGATTACCTGGTCAGACTCAGTGTCGAACGATCGGGTCAAACGACGGCCTATGTCTGCCAGCCCCCAACACCAACAAGCCTCCGGAATCGAATCCGAGCGATTGGGACTGCTGGCCTCCAGGGCGCCGACGGCGATCACGGCGGCATCTCATCTGGCTACACCTTCGACGCGCGCTCGCAGGCCGACGCCGATCCCGGCAACGGCAGGCTGCGTCTGGACAAGCGACCCAGAACCGGCCACCGTCATCCGTGCCGACTTGCTCGATGCAGCCGGCGTCACTGTCACCTCGCTGCTCGATCAGTTCAGCGCTTCAACATCCAATGTCAAGGCACAACTGCGCCTGACGAAGGAGTTCGATCCGGCAAGTTCATCGATTTCAATCTGACGCGCTCGATTCGCCGTCCGGTTATCGCAACTATCGTCACGGTCATCGCCTGCGAGCTCGGCAAATCCGTTTGCCGATGGCGACGATCCGTGCTGAGCGTCGCCGCGTCGGCGACAAGGGCGAGACCGGACGATCGGCCCCGTGGGCGAGACCGGGCCGCAGGGCGAAACGCTTGCGTCCGCAATGGAATTTCAGTGCCGGGGTCGCCGATCGGACCGTTATGACAGCGGCCGGTTTTCGGATCGACCAGGCCGCGAAGGCTTCCGGCGCTCCTCTATTTCGATGATCTCGACAGGAACGTGCGTCGCAGACGTCCCTGCTGGATTCGTTCGATGACAGCACGACGCCGGGCAACCGGGCAACACTGTTCCTGCAGCAGGTCGAACGCGTCCGCCGTCTATGCCATATTCACCCGCCGGCGACGTGGTTGATGGCACCGGATACCGCAAGCTGCCGGTGTCACATGTCATGTCGAGGGGGACCTTCACCGATGGCGTCCCCGTCGCCGTCTCCTTTGCGCGCACCGGCGTATAAGGGGCTCGACGGCCTCGGCGGCGGCGATACGATCTCCGATATCTCCTCAGTCACGTCCGGCCGGCTCGGTCAAATACAGCGATCCGTCCGGCAAGCACATCTACGGACGCCGGAGCATCGATCGGCACCTCGGGCACAGCGTGCCGGTGATGTGGATGCGAACAACACTAGACGGACGCGGCTGCGCAAAGTCTTCGAGTGGCGGCCTGTCGGTCCCCGATGCGGCGTTTGGACGATCACGCCAAGCTCAAAATGTCTCCGCGACCAGCCGCTTCCTCGGGCGCAACAGCCCCGGCGCAGGCGTGATCGAGGAGACTCGACGGCATCCGACCCAGGGCGATTCCTGCAACATCGCCGTCGGGAGCTATTCTGGGCCAGCCCAGGGCGCCTGACCGCTGCCTCCGGCACCCCGGTGACGCCTACGGCGTCACGGGCGCGACCACGCTCTACTACACGCCATACCTCGGGCAGCTGTGTGCCGATCTCCGACGGCGCCAAGCTGGATCATGCACGATATTGGCGGCGAGCTCTCGCAAGCGCTCTCCGACGCCGACCAAGTCGCCGGCCGCCGCGCCGCGAACTCCCTCTACGAATGTTCGTGTGGAATGACAGCGGCAGCTATCCGCTGTCGCGCGGTCCTGCCTGGACCAACTGACAACCGCGGCGCAGCTCGGGCTCTGATCAGGATCAAGGGGATTTTGGTCAACGCGCCGCGATCAGCCAACGGTCCTGCGGCCAACCGCGGAACCTATGTCGGCACGGTCTTGACCAACGGCCCGGCGCGGTCAATTTCCGCTCGGCTCCGCCGCGGCCGGCGGCGGCTGCCGCCAGCTCGGCGTCTGGAACATGTACAACCGCGTGACCGTTCGCGCGAGGAGCAGGACACCACGTCAACTTGGACATACGCGCGGAACACGTGTCGTCCTGCCAACAACAGCGCAACAACCGCGTCACCTGGGTGGTGCGGGCTCGACGGAGGACATTGTGTTCGCACATACCGGTACAGCGTGATGGGCCAGGCGGCGCGCCCGAGCCAGTCCTTGGCGTATTCGCTGCTTATGCGGGCATCTGGTATCGAAGCAAGCATCCGCGTCGACAGGCATGTCGACCGCCGCGGCGAATCTTCGTCCACGCCATCAACCTCATCGGGCTCGCGCAGGGGCCTGGTCGCGGCCTGACCGGGGTGGGCAAGCATTTCGCGCAAGCCATCGAGAGTTTCGCCGACGGGCGCGGCCGTCTACTACTTCGGCAGGCTGATCGCATGGCATTGATTTTCGCTGACTCGGATGTGAGCCCATGGATCACTTGGCGCCTTCACGAACCGTCGCGGCAGCCTGCCCGATCCTCGGCATCTCCGTCGCTGATCCCAAGGACAAGGCGACCTGGCGGATCGATTTCGATCCGTCCGCCACGGATCCACAGCGACAGGCGGCCCAGGCTGCGCTGCAGGCGTTCGATCCCTCCGCGCCTGCCGTGCCCCAAGAGGTGACCGCACTGCAAGCGCGGCGCGCCCTGCGCGCGGCGGGCCTCTACGATACAGTCAAAGCGGCAGTCGATGCAGCGCCCGACCCCGACGTGCGGGACAGTTGGGAATACGCGGCTGTTTGGCATCGAGATGCCATCTGGATCGACGTGCTCGGCGCTCAGCTCGATCTCTCCCCCGAACAAATTGACGCGCTGTTTGTTCAGGCCGCGTCGCTCTAACGAGCGCTGGTGACGGCGGGCCCCCTGCGCGATGAGCCTACCGGCGCATGTCGCCTCGTAGCAATCCCGATCGAGCATCGGATTTGAGCGCGTCCGGCAGTGATGCCGGCGGCAAATCCGCCACCTAAACCCGCCCCGTCCCGCTCTGACGCCGCCTTCGGGCGGCTTTTTTTATTGGAGGACACCGTTGAGCACGCAGGAACAACGCACGCGCATGGCCAAGGGCATCGTCGCCTTCGAGGCCCGGCGTGACGGCAAGGGCCGTCTCGCCGTCTATGCATTGCCGCGGCGATGGCGGCGGCCGCTACGAGGTCGCTGGCATCAATGACCGCTATCACAAGGCCGAGGTCGACCACGTCGTCGCGCTCATCGAGGCGGGCAGGCACGACGAGGCAGAGGCCTACGTCGTGGAGTTCATCGCCGATTACACGGATGTAGTGGTCGGATGGTCGAGCGACGCCGGGGTCGAATTCTATCGAGTAGATTGCGCAACAACCCATATAATGCTTAATTGCTCTGGCGCCGGATCGCGCTGGAGAGGCCCACGCCGGCGGCCAAGCCGCCCGGTGGGCCATCGCAGACGCGTGTTAACGAACTTGCAGGCAAGCCGTTGCGCTATCTGATCGGCGCCGACGATACCGAGGCCCGGGGCAAGACGGCGAGATCGTCGAAATCGGATACGACGTGACGGCGCCGCCAGCGCGCGGTGATCGGCATCGCCTACTGCAACCTGTTCGATGAGCAGCAATACCGGCGCCTATGGGCCCTACCTGCATTCGTCCGACACCGCCCGGCAGTACCGCGAAGGCCAGATCGATCCGCAGGGGACCGGGATGGGACCAGAACTTGCGCGAGCAGTTCGAGCGGCGCAGGCGTCAGGGGTTCCGTTACATCGAGCTCGACAATCCGGACGCCTATCGGTGGTCCGATATCAGTGAGGCCTATGACCTCGCCGTCTCCTACGGCTTCAAGGTGATCGCGAAGAATCCGGTGATCTGCGAGAACGGGCTCGCGATGATGCAGCATCCGGCAGTGGTCGGCGCGATCGTCGAGCGGGGATGCGGCACGCCTGACGCAGATGGCCATCCTGCGCAACAATGCCGCCAAGCCTGACCTGCCGGTGTGGTTCGTCTACTGGGGCAGGGGCTAAGACGATGCGGTGGAGTGCGCGCGGCTCGCCACGCCCTACCGCAATATGGGCGTAACCTATTCGGCCGGCCCGAAGGAATACAGCGGCTCGAAAGACCTGCTGCGGCCGCGCATCTAACTCCGACACTTTTCCATCCGACAAACTGAGAGGTTTGCATGCTCAGCGATCCTGAGCTCGTGCGCCGCTGCGTCGCGGTGCGCGAGCGCAATGGCTGGCCGGTGGCCAAAGGCCCCGGCGAGATCAACACCGACTACATCGAGGGCATGGACCTCGACGGTACGCCGAACCAGAACCGCAAGAACGCGTTCGACGATCTGCACGTGGTCTACACCTTCCGGGACGGCATTCCGGTCCTGTTGGCCAAGGCCGAATGCACCACCCAGCCGGGGGCGCGCTACACGCTGCGGCCGATCAATCCGGATGGCGCGGCCATCATCGCGCTCGGCTATCAGGAGTGCTGGGAGCCCGGCCTGCACCGCGGCAATTATCCGGCCCTGATCCAGACCGGCGGACCGTGCCGGGTCTATCGCGACCGCCAGAAGACCTACACCCGTTATGGCGAGTCGAAGCCCGGCTGGTACGGCATCAACCAGCATCACGCCTATGACGCGCCGCGCTCCGACATCGGCGCGCACTCCGCCGGTTGTCTGGTCACTCGCCGGGTCGCGGACCACGAGCGGATGCTCAAGCTCAAAAAGAGTGATCCGCGCCGGGTGAGTGATCCCAAGTTCGTGTTCGGGGCCTGCGTGATGACGGCCGCCTGGGTCACCGGCGTCGGTGATCAGGATGCCCGCCCGCGGCCGCGAGCTTAAGCCCGACATGCCGACGGGCCCGAAGGCCGGCGCAAGTGGCGCTGCCGGAATGGGCGGGCTCGGCACCTACTTCGTGGATCACTGGATGTGGTTCGTGCTCGCCGCAATCGTGATCCTGCTCGGGCTGTTCGCCTTCTACTGGCGCGAGCCGTTTGCCAAGCCCGATCCCCATTCACTGCCCAGCACATAACGGAGTTCGGTGATGACCGACCTGATTTCACAGGCCGCGATCGATCTGATCGTGCGCGAGGAGGTGTCCGGCAAGGAGGTCTACGAGCGCAACTACCGCCGGCCCCGAGTGGCCGGGCGGCTCTTCCGGCGTCACGATCGGCATCGGCTATGACGTCGGTGCCGGCGTCGGCGACAAGGCACAGCTGTGGTCAGATTGGCGCGGGCACATTCCGGATCAGATGATCGCTGTCCTGGAGCCCGCGATCGGCGTCACCGGCGAGCAGGCACGGGCATTCACAGCCAAGCTGCACGACAAGGTCGATGTGCCGTGGGATGCCGCAATGGCGGTATTCGAAGGCGTCGACGTGCCGCGTTGGTATGCGATCTGCGCCAAGGCGTTGCCGAACTTCGAGGATCTGTCACTCGGCTGCAAGGGCGCGCTGGTCTCGCTTGCCTACAACCGGGGAGCATCGTTCTCGAAGCAGCGCGATCTCGGCGACGCGCAGGATCGCTATCGCGAGATGCGGGCGATCCGCCAGCACATGACCGAGCGCAGGTTCGAGCGCATCCCCGATGAATTCCGATCGATGAAGCGGCTGTGGAGAGGCAAAGGGCTCGACGGCCTGCTGGCCCGCCGTGATCGCGAGGCCGACCTCTTTGAGGCTGGATTGAAACCGCCGGCGACGCCGGCGCCCACACCCGCGCGCCCCTCGGTACGCAAGCCCCCGACCTCGACCGCGAACCGCATCGGCTGGGGCGTCGCCTTTGTGTCGGCATTCGGCGCCGTCGCGCAGGGAGTCGGCGGTCACGCGGTCATCACGGCCGTAGCCGTGATCGCGGCCGCGTTGGTCGTCATTTACGTCATCCGCAACCCCAAGCCTGGAGACTGAAACCATGGCCGCATTCCTGCAATTCGCGTTCTTCGCCGCCGCCCTCGTGGCGGCATATTTCTTTTGGATTCGCCCGATCCTGCGGTCGCGCCCCGCCTTTGCGGACTTCTATGCCAAGGCCGAAACATTCTGGGAGGCGGTGCGTGAATGGTTTGCCGGTATCAAAGGTAAGCTCGCCGCCGCGGTCGGCATGGCGGCATCCGCGGTCGTGTATCTGCACGACTTTCTGGTGCCCGTCGCCACCGGCATCGATTGGCAGCCGATCCTCACGATGCTGCCGGATTGGGCGTGGCCGCTCATCCTGTTCGGCGCCTTCGCGCTCATCAAATGGTTCCGCGCGCTGACCGATCGGCGTGCTGTCGAGGAGCGCTGAGCCATGTGGACCTGGCTTGCCAGCCTCATCGGCGGGCCCGTCATCACCGGGCTGATCAATGCCTACAAGGCCAAGCTCGACGCCGCGAACACGCAGGACCGGATCGCGGCCGATCTCGCTGCCAAGGAAATCGAGGCCGAGATCGAGGCGCGAAAACAGGCGTCTGCGATCATCATTGCCGAGCAAGGCCGATGGTACACCGCCATCATCCGCCCGCTGCTCGCGTTCCCGATCATCATCTATTTCTGGAAGGTGATCGTCTGGGACAAGGTGCTGGGACTGGGCACCACCGATCCGATCACCGGCATGATCGCCGATTGGACCGGGATGATCATCACCGCCTATGTGGGCGGGCGGTCGATCGAGAAGGTTGCGCGCATCTTTGCGAGGCGATCATGACCAACGAGGAAATACTGCGCGAGCGCGTCGCCAAATTGGAGGTTCAAATGGCGAATCTTTCTGACAAGCTCGACGATACCCACAAAAAGGTCGAGGAGATGCACGCGATCCTGCTGCAAGCAAAGGGGGCGCGTTGGGTGATCGTTGGGATGGCCGGTATCGCTGGATTGGCGTCGGGTTTGGTGGCGAAGTTTATGCCGTGAATGCGAATCATCCGCGCTATCCTTGCCGGCGAGCGCGACCGACCCCAACGTTCTGGCGGGTTTGCGCCATTGTAATTGGCACTCCAATGCCGAGACGATCGCAAAGGCGCGCGCGATTAGCAGCGTTCAGCAGATAAGTTGCCGGAGAGCAGCCCCGATCTGTGCCGATGCATATGGCTTCGGCAGAAACCTTCCGCCAGTCGGCAGGTCGTTTTCCAAGACGCTCGTATGACCGGACGTGACGATGAGCGCTACGGGAGGCCAGCGGTTCCTGACAACACGTACCAGCCTAAGACCATCCATGGAGCCGGGCATCTGAACATCGGTAAAGACCGCACGAATGTCGTTCCGGCTTTCTAGTCGCCCTCGTCATTGATCGTGACGGGACTTTCTGAATCTCTGTCGCCGCAAGCCAGCGATGGAGGTGATTCGTGGCCGGGAAAGAGATCGCCGTCAAGAAATACGTGGTCAGGTTGAGTGCGGAGGAGCGCGATCAACTCAATGATTTGATCCGCTCCGGCAAGCGCTCGGCGCAGCTGCTGACGAAGGCGCGCATCCTCTTGAAGGCGGACGTGGCGGGTGCGGGCGAAGGCTGGAGCGACAGCGCGATCGCCGGGGCGCTGGACACCAGCATCGCCAATATTGAGCGGACAAGGCGGCAACTGGTCGAGGAGGGGTTCGAGGCGGTCCTGACCCGCAAATACAATCCAAACTCTGCCCCGCCCCGGATTTTCGACGGCGTGGCGGAAGCGAAATTGATTGCGCTAGCCTGCTCGCCGGCCCCGGAGGGCTACGCCAGATGGAGCCTGCGCCTGCTTGAGGAGAAGGTCGTCGAACTCAACATCGTCGGGAAAACCAGCGACAACACCATCGGGCGGACGCTTAAAAAAACAGTCTCAAACCGCACCTCAAGCAGCAGTGGGTGATTCCGCCGGACGCCAGCGCGGCCTTTGTCGCCAACATGGAAGACGTGCTGGAAGTTTACCAGCGGCCGCGCGATCCCGAACGTCCCGTCGTGTGTCTCGACGAGACCTCGAAGCAGCTGATCATCGAGACCCGCGCGCCGATCCTCGCGAAGCCAGGACGCAAGGCGCGGCACGATTACGAATACGAACGCAACGGTGTCGCCAATCTGTTCATGGTGTTCGCGCCGCTGGAAGGTTGGCGGCATGTGAAAGTGACCGACCGACATACTGCCATCGATTATGCCAACCTACTCAGGGATTTGTCCGACACGCATTTTCCCGACGCGGCGAAGATCGTGCTGGTGCAGGACAATCTCAACATCCACAAGCCCGCATCGCTCTACGAAGCCTTCCCCGCCGCTGAGGCCCGCCGGCTCGTCGAGCGCTTCGAATGGCATTACACGCCCAAGCACGGCAGTTGGCTCGACATGGCCGAATCCGAACTAGGCGTGCTCGCGTCGCAATGTCTGGATCGCCGCATCGCCGACAAGCAATTCCTCGCCCACGAAGTCAACGCATGGCAGGACCGCCGCAACAAGCACCACGCCAAAGCCAACTGGCAATTCAAAACCGCTGACGCCCGCGTCAAGCTGAAGAGACTGTACCCTCAGTTCGAGTGACTCGGCGACTAGAACACGAATGGCTTCGTCAGCGTCTGAAGCAGCAATGGCTTCGAAGCCAGCGTCCTCAACCATGTCTAGGGCGGCCGAACGTATGAGGCTTTCGTCCTCCACAACCAGCACGACCGGCCTCTGGCCACGAACCGCTCGGCCCATTTGACGCCCACTGCACTGGGCAACTTCCAAAAGCGAAGCCGCCCGTTCTGTTTCAGCCACAACGTTCTCAGACACAAGGGGTTCCCGGAAGGGACGGGTAAGTATTTTATTTTAAAGACCGCACGAATGGCCCTGCGTTTTGCTTTCTCCGACGTCGCCAATGGCTTCGTCGACACCATCGTGCGGGAGATGCAGCGGCCGATTGCTAAAGCCGCCACCGCGGCGATCCGCGAGGCCGGCGCCGCCAAGCGCAACGGCCGCGCCAGCATCGCGGCGGGCGGTTCTCGCGGAGTGATGTCGAAGCATTTGCGGATCCGCGACGCTCGATAGCCCCACGTAGAGCAGCTTGCGCTCGGCAGCGACCGCAGCACGGCGTCCTCGTCGCGCATCACGGGGTTTGGCGAACAAGAGCGGTGGCTTGCCGGGTAGGAAACGGGCGGGCCGAACGAGCGGGCATATTGTGCGGGTTCATGCTTGTTAGCCTGCACATTCTTCTCAAAATATTGAGCATGCTTTTCGCGGTATGAGCACCGTTGATGCCTTCGAGAACGGCAGCGGTAGCCTCCGTCCTAGCGCAAAATTCGTCGAAAACTTCAGGTCCTCATTATGCAGTCATTAGCGCTCAAAGAGCGCATCGTTTCGAGTGCGCCATGCCTTATCGGTCAGCCATTTGTACTCCTGATCAGGCATACGCGGGGTAGACTTCACCTTCGTCTCAGGTATAAGGAGGAAGTAGCTGCCGCGATCCTGCGAGACTTTCAGAAATTGGATCGGAACGACGATGCTATCTGGTCGAGGCGTGAAAAAACCTCCTGAAGCCACAATCACGTAAGCCGGGCGGCCTCTTATCGCAAATATGACGTTCCTGACCTCCCCTACGATCGTGTCGTCAGAACTTCGCACCTCAGCGCCCATTATTTCGTCAGCCCTCAAGCCAGGGGCAAGGTCGTCAATCCTGATCAACGCTTGTGCACCTGCATCATGACGGTGGCCTTGCGCTTGACCGCGTTCGACCTTCGGCTCACGCGCTGCGATCTGCTTGTCTGCCTCCTCCTCGTCGTTATCACCGAGTTTGCCCATCGGGGGACCTGCGATGAGTTCGCGGATGTTGGCCAAAAGCCGTTCGCAATCTTCATGCCGGCCGTAGGAGCGCAGTGTGAAAGCCGCGTCTCGCAAGCTGCGCAGATCGCGCACGATTTGGCGATTGGCCGCCCCGTGGAGGCCAGGCTTTTGTAGGATGGCCTCTTCGAGCTTGGCGTCCGAGATCT
This sequence comes from uncultured Alphaproteobacteria bacterium, assembly GCA_963756715.1. Lineage (GTDB taxonomy): Bacteria > Pseudomonadota > Alphaproteobacteria > Rhizobiales > Xanthobacteraceae > VAZQ01. Next base: position 30,936 of record CAVWOV010000030.1, read on the forward strand.
GGCAGTCCGCCAGGGCCTGTGGGAGTCCCACCGCACTGATGAGAGCGGCCGTGAGGAGCACTGTCGCCGATTTCATATTTCGTCCGATCTGTAAGGCAAGGGCGCAACGCGCGCAGGGTCTGACGCAACTCAAGGCTAGCGGCCCAGCTTCCCGATCAAGAAAAGACCCGGCTAACCAAATCGCCGGGTTTAAACCGAAGAATAGCGCTTGGGCGCATTTAGTTTCGGGTCATCTCTCATGAAAGTTCGGATGAGCAAAAGGTTCCTCCTTCACAGCGGGACACACCTCTCTAGGTTGTTAATTCCCGCGGACATCTCAAGAGACTCTAATGCGGCGATCGGCTGCCGGTGCTGCGTACGCAGTGCCCTGACTTCCAACGTCTTGAGTGAGCTTGGAAGATCTTGACGGTATCCGCCCTGACAATTTGATATTCCCATTTCATGATTTGGTTCAGATCTTTTAACGGGAGGATTTGCGGCAGCATGACACCCACCACCTCGCGCGCTTACGAGCAGGACTAACTATTAATGAAGGAAACGGCCTTAATCGGTTAGTCAGATGGAGTCAAAGTCCACTCGTCTACGCCTTCGGTTTTCCTTGCGCCCATGCTGCGAAGCAAGCGCTCAGTTGTCGCTCGATCGGCGCCGATGCTTTTCTCCAGTTGACCAGTCGATCTGAACCCCCGCGTCGAACGCGGGTCCGTCAACATTTTTCGTAGTGTCCGTTTTTGGCGCCACTCATTGATTGCCTTCCACACCATGCTGCTCGTCCCTCTCGGTTCGAAACCGACTGCACCAGGTTCTCATTTAATGGAGGGTACCGGCGGTCCGAAACCTTATATCCGGCCGATCTAAAACGACATATTCTGCCTTCAGTTGAGGCGAAAGGGGCCCCTCAAAGAGAGTTCTAGGGATGGGAACGTTTATTGCGTAATCTGCTGGGTCGCCGGGCTTTCCTAACGTTTGATGCGCGAATTGGTCCAACCTGATTAATCGGTCTGGCATCGCGTACCCATCGTCTTGCGTCGGGAGCCAGCGTGGGACCAGCCACACAGCCCCCTCGTGCTCGATCGCAGAGCATTCGAAAATGTTGGGCTCACCCTCAACGGAGAGCATGACCTTTAATACTTTTTCTGCCGCCATAACTTGCTCGCACGTCATCGGAAACACGATGGAACCTCAGGAATAGACGTCTCAGTAGGTCGCGCCTGAACTAACCGCCTCTCGAGGCGATGCATTCGCCGACGCAACACGTGCGCGAAACTTTGGAGCGTCGTTGCTGCCGGGCATCACAACGATCTTGGTCCCAATATTCACGCGGTTGTACAGGTCGATTACATCAGCATTCAGCATCCGGATACAACCGCTCGATACCCGCTGGCCGATCGTCGCGGGCGCATTGGTACCGTGGATCCGGTACACGGTGCTGCCGAGATAGATCGCCCGCGCGCCGAGCGGGTTGCCGTCGCCGCCGGCCATCCAGCGGGGCAGGTAAGGTTGGCGCTCGATCATTTCCGCCGGAGGCGTCCAATCGGGCCACTCGGCCTTGCGAGTTACCGCCTGTTCGCCGGACCAGGTAAAGCCGTCGCGCCCTACGCCGATGCCGTAACGGATCGCCTGACCATCGCCCAGCACGTAGTAGAGAAACGTTTGCGCAGTATCGATGACCACGGTGCCCGGCCCGAATCGCGTTGGAAAACGAACGATCCGTCGTTGCATCTCGGCGCTGGCACCCGCCTCATCCAACGGGAGGTCACCGTTTACAACGGGCGCGAGCAATGCGCCTAAGCTGCTACGAGACCCCTCAGAAAGCGGAGCCGCTCCGCCGGGAGACATCCAGAAAGCGGCCGCGAGGACGATGGCGGCCTCTAGCGCAGAGAATTTCAAGTTCATGGTTTCCCCCGTGTGTGCCGGGGGACAAGTGTTGTTAAGTGAAAATGTTCCACAACTTATGTATTTCGGTCATTAATACTGGAAAGAATCGGGTTTCGTTTATAGGGCCCATCCATTTATTGGGAGGTTCACCGCCTTAATTCATCCGCCCGCATAGTATTTTTGTCGGAAATCCAATAAATACGGAACTTAGAGCTACTGACGCACTTGTCATGCCGGGAACTACATTCAGGTGTTTGGGGGGCGAAATGTTCAAAATCATGCAATCCGCGGTAGCAGTTATTGTTGCAGCCGTTCTGGCCGGTACGGCGGTACTCTTCATGTCAGTTGCGCCTCCTGCCAACGCGATGCCCCAGCCTGGTCTCGGCAACGAGCCTCTCACCAAGGCGGCGGTTCAACTGGCGCCCTCCATATCGGTAGCCGCGTGCTCCGCGCGAAGCTGGCCAAACTACGACCAGAGCTGCCTGCGCAGTTCGACTGGTGAGCTTCGAAAAGTGCGTGTGATCAATTTAGAAACGCGTGGTGCTCGCGCTGATTAATGCGGAGCCCTCGCCGCCTGAAGAGATAGGCTCAGGGGGTGTTGGCGATGCGGCCAAGCTTATCAGCGTTTAAGGCGGCCCACCGGACGAGGAAGTCGTGGTGACGCGCACGAATTCGCCTCGAAGGGCTGCCTCCGTCAGCCACTTGTCCCAACGCCAAAGGCAGCGCCGCCATGAACGACACCGACAAGCGCCCGCAACTCCCTAAGGCAGCCACCGGGATCGACGGGCTTGATGCCATCACTGAAGGTGGGCTTCCGGCCGGCCGTCCCACTCTCCTGTGCGGCGCCGCCGGTTGCGGGAAAACCTTGTTCGGGGTCACTTTCCTGGTGGAGGGTGCGCTGCGTTTCGACGAGCCCGGCGTACTCATGACGTTCGAAGAGCGCCCGGAGGACATCGCCGACAACGTCGGTTCTCTGGGGTACGACCTTCCAGGCCTTACCGCCTCGAAGAAGTTGATGATCGATCAGGTAAAGATCGAGCGCGGTGAAAGCGAAGAAAGCGGCGAATACGATCTCGAAGGACTGTTCGTGCGTTTAGGGCACGCGATCGACACGATCCGAGCCAAACGCGTCGTCCTCGACACCATCGAAAATCTTTTCGCCGGATTGTCGAACTCAACCATCCTACGCAGCGAGCTTCGCCGCCTGTTTACGTGGCTTAAGGAAAAAGGGGTCACCGCTATTATCACGGGTGAACGTGGCGAGGGGCAGCTGACCCGCCATGGCCTCGAGGAATACGTCTCAGATTGCGTGATCCTGCTAGACAATCGAGTACAAAACCAGATCACCACACGCCTACTGCGTGTAGTGAAGTACCGCGGCTCCACGCACGGCACGAATGAATATCCTTTTTTGATCGATCACAAGGGGATCAGCGTACTTCCCATTACGTCCGCCCGTCTTCGGCACCAGACTTCAAGCGAGCCTGTACCGACCGGCATTCGAGGGCTCGACGACATGCTAGGAGCCGGTGGCTACTACAAAGGCTCCAGCATTCTCATTTCCGGCGCCTCAGGATCAGGCAAAACCATCTTCGGATCGCACTTTGCTGACGCCACTTGTGCCCGCGGAGAGCGCTGCCTGTATTTCGCGTTTGAGGAGTCGCCCGGTCAAATCGTGCGCAATGTGCTGTCTGTTGGAATCGACCTCCAAAAACATTTGGACTCTGGACTGCTACGGTTTGAGGCCGCTAGGCCTACCCTCTACGGCTTCGAAATGCATTTGGCTCGAATGAATCGAGACCTCGACGAATTCAAGCCTGCGACGACGATCATTGACCCGATTTCCGCCTTCCGTGGTTCCGAGTCAGAAGTCCACAGTTGCCTGCTCCGCATGGTTGATATTCTTAAGACAAAAGGCGTCACGGCCGTGATGACCCGGCTCTCAGCCGAAGAAGAAAACATAGCGGGTGGAGATCAGGGGATCCCCTCCTTGATCGATACCTGGGTTTCGCTCGGTGCGCTCGAAGCAAATGGGGAGCGTAACCGCGGACTTTACGTCTTGAAGTCTCGCGGCATGAGTCACTCCAATCAGATCCGGGAGTATCAAATTACAAACGGGGGCATCCGCTTGCTCGATGTCTATCGCTCCGTCGGCGGAGTGCTGGTGGGCTCCGCGCGACGCCATGCTCAGGCACTTCAGCAAAGAAAAGCACGGGCTGCGACTAACGCAAAGCAACCGACGAATGGCAAGCTTTCATTGAAAGTGCGTCGTGGATCAAAGCCGCAAGGAAAGTCCCGATGAACGACGACACAACAGTGCCCATCAACGTCGACGCACCTTCAGAGGCCCCGGATCCGGCGTATGTCTTGCGTCTTTATGTGACTGGCCAGACCCCACGTTCAGTCTTGGCTATCGAGAATATGCGCAAAATCTGCGCGGAACACCTTTCCGACCGTTACACACTTGAGGTTATCGATATTTATTTGCATCCGGAGGCGTGTCAGCAGCAGCAGATTGTCGCTGCGCCTACTCTGATCAAGGTTCTGCCGCATCCCTTGCGGCGCATAATTGGTGATTTATCCAATACCGAAAAGGTGCTCGTTGGGCTTGACCTCCGTGCACGACCCGTCCCAACGGAGAAGACCAGTGACTGACCGTCAGCGCCTGGCGGATTGCAAAGCAAGCTCGGCCCGCACGCATTCTGGTGAGGTCGAGGAACTGCGTGCGAAGCTTCGCGAAGCAGAGGAGGCTTTGGAAGTCATTCGTTCCGGCGAGGTAGACGCAGTAGTCGTCGGCGGCCCCCTGGGGCAACAGATATACAGCATCACCAATGCAGACCGACCTTATCGGCTTCTCATCGAACAGATGAAAGAAGGAGCTGTCACCCTGTCGAGCACGGGCCTGATTGCTTATTGCAATAAGTCGTTTGCCGCATTGCTCGGAAAATATGCCAGCCACATTACCGGAAGCCAGATCGAGCAATTCATGCTTCCAACCGACATCTTCAATTTCCAAAATCTGCTTTGCAGTGCTAACGGGGGCCGCATTGTCATTACTCTTATTTCCGAGGGCCAGACAGAAATTCCCGTAAGCTTATCGTTGTCTCCGCTGCCGGACAGTGAGGACCGGCGAATCGTTTGCGGAATTGTCACGGACCTGCGCCAACTCCGCCAAAGCACTAAAGATCTGGCTGACGCCGGCGTACGGTTGGCGGATCAGATTGCAGTGCGTGAGCGCACCGAGGCCCTTCTTCACCAAGCACAAAAAATGGAGGTTGTCGGACAACTGACCGGCGGCTTAGCTCATGACTTCAACAATCTGCTGATGATCATCGGTGGAAATCTTGACCTAATCCGCAAGGGCGTGACGGACGATAAAACCGCAAAAAGGCTTGATCAAGTCCTGGGGGCCGTCCAGCGCGGGGGGAAACTGACGCAGCAACTTCTTGCCTTCTCGCGCACACAAAGCCTGTCTCCCCAGTCCATTTGCATCAATAATCTTCTCACAGAAGTTGAGATGCTGATTCGCCGCGCAGTGGGCTCGAGCGTCGACGTGAGGTTAGATTTGGCCCCTGACCTTTGGTTCTGCCGTGCCGATCCAAATCAACTAGAGTCGGCAGTTCTTAACCTGGCGATCAACGCGCGAGATGCGATGCCTACCGGCGGCATCGTTTCCATAACGACGCAGAACGCTTTGCTGGACGCTGATCCTGTCACCGAATTGGGGGAGATTGCGCCAGGCCGGTATGCGACTATCACTCTGAGTGATAACGGGACCGGGATGCCCAAGGAGGTCCTCGCGCGTGTATTCGAGCCGTTCTACACAACCAAAGAAGTGGGAAAGGGTTCGGGGCTCGGTTTGAGTCAAGTTTATGGATTTGCCCGGCAATCAGGCGGACACATCTCTATTCAAAGTGTAGCCGGAGAAGGCACGATCGTACGCTTGTACCTGCCTTGGACTGAGCCCGTTAAAGCACTCGTATCAAACGAGCCAGCGAAGACCGCCACCACGGAAGAGGGGCTCAGCAAAGTTCTTGTCGTCGAAGACAATGACGAATTGCGCGAGGTCGCCACCCAACTTGTCGAGGAACTTGGATACTCGGTCTGTTCGGCGAGCACGGGCGCCGAAGCAATGGCCACTCTCGCGCAAGATCCGAAAATCGATATCCTATTCACCGATGTTCTCATGCCGGGAGGGATGAGCGGTTTCGAGTTGGCGGTTGAGATACGGCGCACCCGTCCGGAGATCGCTATCTTGGTAACTTCCGGCTTCCCGGGCAACTTACTACCAAGCGCGCAGCAACATAGCGGCTTCGAAATGATTCCGAAGCCCTTTACACAAGCCGAACTGGCAGCGGCTTTTGCCAGGGTTCGCGCGCAGCCGCGGGTGCAGGTATCCACCCCAGCGTTGATTCACTCGAGCTAGGACAGGCGAGCGCATAGTAGGGAGGGCGCCTTTTGCTCCGCGGCTTCTCGATGCGCCAACTGCTGCCGATAACTACTTGTACTCACTCCTGGTCACGAAGAGAAAGCCGTAGTCATGACTAGTGTTACCCGCGCATTGTCGCAAGCTATTCGGAGATATTGGTTTAAAGTCACCGGGCAAAAGGATTTTCGTCGGAACCACCCTGCTGGTGTCTTCCTTCACGATCCGGGCGCCCAGCGGCCCCATGACCTCGATGACCCTTTCAACGATCCTAAGGTGCAAGCACGCGTTGGTGATGCGATTTCAAGCGCGACGCTGAAGAAATGAACGGCGGGGACCGCGAGAGCTATTGTCGTGGTTCAGCCTGGCGCGCGGCACCGCAATCTCGATCGGTGCCGAATGTGCCGGTCAGCGACCGCGTCCGGCGGCCGTGCCGGTGGCCGGTAACGTCCGCACTCGCTTCATCGCCGGCCATTTGGCTCCGCCCGTAACGCGGGCGAGCAAGCACAGTGTCGAGCTCGCCGCGGATCAGCTCTTCAATGAAGTCACGCGCCGAGCACGCACCTCGGTCTCGATCGGATCGAGCCAGTTGTCGAAAAGATCAACAGCCATCTCGGCTGTAGGCTGTGAAGAATCAGGCTTCGTGGTATGGCTCATCATGGCATGGTCCCCAGTCCGACGCTTCGGCAAAGGCATCGATCAGCTTGGTCCATTGCGCGCGTGATGCCTCACGGTTGGGCTGCTCAAAAGCGTTCCTCAGCGCGGCTGCAACCATAGCTCGGTTGCGCTTGCCAACGCAGGCGAGCGCGTTTCGCATGAAGTGGACACGGCAGCGCTGCCAGCAAGCGCCGAGCACTTTGGCGGCGGCGGCCTTGAGCCCTTCGTGCGCGTCGCTGATGACGAGCTTGACGCCACGCAGGCCCCGGCGCGTCAGTGAGCGCAGGAACTCGGTCCAGAATGTCTCGGCTTCCGACGGCATCACGGTGATGCCGAGCACCTCGCGCCGTCCCTGCGCGTTGACGGCGACAGCGACTATCACCGCAACCGACACGATCCTGCCGCCTTGGCGCACTTTGACATAGGTTGCGTCGAGCCAAAGGTAGGGCCAGTCGCCTTCGAGCGGACGGTTGAGGAAGGCTTGGACCCGCTCGTCGATCTCGGCGCACAGCCGGGACACCTCGCTCTTCGAGATCCCGGTCATCCCCATGGCCTTGACCAGGTCGTCAACCGAGCGGGTCGAGATGCCTTGGACGTAGGCCTCCTGGATCACCGCGATCAGCGCCTTTTCCGCGGTCCGCCGATGTTCCAGAAAGACCGGGAAGTAGGAGCCTTTCCTCAGCTTCGGAATTTGCAGCTCGACCGTCCCGGCGCGGGTTTCCCACGTTCGGTCGCGGTACCCGTTACGGTAGTTGATACGATCAGCCGTGCGCTCGTGCCGGCCAGCCTTGCACAGTGTGTCAGCCTCAATCGCCATCAGCCGGTTAGCAGCAAAGCCGATCATCTCGTTCAGGATGTCAGCATCCGAGGTCTTCTCAACCAGCGCCTTGAGCGCCATTCTCTCGTCGGTCATTGCGGTCGTGCTCCCTGTAGAGGTCGAATTGCCAATTCAACCCTACCGAACACGCCGCAGTGGCCGCCTCAGCCGCGGCCCGCGCGGTCTATGCTGCGCGTGATGATGCGCTCCGCATAGCCCGCGCTCCTCTCAATTTCCACCACGTCCTGGGACGCAAGCGTCGAAGGTCGGCTTGATCTCTCGAAATACCAAGGTCTGCAGCCGCTCCATATCGAATACAACATCGGGCACTATTCCAGGAGCTTCCAACTTTCCAGCAAGATTGATCAGGGAAAGATCGAGGCCGCACTAAAGGACGGCGTCCTTTCGCTGACCCTGCCGAAGGTGGAGGAGGCGAAACCACGCGCGATCAATGTGAGGTAAGAGGAGGAGACGATGGAACGGAAGCCAAATGGACCCAATCTCATTTTCGACGTCGACGGGTTGGTGCATCCATCGCAGGTGTTCGAGCGCCCGTCAGATGTGGTGAATGATCCTGATCTCTCGTTGAATGAGAAGAGAGCTATTCTTGCATCCTGGGCATCGGACGCCTGCGCAATTGAGGCTGCGCCCGCTTTGCGAAAAGCTCCGACAGGGCGAGTTGTTGAATTCGACGAAATCATGGATGCCCTGCGTACGCTCGACAGGCAGGCTCAAGTCTCGTCCGTTCGTCCGAATAGGGTTCGGGGCCCTTTGACATCTCGAAACCGCGGTTCCGGTCAGAACGACCAGGGTTCACCGCTTCATTAGTTAGCTCCACCACCGGAGACATTGGAGTTGTGTCATGCAGACGGTTGGCAGCGCTGAGCGCTACGTGATCGCACGCGAAAACAATGTGCTCTGCGGGCCGTCAAAGCCAGCGAGAACGAAGCTGGTGACTGGCCGAGGTCGGATCTCGGGCCTGAACGGGCAATCGCCTGAAAGGCACGCACCGTCGGGCAAAGGATGTAAAAAGCCGGCGGCCCCGGGTGGCACCTAATCTTGCCGCATACCGGTAAATGCTGCAAACTGACGCTGCGTTGTGCCGAAAAGGACCGTCCGTGCCCCCCGAATTATCCAAAGCACACGTTTCAGACCTTGAACATTTGCAACTTGCGATCGTCGCCGCGGGCGTAACTCTTTGGACGTGGAATGTCGATTCTGACGAATTGACGATGGACGATCGGGCGTTCGACCTGTGGGGCGTCCCAAGAAGCGACAGGGTAACTTTCGAAGATTTGTCGGCCCATATTCATCCTGCTGATCGCGAAAGAGTCAGGGCCGCTTTCTCCGCTACGCGCGCCATTGTTGGCCCTTATGAAATCGATTTTCGCATCATTGTTGAAAATGAAATCCGCTGGGTTTCCGCGCGGGGCCAAGGCGACGACGTCGGCATCCGCGATCGGGTGATGCGCGGAGTATTTATTAATGTGACCGGACGTAAGCAGGCCGAAGAGGGTCATGAACTGCTTGCCGGGGAAATGAGTTATCGAGTGAAAATCTATTGGCTATTGCGTCCGGTCTAACGGCGATCACCTCCCGCTCGACGACTACGACGGTTGAGATGGCCCGTGAACTCACGCAACGGCTGACAGCACTTGGGCGGGCGCACGATCTTATCCGCCCGCTGCCTGGACATGAGGGAAAGGCGGCGCTGCTTGGCGACCTGCTTACCGTCTTGCTAGCCCCCTATGACGACCTAGGCGCGTTCAGCGGCCGCATTCGTGTTTCCGTCCCGCGCATGGGAGTTGGCGAAGCGTCTGCTACCACGCTCGCCATGGTGGTCCACGAATTAGCAACTAATTCTCTGAAATACGGTGCCTTATCGTCGCCGAATGGCACGCTTGACGTTTCTTGCGCGCTTCCTAGCACCGAGATCGCGATAGTTTGGACAGAGCGCGGCGGTCCGCCAGTTACTGAACCGGAAGGGGCGGGAGGCTTCGGGAGCAAATTGGTCACGCGCAGCATGTCGGCACAACTTGGCGGTTCGCTGGACCGTCAATGGCTTCCAGAAGGCGTTATCGTCACGATTAGAATCAATAAGGATCGCCTTGCCCGCTAAGCCCGCCCCGTGAGCCTTCGAAGTGCAAAGCCGTGAGTCCGCCTTAGAGAACCGAACAGACCTTAGCGAGCAATTTTCCGAAAGTCAGACTTGATGTGCGAGTGATAATGCCAATTTTCTTTGGACCGAATTTGGCAGTGTTTTCAATGCACGATTTGGATCCCAGTCGCTCTCCCATGTGGAGAATTGGACACTCCAACTTCAGAGTGCAAAATCGCAAGAACCGTGTCGCGCTTAGCTCCTTCCGATCCTTTTTCAACTCTTTAAGGTCGCGAGCAACCGCTGCTGAATCGCCTGACGCGCGATCTTTCGCGAGCTGCGAGCGATCCTGCTTGATCTCCTTTTTATCCTGGCGAATTTCTTTCTTGTCACGCTTGACGCGTCCCGATGCAGCATCGGCGTTCGGTGATATTGCGGCGGCTGCAAAGATAGCTGCCACGGCGATACTTGTTTTGCGAAACATGGAAGCTCCGAGAGGTTGCCTTCGTCACGTTACCAAAACCGATGCAACTGAACAATAATGGAGCCTTCGGGAGTGAGGCCCGTGCAGTTGATTGTCGTCGGTCATCAACTTTCCGGAAAATTTGTAGGCTTAGCCGCCCGCCGCGGTACTGGTGCCGAGGGATTTCAAGGAGTGCTTTGGGCCCGGCCATGTGACCCTCGGGCGGATCAGATTTGATGAGTACGTCCGAGGCTTCTGCGAAGTCCGATTTCGCTACCCCCGGGGATCCGATCACAACCAGCTTGCGGATGCGCTGGCGCTCAGCAGCAGTCAGTTCTTTCCAGATCGTCCGAGCATTGTAGCCGCCGCCTGAGAAACCATAGATCGCGGCAACGGTTTGGTCGCGGCGAATGCGATCGAGGGCCATCTTTACTTGCTCGCTTTCAGGACCGGTATTGCCGGCAACATCGAGTACCTCGCCCTTGAATCCGGTACGACGCGCATATACGAGCGCTGATTGGTCATCGAGTTGCCCACGCGGATGATCCGGGTCGGCGATTCCGCGAAGGACGATCATGACCGGCGCGGAATGCTCTGGCGCATGTCGCGCCCAAATCCCCATAACCGCCAATGCAATTGCCCCCGTCACCACAACCAGAGCCAATACCCTGATGCGCCGACTCCAAAGCATGACCGGTTCCTTTGCCCGATCAGCCAACGTTGCTGATCGCACCGGGTTCCAGCCCGTGTAGTCTCGACCAACGATAATCTACATGACCGGTTACATCGGCTCTTCGAAGCTGGACAAACCGGCGCGATCGGCGGCGTCGTGACCCCGCGGAATTATACCGTAGCTTGTGAGAGGCCGATATGGCTCAATGGGGCGGGCGTAAAGCTTCCTCACGCTCAGCTTATTTCGAAGCACGCGATCACCGCACGTCAACCGGGCTGGCGTTTGCGGAACTTTCCCAGAGAATTGTCGTTATCGGATGTTTGGCGGCTACGGGGGATGAGGAGGCTATGCCATTGCACCGCTGGAGCGGCTATCTTATTACTTTTACTTGCTTTTTTGACCGGCCAGCCGGCCGCCCGGGGCGTTGAGTTCATCATGCGGGTCACGCTTATGATGAACTGAGACGTCTGAAGTCCGGCGAACAGTCGAACACAGGGGCATTTGAGGGAATAGCGAACGTGGCAGCCAACCGTGACTTCTCGATCATTCCTGCAAACGAACCGGAACGTCTGTCCGCGGTGCGGCGGTACGATGTGTTGGACACTCCACCCGATGGCGCGTTCAACCGCATTACAGCGATCGCAGCAAGACGCTTCGGGGTGCCTATTGCAATCATCAGCGTGGTCGATGAGGATCGCATCTGGTTCAAGTCCCACCACGGATTAGACGTCAAACAGATCGGCCGTGATCCTGGTCTTTGCGCCTCGGCAATTCTCTCCGACATCCCTCACATTTTGCCGGATGCGTCGAAAGATATCCGGTCGCTCGCCAATCCATTAGTTGCCAGCGACTTTGGCTTGCGGTTTTACGCGGGAATCCCGCTGCAGACATCCGACGGATACAACCTCGGCACCCTCTGCGTCATAGACAAAGAGCCGCGCACGATCGACCAAGGCCAGATTGACGATTTGAAAGACTTGGCTTCGGTGGTGATGGATCAGCTGGAACTTAGGCTGTCCTCAATGCGAGCGGTCAACCGAGCTCGCATGCTCGCGCACGAAATCGACCATCGTGTGATGAATAGCCTGCAATTCGTGAGCGGAATGCTTGCTATGCAAGGTCGCACGACTTCCCCAGAGAGTTCAGCGCAACTCAAGCTGGCTGCAGATCGAGTCATGGTGGTTGCACGCGTTCACAAGCACTTCTATGCAAATGAACCCAGTGAGCGCGTTGGCTGCTTGAAATTCATCCAACGTATATGCGCGGACCTGTCAGATGTTTTGGGCGTTACGGTTAGTGTTGAAGGGGTGGAGGCCATCGTCCCGACGACAAAGATCCAGCCGATCGGATTGATCGTCAATGAGCTTGTCACCAATGCCGCAAAGCATGGCACCGGAGAGATTTAAGTTCGATTGGCGCCCTCTGGAAACGGCCGACTTGAGCTGTCCATATGCGACCAGGGCCCAGGATTTGCCCCGGACTTTGATCCGACGCGCTCAGGAAAGGGCCTGGGCATGAAACTGGTGGTCACCCTTGCATCCCAACTTGATGGTTCGGTTGCCGCGGGGGCCAATCCAAGCGGACGCGGAGCCTGCTTTACGGTGATCTTCCCGATTGCCTCGTAGCCTCGAGCGATCCATGAACGACAATGCTCAAAGCAGTCATCAATTTCTCCAAGGGGCGGCGGCGAGCTGGGAGAATTGATTCGCGCTCATAACTGGAACGCGACCGCACTGGGGTCGCCAGAACGATGGCCTCAGAGTTTGCGAAGCGCCGTCAGCGTCCTCTTGCCGTGCAGCTAGAATTCGATCCGATCGCGGTCCGATGCAGCATCGCGTTTACGATAGGGCGCTAGAGATGTTGAACCGGAACTGCGTAATTCATTTGGCTTTCCCACGGACACGTTGGATCCCAGTCGCTCTCCCGTGTGGAGAATTGGACACTCCAACTTTGGAGAGGGTTAGCTGCCAGTCGCTCTCCCTCCAGCGATGAGCGGACTCAGAAAATCGGAGAACGTTAGCTGCCAGTCCTTTTCCCTCAACCAATTCATCCCGATAGATCAGGTTCTTAGGTCTGATCTATTGGGCTTCGTCTTTCGCCCAGGCCTTTTTCCCGACTGCGCCCTTCCCGACTGCGTCGACATCATCTGCTCGGAAATCCGGGCAATCCGTTCCCTGGCGTCGCCGATTTTACCATTGAGGCGGATGATCTCAGCTTTCATGTCGGTGGCACATGCTCGCCACTAACCTTCGATCAGCCGATTGACCGCGCCGGCTGACCCGGTACTCGAGAACGCGTCCTGGTATTCCAAACACGTCACCTGACGGCATTTCTGAAGTCCACCGCCTGCGCCTTTATCTCTCCACAGTCGACCAGTATGCGCCCGCGCGGGATGTGGTGGGGAATGCGTATGTTCAAAAATAACGTTGCGTTCGGGGTATCTTGCGTGCGGTGCAGGTATCAGCTTCCGGCTCGCGGTGGTCTGCACAGCCGCGGGGTGAGCGAATGGCACTGTGAGTGTTGTGACCTGACATTTACGACATCGGTCAACGTCACCAGCACACCACGCGCTGGCCATGGCGAAACCGAGCAGAAGGAAGCGGCGTGAGAGCGTCGTAGCGGCGGCAGCGAGGGGCTGCACGTGGCCGCCCGCCCTGAACGAGTTGCCACAAGAGTTGTGCGCTCTTCGATCGCGCGGGGCACTAGCCTCACATCTGCCTCACCCGACGGATAAGGCGTGAATCCGAAGGGGCTGACACGGGGGAAGCGATGAAGGCGCTCTGGCTGGCTGTCGCCATAGCCACCACTTCGACGCTGGCACATGCAGAAAACATGGCCGATGCGATCTCGCGGTACAGGCGGGCGCACGGGCTGTCGGCGGTCAAGACCGATCCACAGCTCACGGCGATTGCGGAGCGGCAGGCCAAGGCCATGGCGGCCTCCGGCATCATGGATCACAGCGTTGCTGGCTCGTTCGCGTCCCGCATCTCTGCGGTGAACGCGGAAACGGCGGCTGAGAATATTGCGGCCGGCACAAAGACATGGGCCGAGACGTTCCGCACCTGGCAGGCGTCGCCGGGTCACAACGCCAACTTGTTAAAGGCCAGGGCGGACAGCGTCGGGGTCGCCTTCGCCCGCAACGAAAAAACGCGGTACAAGATTTTCTGGGCGATGGTGATTGCCGAAAAGGCGCCGAACAAGAAGGGCCGTCATGTCGTAGCGGACGGGAGCCCTCCCGCCCGGCAGGCAAACCCAACGACCGTTGAGAACCCGATAAGTTCGCTGAAGAATTTTGTCTGCAAGTACTTTTGTTGATCAAGTATTTTGTTGATCAAGTCCTTTGTTGATGTTGCAGGGTCTCATCCGGTTCCTTCGCAGGATCAAATCCAACGGCGCGGTTTTGAGCGCGTCGCTTCCGGCCGGCTTCGGCAAATTGATACGCGGACGGTCAGCCTCCGGCCGATTGTCGCAAGGCGCCCTGCAGAATTTTCCGCGCCGGCTCCGTACCGTCCAGCAGCCGCAGCGAGCGGTGCTTGAACTTCCAGCCCTCCGCGGTGCGGACCAACTCCCAGCGGTTCGCCACTACGCGGTGCACGCGGAAGCCTTTGGAACTGCCGTGGTTCGGCACCTCGACGGGATCACCTTGCGTCTGCGGCACGAGAATCTGCAGGTAGGAAATGACGGTCGCGGTGTCGCCGTCGATCTTGACGAACGGCAGCCCGGTAAAATGCGCGAGGCCGCCCGCGATCGCGGCCTGATGGGCCGGGCTCACCACCTGCTCGGAAAGCGCCATGCGTCCGCGCGGGCTCGATAGCCCTTCGCCGCGGTCGAAGGAACCGTCCTCGACCCAGCATGCTGCGATGTGATCCTTGCCGCCGGTGTCGGCGCTCGGCGGATGGCTAGCGATCAGATTGTAGATTTCGAGCCGGTCTTCGATCGTACGGATGCGGTCTTCAAGAGTGCGGCTCGGATCTGTTGGCATAGTTCTTTGCTCCAACGGAGTGGACTTATTCAGGCAGTGTTGCCGCAGCTTACCCTCCTCCCGCGAGCGCTTGCGAGCGGTGGGGAGGGTCGGCGCGCGTAGCGCGTCGGGGTGGGGGTGGTTCAGCACCGGCATCATTGTTTATCTTGGAATGACTTCACCGATCGCGCCGGCGTCGTGCGCCGAGAAGAACACTCGCCCGTCCGGGATCGCCAGGATGGCGCGCGCGCCGCAATTTTCTCCCGGAATTTCGTATTCGCCGATCACACGACCATCCGGCGCCATACGTCCGATCCTGTTGGCGAAGTTTTCCGTGAACCAGAGATCGCCATCTGGCGCGACGCAGACGCCGCGCAGCGAAGCGTCCGGCGTCTTCACCGGCCATTCGGTGATGCGGCCCTGTTTGTCGATGCGGCCGAGCGCATTGGCCTTGGTCTCGACGAACCAGATGTGGCCGTCGGGATGCACCGCCATGGCGCGCGGTTCGCAGTTTGGCGTCGGAATCGGATACTCGGTGACCCGGCCATCCATGGTGATTCGGCCGATCTGACCGGCTTCGTATTCGCTGAACCAGATGTCGCCGTCGCGCACCACGGGCGACAGCGGGCGGCAGCCGGGCGTGAGGCCCCTGGAGAACTCCGTCACCTCGCCCTTCGGGGTAATGCGCCCGACCCGGCTGAGATGCGCTTCCGAAAACCACAAATTGCCGTCGGGGCCGGCGACGATACCGTCCGGGCCTGCTCCCGGCGTGGCGAGCGGGAATTCGGTGATCGCGCCCGCGGCGGTGATGCGGCCGATCTTGTTGCCGGCGTTCTCGCAGAACCACAGCGCGCCATCAGGACCTGGAATGATTCCGATCGGCTTGGCATTCGGAGTTGGGATGTCGAATTCCGTGAAGCCGCCGCCGTCGGGATCGAAACGACCGATCTTCGACGTGCCGCTTTCGCAGAACCACAGATGCCGGTCGGGACCGTACACCACGATGTAGGGTGCGCTGCCGGCGCTCGGAATCGGATGCAGCACGATCTCGACATCCGCGTTGTCGCGGACTTGGCTGCGCGGCGACGCAATGGGACTTGCGGCCATGACGGCTCCTTTTGTTGATGCTTCGCGCTACTTCATCGGGATGATTGGCACCAGCCGGAACGATTCCTTGCCGCCACCGGAATAGATGGCGTTCTGCCCGTCGTTGTAGTCAGCACGATAGTGCGTGTACGGCCCGCTGCCGACGCCGTCGCGCGGCTCAGCCCATCGGGCCGAAACACCGATGCGTTCGTTGCTCGTCGCGTCTTGTAGGGACAGGCTAACAGACACGGACCGGTCTACTCACGCGCGCGCGGCGGGGTCGGGGGAGTCCTGACGTTCGATTCCCGCTCTGGAAAAGTGCGGCGGCTACCGATCGATGCGGCTGATCTTGGAGCCCTCGAGCGTCAGATTATACATCAGCCCCTTCTGATCGAAGATGAAGCCGACCACCGGGCTGCGGATGCTGTTGGTATCGATCTGGCCACCGGCTCCGACCGTGATGATCGCGACCGAGCCGTCGACCCCGACCTTCCAACCGTCTGTACGCTGGAATTTGGCCAGCGCCGTGTCCGTCATAAACATGATGATCACGGATCGCGCCTGCGCGCCGAACTGAAATCCGATCGAGGCCGAAATGATGTTGTAGTAGCCGCCGGTGCGGCCGCGAATATGCAGGGCGCCTTCGCCATATTCGCCGCCGATGCCGAAGCCCGCCTTGACGATGGTCGGGAAGACCAGGATGGCCACCGCCTTGTTGGCAACCTCCCGCCCGGACGGCACCTCGCGGAAGAAGTCGCCCATGGTCGCGCGCACGTTAGCGTCGATTTCCATGCCCGAGCCGGCCTGCGCTCGTGGCGCCAGACAGAGCGTTGCGAGCACCGCCGCCACGGCAAACGTCAATCTGCTAAATCCGAAGTGCATCATCCCCCCTTGGCCGGCCTCGCTCCCGCATCGCGATCAGCGCACCCTAGCGAATCGGAAGCCGTGTCCCGTTTGCCCACGGCTAGACCAAACTTGCGGCGGAGATTGGACCGACATGTGTCCAGCGGGTGCCGAAGCGCACGTTCCACAAGGCGCGCGTTCCACAAGGGAGGAGTTTGGGGTATCGGCGCCGGCACCTTGCAGGGCCCGGGAGTTGACGCGGGGGTTAGCGCAATCAGGCTTCGCCCCACACCTCGCGGGCGGTTTCGACCACAAGGCGCAGTTTCTCCACCTCGCGCGCGACATCCATCGTGTTACCGCCGATGCCGCTGGAAAAGCCGCATTGCGGCGAGAGGGCAAGCTGATCAAGCGAAACGTACGTCGCGGCCTCCTCGATGCGGCGCTTGAGCTCGTCCTTGGTTTCCATCTGCGGGCTCTTGGTTGTCACCAGACCCAGCACCGCGACCTTGCCCTTGGGCAGGTACCGCAGCGGCGTAAACGAGCCGGCGCGCGCGCTGTCGTATTCGAGGAAATAACCGTCGACGTCGATCTCGTTGAACAGCAGGTCGGCGATCGGCTCGTAGCCGCCTTCCGCCACCCAGGCGCCGGCGAAATTGCCGCGGCAGAGATGCATGCAGACCGTCATGTCGGCGGGCCGGTCGCGGATGGTGTCGTTGATCAGTTGCGCGTAGGTCTTGGGCAGCGTTGCGGGGTCCTCGCCTATGTTGGCGACCTGCCGGCGCAATTCGGGGTCGCACAGATAGGCGAGGTTCACTTCGTCGATCTGCAGGTAGCGGCAGCCCGCCTGCGCGAGGTCGGCGATTTCCTCGCGATAGAGCCGGGCGAGATCGTCGTAGAAAGCCGCCAGATCCGGATAGGCGTTGGCGTCGATCGCCTCGCGCCCGCCGCGGAAGTGCATGACGCTCGGAGACGGAATGGTGATCTTCGGCATCGCCCGTGCGACCGAAGCCAGGAACTTGAAGTCGTCGACAAAAATGCCGCCGCCGGTGGGACGCGCGAGCTTGCCCATCACGTGGAGCGCCGGTGCGCTGTTGTCGCGCTCGCCCTCGGCGGTATGGAAGCGCACCTTCATCTTCGAGGGGACAAGCTTGACGTTCGTGAACTTGAGCATGAAGTCGCGGTGCCAGGAATGACGATTGAACTCACCATCGGTGACCACCTTGAGACCCAGGTCTTCCTGCATCCGCACCACGTCGCTGATGGCGGCATGCTGGATGCTCGCAAGCTCGGCGGCGGACATCTCACCCTTCTCGGTTCGCTCCCGCGCGGCGATGAGCGCGTCGGGGCGGATCAGGCTGCCCACATGGTCGGCATGAAAGGGTGGCTTGGTCCGTGCGGGCATTCATCATCTCCTTGGGGCGCGTGCCCACTTGCGGTTCGTATCAAACGATAGCACACGTCTTCCCGCGCGCTCGCTGTGATGTAGACTTGCTCAGGCGCGGCGCACCAAGCGCGTTGGCTGATATACACAAGGGAGGAAGAAAATGAATATCCGGCTGGCTTGGCTATCGGCCATCGTGGCGACGAGTGTCGGCATCGTTGCCGGGGCGGCGCATGCGCAAGGCACATATCCCGACAAGCTGATCAAGATGATCGTGCCGGCGCCGGCAGGCGGGCAGACCGACGTTCTGGCGCGATTGCTCGCACAGAAGATGCAGCAAGCGCTCGGGCAGAACGTGATCATCGATAATCGCGCCGGCGCTGGCGGCGCGCTCGGCGCCAGGGCTTTGGCGGCCGCCGATGCCGATGGCTACACGCTGTTCTTCGGCAATACCTCAACGCTTGCGGTCATTCCGGCGGTCTCCAAGAATCCCGGCTACAGCCCGGCGAAGAACTTTGCGCCGGTCGCGAGCGTCTCCGAAAGCTACATGATCCTGGTGGTCAATTCGGCGTTTCCGGCCAAAACGCTGGCGGAATTCATCGCTTACGCCAAGGCCAATCCCGGCAAGCTCAACTTTGGGCATGCTGGCGCCGGCAACGTCACGCACCTTACCGGCGAGATGTTCAGATCGCTCGCAAAGATCGAGTTCGTTGGCGTGCCGCACCGCGGTGGCGCGGAATCGATTACCAGCCTGCTCGGCCGGCAGGTGGATTTTCTGTTCGAGAGCCCGGTCGTGCTGTTGCCGCTGATCCGCGATGGCAAGCTGCGTGCACTCGGCGTGACCAGCGCCAAAAGCCAGGCGGGTATCCCGACCATGGTCGAACTCGGCGTGCCGGGCTTCGTCGCGACCTTGCTGACGGGTATCGTGGCGCCAGCCGGCACGCCGCCGGCCATCGTCAACAAGCTCAACGGCGTCATCAATGAGACGCTCCGGTCTCCCGATGTGCGCGAGCTGTTGGCGAAATTCGGCTCCGAGCCGCGGATCGGCACGCCGCAAGAGTTCACCGCCTTTCTGGCCGGCGAAACCCGGAAGTGGGCGGAGATCGCAAAGGCGGCAAATGTCTCGATCGACTAACTAAGACGTCGATGCCTTCATGAAACGATCGTCACCATCGCCGGGATGCGTGTATCCCGGCGACTGGCTGCAAGTCTCGCTCCGTGCATCATCACTTCGTCAGTGAATCGGCTCGTTCGCGTTCGTCTTTCGATGCTGTCAAAGGCCGCGCACCGGATGGGCCGCCGCCATGATCGGACGGCGCAATGCCAACAAATCCTGCGCTTCCTCGGTTCGCCCTTGGTTCGACAAGGCCGCAAGCAATGTAAACTCCAGCAAATCCCGTTGCGCCCTGCTGCCGCCAATTCGTGCGTGATCCGTCATTGCGGTGATCAAGTGCCTGGTCGCCCCGAGCCAATCCCGATCGGCGAAAGCCCGATAGGCTTGCGCGGCTTCTCGAACCAAGTCGGCGGCCGGACCCGTTGCGGTTGCGATGATTGCGTCGAGAGTTTCCCGGTCGCCAGCCATGGCGTGGGCGAGGGCTGCGTGCAGATCGGCAAAACCAATCCCGGTCCTGGGAAAGGCGCGCTTGGCATAGACGCTGACCGCCTTCCACCGTTGCGCGGACACGGGGAGCCCGGCCAACTCCGCGCGGAAGAGGATTGAAGCGCTGTCGGAGAGGACATTGAGCGGCCGTCCCCAAGTCGCGCCTGGCGCGATGCAGGTGTCGACCGTCCGCCACATCAAATCAGCATCGCCCCGCTCCAGCGCCCAAAGAGCGACGTGCCACGACAGGTGGCCATGGATGATCCCTTTTTTGTCGTAGCCACTCAGCCAGCGATCCAAAAAGGCGAGCCCGGACGCAGCCTCGCCGGCCTCGTAGTGGACGTGGGCGCGGACGTGTGCGGCATGGGCGTTGTGTGGATTGAGCGCGAGTGAACGATCTACCATGGTGGCGGCCCGCGTGGTCTGACCGGTTTCTACCAGCGAGAACGCGTGCTGGCTGAGAAACCACCAATCGTCTTGATAGTGAGGCGCGAGCGTCGTCGTATAGGCGAGCAACTCGGCTTCCCGCCCCGGCTGACCCGAGAGCCCAATGAGACCGAAGATGCTGGTGCAGGTCTGGGCGACGATGACATCGCGCGGATACTCCGTCACATGGGCGCGGATGGCGCGATACGCCTCGATGGCATCGCCTGCGATGAGAAGCTCGATGACATGCAGATGTGAGGCCTCTCTCTGCGAGAGGTCGTCCGTGAGCCTATTTGCATCGGCCAACGCCGCGCGGGCGCCAATTGCATCGCCCATGATGTGCCGGGCGCGAGCCAGCTCACAATGAGCGAGTGCGAAGCCCGGATCGGCCTCGACGATCGCAACGAAGCCTTCCACGATGCCGGGCGCTCCGGCGAGCAGGCGATCCACCGCCTCGATATAGAGATCGCGGGCTTTGGTGGACGACGTCGATATCGAGTTGTCGTATCTATCCCGAAGCATGCCCCTGCGCTCCCATTGAAGACATTGAGCGTGTGACGGACGAAGTCTATGTCAAAACATCATCCTTGGGAGAGCGCCGGCTCGAGACTTGGGAGAAGCCTTTGGAATTTCTCCCAATGGCCAGTATTGGGAAAGACGTGGAGATGGAGCAAGCTGCCCCCCAAGTTTCATGAGCGCACGAGGTTCGTGGGAACAAGACGATAGCCAGGAGACAATGCGATGAAAGCCGGCGTTGCGAGCCCTAAGGGCGTGGTTGTGGCGGATGTCCCGCAGCCGCGGCCGAAACCCAACGAGGTGCTGGTCAAAGTGAAGGCGGCGGCGCTCAATCGCGCCGATCTCACCACCGGCAGCGGCCTGCCACACGGACCGGGCGGCGGGATCGGGCAACCGATCGGCATCGAATGGGCGGGCGAGGTGATCGAGACCGGTGCCGACGTCAAGGACATCTGGCCGGGCGAACGGGTGATGTGCTCGGGCAATGGCGGCTACGCCGAATTCGCTGTCAGCGACTGGGGCCGCGTCATTCCGATCCCGGACGGCATGAACTTCGAGGATGCGGCGACGCTGCCGGTCTCGCTCATCACGCTTCATAACGCGTTGATCACCGCCGGCCGCATGCAGCCCGGCGACAGCGTCCTCATCCAGGGTGCGAGTTCGGGCGTTGGCTTGATGGGGATGCAGATCGCCAAGCTGATGGGTGCGAAGCTCGTGATCGGATCCTCGACCAATGCGGAACGGCGCGCGCGGCTTAAGGAATTCGGCGCGGATCTGGCGATCGACACCCGTGAGCCGGACTGGCCCGATCAGGTGCTGAAGGCGACCGACGGCAAGGGCGTGAACGTCGTCGTCGACATGCTCTCGGGGCCTCTGGTGACACCGTTGATGCGAGCGACCGCGCTCCTCGGCCGCATTGTCAATGTCGGCCGGCTCGCCGGCACCAATGCGGACTTCGACTTTAACCTGCACGCGCTGCGGCGCATCGACTACATCGGTGTGACGTTCCGCACCCGAACGGTCGACGAGGTGCGCGCGATCAGCCGCCTGATGCGTGCCGACCTGTGGGACGCCGTCACGGCCGGCAAGCTCAAGCTGCCGATCGACATGCGCTTCCCGCTCGATCAGGTGCCGGAGGCGCACGCCCGCATGCGCGAGAACAAGCACTTCGGCAAGATCGTCCTGACGATGTAGCTGGAAACGGTGGGCCTACCGCTTTCCAACCTTCAGATAGTTGGCGACGAACGTCCTGGTTTCCGGCCGGACGGTGAGGACCTTGCGAACCCGCGCGTTCGTTTCGGCGCCGCCCTCATAGTCCGGCACGAAGCCCATGACCTTCATCGCGTCGGCCGCAAATGCCTTGTCGGAATTGAGCCGCTGGACGGCGGTGCGCAGCGCCGTGACGGCGGCTTGCGGTGCGTGGGGCGGCAGCGCCAGCAGCCGCTGCATGGCGCCGTTGATCGCAAGGCTGGCGAGATAGATGTCCCAGAGCTGGCCGGACGGCGGCTTGCCTCTTACCTTCTGATAGAAATCCTGGAATGACGGAACGGTCAGGCCCTCGATCTGCTTTGGCACGCTCAGCGCTTCGCCGTTGAAGTTGGGATCGTAGTAGAGTGGAAGTACCTGCCCGGTCTTGACCATGCTCGGTTCGACGACGCTGCGATAGCCCGGCGGCGATTCGGCGAACAGATTGATCTCGTTACGTTGCAGCGCGAGACGCGCCGCCTGGTTGCTGCGATAGCCGGTGACGTGCCGGAACGGCACGCCGAGGATGTCGAGCGTGAGCCGGATCAGCAGGTCCTTTGAGTTGTCAGCCGCGAGCCCGCCGGAGACCAGCCCCTGGGCCTTCATGAGGTCGGTGGCGGTCTTCATGCCGGGCGGGGTATCGGAACGGACGTAGTAGACCGCCGTGCCGGCCTGGTAGGCGAGAAACTCGTAAGTGCGCAGATCGACGCGATGCTTCTCGGGGTCATTGGCATAGACGCCGGCGGCGCCGGTGAGATAGCCCATCATGGTGCCGTCCTTGGGCGCGATCTCGCCCAGATAGGTAGTCCCGATCAGGCCGCCCGCACCGTCGACGTTCTGCACCACGATCGACGGCTGGCCGTCGATATGCTTGCCGATGTGCCGGGCAAACAGCCGGCCTTCGATGTCGGTCGGCCCGCCGGGCGCATAGTTCACCAAGACGGAAAGCCGCTTGCCCTTGTAGAACGGCTCCTCAGCGTGTGCCGGCGCCGTGACCAGCACGACCGCGGCGAACAGTCCAAGCATGGTGGCGCGTATTCCGGCCATCGCGACCTCCCTTTCGTTCTTATCGTTGGTTGCGCGATCCTAACGGTCGCCGGACGGCGCGACCAATGATAAATCGCCACGGCACTGGGTGTGTGACAACACATCACGCATGTTGATCCGCATGTTGATCCACCGCGGGATTTTCTTCAGGTTAGCGAAAGTCGATCTCGCGCTGCACTGCAGCGATCCTGTCATGCAAACGGAAGAACGCCCACATGCCCCGTAAGCTTCAGCTCACGTTCGCCTGCGGCGATTACGAGATCATGCGCGCGCTCAAGGAAGGCATCGTGCGGCCGGAGGGAATTGAGCTCACGGTACTCACCGACATGGGGCCATCGCCCCGGCACTGGCGCTTTCTGCGCGGCCGCGAATTCGATATCGCGGAAGTGTCAGGCTCGGGCTATATCGCGGCGCGCGATCAGGATCTGCCGTTCCGCGCGATTCCAGTATTTCCGCATCGACGGTTCAGGCACGGCTTCATCTTCGTCAACACTTCGAAAGGCATCAGTAAGCCGACCGACCTGATCGGCCGTAAGGTCGGGACGAAGGGCTTCCTGTTCACCGCAGGCTTGTGGATGCGCGGCATTCTCGAACACGATTACGGCGTGCCGCACCAGTCGATCAAATGGCTGAGTGAGCTCGACGAGGATGTCGACTTCACGCCGCCGCCCGGCCTCGACATCACGCAAGTTCCCGAAGATCGCTCGCTCGAGGACATGCTGGTGGCGGGCGAGATCGATGCACTGCTGTCGCCGGACCTCATCAGGCCGCTGATGTCGGGCGATCCGCGCGTCGGGCGGCTGTTTCCGAACTACAAACAGGAGGAGATGGCGTTCTACCGCAAGACCGGCATCTTTCCGATCATGCACGTGGTCGGCATCAAGCAGGAGATCATCGAGCGGCATCCCTGGGTGGCGATCAACATGTACAAGGCCTTCGAGGAGGCGAAGACGCTCGCCATGCGGCGGATGGAGAACCCGCGGATTGTCCCGCTCGCCTGGTACCGCGAGGCGTGGGAGGAGCAGGAGAAAATTCTCGGCAAGGATCCCTGGGAATACGGGTTAGGCGAGCGCAATGCGCGCAATTTCGAGCGGCTCGTCGCCTATTCACACGAACAAGGCGCGATCCGGCGCCGGTTGCCACTCGACGAATTGTTCCTCAACGTATCGGAAGGGAAGAAACGCAATGAATTCCGGATATAGTAGACGCAGCGCCGCGCTCGCGCCGCCGGCCATCATGGAGAAGGCAAAGTGAAACGTCTTATCGCAGCGCTGTTCATTCTGGCGAGTTCTGTCACGGCTGCCTCGGCGGACGACTGGCCGTCGCGTCCGGTGCGCATTATCAACACCTTCGCACCGGGCGGTGCGGCCGACCAGCTTGCGCGCCTCGCCGCCGATCAACTTACCACCGCCTACAAGCAGCAGTTCTTCGTCGAGACCCGCGCGGGCGCCGCCGGTGTCATCGGCATGCAGGCGGTCGCGGCGGCCGAACCGGACGGCTACACCTTCGGCATCATGTCGATGTCGCTCGGCGTCATCATTCCGCTCACCAATCCGAACGCCGGTTACGACCCGATGAAGGACCTGACGCCGGTCGCCTACATCGCCGGCACGCCGATCATGTTCGTCGTCAGCAAGAAAAGCGACGTCAAGACGCTGAAGGAGTTCGTCGCCAAGGCCAAGGCTAGTCCCAAGCCTTTGACCTATGGCGCATCGGGCCTCTCGAGCGTGGGGCAGATGGTGGCGCAGTCATTCGGGCACGAAGCGGACCTCAAGTTCGAGATCATTCCATATAAGGGCGCCGCTCAGAGCCTGATCGACGTCGTCGCCAATCACATCGATTTCGCAACGCCGACCGTGACCTCTGCGGCCGGCCAAATTCGCGGCGGCACGGTGACACCGCTTGCGGTTTCGACCGAGCAGCGCATGCCGGATTATCCTGATGTCCCGACGTTCAAGGAACTGGGCTACAATGTCGTGGCAACCAATTGGTTCGCGCTGGTCGGACCGGCTCGGCTGCCGGACGACATTGCCAACAAGGTCAACCGTGAGGTCAATGTCGCGACCTCGAAGCCCGCGAGCCAGAAGCGGATGCGGGCCGACGGCATGCTGGTTCATGCCATGGACACGGCGGCCTTCCGCAAGTTCCTTGCCGACGAGCATGTCCGGTGGAAGCCGGTGATCGAAAAGGCCGGCATGATCCCGAAGTAACCTGGTGCTACGCCTAGATACTTTCGCGGCGCCGAACGGAGTGGGAGTTCATCTCGGTATAAGGATGCACTCTAGCTTTTGCGAATTTTGAATATCAGCACCTTGCCATCACGCAAGTTGGCTACGAGCGTGTCGCCGGTCTGGTTGACCAGGTTGGGGATGTCGATCGCGGTCAACGGGTCGGTGCACTCGGCGATCAGCAGATCACCGGACTTGAGGCCGGACAGCGCCTTGCGCGCGCGCAGCGCGGGAAGGGGGCATTTGAGCCCGCGGAGATTGATGGTCTTTTCCGGCATAACTTTAGATCTAATTCACCGATCCGTTGCGCTGTTTGCTCCGGCGAGACACACCGACCATATTTGCGCATGCGACATTATCTGAACGCGACACTATATATTGCGCCGTGATGGATGACGAAACGGAAACGCCGCAACGGATCACCCGGCTAACCCCGCTAGTGGACGTGCTGGCCCGCATCGATGCCCTCGTGACAGCAGTCGAACCGCGCGACGTCAAGGTCACGGCCGCGCATGCGGGTGTTCTTGCCGCCGATGTCGTCGCGCCCGCGGGGCTGCCCGCTTCGGCGCTCGCCCTGCGGGACGGATTTGCGCTCCAGGCCGAAGACACCGCCGACGCCGGGGGCTACGCGCCCGCGCTGCTGGTGACTCCCCCGGCGCGCGTCGATATGGGCGATCCGCTGCCGCCCGGCACCGACGCGGTCGCGCCGCTTGATCTCGTGGTTGCGCGGCGCGGCCGGCACGAGGCCGTTGCCCCGGTCGCTTCCGGCGATGGCGTCCTGCCCGCAGAGGGCGACGTCGCACTCGGGGCGATCCTGCGCCGCGCGGGCGAACGGTTACGCCCGATCGATGTGGCGGTGCTGATGGCGGCGGGCATCGAGCACGTAAGGATACGCGCCCCGCGAATCCGCGCTTGTGCGGACCCGGCCGGCTGGCGATGCCGTGCTGGACGCGATCTTCGCGATGGTCGCGGGCGCGATCGAATCCGCGGGGGCGGTGGTGCTCGATCAGGGTGCTGAAGCGCACTCGATCTTTCGGCGGCGCTCGGCCGCGGGGATGCCGATGCGGTGATCGTCATCGGAGGCACCGGTAGCGGTCGCCGGGACCGCAGCGTGCGATCGCTCGCGGCTGCCGGGCGGGTCGAAGTCCACGGCATCGCGATCTCGCCGGGCGAGGGGGCGGCGTTCGGCTTCGCTGGGTCACGGCCTGTTCTCCTGCTGCCGGGACGGCTCGATGCGGCGCTGGCGGTTTGGCTCCTGCTCGGCCGGAAAATGCTGGCGCGCCTCGCCGGCAGCGTCGAGGACGAGCTTGCCGTCGAGGCCAGGCTCAGCCGCAAAATCTCCTCCACATTGGGGCTCGCCGAAGTGGTGCCGGTGCGTGTGCACAACGGCGGTGCGGAACCCATAGCGTCGGGCTATGTGCCGCTCTCGGCACTCGTACAGGCTAATGGTTGGGTTTTCATTCCGGCCGACAGCGAGGGATATCCGCCGGGCGCCGAGGTCGTGATAAGACCGTGGCCATGAGCGACCGGTCGCGACCACAGCCCAGCGAACAGCCTGAAGAGTTTCTCACCGCGATCCGCCGCGCCGCGCGGCAGGAGCAATTTCTCGAAGTGGTCTCCGCGGAGGAGGCGCGCGCGCGCTTTTCGCGTCATCTTGATCTGACGCCGCTGCCGGCGGAGTCCGTCAGTCTCGCGGCGGCGCTTGGCCGCGTGCTGGCGCACGACGTGATGGCGCCGATCGATGTCCCGCCGTTCGACCGCGCCAACGTCGATGGCTTCGCGCTTCGCGCCGCCGATGTCGCGGGCGCGTCGGATGCCGGACCGCGGCGGCTCACGCTCAACGGTGAGATCGTCGTCTGCGGCCACGCGCCCTCGTTCGAAGTCGGTCGCGGTTTCGCGACCACGATCGCAACCGGCGGCGTCGTGCCGCGCGGCGCCGATGCGGTGGTGATGATCGAGCACACCGAACTGGTCGAGCATGAAACACCGCCGACCATCGATGTGCGCCGCCCGGTCGCGCCCGGCCAGTTTATTTCCTATGCGGGTTCCGATATCGCCCGCGGCGAGTTGGTGCTTCGCCGTGGCACGCGCATCGCCTCGCGCGAGATCGGCATGTTGGCGGCCTGCGGTGTCGCCCAGGTTGACGTTGTGTGGCAACCCAAGGTCGCGGTGCTGTCGACCGGCGACGAACTGGTCACACCGGGGGAGCCGCTCGGCCGGGCGCAGGTCTATGACAGCAACGGCGCCATCGTGGCAGCGGCGGTGACGGAAGCGGGCGGCGAACCGGTGCCGTTCGGCGCGTTCCCCGACGATGAGATCGCGCTCCGGCGCGCCGTGCGGACCGCGCTCGACACTTGCGACATGGTGGTGTTGTCGGGCGGCACGTCGAAGGGCGCGGGCGATCTGTCCCACCGCATTGTGTCGAAGCTCGGCTCGCCCGGCATCCTGGTGCATGGCGTGGCGCTCAAGCCCGGCAAGCCGCTCTGCCTCGCGGTGATCGATGGCAAGCCGCTCGCGGTGCTGCCGGGATTTCCCACCTCCGCGATCTTTACCTTCCATACGTTCGTCGCGCCGGTGATCCGTGCCCGCGCCGGGCTGCCGCCCGAGGCGGCACGCGTGGTCGAGGCCGACGTGCCGGTGCGCATTCCGTCCGAACTCGGCCGCCAGGAATTCGTGCTGGTCGCGCTGGTGGCGGGCGACAACGGCCCGATCGCATTTCCCACCGCGAAGGGTTCTGGATCGGTCACGAGTTTCTCGCAGGCCGATGGTTTCCTGCAGATCGACGCGCTGGCGAATGCGCTCGACGCCGGAACCCGCGCGCGCGTGACGCTGATCGGGCAGACCGCCACGATGCCCGATCTCGTCGTGATGGGCAGCCATTGCGTCGCGCTCGATGCCGTGCTCGGCGCGCTCGCCGATCGCGGATTGACGGCGCGCACCATCGCGGTCGGGAGCCAGGGCGGCGTCGCCGCGGCCGAACGCGGTGAATGCGATTTGGCGCCGACGCATCTCGTTGATCCGGCGACCGGCATCTACAACGCGCATCTGCTCAGTCCCGGCCTCGCACTGGTGAAGGGCTGGCAGCGGATGCAGGGCTTTGTGTATCGGCTGGACGATGCACGCTTCGCCGGACACACCGCAGCCGATGCGATCAAGATTGCGCTTGCGGACGGCGATTGCCTGATGGTCAACCGCAATGCCGGCGCCGGCACGCGCGTGCTGATCGACCAGTTGCTGGGCGGCGTCAGGCCGCCGGGCTATAGCAATCAGCCGCGATCGCACAATGCGGTTGCGGCCGCGGTCGCGCAGGGCCGCGCCGATTGGGGCATTGCGATCGAGCCGGTCGCGCGGCTCTATGGGCTCGGGTTCCTGCCGATCGCGCCGGAGGACTACGATTTCATTCTGGTCGAGAAGCGCCGTGATCGCCCGGCGGTGCAGGCGTTTCTTGCGGCCCTGCAGGACGAGACGGTCCGGGAGAAGATCCGCGCGCTCGGAATGCGCCCCGCCGATGCCTGATTTCGTTGTATGCTTGTGACGATGTCTCGCGTTCTTGCTCTTGTCGCGTTCCTGCTGATCTCGGTCGCTCCGTCGTACGCGCAACTGCGCGGTCACGGCGGTCCGGTGCGCGCGCTCGCGATTTCGCCTGACGGTAAAAGGGCGGTGTCCGGCAGTTTCGACACCGCGGTGATCCGCTGGTCGCTGCAGCGCAACGCGGCCGAGCAGGTGCTGCGGTTCCACGAAGGCGCCGTCAATGCGGTGGCGATGCTCAAGGATGGCCGCATCGCGACCAGCGGCGAGGACGGCCGCATTGCGATCTGGACTCCAGGGGCGGCGGCGCCCTCATCCGTACTCGAAGGTCACACCGCACCGGTGGTGGCGCTCGCCGTGTCGGGCGACGGTACCATGCTGGCGTCCGCATCATGGGACCACACCGCACGCATCTGGCCGCTGGCTGGCGGCGTGCCGCGCGTACTCGAAGGCCATGGCCAGAACGTCAACGGTGTTGCCTTCACGCCCGACAGCCGCGGCGCTCGTCACGGCGGGCTATGACGCGACGCTGCGCATCTGGCCACTGGCGGGCGGCGCAGCGGTGATCGCGACATTGCCGACGCCGCTCAACACCGTCGCGGTCGCACCCGACGGCGAAATCATCGCGGCCGGCGCTGACGGCAAGGTGTATTTTCTCTCCGACGCGGGCGAACTGAAAGGCGCCGTCGAGGCGGGGACGACGCCGATCATTTCGGCCGCGATTTCGCCCGATGGCAAGCTCATCGCCGCGGCCGGCATCCGTGGCTCGGTTGCCATCATCGATCGTGGGTCCCGCAAGCTCGAGCGCACGCTGGTCGGTCCGGGCCTGCCGGTCTGGTCGGTGGCGTTCTTTCCCGACGGCCGCACGCTGCTGACCGGCGGCGCCGATCGCATGATCCGGCGCTGGGATGCGGTGACCGGCGAGCCGGTCGGCACCGTGATGATGGGCACGCCCGCGGATCCGCTCGCGGCCTTCGCGGGCGATCCGGGCGCCGAGGTCTTTCGTGCCTGCGTCGCCTGCCACACCCTGAATGCCAACGACGGCATTCGCGCCGGCCCGACCTTGGCGGGGATTTTCGGCCGCAAGATCGCGACGCTGCCGGGCTACAATTTTTCCGAAGCGCTCCGGAAGCTCGACATCGTGTGGACGCCGGAGACGGTATCGAAGCTGTTCGAAATCGGTCCCGCGCACTACACCCCCGGCACCAAGATGCCCGAACAGACCATCGGCTCGGCGGCCGACCGCGCGGCGCTGGTCCGTTTTCTGGAAAAGGCGACCGTGCCGCGGTAGCGGCAGACAAGAGCCGTCCATCCACGTCATGCCCGGGGTGATCTCAGGCCCGTCAAATGATGCTTGACGCCGACCCACCGAACAGGATCGATTGCCCCGTCACGCTTGGCTACATTTCCCCGGTGTAATGAAAATGCGACTCATGCTTCGTTCTGCGTTCGCGCCAATCGCGCTACTGCTTTTGGTGGTCTCGTTTGGGGCGCCTGCAACGCAGGCGGCCGATCAGCCCATCAAGCTTTCACTTGGCCAACAGACCACGGTTCAATTGGACGAAAATCCAACGACCGGATTCCGATGGCAGATCGACCAGACCAAGAGCGACAATCTGACGATCGTGCGGATCAACGATCTCGGTTTCTCGGCGCCTGCGGGGAGCGCGCGCGTCGGCGCATCCGGGGTCCATCGCTGGAGCATCGAGGGGGTGTCCGCCGGCAAGGGACGCATTGTCTTTGAATATCTGCGGCCGTGGGAGAAAGCGGCAGTCCGCCATCACGAAATTTCTGTCGAGGTCAATGAACGGTAGAGCGCCCGTTTCCTACGTCTTGCCCTTGCGCTCCTCTTCCTCGCGTTCGCGCAGATAATCCTCAGTGGTGCGCACCTTCGGCCGCGGCGGCGCGCCGTAGGGATCGAAGTCCGCCTCGGTTGCGGCAATCACCCGGCAGTCCTCGCACATCTTGAGCACCTCGAGCCGCTGTGCGGAGCCTTGGTACATCCAGTGCTTGCCTTCGAGCTTGGCGATGACGCGCTCGATCGTGCTCCTGACGCCGAACGGCTTGTCGCAACGGATGCAGCGGAACGGTTCCTCCTGCTTGAGCACGCGTGCGCTCGCGGTCGCGGCGCGGAAGTCGAGTTGCGGCTTGAGCGTGATGACTTTCTCCGGGCAGGTCGCCTTGCACAGTCCGCACTGCACGCACGCATCCTCGGCAAAGCGCAGCATCGGCCGCTCGGGATCGTCGAGCAGCGCGCCGGTCGGGCAGGCCGATACGCAGGCGAGGCAGAGCGTGCAGCCCTCGACGTCGAGTTCGATCGCGCCGAACGGCGCGCCTTCCGGCAATGCGATGACGTCGACCGGGTGCCGGCGCGGCGCGCTGCAATTCCCTTAGCGCCAACCGCATGACATCGCGCTTGCCGCCGTCCGGCAGGAAGCTTGCCGGGCGTGGGGCCGGGGCCGCTAAGTCGATCGTTCGTAACGCCTCGCCGAGCGCATCCGGATCGTCGGTCTCGATCGTGGCGACGCGGCCGGGGCCGAAGCCGAGGCCTGTGAGGATCGGCTCGGCGAGTGCGAGCGTCCTTGTCAGCCCGGCGGTGTCGTGGCGAGGCTTGGCGCGCAACAGCAGCCGCACCGCCGCGGCGCCATACGCCAGGGCCGCGGCGATGGTTTCGAGGCCGACCTGCGTCACCTCGTTGACGGCGAGCGGCAGCGCGTTCGCCGGCAGGCCGTCGCCGAAGCGCGCCAGCGCATCGATCAGCGGCGTGCCGTGCGCGTCGTCGTGCAGCAGCACGACCGGCTGCGTGCCGCCGGCTTCGCGATAGGTCGTCAGCAGCGCGCGCAAGCGGCGCATCAGCGTATCGGCCGGCGGCAGCGCATAGGATGCGGCGCCGGTCGGACAGACCGCTGCGCATTGTCCGCAGCCGGCGCAGATATGGGCGTCGATCGTCACGTGATCGCCGTCCGGCGCAATCGCTCCGGTCGGGCAGAGATCGAGACAGCGGTTGCAGCCGACGATCTTCGAGCGGGAATGCGCGCAGAGGTCTTCGGTGAAGGTGATATAGCGCGGCTTGTCGAAGGTGCCGATGAGATCGCGGGCCTTGACCACGACTCTCATCACCGCCGCGGGATCGCCAGGGTCGGCTCGCAGGTAGCCTTCGCGCAGGTCGCTCGCGCTGAACAGTGGCGCGCCGCCGGAGAGATCGAGCAGCAGGTCGCAATGCGACACGGCGTTGTTCTTGGCGGTTCCGAAGGCGAGCGCGCCGCGCGATGACGGCGCCGGCTGTGCGTAATCGTCGACGACGATCTCGAACGCGCCGAGATAGCCTTTCGCCTGTCGGATCGTGCCCTTGACCACCGGAAAGTCGGTGACGCGCGGCGGCGCGATGTCGGCCGGCGGCTTGATCAGCACGGTCACGTCGAGGTGATCCTTGAGCAGGCTGGCGGCTTCGACCGCCTGCTCGTCGCGGCCGTAGATCAGGACCACGCCGTCGCTGGTGAAGCTGACAAATGGAATCTCAGGTGCGGGTTCCGTTGCCGCGGCGATCAACGCCGCCATCTTGGCGCCCGAGGCCGCAGCGTCGGTCGACCAGCCGGCGGTCTCGCGGATGTTCACGTAGGTGATTGACGCATCGCTTTCTTCCGCAAGCTCAGCAAACAGCGGGGCTTCTTGCGTACAGCCGACCGTGAGCGGTCCGCCATCGGCTACCGCCGTGCGAAACTTGCCGAGCTCGGCACGGCAGAGCTGACGGCCCGCCAAGACATTCGCGCCGCGACAGCCGCGCTTGATCGCGTCCGCATCGAGCGGCATCGTGTCTTCACACGAGCAGATCAGGACTTTGCGCGGATTGTCGGCCATTGGGTCTTTGAGTGTGGGCCTCGTCCTGAGGAGCGTGCGCACCTGATCCCGGGTTTACCCGGGATCAGCCACTTAACGATGCGCAAGTCGGTAAACCCGACTTGCGGACGACGCGTCTCGAAGGACGTTGTGTCCGCGACTCATCCTTCGAGACGCGCCCTTCGGGCGCTCCTCAGGATGAGGCCGGTCGGTACTGGC
This sequence comes from uncultured Alphaproteobacteria bacterium, assembly GCA_963756715.1. Lineage (GTDB taxonomy): Bacteria > Pseudomonadota > Alphaproteobacteria > Rhizobiales > Xanthobacteraceae > VAZQ01. The sequence goes on from CAVWOV010000030.1 coordinate 63,862, forward strand.
CACCCGCCTAGCGCAAGTTATAATGATTACAAAGAAAAATCGCCATTCAGGGAACCGCAATGCCGAGTGAGACCGGGAGCCGCACGCGCATATCGAGGCCGGCGCTCGACTTGCCGCCGCCGTTCCATCTCATCACGCTGCGCGAAGTCGGCGACGCGTTCGCACATGCGAAGGCGATCGCCGCGGAGGCGGGCGCCGGAACTCTGGTCTATGTCGGCCGCTTCGATCTCGCCGAGTTCGCCGTCGTGCTCGAACCGGATGAGCCGCTGCGCACGGCGCGGCGCGCGCTCTATGCCGGGCTCAATGCGCTTTGCGATGCGCTGGCGGCGCACGCGCCGCCCGAAAAGCCGATCAATATCGACTGGCCCGACGCCATCAGGGTCGATGGTGGCCTCGTGGGCGGCGGCCGTCTCACCTGGCCCGACGGCGCGGAGGAAAACGAGACGCCGGCCTGGCTCGTGTTTGGCGGCATGATCCGCACGGTCGCGATGGGTGAGGAGGAGCCGGGGCTGCGCCCGTTGTCGTCGACGCTCGACGAAGAGGGCTTTGATGAGTTCGGGTCCGGGCGTGTCGTCGAAAGTTTTTCGCGCCACCTGATGGTGGCCATCGACGGCTGGCAGGAAAACGGATTTGCCGAGGTCGCTCGAAACTATCTGGCGCGTCTCGCACCCGAGAGCGGTGTGCAACGCAGCATCGACGACAATGGTGATCTGTTGGTGAAGCACCTCGGCAGAGGCATGACCGAGCGGCGCGCGCTGCTGCCGTTGCTCGCGAAGCCGTCATGGGTTGATCCGAACACTGGCGGACCCAGGTCGTGAGGCTCACGTCGTGAAGCTGCTGCGCACGATCCGCCTCGATCCATCGGACACTTTCGTGTTCGAGCGTGTGGCCGAGCCCGGCGAATGGGCGGTTTCCGGCGCCTTCATGTTCGCGGATGCCGACCCTGATACGCTCGACGGCAAGCTGCGCGCCGCCTTTCGCGGCGGATTTCTCGGCGTGGCGTCGTTCGGCTGGTCGACACTGGTGCAGATCGTCGAGGTCAGCGAGGACGATCGCGCTGCCGTCGTCGAAACGCTGGCGCGCCAGCTCCACGAACGGCTGGGCGCGCCCGATCTCGCGGTCGCGCGCGCGGCGGCAAATGAGGAGGTTGCGTTCGCGGCCTCGCTCTGCGATCGCCCGCTCGATACGCTGATCGCGGTGCGCCGGACTTTCGAGGACGGCGCGATCCGCGAGGCATTTCGCAGCCTTCACCCGCGCGGCGAGCGCAAGCCGATGCGGGCGTTTTCATTCGTCGATGTCGAGGGCGAGGAAGAGCAGGAGCCTGGCGAGCGCATCGACCTCGCGTCGCTGGCGAGGGCCAAGCCGGCGGAATAGCACCGAGTCCTCGAAGCGTCGTGGCGCTCACGCTTGCTGCTGGAGTTGAATCCGGCTTGAGGAGACCCACTCATCCCAGACCGGATCAAAATTATCGTAATGCACCAGGTGCATGCCCCAGCGCCCGGTCAGTATCTCGGCGGGCAGCCAGGAGCCCTGCCATTCCACGTCGACGCGGGTCCCGGAGGTGTACTGCTGAGGAACGAATGGCCGGATGTCGCCAGCCTGGACTCCCTCACTCGCGCTGTCTTTGTAGCCGACCCAACAAATCCAGAACGTGCTGCCATCCACATTCTCGATCCGGCCCGGATACCATTTGCCGTCCTTCCATCGGGCTTCGACATATTCACCGATCAGCGGGTGGGCTCGCCTCATTCCGGCAGCCAGGACCAGGCCGGGATCGAAACCGTTCACCGCGACGCATGTGGAAAGCTGTCCGTCGTTGAATGCCATCTCCCGCTCGGCATAGCGAGCAAGCTCCGCGAAGGTGATCAATCCGCTGCCGTCGGCGCTCAGCGGGATCGTCCCGCGCAAGCCGGCGATCAAGCATTCGGTAAAGGTCCAGGCGCCGGTCGACACCGTGCAGGCAAGTGACGAGGTAATGGCGCCGTAGCTCACCCGGCCGGCGCGCAGCATTGCGTCCGTCACCAGCGAGCCCGAATAGCAGCAATCGGCGAAGAGCAGCGCTGTCTTTCCCGGGAACCAACGTTCGATGGTGGAAAATACGTCTGGAAGCGGCCAACCCCCGTCGTACAGCATGAACTCGCTCACGCCGGTTTCGCGTCTGGTGCCGTGTCCGGCAAAGTAAAGCCACAAGGTGGAGTCAGCGGGCGCTGCGGCCACGACGGCATCGAACGATTGCCGAACCGTCGCCAGGGTTGCGTTGCTGTCCGTTATGAAGGTGATCTGGCCCGGCGGAACACCCCGGGCCTGAAGCTGCGCGATCAATTCGGCATCGCGCCGGCCTGCTTCCGGCCAGGCTTGGCCGCCCGGATAGGCCAAAACCCCGACGGCAAAAACCCAGGTCTTGCTGGGTTCCCAATGATGTGCCGGGCCGCTGCCGGTATGGGTGCCTGGGTGTGCTGCCGCGGCAGGTACTGCGAACAATGATTGGCTCCAGGTTCTCAGCGCCTGCGAAGAAACTGCGTGTTCAAAGATGTCAGGCGAACGACGCGAATATTCGCTTTTCTTGACCCTCCCGCAAGAAACCTGCGAGCCGAATCCGCAATCCTCGCAGCAGCGTGAACGCACGGCCGCGCCGAGTATCCGCGCCAAGTATCATGGCGTGGTATGATCGACGGACAACACGTCGAGGCGTATTGGCATGACGGATTTCTGGCTATCCTGCGGACACCATCTGCTCGACCGTGACGACGGTGGCGGGCTGCTCGTGACCGATGAGTTTCTCAAAGCCTATCTGGCGCGGCCGGAACTGAGTCCGCCGCCCGACGCGTGCGTGGTCGAGCGCACGTTGCACGCCGCCTTGCTGCTGGAGCCGCGCCGGCCGGTCGCCGCCTCCGAGATCGCCGCGATCGCCGATCCCGACGCGCGCGACAACTGGGATTTGATGGTGGCCTTCCGCGATCATCTCGTCGGCCACAAGACCGTCGAGGCGGCTTACCTCTCGCTCATCCGCAATGGCGTCGGCAAGACGCCGCCGCTGTTCGTCAATCAACTCGTGCACGTCATCCTGCGCAACATGCTCGACGAGTGCGAAGATGCTTACATCATCCGGGCCGCGGAACTGTTCTTCCGTCCGCAGAAGCTCACCGTGCACGACGGCTCCCTGATCGCGGCCGACGAGGAAACCGTCGAGGGCGCCAGCAAGCAGACCATCTCTCCGCTGGTGTCCATGCTTGGTTTGCCGTCGCCGACCGACATTGATGTTCTCAACGACGAAAACGCCGGCAGCTATTGGGAGCGCAGCGATCAGTTCGACATGGCGCTCGATCTCACCGGAGGCCGGCGCGGGCATGACGCGCTCAGCGCGGTGATCGCACGGTGGGTCGAGCATCTGCTTTCGGTCGCCGTCACGGTCGAGCCACTGGTCGAAGCTGAGAACGTCAATCTCGCCTGGTATGTCGGCCTCGATGCGGAGGCGACCGGGATCGGCGATGCGCTGTGGAAGGGTGAGGAACTTGAAGAGGGCGAGCGGGACCGGATCGTGGGGCTCTACCGGCTGACCTTCCGCGATCTGGACGTCGTCCTGGACAACGCGAAGGGCGAGCCCATCTATCTGTTGTTGGCCATGACACCGGAGCGCGTCCTTCGCATGAAGCCGCAGAATCTCGTGACCGGTTTGCCGATCCGTCATCTGGAGGCGGTGTCGTGAGCGGCGCGTTAGCGCGGATTGCGGTCGGCGTCGTGGTCGAGCGGCGCAAGGCGCAATCGCCCTGGATCGATTTCACCTGGAAGCCCGTGAGTGTGCTGCCGGGGCAGCCGGATGCGGCGCCCTGGACCGCCTTGTCGGCCGATGCTGACGGCGCGACGTTCTATGCGGGCACCGTCGACATCGAGCTTTACCGCACCGAAACCGCCAACTACCGCAGCAACCTCGCTACCGGCGTGCCGTCGCTGTGGGTGGCGCTGCGGCCGACCGGCGCCGAGCCGCCCTATGACCTCTTTGCGGTGACGGCCGATCCAGCCGAGGGCGAGGCCTGGACCGAAGCGGGGAACGACCTGGTGGATGTGGTGGCGATGCCGGAACCGGTGCGCGCAGTCGTGGACGCGTTCATCACCGAGCATCATGTCGACCGGCCGTTCATCAAGCGCAAGCGCGACCGCGCCAATCCTGACGCCATGGGCCGCCGTGGTCCGATCCAGAGCGAGCGCGACAAATGAACGACCCGGAGCACTTCATCGCGCGCTGGTCGCGGCGCAAACAGCAGGCGGCGGACAGCGCCGATGAGGCAAAGCCATCGTCCATGCCGGCAACGGCCGAAGCCGCGCGCCCGGTCGGCACCGAGGGCGCAGCCGGCAACGCGCCGGCGGATCAGCCGGGGGCGGCCCGACAAACCCCGCCGGCGTTCGATCTCACCCAATTGCCGTCACTCGACACGATTTCGGCCGGGACGGATCTGCGGGCCTTTCTGGCTCCCGGCGTCCCGTCCGAGTTGACCCGAGCGGCGCTTCAACGCGCGTGGGCGCTGGACCCGGCGATCCGCGATTTTGTCGGGCTCGCCGAATACGACTGGGATTTCAACACGCCGGGCTCGGCGCCGGGTTTCGGTCCGCTGGAGATGACGGACGACCTTCGGCAGGCTTTGGCCGACATGATGGGTGGCCGCCGCAGTTCGGGCGAGCCGGAGCAGACGGCCGCGGCCATATCAGGGGAGCCAAACGCGCCATCGGAGCATGAGCCTGCAAGCAATTTAGTCACCGGCCCGCCCGGCGATCCCCAAGCAGGGCATCCCGAACACCTTGGGAGCACGCAAGATGAGCCCGTGAAGAGCGATGATAAATTGTCCGCCTGCGATGAACTGACGCGATCTAGCCAAGAAGTTGCTGCATCGCAACAAGGTCCGCAAAAGACTGAAAGCAATCAAGGCATTATCAACCGCCCGCACGGGCGAGCCCTACCAAAGTGATACCCACGCCATAGCCTCGGACTATTGACCCTCCCTCGGCCTGAGGGCTACTTTGCCTACAATAGAACTATAATAATCAAAGTAAGCCCAAGGGAACGCTGTGAGGGACGCGGGACTAGATGAGGCGATTCGCGCCGCCGGCGGCGTTGGCGCGCTTGCGCGGAAAATAGGCATCTCACAGCCGTCGGTTTCAAATTGGTCCCATGTTCCCGCGGAGCGGGTTCTCACGGTTGAGGCGGCAACCGGAGTGAGCCGGGTGCTGTTGCGGCCGGACCTTTACACCGGGCCGGCTGACACCGGCGATGACTTCGCCGACGTCGACACCGCGCGTGCAAACGAATACGCGCTTCTGTCGCTTCTGCTCGCGCGTTCGCCCGATTCGGATCTGCTTGGCCGCTTGTCGGTGCTGCGCGGCGACGCCAGCCCGCTCGGGCTCGCGCATGCCGCGCTCGCGGAAGCCGCGAGCCGCACCAGCGCGGAACTCGCCGAGCGCGAGTACTTCAACCTCTTCATCGGGCTGGGCCGCGGGGAACTGCTGCCCTACGGATCGTATTATCTCACCGGGTTCCTGCATGAGCGGCCGCTGGCGCGGCTGCGCGAGCATCTGGCGAAGCTCGGCATCGAGCGCGCGGCCGGTCAGGCCGAGCCCGAGGACCACGCGGCGATCCTCTGCGAGATCATGGCGGGACTTGCGAGCCGACGCTTCCCGGCGCCGCCGGGCGCCGATCGCGACGTGTTCGAGGCGCATCTGGTGCCGTGGATCGGCCGCTTCTTCGCCGATCTGGAGCGGGCCGAGACCGCCGACTTCTACCGCAGCGTCGGCACCCTGGGACGGGTGCTGATCGAGATCGAGACCGAGGCCTTCGCGCTGCCGTCGTGACCGGCGCGGAGTGCAAGGAGACCAACGGAGGTGCCACAATGAAGAAATCAGCAAAAGCAACCATCGGCCGGCGCGAATTTCTACGCACGCTCGGCGCTGGAGCGACCGTCGCGGCCGCCGCCTCTGGACCGCTTGCTGGTGGTGCGCAGGCCGACACCGAGACCAACGATGAGAAACGCAAGGCTCGCTACAACGCGAACTCTGCGAACGTTCAAACCTTCTATCGCGTCAACCGCTATCCGGCGAAGTAAGGGAGGCGTCCATGCTGATCAAACGAACAGATCGTCAGGCCCGCCGCAGCACGCTTGCCGGTGCGCTCCAAGGGCAGTCGGAACGCGGTCTTGACCGCCGGTCCTTCCTGCGCCGCTCAGGCCTTGCAGCGGGCGGTCTCGCTACCCTGGGCGCGCTGCCGCTCGGCAGCGTCCGTAAGGCAGAAGCCGGTCCGCCGCCGCCCGCCGGTGCGCAGGTCACCATCCGCAAGAACGTCTGCACGCATTGCTCAGTCGGCTGCACGGTGATCGCCGAAGTGGCGAATGGTGTGTGGATCGGCCAGGAGCCCGGCTGGGATTCGCCGCTCAACCGCGGCTCGCATTGCGCCAAAGGAGCCGCAACGCGAGAACTCGTGCACGGCGATCGCCGCCTGCGTTACCCGATGAAGCTCGAGAACGGCCAGTGGACCAAAATCTCCTGGGACACCGCCATCAACGAGATCGGCGACAAGATGAACGAGATCCGCGCCAAGTCGGGCGCGGAGTCGGTCTATTGGCTGGGCTCGGCAAAGTTCACCAATGAGGGCTCCTACCTGTGCCGCAAGATGGCGGCCTTCTGGGGCACCAACAGCGTCGACCACCAGGCGCGCATCTGTCACTCGACCACCGTCGCGGGCGTCGCCAATACCTGGGGCTACGGCGCGATGACCAACAGCTACAACGACATCCGCAACGCCAAGACCATGATCATCATGGGCGGCAATCCGGCGGAAGCGCATCCGGTGTCGTTGCAGCATCTGCTCGAAGGCAAGGAACTCAACAAGGCGAACTTCATCGTCATCGAGCCGCGTCTCACCCGTACTGCCGCGCATGCCACCGACTATGTGCGCATCCGCTCCGGCACCGACATCCCGGTGATCTGGGGCATGCTCTGGCACATCTTCAAGAACGGCTGGGAAGACAAGGAGTTCATCCAGCAGCGCGTCTACGGCATGGACGACGTCCGCAAGGAAGTCGAGAAGTGGACGCCTGACGAAGTCGAGCGCGTCTCCGGCGTGCCGGAGGCGCAGCTCAAGCGCGTCGCCGAGACGTTCGCCAAGCAGAAGCCGGCGACGCTGATCTGGTGCATGGGAGCGACCCAGCACACCATCGGCACCGCGAACGTGCGGGCGTTCTGCATTCTGCTGCTGGCGACCGGCAATGTCGGTGCGCCCGGCACCGGCGCCAACATCTTCCGCGGCCATACCAACGTGCAGGGCGCCACCGACCTCGGTCTCGATGTGGTGACGCTGCCGCTCTACTACGGCCTCGCCGAAGGCGCCTGGAAGCATTGGTGCCGGGTCTGGGAGGTCGACTTCGAATGGATGAAGGGCCGGTTCGACGATCCGAAGATGATGAACACGTCGGGCATCCCGTCGACCCGCTGGCACGACGCCACGCTGCTGCCGAAAGACAAGGTTGCGCAAAAGGACAACCTCAAGGCCATGATCGTCATGGGCCACGGCGGCAACACCGTCACCCGCATGCCGGAGGCGGCCAGGGCGATCGAGAAGCTCGACCTGCTGGTCGTCGCCGACCCGCACCCGACCACCTGGGCGGCGCTCTCGGAGCGCAAGAACGGCACTTATCTGCTGCCGGTCGCGACCAGCTACGAGACTAGGGGCTCGCGCACGGCGTCGAACCGCTCGCTCCAGTGGGGCGAGGAGATCGTCAAGCCGATCTTCGAGTCGAAGGACGATCTGGAGATCATGTATCTCCTCGCCAAGAAGCTCGGCTTCGGCGACCAGATGTTCAAGAATATCAAGGTGGAAAACAACGTGCCGGTGGCCGAAGACGTGCTGCGGGAAATCAACCGCGGCGGCTTCTCCACCGGTTATTGCGGCCAGTCACCGGAGCGGCTGAAGCTGCACATGGCCAACCAGAAGGACTTCGACCTCGTTACCTTGAAGGCGAATTCGGGTCCGGCCAAGGGCGACTACTACGGACTGCCGTGGCCATGCTGGGGGACGCCGGAAATCAAGCATCCGGGGACGCCGATCCTCTACAACACGACACTCTCCGTGAAGGAGGGCGGCGGCACCTTCCGCGCCCGCTTCGGCGTCGAGCGCGAGGAGAAGCACCCCGACGGCACCACGACGAAGGTTAACCTGCTGTCGGAAACGCAGTCGGTCGATTCGGGGCTGCCAGGCGGCTATCCGCAGTTCACCTACGGCGTGTTGAAAAAGCTTGGCTGGGACACGGATCTCACGCCGGCCGAACGCGAAGTGATCGAGAAGATCGGCGGCGGACCCGAGAAGTCCGACGGCGTATCCTGGTCGATCGATCTGTCGGGCGGCATCCAGCGCGTCGCCGTGATGCACAACTGCATCCCGTACGGCAACGGCAAGGCCCGCGCCAACGCGTGGAACCTGCCCGATCCGGTTCCGGTACATCGCGAACCGATCTACTCGCCGAAGCCCGAACTGGTCGCCAAGTATCCGACCCGGCCCGACGCTGTGCAGTTCCGCGTGCCAAACAACGGCTTCACCATACAGAAAGCCGCGGTGGACAAGGGCATCGCCAAGAGCTTCCCGATCATCCTCACCTCCGGCCGTCTGGTGGAGTACGAGGGCGGCGGCGAGGAAACGCGCTCCAACAAGTGGCTCGCTGAGTTGCAGCAGGACATGTTCGTCGAGATCAATCCGGCGGACGCTGCCGAACGCGGCATCAAGGACGGCCAGTGGGTCAACGTCTGGGGCCCGGAGATGGAGAGCGGCAAGGTCACCCGCATGAAGGCACTGGTGACCGAACGCGTCGGCAAGGGCGTCGCCTGGATGCCGTTCCACTTCGCCGGCTGGTTCCAGAGCGTCGACCAGCGCTCGAAATACCCGAAAGGCGCCGATCCGATTGTGCTCGGCGAGAGCGTGAACACGATCACCACCTACGGCTACGACCCGGTGACCGGCATGCAAGAACCCAAGGCGACTCTCTGCCAGATCAGGGCAGCGTAAGGAGGCTCGACAATGGCTCGGATGAAATTTCTCTGCGACGCCGACCGCTGCATCGAGTGCAACGCCTGCGTCACCGCCTGCAAGAACGAAAACGAAGTGCCGTGGGGTATCAATCGCCGGCGCGTCATCACCATCAATGACGGCAAGCCGGGCGAGCGCTCGGTGTCGATGGCCTGCATGCACTGTACCGACGCGCCATGCGCGTCGGTCTGTCCGGTGAACTGCTTCTACACCACCGCAGACGGCGTGGTGCTGCACTCCAAGGACCTCTGCATCGGCTGCGGCTATTGCTTCTACGCCTGTCCGTTCGGCGCGCCGCAATATCCCAAGCTCGGCAACTTCGGTTCGCGCGGCAAAATGGACAAATGCACCTATTGCGCGGGCGGCCCTGAAGCGGACGGATCGCAGGCCGAGTACGTCAAGTACGGTGCAAACCGCCTGGCGGAAGGCAAGCTGCCGCTCTGCGCTGAGATGTGCTCGACCAAGTCACTGCTGGCGGGCGACGGCGAGATCATCGCGCAGATCTACAAGGAGCGGGTGGTGAAGCGCGGTTACGGCTCCGGTGCCTGGGGCTGGAAGACGGCCTATCGCGAGACGATCGCGACGTAGCGGAATTCTTGTTCCGCGACGGCGGTCTGTTCCCTCCCCCCTTGTGGGGGAGGGTTAGGGAGGGGGGTAGCGTGGTCGAACTGACGGCGCGAGACCCCACCCCACCCCCAACTCCTCCCCACAAGGGGGAGGGGAGCGCACGGTCGCCGTTGTGCGACTGAGTGAAAGAATGAAGGAGAGCCGGATGACCACGTTCCTCACCCGTATCCGCTTCATCGCCGGCGCGTTGGTGCTCGCTTGTCTGGTCGCGGTGGCGACGCCGGTCACGCCGGTCAGCGCCCAGCAGGTCGACCCGTCGGCCAGCGCCGTGCAGGAGCAAAAGCTGCTGAGCGAGCTCAACCGGATCACAGGACGCTGCACGCTCCCCGACCAGCGGGCGTGCACGCTCGAACAGCCTGCCGGGCGCGACTGGCGCCATTTCCATCAGGTGACGCTGCCGATGATTGGCGGCATCGCCATCCTTGGGATGCTCGCGCTTCTGGTCTTGTTTTATCTGATCCGCGGCATGGTGCGGATCGAACAGGGACGGTCCGGCCGGGTGATCGTGCGCTTCTCCGTCTTCGAGCGTCTGGTGCACTGGATGACGGCGAGCTGCTTCATCATCCTTGCGCTGTCGGGTCTCAACATCACCTTCGGCAAGCAGTTGCTGTTGCCCTTGATCGGCGAACAGGCGTTTGCCAGCACGTCGCAATGGCTGAAATATTCCCACATCTACCTGAGCTTCCCGTTCACGCTCGGCGTGGTGCTGATGTTCCTGATGTGGATCGCCTGGAACATTCCCAGCAAGGTCGACGTGAACTGGATCGCGGAGGGCGGCGGCATCGTTGGAGATAAGCATCCGCCGGCCGGACGCTTCAACGCCGGCCAGAAGATGATCTACTGGATCGTCGTGCTCGGCGGCGGCGCCGTCGCGGTGACCGGCTATGTCCTGATGTTCCCGTTCTACGGCACCAACATCGCCGACATGCAGCTCGCCCAGGTGGTGCACGGTGTGGTCGCGGTGCTGTTCGTCGCCGTCATGCTCGCCCACATCTATATCGGCACCATCGGGATGGAGGGCGCGATCGAGGCGATGTGGGACGGCACTGTCGACGTCAACTGGGCGAAGGAGCACCACAGCCTCTGGCTCGAGAAGGAGGCCGCCAAGGGGCAGGTCGGCGCCACGCCGCCCGAGGGGAAAATGCAGCCGGCGGAGTAGCCTCCCGGTCGCGGGGTCAAACCCTCAAACGCCGGGCGGGGGGCGGGGCGGGAGAAAGCGGTCTGGCCGCGCCAGCGGGTCGCGCTCGGGCGGTATCACAGGCTTCCTCAGCCGGAACTCGCAGGGCCCGGACGTTTCGGTCCGCCGCTGCACCATCCCTGGTTACCGTTCGAGGCGGGACTCTGTTGCACCAACGTAACGCCGCCGAAGTTGCGGTGGGCGGCCTTAAGTTTGCAATCACTTTGCCATGCTATTGCAGAACAACGGACTGGTTCAATTAACCTTGTTCAGGGTTCTGTTAATGCGGGCGGTGAGAGTATCGGCTGGTGGCGTGGTGAGTCCGATTCGCGTGGCAGCGGCGGCGGCCGTCGATTTTGCGAGAAAATCCTGCTCGGGATCGCTGTTGTCGCCACACTGCTTGATGCCAGCGCCCTTGCGGCCGACCTTATGAAAAGCCCGCCGCCGCCGAACCCGCCGCCGCCGAGCCCGAGCTGGTCCGGTCCATACATCGGTGTCGGCGTCGGCGCCCGGTACAACGCCGTCGACGCCAATGTGACGTCCGCGACGGTCGGGGGCGTGCCGATTCCGCTGCCGCCGGTATCTCAGCCCGAGTCCAATCCCCTGGCATGGTGGGGCGCCGGACCGGGCGCCATGGCCTACATCGACAACATTGCCATCGGCGCGCGCATCTATGGCGGCTGGAACTATCAGGTGGCGCCCAGCTATGTGATCGGCGTGGAGGGCGATTTTGCGTACGCCAACGAGACGGCGGCGCTCCATGGCAGCCCTTATCCGGCGAACCTTCTGTTCGGCACCCCAAGCCTGCCGTTCGGCGCTACGCACAACGACGAATTCAAGGTGACGACGACCTGGGATGCCAGTGCGCGCGTGCGCGCCGGTTGGCTCGCCAACCCGTCGCTGATGCTCTACGTGACCGCCGGTCTCGCCTGGGCCCACCTCCAGGTATCGTCGGCATGTTCGACCGTGCCGACCGCGAACGTTTCGAACTGCGCCCCGGGCAACTACGCCGGCGGAACCCTCGGTCCCGATGTCATCACGCATTCGGGGACCAAACTCGGCTGGACTGCCGGCGCCGGCGCGGAGATGCTGCTGTGGTCAAATTGGGTGGCGCGCGTGCAGTATCGCTTCGCCGATTTCGGCTATCCGTCGTTCGGTCCCTTCACGCCCTTCAGCTTTTCGGACACCCGGATTTGTACCGGTTGCGCTGCCGGGAGCAGCCCGCTGGCCGTCTCGTATGAACTGCCCGTGATGCAGCATCATTTCGAGATCGGTGTCTCGTATAAGTTCTGACCCCAGCTTGCGGCCACGACGGCTCGCACGCGCTCGGACGGCAATCGTCAGGCCGCGCGATCGCCGGCGTTCGGCGGGTCAATCCAAATCCCGCCGAGCGTCATGTCGTCTCGATACGAACCGCGATGGCCGCGCTGGCAATGACCGCGGGATCGTTATTCTCGGGATCGGACACATCGAGGCCGCCCTTGACGGCCTTCACGGTGATGTTGCCGATAGGCAAGGAATTTCGAACCCTTTCGAGGTCCACCAGCTCGGGCCGTTGGACGCCGACCGTGACCTCCACATCCAGCTTGGTCTTGTCGATCTTCAGCGAACGGATGAACGAAAGGGAGCTGTGATGCAGTGCGTCCTGCACGGCGCGCAGCGCGGCCTTGGTGTAGTCGGAGCCGTGCAGATCGTTGCCGGAGCCCAGTTCCAGAATGACGCGCGTTTTTTCCATGATGCCGTCCCTCAGGCGATGTCGAGGCTGACGACGACGCAAGCGTTGGCGATCAACGTGCTGTCGGTGCCCTTGTCGTTGTGGATCTCAAGTCCGCCTTCGACCACGGACACGGAACCCTTTCCGTACGGCAGAACAGCCATCACGGCGGCTTTATCGACGCTTTCAGGCCGCGGCACGCCGATGTGCACGTCGACGATCATCGCATCCAGCGGATGACCAAGCGCGGGGGCGATTGACAGCGAGTTGTGCCAGAGCGCATCGCGCAGCGCCCGGCAGGCGGCTTTGGTCGGGTCCGAGCCTCGGATGTCGGTGCCCATGCCGATTTCGAGCACCATTCGTTTCTTTGTCATCGTGTTGCGGTCCGGTCGTTGTTCTTGCTGAATACCAAAACGGATGTCGTTCGACGCCGCCATCTCGGCCGTCCGGATACGTCGTTCTCGAAGGAGAACGTGGATATCTCCAGCCGGATCGGGGAGGCTGCGTCAGCACGGCCACGACAACACGATTGGGCCCCCGCTTCAAGGGAAAGTGATTCCGTTCGTGCAGAAGGTGCCGGTGTGAAATTGTCGATGCGCTTTTCCCCGCTTGAAACATTGACCTGCCACGCACATCTTGCGCCGTGGAGAATCGTCCAGCCGCAGACCAGTTCAGGGGAGAACTCATGTCATTTTCTATGTCGCAGGCGTGCCTTCCGGCGATCGAGATTGGCTTCAACGCGCTGTCGGGTGTTCTCGACAAGGCCGGGCAGTTTGCCGCCGCCAAGAAAATCGATCCGGCCGTGCTGCTCAATTCGCGGCTGGCTCCCGACATGTTTGCGCTGACGCGTCAGGTGCAGGTTGCAACCGATCTTGCCAAGAACGGCGTGGCGCGGCTCGCCGGCGTCGAGCCACCGCGCTACGAGGATAAGGAGGCAACGATCGACGAACTCAAAGCGCGGCTTGCAAAGACCGTCGCCTTCCTCAAGACGCTCGATACCAAGTCAATCGACTCCGCAGCCGATCGTGAAATCACGTTTCCGCTTGGCCCGACAAACAAAGGCCAGATGAAGGGCGATGACTACCTCAATCATTTCATTCTGCCGAACGTCTACTTTCATCTCACTGCCGCCTACGCGATCTTGCGTCATTGCGGCGTGGAGATCGGAAAGCAGGACTTCCTGGGCGCCATCCCGCTCAAGGTCGTGTGACGGACGTCCGCCTATTGATCCAGGGTGGCTTTGGTTTCAGAGGTCCGCATTGCAAACTCTCGGAAACAATGATGCGGACTTCTGAACCGCCACACTAGTGGTCCTTTGATTCTAACATTTGCAAAATGAGCCTACCGTAGCGGGATGCGAATGTAAGAATCGGACCATAGATAGCCCTGTTGCATAACGGCTACACAGGGCGGCTATTTCAATTGTGTCAAACCACATATCCATTTCACGCCTTAATCGCACGCGATGATCGGCAGGTCGATTGTTGTGGCGCTGAGTTCGTGGGGGGAGAGTGTCGTGCGCAAGAGTGAAGACGTCGTCGATCAGTCAGGATCGGCAATTATCGCACTGCTTCAGCAAGCGGCCGCGGCTGCTCAAGCAGATTATGAGCACGCCGCTCAAACAGCGCATCAACTCGGGATGCAGCTTCGAGCCGCTGAAGACCGTGCCGAAAAGCTGCAGGAGCAGGTGAAGCAGATGGAGCAACACGCGCTCCAAGCGGAAAAGTGGCTTCACCGCATTCACGGCGAAATCGAGGATAGGTTCTTCCGCAATCGGCAGGACCGTGACCGGCCGCAAGGTCGTCAGCGAACCGCGTGAGACGGCGCCAGTCCGGTCGCCGTAATCCGTCGCGCTCAGCAATCTGCTGATCGCGCTTGCGCGATGCGCTTGCATCGAAGTGTCGAGAACGCGACACAAGGCCCTGGCGTACGCCGTCGGGGCCTTTCGATCGAATCGGAAATCGGGCTCTCCGGACCGCGTTGTTGCGGACCGCGATGCTGCGTGCCGCGATGCTGCGTACCAATTGTCTACTTCGCGACAAACCCCGGCGCGTAGACCTCGTCCGGCGCCACCGGATGCTTCAGGCTGAATGCACCGCCGATGATCTCGATCGCCTGCTTCACCTGCGCGGGATCCAGCACACCGAGAGGCTGTCCGGTGAGCGTACCAACCAGCTTCGTTTCGGCCGCTGCGACATCGGCGTCGACCTCGCGATGATGCTTGTGCATGATCGCGCCGGCTTCCTGCGGATTGGCAACAGCGTCCTTGAGACCCTGCATGGTCGCGGCCACAAAGCGCCGGACGAGGTCCGGGTTGGTCTTGATCAGGTTATCGCTGGCAATGATGCCATTGCCGTAAAGGTTCAATCCCGCATCCGCGTAGGACAAGGCGACGATCTGCTTTGGCGCGGCTGATTTCACGAGCAGCGGTTCGCCCACGATGTACTGGCCGATGCCGTCGGCGCGGCCGGTCGTCAGCAAGGCCGGCAAAGTATCCGAAGCGGCAACAAGCCACGTCACCTTGCTGGCGTCGATCTTCGCAGCTTTGGCATAGGCCTTGAAGAGTTTGGGTACCGCGCTGAAGGCGGTATCGGCAATCTTCTTGCCCTCCAGGTCTTTCGGCTTCGTGATCCCGGAATCTTTCAGCACATAAATGGCGTGCGGCGGCTTGGCGTAGACGATCGCAACCAGCTTGGTCGGGATCTGATCATTGCCACGGCCAAGAATGACCGCCGAAGCATCGGCAAATCCGATCTGTGCGCTGCCGGCAGCCACTTGTTTGACCGCGTCAGCCGATCCCTGCCCGCGCACGATCTGCACGTCGAGATTCTGTTTGGCGTAATAGCCCTTTTCGAGCGCGACGAAATAGTACGCGTGGCGTCCGTTGAAGCCGAAATCGGTCACGAAGGTCACTTTGTCGGCTGCGCCGGCGGTTCGCGGGTAGAGAGCGCACACGGCGATCGCCGCGAAGACGAAACCGCGCATTTTGCTGCTAGCCATCGTTGTCTCCCGTCTGGAACCCGGCGAGGTCAAATACGTGCGGAGGCCGTTCGCATGCCGGATCATTTCGCCTGCCGGCTGCTTGGCTCGGCGGCTTGCCGGTCTTGCGGCGTGGCCACGCTATTGAACTGACCGATTTTTAGTATACAAAATTCGGCAGCGTGACAAGGCGCGGGGCGTGATGCGACGGCTCGCGCGTGAAGCGTCCCCCCGCGGTTGCCGGTCGGGACGATACGAGACGCACGAAGGCATAGCGCCATGGCATATGAGACCTCGGACGACTTCAAGCCTGACCGGGAACGCGTCGCCGATGCGGACGCCGCTGTGCCGGTGATCGATATCGCGCCATTCGTGCGCGGCGATACGGCAGCGCGTGGCGCAGTTGTCGCCGCGGTGAAGCGTGCCTGCGAGCAGGTTGGCTTCTTCGTCATCACCGGCCATGACGTGCCGGACGACACGATCCGTTCAGCATTCGCCGAAGGCCGGGCGTTTTTCCGCAGCCCGCTCGACGAGAAGATGCGCATCAAGCGGCCAGGCCCGGGCATCAGCCGCGGCTACAACAGTCTGGCCGATCAAAGCCTCGGTCTGACCCTGGGACAGAAGGCGCCGCCCGATCTGATGGAGAGCCTCGGCTTCGGACCGCTTGAAACCGGCGATGCGCCGTACTGGACCGAAGGGTTCGGGCCGGTCCACGCCCATCCCAATCTGTGGCCTGCCGATATGCCGCGGCTTCGCCAGGCGGTCAGCGATTATTGGCGCGCCATGGAGGCGCTGTCCGCGCGCCTGATGCGGATCTTCGCGTTGGCGCTCGATCTTGAGGAAGACTTCTTCATCAGCCGCAGCGACCGGCATGTCACCACCATGCGGGTCAACTATTACCCGGCGCAGGACCGGCCGCCCGAGCCCGGGCAGTTGCGCGCCGGCGCACATTCGGATTATGGCGCGTTCACGATCCTGAAGGGCGAGAATGCGCCCGGTGGACTGCAGGTGCTGCGCCGCGGCGGCGATTGGGCGGATGTCCCGCTGATCGAGGAAGGCTTCATCATCAATATCGGCGATCTGCTGATGCGCTGGACCAACGACAAGTGGGTGTCGACCCTCCATCGCGTGGTCAATCCGCCCGAGGCGGTTCGGCGCAATGTCGACCGGATGTCGATCGCCTATTTCTTCATGCCCAACCACGATGTGGACGTGCGCTGCTTCGAAAGCTGCGTGAGCGCGGGGAACCCGCAACGCTATGCGCCGCTGACCGCCGGCGCCCATTGGCGGGGAAAGATTCTCGCCGCCCGTCAGATCAGCGCCAAGGCGAGTTAGCGCCGGTTAAACTATTGCCGCCGATTTGAAGTTCCTACACCGCATGCAGCAAACTTGACGAGGAACTGCAAATCGAAAAGCGGCACTGGAATCATAGATTTACTAGTGTGGCTTTGGTTCAGAAGTCCGCATGTCGGACTCTCGGTAAGAAGTGCGGACTTCTGAACCGCCACACTAGCCCTGCTGCGAACTCACCTGCTGCGAACTCACTGGAGGAAATCAATTGGTCCCGGCGCAGATGAAGGCTGTGGTCTTCGAGCAATACGGCGACGCCGACGTTCTCAAGTATACCGACTTCCCGATGCCGAAGCCCGCGCGCGGTGAGGCACTGGTGAAGGTCCACGCGGTGAGTCTCAACGGCTACGACCTGATGGCGCGGGCCGGCCGGTACAAACCGAACAAGGGACGGTTTCCTCACATCCTCGGTGGCGACTTCGGCGGCGAGCTGATCGAACTCGGCCCCGAAACGACATGCGAAGTGCCGCTCGGAACCCGAGTAACCGGCTGGTGGATCCTGCCGTGCAAGCGCTGCGAGCAGTGCATGGCCGGTCATCACAACCGCTGCGCGCGGGATTACCGCTATTTGGGTGCGCACGAGCACGGCGCCTATGCGCAATACGTCAAATTGCCGGCGGATCATCTGATTCCGCTGCCCGACAGCGTGACGTTCGAGCAGGCGGCGGCATTTCCCAACGCGTTCGGTACGGCGTGGCATATGCTCATCGGGCGCGGCGGCCTGCGCGCCGGCGAGACCGTGCTGGTGAACTCGGCGAGCTCCGGCGTGAGCATGGCGGCGATTCAGATCTGCAAGCTCGCCGGCGCTTACGTCTATACGACGTCAAGCGCGGACTGGAAGCTCGAGCGTGCAAAGCAACTCGGCGCCGACGAGGTCATCAACTACAGCAACGTCGACTTCGCGGACGAAGTACTCAAGCGGACCAACAAGCGCGGCGTCGATCTCGTGGTCGAGCATGTCGGCGGCGATTTCCTGGAGAAATCGATCCGATGCCTGACGCGCGGCGGCCGCGTCGTCACCGTCGGCGGCACCAAGTCCTACGATTGCCAGATCCCGGTCAACTTCATCTTCCACAAGGAACTGCAGATCATCGGCTCGAACAGCGCGACCAAGCACGATCTCGAAGTGATGATGCCGTTGCTCGGCAATGGCAAACTGAAGACCGTGATCGACCGCGTGTTCCCGCTGCAGGAGGCCGCGGAGGCCCACCGCTATCTCGAATCGGCAAAGCAGTTCGGCAAGGTGGTTCTGCGTGTCGATCATTGACCCGCGCAGCCGGCACGCGCGAGGCTGAATGCCGATGCAGCCATCCGGCGATATCGTAACGCTCATCGCGAACGCGCGTGCCCAGCGCCGCGACGTCCTGACTGAGCCCGAGGCCAAGGCGCTGCTGCGCGCGCACGGCATTCCGGTGCCGGCGGGACGCGTGGTGCGCGCCGCCGAGGAAGCCCGCGCCGCTGCCGAGGAGATCGGTGCGCCGGTCGTCGTCAAGGCGGTCGCACCGCAACTGACGCATAAGACCGAGGCTGGGGCGGTGATGTTTCCGGTCGCTACGCCGGCCGACGCGGAGGCGGCGTGCCGCACGATCGCAGCCCGCGTCGCCGCTTACCGGGCGGATATCGCGCTCGACGGATTCCTGATCGAAGCCTATCGGCCGGGCGGGACGGAGTGGATCGCGGCGCTGCGCAACGATATGACCTTCGGACCCACGGTCATGTTCGGGCTCGGCGGCATCTATGTCGAAGTCTTGCGGCAGGTGTCGTTCCGGCTGGCGCCGCTGCGTGAGCAGGACATCGAGGCGCTGCTGAGCGAGCGGCCGGCGACCAAGCTTCTGCGCGCGACCCGCGGCCAGGCGCCGCCCGACCGGCAGGCCGCCGCCGACGTGCTGCGCCGGCTGTCCGACCTGTCGCAGCAGCCGCAGATCGCGCGCGACGTCGCCGAGATCGAGATCAATCCGCTGACGGATCGGCGCCGGACGGCGCGCTCGCGCTCGACGCGCTGATCGTTCTTCGTCCCCAGGAGAGTTGAATGCGAGACATCACCCCGCTGGTCGCGCCGCGCTCGATCGCGGTGATTGGAGCGTCAGCCAATCCGACGAAGTCGGGCGGTGTGCTGTTCGACAACCTTGCCAAGGGCAATTTCCACGGGCCGCTCTATCCGATCAACCGCACCGCGCGCGACATCATGGGCAAGACCGCCTATCCGACGCTCGCCGAAGTGCCCGAGAAGGTCGACCTCGTCTACATCGTGCTGCCGCAGCAATACGTCGAAGACGCCATCCGGCAATGCGTCGCGGCCGGCGCCAAGTCGGCCTGCATCATCACGGCGGGATTCTCGGAAGCGAGCCAGAAGGGGCGCGTCGACGAGGATCGTCTGCGCGAGATCGCCCAAGCGTCCGGGCTGCTGCTCGCCGGGCCGAACACCATCGGCATGGTCAATGCCGAAGTCGGCATGATGGGCAGCTTCGTCAATTTTCCGCGCTGGGAGAACGGCGGCGTGTCGTTCTTCACCCAGACCGGCATTTTCACCGGCGCCGTGATGCTGCACGTGATGACCGGCGCGACGCAACGGCTGCCGGTCGGCAAGAGCATCGATGTCGGCAACAAGATCGACGTCGACGAACTCGATTTTCTGCATTACGTCGCGGACGATCCGGCGACCAAGGTGATCGGCTTCTACATCGAAAGCATCCGCAATCCGCGCGCGTTCTTCGACAAGGCGCGCGAAGTGCGCAAGACCAAGCCGATCGTCGTGCTCAAGCCCGGACGCACCCGGGAAGGCGCCAAGGCCTCCGCCTCTCATACCGGCTCGCTCGCGTCCGACAACGACATCCTGGACGGCGCGTTGCGGCAATACGGCATCGCGCGGGCGGAGGACGAGGACGATTTCCTCAATGCGCTGCGCGCGCTCGTGATGCTGCCGCGGCCGCGCGGCAAGCGCGTGGGCGTTGCGACGACAAGCGGCGCGCTCGGCGTGATCTCCACCGATCTGCTGGTCGAGAGCGGCCTCGAACTCGCGGCCTTCGCGCCCGAGACACTGGCCGCCATGCGGACGATCCTGCCGGACTGGCTCGAGCCGGCCAATCCGTTCGATTTCTGGATCAGCATCGACGTCAAGGGTCCGCGCGAGGCGCACGAAGTCGGCCTCACGGCGCTGTTTGCCGATCCGAATGTCGATCTCGTGCTTTGCACCTTGCTGGCGCCCGGCAACGCCGATTTTCCAGAGTTCGGCGAACTGTTGCGGCGCCTGCGCAGCACCTACGACAAGCCGGTCGCGGTCGTGATCTATGGCGGCGAGGCGGAACAGCGCTGGACCGCGGATTGCGAGGGCGCCAACGTGCCGATCTTCAAGACCACACGCGCCGGCGCCCGCGCGCTGTCGCTGATGGTCGAAGCCACGATGTAGTGCCATCGCGCGTCGACAGTGCCGCAGCCGGCTCGAGGGCCGGCTTGTCGGCCGTCACCTCAGGATGCGCGTCAGAGCGCGATGCCTGGCATGAGGCCGGGTACGCGGTTGATCGGCAGCGGTACGCTGCCGTTCAGCGTTCCATCAGCGCCAGCGCCGTCCGCGCATAGATCTTGGCGCAATCGACGACATCCTGCTCGTTGACGTAGTCGTCGGCACCGGCCGACAGCGTCGGCTGCGGGCCGTAGCAGGCCGCGGGCGTGCCGAGATCGCGCCAGCGGCGGGCGTCGCTTCCCGGCAGGCGCACGACGAACGGCGGTTTGGCGCCGCGAACAGTGGTTGCGGCGGCGGCGAGCGCGGTCACCAGCGGGTTGTCGAGCGCGGTCCAGTTGGCGTCCCAGGCTTTGACGACCGTGATGGCGATGTCGTCACCGGCTTGTTCGCGGATCATCGCCACGCATTGCTCGACGCTGATCCCGGGAGGGAGCCTGATATCGATCTGCGCGCGCGCACGCGGCGCGATCTGACTGCGCACGGTACCGGCCGCGATGGTCCCGGCATTGAGCGACAGCCGCAGCCCGAGATTGCCGTCACCGCCGGTGACGCCCGCAAGCTCGGGCGGCAAGGTCGCGTACATGTCGTTCATCGCATCGAGCCTGGCCAGAAAGGCGGAGAGCCGCATGACCGCGGTCTCGCCATGCAAAGCCCGCGAGGCGTGGCCGCCGCCGCCACGCGCCTCCACGTCGAGCCAGAGCAAGCCTTTCTCGGCGACCGCGAAGCCCATGAAGCCCGGCCCCTCGCCGCTGATGAGAAAATCGCCAGCCAGATCCGGCCGCTCGCGCAATAGAAACACCGTCCCGCGCTCGCCGAACATCACCTCGTCGGAGACGGCGGTCATGGTCAGCCGCCCCTGCCACGCGTTGCCGTGACGGTTGAGGATCGCGGTGGCGAGGCACATGGCGGCGAGCGCGCCTTTCATGTTGCCCATGCCGAGGCCGTAAAGGCGTCCGTCGCGGCGGGTGAGGCGCATGATCGGCACCGACCACGCCAATTCGTCGCCGGCCTCCATCGTGTCCATGTGGGCGTTGAACACGACGTGGCGTCCGCCGGCGCCGCCCTGAATGCCGGCAACGACATTCGGCGCCTCGTCGTCAGCTTTGACGGTTTCGTGCGCGATGCCGTGACTGGACAAGATAGTCGCGCACGACGTCGGCCACTTCGGCCGTGCGTCCCGGCGGATTGACGCTGGCCGCCGCAACCAGCCGGCTGCAAAGCGCGATCAACTCGTCGCGCGCCGCATCGATGTCCCGGCATACCGTTTCGGCCAAGGCGGACGTCTTGCTCATCGTGTGCTCTGCTGTGACAGGACTTCATTTGGCGAACGGCCGACGATGGTGCGGTAGACGTCCGGATCGGTGGCGCCTTCGCTGCCGAAGACCAGGACCCGGCTGTCGGGTTGGAGGTCGAGGGAGCGGCGTGCATCGGTGTCGGTGCTTGCCAGCAGCAGGCCGGCGAGTCCCGCGACCGCGGATTCTCCGGCGACGATTGCCTCATCGCCGAAGCGGCCATCGGCCAGCACGCGCATGCAGTCGGCGGCAGCCTCGTCATCGATGGTCATGAAGGCGTCGGCGCCGGTTTCGAGAATGCGCCAGGCCAGGATCGAGACTTCGCCGCAGGCAAGTCCCGCCATGATGGTGTCGAGCGCGCCCTCGGCGGGTGTCGGCGTTCCCGCAACGGCGCTGCGATACAAACAATCGGCCTTCACGGGTTCGACGACGACGAAGCGCGGACGATCAGGGCCGTATCGCTCCCACAGATACGCGCAGATGCCCGCCGCAAGGCCGCCGACGCCGCCCTGCACGAACACGTGGGACGGAATAGCGGGCACCTGGTCCAATGCCTCCTCGACCATCAGGCTGTAACCCTGCATCACGTCGCGCGGCACGTCGGTGTAACCCTCGTAGGAGGTGTCGGACACCACGGTCCAGCCTTGCGCTGCCGCGTCCGACGCCGCGCGACGCACGGCGTCATCGTAGGTTCCCGGCACCCGCCTGACCTCCGCCCCATAGGCGGCGATCGCCGCGCAACGGCCTTCGCTGACGGTCGCGTGGACATAGATCACGCAACGGCAGCCGAAGGTCCGGGCGCCCCAGGCGACCGAGCGGCCGTGATTGCCGTCGGTCGCGCAGGTCACGGTGATGCGCGAGGTGAGATCGGCGTAACGGCCCGATGTCAGATCGAGCGCCGAGGCAGCAACGCCGGTCTGCTCCCGAATATGCTGGCGCAGCAGCTTGAATACCGCGTAGGCGCCGCCCAGCGCCTTGAAGCTGCCGAGGCCAAAGCGCGAGGCTTCGTCCTTGTAGAGAATTTCAGCGACGCCAGCCGCGTTCGCGAGCCCGGGCAGGCGCAGCAGCGGCGTCGGCTGGTAACCCGGCCACGACGTGATCTCGCGCTTGGCGTCCGCAAGGGCGGCGAGGCTGAGAATGGCGTCGCGTCCCTCCGCGCCATAGGGCGCCGTGCGGGCCGCGCGCGGGTTTGCGAACAATTGGAAGCCTTGGGACTTCAGCATCTGTCGTTTCACCAGCCCAAGGCCAGGCCGTCGCGGCGGCCGTCGGCGCCGCCGCGAAGAATGCCGGCCTCCCAATCGATCCAGATCGCCTGCGCGGTGCCGAGCGGATTTTCAGCGGTCGTCACGGTATGGCCGAGCGCCGCAAGCCCGTCGGTGACGGACTTGGGCACGGTGCTTTCGACCTGGATGGTGTCACCATGCGCGAAAATCCGCGGCGCATCGATCGCCGCCTGAATTCCCATGCCGTCGTCGATGATGTTGGTCAGCAACTGCACCTGACCGAACGGCTGGAACTGTCCGCCGGTGACGCCGAACGGCATCACCGCGCGCCCGTTGCGCGTCAGCATCGCCGGGATGATGGTGTTGAGCGGCCGCTTGCGTCCCGCGATGGCGTTGGGGTGGCCGCGCTCAAGCGTGAAGCCGCAGGCGCGGTTGTGAAAGATGACGCCGGAGGCCGGGCTGACGATGCCGCTCCCGAAGTCGTCGAAAATCGAATTGATGAAGGCGACGGTGTTGCGCTCGGCATCGACGATCGCCACAAAGGTGGTGTCGCGATGCTCCGGGATTGGAAACGGCGCGAGGCCGTCGATGCGGCGTTCAAGCGACACCCGGCTGCGCAGTTTTCCGGCGCGCGCATCGGACAGCAACGCCTCGACCGGGATCGTTCCGGTGCGCGGGTCGCCGATGAAGCAGTCGCGATCCGCATAGGCCTGCCGGCCGATCTCGCTCAGCACATGACAGCGCTCGACCGAGAGCGCCGGCCAGCGCGATAGATCGAAGCCTTCGAGCGCTTTGAGCATCGCAAGCGGAACGAGGCCCTGGCCGTTGGGCGGGCACTCCCACACGTCGTAGCCGCGATAACTTGCGCGGATCGGCGTCACATATTCGGGCGCGTAGTCGGCGAAATCTCCCGAGCGTGTGACAGCCGCCGGCCGCGCGCAGCGCATCGATCATGTCGCGGGCGATCCAGCCTTGGTAGAACGCCGCGGGCCCCTCGCTCGCAATGCTCCGCAGCGCGGCTGCGAGCGCCGGCTGCTTGTGGATATCGCCCGGCCGCGGCGCCTTGCCGTTGGGCAGAAAGACCTCTGCGGCGGCGGCATTGCGGCGCAACTTCTCCACCTGCTTGGCCCAGTCGCGGGCCACCCGCTCGCTGACCGGATAGCCGTGCGTCGCGGCATCGATCGCGGGTGCGAGCAGTTCCCCCAGCGTCATGGTGCCGTGGTCGGCGATGAGCCTCGCCCACGAGGCGACGGCGCCCGGCACCGTCACGGCATCGGCGCTCTCCGCCGGGATCGCCGTCATGTTGCGGCCGAGATAGCGATCAAGGCTTGCGGCTGCCGGTGCCCATCCGGAGCCGTTCAGCGCGATGATCTCGCCTTCGCCGCGCGGCATATAGAGCACGAAGCAGTCGCCGCCGATGCCGGTCTGCGTGGCTTCGACGACGCCGAGCAAGGCGACCGCCGCGACCGCGGCATCCATCGCGTTGCCGCCGCGGCGCAGGACATCGAGCGCGGTGAGCGTCGCAAGCGGATGCGAGGTTGCGGCCATGACCCGCGTGCCGAACGCCTCGGATCGGCCGGACAGCTCAAAATCCCGCATGGGGCTGTTACAGAACTGCAAGCGAGGCGTTCCGCAGGTCCGTGATCAGCATCGCGGACGGCGCATGGGTGATGCAGAGCGGCGGCTTCGCGTTCTTCACGGCGAGTTGCGGCGTGAGTCCGCAGGCCCAGAACACCGGCAGTTCGCCCGGGGCGACCTCCGGATCGCCGACGTCCTGGAAGCGCCGGTTGAGATCGACGCCGATGTCCTCCGGCATGCCGATGTGGACCGGAGCGCCGTGAACGTTGGGAAAGCGCGAGGTGATCTGAATGGCGCGAATGGCGTCGGCGGGCTTGAACGCGCGCATCGTCACCATCAGCGGACCCTTGAAGGGCCCGGAGGGCGTCGTGGGAATGTTCGTGATGTACACCCCGGCGACGCCGTTGCGTTCGAGAAAACGCAGGCGCAACCCGGACGCCAGCAACGCCTCCTCGAACGAGAACGAGCAGCCGAGCGCGAAGGTGACGAGATCATCGCGCCAATAGGAGGTGATGTCGGTCACCTCCTCGACGAATTCGCCGTCCCGGAAGATGTGATAGCGCGGAATGTCGGTGCGGATGTCGAGGTCCGCGGCCAGAGACGGCAGGCGTGGATCGCCGGGATCGGAGCGGGCGATCAACGGGCACGGCTTCGGGTTGCGCTGGCAATAGAGCAGAAAGTCCTCGGCGAATGCACGTGGAAGTATGCAGACATTAGCCTGCACGCATCCGGGCGCGATGCCGGCCGTGTAACCGGTATAGCCGCCGGTGCGGATCGCGCGCCGCGCCGCCTGCGGGTTCGAACGGTCCCACGTTTCGTCTTGCAGTGCTGCAACGTTCATCACATCGACCAGTGCGTACGAGATATCGTCATGTAAGGCGGCGCGAGGTGTCGCATCCGCGTCGCCGGAATTCTGTATACCAAATCGGCCGCCGCCTTGTATACTGATCCGGCCGCCGGGTGGGTCGGTCGGTCTCGCACACGCAACGCCGACCCAACACATTGTCATAGAGGTGTTCCATGCGGATACTCGGCATCGGCCTTCGCGCGACCGGATTGGGGCTGCTGACGCTTGCGCTGGTTTGCGCCGGTTCGGCCCATGACCGCGCACAGGCGTTGGACAACGTCACGCTCATCACCGATTTCGGCTTCAACGGCCGTCACGCCTATTTCTATGTTGCGATCGAGAAGGGCTACTACAAAGCCGCCGATCTCGACGTCAAAGTCGTCCGCGGCCAGGGCTCGGTCGATGCCATCCGGCAGGTCGGCGCCAACAATGCGATCGTCGGGTTCGCGGACGCCGGTTCGCTGGTGCTGGCGCGCGGCAACGATCAGATTCCGGTCAAGCTCGTCGCGATCGTCTACGCCAAGCCGGCACAGGCGGTGTTCTGCCGCGAGGATTCCGGCCTCAAGCAGCCCAAGGACCTCGAGGGAGCATCGATCGCCAATCCGGCCGGCGGCGCGACCGTGGACATGTTCCCGATCTACGCCAAGGCTGCCGGGTTCGATGCCAGCAAGGTCAAGTGGATCGTCGCCGGCAGCGACGCGCTGCCCGGATTGCTCGCCGGCAAACGGGTGCCGTGCGTCGGTCAGTTCACCGTCGGTGCACCATTGCTGATGCGGCAGGTGGCGCCGGCCAAGCTGGTGCGCTTCGCCTTCGCGGATGCGGGTGTGAACTTCTACGGCAACGGCATCATCGCGACCGACACCACGATCGCCACCAAGCCCGAGATTGTGAAGCGGTTCGTGGCTGCGACGATCCGCGGCATGAAGGATGCGTTCGCCAATCCCGAGGAGGCGGGACAGATCATCCACAAATATCATCCCACGATCGACGTCGCGGTCGCCAAAGGCGAGACCGAAGCCGTGGCCGAGCTGGCGCAACTCAAAGGTCAGGAACTCGGTGTGATCGATCCGGCGCGCATCGAAGAAACCATCAACGTCATCAAGGGCGTCTTCAAGCTCAAGACGCCCGTGACGGTGAACGACATCTACGCGCCGGGCTTCGTGTCGAAGTGACGCCTGTCATCATCGTGACCGTCGCGCCGGAGGTTCCGTGAGCGTTGCCAGAATAGCCGTCCCGGACCTCGTCTCGAACTCGTACTTCCCGGCGATCGCGGCGATCGAACTTGGCTTCTTCGCCAACGAAGGGCTTGAGGTCGTCCACGAGCTCATTTTCCCCAACTACAAGGCCTATGAAGCACTGCGCGATGGCAGGATCGATTTCGTCGCCGGCCCGGCGCATGCGGCGTTCCTGGCATTTCCGGAACTGGCAGGCGCGAAATTCCTGGCTGCGCTGGCGCAGGGCATGTACTGGCTCCTGGTCCTGCGAGCGGATCTGGCGGCGACGCCGGGCGACGTCAACGCCGTCAAGGGCCGCACCATCGGGGCGGCACCGCTCGTTAACGAGGGGCTTAAGCGCCTGCTCATCGACGCCGGTCTCGATCTCGAACGCGATGATGTCCGCATCGTCGGCGTCCCCGGCGCGAATGATCCGGGCGTGTCGTTCGGCGTGGCCGCCGCGCAGGCGCTCGAAGCGGGCCAACTCGACGGCTTCTGGGCCAACGGCATGGGCGCGGAAAATGCCGTTCGGCGCGGCGTCGGCAAAGTGATTTTGGATGTGCGGCGCGGGCTCGGCCCGGCGGTGGCGTTCCACTACACGATGCCGGTCCTGGCGACGAGCGACGATGCGATCAAGCGCGATCCGGAGATGGTTGCGGCCGGCGTACGTGCCGTCGTCAAAGTCCAGCGTGCGCTGAAGGCCGATGTTGGTCTGGCCACCAAGGTCGGAGAAGCGATGTTTCCGCCGGCCGAGGCGGCGCTGATCGCCGCGGTGGTCGAGCGTGATCTGCCTTACTACGATCCGGCGATTTCGGAAGCCGCGGTTACTGGCCTCAATCGCTTCGCCAAGGCTGCCGGGCTGCTGCAAGGCTCCGTCCCCTACGAGCAGGCCGTTGCGATGGAGTTCCGCCATCTGTGGGCCGGTGGCTAGCCACTTCGCGCGCAGCGTTAGTTCATGCGCTCATCAGGCGGCGGCGGTTTTGGCGACCGCGCGTACCGGCGGCTCGGTGTATTCCACATCGCCAGTATTGTCGGCGACCGCAAAGGTGACGAAGTACTCGATGTCCGGATAGACGCCGTAGCGCGCAAGAATTCCGTCGAGCCACGGCCCCTGGTAGAACGCCTTGGCGTCGGCAAGGGTGTCCCATTGGTAAACGCCGCCCGCAACGCCGTTCTCATTCCAGATGAACTGCTTCCGGATGAAACCCTTCTCCTTCTGGAAGCCCGGCGCGATCTTGTGGAAATGCGCCAAGCACTCATTCCGGCCAATCGTGGGGGGAAGCTTATAGCGGACGATCGCGGTGATCATGCGGGTCTCCTGTCGTGATCGTCAGATCAACGCTGCACGAAACATGCCATTCCGCATATAATTTGTCGATCAAGCGCTGCTTCCAGGCGCGGAGCAGCCGATCAAGAATCGTCCCGCCCCCGGACGGTGGGACGGACCGTTCCGAGGGCGGGTGGTTGGAGGCGCGGCCTGCGGCCGTGGGAACCGCGGGCGAAGCCTCCGGCTGTTGGTGTCGGTGATGCGCTTACGCGGCCAGCGCCTCCGCGGTGTCGGTGGCGCCGAACTCTTCGGCCATGGCGCGCTCCAGGATGTCCATGCCCTCTTCGAGTTCGGCGAACGTGGTGGTCAAGGGCATCATGCACTTGATGACCTCGTCCTCCGGGCCGGCGCGCTCGATGATCAGGCCGTAGGTGTAGGCCTTCTTGGTCACCGACGCGGCGCGGGCCGGGTCGGCGCAGCGCACGCCGATCATCATGCCGCGGCCCTTGACCTCGACGGCGTGGCCTTCGAAGCGATCCACCAGACCCTGCAGGCGCTGCTCGAGGTAGCGGCCCTTGGCCTGGATTTCGTTCTGGAACGCATCGTCGGACCAGTAGTGCTCGATCGAAGCCGTCGCGGTGACGAAGGCGTGGTTGTTGCCGCGGAAGGTGCCGTTGTGCTCGCCCGGCTTCCACACGTCGAGTTCGCGCTTGAGCACCACCAGCGCCATCGGCAGGCCGTAGCCCGAGAGCGACTTCGACAGCGTGATCACGTCCGGCTTGATGCCGGCCGGCTCGAACGAGAAGAACGTTCCGGTGCGGCCGACGCCGGCCTGGATGTCGTCGACGATCAGCACGATGCCGCGCTTGTTGCACAGCGCCTCAAGGCGCTTGAGCCAGTCGATGCGCGCCACGTTGAGCCCGCCTTCGCCCTGCACAGTCTCGAGGATCACGGCGGCCGGGGTGTCCATGCCGCCAGACGGGTCGGAGAGCACCTTCTCGAGATGCGCGATGGTGTCGACGCCCTCGCCGAAGTAGCCGTCGAACGGCATCGCGGTGGTGTTGGTCAAGGCGACGCCGGCGGCGGCGCGCAGGTACGAGTTGCCGGTCACCGCCAGCGCGCCCATCGACACGCCGTGGAAGCCGTTGGTGAAGTAGATGACGTTCTGGCGGCCGGTGACCTTGCGGGCGATCTTCAGCGCGGCTTCCACCGCGTTGGTGCCGGTCGGGCCGACGAACTGCATGACGTAGTTGTCGAGGCCGCGCGGCTTGAGGATGACGTTCTGCATCGCCTCCAGGAAGCGCTCCTTGGCGACCGTGTGCAGGTCGAGCGAGTGGGTGATGCCGTCGTCCATGATGTAGTCGACCAGCGCGCCCTTGAAGACGTCGTTGTTGTGGCCGTAGTTCGAGCGAGCCGGCGCCGGCCAGGAAGTCGAGGTAGCGGTTGCCGTGCACGTCGGTGAGCTCGGTGCCCTTGGCGCGGCTGAACACGGCCGTTAGAAGCTGCGGGCGTAGGAGCGCACGTTGGATTCGAGGCTCTCGAACACCGCGGTCTCGGTCTTCGGGGCGGCGATCTGGGTGGTGATGTTCGTGCGGTCCAACATGGTGTCCTCTTTGTCCCGGTTCGGGGGGCGACCAATCGCCCTGTCCATGACCAGGACCTTACGGACACCCCCCAATCGCCGATGTGCTCGCCATCACGCTTCGGCGCTTTTGGCGGCGGCCGGGCGGGCAAGGGAATGCAGGGCGCAGGCCGGTTTCGGGCGGCCGCCAGGGGTGGCAAGGATCTCAACCTCTTGCCTTATCCGATTGATCTATCGTGTGTTTTCGCGAGAACCCTCCTGTCTGGCGGATGCGGCCATCGCCTGGCTGGGCCGCCCAAACCGGGGCTTGCCGCGACCAGGCGAGGTGTTTGTCTTTAGGCGGCCAGTTCGAGGACGCCCGGCACCGCGACGACCAGTTCGGGCCGGTTGCCGTTCTCGAACCGCGCGAACTTGAAGGCTTCGGCCCGGCTGACGAACAGCCCGCCACGCAGCCCGCGCTGATCCTTGGCGATCCACTGGCCGCGGCTGTTCTTGCCGATCAGGAACACCGAGGTGTCGAGACCGTTCGCTGCGAATGTTTCACCTTGGCGCATGACACTGTCCTTCGAATTGGCGTTTCGTTGTCCGGGCGGCTGTCACCGCCATCTGTCCGCACCTTATGGATGCGCCCGCCGCGCCGATGTGCCCGCCATCACGATTGTGCGCATTGGCGTCTGGTGCCCTGTTTCCGAAGTTCGAATCGGCGGCACTAGCCGCGCAGGGCGGCCTGGGTTTAACGTCTCGGCAGAGAGCCACGCCGGCATGACGCAGTTCCCCGAACGAGGTTTCATGACTGTCAGTGCAGACAAACCCGATCGGCCGACCGAAATCTATTCGGACCAGGACCTGCCGCTGCGGGACGACATCCGGCTGCTGGGGCGTTTGCTCGGCGAGACGATCCTCGATCAGGAAGGCCAGGCGATCTTCGATCTCGTCGAGCGGATGCGTGTTTTTTCCGTGCGCTTTCATCGCGACAACGATGAGGCGGCGCGCCGGGAACTCGAAGCTCTGCTCAAGGGCTTGTCACCCGAGCAGGCGCCGCGGATCGTTCGCGCCGCCACCTATTTCTCGCATCTCGCCAATATCGCCGAGGACCAGCATCATATCCGGCGAACGCGCGCCCATACGCTGGCCGGTTCGTCACCCCGCGCCGGCACAATGGCGCACGCGCTGGCGCGCGCGGTGAAGGCGGGGATTCCTCCGGCGGATTTGCTGAACTTCTTCGATACCGCCCTCATCGGCCCGGTGCTGACCGCGCATCCGACCGAGGTTCGCCGCAAGGCCATCATGGCGCTCGAAATGACAGTCGCCGCGCTGCTCGACCAGCGCGATCGTGTGCGGCTGACCCACGAGGAGAATTGCGAGATCGAGGAACAGTTGCGCCGTGCAGTCGTGACCTTGTGGCAGACCAGCCTGTTGCGCGGCAGCAAGCCGACAGTGCTCGACGAGGTCGCCAACGGACTCGGTTACTACGACGATACGTTTCTGAACGAAGTCCCCCGGCTTTATCAGGCGTTGGAGGATCAACTGCAGGAGCTCGAACCGAATACACCGCCGCACGACATCGCATGCTTTCTCCAGATGGGGAGCTGGATCGGCGGCGACCGCGACGGCAATCCGTTCGTTACCGCCGATGTGTTGCGCCAGACCGCGCGGCTACAAAGTTGCAATGCGCTGCGCTTTTACCTCAACGAGTTGCACGAACTCGGTGGCGAACTGTCGCTCAGCACGCGTGTCGTCGAGGTTTCCCCCGAACTGATAGTTTTGGCCGACCGGTCGCCCGATCCGTCATCCGCATTTCGCCGAGGAGCCGTATCGCCGCGCGATCGCAGGAATTTACGCGCGCGTCGCCGCGACGCTGCGCCAGCTCGATGACACGTCCGCGCCCAGAACGCCGGTCGGCGACGCGCCCGCCTATCGCAGTGCGGAGGAACTGAAAGGCGATCTCGACGTCATCGCTCGCTCGCTCGCCGGCAACCGCTCGCGCATTCTCGCGCGGGGCCGCTTGCGGCTGTTGCGGCGCGCTGTCGATTGCTTTGGGTTTCATCTGGCCAGCATCGACCTGCGGCAGAACTCTGCCGTCCACGGACGGACGATCGCCGAGCTCTTCGAGTCGATCACGCCGGGAGCAGGCTATCTCCGACTTGCCGAGGACGAGCGCGTCGCGCTTCTTGTGCGCGAGTTAGAGACGGCGCGACCGCTGGTGTCGCCGTTCATGCCCTATTCCGATGAGACCCGGTCGGAACTGGCGATCTTCCGGACGGCTGCCGAATTGCGCGACACCTTCGGTCCCCGGATGATCCACACCGCCATCATCTCCAAGGCGGAGAGCGTGTCCGATCTGCTTGAGCTTGCCGTCCTGCTGATGGAAGCGGGGCTCGTGGATGCGCACGGCCGCAGCGCAATCGACATCGTCCCGCTGTTCGAAACGATCGAGGACCTGCGCAATTGCGCGCGGGTGATGGAAGCGGCATTTGCGCTGCCGGCCTATCGCCGCCTGGTCGCGAGCCGTGGCGACACCCAGGAGGTGATGCTCGGCTACTCCGACAGCAACAAGGACGGCGGCTTTGTGACGTCGGGTTGGGAACTCTACAAGGCCGAGATCGAGCTGATCGAGGTGTTCCGGCGCCATGGTGTCAGGCTCCGGCTGTTCCACGGCCGCGGCGGCTCGGTCGGCCGCGGCGGCGGTCCGAGCTACGATGCGATCCTGGCGCAGCCCGGCGGCGCCGTGTGTGGACAGATCCGCATCACCGAGCAGGGCGAGACCATCTCGAGCAAATATGCCAATCCGGAAGTCGGCCGGCGCAATCTCGAAATCCTGGTGGCGGCGACGCTCGAAGCCTCGCTGCTGGCGCCGGAGCGCCATGCGCCGCGCGAGGAGTATCTCGCCGCCATGGAGGAGCTGTCCGCCGCGGCATTCGCGGCGTACCGCGATCTGGTCTACGAAACGCCCGGCTTCGAAGATTATTTCTGGGCATCAACGGTGATCACCGAGATCGCCACCTTGAACATCGGCAGCCGTCCGGCGTCGCGCGCAAAGACCCGCGGCATCGAGGATCTGCGCGCGATACCCTGGGTTTTCAGCTGGTCGCAGTGCCGGCTCATGCTGCCCGGCTGGTACGGCTTCGGCTCCGCCGTGACGTCGTTTCTGGCGGCGCATCCCGGCGGCGGCCTGGATCTGCTGCGCTCCATGCACCGCGAGTGGCCCTTCTTCCGGACGCTTTTGTCCAACATGGACATGGTTCTGGCGAAGAGCAGCATCGCGATTGCGTCGCGTTACGCGGAACTGGTGCCGGATGCGGACCTGCGGGAATCGATATTCCGGCGGATTCGCGCGGAGTGGAATGACTCGATCGAGGCGGTACTGACGATCACCGAGCAGGGCCGTCTGCTTGAGCGCAATCCGCTGCTGGAGAGATCCATGCGCCATCGGTTCCCCTACATCGACCCGCTCAATCACGTGCAGATCGAACTGATGCGGAAGAGCCGCGCCGCCGGTTCGACCGAACCGGTTCTGCGAGCCATCCACCTCACCATCAATGGAATCTCCGCCGGGCTCCGTAACAGCGGGTAAATGTCATCGACGGGTATTGCACCTGACCTCAGTGGGACGGGTTGCCACGATCAAGGAGAATAACAAAGCATGCAGCCAGTTCGCGCCTTCATGACCGGTGTCCTCGCTTTGCTATGCCTGGGAACGGCCGTCAGCCACCAATCCGCCTGGGCGCAGGCGGCGAAAACGATCAAGATCGTCATCTCGGTTCCGCCGGGCGGGACGATCGATTTTCTGGTCCGTATTCTGGCCGATCATATCAACAAGGCGAACGGTCAGACGATTATCATCGAGAGCAAGCCGGGGGCCGGCGGGATCATCGCTGCCGAATCAGTGGCGCGGGCCGCACCTGACGGCAACACGTTGCTGGTGAGCACCAACGGTATGGTGATCAACTCGATATTGAAGAAAGTGAACTTCGACCCGCTGACGAGCTACGAGCCGATCTGCTATCTTGTCCAATCGCCGCAAATCCTCGTCGTCAACAGCGCATCGCCCTACCGCACGCTGGCCGAGTTTATCGACGCGGCACGCGCCAAACCTGCCGAATTGTCGATCGCCAGCGTCGGCCCGAATAGCACGCAGCACATCGCCATCGAGCGGCTCAAACGGTTGGCCGGAATCAATCTGACTTACGTGCCCTATACCGGCGGCGCGCCTGCCATCAACGCGCTGCTCGGCGGGCACGTGACGGCCGTGCTGCAGAACTATTCCGAGATCGGAGAACAATTGCGGGCGGGCAAATTGCGCGCGCTCGCCACGCCGTCGGCGAAGCGGATCGAGCCGCTGCCGGACCTCCCGACAGTCGCAGAATCCGGCTACAAGGACTTCGCCGCCGAGGTGTGGTTCGGGCTCGTGACCACCGGCAAAACTCCCAAGGCGACCGTATCGCAATTGGCCGGCTGGTTCCGCGCGGCATTGGAAGCGCCGGACGTCAGGGCGAAGCTCGTCACTCACGCGCTTTACCCCGATCCGGTTTGTGGTGCCGACTTTGCCGCTCGTATCCGTCATCAAGCCGAAGATTACCGGCGCGTGATCAGCGAGCTCAATATCAAGGGGCGTTGACGATCCGGGCTTCGCCCGATCCTATCCGACAGGACTCAGGTCGAAGCAGCCGCGATCGAAGATCGCCTGCGTTGCGCCGAGTCTGACTGCGCCGGTTGGGATGGAGCGGCACAATTCGCTCCCCGATGCGGTCGGCATGCAGAGCGCACGCGTCCGCGGCAGTTTTGACAGTCAACGAGACGGCGGCGACACTCGTCGCAAGCGCGCCGATCAACGCAAGCGCGGTTGCTATTTTCACTACGGTCATTTTCACAGGTCTTCTCTTTTCTTTTTGAGGTCGTTTCTGGTTCGTCGGAAGCAGTCCCGCTTCCACTCCCTAGGTGGAAATCCAATCCCCGGTGTGCAACGCACAATGATGTGAATCCCCCGTGAGGGAGGTGCGAAAAAATGCCATATTTTGTAATGGGTTAAATCGATCTTCGCGTTTATGCGAATTTAATGCAGCGCACGCTGGCGGTTGAATTTTTCACGCGATTTCGCGCGGTAACTGGCAGCAAACAAGCGGCGCCTGAGGGATTCATCTCGGCCTAGTTTAGGGCGGCGGCGCATCCTCGCTCGGGCCGCGCAACGGGCGTTCCTCCATCCGGATCAGCGCAATCAAGCTGATAACCAGGCAGATCAGCCCCAGGGCGAATACGCCACGGAATACATGCGCCAGTTCCAGGCCGACCGCATTGGCCGTTGCGGTTGCCGACGGTACTCGTCCACCGCGTCCTGGCGCGACACCGAGACCCGCAAGCACGATCGCGCCCATGATGGCAACGATGAACGCAGCCGTCAGGCCGCGGAAGAAGTTCATCCCGCCCATCGCGGCGCCGACCTGATGACGCGAGACCGCGTTCTGGATCGAGACCGTGCCGACCGGATAGGTCGTGCCGATCCCGAAGGCCACTACGCTGAGCACAGCGGCGACCGCGATCGGCGGCATGCCCGGCTGCCACGTCAGAAACGCCAGCGCGACAATCGAGCAGCACAATCCCACGACCGGGACGCGCTTGTAGTGGTCGATGTGCATCATGGCGCGGCCGGACGCGATCGAGCCCGGCGTCGACATGACGATGATGGGAATGAGCGCAAGGCCGGAATCGCTCGCCGAGTATCCATGCACGACCTCGTAGTAGAGCGGCAGGAATATGGTGAGCCCGATCACCACACCTTGCGAGAAGGCGGTGCACACGGTGCCGGTGCGCATCACCGAGTTGGCCAGCACGGGAAGCGGCAGAAACGGCTCAGGCGTCCGGGTTAGCCGCCACGCGAAGAGCATCGACAGGACACCGGCGGTGATGACCAGTCCGACGACTTGCGGCGAGAACCAGGGATAACGTGTGCCGCCCCAGGTGAGCGCCAGCAGCAGGGGAATCGTCGAGGCCATCATCAGCGCGGCGCCGATCAGATCGAGCTTGTGCTTGCGTTCATGGCGGGGCAGGCGCTTGAGGGAATTGTGCGCCATGACGACCGCCACCAGGCCAATCGGCACGTTGACCCAGAAGATGATCGACCAGTGGAAATGCTCGGCCAGAATGCCGCCGACCACCGGTCCTCCGAGCCCGGCCGTAACCCAGACGCTGCCCATGTAGGCCTGATAGCGGCCGCGTTCCCGCGGGGCCACCGCGTCGGCCATGATCGACTGCGCCAAGGGAAGAATGCCGCCGCCGCCAATCCCCTGCAGGCCCCGGCCGAGAATGAGCATGATCATATTGGGCGCGACCGCGCAGGCAGCCGAGCCGACGATGAAAATGCCGATGCTGGCGAGCATCATGGTGCGCCGGCCGTGAATGTCGCTGAGCTTGCCGTAGAGCGGAGCGACGGCGGTCGAGGTCAGCAGATAAGCCGTGACCACCCACGGCAACAACTCGAAGTCATGGAAATCGCGTCCGATCGTCGGCAGCGCAGTCGCCACGATCGTCTGGTTGAGCGCTGCGAGGAACATCGCCAGCATCAGGCCGAACACGATGGTGCGGATCTCGCCGTGCGCGAGCACCCAGCGGCCCGGTTGCGGGCCGGACGGTGGCGGGACGGGCGCTTTCGCTTCGGTCATACGGGATATCTATCTGGCTTTACCCTTCGCGTCTCATTCCGCATTGCACCCGACCACAACCTTGATTCCCGGTGCGGGGAAATTTGCCGCCGGGCACCGACATGGCTACTCTGCCGTCAGGTTCTGGCTTCGATGCAGACGCTTTGGGGGACATGAATGCTTGGGAGTCGGCCATGAACATGAAAACCATTCTCGTTCCGGTCGAGCAACACGATCTGCTGCCTTCGACGTTGCAGACTGCGCTCCTGCTGGCACGGAAGTTCGACAGCTACGTTGAGGGATTCGCGCTATCCCCCGCCATGGTCGAACTCTATGCGCTCGATCCGGGAGGACCTTTGCCGATCGAGTTCAATGAGAATGAAGCCGAGATGGCGAAGGAGGCCCGCAGCCTGTTTGAGAAATTCATGAACGAACAGGGCATCGCGAGGTCGGTCAAGATCGACACGACGCTCTCATTCGGATGGCTGGATGCGGCGCCCGACGGCGATCGGTTTGTCGGAAGCCATGGCCGGGTCTTTGACGTCACCGTCCTGGCGCGGCCTGATGCCGGCAAGTCACGACCGAGTATGTTGACGATCGAGGCGGCGCTGTTTGAAACCGGACACCCGGTGCTGATTGCGCCGCCGCGTCCACCGCAGCGGCTGGGCGACAATATCCTGGTCGCGTGGAATGGCAGCACCGAGCAGGCACGGACAACCGCGCTGGCGATGCCGCTTCTGCAGAAGGCAAGCCGCGTCACCGTGCTGACCGTCAAGGGCGGAACCGTGCCGGGGCCGACCGGCGAGCAGCTTGCCGCCTACCTCAAACGCAACGGCGTGGATTCCGAGCCGGTCACTGTGGCGCCCGAAGGGAGAAGCACCGGCGAGTCGATCCTCGCACAAGCTGCTGCACGCGGATGCGACCTGCTGATCAAGGGGGCTTATACGCAGAGCCGGCTCAGACAGATGATCTTTGGCGGCGCCACGCGCCACCTTCTGACGAATTCACCGTTGCCCGTGCTGATGGCGCATTGATCGGTGGTTGCCGACCGCAGGTGACTAGCGGCTTTCGGAATCCGACTTCAGAGCCTGCGCCAGAACGCGCCTGAGTTCCTGCTCGAGCGCGGCAAGTTTCTGCAGCCGTTGAGCAATAATCAATAGCCGCTCCGAGGAGCCAGCCTCCTCATCGGGGAACGCGGCAAAGTAGCGCTTACCGTCCAGCATCATCAGCGCTCCGGCCTGAGGTGCTCCAATGCATTAGGCATAATGCACAAGCGTAAAGAATCAATGCACGCTGAGTCGCGCAAGCGTGCCGGAGCGATAATCATCGGCTGTTGCATTCCCGTCACAAATATTCTGACCTCGTGAAGGCTGTCGCTTGCTTGCCACACGCTTCGCTCGGGGGCTTTCCAGCCGGATGACGCCTATCGCGGTGCGGCAAACGGACTATACTGACGCCGGCGAAGGAGCCCTCATGTGGCTTGCAATCATCGCGCTGTTGACCTGCATGCCGGCGCTGTCCGCGAACGCACAAATTCGTCAACCTGCGCCGGGAGCACCGGTGATACTGGTGCCCCAGCCCATGCCGCGGCCGATGCCGTCGGCGCCGCTCTCGCCGATGCCAACACCGCCCTTGCCGTCGGTGATACCTCCACGGCCGGCAAATGAATTGGCGCCACCGCCTGAACATCCTTCGACGGTATCCCCAAGCGACATCGATCGAACGATGCAGACAATCTGCCCGGCGGGCGAAAGCTGCGTCCCGACGTCACCGGCACGCTGACCGCATTCCGGCCTCTCAGTGTTATCCAACTCGTCAAATCGCCGCGGCGCTGACGGCGTGCCGAACGCGGGTCGTCCAGTATTCCCAGGCGCGCGACATCGGCTTGGGCTGGAGATTGAACGCGCAGGCTAGTTCCGCTTCGGCCGGCGTCAGCGGGCTGACGCCGCCGAGCGCATGCGCTTCTCGCTGCATGTCGGCATTCCGGCAGGAGAACACCGCGCGGAACACCATCTGCTCCAGTGTCTCGCCCGCGACGGTTGCGCCGTGCCGGCGCATCAGCACCATTCAGCGGTCCGAGAGCCGTTTAGAGTCTCGGCGCCCAGCCCTGCGGCGCCAGTTCGAAGCCGGCGAACTCAAAGCCGGGCGCGACCGTGCAGCCGACCAGCGTCCAGTCGCCCAGGCTGTGCGCCGCTTGCCAGGCGTGTGCCGGCACCACCGCCTGCGGACGTTCGCCGGTGGCAAGATCTCCGCCCAGCGTAATGCGTTCGACCGGGCCGGCCGCGGTCATCGCGATTTCGAGCGCGAGTGGGGCGCCCGCGTGATAGTGCCAGACTTCGACGGCGTCGACTCGGTGCCAATGCGAGCGCTCGCCCTGCGCCAGCAGGAAATAGATCGCAGTCGAGGCTGCACGTTTGCCGTCGAGGGTGCGGGAGTCGCGAAAGGTCTCGCGGAAGTGACCGCCTTCGGGATGCGGCTTGAGGTCGAGCAGGCGGATGATGTCGGCGGCGGTCTGCATTGTCGTAGCGCTCGCGAGACGGCAGGGGCTTGGCGCGTCAACGCCTTCGCGCTCAAGACCTGTTCTTGCGCTCGCGGATTTCGGCGAACACCTGCCAGTCCGGGCTGCCGGAAAGGCCGACCGATTTCGCGACCTCGGCAATGTCCGCGCGCAGGAATGGATTGGCCGCCTTTTCTTCGCCGATGGTCGAGGGGATCGTCGGTTTATGCGCGGCGAGGAGGTTCCCGACCTCCTGTTCGCGTGCCGCCAGCGCCTTGTTGTCTGGCTC
Organism: uncultured Alphaproteobacteria bacterium; assembly: GCA_963756715.1. Lineage (GTDB taxonomy): Bacteria > Pseudomonadota > Alphaproteobacteria > Rhizobiales > Xanthobacteraceae > VAZQ01. Next base: position 102,654 of record CAVWOV010000030.1, read on the forward strand.
GATCGTGCGGGCGAAACGAATATTGGCCTGCGTGTATTCGTGACCGCAATAGACCTTGGTGTCGTCCGGCAGCGCGCGCAGCTTGAGCAGCGATTGCCACATCATTTCGGGTTTGCCCTCGATCACGCGTCCGCAACCGATCGAGAACAGCGTGTCGCCGGCAAACAATAGCTTGTCGGCCGGAAAGAAATAATTGACCTGCCCGAGCGTGTGGCCAGGGGTCTCGATCACGCGGCCTTCGAGCCCTCCGACGCGAACGGTGTCGTGCTCGCGCACGGTCTCGTCGACCAGCGGAATGCGCGCGGCTTCCGCTTGCGGCGCAACAACGCGGCAGCGGTGGTGTTCCTTCAACGCCGGGATGCCGTCGGTGTGGTCGGCATGGTGATGGGTGACCAGGATATCGGTGAGCCGCCAGCCGGTGGCCTTGAGCGCGGCTTCGACCGCGGCGGCTTCCGGTGCATCGATCGCGGCGGTCGCGCCGCTCGCCGCATCGTGCAGGAGCACGCCGTAGTTATCCTTGAGACAGGGAAACAGATGGATCTGGGCGGGCATGTCGTGTCCTTATATTGGTTCCGGCGCTTGATCAGTTCGCAGATGCGGCATGACGCGATCGACTGACAGGCATGGAGAGCATAAGCCCGCAATCCATCGCCAAGAGTTACTTAGGCACCCCTAAAGCCTCATCGCAAGGCAGGTCAAAGTCTTTCGGCGCGTCACCGGTTGCCGCCTCGGAACGACCGCCCGTGCAATCCGTGCTACCCTCCGGCCCATGTCCATCGACGTGGTCGATCTGCGTAATTTCTATAGCCAGCGCCTCGGCGTCGTGGCGCGGCGATTTGTCGGGCGCGGCATCCGCCAACACTTTGCCGACCTGCGTGGGCAGCGGGTGTTGGGGGTCGGGTATACGACCCCCTACATGGGGCTGTTCCGCGAGGAGGCGGACCGCTGCCTGGCCTTCATGCCGGCGGTGCAGGGCGCGATGAAATGGCCGACGAGCCGGCCGGGCCTGGCGGCGCTGGTGGATGAGCTTGAGATGCCGCTGGCGGATTCCGCCGTCGATCGTGTGCTGCTCGTGCACGCGCTCGAAATGGCGCACGACCCCACCGCCCTGCTGCGTGAGGTGTGGCGCGTGTTGGCGTCCGGCGGGCGTCTTCTTGTCGTGGTGCCGAACCGGCGCGGGGTCTGGGCGCGCATGGACACCACGCCGTTCGGTCACGGCCGGCCCTATTCGCGCGCGCAGATTTCACAGCTCATGCGTGACACTTGGTTCACGCCCACGGGTTGGGGCGAGGCACTGCATGTGCCGCCGGTCGCGCGTGGCTGGTTCCTGCGCTCGGCGGTTGCCTGGGAGCGGGCTGGTGCGATCATCGCCGCACCGTTTGCCGGCGTGCACATCGTCGAGGCGACCAAACAGGTCTATCGCGTGATCCCGGTGCGTCGCGAGCGTTCGCGGCTGGTCCCTGCGCTGGAGCCCGCACTGGCACCGTCGCCAGGCGGTGCGTGAGCTGAGACTAAGAACAGCCCGCGTTATTCGCCGCGCGGCGAAGGATCGCCTCCGGCGTCGCCGCCCTGTGCTTCGTTGCGCGGACCACGATGGCGTCGCCGCCGGCGGTGCAGAGGAAAGCGGTCAGCCTGGCCGTCATGGCCATTGCTTTGCGGGCCCGGCTGCGGTGCGGCTTGTTGTCCGCCGGTGATGAACGATGGCAACCGATCGACATCGCCGCTTCCCTCGGCAGGGGCGACGCTTTGCTGCGGCCGCGCCACGTGCGGCTGCGGTTGATCGCGTGGCGGAAAGGGCTGAGCATCGCGCGGGATGTAGGGCTGCTCGCCGGTCCCGTAAGGTGCCTCTGCCGCCACGTTGGCGGTCGAATTCTGGCCGTCGTCGTCGCTATCACCATCACCATCGTCGTAGCCCTCGTCCCGGGCGCCGGTGATCTCGGTCTCCTGACGGGGAAGGTGGGGGTTGTTCTGGCGGAACTGCTCCTGCGCGGCTGCAATCAGACGGAAATAATGTTCGGCGTGCTGAAAGTAGTTTTCCGCGGAGACCGGGTCGCCTGAGGTTTGGGCGTCGCGGGCGAGTTGCATGTACTTTTCAGCAATGTGGGCGGGGTTCCCGCGAATTTTCACTTCCGGTCCATTGGACTCGTACACGCGCGCCATAGGGTTGTGATTTTTACGATGATTATTGTTGTTGTGACTATGGCTGTGGCTGTGACTGTGGTTGTTGTTACGACCACGCATGCGCTTGTTGTTTTGACCGTTTCTCATGATTTGCCCGTTTGCAATCCTCAGCTATCACGGCACGCGGCCGCTTGGTTCAACGACGCATTCCAACTCACTAGCGCGCAACGCCAAAGCGCCCGCATCCCGGCCTTTAAAAGCAGGAGGCAATTTGCGGCGCCATAGGCCGCGATCTCTCAGGTTCCGTTTCGCGAAGCAGCAACCCCTCGACCGCGGCTTTGCCGCGGCGTTGCCCATGTCTTCCTCATGCACATGCGCAGATCATTCACTGACCGCAGTATGTGCCGAACCGTTGAAGCATCTCGTCCCGAGTGGCGAACCTACCTGCCGGATCATCCGGCTTCCTACGTTCGCTCCATCCGCACCGTCGGCTCTCCGCAATCTCGCTTCGGGGCTCGCTAGTCGATGCGCTCAACTGTCTCGGGTCGATTCCGTGCAGGAAACCTAGTCGTTCTTGCCCCACAATCCAAGTGCTTTTTTTCGTGCCTGCAATGTGGAACATTCATGGCAGGGGGCGCAAGACCAGGGCCCGGGCGACGCCGGAGAGGTCGGGTCGCGGCGGGCCGACGGCAGCCAGGCCGGCGCCGTGCATGAGGGCGGTCACCGCATCGGCTTGGCCCGCGCCCAACTCCACAACAAGGGTTCCGTTCGGCGTCAGCAGCCGGCGCGCATCGGCTGCGATCGCGCGGTAACCATTAAGTCCATCAGGGCCGCCGTCGAGTGCGCGGTGCGGATCGAACAGGCTGACCTCGGGCGCCAGTCCGGCGATGTCGTCGCGTGCGACATAGGGCGGATTGGAGACCACGAGATCGAACGGGCCTTTGAGCGCGGCGCCATAGTCGCAGGCAACCAACGCGTTCCGTTTGGCGAAGCCGAGAGCGAGAGCATTGTCGTACGCGCAGGCGAGGGCCTCGATGCTGACGTCGGTGGCAATGCCGAAAGCTGCCGGCAATTCGGAAAGCAGCGCAAGGATCAGCGCGCCCGATCCGGTGCCGAGATCGAGCATGCGCAATGGCTTGGCGCGCGCGCCGTCGCGGTCGAGCACCGCAAGGGCGGCTTCGACCACCGTTTCGGTTTCCGGCCTTGGCACCAGGGTATGCGCATTGAGCTTTATCGGCAGGCTCCAGAATTCCTTGGTCCCGAGGATGCGGGCCACCGGTTCGCGCGCCAGCCGGCGCGCAGTTACCGCCGCAACCGCGTCGGCTTCGCCCGGCGTAAGCACGCGATCCGCGTTGGCGACGAGCCCGCCATGGTCAAGGCCTAGCGCGCAGCCAACGAGCAATCGCGCATCAAGCTCAGGCATGTCGAGCCCGGCCTGGCGAAATGCCTGGGTCAGTTCTTGCCGCGCTGCCGCGATCGAACATTTCTGTCGTCCCCGCGCAAGCGGGGAACCATATTCCAGAAGCTTATGGTCATGGGTCCCCGCTTGCGCGGGGACGACAGCTAAGAAGGCGGCAGGGTCAGCGACCGTCACGTTGCGGTTCCTTCCGTCGCCAGCAATTCGGCCTGATGCTCTGTCACCAGCGCGTCGATGATCTCGCCCAGCGCCTCGCCCTCCACGATCTGCGGCAGCTTGTAGAGCGTAAGGTTGATGCGGTGGTCGCTGACGCGGCCCTGCGGGAAATTGTAGGTGCGGATCCGCTCGGAGCGGTCGCCGGAGCCGACCTGGCCGCGCCGAGCTGCGGCGCGCTCGCTGTCGAGCTTCTGGCGCTCGTAGTCGTAAAGCCGCGTGCGCAGCACCGCCATCGCCTTGGCGCGGTTGCGATGCTGGGAGCGATCCTCCTGCATCATGACCACGATGCCGGTCGGCAAATGAGTCAGGCGGATCGCCGATTCGGTCTTGTTGACGTGCTGTCCTCCGGCGCCGCCCGCGCGCAACGTGTCGACCTTGAGATCGCCCTCGTTGATCGTCAAGTCCACCTCCTCGGCCTCGGGCAGCACCGCGACGGTCGCCGCCGAAGTGTGAATGCGGCCCTGAGCTTCGGTGTCCGGCACGCGCTGCACGCGATGCACGCCCGACTCATATTTCAGCTTGGCGAACGCGCCGCGTCCCTTAATTTCTGCAATGATTTCCTTATAGCCGCCCATCGTGCCTTCGCTGGCGGAGATCACCTCGACCTTCCAGCCCTGCTTAGCGGCGAAGCGTTCGTACATGCGGAAGAGATCGCCGGCAAACAACGAGGCCTCGTCGCCGCCGGTACCGGCGCGGATTTCGAGGATAACGTTGCGCTCGTCCATCGCGTCCTTGGGCAGCAGCGCGAGCTTGATCTTCTGTTCCACCGCCTCGCTCTGCTGCTCGAGTGCCGGCTTTTCGGCGTTTGCCATAGCGCGCATCTCGGCATCGGTGGCGGGGTCGGCGATGAGGGCATCGAGATCGGCGATCTCGGCCATGACATTGCGATAGTGCTGGACGCTGGCGACCACCGGTCCAAGCTCGGCGAACTCGCGCGACAGTTTGACGTAGGTATCCGGGCTGACCTGGGTGGCGAGCTCGGCTTCAACCGCTTTGTGGCGCGCCAACAGCGCATCGAGTTTCTGTTCGGGAAGCATGACGCCTTGTTATCCCCGCGCTTGAGCCGGGCATTCATTTGGTGTTCGGAAAACGATGAACGGCCCGGCCACGTCCGCCAACGACCATCGCGAGAGCGGGTTCATAGCTGCAGGCCTTCTTCCGTCGCAAATGTATTCAGCCGCTCGCGGATCGCCACGCCGCCGGCGGGATTTTCGATGAGCGGCTCCAGCAGAGCCTTCGCCTTCCGGATATCCAGATCGAGCAGCATGGCCTTGACGGGGCCGACCGCCGAGGGTGAAAGCGACAGCGAGCGATAGCCAATCGCCGCAAGCGCGAGTGCTCCAATCGGCTTCGATGCAAGCTCGCCGCAAAGCGTTACCGGCTTATTGTGGGAGCGGCCCTTGTCGGTGATGCTTTTGAGTGCTCGCAGGATCGGCGCCGAGAGCGGATCGAAACGGTCGGCGACGCGGGCGTTGCCGCGGTCAGCGGCATAAAAGAACTGCATAAGGTCGTTCGAGCCGACCGAGAGAAAATCCACGCGATCGAGAAGCTCATCGAGCTGGTAGAGCAGGGAAGGTACCTCGACCATCGTGCCGACTTCGACTCGGTCGGGCAGCTTGTGACCGTGACGGCGCAAATGCGTCAGCTCGCGTTCGACCAGAATCTTGGCCTCGTCGAATTCCCCGACCATGGCGATCATCGGGAACATGATCTTCAGCCCCCGTCCGCCCGCCGCCCGCAGCAGTGCGCGGATCTGGCTGCGCAGCAGGCCCGGCCGGTCCAGGCCTAGTCTGATCGCGCGCCAGCCCAACGCGGGGTTCTCTTCCTCGAAGTTGCGCATATAGGGCAGCACCTTGTCGCCGCCGATGTCGAGGGTACGGAACGTCACCGGCTTGTCGCCTGCGGCGTCGAGCACGGCGCGGTAGAGCGAAAATTGCTCGGCGGTACGCGGCAGGGCGGCGGCGACCATGAATTGGAGTTCCGTACGAAACAGCCCGATGCCGGCCGCGCCGGTCTCCTGGATGTGCGGCAGATCGACGGCGAGGCCGGCATTGATCAGCAGCGTGATCTTCTCGCCGTCCTTGGTGACGCACGGCTTGTCGCGCAGCGCGAGATACTGCATTTGCCGGCGCGCCCGCAGCCGCACCCGCTCGATATAGGCCGCCTCCATGTCGGGCGACGGCCGGATGTGCACGTCGCCGGTCGCGCCATCGACGATCACGGCGTCGCCGGGGTCGGCCAGCCCGGTGGCATTTTCGATCTCGCCCACGGCCGCGATGCCGAGCGCCCGCGCGACGATCGCGACGTGGGAGGTCGGGCCGCCCTCCTCGAGGATCAGCCCGCGCAGCCGCCTGCGGTCATAATCGAGCAGCGCCGCCGGCCCCATCGAGCGGGCGACCAGGACGGCATTTTCCGGCAGGCGCTCGCGCGCCGGAGCATGTTCCTGGCCGGTGAGCTGGCGCATCAGCCGGTTGGCGAGGTCGTCGAAATCATGCAGCCGTTCACGCAGATACGGGTCCGTAATGCGCAGCATCCGGGCCCGCGTGTCGGACTGCACGCGCTCGACGGCCGCCTCGGCGGCGAGGCCGGTTCGTACCGCATCCTCCAGCCGGTGCTCCCAGCCACGGTCATAGGCGAACATCCGGTAGGCTTCGAGCACGTCACGATGCTCGCCACCGTCGGCGACTTCGCCGCGTTCGAGCAGGACATCGAGGTCCGAACGCATCGTTTCGATTGCCGCTTCGAGGCGCTTGAGCTCCTTCGGGATATCGTCGGCGATGAAATTCGTGATGACGACGCGCGGCTCATGGAGCACGACGTGGCCGAGCGCGATGCCGTCGTTGAGCGCGGTGCCGGTCAGGTGCAGCAGCCGGCGGGCGGCGGGCTCAAGCCCGGGTTTGGCGATGGCGGAGAGTTCGCCCGAGGCGATCATCTCGGCGAGCACCATCGCGGTGGTCTGTAGCGCTTCTTCTTCTTCCTCGGTGTAGGTACGCCGTGCCCGGTTCTGCACCACCAGCACGCCGAGCGTATTGCCGGCGCGCAGCACCGGCACACCGAGGAAGGCGTGGTAGATCTCTTCGCCGGTCTCCGGCCGGAACGAGAAGGCCGGGTGATCCTGTGCCTGCGAGAGATTGATCGGATTGGCCTCGCTGGCGACAAGGCCGACAAGGCCCTCGTCGGCCTGGAGCACGGTCTGGTGGACGGCTTCCGGCTTGAGGCCCTCGGAGGCGTACAGTTCGAGCGTGCCGTCCACGCGCAACACGTAGACGGAGCAGACCTCCGCCACCATGTTGGCGGCGATCAGCACCACGATCTTATCCAGGCGTTCCTGCGCGCTGACCGGCTCCGCCATCACCTCGCGAAGCCGGCGCAACAGCACGCGCGGACCGCCGAGCGCGCCTCGCATGACGTGGATCCTCGGATCAGCCCATCCAGCCGGCGCTTCACGAGCCGCCGGCATGCCGAAAGTCAGGAAACAGCGGCCGCCGGGCTTGAGGCGCCCGCGGCGGCTACCATCCAGTCAAGCCTATAGCGAATGGGGTATGGACCGGGCAAGTCAAACAGGACGCTTGCGTCGCCGGGCTGTCGTTTGCGTCACCAAGGTGTCACGCCGCTTTACCAGGCATAACTGGCCGAAATCCGGCCGCAGGCGATCCGGAACGGATCGCTGTCGATCAGAGCCGCATAGACGTCGCGCATGGTCGCGTTGGCGGGAAGCCGCAAATCCCCGACCGATTCGGCGGTGGCGCGGGCACCGAACAGGCGTTCCGTGGCCTGAGAGAGCCCGTCGGCGCCGGCGTGCTTTGCAAGCTCGGTGGCCGAAAGACCGGCTGTGAGCAGTTCGAGCAGGAGATCACGGTCGAATAGCGGCAGGCGGGTCATTGCTGCGCGCGCAAAGATCATGGCCAGCCGATGGTCGGGATGCTCGGTATCGCTCAGCGCCGGCTTGACGTTGCGAAACTGAAGACGCTCGTCGAACGACGCCGGGGCGGTTTCGAAGCATGGTGCGAGGTCGTTTGCTTCCTCGGCGAGATAGTAGCGGTTGAGGCTGTCGAACAGCACATAGCGGTAGCCGTGTGTGGCGAGAAATGGCTCCCATTGTTCGAACGCCGGCGCCAGCGTGAACGGTGCGAGCGCTTCGACGATCACGACCTTGGGGCGGAACTTTTGCCAGTCACCGTTGAGCAGCACGTCGGGTTCGGCGCCCTCGACGTCGACCTTGAGAAACTCGAAGCTGGGCGGGGCGTAGCGTTCGCACAAGTCCTTGAGCGTCATCATCGGCACGGTGATGACATCGGCTTGCCGGTCAAACTGCGACTGCGCCTTGGCGGCATGTTCGGCGATCATCGTCGAGAGGCCGTGGAATTCGCGCACCACGTGGAAAGTGGCTTCTCCAGATGACGCACCCACCACGGCCTCGATGTGCCGGTCGCGCGGCCGCACCGCGCGCGTGAGGCGTGCCAGCCATGGGTTCGGCTCGACCGTCACGCCGCGCCAGCCCTTGAGATAGAAGGCAAGTGACATGTTGTCGTAGACCGGATGGCCCGACCCGATGTCGATATAGAAGCCGTCGGCGCGATCGCCGAAACAGCGCATGACGTAAAGGTCTTCGAAGCGCTGGGCGTAGGAGATGGTGGTGGTCAAAGTGTCACGTTCGCTGTTAGGGGGCATTCAATCATTCGTCGGCCGGTCGCATTTATCATAAAAGCGACACGACAACGGTCCCGATATTCACCGCAACGGTTGTGGACGCGCGTGAGCGCGCTTGAGGTTCATCCGGCCCGAAGGGTACGCACTCGCGCGGCGGTCTTCTTCGGCGGCATGTCAGCGCGGCAAGCCGTCTGCAGCGTCGGTCTTTTCGTCACGCGGCCAGCGCCGATGGAAGGCTTTTTCGAACGTCCCGCCGAACAGCAGAATCAAGAACACCAGCGGCAGGGCGATCCATATGACCCGCCACTGGGCTGCGGCGCAAGCCGCGCCCGTACATGCGGTCAGCCAGACGCATGCGGCCGTGGTCAGCCCGTGAACATTGTGGTCTTCGGTGTTTCTGATGATCACGCCCGCGCCGAGGAAGCCGACGCCGGTCACGATGCCTTGGATCACGCGGCTCGCGTCCGCGCCGCTTCCCTCGCTGACCGACAGGACCGCCAAGGCCGAGCCGAGACCGACCAGACCGAGCGTGCGCACGCCGGTCGGTTTGCCGTGAAGATCGCGGTTGAGACCCAACGCCGCGCCGACCAGCGTCGCGCTCCCGAGCCGCAAAGCGATGTCGATCGTATCCATGTCGGGGCAATTTAGCCTAAGCAGGGCGTGGACAAAAGGCGCGGCGAGCGGCTGGCTTTCGTCATTTCGATCATCTTATCGGCAATCGCGAGCTGCCTCGGCGACGCGGGCAAGGCCCGCGCATCCGGGGGCCGGTGTCGAAGTCCAGCTTGAACGACCGGACGGCACCACGGGCAAATCGAGGGTATGCCATAGATGCTGCGACGACAGATGCTACCACTACGCCTTGTCGAGATCGTAGAGCGAATGCAGCGTTCGCACCGCGAGTTCGGTGTATGCCTCATCGATCAGCAGCGAGAACTTGATCTCCGACGTGGTGATGGCGCGGATATTGATGCCTTTGTCGGCCAGCGCCTTGAACGCCTTGGCGGCGACGCCGGCGTGGCTGCGCATGCCGATGCCGATCACCGAGACCTTGGCGACGCCGGTCGCGCCGTCGAGCCGCTCGTAGATGACGTGGCCCTTCGACTTCTCCAGCACGTCGGTCGCGCGCTTGTAGTCGCCGGCCGGCACCGTGAAGGTCATGTCGGTGGTGGCGCCGTCGGCCGAGACATTCTGCACGATCATGTCGACGTTGATGTTGGCCTCTGCCAAGGGCCCGAAGATCGCAGCCGCGACGCCGGGCTTGTCCTGCACGCGGCGGATCGAGATTTGCGCTTCGTCCTTGGAGAAGGCGATACCGGTGACGACCTGCTGCTCCACGATCTCCTCCTCGCCGCAAATAAGTGACCCGGGCGGCGTGCCGTGCGGATCGATGTCCTCAGGTTTCTCGAAGCTCGAGCGCACGAAAATGCGCACGTTATGCACCATGCCGAGCTCGACCGAGCGGACCTGCATGACCTTGGCGCCGAGCGAGGCAAGCTCCAGCATTTCCTCGTAGGCGATCTTCGGCATCCGCTGCGCCTTCGGCACCACGCGCGGGTCGGTGGTGTAGATGCCGTCGACGTCGGTGTAGATGTCGCAGCGCTCGGCCTGGATGGCGGCCGCGATTGCCACCGCTGAGGTGTCCGATCCGCCGCGCCCGAGCGTGGTGATGCGGCCAGTTTCCTTGTGCATGCCCTGGAAGCCGGCGATCACCGCGACTTCCTTCCGTTCCTTGAACCGCTTGATCAACTCGTCGCCGTCGATGTCGAGGATACGCGCCGAGCTGTGGGCGTTCGAGGTGAGGATCGGAAGCTGCCAGCCCTGCCAGGAGCGGGCGTTGATGCCCATGCCTTCGAGCGTCATCGCGAGGAGCCCGGCCGTGACCTGCTCGCCGGAAGCAACCACGGCGTCGTATTCGCGCGCGTCGTGCATCGGCGAGGCTTCGCGGCACCAGGCCACGAGCTCGTTGGTCTTGCCCGACATCGCCGACACCACCACGGCGACGTCATGGCCGGCATCGACCTCGCGCTTGACGTGGTGCGCGACGTTGCGGATGCGCTCGATGTTGGCGACAGACGTGCCGCCGAATTTCATGACGAGGCGGGCCATGGCAAGCCTGAGCGTTGTCGGAAAGGCCGGTATTCATAGCGGCAGGGTTTGCGGCCTGCAACCATGTGCTGGGGTGCGGCGCGCCGCGTGACCGGCCAGCGAGCCCGCGGTCAGCCGGGCGGCGGGCCGCACTAGCGGATCGGCATCGCGGGGACGCGGCCAGTCGACCGGAAGCCCGCGCGGCCACCGTCGGCGTCGAACAGATAATCGAAGCCGTTGAGGAACCGTAGGCCGGTATTGACGAACGGTACCCGGGGGCCGCGGACGAGGATGAGACGCGACGGCGCCAGCGGGTTGTACGCGTCGCCCACCGTGAACTTGTAGCGCGCCTGCGGCGATTCGGCGGTCGGCGACGAGATCGTCAGGTTGGTGCCGGGCGCGAGCGTGGCGGCGCGCCCACCGCCAGGACGGATCGCCGCGGCTGTAGACTGGCCATCGGGCAGCGTGAGGTACATGGCGGTGACACCCGTATCTGTCAGCATGCTGCCGCAGGCCGCCGGGGTCGCGCCGTTGACCGTGATGCAAGCCGGAATCCCCGACCAGTCGTTCCCGCTCTTCGAGCGGGTGAGCGCGACATAGCTGAAGGGAGGCTGCGTGTTTTCGCCGGTCAGGCCGACGTGCACGCCGCGCCGGGTCACGATGTAGCCGCGACGCATGCCTTGCGCGCTTTCACTGTCGCGGCCCGGTGCCGCGATGGTGGCGATATTGAGGAACGGGTTCTTGCCGGGGCCGTTCTCGGCTTCGCGGCCGTGTCCGCGGCCGAATCCGATCCCCATCATCGATACCCCGTGCGGATTCTCGTTCGCTCTGCAACGGCGCGCCCGCAGCGTGCACGCGATCTGCGTCACCGCAAGCACCGGAATCGGATTGGTGGTGATTCGAGCGCCCTCGGCGCCGAGGACGGTCACGGCCGTCATCACAAGGCGGCCGCGCATGATCCTGCCGGAACTGGTATAGGTGAGTTCCCCGGGCCCGAGCGAAGGCAACGTATCGATGTTCGGGATGCGATGTGCCGAAACCACGATTCCGGTCGAGCCGGTATCCATCACCATCGCGAACGGACGGTTGCCGCCGAACGAGACCTGCAGGAGGGGCAAGCGCGCGATGTCCTCGTCTGCGCCGACGGCGTTGGCGTAGCCGAGGTAAATACCGTGCTGGAACTTCTCGTAGCCATCAGCCGCAGGCGCCACACTGGCAAAAGCGATCGTGCTCGCCGCGATAGCCGTGCCAATGCCGTGCAGGATGGTCACCGCCATACGGGTTCCCTACTGTTGCTGCCAGTCGCGCCGCATTGAAATATCATCGCAACTGACCGTCAGGCTACGGCGGGATTTATAGCGCGGTACGAGCAGTCGGACTCGATTTGCCTTGCGAAATTGCTAACTTCGCGATGATAACTTTGGGTCAAGAGGCATTAAAGCTTCCGTTCTGCTCCGGGATGTCCGCATGACACTTGCGCCAGATACGCGAACCGCTTCCACAGTCGACGATGCCGAGGTCGCGCGCTTCTCGGCGCTCGCCGCCGAGTGGTGGAACCCGCGCGGCAAGATGGCGGTGCTGCACAAGTTCAATCCGGTGCGGCTCGGCTTCATCAAGGAGGCGGCCTGCGGGCATTTCGAGCGCGACGCCAAGCGGCTCGACGCCCTCGCGGGCCTTCGCATCCTCGATATCGGCTGCGGCGGCGGCATTCTGAGCGAGCCGCTGGCGCGGATCGGCGCCGAGGTTGTCGGCGCCGACCCGTCGGCTGCCAATATTGCCGCGGCACGCCTGCATGCAGAACAGGCGGGTGTAAACGTCGACTATCGCGAGACCACCGCCGAAGCCCTGGCGGATGAGGATGAGCGCTTCGACATCGTGCTCGCCATGGAGGTGGTGGAGCACGTCGCCGACGTGCCGCTGTTCGTCAAGCGCTGCGCCGAGATGGTGAAGCCCGGCGGGCTCATGGTGGTCGCCACGCTCAACCGCACGCTCAAGAGCTTCGCGCTCGCCATAGTGGGCGCCGAGTATGTGCTCGGCTGGTTGCCGCGCGGCACGCACCAGTGGGACAAGTTCGTCACCCCGAACGAGCTTGAGATCGCCCTGGAGCAGGGCGGGTTGCGGGTCGTGAACGAAAGCGGCGTGATCTATAATCTCCTGGCCGACCGCTGGCAGCTCTCGTCCGACATGGACGTGAACTACATGACGGTCGCCGTACACTCTGATTTGGTTTGAACCATTCCGCAGCGGAGGCCGCTCATGATCGTCGAACTGGTGACATTCCCTGCTCCGGCCGGCTGGGACCGCGCACGCATTCTGGAGGATGCCAAGCACACGATCCCGAAATGGACCGCCAACCGCGACCTGGTGCGCAAGCACTTCCTCGCCGGCATCGGCGAGGCCGCGGACACCGGCGCCGGCATCTATGTCTGGCCGTCGGTCGAGGCGGCGAAGAAGGCACACGACGACGCCTGGCGCGAGAGCGTGAAGAAGCGCACCGGCGGCTATCCGACCATCCGCTATTTCGATCTCTTCCTGCTCATCGACAATGAGCATGACAAGGTGATCGAGTGGGCGGCCGACGGACAGGCCCGCGAACTTGAAACCGCCTGATGGCGCGAGTAGCCGGGGTCACTGGTCGCTGATACGGGAAGTTTGGCGTGCCGACAATCGCGACACGATCTCGGTGCGCTCCCTCTCCCCGCAGGGGAGAGGGTTGGGGTGAGGGGGTTCGCGCTCTTCGAAAGACCGTAAACCCTCACCCCATCCCTCTCCCATCGGGAGAGGGAGCAGACCGCGTTTGCCGCCAAACAGCTCCCATCCCGGCCCGCCCATGATCGAAGCTGGCTGGCTTTGGGCCGTCTTCACGGTGATTGCCGCGGCCGCGCAGACCGTGCGCAACGCCACGCAGCGCGAACTGACCGCGACGCTCGGCACGGTGGGGGCGACGCACGTCCGCTTCCTGTTCGGGTTCCCGTTTGCGCTGGTCTTCCTGGTGGCGGTGATGATCGTGACCGGGGCGGCGCCACCCCGCACGCCGGCGATCTATTGGCCTTGGGTGTTTCTTGGGGCCGGCGCGCAAATCGCCGCGACTGCGCTGATGCTCGCCGCCATGAACGACCGTTCGTTCGTCGTGGTCTATGCCTACATCAAGACCGAAGCCGTGCAGGCTGCGCTGTTCGGGCTGATCTTTCTCGGCGATGCGGTGACGCCGGCGGCGGGCGCCGCCATCCTGATCGCCACCACCGGCGTCGTCATCATGGCGCTCAAGCCCGGCACCGCGATGGACGTCAGGGCCACGCTCCTTGGCCTCGGCGGCCGGTGCGATGTTCGCCCTCTCGGCGGTCGGCTTTCGCGGCGCGATCCTGAGCCTCGGCCTGCCGAGCTATCGTCATGGCGGCAACCTTCACACTGGTGACGGGGCTGTTGCTGCAATCGGCGGTGCTCTCGCTCTATCTGTGGCTGCGTGACCGCGAGGTGCTGACCGCGATCGTGCGCGCCTGGCGGCCGTCGCTGTTTGCCGGCTTCATGGGGGCGCTTGCGTCGCAATTCTGGTTTCTGGCTTTCGCACTCGCGGCAGTCGCCAGCGTGCGGACGCTCGCATTGGTCGAAGTGCTGTTCGCGCAGGCAATTTCCCGCTTCGTGTTCAAGCAGGCGACGACCGCGCGCGAGCTTGTCGGCGTCCTGTTGATCGTGGTCGGGGTCGGGCTGCTGCTGTGGGCCTATTGACTGCTTGCCGCAGTGGCGCTCGGCTGGCACTAATTTTGCTCATCTGAGGCACAAACCAGAGGCATGGAGTGCAGGTCATGATCAGAGCAGGCCTTTCCCGGCGGAAGCTTGTGCAGGGCAGCGCGGCACTCGCGGGCGCTGCGTTAATCCGGCCGCGGCCGGCGCGCGCGGCCACCAAGGTGCGGTTCCTCACCAACTGGTTCGCCGAGGCCGAGCATGGCGGCTTCTACCAGGCGATTGCGGCGGGCATCTACGAGAAGGCTGGTCTCGACGTCGAACTGCGGCAGGGCAATGCGCAGCTCAACGGCATGCAACTGCTGCTCGGCGGTGAAACCGACATCATCATGAGCTACGACATCACGACGCTGAACGCCGCCGAGAAGGGCGCGCCGGTGAAAGCGTTCTTCACCTCGTTCCAATTCGACCTGATCGGGCTGATGACCCGGCCGGAGGTGAAGTCGCTTGCCGAGTTAAAGGGGCGAAAGGTTTACTTCGGCGCCAACGGCTATTCGTCATATTGGCCCTGGCTGAAGAACCGGTTCGGCTTCACCGACGACATGGCCGCGCCAAAGGGGCCTAACCTGCAGACGTTCTTCAACGATCCGACCTCGGCGGTGGCAGGCTATCTGACGGCGGAGCCCTATCTCGCCGTGCAACGCAATGTCCCGGTGAAATTCTTCCTGTTCGCCGAGCAGGGCTATCCGCCTTACGCCAACACCATAGTGACGACGACAAGCTACCTGAAAGGCAACGCCGACACTGTCGCCCGCTTCACGCGCGCGTCGGTCGAGGGCTGGAAGGACTATCTGCGCGATCCGTCAGTCGGCAATGCGCTGATCAAGCGGCTCAATCCGCGGATGCCCGACGAGCACATCAAATACAGCTTTGCCAAGATGCGCGAGGTGAAAGCGGTCGAAGGCGGCGACGCCGCCACGATGGGCATCGGCATCATGACCGAGGAGCGCTGGAGGAAGACCTGCGAATTCCTGGTGCAGGCGAAGTTGCTGAAGCCGGAGACCGACTGGAAGCAGGTGTTCACGACCGACTACATCAAGGACGTCAAGATTACGATGTGAGTGCTGCGCGGCACGCAATCACGCCGCCGGTTCGTTCATTTCCTTGCGGTACTTGTAGAACTTGTTGAATTTCGCCAGCAGAAATTCGCCGGCGCTGTACTCCGGCAATGACGCAAACCGCGCGTCAAAATCGGGGTCGTAGAAGAATGGAATCGAATACCGGCCGATCCCGGCGCGATTGATGACGCGATGCGGCGCCGAGCGGAGCGCACCGCCGGTGATCTCCGACAGCATATCGCCGGCATTGATAATGAAGCTGTCCTGGCGCGGCGGCGCGAGCACGAGTTCGCCATCGGGCGAACGCACTTCCAGGCCGCCGGTCGAATCCTGCGCCAGGATGGTCAGGAAGCCATAGTCCATATGTTCCGCCGCGCCGTATTCGTTTTGCGCGACATTCACGGTCGGCGGGTAATGGAACAGCCGCATGAAGGCGACCGGCTTGCGGTAGCGCGCCCGCAGGTCCGACGGGGAAAGATCGAGACACAGCGCCAGCGGACCGAGAAGCCTGTCGCCCAGTGCGAGTACCGCATCGAAGTAGGTTTCGACGGCAGTGCGGAAGCCCGGAAGCTCCGGCCAGCGGTTGACGCCGTGCAGCGGCTTTCCGGCGACCACGTCGGGATCGTCGGCCGTCAATCTGGTGCCGACGTTGAAGCTTTCCTTCAGGTCCGGCAGGTTTCCCGGGTAGACGGTCTGATGCATGGGCGCGTAGCCGCGATTGTGCTTGTCGACCCGGATATGCATTCTGGTTTCGAGCGGAAGGCGGAAAAATTCCGCGGCCGCCTCGAATGCACCATTGATCGTTTGTGCCGGAACGCCATGATCGACCAGTTGGAAGGCTCCCCAGGTGCCGAGCGCGGACTTGAGGTCGCGCGCGACCCGCTGGTCGCCGTCGGCTTGGCAGGAGATGATGGGTTCGAGGCTCACCAACGGGATCTGGCTGCTCATGTTCTCTCGTTCTCTCGTTCTGGCGTGGCACGCAAAGCAAGGCATATACCGTCGTGACAGCAAATGCCCGAGGCACTCTCCGGCCTACCGATGATGATCCGCATGTGCGAAAGGCAGTGACCGCCTATTTCTGCGGCAAACGGCAGGGTGAGACACTCGGATGAGGCTCGCCATCCCTGACTTGATCTCCAATTCGTACTTTCCAGCGATTGCAGCCGTTGAGCTTGGGTTTTTCAAGAGGGAAGGGCTCGACGTCGCGCTGGAAATGATCGTCCCGGTTGAAAATGCGCTTGCGGAGATGCGGGACGGAAGCTTGGAATTCATCGGCTGCTCCGCCCACCTGCTGGTCGCCGGGTTTCCCGAATGGCAGGGCGTGAAGCTGCTCTGCGCCCAGTCGCAGGGAATGTACTGGTTTTTGGTCATGCGGGCCGACCTGGGCATCGCCCGGGGCGACCTCGCGGCGCTCAAGGGCTGCAGCATCGGCGCCGCCCATTGGGTGGCGATGGGGTTGCGGCGGCTGCTGACCGAGGCCGGCATCGACGCCGAGCGCGATGGGATTGCGATCGCACCCATCCCCGGCGCGCACGGCGCCGGCATCAATTTCGGCGTCACCGCCGCCAAGGCACTGGAGGACGGCAAGGTCGATGGCTTCTGGGCAAACGGCATGGGCGCCGAGATCGCGGTGCGCCGCGGCGTCGGCACGGTCGTGCTGGATGTCCGCCGCGGCGATGGGCCGAAGTCCTGCTTCAACTATACCATGCCGGTGATCGCGGCCACGGATGCGCTGATCGCCCGCTCGCCGCACGTTGCCGCTGCCGCCGTTCGTGCGATTAGCAATGCTCAGGCCGCGCTCAAGAATGACGTGGCGCTGGCATTCGAGGTGGGCCGCAAGCTCTTTCCCGACAGCGAGGCAAAGCTGATTGTTGATCTGATCCAGCGCGACCTGCCGTATTACGATGCATCGATTTCGCCGGACTTCGTGCGCAGCATGACGCAATTCTCCCGCGACGTCGGCATCCTGAAGGGATATCCGGATTACCAAGACATCGTCGCCACCGACATCGTGCGTCAGTTAACTCCAAGCCCGGGAGTTCGCGCATGAGCGACCAGGAGGGCAGCCCCATGGCCTTCGCCGCCGCAATGGCAACGGCCGCCGCCGGCATTAACGACGACGTCGAGATCCTGCGGTCCGATGCGGTCAATCCGCCGGGGCTGCCGTTTTCAGACGGCGTGCGTATCGGCAGGCTGGTGATCATGTCGGGAATGCTCGGTATCAAGCCGCACACCATGTCTCTGGCCGCGGGCGGACTGGAGGCCGAGACGCGGCAGACGTTCGAGAATCTGCGCAGCGTACTGGCGGCGCACGGGTTGTCGCTGCGTGATGTGGTGCGTGTCCAGGTGATGCTCGCCGATATCGCCGACTGGCCGCGCTTCAACGACATCTATCGCGAGTATTTTTCCGAGCCGTTTCCGGCACGCAGCGCGTTCGGCACGACCGGCCTGGCGCTCGGCGCGCGAGTCGAGGTCGAAGCATTCGCGGTCAAGCGGTAGTGGCTGCGCCGCGGCTTCATTCCGGATGCTGCTAAGCAGCGAAACGCGGAATCCATACTTGATTTTCGTTTCGAGGATATTTTGGATTCCGGGTTCCGGCCTGCGGCTGGCCCCGGAATGACCGCGCAGTCATCTTTTGGGAACTTTTCGTTACCACAATTGTTTTCAACAAAGACGTCTTAATCCGCATGTTTTGTGAGTGGGGCGAACATGGCTGGTACGCGACGCCGATTGGCTCTGATCGTGGAAGACGATGCGCTCTTGCGCTTGAGCGTCGTCAGTATGTTCGAACAGATCGGACTCGAGAGCCTTGAATGTGAGAGCGCGGAAGCGGCACTCGCTACGATGCTCACGCGCAGTATGGAGGTGATACTTATATTGTCCGACATTCGCCTCGTCGGAGCCATGGATGGCGTCGATTTCGCGCTTGAAGCCAAAATGAGGTGGCCCAATCTGACGTTCATATTGACGTCAGGAAATCCGGGAGCGCGCATCGACAATCTGCCTTTTGGGGTGACCTTCATCCCGAAGCCCTGGCGCGAGATCGATATTCTGGCCCACGCTCAGCAGGCAATTTCAGCGGCAGAGGCGCGAAGCACCTTTAGCCGCTAAACACGATTCGACGGGCTCGCGATGGTCGACATCGACCGTGCGGTTGCAATCAAAGCATCAAACTGAATTTCACATTCCGCAGATAGAACTCGCCTGAGCGAGAACTCACCGGCGCCAAGAGCGCGCTGGCCATAGCTATAGGGTCGGTGCCGATTAATTCCGTTCCTCAGGCAGCACCGGAAGCGGGTGAAATTCAATGCCTTCTTCGTGCAGTTCCTTGGCCTGATCGGGCGAGGCCTCACCGTAAATCGAGCGATGATCGATCTCGCCGTAGTGCATCTTGCGCGCTTCTTCGGGAAACTTCTGCCCGACATAGTCGGCATTCTGCGTGAGATGGTCGCGCAACTCTTTGAGCTTGGTCCGAAACTCGCGCTCCTGCGGCGACATCATGGCGACCGGCGCGGGCGCCTCCGGCTGCGGCGCGGAAGCATCGGGCGCTGCCACAGGCGCCTCTTGCGGCGTTGACGAGCGACGCTTTTTCACGCCCGACAGGCGCGGCGCCATGAGTGCCTTATCGACCTTGGGCGAGCCGCAGGCCGGGCAGGTCACCAGGCCGCGCTTGACCTGCTTGTCGTAAGCGGCGGAGTTCTGAAACCAGCTTTCGAAGCTGTGACCTTGATCGCAGGCGAGAGCGTAGCGGATCACGTCGGCGCTCCCACAACATGCAACCGGGTGGGCTCCGCGATTGGCTCGATGATCTCGAACCGCCGCCCATGCTGCAGGGATGGCACCTTGGCGCGCGCCGCCGCGACCTCGGCCGGATCGATTTTGGCGAGCAAGACCCCCGGTTCAGTCCCGGCTTCCGCGATAATCCGGCCCCACGGATCAACCACGAGCGAATGGCCGAAGGTGTCGCGGCCATTCTCGTGCCTGCCGCCTTGCGCCGCCGCCAGCACGAACGAGCCGTTCTCGATCGCGCGGGCGCGCATCAGCACATGCCAGTGCGCCTCGCCGGTCTGCTTGGTGAACGCCGACGGAATGGCCAGGAATGAGCTGCCGGCTTCGGCCAGCGCACGGTAGAGCGTCGGGAAGCGCAAGTCGTAGCAGACGCTCAGTCCCAGCCGGCCCCACGGCAGGTCGGCCACCACGGCGATCTCGCCGGGATGGTAGCTGTTCGACTCGCGATAGCTCTCGCCATTGGCGAGATCGACGTCGAACATGTGAATCTTGTCGTAACGCGCGACGATCTCGCCATCGCGGCCGATCAGGAATGAACGGTTCGCTGCCCTATCGTTCGTCAGCTTGATCGCCAGCGAACCAATATGAAGATAGACGCCGTGCTTGCGTGCCAGTTCGCGGAAGGTGGCGAGGCTCTTGTCGTCCTCCTCCTCGGCGACCACCGCGAACAGGTGCTCGCGCTTGAGCGCCAGGATGTTCGTCATCTCCGGCGTGAGGATGTAATCGGCGCCGCCGCTCTTCGCCTCATTGATCAGCTTGACGGTCGTGTCGAGATTGGCGTTCGGATGAAGTCCCGACCGCAGTTGCACCAGCCCGGCGGTGAAGGTCGTTGCCTTGCTTGTGCTCATGCTGACGGCCTCTCGTTCGCGGCCTGCGCCGGCGCATCATTGCCGGCGAGCAGCGCATCAAGATCACCTGCTGCGTCGAGAGCATAGAGGTCGTCGCAGCCGCCGACGTGGGTTGCGCCGATGAAGATCTGCGGCACGGTCATGCTTCCCTGCGCGCGCTCGACCATCTCGCTGCGCAAGGTGGCGTTGCCGCCGACATCGATTTCGGTGAAAGCCACTTTCTTCTCCGACAGGAGTTGCTTGGCCGCAACGCAATAGGGGCAGTAGCGGGTGGTGTAAATCTCGACTTGGACCATGAACTTGGATCGCGAATGTTGAATTGAGTTTGAGGCTTAGTCTCGGTAACCCTTCTATATGGGAGCGCGCACCGCCGCCACAACCCGCGCGAATACCAGCACATCGACATTCGCCGCGCCGGCGCGCAGCAGCGCCCGGGCGCAGGTGTCGACGGTCGCGCCGGAGGTCAGCACATCGTCGATCAGGAGCAGTCTGCGGCCAACCACTTCCGGCTTGCCGCCGTCCGGCACACGGAAGGCGCCCTGCACGTTCGTCGCCCGTTCGGCTTGTGAGAGCCCCACTTGCTGCGGCGTCGCCTTGACGCGTTTGAGCGCCGAATAGGCGACCGGAACTTTGCTGGCCTTCGAAACCGCTTCGGCGAGCAGCGCCGATTGGTTGAAGCGCCGGGCCCATTGCCTGCGCCAATGCAGCGGTACCGGGACGATGGCGTCCGCTTCGGTGAGCAGGGGCTGGCCGGCATTCGTCATCCACCGCCCCATGATCGGCGCGAGGTCGAGCCGGTCGCCATATTTGAAGGCCTGCACGAGGGTGCGGGCGATCTCGTCGTACCGCACCGCGGCGCGCGCGCGGCCGTAAGCCGGCGGGTCGGCGATCGCCTCCAGGGAGAGGAGTCCCGGCCCGCCATCGAATGCGAAGGGAATGCCGAGACGTTCGCAATAGGGCGGCGCAATGAAAGAGAGCCGCGACCAGCAGGCGGCGCATAGGCCGGCGTCGTCGACCAGTTCCCGGCAGGACGGGCAGAGTCGCGGCAGCGCCACGTCGGTGGCGAGGCGCAGGACCGTGCGCAGCGCCGCTGTGACGCGCCTGATTGGCGACGTGCGACCAGGTTCCGTGGAGGTTGCGCCTGACATTACGGAACGCTAGCGGCGGCGCGGTGAGCAGGCAAGCGCAGGCGATGGTCTGATCCTCGCAGATTTTGACGCCGTGACCGCGACACGGCATAAGCGCCGGCGGGGCAAGCAGGATTGCGATGGCGCCGCCCGTCGTCTTCGATCGTCATCTTCTGCGCGCACGGCGCACCCGTGCGGCGGCGCTCGGGCCTGCGACCTTTCTGATCGATCGGGTCGCGGAGGACTTTTCCGATCGCCTCGCCACCGTGTTGCGCCGGTTCGAGCGCGCGGTCGATCTCGGCACACCAACCGACGCGCTTCGCCGCGTCCTTGCCGGGAGCGGCAAGGTTGAGCACCATCATCGCCGCCAACGCGGCGGCCGGTGATCGCCGTGCCGCAGGGATGGACGCCGCACCGCTCGTGGTGGCGGCCGACGAGGAGGCGCTGCCGTTCGCAGATGCATCGCTCGATCTGGTCGTGTCCGCTCTTGCCTTGCAGTACGTCAACGATCTTCCCGGCACGCTGATCCAGATCCGCCGCGCGCTGCGGCCCGACGGGTTGCTGCTGGCGGCCCTCATCGGCGGCGACACGCTCATTGAACTGCGCGAGGCCTTTGCGGCCGCCGAAGCCGAGATCGAAGACGGCATCTCGCCGCGCGTCGCTCCATTCGCCGATCTGCGTGACATGGGAGCACTGTTGCAGCGGGCGGGGTTCGCCCTACCGGTGACCGACGTTGACCGGTTGACGGTGCTCTATGCCTCACCGGATGCGCTGATGCGCGATCTGCGCCACATGGGCGCCACCAATCCGCTCGCAGCGCGCCGCCGCCGCCCGCTCAGGCGCGCGACGCTCACTCGGATGACGGACATCTACCGGGAGCGTTTCGCCGGTCCGGACGGCCGTATCCGCGCGACCTTCGAGATCGTGTGGCTTTCTGGCTGGGCGCCGCATGACAGCCAGCAGCGGCCGCTCAAGCCCGGCTCGGCGCGCGCGCGACTTGCGGATGCCCTTGGCGCCCACGAGGTTTCGGCCGGTGAGAAAGCGGGCCGCTGACCGCGCGTCAGGGAAAAAGCGCCGCTACGCTTGCAAAGAGTGCGTTGGTTGACGAGCCGAGGGTGGCAACGGCGGCCACGATGGCGACGCTGATGCCGGCTGCGACCATGGCATACTCAATCGCGGTGGCGCCCTGCTCGTCGTCCACGAGACGCCGGCGCATCAGCGCGACGGTGGGTCGGAGCTTGGACTTCGTCTGCTTGCGCATTTCTTGTGCTCGGTTTCCGACGTTGCAGTTCACAAGAGCGTCGTCAGGTGAGAGATCAGCGGTTCATCGGCGGGCGGCATCGGATAGTCCCGCAGTTGGTTGGGCCGCACCCAGCGAAGCTTTTGGCCTTCCTGCGCCATCGCGGTTCCCTCCCAGCGCCGGCAGACATACAGTGGCATCAGCAGATGGAAGTCCGGATAGCTGTGGCTCGCGAAGGTCAGCGGGGCGAGGCATGCGTCACTGACGACAATCCCCAACTCTTCTTTCAACTCTCGGATCAGCGTTTCCTCGGGCCGTTCGCCCACTTCGACCTTGCCGCCGGGAAACTCCCACAAACCCGACATCGGTTTGCCCGGCGGACGCTCGGCGATCAGCACGCGCCCGTCAGGATCGATCAGGGCACAGGCAACGACGAGGACGACCTTCACACTCATTGCGTCGCCTCTCAGGCTAGGAAGTCAGGGTTAATGGCAATTCAATCGGATGCCGCGGGAGTATTTGTTCCACCCCGGTCGGTTAACGGGCCGTTACGCTTCCCGCCTGCCAATGCGGTCTTGCGTGGCGCGCTACGCTCATCAACTGCGGTAGTCGCCGTTGATCGCGATATATTCCTTGGTGAGATCGCAGGTCAGTACCCGGTCGCGGCCCTTGCCGAGCCCGAGCGCGACCTTCAGCGTGATCTCCGGCTTCTTCATCACGGCCGACACCTCGGCCTCGACATAGTCCGGATCGCGCTCGCCCTTGTGGGCGACGCGGATGCCGCCGAACCAGATCGAAAGCTTGTCGCGATCCGCCGGCTCGCCGGCCTTGCCGACCGCCATGACGACGCGGCCCCAATTGGCGTCCTCGCCGGCAATCGCGGTCTTCACCAGCGGTGAGTTGGCGATCGACAACGCAATCTTCCGGGCGGAGGATTTCGACACCGCGCCGTCGACGATGATCTCGACGAGCTTTCTCGCGCCTTCGCCGTCGCGCGCCACCTGTTCGGCCAGATTGGCGAGCACGGCGTCGAACGCCTTGCGGAGCGCCGGAAGCCGCGGGTCGTTGAGTTTCGTGATCTTCGCTGCGCCGCGCGTCGCCGCAGCGCCGGTCGCGAACGCCAGCAGCGTGTCCGAGGTCGACGTGTCGCCGTCGATCGTCACCGCGTTGAAGGTGTCGGCGACACCCTTGGTCAGCAGGTTCTGCAGGACGCTCTTGGAAATGGCGGCGTCGGTAAACACGAACGACAGCATGGTCGCCATGTCGGGGGCGATCATGCCGGCGCCCTTGGCGATACCGCAGATCGTCACCGGAACTCCGCCGAGGCGCACCATCGCGCCCGCGCCTTTCGGGAAAGTGTCGGTGGTCATGATCGCGTTAGCGGCCGCGGGCCAGTCGCCGGGCACGGCGCCCGCGACCAGCCCGTCCATGACGGTGCCGAACTTCGACGCGTCGAGCGGTTCGCCGATCACGCCGGTCGAAGCGAGGAATACGTCGGCGGGCTTGCAGCCGATCGCCTTGCTGGCGATCGCGGCGGTGAGCGCGGTCGCGTCCCGCCCGGACTTGCCGGTGAAGGCGTTGGCGTTGCCGGAATTGACCACCAGAACGCTGGCGGTGCCGCGCTTGAGATTGGCGCGGCACCAGTCGACCGGCGCGGACGGGCATTTCGACTGGGTGAACACGCCCGCAACCGTGGTGCCCGGATCGAACAGCATGAGCAGCACGTCCGTACGTCCCGCATAGCGGATGCCGGCGCTGGCGGTCGCGAGCCGCACGCCGGCGACCGGCGGCAGGTCGGGAAACTGCTCGGGCGCGAGCGGGGAGATGGCGGTGGTCATGGCAGAGTTGTCCCAGTGGTCCGATTCTAACATTCGCATCCCGTCTCGGCGGGCTCATTTTGCGAATGTTAGAATCAAAGGACCACTAGCAAATATTGGTTGCTCGTGGAGTTTGGATTTGACATTCGCCCCGCGGACGTGCGGCGAGGGGGTAGCGAATGTCAAATCCACTCCACTAGCCGTCATGCCCGGCGTCGTGCCGGGCCGCTACGGGTTGCGGGGGCACACTAAAGACGTTGATGGCCGGGACAAGCCCGGCCATCGGCACCAAAAATCTTGCGGCGGTTATTTCTTTTCTTCGGCCGGCTTCATGTCGTCCGTCGGCGCCTTCTCTTCGGCCGATGGCTTCGCTTCCACCGGAGGGGTAGCGGCGGCCGGGGGCTTCGCTTCCGCCGGCTTATCGAGGCGCTCGATCTTGGCGTTCTGGCGCAGCTTGGCGACGTACTCGGTCTGCGCCTTGCGGGTCAGGAACGTCTCGATCTGGGGCTTGACCTGTTCGAAGTCCGGGACCGGTCGCTGGCGCTTATCCTCGAGCTTGATGATATGCCAGCCGAACTGAGTCTTCACCGGGTTTGAGACCTGGCCGGGATACATCTTGAACGCCACCTCGGCGAATTCCGGAACCATCTGTTCCTTGCCGAAATAGCCGAGATCGCCGCCCTGCGCGGCGCCCGGGTCCTTCGACTTTTCCTTGGCGAGAGTCGCGAAATCCGCTCCGCCCTTGATCTGCTCCGCGATCGCCTTCGCCTCGTCCTCGGTTTCGACCAGGATATGGCGGGCGCGCACCTCCTCCTGCGGGGTCATCGACTTGGTCGCGTCGTCGTAGACCTTGCGGTAGGCCTCATCCGTGAGCGCCGCCTTCACCTCGGCCTGCAGCGCAAGGCCCATCAGGACTTTGTTACGCAGGAGCGCCAGCCGCCGCTTGAACTCGATGCTGTCGGCAAGCTTCTTCTGCTCCGCCGCCTGGCTGACGAGGATAATATCGGCCAAGTAGGCGACAACCTGGTCGCGCCGCTGGTCTGGCGGCATCTGCTGCAGTTCAGCGCCCAAGTCCTCTTCGGCCAGCGCGACATCGCTCTCCCTGATATCGACGCCGTTGACGCGGGCGACGACCTTGTCGGAAGCGGAGGCCGGCGGAAGTTCCTGCTTGGAGGATGATTCCTGCGAGGTATCCTTCGAACAGCCGGATGCTGCCGGAAGGATAAAGATCAGGGCAGCGGCGGTGGCGAACGCGGCCATGCGCGATCGCGGCGCAAGACCGGGCGGCAGTTTCAGGAAGGTCATACAGGGTGGTCCTAGGATGGGGCGGCTGTCGGCGGCGCCGGACAATCGCGCAGGGGGCCCCTCTCGGCAAATCACTTAGAGGTTGATTTTGACCAGAACAAGAGGGCTCGAACTGGCCGATTGACAAGGGTTCGACCCCCTCCTATGTGTCGGAAAACCCGTCGGTCCGACCGATGGGCGCCGCGTCGCGCATGGTTGAAGCCCGAAAAACGCCGTATTTCAGGCCTGCTCCGCAAGGACCGCAGACTTCGATCGGATTGCCGTCGCGGCACAGATTAAGGACTTCCGCATGATCGGCGCTCTCGCCCGCAAATTGTTCGGTTCCTCCAACGATCGGCGCATCAAGGGCTATCAGCCGCGCGTCGCTGCGATCAACGCTCTGGAGAAAGACCTCGAGAAGCTCTCCGACGACGCGTTGCGGGCGCGCACCGAGAATTTCAAACAGCAGGTCGCCGCCGGCGCATCCCTCGACGATATCCTGGTGGAGGCATTCGCCACCGTGCGGGAGGCCGGCAAGCGGACGATCGGCCAGCGGCATTTCGATGTTCAGCTTGTCGGCGGCATGATCCTGCACGAGGGCTCAATTGCCGAGATGAAGACCGGCGAAGGCAAGACGCTTGTCGCCACCCTGCCGGTCTATCTGAATGCGCTGTCGGGACGCGGTGTGCACGTTGTCACGGTCAACGACTACCTCGCCAAGCGCGATTCCGAATGGATGGGCCAAATCTATAAGTTCCTGGGCCTGACGGTCGGCGTCATCGTGCACGGGCTGGATGACGAGCAGCGCAAGGCCGCCTACGAGTGCGATGTCACCTACGGCACCAACAACGAACTCGGCTTCGACTACCTGCGCGACAACATGAAGTACCGGCTGGAGGACATGGTCCAGCGCGGCCACGTCTACGCCATCGTCGACGAAGTCGAACTCGATCCTGATCGACGAGGCGCGCACGCCGCTGATCATCTCAGGCCCGCTCGACGACCGCTCCGAGTTCTACAACACCATCGACGCCTACATCCCCAGGCTGGTGAAAGCCGACTACGAGGTCGACGAGAAGCAGCGCACCGTGACGCTGACCGAGGCCGGCATGGAGAAGATGGAGCAGGCGATCCGCGCGGACGGTCTGCTCAAGGGCGAACATCTCTACGACGTCGAGAACGTCTCGACCGTCCACCACATCAACCAGGCGCTGCGCGCCCACACGCTGTTCCAGCGCGACAAGGACTACATCGTCCGCAACGGCGAGGTCGTCATCATCGACGAGTTCACCGGCCGCATGATGCCCGGCCGGCGCTATTCGGAAGGGCTGCATCAGGCGCTCGAGGCCAAAGAACACCAGCCGATCCAGCCCGAGAACCAGACGCTCGCCTCGATCACGTTCCAGAACTATTTCCGCATGTACGACAAGCTCGGCGGCATGACCGGCACGGCGCTGACCGAGGCGGACGAGTTCATCGACATCTACAATCTGGAAGTCGTCGAGGTCCCGACTAACATGCCGATGATTCGGCTGGACGACGACGACGAGGTGTACCGTACGGCAGCGGAGAAATATCGCGCAATCCTCGCGCTGATCGACGATTGCAAAACTCGCGGCCAGCCGGTTCTGGTCGGTACCACATCCATCGAGAAATCCGAGCAGCTCGCCGAAATGCTGCGCCAGGCCGGCTGGGAACAGCACGATTTCTCAGACCCGAATGCATTCGCGGCGCTCTATAGCGGCAGCGACGCGGATTCCAAAGCCAAGGTATTCGCGATCCTCAACGCGCGCTATCACGAGCAGGAAGCCGAGATCATCTCGCAGGCCGGTGTTCCTGGCGCCATCACCATTGCGACCAACATGGCCGGCCGCGGCACCGATATCCAGCTCGGCGGCAATGCCGATATGCGCATCCGCCAGGAGCTCAAGGATGTTGCCTGCCGGTACCGGCGAGTTCGACGCCAAGGCCGCCGACATCAAGGCGCAGGTCGCCCGCTTGAAGGAAAAGGCGCTCAAGGCCGGCGGCCTCGTCGTGCTCGGCACCGAGCGTCACGAATCGCGCCGCATCGACAATCAGTTGCGCGGCCGATCCGGCCGCCAGGGCGACCCCGGGCATTCGAAGTTCTTCCTCTCGCTCGAAGATGACCTCATGCGCATCTTCGGCACCGACAAGCTCGACAGCATGCTGCAGCGGCTGGGCTTGAAGGAGAACGAGGCGATCGTTCACTCCTGGATCAACAAGGCGCTGGAGAAGGCGCAGCAGAAGGTCGAGGCCCGCAACTTCGACATCCGCAAGAACTTGTTGAAGTTCGACAACGTGATGAACGATCAGCGCAAGGTGATCTTCGATCAGCGCGTCGAACTGATGAAGGACGAGAGCCTCGCCGATACGATCACCGATATGCGCCATGACGTGATCCAGGATCTCGTCAGCAAGCACGTTCCGGAAAATGCCTATCCGGAGCAGTGGGACACCCCGGGGCTGAAGGAAGAGCTCAAGCGCGTGCTCGACCTCGATCTGCCGGTCGACGAATGGGCAAAGGAAGAAGGCATCGCCGACGAGGAACTCGTCACGCGCGTCCAGCGGCGCGCCGACGAGCATATGGCCTCAAAGGTCGCGCAATGGGGCGCCGACATCATCCGCTATGTCGAGAAGACCATCCTGCTGCAGACGCTCGACCACCTCTGGCGCGAGCACCTCGTTATGCTCGAACATCTGCGGCAGGTGATCGGTTTGCGCGGCTACGGTCAGCGCGATCCGCTCAACGAATACAAGCAGGAATCGTTCAATCTGTTCGAGGCGATGAGCCAGAGCCTGCGCGAGTCGGTGACGGCGCAGTTGATGCGGGTCGAGATCAGGCAGGCGCCGGAAGAGGAGGCGCCGATGCTGCCCTACATGGAGGCGCACAAGATCGACCCGTCGACCGGCGGCGACGAGATGGCGATGGCGGATGCTTCGCTCGTGCCGGCGCTCGCCGGCAACGGCAATGGCGCGGCGCGCAGCATCGATCGCAATCCGAAGGATCCGGCGAGCTGGGGCAAGGTTGGCCGCAACGAGTCGTGCCCGTGCGGCTCCGGCAAGAAATACAAGCACTGTCACGGTCGGTTCGCTTAGGGCAGGGGCCTGATTGATCTGCTCGTCGCCGCAGCCGTCCGGGTCGCAGCCCGCTAGTTCATGCGGGCACCGCCGAGGCGAGCCGAATTTTCTCCGACACGTCCGCAGCCTCGTGGCTGGCCGCGAACACGTTGCGCGGCGCCACTGCGTCGCCGATTTTGTAGATTTTCGCCCTCGTGCCTGCTCGTTGAAGGTCCTCCGCGAGGGCGAACTGCGAGACGCGGCCGCCGATCACAACCGCGTCGACGGCCAACTCGCTCTCGATGCCCTTGCTTTGCACCTTCACGCGCTTGCCGGTCAGCAATTCGGCCGTGGTCTCCGGGTGAACCACGATCCGGTCATTCTTCGCGAGCAGAGTGGCGAGGAAGAGCGCCGTGATCGGCGCCTTATCATCAGCCACGGCCGCAAACGGGGTGATGATATGCACCTTGACCCCCTGCCGGGCCAGATACCGAGCGGCGTGGCAGTTTGCGAAGTCGCCGCCCAGCATGGCGACTTCTCCGGTCCATTCGCCTGCAGGCCGGTCCATGGCGGAAAAAATATCGAACACCGGCACGCTGCGATTGTCTTTGTCGGCCCGGATAATGCCGCCACGCGCGCCCGTGGCGACGACCACCACGTCCGGATCCATGGCTTTGACATCGTCGACGCTGACCGCGGAACCCATGACGATGGGCACGTTCAATTCACGCAACTGACGGCTCAACCAATCGGCGAGGTTGCCATGGTCGGGCTGGACCCGGCGGCTGTAGCGGAGTTGACCGCCGAGCGTCTCCGAAGCCTCGTGGATCGTCACAGTCTGACCTTGTTGTTTCAGCATGCGGGCCGCATGCATGCCCGCAATCCCGCCTCCGACCACCAGGACGCGAACCGGAGAGGAGGCGCTCTTGACGGGCCGGGAGGTCTCGAATGTGGTCTGCGGGTTGGCCGCGCATCCGGCCGGCGTGCGGGCCACGGTCATCTCGAGGCAGGTGTTGCAGCCGATACAGGGCAGAATGTCCTGAGGTCGCGCATCAATCAGCTTGCGCACGTAATGCGGATCGGCGTGGAAAGCGCGGGTCAGCGAAATGTAGTCGATGCCTTCCTTCTCCATGACCGCGCTGGCGAATTCCGGGTCATTGAGCCGTTGTGCGACACTCACCGGGACGCGGTCGCCGACGACCTTTCGGATTGCGGCCGCATAGGGCACGAACCCTCCCTTGGGTGCCTCGGGTCCCTGAAACATCTTGAACGCTGACTCATAGGTGGAAGCGGTGACGTCGATCAGGTCGATGCCGGCGTCGGCCAGCATCTTGCAGAACGCCGCGCTCTCCTCGATCTCCAGTCCGCCTGGCACGAACTCGACGGCCGAAATTCGGTACCCGATCGGGTAGTCCTTGCCGACCACCGTACGAAGGGCGGCCAGGATCTTGAGCGCGAACCGCGCACGATTCTTCAGCGAGCCGCCGTACTCGTCAGTCCTTCGGTTGGTGTGCGGGGACAGAAACTGGCCGATCAGGTAGCCGTGCGCGCCGTGGATGTGAATCATGTCGACCCCGGCCTCGAGACAGCGCCGCGCCGCCTTCACAAAAGCGTCGATGACGATCTCGATGTCCTCTCGGGTCATCGCACGCGGCACGGAACCCGGATCGATAAACGTGCACGGCACGGCGGAGGGCGCGATCGGCTGGCGCTGACTGGCCGTGCTCGAAGCCTGGCGTCCGCCGTGGTTGAGCTCCATCGTGAGCTTGGCTCCGTGCTCGTGGATGGCGTCGGCGATTTTGCGGAGCCCCGGAATGACGGCGTCGTCGTGGCAGCCCACTTGGTACGGGTTGCCACGCCCTTCCGGTCGCACATAGATCGACTCGAGTTGAATCAGCGCCACGCCGCCTTTCGCCCGCTCGCGGCTGTAATGGATGTACCGCTCGTTTAAGGTGCCATCCTGGTTCGCCATCGCCTTTTCCATCGGCCCGGCGATGAACCGGTTTCGCATTTCCATGCCGTTGATCTTGCCGGGACGAAGAAGGTTTTCGAACGCCATGGTCTGCTCCGATCGCAGGCGCCGTCGGTGTCGACTATCCCGGGCACCATTGCTTCGATGCCCGTTCAGTCCCATCGAGTCAGTTTTGACGAACGCGCTACGCGTGGTGAGGGATGGCAAGCCGCAAATTATGCTTGAAATTCAGTGCCGCGTTCAAGGCCGCTCGGCCTGGACGGTGCCGGCCGCCGAGTCGCCGCACAGAGGAGAACAGTTGCGAAGATGGGCGGCAGCCGGGAGCTATCCCGGCGAACCTCATCGCGACCCTGCAATTAAAGACGTGTTGCCCCAGCGACATGAGGCTCAGCGCGGACAGGCGTACGCCGTCGGCGGGGCGCTCAACTGCAGCCTCAACAACGGAATAACGGATATCAGCGCCAGCCGCCGAAGCGGTTTTCGAAGCCGTTCGACTGCACCGTCGGCGCCGCGCCCCTGAGCAGCCCGGCATCCTCAGGCTTTCCTGGCGGGGTGGCATCTGCCTCCTGCGTCCGTGCCGGCGCAGCGTTCGCGGATTTCACGTTCGCCGGGCGAGCCTCGCCGCGCGGCTTCGCATGAGCCGGCAGGGCCGCCGCTGCAGTTGCGGTCTGGGTAGGCTTCTTCGTCGTGGGGTGCGCAGGTTTGGCGGCCGCCTTCGGCTTTGCAGTCTGCACATTCGCGGCTGCAGGCGGAGGCTCTTCCTTATGTCCGAATGAAAACAGGTTACCGAAGAAGCCGCCGGACGATTGGGTCGGCCCGGCCGACGCAACCTGCACCGACGACGGTGCGGGGGCGGGCTTCGATTCGGACGAGGCGAGTGCCCAGCCGCCGGTCGATCCGGTGCTCGCAGGTTCACGCGGCGGATTGACGTGCGGAGGGATCGTGCCGGGGAGCTTCGTCGGCGGATTGAACGCCGCGATACGGCCGTCGGCGTCGATGAAATCCTTTTCCTTCCGAAGAGCCGCGAGGAATACCTTGTTCATGCCGCCATCGACGCCGGTCTTGACCGGTGCGGTCGGCACGCCACGATTGATCAGTTCCGCAGTCTGAATCTCATCGCGATATTGTTTCTCGCGCACCGCGCTGGCGATCTCGGCCGGAACCCGATAGGGCGGGCAAGGGTCAGATGCGCTGAACTTGCCCTTCGTCTCGCCGTCGAACACATAGTGCCTCTCGCAGACGTTGACCTTGGGCTCGAGCCGCGTGACTGCGAAATGATCATGGCCCTGCTTGAGCATTTTCCAGAAGGCCATATTCGGCGAGTTGCGATGCTTGGCCATGTTGGCCGGCGTCATGTGGAACGGATAGGCCTGAATCTGGAAGGACTTCTGCCCGCCGAAGAAGGATTCGCGAGCAAGCGAATAAATCTCCGCAATCTGCTCGTCCGTCATCGCGTAGCAACCGGACGACGAACAGTCGCCGTGGATCATCAGGAAGGCGCCCGTGCGCCCGTTGGCCCGGTCGTAGGCGTTCGGAAAGCCGGTGTTGATCGCGAGATAGTAGTTTGAATTCGGATTCATCTGGCCGGGTGTGATGGTGTAGAAGCCCTCCGGAGCCTGCCGGTCGCCTTGCTTGATCTTGGGGCCGAGCTCGCCGGACCAGCGGCAGATCGGATAGGTCTTGAGCAGCGCGAAGTGGCCGGTACGGTCTTGCTTCCAGACCTCGAGTTCCGACTCTTCCTTGAAAATCCGCACCAAAATCGCGGATTCCTTGCTCATGTTTTTCTGTTCGATGTCGGCGAGCATAGGCTCGGATATCGGCTGCATGTGGCGACCGCTGAGAGTCGGTGTGCCACTGCTATCGGTGTCGCAACCGGCAAGCGCAACGGCAGCCGCAATAACTGCGGACGCCAGTAGCGGGCGGACAAGAAGCCGACGTTTCAAAACGCTAACCCCCCCGACCAAAAGGCTTCCCCAAGCCTTGTTCCCCAAACCTTAGCGGACCAATCGATATCCGCAGACAACGGCATTCACAAGGCGTTAACCCGGTGATTCGCGATTGAGCATGTCACGGGTGAACGAACGGTAAATAGCTGACGGAACGTTCCCCGACATTCCCACCCGCGAAGTCATTGAATCGCTAGAGCAAGACTTGGGTGAGATCAGGGCGACGGCCGAAAAGCCACACGGTCTTTATTTTTTGGCGAGGGTGAGCTTGGCGGCCAGGGGACGCGATTTTCCGGGTGCCCGTTCACCCGATGACCCGCCCCATGGCCAGAAACTTTTCCCGTCGCTGCCGGCGCACGGCCTCGCGGTCGAGGCCGCTGAGTTCGCCAAACGCTTCGGCAATCGCGCCCCCGGTCAGCGTGATCGCGGCCGCCGGATCGCGGTGGGCGCCGCCGGCCGGTTCGGTCACGATTCGGTCGATGACCCCGAAATGCACCATGTCTTCGGCGGTGATTTTCATGCCGGTCGCGGCGTCCTGGGCCTTGGAGGTATCGCGCCACAGGATCGAAGCGGCGCCTTCCGGCGAAATCACGCTGTAGATCGCGTGTTCCAGCATCAGCACCCGGTTGGCGGTGGCAATCGCGATCGCGCCGCCCGAACCACCTTCACCGAGGATGACCGCGACGTTGGGCACGCCAAGATTGAGGCAGGTGTCGGTCGAGCGCGCGATCGCCTCGGCCTGCCCGCGCTCTTCCGCGCCGATGCCCGGGTAGGCGCCGGCGGTGTCCACAAGCGACAGGACTGGAATACCGAAGCGGTCGGCCATGACCATCAGCCGTTCCGCCTTGCGGTAGCCTTCGGGCCGCGCCATGCCGAAATTGTGCTTGAGCCGGCTTTCGGTCGAGGAACCCTTCTCATGGCCGATGATGCACAGACTTTCGCCGCGAAAGCGGCCGAAACCACCGACGATCGCCTCGTCGTCTCCGAACTTGCGGTCTCCGGCAAGCGGTGCGAAGTCGGTGATCAGCCCGGCGACATAGTCGAGGCAGTGCGGCCGCTCCGGATGGCGCGCAACCTGCGTTTTCTGCCAGGGCGTGAGCGCCGCATAGAGGTCGGTGAGAGCCTGCGCGGCCTTGGCCTCGAGGCGGGAAATCTCCTCGCCGATGACGACGGCGTTCTCGCCGGTTTCGAGTGCGCGAAGCTCTTCAACCTTGGCCTCAAGCTCGGCCACCGGCTTTTCGAAATCGAGATAGCTGCGCATGGAGCCGTCCGACGCCTACTCTATACCCTGAAGGCCGAACGATGGTCCGCCCGGATCACACATCCGGGCTGCCTTATGGCACGGCGCGCCGAATGATTGCTAGCGCGTCTCAATGCACGCCGTAGCGCGCGTAATCTTCGGCGATGTCGGCCTGAATGGCTTTGGCGGCCTTGATGTCGGCTTCGCCGGTTCCATCCTCGTTCTTCATCTTCGCGACGCCACGTCCGTAGAGCGCCCCGGCGAGAGCCGGATTAAGCCGCAGAGCCGCGTCATAATCCGATACCGCAGCGTCGAAGTTCGTCATCTTCAAAAAGATGATTGCGCGGCTTTCCAGCGTCGCAGCGGTCTTGGGCGCCAGGCGCAGCGCCATGTTGCAGTCGGCGAGCGCCAGCTTGAGGATGCCGACAACCGTTCTGGCCCAGCAGCGATTGTCGAATGCCGCTGCAAAATCCGGCTTGAGGCGGATAGCGTTATTGTAGTCGTCGATGGCGTGGTCGTATTGGCTCTTGCCGAGAAAGGCATTGCCGCGATTGAAGTGCGTCAAGGCCGTGGGTTTAAGCTTGTTCGCATGGTCGAAGTCCTGGATGGCACGGTCGAAGTCGCCCTTGTGGTCGTAGGCGACGCCACGATTGTTGTAGGCCTCGGCGAACTTGGAACTGAGCTTGATCGCCTGATTGTAATCCTGGATCGCCAGGTTGTAATCGCCGTGGCTGCGATGCGCGACGCCGCGGTTATCATAAGCCTCAGCGAGTTTCTCGCCCTTGTCGCGTCCCGACTTGATCACCGCGGTGCATGCGGCGATGCGTTGCTCGGCTGTCGCGCCGTCCTCGCCCGCGCAGGCGCGGCGCTGTTCCGCGGTTTGCGCGAATGCGGCGGTGCTGCACAGAAGGCAGATGACGACGATCGCGGGCGAGAGATGTTTTGCGGGAAGAAAACGCATGACGAACTCCTGGAAGGCTGCACACGCTAAAATAATTCGTGTGCCATCGATTTTCATCCGTCGTAGATGGCGGCGTTTGGTGGTTCAAGGGCACAGTCTGCGCGGCCAAAGATGACCGCCTCGTGGCAACCCGGCCCACGTTATATGGTACAGGGGCCATTTCACGCTATTGCTATGCAACTCGTTGCCTACGTCTCGCCGAGCGGATGCAGGTCGCGAACCAGGCTCCTGAGGCGCTCCTCCAGGACGTGGGTGTAGATCTGGGTCGTGGAGATGTCGGCATGGCCGAGCAGCGTCTGGACGACACGCAGATCAGCGCCGTTGTGCAGGAGGTGGCTCGCGAAGGCGTGGCGCAGCACATGCGGACTGACCGAGGCCGCGTGAAGGCCCGAGGCGGCGGCGAGCGCTTTGAGTTCGCGCGCAAAATGCTGGCGCGTCAGATGGCCGCTCTCGCCAAACGAGGGAAACAGCCATTTCGCTTTCCGGTCCCGCCCGGCTTCCGCGACGAGGGCGAGGTAGTCCCGCATCGTCGTCTTGGCGGCTTCATTGAGCGGCACCATCCGCTCCTTGTCGCCCTTGCCGCGCACGATCAGCATGCGGGCATTGCGCTCGGCGGCTGAGATCGGCAATGCGACCAGTTCCGACACTCGCAGCCCGGTGGCGTAAAGCACCTCGATCAGGCAGGCGAGCCGGGCGGCGCGCAGCCGCTCCAGTGGTTCCTGCGCGTTGGCAATGGCGGCGCGGGATTCCGCGAGCAGGCGGTCGACGTCCGCAATGGTCAAGACCTTCGGGAGCGAACGGCCGCGCTTCGGGCCCTCGATAATGGCGGAGGGATCGTCGGCGCGCTGTCCTTCGGCGTACAGGAAGCGGTAAAGCTGGCGGATCGCCGAGAGCCGGCGCGCAACCGAAGACGCGGCGAAGCCGCGTTTGGCAAGCGAGCCCAGATAGGAACGCAAGTCCTCGGTCGAGGCATCGGCGAGCGAGCGCCCGGCATCGGCGAGATACGTCGATACGTCCGCGAGGTCGCGTTCATAGGCCGCAAGCGTATTCTTTGCCCCGCCGCGTTCGGCGGCGACCATGTCGAGAAAAAGCTCGATCAGGGCTTGATCGGAGGTTCTTGCTGGCGGCGCCATTGCGGCCGCCCTCACTGCTGTTTCACGAACCGGTCGGGCGGGATAGACACCGTAATCTCACGCGGTTTCGGGTCCACCCAGGTGGCCAGCATGAATATGGCCCCGTAAATCAGGCCACCCAGCACACCAACCACGATCAGGAACCGGAAAAGGCTCGGCATAGTGACCTCTCGCTCGGTCGGCCTGTGGCATGGAAGGATGGAGAAACTACGACATGTTCCACCACTGCGGTGGCAAGGGGGCTCGATATCGACGTACCCGGCGACGATCCCAGCGACATGGCGGGGGGCAGCCTTCGTCCCCAGCTTGTGCTACCACGGCCGGATCGACGCCGTCGGTCTGACACCGGCCTGCCGGATTGGCCGCGGCAAGCGGAAAACGCAAGTACTATTGGGAGCTTATGACGGAGGGCGCAACGCACGATCTGCCAGCCGCTGTACCGCCGGAAACTGCCCTCGTCGGGGCCCTTGGCGCACGTTCCGTCGTGCTCGTCGGCATGATGGGGGCGGGCAAGTCGTCGATCGGCCGGCGTCTGAGCATTCGCCTCGGCGTCCCGTTCGTTGATGCCGATAGCGAAATTGAAAAGGCCGCGGGCATGAACATCCCCGACATTTTCGCGTCCCATGGGGAGCCGGACTTCCGCGCCGGGGAGGCCCGCGTCATCGCCCGCCTGCTGG
This sequence comes from uncultured Alphaproteobacteria bacterium, assembly GCA_963756715.1. Taxonomy (GTDB): domain Bacteria; phylum Pseudomonadota; class Alphaproteobacteria; order Rhizobiales; family Xanthobacteraceae; genus VAZQ01. The sequence goes on from CAVWOV010000030.1 coordinate 139,054, forward strand.
AGAGCGCACCCCAGGTCCTTGCGACCGGCGGCGGCGCGTTCATGAATGCCGACACCCGTAGGCTGATCGCCAGCAAGGGGATTTCGATCTGGCTCAACGCCGATTATGAAGTTCTGATGCGCCGCATCCGGCGTCGCCATGATCGTCCATTGCTCAAGACCGATGACCCCGGAACGACGCTGCGCAAGCTCATCGAGGTCCGCTATCCTGTCTATGGGCTTGCCGACCTCACGATACAGTCGCGCGACGTGCCGCACGACAAGATCGTCGACGAAATAGTGGCCGCACTCGCCAGTCATCTGGGCTGCGAAGCATCCGGCCCCGAGAGCAATGGAGATCATGCGCCATGACCGCGCCGCTTCGCTCAAGCGACCCGATCACGGTCAATGTCGATTTGGGCGATCGCAGTTACGATATCGCGATCGGCCGCGGTCTCATCGCGTCGCTCGGCCGCAAAATCGCCACGCTGCGCCCTGGCGCCAAGGCGGCTATCGTTACCGACGAGACGGTCGCGCGCCATCATCTTGCGGCCGCCGAGGCGGCGCTGGCGTCCGCCGGGATCAGCGCGACGGCCGTGAAGGTGCCGGAGGGCGAAAGCTCGAAGAGCTTCTCGTGGCTTGAGACCGTCTGCGAGGCGTTAATCGCCGCCCGGGTTGAGCGCGACGATCTCGTGGTCGCGCTCGGCGGCGGCGTGGTCGGCGATCTCGCGGGCTTTGCGGCGGCCGTGACACGTCGCGGGCTCGACTATGTGCAGGTGCCGACCTCGCTGCTGGCGCAGGTTGATTCATCCGTTGGGGGCAAGACCGCGATCGATTCCCGGCACGGCAAGAATTTGGTCGGCGCATTTCATCAGCCGGTCCTGGTGGTGGCAGATACCGCGTTGCTGGATACGCTCTCGCCGCGTGAATTCCGTTCCGGATATGCTGAGATTGCCAAATACGGCTTGCTCGGCGACCAGGCGTTTTTCGCCTGGCTGGAAGCGAACTGGCAGGAGGTGTTCGCGGGCGGTCCGGCGCGCGAGCACGCCATCGCAACGAGTTGCCGCATGAAGGCCGCAATCGTGGCGCGCGACGAACGCGAAACCGGCGAGCGGGCGCTCCTTAATCTCGGGCACACCTTCGGTCACGCATTCGAGGCGGCGGCCGGCTTCTCGCAACGCCTGCTGCACGGCGAGGCGGTGGCACTCGGCATGGTGTTGGCGTTCGAGTTCTCGGCGCGGAAGGGTCTGGTATCCACCGCCGATGCCGCGCGCGCCAAGCGCCATCTGGCGGCGGTGGGATTGCCGACGATGGTGTCGCAAATTCCCGGTGGTGCACCCGGTATCGAGCGGCTGATGGAACTCATTGCCCAGGACAAGAAGGTCAAGCGCGGTACGCTGACGTTCATTCTGGTGCGCGGCATCGGCGAAAGCTTCATCGCGCGCGATGTCGATGCCGCCGAGGTCCGCGTCTTTCTCAGCGAGAAGCTCGCCGAGCGATGACACTCTACGATTGGCTCGCCGTATTGGTCGTTTGCGCGTGCCTGATGCTCTCGGCCTTCTTTTCCGGCAGCGAGACGGCGCTGACCGCATCCTCGCGCGCCAGCATGCTGCGGCTGGAGAAGAACGGCAATCGCCGCGCGGCGGTCGTCAACCGCCTGATGGCGGCGCGCGAACGCATGATCGGGGCACTGCTGTTCGGCAATAATGCGGCCAATATTACCGCGTCTGCGCTGATGACCGGGCTGCTGCTCAATTGGTTCGGCGATGTTGGCGTCCTTTACGCCACCGCGGTGATGACGACCCTGATCGTGGTGTTCGCCGAGGTGTTGCCGAAGACCGCGGCCTTCAACGCTCCCGACCGCCTCTCGCTGATGGTAGCGAAGCCCATCGACCTCACCGTCAGGGTGCTCGCACCGGTGCTCGGCGGGGTCGAATATGCCGTCAAGATCATGCTGCGGTGGATGGGCATGAAGGTCGGCGAAAGCGAATCGATCTTGTCCCCGCATGAGGAACTGCGCGGCACCGTCGACCTGCTGCACCGCGAGGGCGGCGTCGAAAAGCTCGACCGCGACATGTTCTCAGGGCTTCTCGATCTGCGCGACCTTACCGTCGGCGACGTGATGATCCATCGCACCGAAATGATCACCGTTTGTGCCGACGATCCCCCTGATGAGGTCATCAAGGCTGTGCTCGAAGCTTCGGTCACGCGCATTCCGCTGTGGAAGGAGCGGCCTGAGAACATCGTCGGAGTTCTGCACGTCAAGGATTTGCTGCGTGCCCTGCAGGCGGCCGACAACGATATTTCGAAGATCGATGTCCTCACGATCGCGCGGCCCCCGTGGTTCGTGCCCGACATCCGCCCGCTCTCGGATCAGCTCAAGGCCTTCCGGCGGCGCAAGTCGCCGTTCGCGCTCGTGGTCGACGAATACGGCGAGGTCATGGGACTCGTCACGCTCGAGGACATCCTGGAGGAGATCGTCGGCGACATCAGCGACGAGTACGACGTGGTGGTGCCCGGCGTGCGGCCACAGCCCGACGGCTCAGTCACGGTGGACGGCGGCGTGCCGATCCGCGATCTCAACCGCGCCATGGATTGGAATCTGCCTGACGAAGAAGCGACCACGGTTGCGGGTCTCGTCATCCACGAGGCGCGCTCGATCCCGGAGGCTGGGCAGATCTTTACGTTTCACGGCTTCCGTTTTCGCGTGTTGCGTCGCGAACGCAACCGCATCACGGCGCTCCGCATTACGCCGCTGGTGAAGAAGCCGGCGGTGAAGACGGCGTAGGGCCACGGAGCGATTTTCCGCTCCACGCCGCATTTGCTTGAGACGCCCGGAGCCTTAGAATACGTCGGCAATGAGAAGTCAGCACGGCCGCAAAGGCCGCCAGCATGACTCAAGGGAGGGAATCATGATGTTCGCAAGAGCAGCGAAATGGCTCGCCGCATCCGCCGGCGCGGTCATGCTGGCGGGATCGGCGGCGCCCGCGCAGGACTTTCCGTCAAAACCGGTTCGCGTGATTGTGCCTTTCCCACCGGGTGGCCCGACCGACGTGCTCGCACGGGCGCTGGGAGAGGGATTTCGCGATCGTACCGGACAGGCTTTAGTCGTCGACAACAAGCCGGGCGGCGGTACCGCGATCGGCGCGACCGCCTGCAAGAACGCCGATCCGGACGGCTACACGTTCTGTCTTCTGACCGCGAGTACGATCTCGCTCAATCCGTTTCTCTACACCAACCTGTCCTACGATCCGCCGAAGGATCTGGCGCCGATCACCAATGTGGTGTTCACGCAGCAGGTGATGATCTTGCACCGCTCAATTCCGGTGAAAACGATCGGCGAACTGATCGCGTATTCCAAGGCTAATCCGACCAAGCTGAATTTCGGTTCGTTCGGAGTCGGTGGCGATTCGCATCTGGTGTTCGAATGGCTCAAGGTGAAGACCGGCGCGCAGATGACCCACATCCCTTATGGCGGCGCGGCGCCGGCGCTGGTCGCCTTCGAACGCGGCGATGCGCATCTGCTCTTTCCCGTCGCATCGCCCGCGGTTACCGAGCGGATCAAGTCGGGTCTCGCCAAGCCGATCGCGGTGCCGGAAGGCCAGCATGCGGCGACGCTGCCCGGTGTGCCGTCGTTCAGCGAATCCGGCCTGCCGCCCTATAACGCCAAGACTTGGTTCGGCGCTTTTGCTCCCGCGGCGACGCCGAAGGATCGGGTCGAGGCTCTGAACCGTATCCTGGTCGCCGTTATCAAGTCGCAAACGTTCTATGACCGCTTCATCAAGCAGGGCGGCTATGATCCGGTCGGCAACTACATCCGAGGAATTCCGCAAATTCCTGGCGCAAGACCGCGCCCGCGGCGAAGAGCTGGTAAAGCTGTCGGGCGTCAAGCTCAATCAGTGATGTTGGTCCCCGCCGACTTGCGCCGTCGTGTGGGCCAATCAAGACGGTGAATACGAAACCGCAATAGCCGCCAACGCCGCGGCCCAACCGGGGTCTACCCGCTTTCGCCGGGCACCGAGGCATGGATGGCGAGCGCATGGACGCCGCCGGCCAACTCACCGGAAAGTGTCTCGTTCACCAGGCGGTGCCGTTCGAGCCTGCTCTTTCCACGGAACGCCTCGGACACGATATAGACCCTGAAATGGGTCTCGCCGCCCGGTCGGTGCCCGGAGTGTCCGACATGCTGGTGGGATTCGTCCACCACATCGAGACTTTGGGGCGCGAAGGCTTTACTCAACTTTTCGGTGATGAGATCGCGTGTCGCCATGCGTGACCGCTTAGCGGTTGCGGTGGGGTGGGGTCAATGCCGCGCGGTCCGGGCTGATCGTTTGGAATTGTCAAGACTTGAAGCCGTCATCCTCGCTCGCGCATACTGGAGGGTCATGAAAAACGAGTCGCCACTCTTCGACCGGATCAAGGTCAAGCCCGACAAGAACCGCCGGACGCGCGCCGAGCATCCGGCGTGCGAATGGCCGGGCTGCGACGGCGCGGCCACCCACCGGGCGCCCAAAGGCCGGCTCCGGGAAAAGGAATATTGGCGGTTTTGTTTGGCGCACGTGCGCGAATACAACCACTCGTACAACTTCTTCGCCGGCATGAGCACCGACGATATCGCCAAGTATCAGCGGGACGCGGTCACCGGCCATCGCCCGACATGGAAAATGGGCATGAACGGTGGCGGCCGGAACGAGGCGTCCGGCGCCGACGATCCCCTCGGCCTGGGGCGCGAGTTCGGCGGCCCGGCGGCCGGGAGGCGGACCGAGCGGGCGGCCGATGCCCGCATGGTCGGCAATGCGGCGCGGAAGGCCTTCGAAGCCCTGGGACTCGAGGCGGATGCGACCGCCGCCGAAATCAAGGTCCGGTTCAAGGCTCTGGTGAAGCGCCACCATCCGGACGCCAATGGCGGGGATCGTTCGACCGAGGACCGCTTGCGGGAGATCATCCAGGCCTATAACTACCTGAAGTCCATCGGATTTCGCTAATTCGGCCCCGGGCATGAGTTGCGCGTTTCCTGCACGTTAGCTATTTGAAAGAGCGGGTTTTTTGCTACGGTCGCGGCTTTCGCAAGCCGATGGCGATCTGCTAAGTTTCCCTCGAATCCGCACCTAATCATCCCGACCGACAGGGGTCTCGGTCGCGTCCGAGGCCACGGAGGATCAATGACTGCCGCAACGCAAGAGGTCGCCGGTCTGCCTGACATCAAGGTGTCCGTGCGCCAGCTCTTCGGGATCGATAGCGACATGGAGGTGCCGGCCTATTCGGAGGCCGACGACTACGTGCCCGATCTCGACGAGGACTACCGGTTCGACAAGCCTACGACGCTCGCCATCCTGGCCGGCTTCGCGCACAACCGCCGCGTCATCGTCTCGGGCTATCACGGTACCGGCAAATCGACCCACGTCGAGCAGATTGCGTCCCGGCTCAACTGGCCGTGCGTGCGCGTGAACCTCGACAGCCACATCAGCCGCATCGATCTCATCGGCAAGGACGCCATCGTCATCCGCGACGGTCTGCAGGTGACCGAGTTCCGGGAGGGCATCCTGCCCTGGGCGCTGCAGAACAATGTCGCGCTCTGCTTCGACGAATACGACGCCGGCCGTCCCGACGTGATGTTCGTGATCCAACGCGTCCTCGAGCAGTCGGGCAAGCTCACGCTGCTCGACCAGAGCAAGGTGATCCGGCCGCATCCGGCATTCCGGCTGTTCGCCACCGCCAACACGGTGGGGCTGGGTGATACCTCCGGCCTCTATCACGGCACGCAGCAGATCAACCAGGGCCAGATGGACCGCTGGTCGATCGTCAGCACGCTGAACTATCTGCCGCACGACAACGAGGTCGAGATCGTGCTCGCCAAGGCCAAGCATTATCGCACCGATGCCGGACGCGACATCGTCAGCAAGATGGTGCGGGTCGCCGACCTCACGCGCAATGCCTTCATGAATGGGGACATCTCGACCGTCATGAGCCCGCGCACTGTGATCACCTGGGCGGAAAACGCCGAGATCTTCAAGGAAGTGGGCTTCGCGTTCCGCCTCACCTTCGTGAACAAGTGCGACGAGTTGGAGCGGCCGATCGTGGCCGAGTTCTATCAGCGCTGCTTCGGTCAGGAACTGCCGGAATCCGCGGTGAACGTGGCGCTGAGCTAAGTCGTCGTGACATGCCGAGAATCGCGGTCGAGCGCGTCCATGGTGCCGCGCGCCGGGCCGTTATCAAGGGCTTGGAGGCGGCCAACGCGCCGGCGCTGGGGAAGGTCGAGTTTCGCCCGCTGACGATTACGCTGCGCGAAGGCAGCAAGATCATCGGCGGCCTCGTAGGTGAGACATTCCTGGGCTGGCTCTATGTCAGTGCGCTCTGGGTGGCCGACGACTACAGCCGCCAGGGTTACGGCACCAGGATCATGCAGGCGGCGGAGAAGGAAGCGCGCCGCCTGGGCATTGCGGGCGTGTATCTCGATACGCTGAGTTTTCAGGCTCCGGGATTCTATGCGAAGCTTGGGTACCGCGAGTTCGGAAGGCTCGACAATTTTCCTGCCGGTCACGACCGGCGCTGGCTGGCGAAGGCGCTGTGATGTCCTCTAACTTCAAACCGAGACCTTCCGCCAAAGAATCGCCGACCGAGCCGTTCAAGCGCGCAGTCACCGGCTGCCTGCGCGCCATCGCCAGGAAGCCCGAACTCGAAGTCGCATTCGCGGCCGAGCGGCCGGGCATTATCAGCGGCAAGGCCCGGCTGCCCGAGCCGCCACGCAAGCTCTCCGGCGCGGACGCCGCGATCGTGCGTGGGCACGCCAATTCAATCGCGCTCAAGCTCGCCTGCCACGATCCGACGGTTCACCGGAAGCTCGTCCCGGGCGGGCAGCAGGCGCGCGCGGTGTTCGAGGCGGTCGAGCAGGCTCGCGTCGAAGCGATCGGTGCTCGCCGTATGTCGGGCGTCGCGAAGAATCTCTCCGCGATGATCGATGACCGCTTCCATCGCGGCAAATTCGACGAGGTCAGCGACCGCGCCGATGCCCCGATTGAGGAAGCGGTCGCCATGATGGTACGCGAACGTCTCACCGGTTTGCCGCCGCCGCCGGCTGCCAAGAAGCTCGTCGAACTCTGGCGGCCGCTGATCGAGGATCGCGCCGGTCGCGAACTCGACCGGCTGGAGCGGCTCATCGACCAACAGGCGCATTTTGGCGACGTCATCCACGATCTGCTCGACAGCCTCGATATGGGCGAAGATCGCTCGACCGAGTCAGACGAGGAGGAGGGTGAGGAAGGCGAGCAGGAGCGCCGCAAGGAGGAAAACGGCGAAGAAGGCCAGGGCGCTGAATCCGAGGACATGCAGACGCGCATGGACGAGGCTGATGCCTCCGGCGAGGACATGTCCGACTCCACCGCCGAGGCCTCCGAAGCGCTGTCGGCCGAAATGGCGGAAGATGCCGAGATGGGCGACTCCGAGGCGCCCGCCGAGCCCCGCCGGCCCCGCCGCAACGGCCAGAACGAACCGCGCGGTCCGGACTACCGCCCCTTCATCGTCAAGCACGACGAGATGATAGCCGCCGAGGAGTTGTGCGAGCCCGAGGAACTCGACCGGTTGCGCGGCTATCTCGACAAGCAGCTCTCGCATTTGCAGGGCGTCGTGGCGCGGCTTGCCAACCGGCTGCAGCGCCGCTTGATGGCGCAGCAGAACCGTGCGTGGGACTTCGACCTGGAAGAAGGGCTGCTCGATCCCGCGCGGCTCTCCCGCGTGATCACCGATCCGCTGCACCCGCTGTCGTTCAAGCACGAGAAGGATACCAACTTCCGCGACACCGTGGTGACGCTGCTGCTCGATAATTCCGGTTCGATGCGCGGGCGCCCGATCACGGTCGCGGCGACCTGCGCGGACATCCTCGCGCGCACGCTGGAACGCTGTGGCGTCAAGGTGGAGATTTTGGGCTTCACCACGCGGGCATGGAAGGGCGGCCAGGCACGTGAGGCTTGGCTCGCCGCCGGCAAGCCGGCAAATCCGGGCCGCCTCAACGATCTCCGGCACATCATTTACAAGGCCGCCAATTCACCCTGGCGCCGGTCGCGCAAGAATCTTGGCCTGATGATGCGTGAGGGACTGCTGAAGGAGAACATCGATGGCGAGGCGCTCGACTGGGCGCACAAACGGCTGCTCGCTCGCTCGGAACAGCGCCGTATCCTGATGATGATCTCCGACGGCGCGCCGGTCGACGATTCCACGCTCTCGGTCAACCCCGGCAATTATCTCGAACGGCATCTGCGCTGGGTCATCGAGGAGATCGAGCAGCGCTCGCCGGTGGAATTGATCGCCATCGGCATCGGTCACGACGTGACGCGCTACTACCGCCGTGCGGTGACCATCGTCGATGCGGAAGAGCTTGGCGGCGCCATGACAGACAAGCTCGCCGAGTTGTTCGAAGAGCACGCCGAAAGCGAACCGCAACGCAGACCAGCGCGGAGGCTCAACGCGTGACCGGGTGGTCGTGGCGCCCGAGTATCGCGCGTCCAGGGCGACGAATCCTGTCGGCCGCGATGCTGGCGGGGCTGCTCGGCGTCGTCGATATCGGGGCCGGCGCGCAGACGCCGGTTGCGGCCGATCCGTCGGCGGCGATCGAGGTCATGGCGCGCCCGATCGCCGGCTTCGAGGTTCGCAATTCCACGCGGCGTCAATTCGGTCTGCTCGAGTTTCGCGGCGGTCTGGTGCTCACTTCGCCGTCAAAGCATTTCGGCGGCATTTCGGCCCTGCGCGTTCAGCCTGACGGCGCGCACTTCATTGCCCTCAGCGACAGGGGTTGGTGGTTTCGCGGCCGCCTCGTCTACGATGGGACACGGCCGGCTGGCATAACGGATGCCGAGATGGCCCCGATCCTCGGCCCCGATGGCCGGCCGCTGACCGCGCGCGGCTGGTACGACACCGAAGCGCTCGCCCAGAATGGCGGCACGCTCTATGTGGGGATCGAGCGCGTCCACCGGATCGTGCGCTTCAACTACGGCAAGGATGGACTTCGCGCCCGTGGGGTCCCACTCACGGCACCCTCCGGGATGCGGTCCCTGCCGAACAACCGGGGCATTGAATCGCTGGTTTACGTCCGCAAGGGACTGCCGCTCGCCGGCACCCTGATCGCGTTCTCCGAGCGCGGTCTTGATCACGATGGCAATATCCGGGCCTTCCTGATCGGCGGACCGGCACCGGGCACATTCACGGTCAAGCGTATCGCCGATTTCGACATCAGCGACGCCGCATTGCTACCCGGCGGTGATCTCTTGTTGCTGGAGCGCAAATTCAGTTGGACCGCCGGTCTGTGGATTCGCATCCGGCGAATCGCGCTCGCCGACGTCAAGCCGAACGCGCTGGTCGACGGTCCCGTCATCTTCGATGCCGATCTCGGTTACGAGATCGACAACATGGAGGGCTTGAGCGTCCACCGGAGCGCGGCCGGCGAGATCCTGCTTACGATGATTTCCGACGACAATTTTTCCATCATCCAACGCACGCTGTTGCTGCAGTTCGCGCTCGCTGAGCCGTGAGCTTACCGTCGATCGGTAGCGGGCCGTAATCGCGATGCTGTTCCAGTCGCACGCTTTCGTTTTCGTTTTCCTGCCGGCGCTCGTCGCGCTCTATTATTCGGTCGTGCGGTTTTTGCCGGCGCGGCAATGGGTTCTGATCTTCGGCTCGCTCGTGTTCTACGGCTGGTGGGATGTTCGTTTCATCCCGCTGCTGGTCGGTCAGATCAGTGCGACATGGCTGCTCGCCTGGCTGCAGGCGCGCACCGGTGGCCGCGCCCTGCTGATCGCCGGCATCGTGCTAAACCTCGCGTCGCTGGCGACATTCAAATATCTCGATTTCCTTCTTGCCTCGATCGAGACCGCCACCGGGATCGTGCTGCCGCGCGCCCATGTCGTCCTGCCGATCGGCATCAGCTTTTTTTCATTTCAACTTATTTCCTACCTGGTTGATCGGATGCGCGACGATGCGCCGATCTATCCGTTCCGGCCGTTCGCGCTCTTTGTGCTGCTGTTCCCGCATCTGATTGCGGGGCCGATCGTGCGTCACAACGAACTCGTCCCGCAGTTTGCCGAAGACCCGTTGCGTGCGGGCCTTTGGCACCGCATCGGCACCGGCCTCATCCTGTTCACGCTCGGGCTCGCCAAGAAGGTCCTGCTCGCCGACCAACTCGCGACTGTCGCGGATCCGCTGTTCGCGCAGGCGATGACGCGCACGCTCACGTTCGGCGAGAGCTGGACCGCGGCGCTGGCATTCTCGTTCCAGCTCTTCCTGGATTTTTCCGCCTATACCGAGATGGCGATCGGCATCGCGCTGATCTTCGGGCTCCTGCTGCCGGAGAATTTTCGCCGGCCCTATATCGCGACCGACCTGCGCGACTTTTGGCGGCGCTGGCATATCTCGCTGTCGAAATTCCTGCGCGACTACCTGTACATCCCGCTCGGTGGCAGCCGGCTTGGGCCGCTGCGTTATGTGTTTGCCACCATCGTGACCATGGGGCTGTGTGGTCTCTGGCACGGCGCGGGCTGGACGTTCGTGGTCTGGGGGCTTTGGCACGGCGTTGGATTGATCGTCTGCCGGGGCTGGCAGCAGCTTGGCCGGCCGATGCCGGCGCTGCCGGATGGGCGCTGACGATGGCATTCGTGCTGGCCGGATGGGTGGTATTCCGCGCGACTGATTTCGCCAGTGCGGCGTCGATCCTCGGCTCGCTGGCTGGCGCGGCCGGGTTCGGCGGCACGCTGGGAAGCCCTGGATTGATGGTCGCTGCGGCGCTGGTCAGCGCGCTGATCCCCTCGGCGCACGAGATCAAGGATCAATATCTGCAGCCATTTCCGGCACTCGCTGGCGTCGCGGGAGCGCTCGCGGTCTACTGCATGCTGGAAGTGGGGCAGGGGCCGCCACTCAACTTCATCTATTTCCGGTTCTGAGGCGTGGCCGTGCAACGGGCGGATTGGTGGAAACCTGTTGAAGCCGGGACGGCGGGCAAATCGTGGTCACGCTTTGTGGCCCTGTTCGCGGCGGTCTTTTTCGGCGGCAGCGGGTTGCTTGTGCTGTTGATCCTGGGCGTCGACCCTTATGATAGCGGACGGCTGCCGTCCTTCGGAATTGTCGGCATCGTCGACGACAACCCGCGCACCGCCAGCGTCAGCCGCGGCCGCGATGCCCGGTTCGACGCCGCCATCATCGGCAATTCGCACGGCCAGTTGCTCTCCCCTGCGCGGCTCGACCCGGCGACTGGATTGCACTTCGTTCAGCTCACGGTGCCCGGCACCGGGCCGCGCGAGCAACTGGTGGTGTTGCACTGGTTCGCCAGCCATCACGCGCGCATCGGCGCGATCGTTCTCGTGGCCGATTCGGGGTGGTGCACGCAGGACGCCACTCTGCCGATGTCGAATCCGTTCCCGTTCTGGCTCTATGCGGACGGGCTCGGTGAGTATCTCGCCCATGCGTTCAGCACCCGCGCGCTCGATCTCGGGTATCGGCGGATCATGCTGGCGCTCGGCATGCGCCGGCCGAGCGATCCCGTGGGCTATTGGGATTATGAGGCGGGGAGAGCGTGGACGTTCAAGTCCGGCAATTCCCGCCGAGACTGCTCCGCGCGGCGTCGGTGCCCGGTCGCCGGTTTGAATTCCCGGCGATTGTCCGAAGCTTTCCAAGCGTCTCGAAAGCTTGCCGCCTGCGGTGCCAGTGATCGTCGTACTGCCACCGGTGTTCTACACCGAGCTTCCGCGTGACGGCAGTGCGGATGCCGCGCGTTTCTCCCATTGCAAGGAAGCGCTTGCCCGGCTTGTCGCCGGCCGGCATGGAAGTGCCTTCCTGGATTTTCTAAGCGATACGCCGGTCGCGCGCGACCCGAAGAATTTCATGGACGCGGCGCACTATCGCGCCAGCGTCGCCATGAACATCGAGACTGAGATCGCGAAAGCGCTCACGGCGGCGCGTGCCGCTCCGTGACGTGCGCGGCCATTGCGCCGAGCGGCTTAACCGGCCTCGGGAGTTTCCGGGGTCTCCGGCGCGGCGGTTGTACGCTTCTTGCGAATCTGGCGCTTGAGTTCGAGCGCCTTTTCGGACAACTCGTCGTCCTTCGCCTTAAGCAGGAAGGCATCGAGGCCGCCACGGTGATCAACCGTCTTGAACGCATGCGCGGAGACGCGAAACTTGACCGAGCGGCCGAGTGCCTCGGACATCAGTGTGACGTTGATCAGGTTGGGCAGGAACCGCCGCTTGGTCTTGCGGTTGGAATGGCTCACCTTATGCCCGACCTGCGGTCCCTTGCTGGTCAGTTCGCAGCGCCGTGACATTGCAACACCTCGGAATTACTCGATTTCCTGCCATCAGTCTGGCCGGGCAGGTCACCATCCGGATCGCCTGACGCGCAGGGCAAATCCGTGAAAACGGAATGGTTTCATAAGTCGCGGACCTATAGTGAGCGCGCCCCGAGGCGTCAAGCCGAACCTTCCCGGCCGCACTTTCCGGCGGGGGCGGGGAACTCCGCCGGCGGTCTAACCGCGATCGCGCGGGCGAATTTGCCTTGTTCGGAACAAGATGGCGCGGCAAGGCTGAATTCACGTCGTTTTGAGAGGTATCGCACGGCTCGGGCCGCATCATCGTTGTTCGCGGCCGGCGCAGCCGAACCGCTGTCGGCAATCACGCCGCGATCGCAGGGGCCTGTCCCGTGAAGTTCGACCGCCGCGCTCGCTACGCGATCGTGTTTGCCGCGGCCATGCTCGCGGCTGCGGTCGTGGAGGTCGGCACGGCCCAAGCGCAAGGCAAGCTTGACGCACGCTATGCGGTGAGCCTCGCGGGCGTTCCGGTTGGCCGGGGTACCTGGAAGATCGATATCGCGGACGATCATTTCAGCGCCACGGCAAGCGGTCAGACGGCCGGCCTGCTGCGCGCGTTCGCGAGTGGTCACGGACAGAGCGCCGTGCGCGGCGCCATCGTGAATGGCCAGTTCCTCCCGGTGGCTTATACGTCGAGCATCTTCACCGACAAGAAATATGACGAAGTCCGCATGGCGATCAGCGGCGGCGTGGTGCGGGAGTTCGCGGCCGAGCCCCCGGCGCTGGCGGTTCCCGATCGCGTGCCGATCACCGAGGCGCACCGTCGCGGCGTGGCCGATCCGATGACCGCATCGCTGTTCCGGGTTCCCGGCACGGGTAGCCTGTTCTCCCCGGAAGCCTGCCCGCGCAAGCTTTCGATCTTTGACGGCCGCATGCGCTACGACCTGCATCTGACCTTCAAGCGGATCGACACCGTCAAATCCGAGAAGGGCTACCAGGGCAATGCCGTGATGTGTTCGGTGATTTTCTCGCCGATCGCCGGCCATGTACCGGATCGCGCGCCGATCAAGTATCTCGCCGATTTGCGTGAGATCGAGGTAACACTTGCTCCGATCGCCGGTACCCGCGTCCTGGCGCCCTACCGGGTCGCGGTGCCCACCCCGATCGGGCTCGGGGTCATGCAGGCGACCCAGTTCGTCTCAACCCCGCAACCAGGCAGGCCGCGGGCGGCGGCAAAGACCCAGTAGCACAACGTCCGCGCCAAGATGGCTTGCAACGCGCCACGATTAACCTGCACGCTCGCAATGCGCGCAGGGGAGAATCTTCTCATTTACACGATCTTGGGGTATCGCCTTTCGGGCACGCCAGATATTGCCGTGAACGAATTCCGACAGCGACCGAGTCAGCGATTCGGGCGCGTTTCGTTCGAGACTCGTTCCACAATTTAAGCACAGACCCGTCCACCGGGCTGTACAGCCCTTTCCCCCGTCGCATTCTGGCACAGATTGCGTGCTTTGGTCGGATCGCGGAGCGCGTCATGACCTCGCGACACCCACAGAACGCCCCTGGCAATTGGTACGTCGACACACGCTGTATCGACTGCGGCGCGTCACGCACGGTCGCGCCCGGCCTGATCGTCGAGGGTGGCAATCAGTCGGTGTTTGCTCGCCAGCCGGAAACGGCCGACGAGTTCATCATGGCGTGGCGCGCGCGATTGCTTTGTCCAACCGCTTCGGTGCGCACGGAGCGGCAAGCCGATGTGCCGCATGGCGTATTTCCCGAGGAAATGACACAGGACGTCTACCGGCTTGGCTACAACGCGAAGTCGTCCTACGGCGCGCATGCGTTCGCGATCCGGCGGTCGTCCGGCAATGCCATGGTGGATGCGCCGCGTTGGACCCGCGCGGTGGTTGAGCAATTCGAGGCCTGGGACGGTTTGACCGATATCCTTCTCACTCATCGCGACGATGTCGGCGATGCCGAACGCTATGCTGCGCATTTCGGCGCTCGCGTCTGGATTCATGAGGCCGACCGCGACGCAGCACGTTTTGCTGACCGCGTCATCACCGGAAGGGAGGTGGCCGAGATCGGCCCGATCTCCTGGCGATCCCCATTCCCGGCCACACCGCCGGCAGCGTGGCCTACCTGCACGACCGGCGGCGCCTGTTCTCGGGAACTCACTGGCCTGGAGCTTTGCCCGCAACGACCTGGAAGCGTTCAAGGATTACTGCTGGTATTCCTGGCTGGAACAGATCAAATCGCTGCGGCGGCTCGCGGAATATCGCTTCGAATGGGTGTTTGCGGGACACGGCGGAAGCCACTATCTTCCAGCCGGCGAAATGAACGCGCGGCTCAAGGCGCTTCTTGAACGGATGGCAATGCCCTAATCGTGCCGCTCGACCTTGTGCTTTGTCATCCCATCGCCATTCGAGGCTCGCTACGTTGCACCTCAGAGCGTCGGGTCTGATCGCGCGACAGGGCGTGCGGGCTGAATTTAGTTCATCACTCATGCTCAGATCATAGATGGCCATTTCCTTCTCCTCCCCGGCAACCCGCCAGAACGGCGCGCGCGGCGCCGGCGTCACCGCCGTGCTCGGGCCAACCAATACCGGCAAGACGCATTTGGCGATCGAGCGCATGCTCGGCCATTCATCCGGCATCATCGGATTGCCGCTGCGGCTCCTGGCGCGCGAAGTCTATAACAAGATCGTCGACCGGATTGGCGCAGCCGAGGTCGCGTTGATCACTGGCGAAGAGAAGATCAAGCCGCCGAATCCGCGCTTCTGGGTCTCGACCGTCGAGGCCATGCCGCGCGAACTTGATGTCGCCTTCCTCGCCATCGACGAGGTGCAACTCGGCGCCGATCTCGATCGCGGCCATGTCTTCACCGATCGCATGCTCAACCGGCGCGGACGCGAGGAGACACTCGTGCTGGGCGCCGCGACCGTGCGGCCGATGGTCGAGAAGTTGCTCCCGGGCGCGCATGTGTTGACGAGGCCGCGGCTCTCGCAACTCACCTTCGCCGGCGAGAAAAAGATCACGCGGCTGCCACGCAGGAGCGCAATCGTCGCGTTCTCGGCCGAGGAAGTGTATTCGATCGCCGAACTGATCCGTCGTCAGCGCGGCGGCGCCGCAGTGGTGCTGGGCTCGCTCTCGCCGCGCACGCGCAACGCGCAGGTCGCGCTCTATCAGTCGGGTGATGTCGATTATCTGGTGGCGACTGACGCCATCGGCATGGGTCTCAATCTCGATGTTGACCATGTCGCGTTTGCGTCCGACCGCAAGTTCGACGGCTATCAGTTCCGCAAATTGAATCCCGCCGAGCTCGCGCAGATTGCCGGACGTGCCGGGCGTGCCACACGTGACGGAAGCTTCGGGACCACCGGCCGCTGTCCGCCGTTTGAGACTGAACTGGCGCAGGCGCTGGAGAGCCACAACTTCGAGCCGATCCGTGTTCTGCAGTGGCGCAACACCGCACTCGATTTTGCATCGCTTGGTGCGCTGCAGGCTTCGCTTGCCGAGACGCCGAAGGAAAGCGGCCTCACCCGTGCGCCGATCGCTGAAGATATCCTGGTGCTCGAACATGCCGCGCGCGACGACGATATCCGCGGATTGGCGACGACGCGTGCCGCGGTCGAACGGCTGTGGGACGTCTGCCAGATTCCCGACTACCGCAAGATATCTCCGGCCACGCACGCCGAGCTTGCGACGACGGTGTTTGGATTCCTGATGCGGGACGGGGCCATTCCGGTCGATTGGTTTGCCAACCAGGTCGAGCAGGCCGACAAGACCGACGGCGATATCGACACGCTATCGAACCGTATCGCCCACATTCGGACTTGGACTTTCGCGGCGAACCGGCCCGACTGGCTGACCGATCCTGAGCATTGGCAAGGCGTCACGCGCGCCGTCGAGGACAAGCTGTCGGACGCCCTGCACGAACGGTTGACCGAGCGCTTTGTTGACCGCCGGACCAGCGTGTTGATGCGGCGGCTGCGCGAAAACACCAGCCTCGAAACCGACATCAGCAAGACCGGCGACGTCGTGGTTGAAGGTCACGCCATCGGCCGGCTG
The DNA here is from genome assembly GCA_963756715.1 of uncultured Alphaproteobacteria bacterium. Classification (GTDB taxonomy): domain Bacteria; phylum Pseudomonadota; class Alphaproteobacteria; order Rhizobiales; family Xanthobacteraceae; genus VAZQ01. The sequence goes on from CAVWOV010000030.1 coordinate 155,387, forward strand.
GACGGGTTCGTGTTTACGCCGGCAGCCTCGGCCGCGGGATCAGAGGCAAGGACGCTTGCAGGCGCAGCGCAGAAAGCGCTGGCGGGAGAGATCGACGCGCGCGCAACGCGGCTCGCGAAAGCGTCCGACGAACAATTCGTGCTGGCGTCGGACGGCGCGATTCGCTGGCTTGGTCAAGCAGTTGGCAAGCTTATCGCCGCCGAAGAGGTCTTGAAGCCGCGCGTTCGGATCATCGCCGACGAGCATCTCACCGGTGCGCCGCGCGACGCCGTGCAGGCTCGGCTTGATCTTTGGCTCAAGACCCACATCGAAAAAGTTCTGGCTCCGCTGTTTCAACTCGCCGCTGCCGAGGATGTCACCGGTATGGCGCGCGGGATCGCCTTCCAGCTTATCGAGGCGCTCGGCGTGCTGGAGCGTCAGAGGGTGGCGGAGGACGTTAAGGGTCTCGACCAACCGGCACGCGCGGGCTTGCGCAAATATGGCGTGCGTTTCGGTGCCTACCATCTCTATGTGCCGGCGCTGCTCAAGCCCACGCCGCGAGCGTTGGCGACGCAGCTCTACGCGCTCAAGCATAGCGCCGTGGATACCAAGGGGCTCGATGCGGTCGAGCAACTCGCCAAGAGCGGGCGCACGTCGATCGCCGCCGACAAGGAGGTTGATCGGGCGCTCTACCGGATTGCCGGATACCGCGTCTGCGGCGAACGAGCCGTGCGCGCCGACATTCTGGAACGGCTCGCCGACATCATCCGCCCGGCGCTGGCCTGGCGCCCGGGTGGGCCGGGCGTGAAGCCGCCCGGCGCACTCGACGGATCGGGCTTCACCGTGGTCCCGGGAATGACGTCGCTGGCCGGCTGCGCCGGTGAGGATTTCGCCTCGATTTTGCGTGCGCTGGGCTATCGGATGGAACTGCGGCCGAAACCGGTCGAATCGCCGTCCGCCGGCGTTACGACCGAAACATCGCCCGCGATCGCTCCGGGTGCCGAAGTGGCGGAGGCTTCGACTGAGCCTGCGGAGCAGGCGACACCAGCAGCCGAAACCTTGGCGTCAAGCGAAACCGAGGCGGTGATCGAAGCGGCGGCAGCACCTGATCTCATTCCGGCAATCGAACCTGACGCGGTTGCACCGGAGGCGGGCGAGACGCCAACGGATACGCCATCCGTATCCGCGGAGCCTTTGGAGGGTTCGACGGACACCTCGCCGCCGCAGGAGGCGTTGCCGCCGCCGCAGGAGGCGTTGCCGGCGGCCGAAGGGCCCTTCACGCTGGAAGGGGCCGCCACGGCGGTCGAACCGTCCGAGACGGTGCCAACTGCGGAAGCCGCCATACTGATCGAATCGCCGCCGGCGCAGCCGGAAATGATCGAAGTCTGGCGGCCGGGCCGTCCGGAGGGACAGCGCCGTCCGCGCCGCCCGCAGCGGTCACGGCCGCCGGGCCGCCGCCACGAACACGCTGGTGCGGTAGCGCCCGCCGCCCCGGGCGCTGAAGGGGCAGCGATGGCGGACGCACCGGCTGGCGAAATGCCGCAGGGTGCACCCGCCGCCGTACCCGCCGACGGGGCGCATGCAGGCGATCAGCCCAGGCCGCAGCGAAGTCACCGGCATGAGCGTCACGAGCGCGCAGCGCGGCCGGATGGTGCGGAGCGTCCGCAGTCTCCGGAGCGCGGCAAACGGCCTGATTGGCAGCGTGCCGATCGCTCCGATCGCCGTCCCTCGCGCGGCGGCCGTTCCGACCGGGGCGATCGGCCGGACCGCGATCCCGACCTGCGGGCGAAATACATGAAGGGGCGCGGGGACGGCGGGGACCGCCGCGACAAGGCGCCGGATCCGAACTCGCCGTTTGCCAAGCTTGCCGCGCTCAAGGAGCAGCTTGAAGGCAACAGCAAGGAGCCGCGTTAGGGTGCCTGACATTTGGACCGCCAGCGCATAGATAAATGGCTGTGGCATGCCCGCGTGGTGCGCACACGCCAAGCCGCGGCGGCACTGGCGGCTTCAGGCCATGTGCGGATCAATGCGCAGCGCATCGACGCGGCGAGCCGCGCTGTAAGACTAGGCGATGTTGTGACGGTCGCGCTCGACCGGGCGGTCCGGGTTCTCAAGGTGGTGGGTTTCGCGGAGCGTCGCGGTTCTGCCGATGATGCGCGGGTCATCTGCGAGGATCTGGCACCGGTGCCTGATCGGCCTCAAAAGGACAACATACCCCCACCGGCCGGCCGAGAGGCGGGGAGTGGCCGCCCAACCAAGCGCGAGCGTCGTGCCATTGGTCGATTACTTGGCGAACAGGAATAATTGGCGCGCGCTATGGTCTCGGCTCTCTTGCGAGGCCCGCCCCCTTGCGCTACTGACCGGCGTGCCATTCGGAGTTGCTAATGACTTACATCGTCAACGATAATTGCATTAAGTGCAAATACATGGATTGCGTCGAGGTCTGCCCGGTAGACTGTTTCTATGAGGGCGAGAACATGCTCGTCATTCATCCGGACGAGTGTATCGATTGCGGGGTCTGCGAGCCGGAATGCCCGGTTGAGGCGATTAAGCCGGACACCGAACCGGGCCTTGAAGAATGGCTCACACTTAACGCTGATTTTGCGAAGATCTGGCCAAATATAACGGCGAAAAAGGAGCCGCCGGCCGACTCCAAGGAGTGGGACGGCGTGCCGGGGAAGAAGAAGTATTTTTCGCCCGAACCTGGTAGCGGCGACTAGGTTCTCGGGCGATCGCTCGCGGCTTCCACCGTTTTAATTCAGCTCTACGATTCAGCTTTGCGTTCCGGCGGCGCGTTAACCAGTCGTAACAAAATTGTAATGCTGAAATACGCGAAAATAAGCATTTTCGGCCACGTAAGGCTTTGATTTCGGCTGAAAATGTGCTATATAGTTTGAAAATGAGCAAATCACCGCACCCGCACCGCTCCCCGTTGGGAGCGTATTTTTTCCGGGTGCTCCCGAGGAACCGTCAACTAGGGACGTGAGACCCACGCAAGTTCCGTGGCAGGAAAAACGCGCCATAGGCCTAAGAAGACCTCCGCCGTAACCCGGCGGCCTAAAAAGACCTCAGCCGGCGCTCGCCGGAGGGCATCGCCGGCACCACGCGCCACCTCGCGCAATGGAGCCCCCGCAGCCAAGACGTCCGCCCCTCGCAGGCCGGACGAAGGAGCAACCCCTGGTATGACTGTCAAGAAGGCAACGCAGCAACGTCAAGGCTTCAAGACCCACGAGTTCATCGTCTACCCGGCGCACGGCGTAGGCCAGATCATCGCGATCGAGGAGCAGGAAGTTGCCGGCGCCAAGCTTGAGCTGTTCGTCATCAACTTCATCAAGGACAAGATGACGCTTCGTGTTCCGACCGCGAAGATCGTGTCGGTCGGCATGCGCAAGCTCGCCGAAGGACCTGTGGTCAAGCGGGCGCTCGAGACGCTCAAGGGCCGCGCCCGTGTCAAGCGCACCATGTGGTCGCGCCGGGCGCAGGAGTACGAGGCCAAGATCAACTCCGGCGACATCGTTGCGATCGCCGAGGTGGTGCGTGACCTGTTCCGTTCCGATACCCAGCCCGAGCAGTCCTATTCGGAGCGGCAGCTTTATGAGGCCGCGCTCGACCGGCTCTCGCGTGAGATCTCGGCGGTGCATCGCGTGACCGAGACTGAGGCGGTAAAGGAGATCGAGGCGGCACTTGCCAAGGGTCCACGTCGCGGTCCGAAGCCCGCCGAAGGCGAGGCCGAGACGGACGACGAGACGGCAGTCGAGGAAGAGGCGGCCTGATCGGCGCGATCTGGTATCGCAAAATTAAAGAGCCCGGTGGAAACGCCGGGCTTTTTGTTGTCTGGGCGTTGATAACTCTCATCAACGGCAAGAGGCATGGCAAGAAATAGGCAGCGAGGTCATAAATTAGCTTGGATTTCAAACAAAATGCCGGTGTGTCTTTGGGGAAACACGCGAGGGGTAATGAGGGGGCAGTCCAGGCAGTTTTGTATTCGCGTATTGGCTTGCTGCGCTGTAGTTGGCGCCGCTGGCGCCGCAGGTTTGGCCGCGGGCCTCACCCTGCGTTCGGGCCAAGTCTCTGAACATGTACGCCTTGACATCGATCTGACGGCAACGGAGGCGATTGCCTTCCGGTTCCCGAACGGCTGGGCGGAAGTGGCCGAAGCCAACGCCTCCGATTCGGTCATGGCAGCCGAGGAACAGGCCGCACCGGCACCGCCACCGGCGCGTTATGCGGTCGCCTCCGCAAGCTCAGTGCCGGTCATTCTCAAATCCAAGCCGGCGCCCGAGCCCGTAGCATTGCAGCCCATCGAGGATGCGGGGGTCCCGCCGTGGGCCGAGGCGGCTCTGCCGCCACTGCCGCGCATGCGTCCGGCGGCGGCGCCGAAATTGGGATCGCCTGCCGCGACTGTCGCGTCGGCCGAGCATGGGGCGCCCGCCAAGCACGCAGCGCGCAAGCCGGTGCAATCCAGTGCGGTGCTCAATGGCGCGCAAATCGCCAGCATTAAGCGGCGGCTGAATCTGACGCCCGACCAGGCGCGCTACTGGCCGGCGGTCGAAGCAGAACTGCGGAAGATGGAATACAAGAAGGACGCGAAGGGTAATGTCCGCACTGCGTCGATCGACACCAGCAAAATGGATGTGCAGGGGCTGCGCACCGCCGGTTTCCCGCTGGTGATGAGCTTCAGTGACGATCAGCGGCGCGAACTCAAGTCACTCACGCATCTGCTTGGGCTTGAGGGTGCGATGTCCGGTCTTTGACAGTTTTCAAATTGACGGTGAGCATGGGGAACTTGGCCCGGCGGCAACGCCGGGCTTTTTGTTTGGCCGGGAATTCCTAGATGTCGTCGAACGAGCCTCTCGTGATGGCGGGTTCTCTTCGCAGCGAGGACCGGCAGCCCCACGATGGCCTCGGCGGCATTTGATATGCGATTGCGCGGCACACGCCCGCATGGAGGATTGGAGCATGAAGGCAATCCTGGAAGGCCACGTCATCGCCGAGAGCGACGACATCGTCGAATGCAAGGGCTACCAGTACTTTCCGGGGTCCGACGTGAAGACGCAATGGCTCGAAAAGGCCCCGAAGACCGCGTCGGATCACGAATGTCCGCACGGCGTGCAGTTCTACGACGTGGTCATCGATGGAACGCGCCACGATCGCGCCGCCTGGTCCTACGAAGCCCCACGGCCCGCGATGGCGCAGGTCGGCGGCCGTTTCGGGTTCTGGCAGGACGTCGAGGTCGGCTGAATTGGCGGTTTAGTCCGCTTTGCGCGGCACCTTTCGCTTCTTTTTCGAATCGGCCAGGGAGTGGACCGTCGCCGTCAGCCCGGCGCTCTGGCGTAACGCCTCTTTGAGGCTGGTCGGACGACCATGCTTGCGTAACAAGTCGCGGAACGCCTCATCCGCCAGTTCCTGAAAGTCCTTCATCTGGTCGCGCGCGAGCAGATCGATCGCGTTCCAGGTTTCAGGGTCGAATTGCACGCGCTTGCCTGGCATGCCCTCGCCTCAACTCGCCAGCTTAAGGCGCTGTTCCCGATGCTCGAAACGCGAGCGGAAGATCGCAGCGTCCAGCGGATCGGCAAAACAATAGCGCACGAACGCCGCGTATTCATCCTCGACATACAAGTCAAACTTGTCGACGTAGTTGGCGAGAAAATTCATGATCTCATTGTCGCCGTCGAACGGGCGACGAGGCAGGACAACTTGATACGGGCACTCCTCGTCCAGCTTTTGCAGCCAAGCATTCCGTTTCTCCGCATCCATCGCCGCCTCCTCCGACTCGCAGGGGGATCGTATGTTCATGATTTGTTCCAATGGAAGTCAAGAAGAATCGCGGTGGTGCAGATCGTTTGGAGCTTTCGCTGGAGACGGCCCCCTATGAATTGAAGAGATGACGCGGGCATATTGCGAACATGGCCAAGAAACCTCGCGTTACCTTCAAGATGCAGCGAATTGCGGAAGACGACTGGCAGATCATCGCGGAATGCCCCGGGGTTGAGACCCAGTACATCAAGGGGCTCAAGAGCAAAGCCGACGTGGACGAGTGGTTGAACGGCAGCCGCCGCATCAGTTGGCTGAGGTCGCAAGGCTACGCCAAATAATACCAAAGGCATCTGACGTTGACCGTCGTCCTAAGGCGCGCGTGACGCGAGCTCCGAAGGATGCGCGCCCCGCCGCCCGGATATGTCGCCGCCTGGCCGTCGCCCATCGAGCGCCGCCTCGCGACCGTCGCGGGTGACGGGGAGGGTTGAGGGAGCGCATCGGAGCGTCGGCAAGGCGCTCGACGGCGCCATACGCAGAAATCGAAATCCCATTTGATCGCTGCTGCTGCCGTCCAATCCTCAATGAACGGTGAACCGACGCAGTTGCAGTCGTGCGAAATCCTTACCGGGCCGTAGATGCCGGTCTGTCATACGTAGCCGCAGAGAACGCGGCGCGCCGCCGTGTGTCCCCAACGCTGCTGAGCCACTCATCGCGCATGGAAAATCACATCATGTCAGTCGTGTCATCGCGTCTCGCCCATCTTGGGCTGTCCACCGTCCTCTCCACCTCGCTGCTTCTGGTGCCCGTTGCCGGCGCGCAGGCCTGTACCTCAATGCTGCTGCCCGCGAAGGATGGCGGTTTCGTCTACGGACGCACGCTCGAATTCGGACTGGATATCAAATCGCAGCTCATCGTCATCCCGCGCAAGCTCTCGTTCAGCGGTACCGGTCCGCAAGGCCCGGTCGGGCAGGGCGGCATGACCTGGACGACGAAATACGCCGCCACCGGCGCCAACGCGCTCGGCCTGCCGATCATCCTTGATGGCTTCAATGAGAAAGGTCTCGCTGGCGGTCTGTTCAACTTCCCCGGCTTCGCCGAGTTTCAGACCGTCCCGTCCGGCAAGGACAAGCAGTCGCTCGCATCGTTCGAGCTGCTCACCTACATCCTCACGAATTTCGCCACCGTCGATGAGGTGAAGGCCGGCGTGCCGAAGATCTTCGTCACCGGCGTCAAGCTTCCGCAGTTCAACAACATGGTGCCGCCCGCCCACTACTCGATCCACGACGCCAGCGGCAAGAGCATCGTGATCGAGTACACGGACGGCGGCACGCTGCACATCTACGACAATCCGACGCACGTGATGACCAACGCACCGGCATTCCCGTTCCACCTGCAGAACCTCGCGCAGTATCAATACGTCAGCGCCGCGGTGCTGCCGCCGCTGAAAGTCGGCAACATGGAGCTTGCCGCTCCGAGCTCAGGTGACGGCATGAACGGCCTGCCGGGCGGCTTCCTGGCCACCGCACGGTTCGTGCGCGCCTATTTCGCCCAGGCGAACGCTCCGAAGCTTGACACGTCGAGCGCAACCGTCGGGCTGGCTTTCCACCTGATGAACAATTTCGACCTGCCGCCCGGCTCCATCGGCACGTCCGCCAAAGGCGGCGGCGAAGGCGGCGGCGTCGACGGTTTTGAGACCACCGAGTGGACATCGGTCTCCGATCTCAAGAACCTGCGCTACTACATCAAGACTTACGACAATGCCGACCTGCGCATGGTCGATCTCAGCAAGACCGACCTGAACGCCGAGGCGATCAAGCTGATCGATCTCGACCAGAAGGAGGTCGTGAAGGACCTGACGCCGTAACCGCACGGGTCGCCCGCTCCACCAAGTTGGAGCGGGCAAACTGCCGCTAGGTTCTCGCAATTGTCGCCAACCCGGTCGGGCGCAATCTCAGCGGTTATTGCTTCGGCTTGATGCCGAGCGCCTGCGTGATCAAGGCGACCTTGGCGCGCTGCGCGTCGATGGCCGCGGCGAATTCCTTGGCGCCGCCGGCCGAAGGTGTCTGCCCTGTGGCGGCAAGCTTTTCCTCAATTGCCTTATCCTTGGAGACGGCGACGATGTCGGCGGCGATCCGCTCGCGCAGCGCCGGAGTTACCGCGTTGGTGCCGAACAGGCCGAGGAGGCCTTCCATCTCCAGCGCAGGGAAGCCTTGTTCGACGCCGGTTGGGATGTCCGGCAGGCTGGGCGCGCGCGTACGGCCAAGTTGCGCCAGGACCTTCACCCGGCCGGCTTGCCTTTGCGGCCGCTGGACGGCGTAGGCCGACGTATAAACCTGCAGGCGTCCTTCGGAGAGATCGTTGACGGCCTGCACGATGTCGCGATACGGCACCTTGGCAAAGGTCAGGCCAGCGCGATTGGCGAAATAGTCGAACGCCAGTTCGGTAATGCCGGCGACAGCGGCTGCATTGTATTTGCCCGGCTCGGCACGCGCGCGCTGCACGAAGTCGGCGAGGTCCTTGAAGTTCATCGCAGCCGGAACGGCGAGTGACAGAATTGTTGCGGAAAAGCTGGCAATCGGCACCAACTCATTCGGGTTGTAAGGCACCTTCCGGTACAGATACGGGTGTACGATAAAGTTGCCGCTCGGGCCCCAAAGGAAGGTGTGGTCGTCGTTGGCGGAGATGACAGCCTGGATTGCAATCATGCTGTCGCCGCCCGGACGATTTTCGATCACCACCGGCTTGCCCCAACGCGTCGATAGCTTTTCCTGAATCAGGCGTGCACCGATGTCCGCGCCGGCGCCGGGCCCGAACGGAATAATGAATCGCACCGGGCGCTGCGGCCAGGCTTGAACCGATGTCGATGGCTGCGCCTGCGCGGGTGGCGCAAGCGTGGCGGAAAGTCCGGCGAGGCCGACAACGACGGCCAGGGCACGCAGATTCATCATGGCATATTTCCTTAGGACCCGGAGGAACCGCCGAGCCTAGGAGGTCCGCCGCCATGCCACAATGGCTATCGGGCGGGCTTCAACGTCGCCTGATGGATCGCGGCGATCTTGTTGCGCTGCTCCTCCATCGCGGCAGCGAACTCTTCTGGCGTTCCGGGACGCGGTGCCGTCCCGACGCTCAGGACGCGGGCGCGGAACGCCGGGTCGGTGGTGATTGCGCGCATATCGACCGCAATACGCTGCTTGATTTCCGCCGGCATATCGCGCCAGCCAAAGATGCCGGATGTGCCCTCGAAGGTGAGATCGGGATATCCCGCTTCGGTCGCGGTTGGAACGTCGGGTGCCTGCGGCGAACGCTCACGGTTGGTGACGAACAGAAGCTTCGCGGTGCCGGCGCGGTGATGCGGCACCAGCGTCGGCACGCCCGTGCCCACGACATGCAGACGGCCTTGGTTCAGGTCCAGATAGGCGGGCGCGAAATCGCGGTAAGAAACCTGGACCATCTTGATCCCGGCGTATTTCTGCAACGCCAGCAGCACGTAATAGGGCAAGCCAGGCGTCGCCGCCCAGTTCAGCTTGTCGGGCTGGGCCTTTGCCGCCTGCACGAGTTCGGCAAGGGTATTGACCTTCAACATCGCGGTCGCGGCGACGCCGAGGAAATTGTCGATGACCGGCGCGATCGGCACGAGCTCTTTCGGATCGTAGGGCAGCTTGTCGTGCAGCAGGTGATTGAACGTGACGACGCCGCCGAACGAAAACAGGAAGGTGTGGTTGTCCTTTGCGGAGAGAAAGGCGGTAACGGCCGGGATGCCGTCGGCGCCTTGACGGTTCTCGACCACGACTGGCTGGCCCCAGCGCTCGGAGAGGCGCTCGGCGGCGAGCCGCGCCGAGAGGTCCATGCCGCTTCCTGGCGGCAGCGGCAGGATGAATCGTACCGTCTTCTGCGGCCAGGACGATGCGGCGGTCTGCGCCGCGGCGTCGTTCATGAGGAACGGCGCGGTTGCCATCACAACACCCGCAAAGAGGATAACAGCCAATCGACTCGTGGTGCGCATACGATTCCCTCGTTAAATGTCTGCAGTCTATTCAATCACCATTGAAAGCGCAGCGAAACGCCGCCGATCGGATCGGCTTCGAAGTCGACGCCATCTTCGTCGCGCTCAACCGTTAGTGGTGGCACAACCGAGCCGGTGATAATGAATTCTCCGGCCTTCAGGCCGCCGCCGCAAGCACCCAGCATGTTGGCGACGTGCTGCACGATCGTGATCCATTCGCCGGTGTTGGCCTGTGGATCGGTGGTGCGTGCGGACTCGCCGCCGCGCCGGATGATGCGGCAAGTCAGGCCGTCAGCAGCGCCGCCCGCGCGAGCTGGACCGGGCGCGCCGAGCACGACGTGCCGCTGATAGATGTTGTGACCGAGGATTCGTTCAGGATCATCCGGCGGTTCGTCAAAGTCGACCACCTCGATCGCGGGTGAGATGCCGGCGATGGCCGCCGCGGCAGTGCTGCGATCGGCGCCGGCCGGCACATCCCGGCCGATATGAACGGCAATCTCGGGCTCGATCACCGGCTTCGTCCAGCCGGCGAACGAAACGCTTCCGCCGGACTGCACGCGGGCATTCTCGGTGAGGAAGCCGATGAGCGGCCCGCTGATCCCGAGCCGCGCCAGCAGCGCCGGCGCGCCGAACCCGACCTTCCAGCCGATCAGCCTGTCGCCGGCGGCAAGACGCTTCTGCCGCATCTCGGCCTGTGTCTGCATCCCGCGTACGATGCGCGGGTCGTCCGACATGTTCATCACTTATGTCCTGATCTGCGAGACAACATTGGCTCTCTCCGTTCGTGCCCGCGGAAGCGGGCATCCAGTCCTTTGCCTTCCGGGCTATCGGATTCTGGGTCCCCGCTTTCGCGGGGACGAACGGAGACAGGGGCGCTACCAATCAAGCCCAACTCCGAATGCGAGTCATTCCTTGTGACTGCTCGGATCGACTTCGTAGCCGGAATCCTCGATTGAGCCGGCGCCCATCCAGCCCCACACCAGCACCACGTCCTCGGTCGAGGTGTTGCTAAAACCGTGCCAACAGCCGCGCGGCGAATACACCACGTCGCCCTGGCCGGAAGGCTCCAGGCCCTTCTCCGAGATGATGTGGCCTTTGCCTTTGAGGACGATGAAAAACTCGTCACAGTTGCGATGCAAATGCCGCTCGTGGCTGGCGCCTGGCTTGAGCACGGTCCAGCCGACGACATGATTGGCGCCGGCGGTTTTCTTGTCGATCAGGAACTGGACCTGCATGTCGACCCAGCCATCCTCGCGCTTGAGGCCGTCAACCTTCGGCACGTCGCGGATATTGGTGCGGTACATCATGCTGCCGAGTGTCGGCGCTGGTAATGCCGGTGGTGGCCTTCACGGCTTTCGCCAGGGCGGCCCCGATCTTTTCGGCTTTGGATGTCATGCTTGCCCTCCCAAACGGCGATAGACTTCATGCGCGGTGACGAAATCGCGGTGATCGATCCCGAGCCCGCGGCAGGCGTTCATCATCTCGTTGGCCGCGGCGGCGAGCGGCACCGGACTGCCGAGCTTGCGGCCGAGGTCGAGCGCCAGCAGCATGTCTTTCTGCTGCAGCGTGACATCGGCGAGCGGCACGTCGGGCATCTTGCCCTCCAGGATGAACGGGCCACGATAGCCCAGCACCGGCGAGGCCGCGACGCTCTTGAGCACCGCGTCGACGGCGATGTCGCGCGCGACGCCGCCCTTTTCGGCGAGTGCAATCGCTTCACCGAAAGCGATGACCTCGACCATCAGCAGCAGGTTGACGGCGATCTTCATCTGCACCGCAAGGCCGCTGCTGCCGATATAACTGACCTTCGGGCCGATGGCGCGCAGCACCGGCTCGACACGCTCGAATGCTGCACGGTCGCCGCCGACCATCACCGAGGCATTGCCCTGCGCCAAGGTCACAGGGCTGCCGGAGATCGGCGCGTCGAGCATCGTGAATCCCTTGGCGGCGAACTCCGCCGAGATGGCGCGGCTGGCGTCGGGCGCAATCGTGCTCATGTCGACGTAGATGCCGCCGGGCTTGAGGCCGGCGATGACGCCGTCATCGCCCAGAGCCACCGATTTCACCGCGGTCGCGTCGGTGACGATCGAGAAAACAATCTCCGAGGCGGCCGCCACCGCGCGCGGCGTGTCGGCAAAGCGCATGCCCGAGCGGATCAGCGGCTGTGCTTTGTCCTTGCTGCGGTTGAAGCCCGTAACCGCATGTCCTGCCGCCATGAGCCGGGGCACGATGCCCGCGCCCATGGCACCGAGCCCGATAAAACCGATATTCATCGCCCCTCCGGAAAAACACTTATTGTTCGTCGTTCGAAGCGCAGCGCGGCGGTGCAGATTTCCTCGCGCATCATAACGACGGTAGAGTCATGCAAACTCTCCCGTGCATGATGACGCTGATTGTACGGGAAGGCTAGGCGGGAAACATCGCGCCGGTGCGGTCTATTCCACCGCGATCTTCACTTGATCGCCCGGATTTATGCGCTGGCCGGGCGCCAGCCCGTTGAGGATCCGGAAGCGCTCAAGCTGGTGGTCCTTGGTCGCCATGCTCTTGGCCAGCCGTTCGACGGTATCACCAGGGGCAGCGGTCACAACCTTGATGCGCTGCGGCCGTGCGGCCTGACTTTCCGCCACCGTCATGCGCCGAAAGCTGCCCACCGATTCGCGGAACGAACGATCGACATCCTTGGACGTGCTCTTGCTTGCGAAGATGAAGCGATAGACTTCGCTGCCGAACCGTACCGCGTAGAGCCGGAACGACCACTGGTCGCCCTTCGCGGTCGCTGTCGCCGATTGGAAGCCGTTGATCGTCAATTCTTCGATGCTCTTGGGATCGATGTTTTCGATCCAGCCGGACGTGAGGTATTCGGAAAGCTTGAGCTCTGCGGGGACTGCCACCACGTCCACGCGCAGCGCCTGACCGCCGCCTTCCTTGACGCCGAGCACGGCCTGGGCGGTGTTGTCGAGCACGAAACCTTCGGGCGCCAGGAACGTGAAGCCGAGTTTGGCGTGCAGGAAACGGCGTCCGCGCACGAAGCCCTCGCTCGGGTCCTCGCCGTAGACCATGCCTTCGATGCCGGCCAGATAGCTGGCCCGGTCGCGCTCGCCGCCTTGCGCGCTGAACTGGCGGGCGATCGCCTGCGCATTCTTGATGCGCTCCGGCGTTGCCGGGTGCGAGGACAGGAAATCGGGCGATCGCGGATCGATCCGCGACTGGCCCGGATTCGTCCGCATTTCGGCGTTGCGCCCCATCGAGGTGAGGAACCGCGTGGCGCCGAAGGGATCGAACCCGGCGCGCGCCGCGATGCCGACGCCGATGCCGTCGGCTTCGAACTCTTGCGCACGCGAAAAGCTCGCCAGCTTGATCTTCGATTTCGCCAGCGCCAACGCGCCGGTTTCCGGATCGCTGAGCACGTCGTTGACGACGCGATCAATCAGCGCCGCCTGCCGCGCCTGGTCCTCGCGCATGGCGGCGTGTTGCGCGATCACATGAGACATTTCGTGGGCGAGAACCGACGCCAGTTCCGACGTGTCGTTGGCGAGCGCGATCAGCCCGCGCGTGATGTAGAGTTGGCCGCCCGGCAGGGCGAACGCATTGACCGAAGGCGAATTGAGAACAATCACGTTGTAGGTCATGTCCGGCCGCTCGGACGCGGCCACGAGCTTGGCGATCGTTTCGTCGAGCAGTGCTTCGAGACGCGGATCGTGGTAGGCGCCGTTGTAGGCGGCCAGGATCCGCTGATGCTCGCGCGCGGATGCGGCCGGCAGTTTTTTCTCGGCCTGTTTCGGCTGGTTGATCTGTGGGGTCTGCGGCAGGGGCCCGAGCAGGACCGAGCTGCAACCGGCGAGCAAAAGGCCCACAATCGCGATGCCGGCGAGCGCCGCCCGGCGGTTTGAGGAAGGACCACGCTCTGGTCGTCTCGATGTGCCGTTGACGGCCATTGTTACAATTCGTCAGTTCCGCTCGGCGATCTCGATCTGTTCCGGACTTTGGGCCTCGATCCGCGGGCCGTTGCGTTCCTCGATCCAGCCACGCACCCGAACATGGCGGTTTTCCAGGCTCCTCGGTGCGAATCCGGCTGCAGTAAAGATGCGCTCATGCCGTTTCAAGATCGTAACGGTCAGCGCCTGCGACCACCGCCGGCCGAAATTTATATATATGGTGCCTCCGCTCTCGCGGACTGACAACACCTTGCCTTCAACCACTGCAAAATGGCCTCGTCCGGCCAAAAGCGCCGCCCCACTGTCGGCCCCAGCTATGGCATAATACTGTTTGCCCCAGAGGCCAAGCTTGGCTTCGCGCGCCGCGCGCTCCCGGGCCAGCAACTCGGCGGCGCAGGCCCGGTCGCCCACGCGAGTTCCGACCCGCGCATAGCCCCGTGCCAGCATTTCGTGTGCCGCTGACGGTCCGTTCCGGCCGGCGACATGAACATAAGCCAGCATGCGGCCGTAGCGATCGACGGCGCCCGTTCCGCGCCCGCGCACCTCGACATTTTGGCCCTTCAGGATCGATTCGAGAATCGCGCGGGCCGCAATGCCGGCGGCTAAATCGGGGGTGCCGTCTTCGGCGGGCAACTGCGGCACCTCAATGGCATCGAGGCGGACTTCGCGGCCGTCATCGAGCCCGATGTTTCGCCCGTCGGTGACCGAGCGGACCACACCGGCACCCAATGACTCAAAGCGGCAACCGCTCGGCGGTGCAACGGGCTCGGCGCGGACCTCGCCGATCCACGCAACAATGACTCCGGCGACCACAACACGCGCCCAACCGCCCATGGAATAACGAAAGTGTCGGAATAGGGCGGCACTGCGGCGCTCCGCGTGTCCGCAGGAGATTCTGCAGTCTACCGATCCTTGAGCTGTTCGGATCGGCTGCCGAGGGCGTGCAGGCTTGGTCGGACATCTGTGAGCGGGCCGCACAGTGCTGCCGGCAGCACTTCGCCCAAAAAGCGAAAACCCCGCCGGGGGGAGGCGGGGTTCTCAAGTACGGTTGCGGGGTCTCGGGGGAGATGGGACAACCGTTGCTGGAAAGAACCTACCCTGCCTCTGTTTCAAACGTATTTCGTCGAACAACATTTTTGTTTCGTCGTTTGCGGCAGAACCGCGGCCAGCGTTTCGTCATTTATGGCAGCAATCCGGTTTCGGTCATTTGTATCCGTTTCGTTCCAAAATTGCGTCCTATTGCGTCGTGGAGGCACGTGTATTAGCCGGCTCATCCCGTCCGGGGGATACGCCAAACATCAGGTGATTTCGGGCGGACGGGCCGGGAGGCAGATAGCCGCCATGCGAGTTTTTTGTTATCCAACCGCTTGGTTGTTCGCGCGGTCGGGTCGGTCGGCGGCGCCAGAGAACACCAATGGCTTGGTCCCGTAGCTCAGCCGGATAGAGCAGCGGTTTCCTAAACCGAAGGTCGGAGGTTCGAGTCCTCTCGGGACCGCCAAACTGCTCACTTGTGTCCAGCGCAAATGCTGCGGCCGTATATGTCTGTGCGGCCTACTCGGGGCGAGTCCTGGCAGGTCGTTTCCCCCGCTATCTCTAACCAGGTGAACCGTGTCGGTAGCGTCGCGCCCCAAGGCTGCCGTCGTCGGCGGCGGTCCAGCCGGGCTGATGGCGGCTGAAATCTTGGCTCGCGGCGGTGCTGCGGTGACGGTCTACGATCGGATGCCGTCCGCCGGGCGCAAGTTCCTGCTCGCCGGCCGTGGCGGACTCAATCTGACTCACAGTGAGCCGCTCGAACGCCTGCTTGATCGCTATGGTGCCGCCTCGCCGCGCCTGCGCGCGGCAATCGAGGCGCTTTCGCCGGTAGCGTTGCGCGCCTGGTGCGAGGGCCTGGGACAACAGACATTCGTCGGTTCGAGCGGCCGGGTGTTTCCGACGGCGCTGAAGACCTCGCCACTTCTGCGCGCCTGGCTGCGCCGGCTCGCCGCGCTGGGGGTTGACTTCAAGCCGCGCCACCGCTGGACCGGCTGGGATGACGGCGCGTTGATATTCGACACGCCCGACGGCCGCATTGCGGTCACGCCCGGAGCCACGGTACTCGCACTCGGCGGCGCGAGTTGGCCGCACCTTGGCTCTGACGGCGGCTGGGTCGATGCGATGACCCGGGCCGGCATCGCGGTGGTGCCGCTCCGCCCGGCGAATTGCGGGTTCACGGCCGGATGGTCCGACGTGTTCCGCAACCGGTTCGAAGGCCAGCCATTGAAGCGGATCGAATTGTCATTCGACGGGCAAAGCGTGCGCGGCGAAGCGATTGTCACGGCCGCGGGCTCGAGGGGGGCGGCATCTATGCGCTGTCGGCGCCGTTGCGCGAGGCCATCGCGGCAACCGGCGAGGCGGTCGTTTGCATCGACTTGCGGCCGGACCTTCCGGCGGCGGATTTGACGCGGCGTCTCGCCGGGCCGCGCGGCAAACAGTCGCTCTCGAACTTTCTGCGCAAGGCGGCCGCATTGGCCCCGGCCGCCATCGGGTTGTTGCACGAGGCCGCCATTGCGAGAGCCTTGTCGTTGTCAGCCATGCAACCTGCGCCGCTGAGCGAACTCATCAAAGGCGTCCCGATCCGGCTCACAGGTGTGGCGGATATCGCCAGGGCGATCTCGACTGCGGGCGGTATCGCATTTGACGAAGTCGACGAGGCGTTCATGCTCAAGCGCGAGCCTGGAGTTTTTGTCGCCGGCGAGATGCTTGACTGGGAGGCGCCGACCGGCGGCTATCTGCTGCAAGCATCCTTTGCGACCGGCGCAGCGGCGGGACGCGGAGCGCTGGCATATCTGGCGCGATTGGGCGGCTGACAGTTGTTTCACTTGCCCACGCCAAATCGGGGTCCGCGATTACCCCGCCGAGCGGTCGCGAGCTGAGATGGCTGTATCGATCAGGCGCGCGGCTTTGCGATCGCCTCGACGAGCGGTGCGACATCGCTCGCATCCTCGATGGTCCAGAGCCGCTCGCCGAAGTCCTTGGCGCGCGCCGCGCCGAACATCGGCCCGACCAGATCGTAGAACTTTTCCTTCAGTCCGGCATCGTCGAGCGGCACGATGCGCGAGCCCAGCGCTTCATCCGCCTGCCGTATGAACTTGCCGCGCGCGGTTTTCACCGTCACGCGCGCCGGACGCAGCCGCGGATAAAGCGCGTCGATCTCCGCGGGAGCAGTGACGCTAAGTTTGCTCGCAAATGCATGAAACGCCGGGTCGGCCCGCGTCTGCTCGTCGAAATGCGCGAAGCTGATGCCGCGGTAGCGCGCCGCCACGCCCATCAGATACGGAAAGCTCAGTTGCGCGCTGGCGAAATCGTCCCAGCCGGTATGCGCATGCTCGGCGGCGATCTTGTAGGTCTCGACCTCGACCTGCTCGATGTCGTCGGTGGCGATCTTCTCGTCGTTGAGCAGGCCGAACAGTGCCTCGACCGCCGGCTGGATGTGACGGCAGCAGGCGTAAGGCTTGATGTAGCAGTCGGTGATGCCGAACGGCACGTCCGGCGGCAGGGTAATTGCGCGCGCCGACGAGCCTGCTTCAGGCGAGTGTCCGGCGCGCGCACTTGTTAAGTGGCCGCGCTGGCCGCTCGCTTCGCTCGCCAGCGTGGCTCGCGCTTTGTCGGCACGGCCGAACGCGAAGGCCTGCATGAAGCCGTCGCGGGTCTCGATCACGTCGGGCGGCCCTTCGACGCCCTGCTCGGCGAGCAGCGCCGCCTGCAGCCCTTCGCGCGAGGCGTGCCCGGCGTGCAGCCGCTTGATGTCGCCGCCGCCATTGACGAAGGCGAACAGGCCGGCCGCGCTCGAGGCCGCGAGCCCGAGCGCGTGGTGAAGCTTCCCGGACGGCAGCCCGCGCAGCTTGGCGGTCGCCATCGCGGCGCCAAACGGGCCGACCGCGCCGGTCGGATGAAAGCCGCGCTGCCGCAGGTCGGGCGCGCAGGCGCGCGCGAGCGTGATCGCGGTCTCGTAGCCCGCCACGATCGCCTCGATCAGCGCCTTGCCGCCGGCGTTCTGCGTATAGGCGACGCTCAGTGCAGCCGGGATGACGGTGCAGCCGCAGTGCGCCGAGCCGTGCCGGTAGCCGTCGTCGAGTTCGATGCCGTGCGCGGCGGTGCCGCCGAGGAACGCGGCGTCGAGCAGGTCGGCGCGGCGGGCACGGCCCGGCACCGGCACATTGCCGGCGGGGCGCACGGATGCAACGACAGCCTCAGCGCGCGTCGCCACGTCGCCGGGCGCACCCGCGATCATCACGCCGACGGTGTCGAGCAGA
Organism: uncultured Alphaproteobacteria bacterium; assembly: GCA_963756715.1. GTDB lineage: Bacteria > Pseudomonadota > Alphaproteobacteria > Rhizobiales > Xanthobacteraceae > VAZQ01. Next base: position 173,353 of record CAVWOV010000030.1, read on the forward strand.
TGCCGGCGTGCGTAATGGCGCACCTCCTCCGACAAGGCGCCGTAGCGCAGCCCGTCGACGAAATCGACGATTGCTTTTGTAGCGCCGGCGGCGGGATGCAACGAGTGGATGGCTTCGGCGTGCGACATGGGGAACTCCGGAATTCGGGCACAGCCTATGATGGTGCGACGAGCCGCACCAGCGCGTCGACCGCGATCACGCCTTCGCCTGTGGGACGCACGATCAGCGGGTTGATCTCGGCCTCTGCGACCGAGGGATCGGTCGCAAGCTGCGACAGCGCCACGATCGCGCGCGCAAGCGCGTCGAGGTCACCCGGAGGCCTGCCGCGATAGCCGGCGAACAGCTTGAGCCCGCGCACCTCCGTGATCATCTCGTGCGCGGTCATGAGATCGACCGGCGCTAGCCGAAGGCTGCGGTCGCGCTCGATCTCGGTCAGCACGCCGCCTGCCGCGACCAGCACGATCGGGCCGACATCGCGGTCGACGCGATAGCCGATCAGCGCCTCGCCGAGGCCCGCGATCATCTGCTGCACCAAAACGCGCTCGATCCGCGTGCCGAGCTGGCGTTGCGCGACTGTCGTGCCGATCTTCCGGATAGCGGCGAGCAAGCCGTCGCCATCCTTTACGCCGAGCACAACACCGCCGACGTCGGTCTTGTGCGCGATCTCGGCGGACAGGACTTTCACGACAACCGGATATGCGAAGGGCAGGGCAGGGGCTCGCTCGATCGCGGCATCGATTCCGACCGCCGGTGCGCGTGCAATGCCGAGGCGATCGAGCAGCGCGCCAGCTTCAAGCTCATCGAGCATGGAAGGTCGTGCCGCAGCCGACCCTCCCCACCGCTCCGCTTCGCTTCGCGGGGGGAGGGGAGACCCTGCCTCGCGAGCCGAGACAAGAGCTTGTGCATCTGACTGCAGCACATCGATTATACGCGGGGCGCGGCGCGACAGCGCGGCCGCAATCGCGTCCGCGCAGGCCTCCGGCGTGCGGAAGCCCGGCACGCCCGCCGTTGCCAGCATGGCGAGCGCCTGCGGCGCTTCCGGCACCAGGAATGCGGCGAGCGGCCGGCCGGTGCCGGCGCTGTCGATGATCGGCCGCACGGTGGTCTCCGGATGCGCGCGCGATGACGAGCCCACGACCGTCAACACAAAATCGAATTCTGCCGCGGTCAACAGAATGTCGAGCGCGGCTTTCATCGCATCGTAGCGCGCGCCCGCGACCGTGAGGTCGATCAGCCGCGCGGGTTTCACCGCAATGCCGGTCGCGGCCTGAATTCGTTGCAACGTTTCGGCGCTTGGCGGCTCGACCGACAGCCCGCGCAGGCTAAGCGGATCGACCACCATGGTGGCGCCGCCGGCCGTGGTGGTGACGACGCCGACGGCGCGGCGGCCCGGCGTGCGAGGCGCCGCCGGCATGCGCGCAAGCAGCGACATGCCTTCGATCAGGCCGTCGAGCGTCATCACGCGGGCGATGCCGCATTCGGTGAGGAACACGTCGGCGATGTCGTCCTCGCCGGCGAGAGCGCCGGTATGCGACACCGCAAGTTCGCGCGCCGCCGCCGAACGGCCGAGCTTGTAGGCGAGAATCGGCTTGCCGCATGCCGCCGCCGCCAGCGCGAAACGCCGCAGCTTGTCGGCGTGCCGCATGGTTTCGAGAAACAGCATGAAGCCGTCGATGCCGGAATCGTCGAGCGCGGCCTCGCAGATTTCCCCGAGCGAGAGATCGGCCTCGTTGCCGACCGACACCAGCGCCGCAAATCCCAGGCCGCGCGCGCGGCCACGTGAGAAGATCGATCCAATCATGCTGCCGGAATGCGAGCCGACGAAGATGCGGCCGGCGGGCAGGTCCGGTTCGTCAAATGTGGGATTGGCGGTGAGCATCGTCCGGGTGCGCAGGTCGACGACGCCGAGGCTCGACGGCCCGATGACGCGCACACCCGTCTCGGCACAGATCGCGCGCAGCCGCGCCTCGCGCGTGACGCCTTCGGCGCCCGCTTCGGCAAAGCCGTCCGCCAAAACGGTTACGACCTTGACGCCGATCCGGCCGCATTCGGCGACCGCCGCGATGGCCGCTTCGGTGCCGGTCACCACGTAGGCGTGGTCGGGGACTTCGGGCAGGTCGGCGAGCGATGGCCAGGCGCGCTCGCCAAGCACGCGCTCGCGCCGCGGATTGATCGGATAGACACGTCCCGCATATCCCGCCTGCCGCAGATACTTGAGCGGCCGCCCGGCGGTCTTGGTGGCGTCGTCCGACTGTCCGACGATCGCGACCGCGCGCGGCGCAAGCAGCGGCTGCAGCAGATGTGAACTCGCGCTGCTCTTCTCCCTCTCCCCGGAGGGGAGAGGGCCGGGGTGAGGGGGGCCGGATCTATCGTGAGACATGAACCCCCTCACCCCAACCCTCTCCCCGCAGGGGAGAGGGAGCGCACCTGTTCCAGTCTCGCTATTTGTAGTTCCAATTTCGCACGCTGCATCACTCCGCGGCTTGCGCGGTCTTCGGCGGACGCTGGTCGAAGCGGCGGTCGAACACGTGCTCGGCGATACGGTTCTTGAGAATCTCCACCGAGCCGCCGGCAATCATCCAGCCGCGGCAGCGGCGCATGCACCACTCGACGAGGTTTTCGCGGCTGTAGCCCATCGCGCCCATGATCTGCACCGCCTCGCTCGCGATCTCGAAACCAGTGACGTTGCAGGCCGCTTTCGCAACGGCAGTTTCGTAGGCCGAGGGCAGGCCGCGGTCGGCGTTGGCGGCGGCGCGATAGAGCAGGAGCTGCGCGCCCTCGAGCTTGACCGCCATGTCGGCGAACTTCCACTGCAGGCCCTGGAATTCGCACAGCGGCCGGCCGAATTGCTTGCGCGTCAACGCGTGCTCACGCGCCTGGTTGAAGGCGTAGCGGCCGAACGCCAGCGAGCGGGCGGTGTTGCCGATACGCTCGATGTTGAAGCCCGCCATCTGCTTCTTGAAGCCGCCTGGCCCGAGCAGCACGTTCTCGGCCGGGATGCGGCAGTTGTCGAAGTGCAACTCGCACCATTCCTCGCCGCTCATGAAGCTCGAGGGCTGGCCGATGACGAAGCCCGGCGTGCCGCGCTCGACGATCACCGAGCCGATGCCGCCGAGCCCCGGCCCGAAGCGCACGTAGACGAGAAAGATTGCCGCGTCCGGGCTGAAGGTGGAAAACAGCTTGCTGCCGTTGAGCACGTAGTGCGTGCCGTCGGCCTTGGCGGAGGTCTTGAGTTCGGTCGCGGCCGAGCCCGCATCCGGCTCGGTGATGCCGAGGCTCATCACCATGCGGCCCTGCAACAGGTCGGGGAGCCAGCGCGCCTTCTGCTGCGGCGAGCCATATTCGGCGAAGGTGCGGATTGGGCCGAAGTTGCCGAACTGCACCACGTCGGACGAACGCGGACACACCGCCGCCACCTGCTCGATGGCGATGACGGCATCCATCAGCGCGCCGCCCATGCCGCCATCGGCCTCCGGGATAGTGATGCCCATGAGGCCCTGCTTGCTCATGAGTTGTGCCACATCGAACGGATAGCGTGGGTCGTGTGCCCGCTTGAGCTTGTCGTTCTCAAGATGCGCGAGCGCGAAGCCGCGCACGCTATCGGCGAACAACTGCTGCTCTTCGGTAAAGCTGAATTGCATGGGGGCGGACTCTTGAGCGTGGGAAAATTGGAATTGATTCAATGAATCATTGCACGTGCGGCGGGCTCCGTCACCTCTCCTTTCGAGCTCTCTCAAATGTCGTCAAGGTAGAGACGAGCCCGCGTACCTGCGCGAAGCGGCTGCAAAGCATCAACGCTGCTGACCCCGGCTCGCAAGAATCGGGCGGTAAAATAACAAAGTCGCGGCTCAAGCTGACGCTTGCCGCGACCTTGTCGCTCAAAATGCCTGGACGAGGTGACTTAGGCGACCGCCGGCTCGTCGCGACGCACGGTCTGGCGCACCTCGAAGCCTTCGAACTGCGGATGATCGAGGTAGAGGCCGCTGTTCTGACCTGCATCCTTATGGGCGGCCCGAAACGCCTCCGACTTGGTCCAGGCCTCGAAGGTTGCCTTGCTCTGCCAGATGGTGTGCGAGGAGTAGAGCGTGTAGTTCTCCCGTTCGGGGCCCTTGAGCAGATGGAATTCGACGAAGCCGGGAACTTTGTGCAGGTGCGTGTCACGGCTGCTCCACACATGTTCGAACGATTCTTCGGAGCCCTTCTTCACGTTAAAGCGGTTCATGGCGATGAACATGGCTGTCTCCTGTTTTTAGAGTTGCGGACGTTGAAAGCGCGGCGGCACTTCGTGAAACTGCCGCGCCCTTGGTTGCGTCGGTTGGTCTCGTCAGCCTTTCTTCAGGGTTTGATCGCTGAACCGGACCGTGAGCGAGCCCTTGATGGTGATGCCCTGACTGTAGAACGGCAGCGGTGTCGAGTTGATTCCGTGATCCGGGCTGGGAGTCACGTTCAGATAACGAGCATACTGCGAGTTCAGCAGATTTTCCACCGAGAGCGACGCGAGCCTGTCGGGATCAATCTGGTAGCCGGCGTAGAGACTGACAAGGTTGAAGGCCGACGTCGGGTAATAGGCATAAGGCGGTCCGGACGTTGCACCCGCTGGAGCTTCGGCGCCGGGCGGAATATCGAGCGGGTTCTTGGCCATGACGGCCTGCCAACGCATCGCCAGCGTCAGCTTGCGATCGAGGAAGCGGGCGCCCAGCGTCGTGGTGATCTGGTCGGGCGGAATGGTCGCGAGCGGCTGATCGTTTGTGAGGTCGCGGCCACGAACGTGGTGCGTTCCTGCGAGACCCGCAAACCATTGGCCGGCGTCGTAGAAGCTTTCGAACTCCATGCCTTCGAGCCGGGCGCTGGGGATATTCTGGTACTGCTCGCAGAAGAAGGCGATGAGGTTCAAGCAGATCTGACCGCCTTGCCCCCGCTGGAACGGTCCCAGGAACTTCAGGTCGATGTAGTTCGTGACGTCATTGCGGTAGACGTTGAACTTCGCGCGAAGCTGGTCGCCTGTCCGCAGCACATCGTTGTAACGAAGGTTGACGCCGATCTCCTTGTTCTTGCCGATTTCCGGCTGAAGCCCCGGATTGGGCAGGAGGGTAAATTGCGGGTTAGCCGGATGGATTCCGGCAACCAGCGTTTCCGTGATAGCAGGCGCGCGATAGCCTTCGGCATACGTCACGTAGGGCGTAAAGCCTTGGATTGCCGTGAAGCCGATCGTGCTCTTCGGCGACATGTGGTGGCCGTCGTTGTAGTAGCCGCCCCCCTGCAGCGCATAGGTGTCGTAGCGGGCCGCCGTGATCGATTCGAATATTCCGGCGTAGTCGGTCTTGAGCTGGATGAAAGCGCCGGAAACGGTTCGCTCTCCCGACGGCGTGAAGATGGTGCCGAAGCCGGTGGTATCCACCTCGTCGCGGAAGCTGTCGCCGCCGTAGTTGAGGGCGTGATGGAACGGCCCGGTGTCGAAGCGTGTCGTGTTGTTGGCGTCGAAACCTCTGGTGTTGATCGTGAAGTTTCGACGGTCGCCGAGTTGTCCGCTGATCACCGAGGGTGTGCCGTCGATCTTGGTCTGCTCGGTCGCCGTCCGCGTCCAGTAGACGTTGGCGTCGAAATCGAACAGCCGGTCATCGGGCCGCGAATAGGTCCAGCGTGCTGTCGCGATCTCGTTGCGCGTGTTGGTGCCATAGATCGATGCTGTGGGCGGCGGCGTGCCAGCCGGATACGGCTGGCCGGTCTTGTAGTCCGCATCGTAGGTGATGTAGCCGAGCTTGATCTGGTGACCGTCGGCTGGCCGATAGGTGCCCTTCACCGTGCCCGTCCAAATCTCATTGCCGGTGTTTGGGATCACGTTGCCGTCGCCGTCGCGGTAGGCGCTCTGCTTCCGGTAGGTGCCGCCCGCAAAAATCTCGGCGTTCGGCGCCACGCGGGCGGCCGCGAACAGCGAGCCGACGCCGCCGAGGTTCGTGCTGCCCATGGTGTTGCTCAGCACGCCCCAACGCTCGCCGGGCTTGAGCACGTCCTCCCAGTCCTTGGTTCGGAACGAGGTGATGCCGCCGATCGCGCCGGAACCGAAGACGTTGGCCACCGGGCCGCGGATGATGTCGATCGTGCTGATGAGTTCGGGTTCGAGATAGAAGAGACCGTTCGCGTTGTGGCCGGAGCGCTGGAAGTTCTGCCTTGCCCCGTCGACCACGACGTTGACGCGGCCGAAGTCCTGCAAGCCGCGAATGTTGACCGCGGTTCCAGGGTCGTCCTGGCGCTCCTGCACGGTGACGCCTGGTACGCTGTAGAGCAGATCTGACGGGCGGGTCGGCATGATCTGATTGATCTGATTCTGCCGGATCGTGCTCACGGCGCCGAGCACTTCGGTGGCCGGCATGGTGTCCGTGGTCAGTAGCTGTGAGGCCGTGATCACCGGCGGTGGCGGCGGTGCCGTCACGGGGGCAGGCTGGCTGACCGCTGGCGGACTTTCCGAGCGCTCAGGCGCGGCCTGCCGTGGTGCTGGCCGCCGCGCCGGTTGTGTCGGCTTGGTCGACACGACCGTGATTGGATCCAGATTCACTGCTTCCTGCGCAACGACAAACGGAACGACGCCCGCGACCGACAGCGCGATTCCCGAAACGCCACCCAGAAGCGCTCGCGCGCTCCGACTTCGATACGAAAACATGACACCCCCACTTCCCCTTGTTTCTGGCCGGGGCTGGCGGGCTACCGCGTGAGCGGGGGCTGGCTGGCTGGGCCTGCCCGCAAGACCCCTCTTGCGGGCTAGACGTTTACTTGAATAGAGTGCTGCATTACCAAGGTCAACGTAGACGATAAGAGGCCTAGATCGGTTCTAAACAATGTATTGTCAGTAAGTAGATGGTTTAGAATAGCTTAAAACTATAACTTATACTCGAAAATCTGAGGAAGTTATGATTCAGGACCCAAGATGACTTCAAGAAAAGATCGCGGTGATCCATCTCAGGACAATGGAGACGAAAGATCATCTGGCGGCGAAGCACGGCATGTAATGATCAAGAACGATCAACTCGACAGCCGAGAGCTATTCGTCGGCACGCGCGCAATCACCATTCTGCATGGCAGCGAGGCGTATCACTTGCGCCTCACCGCGCAGAACAAGCTCATTTTGACAAAGTGAGAGTGGCGCATGAGCCACAGCCCGATGAGAAACAACTTCATTCGACTGAGCCTGGCCGCCGTTGTCTGCCTCGTCGCTCTCAGCGCCCGCGGGACCGGCGGCGTGACCGTCAAGGATGCGGCAGACCGCGTGGTCACGATCCAAGACTCAAGCCGCATCGTATCCGTCGGCGGTGCGGTGACCGAAATCCTCTACGCGCTTGGTCTGGAGGATCGCGTTATCGCGGTCGACACGACCAGCATTCATCCGCGGCGCGCGCTCGAAGAGAAACGCTCGGTCGGTTACATGCGGCAGTTGTCGCCGGAAGGCGTCCTCGGTCTCGGGCCATCACTCGTGCTCGCCACTGAAGGATCGGGACCGAAAGAGACGCTCGCGGTGCTGGAGAGTGCCAACGTGCCGTTCGTGCGCGTGCCGGACCGTTTCACTGGTGACGGCGTCATCGAGAAAATTCGGCTGATTGCCAAGGCGACCGGCGTGGAGGCACGCGGCGAATGCCTGGTGCGCGTGGTGGAGGCCGATCTCGCCGCGCTCGCAAAACTGCGCAAGCGGATCGAACACCCGATCAAGGTCCTGTTCATTCTGTCATTCATGAATGGAAGGCCCATGGCGGCGGGACGGGCGACCGCCGCCGAGGGCATCATGACGATGGCGGGCGCCACCAACGCCGTTACCGGCTACGAAGGCTACAAACTCATCAACGACGAGTCGGTGATCGCCGCGCAGCCGGACGCCGTCTTGGCCATGGAGCGCAAGTCGTTTCATCTCGACGCGCAGACCGTGTTCGAGCATCCGGCCTTCGTCACCACGCCGGCGGCGGCCCGGAAGGCTTTCGTCTCCATGGACGGACTCTATCTGCTTGGCTTTGGTCCGCGCACAGCGCGCGCCGCGCGCGATCTCGCGGCTGCGCTCTATCCATCGCTTGCCGGTGCGGCCGTCCCTTCGGAGCGCACGAACCCGGACAAGGACTGCCGGCAATGACCGGCGCTGGAGCGCCGGTCGCCGCCGCACGCCACGGACGGCCCTCGTGGCGCACATCACGCCACCTGCGCCTGCTGGTGTCGCCGGGATTGCTGGTGCTCCTCGTGATGGTGGCGTTCGCGGCCGCAACAATCGGCGCAGCAGGCATCCCGCTTCCCCGTATCGGCGCCGCGCTCGGTCTCGTCGACGGGGATCAGGCGATTGTCGCGCGCGACTGGCTCGTGCTGTGGTCGATCAGGTTGCCACGGATCGCACTGGCGATGATCGTCGGCGGCCTGCTCGCCGCTGCCGGTGCGATCCTGCAAGGTCTGTTTCGTAATCCGCTCGCCGATCCCGCGCTGGTCGGCGTGTCGAGCGGGGCGGCGCTCGCGGTGGCGTCCGCGATCGTGGTCGGCGACCGCTATCTCGCGGCGGCGGGTGTCAATTTGCCGATCGAAATCCTGCCGGTTGCGGCGTTTGTCGGCGCGCTCGCCTCGACGATCCTTCTTTATCGCATCGCGACGCGCGAAGGCCGAACCTCAATCGCCATGTTTCTGCTGGGAGGCCTGGCGATTGCCGCCCTTGCGAATGCCGGTCTTGGCCTTCTGGTGTTCCTTGCCGACGACCGTCAACTGCGCGATATCAACTTCTGGATGCTGGGCTCTCTGGCCGGAGCGACCTGGGCCAAGGTGGCGGCGATCGTGCCGTTCCTGGCGGGATCGGCGCTGACCGTGCCCTTCATCGCGCGAGGTCTCGACGTGCTGGTGCTTGGCGAAACGGAGGCGTTCTATAGCGGCATCCAAGTCGAGCGGCTCAAGCGCATTTGCATCGTGCTGGTCGCGGCCGCAACCGGCGCTGCGGTTTCGGTTTCGGGCGTGATCGGCTTCGTCGGCATCATCGTGCCGCATCTGTTACGGCTGCTGATCGGGCCGGGCCATCGCCTTCTGCTGCCGTCGGCGATGCTGTTGGGTGCGACGCTGCTGGTCGTTGCCGACACGTTTGCCCGCACGCTTGCGGCCCCGGCCGAGTTGCCGATCGGCATCGTGACCGCGGTGATCGGTGCGCCGTTTTTCCTCTACCTCCTGCTGCGCCAGCGCTCACTCGTCGGCCTATGACTCCGGTGCTCGCGGCAGAAGCGGTTACGGTGAGGATCGGCGGCAAAGCGCTGCTCGATGGCGTTTCGCTGTCGCTAGCGCCCGGGGAGGTCGTTGCGCTTGTCGGACCGAACGGTGCAGGAAAATCCACGTTGCTGCGCGTGCTGTCGGGCGATGTGGTGCCGCGACCCGGCCTCGTTCGCCTGCAAGGCCGCGAGCTGTCGTCATTCAATCCGCACGAACTGGCCAAACGCCGCGCGGTCCTTTCTCAGCATATCGGCGTGACCTTTCCGTTTGCGGTCGCCGAAATCGTGCGGATGGGGGCGGGCGATCGCAGCGGGCGGCGCGTCGACGAACTGGTCGATGCTGCGCTCGCCGAGGTGGATCTGAGCGAGTTCCACGATCGCGTGGTCACGACACTGTCGGGGGGCGAGCAGCAGCGCGTTCATTTCGCACGGATCCTGGTCCAGCTTGCTTGTGGAGAGACCGACAACGGCGCGGGTGTGCTCTTGCTCGATGAGCCGACCGCAAGCCTCGATCTGAAACACCAGTTCGACATCGCCCGATCGACACGACGCTGCGCCGAACGCGGCGCCGCAGCGGTGGTGGTCCTGCACGATCTCAATCTCGCCACTCTCTTCGCACGACGCATCGTCGTCCTCGATCAAGGCCGGATCGCGGGTGATGGACCAGCGGACCAGACGATCACGAACGAGATGCTGAGCAGGGTGTTCAAGGTTGCCGCACACGTCGGGCGGGTTCCGCCGCCGGGTGTCCCCTTTGTGCTTCCCCAGGCGACCCGATGAGACCGAGATTGGATGCGACGCAGGTCATAAGCGAAATCGTACGTCGTTTCGATATTCAGCAGTCCAGCGTGGTCTGCCGCTCCCACTCGGTGAGGTGACGCGCGTAGGCATTCCAGTCGTCGTACTTCAGCTTGAGGTATGACTCGACGACGGCTTCGCCGAGCGCGGCTTTGAGCGTCGAGGATTTTTCCAGCGCGCGCAACGCATCGAGCAGGTTGAGCGGCAGCTTCTTGGCGCCCTTCGCGTTGTGACCGTCGGTGTACATGTTGATATCGAGGCGCTTGCCGGGGTCGCGTTTATTTTTGATGCCGTCGAGGCCGGCTGCAAGCACCGCGGCTTGTAAGAGATATGGATTGGCCGCGCCGTCGGCCAGCCGCAACTCGAAGCGGCCCGGGTCCGGGATCCGGATCATGTGAGTGCGGTTGTTGCCGCCATAGGTCACCGTATTGGGCGACCAGGTGGCGCCGGAAAGTGTCGGCGGTGCGTTAATGCGCTTGTAGGAATTCACCGTAGGATTGGTGATCGCACAAAGCGCCTCCGCCGAGTGCATCACGCCGCCGATGAAATTATACGCCGTCTGCGACAGGCCCAGTTCGCCTTTGGAATCAGCAAACAGGTTCTTGTTGCCTTTGGCCGCCCACAGCGAGGCATGGACGTGACAGCCGCTGCCGGTCAGATTGCCGAACGGCTTCGGCATGAAGGTCGCGCGCAGTCCGTGTTTCTCGGCGATCGATTTGACCATGAACTTGAAGAAGGCGTGCCGATCGGCGGTGCGGAGCGCGGAGTCGAACTCCCAGTTCATCTCGAACTGGCCGTTCGCGTCTTCATGGTCGTTTTGATATGGCTTCCAGCCAAGCGTCACCATGGCGTCGCAGATTTCGGCGACGACGTCGTAGCGGCGCATCAGCGCCTGCTGATCGTAACAGGGCTTCGACTGGTGATCCGCCGCGTCGGAAATTGAACGGCCATCAGGCGCGATCAGGAAATACTCGCATTCGACCCCGGTCTTGAGTTCAAAGCCTTCCTCGCGCGCCGTTGCGACGACGCGCTTGAGCACTTGACGCGGATTTTGGTCGACGTCCTTGCCGTCCATCACCAGGTCGGAGGCGACCCAGGCGACGTCAGGCTTCCATGGCAGTTTGATGAAACTGTCAGCATCCGGACTTGCCAGGATGTCGGGGTCGGCCGGCGTCATATCGAACCAGGCGGCGAAGCCCGCAAAGCCCGCCCCGGACTTTGCCACCGTGTCGATGGCGCTCGCCGGCACGAGCTTCGCGCGCATCGTGCCGAACAGATCAACGAACGAGATCAGGAAATATTTGATCCCCTGCTTCTTGGCAATTTCACCCCATGACGACATCAAACGATCCCTTCATCGTGCGGAGAGTGTGCCGGTAGTCCTGGCGAACTGCGCCCTCAAAAGTGAGGTCAACGCCGGGATCACCGTCCCGATCCTGGAATCCAATCGGTGCCCGCGAGTGGGACGCGAGCCATGGCGGCGGCCTCCACGGTCAGCGCGACTAAATCCTCGGGTTCCAAATTGTGAACGTGCGACTTGCCGCAGGCACGCGCGATGATCTGGGTTTCCAACGTCATCACCGAAAGAAAATTGGCGAGTTTGCGGCCGGCGATGAGGGGATCGAGGCGCGCCGCAAGTGCGGGATCCTGGGTCGTGATGCCTGCGGGATCGCGGCCCTCGTGCCAATCGTCGTAAGCGCCTGCCGTGGTGCCGAGCGCACGGTATTCCTGTTCGAGGTGCGGGTCGTTGTCGCCGAGCGCAATCAACGCGGCCGTTCCGATCGACACCGCGTCAGCGCCCAGCGCCAGGCACTTGGCCACATCGGCGCCGTTGCGGATGCCGCCGGAGACGATGAGTTGCACCGTGCGGTGCATTCCGAGATCCTGCAGCGCCTTCACGGCGGGCGGAACCGCGCTCAGCGTCGGAATGCCGACGTTCTCGATGAATACGTCCTGCGTCGCCGCGGTGCCGCCCTGCATGCCGTCCAGAACCACCGCATCGGCACCGGCCTTTACGGCAAGCGCGATATCGTAATACGGTCGTGATGCGCCGACCTTGACGTAGATCGGCTTCTCCCAGTCGGTGATCTCGCGCAACTCGCGAATCTTGATCTCCAGGTCGTCGGGGCCGGTCCAGTCCGGGTGACGGCAGGCGGATCGCTGATCGATGCCCTCCGGCAGCACGCGCATCTCGGCGACGCGCTTGGAGATTTTCTGACCGAGCAGCATGCCGCCGCCGCCGGGTTTGGCGCCCTGGCCGACCACGACTTCGATGGCGTCGGCCTTTCGCAGGTCGTCAGGGTTCATGCCATAGCGCGATGGCAACACCTGGTAGACGAGGATGCTCGAATGCTCCCGTTCTTCCGGCGTCATGCCGCCGTCGCCGGTCGTGGTCGACGTACCCGCCGCGCTCGCACCGCGCCCGAGTGCCTCCTTGGCCTGTGCCGACAAGGAGCCGAAGCTCATGCCCGCAATGGTAACCGGAATCTTCAGCGTGACCGGCTTGCTGGCGAAGCGGGCGCCGATGGTGACGGCGGTCTCGCATTTCTCGCGATAGCCCTCGAGGGGATAACGGCTGATCGACGCGCCGAGAAACAGCAGATCATCGAAATGCGGCAGCTTGCGCTTGGCGCCGGCGCCGCGAATGTCATAGATGCCGGTCGCTGCCGCCCGGCGAATTTCCGCGATCGCATTGTCGTCGAAGGTCGCCGATTTGCGCGGCGGCGTGTGGATCCAGCGATCCTGGGCGCTCATCAATATGCCCCGGCGTTGTCGATGTGGAAGTGATAAAGCCGCCGGGCCGATCCATAGCGCCGGAGGGTGCTGACATCGACTGAGCCATTCAGGCCCGCGGCATCGAGCAGCCGCTTGAGGTTGTTGCGGTGATGATCATCGAGCGGTTTCTCGATGCAATCGGCGCCCAGGCTCCGGACCGCTCCGCGCACGTAGAGGTCCGCCTCGTAAATGGAATCGCCCAGGGCGTCGCCGGCATCGCCGAGCACCACGAGATTGCCGGCTTGCGCCATGAACGCGCACATGTGACCGACCGAGCCCTTCACGACGATGTCGATGCCCTTCATGGAGATGCCGCAGCGTGCCGATGCGTTGCCGTCGATGATGAGGAGCCCGCCGCAGCCGGAGGCGCCGGCGGACTGTGAGACATCACCTTTCACGTGCACCCGGCCGGACATCATGTTCTCCGCCAAGCCGGTGCCGGCGTTGCCATTCACCGTCACGGTGGCCTGCTTGTTCATGCCCGCACAGTAGTAGCCGACGTGTCCCTCCACCTCCATGAGGATCGGGACATCGATCCCGACCGCCACCGCGTGCTGGCCGCGGGGATTGAGCACGCGCCAATGCGTCTCGTTGGTGTCGGGCTTGAGCCGGTGCAGCGCCGCATTGAGCTCGCGCAAGGGAGTGGTGGCGAGGTCAACCGTGGGCATCAGTTGCGTTCCCAGCGATAGACCCGCGTCGGCTCCGGCTCCCAGACTTTCGCCGCGGCAATCCCGGGCAGGTCGACCAGCGCACGATATTCCGTGCCGAACGCCACCCAGCGATCGGTTTCGGCCATCACCGCTGGTTTGCACGCGATCGGATCGCGCAGCACGCCGAAGCCGGATTCGGTGCCGACGACGAAGGTGTAGAAGCCGTCGAGGGCGTCGATCGAAGCTTCGAGGGCCTCGGCGAGCGACGATCCTTCACGCATCTTCCAGGTGAGATAGCCGGCGGCAACCTCGGTATCGTTCTCGGTCTGAAAGGCGAGCCCCTGCCGGATGAGGTCGCGGCGTACGGCGTTGTGGTTGGAGAGCGAGCCATTATGGACGAGGCATTGGTCCGGCCCCGTGGTGAAGGGATGGGCACCATTGGTCGTGACCGCGGATTCGGTCGCCATACGGGTATGGCCGATGGCGTGCGTGCCCGCCATGGTTTCGAGGCCGAAGCGGGCGGCGACCTGATCGGGCCGGCCGACTTCCTTGTAGGTTTCCATCCGACGCCCGGTGCTGACGACGGTGACGGCCGGCGTACGCGCCAGTTCCGCGCGCAGTTTGCTTTGCTGTTCGGCCGGGACGCTTACGACCATGTGGGTGTCGCGGATATCATGCGGCAACGGGGCGCCGGCGATGCCGCTCAACTGGTGCAGCAGCCGTTCAAAATCGAAGGCTTCCGGTGCACGCAGCGTGAGCTTGATGCTCCCCGGCGTCTCGGTCCGGTAGACGGAGAAGCCTGCCGAATCCGGCCCGCGGTCGCAGAGGGTGCCGAGCATATTGGCCAGCATCGCGCCGACCTCGCTCTCGAGCCCCGGATCCTTCAGAAAAAGGCCGGCAATACCGCACATAGGTCAGGTCACCGTCAGGAAAAGCTCATTCATAGCCTGCACATCCGATGTCAACTGTCACGAACTTTTTTTCCCCTCCAGGAAATATGGCAGATAAGATGCGCGGCGCCTGCCGCCGATCTGCGCTCGACACCAGATCATTGAAGCTGATACTAGCCGCTCGCTGCAACGCCGCGATGGGATCATGGCCGCACGCACCAAGGAAAAATCGCGCAGACCGGTCACCAAGGCTGGACGGAAGCCGGACAGCGGCGACGCGGCCGGAGACCTCCTGACCGGTTCACTGGCGCCTTCCGAGCCTCCACGCCGCTCGCTTGAAATGGAAATCGGCTCCGAAGTCCGCAAACTTCGCAAGTCATTGGATCTGACGGTCGCGGAGCTAGGCGTTGCTGCCGGCATCTCGGCCGGAATGCTTTCCAAGATCGAGAATGGCGCGATCTCACCGTCGCTCGCGACGTTGCAGGCCGTCGCGAAGGCGCTCAATGTGCCGATCAGCCGGTTGCTTGTCGAAACCGAAGAGCAGCGCGACTGCTCGTTCGTCAAAGCCGGCAGCGGCGTTCGAATCGAACGGCGCGGGACCAAGTCGGGACATCTCTACGATCTGCTGGGCCATTCGCTGGCCGGCGAAATTGGCGTTGAGCCTTATCTGATCACGCTCAAGGAGAATGCGGTCCCCTACACGCAGTTCCGTCATTCGGGCGTTGAATTCTTGTACATGCTCTCGGGCAAGGTCCGCTATCGGCACGCCGACCGCAGCTATCTGATGGAGCCGGGAGATGCCCTGTTCTTCGATGCGGCCGCGCGGCATGGTCCCGAAGAATTGATCGAAGCGCCGATGCGCTACCTGTCGATCATTATTTATCCACGGCGCAGTTGAACCCAGCGGACGTCCGGCGACAAACGGGTCTTGCCGGCAGCTTCCGTTGTAAGCGTGTCCGCAGCCAGATCATCTGACGCGGGCGGCCTTTGACCGCATCGCCGCTTACCGGCGGCGTCAAGGTGATTGCAGCGCGGCGCGGAACCGGTCGCGGCAGAGCGACGCATCGAAATTGCGCTGGAACGATGCCGGCTCGGTCGGTCGCACGCGCAGCAGCACGAACGAGGTGCCATTGCCCTCGCGGATCATGCGCGCGCCGACGGCGATGTCGGCTTCGGCCGCGACCGTGCAGGTACGCTTGATGCCGGCGCCGATGGCCATCTTCTCCAGGTCCACGCCCAGGCTGGTATGGCTCTTCTGCCAGCCGGTCTCGCCGTAGTGGCCGTTGTCGACGCAGACGATGGCGAGGTTCGACGGGTTGATCACCGCGATGGTGGCGAGCGAGCCCACGCTCATCAAGAGGTCGCCGTCACCGGTGACGACCACCACGCGCTTGTCGGGCCGAGCCAGCGCAAGGCCAAGTCCCATCATGCAGGGTGCGCCCATGGCGCCGCCTAGCGAATAGACATGCGCGCTGTCGCCGGTCACTGCGCCGACATCGCAAGCCGTGCCGCCAAGGCCAGCAATGAACAGGAAGTCTTCGTGATTGCCAATCAGCGCCGGCACCGCCTCGCTGCGTTCGAGCACCACGCCCAGCGCTGCTGCGCGCGCAATTGACTCCGCGCGGCTACTTCGTTCCAAAGCGGCGGTACGTTCCCCTCCCGCTTGTGGGGAGGGGTTAGGGGTGGGGTGTCGCCTATTCATGCAGACCCCACCCCGGCGAGCTTCGTTCGCCGACCCTCCCCACAAGGGGGAGGGTGACGGAGAGGCCGCGGCGATCATCGGACGTCGTCATCCTCGTTTGCCTTCGCGATTCAAAACGGCTTGGCGCCGATCAGCCGCTGGGTCAGCAGCACCGCGACCGCCTGACCGCTCTTGAATGCCATGGTAATGGCGGCGCTCACCGTCGGGATCACGTCGCCGGCGTGTTCAACTCGCAGGCAGATGACTCCCATCGCCTCCAGCGTCGGTTGGGTCGCCTGGCCCATGGCGAACTGCCACGGGTTTCCCTCGCCGAAATCGCCGCGCATGCTGACCAGCGTGAGAAACGGAAAACGCCCGCTTTTGATCAGGGAGAGCATGTTGATGCAATTGCCGACTCCGCTCGACTGCATCAGCAGCACGGCGCGCGCGCCGCCCAAGTCGGCGCCGGCGGCGAGCGCCACGCCTTCCTCCTCGGTGGTCAACGCGATCGAATGCACGCCGGGATCGGCGAGCGAGCGGTCGATCAGGATCGAATGACCGGCATCAGGCACGTAGGCGATCTGCGTGATGTCGTGCCGGCGCAGCAGATCGTAGAGATCATGCTGCCAAGTGGCCTTGCTCTTGCCCTTCGGGTCGACCGTTGCGTTCATGCGCCGCTTATATCAGGTCGAACGGCCCTTGGGCGAGTGGAGCGAAGGTTGCTCGCTCGTCTCGGCCGACAGCCGGACGCCATTTCCTCAATTCGCCTTGGCGCCCGATTTTTTCACGATCGCGGACCACTTGGTTTCCTCGCGGTCGATGTCGGTGGCATATTCCTCCGGTGTCGATAACAGCGGCTCGGCGCCGTCCCTGGCGAGCTTGGCTTTCAGGTCCTCGGACATCACCGCCGCCCGCAGCGCCGCACTCAGTTTGTCGATTGCGGTCTTGGGCGTGCCGGCCGGCGCAACGATCCCGTAGTGCAGCACCGCTTCATAGCCGGGCAGGCCGGTCTCGGCCACCGTCGGCAGGTCCGGGAAAAGCGGTGAGCGCTTGGCGCCGGTGACCGCCAGCGCGCGCACCTTGCCGTCCTTCATCAAGCCAACCGCGGGGGGCAGCGAAGAGAAATACATCGACACATGCCCGCCGACGAGATCGGTCAGCGCCGGCCCGCTACCCTTGTAGGGGACGTGGATGAGCTTGATTCCGGCGAGCGTCGCAAAATATTCCGCCGCCAGGTGAATGCCGCTGCCCGTGCCGGCTGACGCGAAGGTAAGCTTGCCCGGGTCCTTTTTCGCGAGCGCGATGAGTTCGGGGATCGTGCGCGCGGGCAGCGCCGGGTTGACGCAGACAACGAGTGCGCTGGTGGCAATGAGGCCGACCGGGGCAAAGTCCTTGCGGGGATCGTAGCCGACATTGGCGTAGAGCGTCGGATTGATGGCGAGCGTGCCGGTGCCGCCGAGGCCGAGCGTGTAACCGTCGGGCGCCGCCTTGGCGATCTGCCGGGTGGCGATCGAGCCGCCGGCGCCGCCGCGGTTCTCGATGATGATCTGCTGGCCGAGCGTCTTGCTCATCTTCTCGGCGGCGGTGCGCGCCATCACGTCATTGCCGCCGCCGGCCGAATACGGAACGATCAGCGTGATCGGGCGGTTGGGGAAATCCTGTGCGCGCGCAGGCCCCACTGCGAAGCCCGCGAGCACGAGCGCGGCTGCGGCGAGCCGACGCCTGTTCAGTCCCTGCATTGAAGCGTCTCCCGGTAACTCTTATTGCGTCTATTGGGTCTTGATGCCGACGTCCTTGACGAGCTTGGTCCACATGGTCACGTCGTGGTCGATGATGGCGGCAAATTCCTCCGGTGTCACCGGCTGTGGCTCGGCGCCCTCGATGGCGAGGCGCTTCTTGACGTCATCGGTCGCCAACGCGGCATTGAGCGCCTTGTTGAGCTTCTCGATGATCGGCCGCGGCGTGCCGGCGGGCGCCGCAATGCCCCAGCGCAACGGAATCTCGAAAGAGGGCACGCCCGCTTCCGCGAAGGTCGGCACATCCGGCAACAGCGGCGAGCGCTTCGCGCCCGTCACCGCGAGCGCGATGATGGTGCCGGCGAGCACATGGGCGTGCGCATTCGGGATCGCGCTGATCAGCAGCGGAATGTGGCCGCCAAGCAGGTCGTTGAGTGCCGGTCCGGCGCCGCGGTAGACGGCATGCGAAAGCTTCATGCCGTACCGGTGGGCCAAGAGTTCGACCGTGAGGTGGTTCAGGGTGCCGGTCCCGGGCGATCCGTAAGGAATCGGCTTCGCGGTCTCTTTGCCGATCTTCACCAGTTCCAAGAGTGTGCGCGCCGGAAAGCTCGGATGCACCGCGATCAGGTTTGGCGTCGCCGCAATGAGTCCGACCGGCGCGAAATCCTTGCGCGGATCGTAACCGGCGTTTTTGAACATCGCCGGCGCGGTTCCAACCGTCGCGCTGGTCACGACCAGAAGCGTGTAGCCGTCGGGTGCCGCCTTTGCGACCGCGCGGGTCGCGATGGTGCCGCCGGCGCCGCCCCGATTGTCGATGACGATTTGCTGGCCGAGAATCTCGCTCATCTTGTCGGCAACGCTGCGTGCGGCCGTACTGGCGCTGCCACCCGGTGCAAACGGCACCATCAGGGTGATCGGGCGGTTCGGGTAATCTTCCGCCGATGCCTGCGGGGTCGCTCCGGAAAGCAGGAAAAGGGCCGCCGCGGTTGCAAGGAGAGCTCTGATCATCCGTGGATTCTCCGTTCGGGCACGGCGCGGGCCGTCGCCGCCAGACGTTTTTTAATAGCCTACTCCAGCTTTGCGCCTGCGTGCTCTAATGTCGCGGCTGCCATGAAACTAGCGCGGCGCAAAGCTACTTCTTCTTTGGCGTAGCACCGGGCGAAGTGCCAGCGATGCGCGAAAAGCCATTGATCCGGCGCAACAGCGTCTTCAGCGGATCAAGGCCCCAGCCATCCGTGACAAAATCGACGTGCTTTATGTCGTCGGGCGCGTCAATGAACGTCACGCTGTTCGGCGCAAGGCTCGCAGGAATCTCGGTCTGAAAGCCCAGACCGCGGTCGGTCAGCAACTTCTGCAGCTCCGCATTGTCATCGCGCGCGGCCTTGCCGAAGACGCTGAGGAAGAAAGCTTGCGGCCGCCGCGCCAGCCAATCGGCGAACTTGTCCTGGTCGCCGAACGGGGCGTCAAGCAGGATGACGCCGCGCATGCGCTGATCGACCGAGCCGGACTTCAGGATGAAAGCCAACGGGTGGTAGCCGCCGCTGTAGGCAACCATGACGACCGGCGCGCGCTCGAACACCGCGCTCACGCGTTCGTTGCCATAGAGCTTCGCCAGCCGCTCCGAAGATTCGGTGAGATACTTCGCGAAGACGCCGCGCTCCCAGAACCGTCCGGCACTGGAGTCGAGCGCATCGACGGCGAACTGCGGTGCGACAAGCACCGCATTCAGGCCGGACTGGGCGATCTGTCGCGGCACTTGCTGACGGTTGCGCACGTCGCGCACGAGCTTTGCCTCGTTGCCGTGGAAGAACACCACGATGACGGCCGGACGGCGTGGATCGAAACCCTTCGGGATGTAGAGCAGCGTCCGGCGGTCGCTGTAGGTCAGGTCCTCCCAGTAGACGCCGCCGCGCGGAGAGGCATGCCCGCGCCGGCCGTCCAGGACGGTGTCGATGAACGGCCGGTTCTTCTCCGGCACCTCGCCGCGATATGGGAACGGAGAATTTTCGAACGGCACCAGCGCGGTTTTGGCGGCCGCAAGCGGCCCAGCATCGCGTTTGCCTTGCGCGAAGCAAGCATTGCTCCAGGCCAACGCAAATCCCGCGATGAGCAAGGCGGCCGCGCCCACGGTGGGGAAGCAATCGTTGATTCTCCAAGCCCGTTCGTTGTGCCGCTTGCGATCTACGTTCACGGCAACCCGGCCTTCGCCAAGCCGTCGATGATGCGCTGGAAATCACCGGGATTCTTGTACGGCATTACACGCGCGCGCTGCGCCAGTGAGAAATCCGGGTTCACCTTGAGAAGCTCGGCCCACGCCGCCCGCGCGTCGTCCAGGCGCCCGAGATGGCCGTAGCAGGACGCCAGCAGCATGCGGCTGGCATCGGTGCCGGGAGTGCGGGAGATGCGCTCGGCAAGCTGTCGAGCGGCGATCTCATACTGTCCCAGGCTGAAATTCGCCTGGGCGAGGAAATGCAACACGATCGACGGGTAGAGGGGATCGAAGCGTGTCGCGACCGCGATCTGCTTCAATGCTGCGGCCGGCTCTCCGGCATACATCAACATCAGTCCGGTCGCGGCATAGCCCTGAGCAAAGTTGGGGTCGAGAGCGATCATGCGGCGACACTCCGCCAGCGCTCCGTCGTGATCGCGCCGCCACAGCAACACGTTGCCGAGCGCCATATGGCTCACCGGCTCCTGCTCGTTTAATTCGACCGCACGGCGCGCCCACCTCTCCGCCTCGTCCAGCGCCTGCGCCGGATCGGGCGTCCAGTTGCTGATGTAGAAAGACAGCGAAGCGAGCGCCAATCCCGCATGCGGCGCCGAAAAATTCAAATCGAGTTCGATCGCCCTGCGGTACAGCCTCTGGGCTTGCGCGACCGACTCCGGGGTGGCGCGGCTGAGCAATTCGCGTGCGCGCAGCCAGGTCTCGTAAGCCTCCAGGTTGCTGGTGCCACGCTGGCGCAGCCGCTGCTCCTCGCCGTGCGTCAGCGTGACCGCCAGTGCGCCGACGATCTTCTCGACAACCTCATCCTGCATCGCAAAGATGTCCGTGAGATCGCGGTCGAATCGCTCGGCCCACAGATGCCCGCCGTTGCCGGCGTCGATAAGCTGCGCGGTGATGCGCACCCGGTTGCCGGCCTTGCGGATGCTGCCTTCGAGCACGAAGCGCACGCCCAGGTCTCGTCCGATCTCCTGGACTTTGACGGACCTGCCCTTGTAGGAGAAGGAAGAGTTTCGCGCGATGACGAACAGGCCCGAGATCTTCGACAGGTCGGTGATCAGATCCTCGGTCATGCCGTCGGCGAAAAATTCCTGCTCCGGATCGCCGCTCATGTTCGCAAACGGCAGCACCGCGATCGACGGTTTCTCGGGTAGGGCAGGCGGCGGAGCCGCGGCCGGCGCGGCACCGTCGAGGCGCACGTGATAGGCGCGAACCGGCCGCGCGATGTTCTTGAGCTGCTGCTCGCCGATATCGCGGCAGGCCAGGTCAAGCCGCCCGGTGATCTCGTCGTAGACCTTGCTGGAGATGCAGATGCCGCCGGCCTCCGCGATGCCCTCGAGCCTCGCCGCGATGTTAATGCCGTCGCCATAGATGCGGACCTCGTCGTAGACGACGTCGCCGATATTGATGCCGACCCGGAACTGCATGCGGCGCGTCGGCTCGATCGCGGCGTTGCGCTGCGCCATCGTGGTCTGAATCGCAACTGCGCATTCAACCGCGTTCACCACGCTGGGGAATTCGGCCATGATGCCGTCCCCTGCCGTATCGATGATGCGTCCGGCAAACTCGCCGATCATCGGCAGGACGGCAGCCTGATGCCCCTTGAGGTCGCGGACGGTGCGCGCCTCGTCCGAGCCCATCAGTGCACTATATCCAGCGATGTCCGCGGCGAGAATGGCGCTCAGCCGCCGTTCCATCCGCTCTTCTGTCATTTCGATCGCACCTGCCGAATATCGGCCCGGCATATATGATCGCGCATGGCGTGTGTCCATGGGGCCGCGCGTTCGATTGGCCGTGAATAACAGGCGCGGCGTGCGAATCCAGGGGCGGCCGATGTTCCGTTGAGACAATCCGGCTATTGCCCGGGCGTGCTGTCCTCAAGCATTATCCATCCGGAAACATCACAATGAATCTTGCGGGCCGAACCGCGGACCGGGGGAAACGAAAATTGGCGCACCAGGAGAAGTTTGACACGATCGACCATTGCCGCGTGCGGCTGATGCGCGGCGGCAACGGCCCGCCGCTGCTCTATCTGCACGGTGCGAACGGAGCCGGCGCATGGCTGCCGTTCATGGAGCAGCTTTCGCAGCGCTTCGACGTGATTGTCCCGGAGCATCCCGGCTTCGGCGGCTCCGAGATGCCGGAGTGGCTCGATAACGTCGGTGATCTCGCCTACTTCTATCTCGATATGCTCGAAGAACTGGGTCTCGACGGCGTCCATCTTGTCGGCAGCTCGATTGGCGGCTGGATTGCGGCCGAGCTCGCCGTACGGTCGAGCGCGCGCGTGAAGACGCTCGTGCTGTCGGCGCCGGCCGGCATCCACGTCAAGGGCGTGAGCAAGGGCGACATCTTCCTTTGGTCGCCTGAGACGTCCGCGCGTAACCTGTTCCACGATCAGAAGCGCGCCGAGGCTGTGTTGGCGCAGCCGCTCGGCGAGGCCGAGCAGGCGGCCGCAATGAAAAATCGCCTCGTCACGGCGAAGCTCGCCTGGCAGCCGCGGCTTTACAATCCGCATCTCGCCAAGTGGCTGCACCGGATCAAGCTGCCGACGCTGATCCTGTGGGGCGACGACGACAAGGTCATTCCGCCGGCCTATGGTCCAGCCTTCGCAAAGCTCATCCCGGGCGCGCAGCTTGAGGTCATCAAGGACAGCGGCCACGTTCCGCAGATCGAGCAGACCGATCAATGGGTCGGCAAGATCACGCAGTTCATCGAGGAGACCGGGCCATGAAGTTCTATTTCTTTCATCTCATGCCCTATGCGGCGCTCGATCTCGATTACGATCAGAAACACGATGCGGCCTGGGTGACGCTGCCCAACAGCTATTACGACCCCAAGATCGGCCACCAGCTCTACAACCGCTATCTCGACGAGATCGAATACGCCGACGAGGTCGGCTTCGACGGCGTCTGCGTCAACGAGCATCACCAGAACGCCTACGGCATCATGCCGATCCCCAGCATCATGGCGGGGGCGCTCGCGCGCCGCACCAAGAACGTCAGGATCGCGGTGCTCGGCCGCGCGCTGCCGTTGCTCAACAATCCGCTGGTCGTGGCCGAGGAATACGCCATGCTCGACAACATCACGGGCGGGCGGCTGGTCGCCGGCTTCGTGCGTGGCATCGGCGCGGAATATCATTCCTTCGGCGCCAACCCGGCGGAATCGCACGGGCGCTTCCAGGAGGCGCACGATCTCATCATCCAGGCGTGGACCCGGCCGGGTCCGTTTCCGTTCGAGGGCAAGTACTACCACCTCGAATACGTCAACACCTGGCCGCGCTGCTTCCAGCAACCGCATCCGCCGATCTGGATCCCGTCGCAGGGATCGCGCGAGACCATCGAATGGGCCTCGCATCCCGACCGCAAATACACCTATCTGCAGACCTTCAGCCCGGTCGCGGCGCTGGCGCGCTACATGGCGATGTATCGCGAATGCGCCGACCGATATGGCTATACGGCCACGCCGGAACAGGTCGGCTGGTCGATCCCCTTGTACGCGGCCGAGACCGACGCGATCGCCCATCGGGAAGCCAAGCCGCACATCGAGGCGTTCCTCAACAAGTTCCTGCGCATGCCGCGGGAGATGCTGCTGCCGCCCGGCTATCTGTCGCTGCAGTCGATGATGGGCGTGATGCAGGCGAAGGCCGCGATCGGCGGCAAGCAGACCATCGACGACGTCATCGAACGCGGCATGTTCCTGTGCGGCAGCCCGGCGACGCTGCGCGAGAAGATCGAGAAATATCAGAAGGAGATCGGCTTCGGGTATCTCCTGCCGATGATGCAGTTCGGCACGCTGCCGCACGACCTGACGATGAAGAGCACCGAGATTTTCGGCAGGGAAGTCATCCCGTATTTCCGCGGCCGGCCGGATGCCATGCCGGCGCGCACCGAACTGGCCGCGCAGGGGGCTTAGCGTTCTTTGAATTCGGCAAACTCGCATGAGTTTGCCGTCATGAGTGCCGCGGCTTCGCCTCTCCCGCTTACGCGGGAGAGGTCGCCGCGCGCAGCGCGGAGGGCGCATGCCCGAACGGCCAAATCAGCGATTGAGACCCTGCACGAAAGCTGGTTAGTTCAGCCCTTCCGCCATCGGGCCTCGTTCGCATGAAAAACATCAATCCGAATCCTTTCACCACGCGCCCGGAGATCGACGGCACGTTCGGCGTCGTGACTTCGACCCACTGGATCGCCACCGCGGTCGGCATGGGCGTGCTGGAGAAGGGCGGCAACGCGTTCGACGCCGCGGTCGCGACCGCGTTCACGCTGCAAGTTGTGGAACCTCACCTGAACGGTCCCGGCGGCGACGTGCCGGTGATCGTGCACGACGTGCGCAAGGGCAAGGTCGAGGTCATCTGCGGCCAGGGGCCGGCGCCGGCCGCCGCCACCATCGCGCATTTCCGCAGCCTCGGACTCGACATGATGCCGGGCACCGGGCTGCTTGCCGCCTGCGTGCCGGGCATGTTCGACACCTGGATGATGCATGCTGCGCGACTACGGCACCATGTATCTGTCCGAGGTGCTGGCGCCCGCGATCTATTACGCCAGCCAGGGCCATCCGCTGGTCGAGCGCGCCAGCGCCACGATCGCCACGGTCGAACAGCTCTTCAAGCAGCATTGGCCGACCTCCGCGGCGGTCTATCTGCCGGACGGAAACGTGCCTGAGGCGGGCACGCTGTTTACCAACAAGACGCTGGCCGATACCTACCGGCGCGTTCTGCGCGAAGCCGAAAGTGTCGGCGGCGACCGTATCAAGCAGATCGAGAAGGCCCGACTCGTCTGGTGCGAAGGTTTCGTCGCCGAGGCCATCGACCGCTTCTGCCGCACGCAGGAGATCATGGACACCTCCGGCGAACGCCATCGCGGCGTCCTCACCGGCGACGACATCGCCGGCTGGGAAGCGCATATCGAGGCGCCGCTCACCTACGAGTACGGCCGCTATACCGCCTGCAAAGCCGGACCGTGGGCGCAGGGGCCGGTGATGCTGCAGCAGCTTGCGCTGCTCAAGGGCTTCGACCTCGATGGCGCCGACCCGACCAGCGCCGATTTCATCCACACCGTGGTGGAATGCTCCAAGCTTGCGTTTGCCGACCGCGAGAAGTTCTACGGCGATCCGGATTTCGTCGATGTGCCGATGACGACGCTGCTCTCTGACGACTACAACGACGAGCGGCGCAAGCTCGTCACCGACACGGCGTCGCTGGAACTACGCCCTGGCTCGGTCGAGGGCTTTGGTGCGATCGTGAAGCTCAAGCCGGGCGCGAAAATCATCGCGGGCATGGGCGCGGGCGAGCCGACCGTGGGCCGCATGGGCGAGGTGGTCGGCGACACCGTTCATTTCGATATCATCGATCAAGCCGGCAACATGGTGTCGGCGACGCCATCGGGCGGCTGGCTGCAGTCGTCGCCGGTGATCCCGGAGATCGGTTTCTGCCTCGGCACGCGCGGGCAGATGTTTTGGCTGGAGGAGGGCCATCCGGCTTCGCTCGCGCCGGGCAAGCGGCCCCGCACCACGTTGTCGCCGACCATGGCGCTGCGCGATGGCGAACCGTACCTGGCCTGGGGATCGCCCGGCGGCGACCAGCAGGACCAGTGGACTGCGCAGCTCTTTCTGCGCCACGTCCATGCCGGCATGAATCTGCAGGAGGCGATCGACGCGCCGGCCTGGCACTCGGAGCATTTCCCGATCTCGTTCTGGCCGCGGACATCGCGCCCCGGCGTGCTCATCGTCGAAGGCCGACTGCCAAAGGAGACGGTGAAGGAGTTGGAAAGGCGCGGCCACAAGGTCGAGGTCGATGCCGACTGGTGCGAGGGCCGCCTTACCGCTGCCGCGCGCGACGGCCGCCGCCGCCGCGCCGCCGCCAATCCGCGCGGCATGCAGGGCTACGCGGCCGGGCGGTAGAGTCCGTCTGTTCTGGACTTGCATTTACAAAGATGCGCGCGACGCAGATGCGGTCCCTCCCGTTGAACGGGAGGTGCAACAAGCGGCGCTGAGGGCACTTCAACTCGTAAGCGGCACGCGCTTACTTCGGCTTCAGCTTCGCTTTCATCGCCCGAATGGTCGGCGTCCATTTCGCCACTTCGGCAGTCATGAAATTGGTGAACTCCACCGGCGTCATCGGCTGCGTCTGGATCGTCTCCCGTGCCAGGTGCGCCTTCAGCGCGGGATCCCGCATCGCCTTGTTCACTTCGGCATTGAGGCGCGCGACGATCTCCGCCGGTATGCCTTTCGGGCCCGACAGCGAATACCAGGTGGTCACCACCAGTTCGGGATAGCCGAGCTCGGTCAGCGTCGGCGTGTCGGGTAATTCGGGCACGCGCTTGGCCGATGAAATTGCCAGTGGCCGCAGCGTCCCGGCGCGGATGTGTTGCAAGGTCGTCGACAGCGTCATGCTGGCGACCTTCACGTGGCCGGCCACCACATCGAGGATCGCCGCGCCGCCGCCGCGATAGGCCACATGCACCAGCTTGAGGTTTTCCTTGGCGGCGATGTATTCGGTCACCATGTTGCCGACCGAACCGACATTCGGCGAGGCGTACTCCACGCCATCCGGCTTGCTGCGCATCAGCGCGAGCAGTTCCTTGAAGGTGTGCACTGGCAGCGACGAGTGCACCACGAACACATTGGGCGGGCCGCCGAAATAGGCGATGTGGGTGAAATCGCGCACCGGGTCGAAGCGCGCGGCGTTCATCGCCGGCGCAATGACATGGGACGGCATGCCCGACGTCATCAGCGTGTAACCGTCGGGATCGGCGCGAGCCACGAACTCGCCGGCGATGAGGCCGCTGCCGCCGGTGCGGTTCTCGACGACGAACTGCTGGCCGAGGCTTTCACTGAGCTTTTCCCCGAACGTGCGCGCCACGAGATCGCTGGCCCCGCCCGCCGAGTAGGCGACGACGAGCTTGACCGGCTTGGTCGGCCAGTCGGCGGCCGCCGCGGCCGAGAACAACAGCCCCAATCCGACAAGCGGCAGAAAGCTTCGCAACGCCTTCACGGCGCTGCCGCCGCTCATCGCACGCCACCGCGGTTGGTGACCGGGCCGGTATATGTCTCGAAGCGCTTGCGCAATTCGGCAACGGTCTTCTCGTCGGTGATGAATTCCCGGTAGTGGTTGGCGAGCTTGTAGGCGGTAAGCGGCTTGAGCCCGTTGGGCGGCGGCACATCGGCGCGCGACGAGAACGTGCCGGTGCGGCTCTGCTGCTCCTTCGCCAGATACCAGGTGAGATAGAGTTTGGCGGCGTTGCTGTGCGGTGCGCCCTTGAAGATGCCCGCCGTCACGGTGAAGACCGGCGTCTCGTCCTCCGGCGAGAAGTAGGCATCGATCGGCTGGCCGTCGCGTTTCAGCCGCCAGGGGGTCGAAGTGGCGTCGAACGTCGCGATATTCTCGCCGCTCGCCACGCTGCGTGCGACCGGCAGGTGGCCCTGGACGTAGTTCGGCTTGTTGGCCTTGTACTTGTCCATGAAGCCCCAGCCGTACTTCGTCACGATGGTGTGGAAGAGGTACAGCGTGGCGTCGTCGTCCGACGGATAAACGGTGATGATCTTGCCGGCGAACTGCGGCTTGAGGAAATCGAGCGCGTTCTTGGGCGTCTCATCCGGTCGCAGCGCCTTGGTGTTGTAGGCATAGACGATCGGGTTGGCGACCACCGCCACATAGGCGCCGTCGGGATCGCGAAACTCCGGGTAGATCTGATCGAAGCCTTCCGGCTTGAAGTTGAGCAGCACGCCCCGCTTCTTCCAGCCGACGAAATCCTGGATGGTCTGGAAGATCACCAGATCGGCGTCGACCTTGCCGTCCGCGAGTTGCTTGTTGATCCGGGAGTTGAGCACATTGCTGAAGCCACCCGTGATCGTCACTTTGATCCCGGGAAACCGCTGCTCGAAGGTCTTGGCGAAGGCTTCATGCGGCGCAGTCGGCCCCGCCGCCCACAGCGCAATCGCGCCTTCGGTTTTGGCCTTGGCGTAGAGTTCATCCACGGTTTCGGCGCGTGCCGGCAATGTGGCTGCGAGCGTGACGAGAACGAATGCGGCAAGCCGCAGCGTACCGTGGTGCGGATCGACCATGTTTCCTGCCCTTGAGATTATGTTTTGCAGCCCCGTTGCCCGGAGCTTGTCGCTTAGTCTGGCATGCTGCGCACGTGGCGCCAAGTGTAAGGGGTCGGCGACCGCGCCTCACTCCGCCTTCCACGGGATGGCCTTGCGCTCGATCTCCTGGAACACCACCGAGGTGATCAAGCCTAGAATGCCGATGGTCACGATGCCGACGAACATCACGTCGACCTGCAGCAATTCCCACGAATTCCAGATCAGGTAGCCGATGCCGTTCTTGGTGGCGACGAATTCCGATGCTACCAGCACGATGAACGACACCGCGAGCGCGATCCGCAGCCCGGCGAAAATCATCGGCAGCGCGCCGAAGAACACCACGCGTGAGAACATGATCCACTGGCTGGCGCCGTAGTTCTTCGCCACGTCCCAGTAGATTTTGTCGATATTGGCGGCGCCCACATAGGTGTTCACGATCACCGGGAAGAACACCGCGATGGCGACCAGCGCCACCTTGGAGGCGTCGCCGAAGCCGAAGGCTAGCAACAGCAGCGGCATCAGTGCAATCTTCGGGATCGGGAACAGCGTGGCGATCAGCGGATCGAAGAAAATGCGCACCGGCTTGAACATCGCCATGAGAAGCCCCATGGCGACCGCCGGCACCGAGCCGAGCAGGAAGCCGAGAAACACCCGGTAGAGCGTGACGCCGACATGCAGCCAAAGCTCGCCACTGACCGCGAGGCTCCAAAATCTGATCGCAATGTCGGTCGGGGCAGGGATGAAGCGCCGGTCGCCAATTCCCGCCATCAGCAGCAATTGCCACAGTAGCAGCAGCCCGATCGGCGAGATTAGATAGAGTAGCCGCTCACGCGTTTTGACGGATAGTCCGCTCATTGCTCTTCTCGCGCCCGGGCCCGCGTCACCTCGTCCTCCAGCACGCGCCAGATGTCGAGCTTGAGACTGCCGAATTCGGCCGATGTCGACAACGTCATCAGGTCGCGCGGATGCGGGAAGGGCACGTCGATGATCTGCTTGATCCGCCCCGGTTGCGCAGTCATCACCACGGTGCGGTCGCCGAGCAGCAGCGCCTCGTCGATCGAGTGGGTGATATAGACTACGGTCTTGCGGGTCTGCTCCCAGATCCGCACCAGCTCAGCCTGGAGGATCACGCGGTTCTGTGCGTCGAGTGCCGCGAACGGCTCGTCCATCAGCAGCACGCCCGGATCGGTTACAAAGGCGCGCGCAATCGCGCTCCGCTGCCGCATCCCGCCTGAAAGCTGGTGCGGATAATGGTTGCGGAACTTGGTCAAACCAACGAGCTTGAGCGCCGCTTCCACACGCTCGGCCGCCTGTTCCTTCGGTACGCCGCGCGTCATCAATCCGAAGCCGACGTTCTTTGCCACGCTCATCCAGGGAAACAGCCCGCTGTCCTGGAACACCATGGCGTTCTCGACTGCCCAGCCGGGGGCTTCGATCTTGAGCGTGCCGCTCGACTGCCGGTCGAGGCCGGCGAGGATGCGGAGCAGCGTCGATTTTCCGCAACCTGACGGGCCGACGATGCAGACGAATTCGCCGGGCGCGATCGACAGATCGATGCCATCAAGCGCGACGACGCTGCCCTGACCGCTCAGATATTCTCTGCGCAGCCCGGCGATCTCGATCGCAGCGCCCCGCCGCTCGACGGTCATGGTCGTCCTTCCCCCGCAAAGCTCAACGGAGCCGCAGCGGCCGCTGCATCTCCGTCCGCCCCCGCAGTAGCAGGGGCCTCGGACCGCCGCCTGCAATATAGTATCTTGTCGCGACGAGCTGGATGCCCGCTTACGCGGGCACGAACGGAGAGATCGAGGCGAGCCTTGTTGAAATATCCGGCTTGCCACGGTGCCGGTCACCGGCAGCCTTCGAGCTTGCTCGCTTTGTTCTCCAGTACGAACGGGCCAAGCTTCGCCAGGGCATAGTCGATGTAGCTCTTGTCGACGATCCGGTCGGCCGGGAACTCCTGGTTGCTCATCTTGTTCTTCACGAACCAGGCGTTCATGTCGAGCAGGCTCGCGGTGTTGATCTGACCGTTCGGGCTGCGGGCCGGCCAGGGGTATTTGTGCAGCAGCTCGGCGCGCGTCTCGGTGCCGGACTTGATCGAGAGGTCGATCATCGCCTGGCGGTTCGAGCCGCCGTGATAGGCTTGGCAATAGTCGCGGATGCCCTTCAGATAGGCGACGTAGTAATTGCGCATCATCGCCTGGTGCGCCTTGGCGTAATCGGTGTTGAGCATGCTCACCGCGATGCTGAGCGGATGCGGCTTCACGAGGTCGTCGGGGCTGACGAAATTGACCGCATGCCCGCCGGTCAGCAGTTGCGCGGTGAACGGCGGGATCGTAATCGCCGCGTCGATCGCTTTGTTGTTGAACGCCAGCGCGTATTGCGTGAACGGGATGACCTTGATGTCGACGTCCTTGATCGTCAGCCCGGCGGTCTCCAGCATCTTGCCGACCTCGTAGGTCGAGACCGCGCCCTGGCCGTTGGTCGCGATGGTCTTGCCCTTGAGCTGCTTGAGTTCGGTGATCTTGCCCTTGTGGTCCGGGCGCAGCATCAGGTTATGGCCGAGCGGGCTCGACACCCGGTCGAGCACCATGGTGACCGGCAGGTTCTTCTCCAGCGCATTGAAATAGCCGGCCGAAACGCCGCCTTCGATGATCTGCAACTGGTTCTGCGCCAGGAGGGCGATCGAATTGGCCGAGGTGTCGAGGTTCTCGTTCACCACCTTGATGCCGAACTCCTTGAAGTAGCCCTTCTCGACCGCCCACAGGATCGACACCGTGGAGATCGAGCGCACGGTGCCGACCTTGACGGTCACATCCTCCGCGTGGGCGAGTGGGGCGGATGCAAGGCCGGCACCGGCGATCACGCCGAAACCGGCAAGGCCAGCGAGCAGGGTACGTTGCAGCACGATCATGGACAGGCGCTCCTCATCTCTTGTTGGGCGGGCTCTCGCTGCCGCCGATTGCTTCTCGCCCAGGATAGCACGGTCCCGAAACCCTAAGCACGTCCATAGCCGCCAAAACGGGTGCCGCTCTTTGGCGCAGGCTCGTGCTCCGGAATCGCAGTCTGGTGATGCGGAATAGTGCCACGAGCTCGGTGCGCTCCCTCTCCCTCCAGGGAGAGGGTCGGGGTGAGGGGGTTCAGGTCTATGAGAGACCTAACCCCTTCCCCATCCCTCTCCCAATCGGAGAGGGAGCAGACTGAGCTTGACGACAGATCATCGGCTGCCGCCCATCCGGAACGGCTTGAGGATCGCATAGACCGCGTCCTGGGTTGGCGTCGCCAGGCTGTATTTGCGGCCGAGCGCCACCACCTTGCCGGCGAGCCAGTCGAGTTCCAGGCGGTTGCCGGCTTCGAGGTCGTTCGCCATCGAGGCCCGCATGGTGGGCGGAAAGCCCGCGATCGCGCGGTCGATCTCCGCCGCGATGTCGTCGGCGAACGGCACGCCCGCGGCGCGGCCGACCGTCACGGTCTCGATCATCAGCCGCCGCAGCAGTGTGTGCATGTCGGGATCGTCGCGGATCGCGCCGAGCGCCTGGCGGGTGCTGGCGGTGGCGCCCGACGTGCCCGACAGGATCGCGAACTTCTTCCAGAGGTCGAGCCACATGTCGTCCGACAGCGTGATGTCGATCTTCGCCGCCATGATCTCGTACACATAGCGGGCAAGCACGGCATCCGGCCGCCGGTCGAGCCGGCCGCAGACAATCTTTGCAATAGCGCCGGTGTGGCGGATCACGCCCGGCGCCGGAACGTTCGACACCACGTAAGTCGCGCCACCGATCGCCGCCCCGTCGCCGATGATCGGCGCGAGCCGCTCGACGCTGTCGACGCCGTTCTGCAGCGTGATCACGCGCGTATCGGGTCCGACGAGTGGGCGCATCTGCTCTCCGGCGGCCTCGGTATCCCATAGCTTGACGGCGAACAGCACAACATCGACGGGCCCGACCGTCTTCGGATCGTCGGTGACATTGACGTCCTTCAGGTGCAGGTCGCCGAGCGTGCTCTCGACTTTCAGGCCGTCGCGCTTGATCGCGTCGCGATGCGCGCCGCGTGCGATGAACGCGACATCGTGCCCGGCCGCCGCGAGTCGCGCACCGAAATAGCCGCCGACGGCGCCCGCCGCCATGACCGCAATCCGCATCATGTTCTCTCCGCTTAGCTTTGACTCGCGGTGCCGTGCCCGTCACCGCCGGCTTTATCCGACGGCTTCACTTAACTTGGCCCGGAATGAGTCTCAACGATTGAGACGATCAATCCAGCGTGTGCGGGTACGTCCGCGATAAGCCGCAAGCGCCGCCAGTTCGCGTGCCGTCACCGATCATCTGGCTGCTGCGACAATAATCGCGACCGCTGACACCATCATTCGCAGGCGCAACGACCCCCGATCACGCTTGTTGCTTGGCCGTCCCAATTGGGGACAACTTTTCTATTTCGCTTGAGCTGTGGCCTCCGCGTCACAGACTCTCGCACTCACGGCTGCTAGTCATGACGCGTCGTTGTGTTTTGTAGCGTAGCGTAGAGTGCGTCATGAAGAAGCTCATTCTGAGCGGCGCGGCTTTTGCCGCGCTGATGATGGGTCCTGTCTCGGCGGCCGACCTGATGGTTCGTCCGGCTTACCGGAGCGCGCGGACCGTCCACGCCGATCAATATCCGACTTGGCAGCGAAACCCACTCGAGTGGCTTTTTCGTTCGGATCATTCGTGGCGGGATGGCGGAGCGCGGTACCGCCGGCACGGCGCATCGCGATCACCCGCAAGAATGTCGAACCGTTCGGCGTCGACCGCGCGGACCCGGAATACACGGTCGGTCGCGACGCGCACGGAGCATGGAACCCGGGCGGTCAACGCGCCCGCCGTCGAGACCTGCACCGAGGAATCAAAGAAGCAGTACTGGGCCACCAGCCTGAGTCGTGCGGTCAATCGCGGCTTTCTGCAGGGCCTGCAGGACGCGGTCGCCCGCGGTGAAGTGGGCTGGCTCGACGTCGACGCCGAATTTCCGGTTTCCAACGTGACGCCAGGCACCAATCTCATTCTCTATCATGTCGGCGGCAACTGCTACACCGGCAGCGATTGCGACCGGTTTCCATCGTCCACGCCGACCGGCGATCGATGGGGCAGCGACGAACGCGAGATCGATCTCACCGACCCGCAGACACGGAAAATCGTGATTGCCGATATGGTCAACCTCGTCAGGCGCGCCGACGAACGGGCAGCGGCGGGAGCCACCGTTGGCGTGCATCTCGACAACGTGCACCGCCTCGATGCGGGCCGGCTCGCGCTGCTGTTCAACGAGTATCTGGCGGCGGTCGAAACCGCCAAGGAGCAGGGCCTCATCTCCAAGGACAGGACGGTTGGCTACGTCGCCAAGAACAATCCGGAAGGGTTCAAGCGGGCGCTGGATCTGAAGCTGCTGAAGACCGTGCCGCTCTATCAGATCAACGAAAACGCCACGCTGAACCAGGACGGCACGCTCGACGAGGGCTCGCGCATCGCGCAGGAGCTCGGGCGGCTCTACAACGTTCCGGTGTTCCTGAAGACGTTCGGGACGGACGTGGCCTATACGATCGACCGAGACGGCAAGCGCGTCGATATCAACGTATCGCAGGGTATGACTCGGCTGATGGCCGAGATGCCGAATATTTCCGGCGCCGCCTGGTCATCCGACGAGGCGCACTATCAGCCGACGCTGTTCGCGCAAGGCGCAGCGGTCCGGACCGGCCCGCGAGTCTGCAGTAAGGTGTCGGATACCCAGGGAACATCGGCGCCCAACACGCGATGACGGGCGTGTCCCGGATGCATTTTCGCCGCCTGCCGAAGTCCGGCGGGTGCGGAGCTGCTGCTATTCCGGTTTGACCTCGGCGTCGCTCTCGGTCTTTGGATCGGCCTGCGGCTCCGCGGCGGTGTCGATCGGGATGGAATACCATCCGCTGTTGGCGCCGTAGCCGGCATTGACGCCGACCAGAAGCCACGATTGCCCGGTGCATCGATTCAACAGGATCGAACCTTCCGGGCCCGATCCGTTGCTCTGGTAGACCTCGAAACACGGCGTATCGGCCGCCGAAACAGATGTTGTCGAGACGGCGAGCATGAGCGCTGCTGCGCAACACCATTTCGTTGTCAAGGGAACCTCCGATTTTTTAGCGATGCGTCTATCGATGTGATTCAGCCAACCCGGCCTGCACGAGGCCGATCAAAACGGCACGCCGATCCTGATGTGAGTTTAGCACGAAAGCCGGCGCCCGCGTCTCGCCCGATTTTGGGTCCATGCAAAAAAGCCGTGCGACCTCGCTATTCCGCCTTCACGCGCTGGCGTAGGCTTGACCACAAGGATCGCCGCAGAAGCGGCTGGTCATCACAAGAGGAAACCCATGAACAAGATCGTTTTGGCCGCGCTGTCGGCCGCAACGATGATGCTCGCGGAAACCGCGCAAGCCCAACAGGCGCCGGCGGCTCCACCGGCGCCGCCGCTGATCGACTGGAACAAGATTCAGATCAAGACCATCGACCTTGGCAACAAGACCTACATGCTGATGGGGCAGGGCGGCAACATCACGGTCGCGGTCGGCACCGATGCCATCATCATGGTGGACGGCCAGTTCGCGCCGCTCTCCGATAAGATCAAGGCCGCCATCAAGGCGCTTGCTCCGGCGCCGGTCAAATATCTGATCAACACGCACTATCACGGCGATCACACCGGCGGGAACGAGAACTTCGCCAAGGACGGTGTCATCGTCGTGGCGCACGACAACATCCGGGTCCGGCTTGCGGCCGGCACGATCAACGGCCTGACCGGCGCCAAGGCGGCGCCGCGTCCGCCGGAAGCACTGCCCAAGCAGACCTATTTCGGCGGCTCTATCACCGTTGAGGCGGGCGGCCGCAAGGCGCTGCTGACCTACGTCGCCAATGCCCACACCGATGGCGACACCTGGGTGTATTTCGCCGACGCCAACGTGCTGGCGACCGGCGACACCTTCAACAATCTCAAGCGCTACCAGAACATCGACTTCGCCAACGGCGGCGATGTGCGCGGCATGATCCGCGCCGCGGACGCCTATCTCAAGGTGGCGAACGACAGCACCAAGATCGTGCCCGGACACGGCCCGCTCGCCACCCGCGCCGACGTCGTCGCATTTCCGCAACATGCTGGTGACCTCGCGCGACCGCATCGAGAAACTGTTCAACGAGGGCAAGACCGAGCAGGAGGTGGTCGCGCTCAAGCCGCTCGCCGATCTCGACGCCACCTGGGCCAACAACCCGCAGCACGCCACCGGCCACACCCGCAACGTCTACAATTCGTTCAAGCGGCTGTAGTTGCGGCGCGCGGTCCGCGGATTACGGAGACTGGAGGGCGCAATAAGCGAAGCGCATTGCGCCATCTCACGGTCCTCCGTTCCGCTCGCCATTCAAGAATTGCGATAACAACATGTGGGAGGAAGCGATGCCGGGTACGTTTGCAAAAGTGTTGATGACCTGCGCCGCGATTGCGGCGTCGGTCACCGCTGCCAATGCGCAAGGAAGCTGGACCAGCAAGGCGCCGATGCCGGCCGCCCTCAACGAGGTGGCGCTGGCCGCCGTCGGCACAAAAGTCCATGTGATCGGCGGCGGCGTGCTGGGCGTTGCCGGTCCCTACCATCAGGAATACGACACCGCGAAAGATTCCTGGCGCGCGCGTGCGCTGCTGCCGCAAGGGCTCGACCACGTCGGCGCCACCGTCCTCAACGGCAAGGTCTATACCGTCGGCGGCTTCCTCGGCTCGGTGCACCGCGATGCCCAGAACGCAATCTACGAATACGATCCGGCGAGCGATACCTGGCGCATTCTCGCGCGGATGAAAGCGCCGCGCGGCTCGGTCGGCGTCGCCGCGCTCGGCGGCAAGATCTACGCCGTCGGCGGGCGCAATCCCGACGGCCAGGTGGTGGGCACCAACGAAGCGTACGATCCGGCCACCAACACCTGGAAGGTGCTCGCGCCGCTGCCGAGGCCGCGGGATCACACCGCGACCGTGGCGGCCGACGGCCGTATTCACGTGATCGGCGGGCGCACCGGCGGACCCACCGACCGGGTCGCGCTGCATGACGTCTACGATCCGGCGACCAACACCTGGTCGTCGGCGCCGCCGCTGCCGACCCCGCGCAGCGGGCTGGCCGGCGCGCTCTACAAGGACCGCATCCTGGTGCTCGGCGGCGAACTGCCGCCCAACACGTTTGCCGAAAACGAAGCCTACGATCCGAAGGCCAACAGTTGGCAGACGCTCGCGCCGATGCCGCACGGACGTCACGGCACCAGCGCCGCGGTGAGCGGCAACAGCTTGTACCTCGCGGCGGGCTCGCTGAAGCCGGGGTCGAACGGGGTCACCAACGAGCTGATCGTGTTTACGCTGCCGTGACGGCGCAAAATTGATGCGACGGCAAGCTCCGTCTATCACGTTCGCGCGGAATGGCTGCGGTTTCGCAGCGCTCGCGCAGACGAACTGGCTGTGGAGAGGTCGCGTTCATCTGTGAAACAGACCCGGCGCGTCTCGATCGACGCCATCATAATAAGCTAGGAGATTGGCCTGCATAGGCGCATATTATTTGAGTGGATTCCGACAGCAGTTTGAAAGTTTGCGTGGAGCGGCGCGGAGATCGATACGTTTGGGAGCTTCACCGCGATGGCCTGTCACAACCTGTGAAGTTTTCGGCGCCCATTTATTCGTCGGAAGAAGAGGCCAGAGCCTCAGGAAACGAGATACGGGTGACTTATTTGGCTCGATTGGCGGCCACATGGGCGAAAAAGACTCGCGCCGTTTGAATCGGCCTCGGCTGTGCAGTTCGTTCGGCCGCTCACCAATGCGAAGGCTCAATGGATCGACTGCGATTTGACCGCACCGACTATTCGGTTGTCGTGAAGAACATGGCGCCGCCTCCAAACGCGTGGCGATGGGAGATTTACCGTGCGGGGAGATCGAGCCCCGTCCGGCAGTCAAATTCCTATTTTCCCACCATGGTGGCGGCCTCCAAGTCAGGGAAAGAGGCGCTCAAGCAGTTGTTGGACAAGATCTCCGCCTGACGGCCGCCGCCGGGGATCGTGATCCGAATATCTTCGCCGTGGTGAGTTCGATCGCCAGTTCCTGGCTGGCGGGTTCCGATCGCGCTTCCGGCTCATGGTGACGATTTGCCCATCGTGCCATGATGCACCCTTTCAGCACGGAGGTTTTGCAAATGCCCCTGCAGCAGGGCGAGATTCTTGGCTACGACTTCAATCGAATGGTGGTTGAGTTCACCATGGTCGATCAAGGCAAGTCCATCCATCCAAGACTGAGCATCTGAGCTTGGTCCGCATGGCGCGCGGCGAACGCGGCATCTGGCAGCGCCGGTTCTGGGAGCATCTGATCCGCGATGACGAAGATTTCCGCCGCCACGTCGAGTATTGCTATTTCAATCCGGTCAAACACGGGCTGGTCACTCGTGTGTGCGATTGGCCGCATTCGTCGTTTCACCGCGATGTGCAGGCGGGTTTATTTCAGTTGGATTGGGCTGGCGAGGTGTCTCGATGCGAGACGGCGACGAATTCGGCGAGCCTGCGACGAGCTAAGGTTCGTGAGAATTAGAATTTTGTTTAGAGACAGTGGAAAGTATGTGTGTGTCGCATTTAAGCGAATATCCGGGTCATTATGCCCAATGCACCACTTTGAAAGGTGGGGACATGCGCGATTATAGACAGTGACCGGATGGTCAGAGATGATGAACTTTGTTGGTGAGTTCGCTTGCGTCAGCAATTTGCCAAACGCTCTCAGTCCACACTGCGCAATGCATATTTTGCATCTCTTGCAATAATAGGAGCGTTGCATTCTTGTGATAGCTCTTCACGTAAGCGGCAAATGCGGCAATCCCCTTGGGCGTGCGCAACTTCTGCACGCTCATATAATTCACGAACTGCCTAAACGCTGACTCGGATATCTGAAGGTTTTTGTGGTTAAAGTTACAGATATAATCAATTGCTGTTGGACCTGAGTGGTCCAAGCGGCCGAAGAAGAACTGCTCGATCTCCCGGTTGCTGATCTGCCCCCACCGTGTGGTGTAGAGTTCGTCCTCCGCAAAAATTCGTTTGGGGCTCCAGTGCTTCACGTCTTCGCGCGTATATTTGTGCGTTCCCCGGGTCACCGTCTCCGGCCGAAGGTCCAACCGATAATAACGCGTCTGACCAGGGAGCATGAATCGCTTCTGGTATGATACAGGGACATAGTGGTTGTGCTTGTAGTCGGTCATCCGTTGCCCTTCCTTTCAGGGCATTCGTGGCAACTCGGCCGCAAGCCAACGCTTGCAGGCGGGGACGGTGGTATCCAGGTTGCTTTGGCAAAGCGGCTCGCCTCTTAAAAGGGCGATCGATGCGTTGTTGCCAGACCATTTCTCTGCAACCCTTGCCCGATTCGGTCAACGACTTTGATCGGAAAAATAACCCGTAGGGCGAAATAGGAGACGCATTGCGCCGTTTCGGAACCCTAATGCAATCAGATCGGCAAAGCCGCCGCTGGACGAGGTCCCCTTTGTCTGATCCGCAAGTGATCAATTTGTAGAGAGCCGCCTGTAACCTGGCGCAATGCGCTGTGCTTATTATTGCTCCCTACCCTGCCTTCACCACATACCGCCCGTCGGCATCGCGGCCGAGCGTGCCGTTGGCGCGCAGCGGTTCAAGCGCGAGCACGACCTCGCGGCCGTCGCGGCTGCCGACCGCCGTCATCAGGTCCTCGAAATATTTCGGCCCGTCCGCCAGCGCCGCTTCGACCGACGCGAAGCGCTGACCGGCAAACTGCGGCGGCTCGGGAACGCGCGTTTCAAGCCGCCCGCCGGTGCCGAACGGCCAGGTCAGGTCGAAGCCTGCCTTGGCGCCGGTGCGCGTGCCCGGCGTCACCGAGGGATCGAGCGGCAGCGTGCGCAGGCCCGTCACCATCACGAGATCGCGGTCGGGTTGGAAGCGCGTCGCCAGCGCCCAGTCCATCTGCTCGTCGGAGAAGATGTCGATGTCGGGATCGACCACGAACACGTTCTTGACGTTGGCGAGCGCGCCGAAGCACGCCGCGATGGCGTTGCGCGCCTCGCCCGGCACGCGCTGGCGCAGCGCCACGCGCAGGTTGAACATGCCGCCGCTCGACGTCGTGGCATAGACCGCGACCGGCTCGCGCACTGCGGTCTCGAGCGCGCGCCAGATCATTACCTCGGTGCGCAGGCCTGAAAGCTGCGCGGTGTCGGTGCGGCCGAGCGCGCGGCCGCCGATGGTCGAGGTCTGGAACAGCGCGTCCTTGCCGGCGCGTGATCGCGGTCAGGTGAAACAGCGGGTTGAGCTTGAGCGCGCCGTAGTAGCCGAGGAATTCGCCATACGGCCCTTCCGGTTCGACGTGCCCGCGCTGGTCGAGGTAGCCCTCCAGCACCCATTCGGCATCGGCCGGCACGCGGATGTCGTTGGTGACGCATTTGACCACCGGCAGCGGCGCGTCGCGTAGCGCTGACAGGAGGCCAAGCTCGTCGACCGGCAGCCGCATCATGGCGGCAACCTGATCGACCGGATGGGCGCCGACCACGAAGCTCACCGGCAGCGGCTTGCCGGCTGCCGCGTTGGCCTCGTAGATCGCGCGCAGATCGCTCGGCGAAACCAGATCGATGCCGGTCTCGCGCCGCCCGCGCAGCATCAGCCGGCGCATGCCCACATTGGTGAGGCCCGAGCGCGGATCGACGACGAAATCGACCGAGGCCGAGATGTAGGGCCCGCCGTCGGCGCCGTGGCCGAGGTGGACCGGGAGCTTGGTGAGGTCGGCCTCGTCGCCGGTGAGCACCACCTGCTGCACGGGCGCTTGCGCCCGCGGCACCTCGAACACCTCCGGCTTGTTGCGCAGCCGGCGCTGGATTTCCGCCACCAGCGCGCGCGGCTCGACGCCGAAGGCGAGCGCCAGCCGGGCGCGGCCGCCGGCGACGTTGGCAACCAGTTCCTGCCGCTCCGGACCGACCGCCTGGAACATCACGGCGCGGGCATTGCCTTCGAGGATCGGCGCCACATCGGCGAGATCGAGCGGCTCGCAGTGGATTTCGCGTTCGCTGTCCGGAAGGCTTTCGACAAACCGCCGCAGCCGGAACCGATCAAAGTCCATAGCCGCAGATGGGGATGTTGCCGGCGTTTTTTCGACGATGTTCATGCGGCGGACTATACCGGCCGCCCCATCCTGGCGAAAGCATAGTGCTTGGAGTTGCAGGTTACCAACCGCAACTCTCTTTGCCCGTTACCCTGAGGCGCGAGCGAAGCGAGCCTCGAAGGGCGACGGCCCCAATCGGCGGCAGCATTCGGGCCGTGCATCCTTCGAGGCTCGGCCTTCGGCCGAGCACCTCAGGATGACGGTCAGCGTTGTGTGCCGTTGGCTTGATTGCGGTGCGGCATCGACCGGCAGGCGCACCCGATTGGCAACGGTATGCCGGCTTCGATAGGGTGCCCGCAAACAGGCAAAACCAGGCAGAGGCGAGGGACGGGGATGAGCGCAGGGCACGGCGGTGCGAACGAGGCGGGCCGGCGCGCGGTCCTTACATCGGCCGGCCGATGCCGCGCTTCGAGGACCTGCGGCTGGTGCGCGGGCAGGGCCGCTATACCGACGACATGTCGCTGCCCGGCCAGGCCTACGCGATCTTCGTGCGGTCGCCGCACGCTCATGCGCGCATCCTGCGGATCGACACGTCCGCCGCCCTTGGGTTGCCCGGTGTGGTCGCGGTGCTGACCGGCCGCGACTATGTCGATGACGGATTCGCCGGCATGCCGCACTTCCCGAATCCGGGCGACGCGATCGACATCAAGGTGCCGTCGTTCCTGCCGACGCCGGACTGCAAGATTCTCGACGAGCCGCAACTGCCGTTCGCGGTCGAGCGGGTGCGCTTCGTCGGCGAGGCCGTCGCCATGGTGCTGGCCGAGAGCGTCGCAGCGGCCCGCGATGGCGCGGAGGCGGTCGCGGTCGAGTACGAGGCTCTGCCCGCGGTGACCGATGTGTTCGAAGCGCTGGCGCCGAATGCACCATCGATATGGGCCGAAGCGCCCGACAATCTGGCGCTCGATAACACATTCGGTGACCGAAACGCCGTCGAATCCGCCCTCGCCGGGGCCCATCTGGTGGTCGAGGAGACCATCGTCAATCAGCGTACTGCCAGCGGCTTCATGGAGCCGCGCGCGGCGCTCGGCGACCACCAACCTGCTGACGACAAATACATTCTGATCTCGGGCTGCCAGGGCGTGCACCGCATCCGGCATCCGCTCGCGGTGTGTTTCAAGGTGCCGCAGGAGCAGGTGCACGTGATCTGCCCGGATGTCGGCGGTGGTTTTGGTTCCCGCACCAATCTCTATCCCGAGCAGGTGGCGGTGGTGTGGGCAGCTAAGCGGTTGAAAAGGCCGGTGAAATGGACCGGCGACCGCACCGAAGCGTTCCTCACCGACTACAACGCCCGCGATGTCGCGACCAGGGCGCGGCTTGGCTTCGACAAGCGCGGCCGCATCCTGGCGATGGACCTGGAGCTGACCGCCAATACCGGCGCGCACACGGTGTCGTACGTGCCGCTCAGCAACGGCTATCGGGTCGCGCCGACGGTCTACGACGTGCCGGTCGCGCATGTCCGGTTGCGGGCCGCGATGACCAATACGGTGCCGACCGCGCCGTTCCGCGGCGCCGGCCGGCCTGAGGCGACTGCCGTGATGGAGCGGATGCTCGACATCGCGGCACGCCGTCTCAAGATCGACCGCGTCGAACTGCGCCGCCGCAATCTCATCCCGCATGACAAGCTGCCCCACCGTACCGCCACCGGGCTCACCTACGACAGCGGGGCATTCGCCGCGAATCTCGCGCGCGTGCTCGATGTTGCCGACTGGGAGGGATTTTCCAAACGCCGCGCCGAGGCGAAGAAGCGCGGCCGCCTGCTGGGAATCGGCGTTGCCAATTATGTCGAGACCCCGGTCGGCATGCCGCACGAGCGCGTCAAGGTCACCGTCTCTCCCGACGCCGTCGACCTCATCGTCGGAACCCAGTCGAGCGGCCAGGGCCACGAAACCAGCTTCCGGCAGGTGATGGCGGACCAGCTTGGCGTTGCGCCGGACGCGATCAACTTCGTGAGCGGCGACAGCGCGACGCTCGCGTCCGGCGGCGGGACGCATTCCGACCGCTCGATGCGGCTCGCCGGCTCATTAATGGTCGAAACCTCGCGGACGATTGTCGGTAAGGCGCGCCGGGTCGTGTCGGTTCTACTCGACGTGCCCGAAGACGCCATCTCGTTCACCGAAGGCTTGTTCACCGCGCCGAACAGCAATCGGCGCCTGAGCCTGTTCGATGTCGCGCGCGCGATCGGCGATCATCCCGACCTGCCGGACGATCTGCGCGCACCGCTCGGCGCGGAAGCGACGTTTACC
This sequence comes from uncultured Alphaproteobacteria bacterium, assembly GCA_963756715.1. GTDB lineage: Bacteria > Pseudomonadota > Alphaproteobacteria > Rhizobiales > Xanthobacteraceae > VAZQ01. The sequence goes on from CAVWOV010000030.1 coordinate 215,794, forward strand.
GGGCGCATTCCGGCTTATCCGACCGGCGCGGCGGTGTGCGAGGCCGAGGTCGATCCGGAGACCGGCGTGGTCGAGGTTCGCCGCTACACGTCGATCGACGACGGCGGCCAGGCGATCAACCCGCTCATCCTCCACGGCCAGGTGCACGGCGGCGTCGCGCAGGGGATGGGCCAGGCGATGCTGGAGGCTTTGGTCTGGGAGCCCGGCTCGGGCCAACTGCTGTCCGCGAGTTTCCTGGACTACGCCATGCCGCGCGCGGATCACTTTCCCCACATGGACGTCGATCTCACCGAGGACCCGTACCGGGGCAAGGGGAACGACTTGCGCGTCAAGGGCGGCGGTGAGGCCGGCATCACGCCGAGCCCGGCGGCGCTGATCAATGCGGTCATCGATGCGCTCTCCGGAATCGGGATCGAGCACCTTGATATGCCTGCGACACCGCAGCGGCTTTGGACCGCCATCCGCAAGGCCGCCGATCGTGTAAAATGACCTCTATGCTGAAATTGACCCGTGGCATTGCCGGTCTGATCGTACTTGTGAGCGTCTGCGGCGGATTCTCCGCGCCCGCTCAGGTCGAGGCGCCGGGCCTCGGCAGCGTCAAGAGCTGGGCCTTTCAACTCCAGAACGTCGACCCGCTCGAAATCAAATTGAGCCCCTATGACCTCGTGGTGATCGATTATGGGTTCGACAGACGCAATGCCACCGCCTTCCCGCGCGAAGTCGTGAACATGATGCGGCGGAAGCCGGACGGCCGGCGGCGTTTCCTCTTCGCCTATCTCAGTATCGGCGAGGCCGAAAGCTATCGATATTATTGGCAGGACAGTTGGCTCACCAACCGCCCGGAATGGCTTGAACCCGAAAACAAGGACTGGCCGGGCAACTACCTCGTCCAATACTGGAACCCGGGATGGCAGGCATTGATATTCGGCAACCCGAATGCCTACCTGGATCGCATCCTGGACGCCGGCTTTGATGGCATCTATCTCGACGGTGTCGATAAGTTCGAGCAATGGATGCGCCGGCGGCGGTTCGCCGCCACCGACATGGTGGATTTCATCCGCGCCATTGCCGCCTACGCTCGTGCGCAACGCGGCGATTTCAAGGTCATTCCGCAGAACGGCGATGGCCTGCTTGGCAGCCAGCAGTTTCTGCAGACGATCGACGGGTTCGCACGCGAGGACTTGTTGTACAGCGAGCGCGAGCGGGATGCTCGCAATACGCCAGCCAGCATCGCGGAATCGATCAAACGGCTCAAGCCGCTGGTCGCAATGGGCAAGCCGGTGTTCGCGATCGAGTACACCGCGAACCGGGATCGCGCGGCAACGATGCTTCGGGAAATTCGCGATCTCGGATATGTCGGCTACATCGCGAACCGGGATCTCAAGGCGCTGTCGCCTCCCGCCTTCGGATGCGGACGGCCGGATTGTTCGCGATAAAGGTCAGATAGTCGAGCCGATAGAGCGTCCGCACCAGGGCGAGATAGGCGATGATCGCTGAGACCACCGCGGCAATGAGAAAGCCGAGGCCAAGATAGTTCTGGCCGAGCGGCAGCAGGAGCCAGGTCAACGATGCATTCAGGATCATAAAGCATGTCTGCAGGATGAGAAAGACAAACCGCCGGTCGAAATAGAGCGTAAGCGAAGAGCAGGTGATGAACAGGAACTGAAACACCGCTCCGATCAGGCCGAACCGAAGCGTCCCGACCTGACGGAATTGCATGTCGAGCAGTTCAATCACCGATGGTGCCGATAAGGCGACCAGCCCGCAGATCAGAAGTTGCGGCACAGTGATGCCGGACAACGAGGCGATCGTCTCCTCGCGCAGCTGGCGGGCATGTGCGCGAATCTGCGCCAACGTCGCATGCTCGAGGATGCTGTTGTAAAAGAGCCGGTAGTTGCGAAAAAACCGCACTTCGAGGTGGGCCACGAAGGCCGCGTAGGCCGGGATTACCACCAGGTAGGATACGAACATCGCGCTGTCGTAGAGCGGCGCATGCAGGAGGTTGTTCTGGATCGTGACGCCGAACGGCGAGAGCCAGACCACCCATTTGTCGATCCATGCCCCCACCGCACCGAACAGGCCACCCAGCGCGATCGGCCAGTACACGATGAAGGCCCGCCCGAGCGCGCGGATCGGCCTCGATACGCTCGTCGTCGCAAATGGGAACGTTGAGATGATCCGAACCAGCAGTCCGAACAGCGTCACGCCGAGACCGATGCTGAAGCCCCAGAGCATGATCGCAAGGTCCGGCCGCATGTTGTAGCCGGCGGTCACCACGACGACCGCCACCAGCATGCCGGCGGCGAAGTAAGCTGTGACCGAGTTGTAATCGCGCGTGACGCTGCAGAACAGGCAGGCGACCCAAACCAGCGCGATCAACGCGCAGTTTGCGACAGCCGCGACGCTTGCGGTGTTTTCCAGGTCGAGCGCAAGGCCGAACAGGAGCGTGCCGACCACCAGGATGACGCCGGTCGACAGGGCGAATGCCGCGAGCATTATTCCCGGCACCGCGCCGACCTCGCGGTCGTGCAGCCGGTCCGAGATCAGCCGGGCGCTGACGAGCGCGATCGGCGCGGTGATCACGAAGGAGAGCGCAAAGCTGTAGATCACGAGCGCGCGGAACGCCGCGATTGTGGTCTTGCCTTCCTGCTCGCTGATCGTGGCGCTGATCAGCCAGATGCACAGCACGGCGGCCAGACACGGACCTGCCGCGATGACGGAGGCGTGGGCGAACGAAGCCATCCGGTCGGTGATCGAGTTGCTGCGATAGAGGCGCTCAAGGGCGAAGCCGATGCCTGCCATGTGTCACCTGCGCGCGATTGGCTGAGACGGTGCATCTTTATGATGCTGGTAGATGGCCGCATAGGCTTCATCGACCAGCTTGAGATCGTAATACTGCTTGACGCGTTCCTTCATGACATGGCCGAGTCGCTGGCGACGGGCCGGGTCGTGCAACAAGGCGCCGATTGCGGCGGCGGTCTGCTCGGGCGAGGATACGTCGGTCAGAATTCCACCTTCGCCGAGTGCCGGAAACTCGTCACGCCTGCCGGTCAGGATTTCCCGGCACGCGCCGACATTGGTTGCGACGGTCGGAACCGAAGCGGCGCCAGCTTCGAGCACGCTCAGCGGCTGGGATTCGCTCAGGCTGGTCAGGACGTTCACGTGCATGCGCGGGAAATATTCGGTGACGTCGACCTGGCCGGTGAAGCGCACGGTGTCGCTCAGGCCTAATTCCGCCACCGCCACCTTGCAGGCCTCGAAATAGTCCGGCTGTTCGTCGGTCGGTCCCAGCACCAGCGCGACGAGATCGGGAAACTGTGTACGCAGCACTGCGATTGCCTGCAGATAGGTCATGATGTCCTTGATCGGCACGACGCGCCCGACCAGCGCCACGGTTGGCGGGTCGTCCGCGCCGACGGTCGGCAGCCGGCTCAGGCCTTCATAGTCGACGCCGTTCGGAATGATCTTCATTCTCGCGAGATCAGCGCCGAGATTGGTCTGCGCCGGCTGGTTTGCCCCGTGCAGCGTGATCACCTCGGTGCAGGCCTCATAGCAGGCGCGCGCATAGCTCTCGAATGCGGCGGACCAGAAGTCGCGCAGGTCGCGGCGCGGATCGTGGATGGCGAAGCCCTTGTCGACCGTGTCGACGATCCAGTCGGCTTGCAGAATCTCGATGCGCCGTTCGTGCGTGTAGATGCCATGCTCGGTGATCAGCGCGGGCCGTCCGGTTTCGACCGCCGCGCGCGCCGCGAGCAGGCCCGCATAGCCGGTCGAGACCGTGTGATAGATGCGCGCCGGCGGCAGCGGAAATGACAGCGTCGCGACCAGCCCGCCGAACAGCGCCCGCCAGGCCCAGAAGAAGTGCAGAAACGATTCATGCGGCATGGCGCGGTCGTAGAGATCACAGACCAGCTTCCACGCCAGATTCGAATTGAGCAGGTCGGCGGTCCGCCGCGCCTTCACCAGCGGCGCCAGCAGTTCGATGATCCGCGCCAGTTCCGCCAATCCCCCGTTATGCAGGAAGATACCGACCGCCTCGTCGAATTTGGCTTGGTTGAACGCGTGCGGCCGGCGCCAGCCGCCGCTGCGGTATGAGCCCGACAGGTAGAGATGGTGGATGGCGTCGAGATTGGGCAACGGCCCGTATTTCGATTGCGGCGGCGGCGGTTCGGGGAGGATGGCGACGACGCAAAATCGCAGCGACGGCTGCCGGCGGATCAGGCCGTGCACCCACGACGAAACCCCGCCCGAGATATAGGGGTAGGCCCCTTCCACGATCAGACAGACGTCGGCGACTTGCCGGTTGTTGGCCAATGTTCGAGCCACCTGCGGACCTAGTGCCCCGTTTGATCGGGCGGCTGGCCGGCGGACCACAGGCGGCTCTTTTCTTCGGCGCTGAGGCGGCTCGCGATCGCCGCCGCCTGCGCGCGGATGAACCCGTTCTTGTGCCGCAGCGCTTCGCGCAACACGGGGCGGAAATCGGCGTGATAGCGCCGCCCGATGACGCCAAGCACGCGTTGCTGCTCCTCGACCGACGCACCGTGGAGGATCGGCGTGAAGCGCGGCACCTTCGCGTCCGGATCGGACGGCAGCCGGCCGGAGATCAATTCGTCGTAAAGGTGCGCGACCTGGCTGCGCGCCACCACGCCGGAGATATAATCGTACCATTGCTGCAGCCGCGACGGTGACGGTTGCCGCGACCACAACGACAACGTCATCGCGGCGCAGCCGAACGCGCCGATCGGCCCGGTCGCGCACGTCGCGATCAACAGCAGGGCGGGAACCGTCAGGTCGCCGTTCTGCCGCGCGCGTTTCAGCATCAGGCCGGCTGGAATGCACAACACGGCGACATGCAGGAGGATGAAGACGGGAAGCCGTGCCGTGGCGCTCAACCCATAAGCAAGCACCGCGAGGCTCGCCGCGGATGTAACCAGCGCGACCAGCGCATCGAGCAGTCGCACGTCGAGTACGGCGAACGCCAATCGGTCGAGCCGCTGCGAAGGGACCTCCGATCCGGATGTCTGTACCAAATCGATCATTGCAGCGTGACCTCGCGGCCGGGCCGTTCATGTGCGTCGTCAGACGGTGCGAGCCCCTGTTCACCATTTTCCAGCGCGGCCTCGGGCGCAGCTTCATCCGGATTGAGATGACCGTTGGACTGGCCGGGCACCGCAGCGGCGTGCCATCGTTCGTTCAGCGTGATGCGGCCGAGCAGGCGCGACACTTCCATCGCGGCGAGCGAAAACCGCCGCTCCATGTCCTCGGGGTGATCGTCGAGCGCGTTGCCGCCGATCGCGAACATGCCGATCACCTGGTTCGATGCATCATTGTCGAACAGCGGGCCGAGCAGGACGCCGCGGTTGCCCAGCATTTCCCGCTCGGCGGGTCGTCGCGCCGAGATCGTTCGCCGCTCGGTGACGACCGCCATGAATAGCGGATCCTCGGGCGATACGGTGACATCGCCTGCGGGCGTGTGCTCGTCGTTCGGCTGGAACACGACCTTGAGAACATTGTCGCGCAGCAGGTAGACCGAAAAATCCGCCGTGCCGGTCATCAGGATAATGAACCGCGTCAGCCGCTCGGCAAAGTCATCCCATGTCGAGTCGTGCAGTTCTCGCATCGCCTCCGCGATGTCGACATTGGACGAATGGGCGCTGGCCGCGATGTGGCGCTCCAACAGTTCGGTCCGGCCGCGCAAATCGACGCACAGATCGGCGACCGCCGTGCCGTGCGCGATGCGTTCCGCCAGTTCGCTCTGTAACTGATCAACCTGCGCGATCTGCTGGCTGCGAATGTGACCGATCAGCAGCGCGACGCAGGCCCAGCTTACGGGCTCGGCCGCCACCCGGCCGATGTAGGAGTACATGTCCTCGGTCATCAGCGCCGGCGGCAAGCCGCCCGAGAACTGCAAGCCGGTGGCGATGATGGTGGCGGCGAGGCCCGCCGCGAGGCCGTGCTGAAGGCTGAGCACGATGACGGGCAGCCAGAGCGGGTTGGGGTATGGCCCGTTCATGCCACCGACCAGCAACTGTTTGAGCACCAGCGCGACGGCGAAGAACAGGGCGAATTCGACGGCCAGCCGAAAGCGCGACGTCCGCTGTGGCCGGTTCAGCGGGTCGCCGCCGGTACCGAGGGGGCTGCCGGTCTCGCTCACCTGCGTCTCCTGCGGCCGACTTCATCGCGCGACTCGGCGCTCGTCACCCCGGTGTTGCCGGGCACGGTTTCGGCCTCCGACTCGGTTTCCGCTTCCGGGCCGTTCATGTCGCAGCCGGCGTATAGCGAGAGCCCGCTGCTCGAAGTGCCGTCGAATTCCTCGCGCTGCACAGCGCAAATGGCCTTGCGGGCAGCAGGCTCGTCGAGCGCTATCATCATGCGAATGAGACGGGCGGCCGGAAGGTCCGCCCCCCCAGACCGGTGCGCGCTGGCCTTGCGCCAGTAGATCGTCCAGGACGCGCCCTTGTTCAGCGCCGTGGTCTTGTCGCCAATCTGCACGAGTACATCGAACAGCGCAAAACGCCCGACAATCCTCTCAGGATTGGCAATCTCGTCGAATCGCATGAGGGCGTCGCGCGCGCCGAACAGATCGCCGTTCGACGCCAGCAGCAAACCGAGCCGTTCGGCGTCGTTTGCCGTGATGAGGTTATTGGCAAGGAGTGTCCGCAGCAAACCTTCCTCACGGGCGAACGCGCCCTCCAGGCGATAGTACGCCAGCAAATTTTGCGCGGTCGGGAGCGACGGCGCCAGCACGAACAGCCGTTCGAGGGTGCGAATTTCCCGTCGCTTGTCCTGGATGTCGCCGTAGTGCCGGGCCAGCAGCGTGAGGGCTCCGGGATCATCCGGGTGATCGGCGACAAACGCCTCCATGATCTGCGTCGCATGATCAATGTCGGCGAATGCCATGTAGAGCTTGTGCAGGTGCAGCACGGCATCGACGTCGCGGTGACCGGCCTGATAGCGCGCCTCAAGGACTCGCAACGCCTCCTGGTTGCGGCCGTCGCGAACCAGCATCGTCCATTGTTCGCGCTCGCCGGGAACCATGGCGAACCCAGCCGCGAGTGCGGCGAGGGTCAGGGAGACGATGAGGACGATGTGCCGGAACATTAGGGTTGAGCGCCTGAACCGAGACACGTGACGTCGATCGTGACCGGATTGTTCAAGGCATCGGCGTCGACCGTCAGTGCGAGGATACCGTCTTCGCCGACGTCCGCCACCTCCTCCCAGGAGTGGTCTTTTGTATCATACGCGGTGATCTGATAGCTGCCGGGCTTGAGCCCGCCCCAATTCATCTGACCCGTTCCATAACCCTTGGCCAGAACGTTGAACCCGCATTCGCGGCGCCGCATGTCGCGGAACGTCCAGCGGCCGTCAATCAGGTATGGCTCCGATCCGGCGGGGGTTTGCGCCGAATTGGGCCCCAGCGCGACGATGGCCTCCTCGCGAGCCTCGTCAAGCGCAACGTACAGCGAGGTTCCCTTGCGGCGCTGGCCGATGACGCCGACGCTACGCGCGAAATCGACCGAGAGATCGGCGACATCGTCGAAGCGCACCGTTTGCAGCGCACCGCGATTCTTCACCAGCCAGGAGGAATCGCCGAGCGACGAGATTTGCGTCGCGAAGAAGCCGTCGGCGATTGCCGCATAGTGCGATGCGGCGATCGGCGTGATCAAAGCCTGCCGGGCAGCGTCAAGATGATGGCGAACGGCTTCAAGCTCCGCGATCTTTTCGCCGGCAAACATGTGATAGTAGACGTTGATCGGCTTGAGCCGGCGCGGATTTTCTGTCGAAGCGATGGTGGCATCCAGGTGCAGAAAGCCATGCTCGCGGCCGCCGCCGTCGGTCGTGTAGATGTAGTCGTTGGCGTTGGCGGCATAGATCTGACGTTCGGCCCCGACGACCCGCGAAATCGGCGACAGGTAGTTGATCGACGGATAGTCGGCATCGTAGCGCGAGTCCCCGCCGTTGAGATTGCGCAGCCCCAGCCGCCGGGTGCGCGCGATGGCGCCTTCGAACGGCTCAGCGCCGCCGCTCCACAGATAGAGCGTGCCGTGCTTGCCCTCCGGGGCATATTCCTCGGCTGCCGTGATCGCGCCGCGGATCTCCTGGTCGAGATCGAACGGGAATTCGCTATAGGCGCGCGGCGGGTCTTCCTCGATGAATTTGCCTTCGGCGACATCCGAGCTCTTGCGCACGAAACCGGGGAATAGCCGCCTCGCCAGCTTGCGCATGCGATCGCTGAGCACCGATTTCCATTCGCTTTCATCCGGGCCGATGAGGCGCTCCTCCAGGCGGCGGTCGTAGTTTTCGAAAAAGCTCCACTGGTAGGGATGCGTGTAGGAGTGCGTGGCGACTTCAACCTGCGGCAAGGCGTAGAGTTCGCGCGCGGCTTGGCGCGCGGCCTCCGGCGTGCCGTATCGCTCGTCGACATCGGCACCGATCACGCCAACCGCGACCGGAAGATCCGGGTAAGGAGCGATGAGTTCGCGCAGGATCACAAGCGAGGCGATGGTCGGCTTATCTCGGTAGGCCTCGATACTCGAAACATTGTTCCAGCCGTCGCCGTCGATGTGGCTGAACCAGGTGCGACGGCCCGACAGTGTCGTCACATCCGGGATTGGCATGGTTTCGACCCCGAACGCCTTCTGAAAGAAAGCGAACGGATCGACAATCCATTTTGTTCGCGCAGTCCCCGGTTCTTCGTAGACGAAATATCCGTTTGCCGCGTAGCCTCCGCGATTGCTGGTCAGGACCACGCTGCTGGCCAGGACCAGACTTCCCTCGCGGTGCTCCAGGATCAGGTGCGACGATACGTCGTGGCCAAAGGTGCCGACGATGGGGAAGGGCGGCAGCACCGGATCGAGCGGCCGCTCGAAGCCAATGAGTTCGTCGCGATGGAGGATACGGGTTCCATAAGTGATATCGACGCCGGCTCCGCTCAGCCCGAAGCCGATTTCGGCAAACAGCTTATTGGCATCGGCGAGCGATGTGTTCCCGGATGGAAGCCCGCTGTTGCCGATCACCACCATGCGAACGCCGCGCGCCACCACCCGCTGCGCCCAGTCGTAGAACGCGCCCGGCTGAGCCCGACGGAACCAAGACATCATGCCGCGGATATTTGCCACGCGTTCCGGGGGCGGGAGTCCGGAATTGACGTCCCAGTAGGTCAGTACGAAGCCGAAATAATTCAGCGGCATCTCGGCGAACCGGTGAATGCGCGTCAGGTCGGGCCGTGGTTCTTCGCGGCTGTCGTAGAACGCCAGGATCTCGCGCCGGACAGGCTCGGTGCCCGGTTCGTCCGCAAGCTGCTGTGCGGTGGCGCCGGACGATAGAAAAAGCGCGATGGCGACCAGCACCAGCGCGGGGAAGCGGGCGAATAGGGACATGCGGACGCCTATTCGCCCCCAGGAAATGTTGATATTGCGGCGGAGAACGCCAATCGGCGGGATGAACGAATGTTCAAGATCAATCCGACGACGTCGGGCCGCTGCGGATGGATTCTGCCCGTTGGTGTGACGACCGCTGGTCCCGGCCCGCATGGCTTGTATCCGGATGGCGATGACCGCCGAGACGCCGCCCAGTCTCTGCCTTTTCGCCGTGCAGCCTATGGATAACCAGTTGTTAGATCAACCGTTTATTGCTCCGCGTGCGGCCGGGTCGTTAACTTGGCCAATAGCATTCATGACGGCGCCCTTGGCGCAACTCGCGCCGGTCATCGCGGCGCAAATTTCCCTACGGCGGGCGGCAGATCGGGCGCGTGGTCCGCGCGCGGAGAACCCGATTTCCTCGCAAAAGGCGGTAGCGTGATCGCCCAGGTCTCACTTTTCCTATCCGACTGATACACGGCACCGGCGAGAACGATTCGCGCCTGCCGGATTGCGCGCAGTACCGGCCCTGGTGCTATGATCAAGGCGCAACGGGGAGGCTCGCAATGCCCGAATGCTTTGTTGCCAAAGCCGCCGACCTGCAGGACGGCGACCGGCGTATCGTCGTTGCCGGCAAGCAGGAAATCGGCGTGTTCTGCAAGGACGGCGCCTATTACGCCTACAGTAATTACTGCGCCCACTCCGGCGGTCCGGCCTGCGAGGGAATCATGATCAACCGGGTCGAGGACGTGATCGCGCCCGACCGCACCTATCAGGGCCAGGTGTTCGGTGATGACGTGCACTTCGTCTGCCCCTGGCACGGCTATGAGTACGAGCTCAAGACCGGCCAATGCGTCGGCGACCGCCGGCTGCGCTTGAAGAAATTCGACGTCGTGCAGCGTGGCGACGATATCTTTGTCGTGGCTTAGTTAGCGCGCCTGATCCTTTCCGAACCGGTTCCCACAATTCGCGATCATGCGCTGAGGGAGAACGCTCATGGACATGGCCCGCAATGAAGTCCGCAAGCTGGCGGCGGACGACTATACGACGACGCGGCATCTCGAACATGCTTCCCAGCAGGCGCGCGAGCGCAACTATCAGGACTTCCTGATCGTCGACGTGGACGCGCACCACTACGAGAGCGAATCCTACAAGGAAGTGTTCCAGTACATCGAGAGCCCGGTGATCCGCCAGCAGGCGCTCGAATCCTCCAAGCGCGGCCAGCGCGCCTCGATGCTGGGCGGCACGGTCGGCTACCAGGACATTTCGGGCCGCATCACCCGTCACGACGCCCGCACCCACGACATCCGCCGCCACGACAAGCCCGGCGGCAAGCATCGCGACATCGCCATGACGCTCGAATGGATGGATGCGATGGGGGTGGATTATTCCTGCATGTTCCCCACCCCGATGCTGTTTCTGGGCACCCATCCGCAACCCGAGGTCGAGACCGCGCTGTCGCGCGCCTACAACCGCTGGCTCTGCGAACGCATCCTGGCGGTCGAGCCGCGCATCGTGTCGATGCTGTATCTGCCGTTCAACGAGCCGGAGGCGGCCTACAAGACCGTGAAGGACTTCGGTGACAAGAAGGGCGTGGTCGGCTTCATGGTAACGTCACCCCGTTATAAGCCGGTGCACGACAACGCCTATATGAAGACCTACGCGCTCCTGGAAGAGATGGGCAAGCCGATCGCATTCCACGCCGCATACAATTGGAGCGACCAGTCACTGGCGATGACCAACCGCTTCATCTCCGTGCATGCGCTCGGCTTCATGTGGTTCAACATGGTCCATATGACCAACTGGGTGGTCAACGGCATCCCCGAGCGCTTCCCCAAGCTCAAGACGATGTGGATCGAGAGCGGGCTGACCTGGGCGTATTGCCTGATGCAGCGGCTCGACCATTCCTACCTGATGCGCACGTCGGATTGTCCGTCGCTCAAGCGCAAGCCGAGCGAATACATGCGCGAGATGTTCTATTCCTCGCAGCCGATGGAGAAGCCGGCCGACAAGTCGATTCTCGAAGCGACCTTCAAGATGATCAAGGCCGATACCCAGTTGCTGTGGTCGTCGGACTATCCGCACTGGGACTTCGACCTGCCGAGCACGATCTACGACCTGCCGTTCCTCGACGAGAAGGGCAAGCGCGGCATTCTCGGCGGCAATGCGGCCCGGCTGTTCGGGCTCGACAGCAAGCCGGTCAAACGGATTCCGTAGCCGCCACGCGGTCCGATCATCGAGTCCAGCGGTGAGCGCCGCCAATCAACACCAAACGGAGAAAAATCATGCGCCTCGGGATGTTCATGATGCCGCTGCACCCGGCCGGCCGAGCCATGCACGAGTATCTGGCCGAGGACACCGAGAAAGCGCTGCTGCTCGAAAAGCTTGGCTTCGATGAACTGTTCATCGGCGAGCACTTCACCGCCGCGACCGAGCCTTACCCGTCGCCGCTGATGTTCGCCGCGAGCCTCCTGCCGCGAACCGAACGGCTGATTTTCGGCACCGGCGTCATCAATGCGCCGCTGCATCACCCGGCGATGATCGCCGCCGAGGCCGCGCAGTTCGATCACCTCAGCAAGGGGCGCTTCATCCTCGGGATCGGCACCGGCTCGACGCCGACCGACATCGAAATGATGAATGCGCCCACCGACCCGGGCGAGCGCGGCCGGATGCTGGCCGAATCCATCGAGATGATTCAACAAATCTGGGCGAGCGATCCGCCCTACGATCTCGCCGGCAAGTATTGGACCACGCGGATCAAGGACACGCTCAATCCGGGACTGAATTTCGGCTGGCTGCCGAAGCCCTACCAGAAGCCGCATCCGCCGATCGCGATCCCGTCATCGACGCCCGACAGCGCGTCCGTGAAGGTCGCGGGCCGCAAGGGCTGGAGCGTGATTTCGGCGCCGCTGCTTTCGAACGAGGGGCTCGCCGCGCACTGGGCGCTCTATCGCCAGGGCTGCCAGGACGCCGGTCGCCCGGCGGACGGCAACAAATGGCGCATCTGCCGTTCCGTCCATGTCGCGGCGACCGACGAGGAAGCGCGCGCCCACGTCTACAGTCCCGAGAGCGGTTACCGGCATTTCTACGGTCACATGCACAAGGTCTACAGCCAGATCGGGCGCATCGGCGTGTTCAAGTCACGGCCCGACATGCGCGACGATGAGGTGACGGTCGACACCCTGATCGGCCAGCGCACGATCTTCGGCTCGCCCAAGACCGTGCTGTCGGAACTGATCAGGATGCGTGAGCAGGTCGGTCCGTTCGGGACGCTGCTGCTGTCCGCCGTGGACTGGGCCGGACCCAATGCGGCCTGGGAGCGCGAATCGCTGAGCCGGCTCGCGCTGGACATCATGCCGGCCTTCCGCGAGCAGACCGTCGCGGCGTGAGCGGAAGCAGGATGACACCGCGCTGCGCCAGGCGTCGCCTTTGGGCAGTCACGATGATCGGCGCCGCGGCAATACTATCGGCCTGCGACCAGGGTCAGCCTGGCCCAAAGGGCGATCCGGGACCGCCGGGTCCGCGCGGCGACGCCGGTCCGCAAGGTCCGGCGGGCAGTTCCGCGGGTATGCGCGTCGTCAGGACACCCTGCAACGAAGCCGGCTGTACGGCGCAATGCAACGAGGATGAGATCCTGCTGACCGCCCATTGCGGGGCCACGCACATCCCGGTGGTCTTTCCGACGGAACGGTCCGCGACCTGCCGCGCCCGCGGGCCGGCGAATAACCCGCTCGTCATTGCCTGCGTGAAGACGCCGGCGCCCTGACGCCCAAACGGCTCGGGCCAGCTACTCGCCCTTGGTGCCGCCGATCCGCTTGAGTTTGGCGAACACGGCGTCGACATTGGCCTGCTCGCTTTGCTTGGTGTTTTCCACCGGCTCGGGGTCGCGCGGGCGGATCGTGGTTTCCGAAGCAGGAAGCAGCGTGGCGCCTTGCGACTCGACGTCGATCGGTTTCTCCTTCGCGGCGCGATGCACTTCGAGATCGAGATCGATCTGGGAACAAAGTCCGAGTGTCACCGGGTCCATCGGCTGCAGGTTCTGGGCGTTCCAATGGGTGCGTTCGCGGATCCCCGCGATCGTCGTCTTGGTGGTGCCGACGAGCCGCATGATCTGGCTGTCCTTCAGTTCGGGATGGTTGCGCACCAGCCAGAGGATCGCGTTCGGGCGGTCCTGCCGGCGCGACACCGGCGTATATCGCGGCCCCTTCTTGCGCTTGGGCTCGGGCAGGCGGACCTTCGGATCGAGCAGCTTGAGCTTGTAGCTGGGGTCGCCCTCGCCCTTATCGATCTCCTCGCGGGTGAGCTGGCCGGTCTGCACCGGGTCGGAGCCCTTGATCCCCTGCGCGGCGTCGCCGTCGGCGATCGCCTTTACTTCGAGCGGATGCAGCTTGCAGAAGTCAGCGACCTGATCGAACGCGAGCGAAGTATTCTCAACCAGCCAAACGGCGGTGGCTTTCGGCATCAATGGTGCTTCGCTCATGGTCAAATCTCCTCTGCGCTCCGACCGCCCCATCGGGCGAAGCCTGGATGTCATCGGGGATGACGGGAATGAGCCGAATATAGGCACTCCCGTCCGCCCGGCGCAATGGCTGATTTACCGCTGATTTCGCGCGATTTTCCGCGTTCAGCCGAGGGTCGGGTCGAGCACGATCTTGCCCTGCAACTCCCCCAATTCAACCACCCGGTGCGCCTCGCTGGCGCGCGAGAGCGGCAGGACCCGCTCGATCTGCGTCTTGATGAGACCCTCGGCCGCGGCGGCAAAGCATTTCGGCACATCGGGTGGATGATAGCCCGGCATGCCCTTGATGGTGATCCGCTGGTGATAGAGGTGCGAAAAGTTGATCGTCACGTCCGGCCCGCCGTGGGCGCCGGCCGTCACCAGACGCCCTTCGTAGCCCAAAGTGCGGAATGCCTGCGGCAGCACCTTCGGGTTGGCGATGTTGTCGTAGAGCACATCGACGCCCTTGCCGCCCGTTGCCTTCATGACCTCGGTGTGGAGATCGTGCGTGGTGTAGTTGATCGCATAATCGGCGCCGAGTTCGCGGCCGACCGCCGCGCGATCGTCCGAACCGGCGGCCGCGATCACCTTTGCGCCGATGACGTTCTTCGCGATCTGAATGCCGATGGAGCCAAGATTTCCGCCGGCCCCCATGATGAGCACGCTTTCGCCGGCCTTGAGGCCGGCAACGTTGAACAGCAGGTTCCAGGCGGTCGGCACATGGCGCATGACGACGGCCGCGTGGTGAAAATCGAGCTGATCGGGAAGTTCGATCGCCGCGCAAGCTGGCACCGTCACCATTTCGGCAAATCCGCCCGGCCGTTTGATGCCCATCATGCCGATCGGGCCGGAATAGCCTTCGCCGTTCTCGGACGTAAGCTGCAGCGGCATCATCCCGGCGGCGGCGACCCGCATTCCCGGACGCCAATTGCTCACGCCCGGGCCGACGGCATCGATGATACCGGCGCAATCGACGCCCGGCGTAAGCGGCAGCGTGACGCCGCGCGAGCCTTCGCGGCCTGCGCGCAGGCTCACGTCGAGTACGCGATTGACCGTGGCGGCGTGGATGCGGATGCGGATCTCGCCCTCGCGCGGCACGGGGTCCGGCACATCCTCATACGTGAGAACGTCCGGCGGGCCGAATTCATGGATCACGATCGCCTTCATGCGGCTTCTCTGTTCGCTGTGGCGTGGGGATTTGCGGAAGGATCGCGCGTTGTGGTCAACGGGGTTTCGCCCCGGAATCGCGCACGATCCGTTCCCATTTGACGGCGTCCGCCTTGACGAGACCGGCGAATTCCGACGTGGTCATGACCATCGGGTTGACGAAATTGGCATCGAGCCGCTTTCTCGCATCGGCGTCGTGGGCGAGTTCGCGGGTATAGCCATTGATCTGATCGACAATTGGCTTCGGCGTTGCGCGTGGCGCGAAGACCGCGAACCAGGTCGAAGTCTCAAATCCCGGAAAGCCCTGCTCGCCGAAGGTCGGAACATCCGGCAGATACGCTAGGCGCTGCGGCGTCGCGGCGCCCAGGATGCGCAACTTGCCTTGGCGGACGAACTCGATGTGCGGGCCCATCGAGACGAACGTCACCTGCACGTCGCCGCCCAGCACCGCGCTGACCGCTGGCGCGGTTCCGCGAAATGGCACGAACACGAATTTCAGCCCTGCGCGCCGGCCGAATTCGCGTGCCGCCAGATCTGGCGTTGTGCCCACCCCGGCCGACGCGTAACTGACCTTGTCCGGGTTGGCTTTGGCGTAGGCGACGAACTCCTGCAGGTTTCTGGCAGGCACATTGCTGTTCATCACCAGGAAAAGGGGCACCGAGCCGATCGGCCCAACCGGCGCGAGATCGTTCGCGGGGTCGTATGGCATGTGCCGCATCAGATGAGGATTGACCAGAATATTACCGGTATTGGCGACGCCGAGCGTGTAGCCGTCGGGCGCGGCTTTGGCCACCGCGTCCATGGCGATATTGCCGCTAGCGCCGGGGCGGTTGTCGACCACAACCGGCTGGCCGGTCTTGACCGTGATGTGGGCACCCAGGATGCGCGTCAGCAGGTCGGTGATGCCGCCGGCCGAAGTCGAGACGATGAGCTTGATCGGCTTCGACGGATAGGTCTCGGCATGCCCCGCAGTGGCAATCAGCGTTGCGGCGGTCGAAAAGGCAAAAGTGCGGAGCAACTTCAGCATGGCTGCTTTTTTCAATTCACCAAACCAATCCTAGCAAGCGGGCCGCGAAACACCAATTGCACAACCTGCCGCTGGACCATGCTGGGCAAGCCATGCGGAGGCTAGTGTCCCGATTCCGAGGTTCGCATCAATTCGCGGCACCCTGGTTTGCGAACTTCGGAATCGAAGGACACTAGCAACTTTTCGATCTAGTGTGGCTTGGTTCAGAAGTCCGCATGTCGGACTCCCGGTTAGAACGATGCGGACTTCTGAACCGCCATACTGGAGGGGAAACGCAATTCATGGACATCAACGATAAATTCGCCTGCGCCGAGGTGATCCAGCGCTGGGGCCTCTGCCGTGATCAGGGCAAATGGCCGGAACTGCTGGCGACGTTCACGCCCGACGGAACGATTTCCGTCTCCTGGTTTAGCGGGCCGTTTCCGCAGTTCGTCGACCGCAGTCGCGCAGCTTTCGCGGCCGGCCAGCGTTCCAAGCATCACATTCTGCCCTCCGTGGTGCGCGTCAGCGGCGAGCGCGCCATCGGCGAGACCTCGATCGTGATCCATGTGCGACAGGATATCCACGGCGTGCCGGTCGACATGGCCTCGCACGGGCGCTTCCTCGACCGCCTGGAGCGGCGCGACGGGCGCTGGGCGATCCGCGAACGTTGCGCCATCTACGAGCGCGATCGGCTCGACCCGGTCGAACCGTCGGAGGCATTCGATAAGCTTTTCAAGGCGGGCGATTTCTCCCAATATCCCGCACAGTACCGCTACATGGCGGCGCGGCTGACGGCCGTCGGTCGCCCGCTGGCGCCGGTGGTCTATCGCGATAGCGAGGCGGAGACCGAGGAATTGTACGCGCGTTATGAGGATTGGCTCGGGGGCAGGTAAGCTGCCGTCTTTTTTACTTCAGCGAGTTCACGCAACCCTTTATGTCGCCGCGTGAGCGGGTCCGAGCTACAGCACGGGGATTGCGAAGACCGGGCAAGGCGCGTGACGGATCACGCGTTCGGTGGTGCTGCCACGCAGCGCGTCGAGAACGCCATGGTTCCCGGCGGTGGGCATGCCGATGAAATCAACGTCGAATTCGGTGGCGGCATCCACGATCGACCTGACGACATTGCCGGTTCGCAGAATGATCGGCGGTAGCGGCGGCTCACTTGACGGCGCGGCGTTCAGGGATGGCGCGGAATGTCCCGATATGCAGGAGATGCACCGCGATGTTTGAAGCATTCAGCAGCCTGCAGAACCGCTGAACGGTTTCGACTGCCTCGCTCGGCGCCGGTGAGAAATCCACCGGAATCAGCACCCGCCGCAGCCGGAGTTCGCCGTTGACCTGACTCACAAAGCCGCGCGCACCCTTTGTCAGAAAAAGCGCCGGGATTGCGAGACGGCGGAACAGCGTTTCCGACACCGATCCCTTCAGCCAGCGATCGATCCCGTCCCGGCCGTGCGTTGACAGCACGACGAGGTCAGTCGCCGAGTACCGGCCCAGAAAGCTGACGATGCCGTCGGTTGGATCTTGCCATTTGATGGTGGTGCAATCGACTTCAAGGCCGAGATTGTCCGATACGACCCATGGCGGGTCATCCTCAGCGGACAGCCCCCATTGCACGAGCAGGCGCCGCACGTTCGGAAACGGCGGGTCGCCTTCGGTGTCGTGCTGGGCAATGTGGAGGAGGTGCAATTTGGCCCTGGCAGCCAAGGCGATCCGTACGGCGTGCGCCAGCGCCGCGGCGCTCAGATCGGAAAAATCGGTCGGGTGCAGAATGGAGCGTATGGCAGTGTTCATTGAACATCGTCGGCTTTGGGGGCAAAACGTGCTGGGCATCCCGTGAGATGCAATGCTTAGCACGTTTCTAAGCCGCAGCAGGTCCGGCGGCGTTCGAACTCTGCAGCAGGCCTGTGGCGACGCGCGCAACTTGTCGGCCCACTCCCAGATTTGCACCTCGATGCGCACTGGCGCAACGCCGCCGCGACCGCAAGGCCGGACAAGCTAAGGATCAGCCGGCAATTAGCGACGCGGTTCCAGAAGGAGGCGCGGGGCGGGCAAACGTGCTCTCGACGCGTCGTGGCGGTAGTGATGCAACCGGTCCGCGACCAGGCCGACGGCACATAGTGCCAGGCTCGACCACACCGCGGCGCTGAAATAGAGCGACATCCAGGCGATCTCGTCCTTCCACTGCGCGAAATCATGGGTGACGAACCAGCGCGTGCTGACATCGTGCAGGCCGGCGAACGCGCCCAAAAGCTCTTTTCCGCTGGCGAGATCGGCCTGCCAGCGCTCGAAATACATCGGCACATCGATGGTGATGAGGAAGACGAGATAGCTGACAACGCCCACCATGGCGATCCCGATCGCACCCTGCAGCAGGCCGCGGAACGCGAACAGCAGCCGCAACAGCGCGACCGCGATCAGCAGGAACGTGACCGTCCAGATCGAATTTTCAATCGTATTGCCGAGATAGCTGGTGGTGATGACCGCGTACCAGGAAGATATCTCCGCGACCACGATCAGCGGAACGATCGCGTTCGCGATATTCCGCGCCGTATCCGATTTTGCGATATTGGCGAGGAGCCGCAGGATAATCGCCCACTGGATCACGAAGCAGATCTCGGCGACGGTTGCCACGGATCGCCCGACCATGACACTCGATAGCCAGGTATCGAACAGGCAAATTCTCTGCACGTCGGCTCGCGGTAGAATTGATCGAAACGCACAGCCGAAGACGTACGCCGCGCACAGCAGGACCATGAGTTCGACCTGGAACGCGTTGTACCGCCGGGTTCGGATGTGACGATGAAGCACCAGCCACAGCGCGACATTGGCGCTGCTCACAACGAGCAGGAAGCCCCACCAGACGGCCACTGGATTTGACCACGCCAGCCAGTCGAACTGCATCCATCCCGCCTCTGATTGTCATCAAACTCTCGCTGAACCGTAATACTACTGACATGAATCCGTTCCGCGCAAGCCTGCGCGGCCTTTGGGAAAAGGCGCCGATCCGAAGTTGATTGCAGTGAAATTGCGGCGGAATGCGCCGATCATTCTGCTGGGATATTGGCCGTCTTGAGCACATCGCGCCAGCGAGGAATTTCCTTCTGGACATAGGCGCGGAATTCCGCCGGTGTGCTCCCAACCAATTCGACCTCGGACTTCGCCGCCTTGAGCCGTTCGGCGACGGCACCGGAGTCGATTGCCCGCTTGATCTCCCATGACAGCCGGTCGATGATTTCTTTGGACGTGCCGGCCGGTGCCAGGAATCCGAACCAGACATTCGCCTCGTAGCCCGGCACGAACTCGGCGATGGCGGGCACCTGCGGTGCTGCGGTTGTGCGCTTGACGCTGGTGACGCCGAGTGCCTTCACCAAGCCGGCGTCGGCGTAAGTCACGCCGCGGCCCGCAAACGTCAGATCGACATGGCCCGCGATGGTATCGCGCACGGCCGGCGCCGAGCCCGTATAGGGAATGTGCGTCATGTTGATGCCGGCGAGCGTCTTGAGCAGTTCTCCGGCAAGATGCGTCGACGAGCCCGCCCCAATCGAAGCAAAGTTGAGCTTGCCTGGTGCCTGCTTGGCGAGTGCGATGAACTCTGGCAGCGAATTGGCGGGAAGGTCGCGGCGTGTAATCAGATACTGCGGAGAGATATAGGTAAGGGAGATCGGCTCGAAATCGTTCACCGGATCGTAGGGCAGTGACCGCTTGAGGCTCGGATTGATGGCAAGGCTGGTAACGCTGCCGAAGAACAGCGTCGCGCCGTCGGGCTTCGCCGCGGCGGCGAGGCGGGCCGCAATAATCTGCGTCGCGCCCGGTTTGTTATCGACGACGAAGTTGACACCCATCTGGAGCGCCAGGACATCCGCCATGGCGCGCGGCAGGAGATCGCCCAGCACGCCCGCCGGATAGGGGACGATGACGGTGACGACCTTGTGTGGGAAGTCCTGCGCAATGGCGGGGGCGGCGGCAACCGTCGCCACCGTCACTGCTGCAAACAGGCAAAGAAGCCCCCGACAGGCCATTTTCGTGCTCCATCTCATGGATTATCTTGCGGTTCTCAGGCGGGCTATCCGTCCCCACCTCATGATACGCCAATTCGGCCGGCGAGGAGACGGTCGTTTGCTTGACAGAGCCCGGCCGCGAGGCCATGTCGAATGGGCGCCTACCGCCTAATCGAGGTTTGCATGACCGTTTCTCCACCCGATGCGACCGGATCGAAGCCTGCCCTGAAGGTGCTGTTGTGCTCGCCGCGCGGGTTTTGCGCCGGCGTGGTGCGCGCCATCGATACGGTCGAGCAGGCCATCGCCCGCTACGGCGCGCCGGTTTATGTGCGCCACGAGATCGTGCACAACCGCTTCGTGGTCGAGAGCCTCAAGGCCAAGGGGGCGATTTTCGTCGAGGAACTCGACGAGGTTCCAGAGACTCAGGCGCCGGTGATCTTCTCCGCCCACGGCGTACCGAAATCCATCCCGGACGAGGCCAAGAAGCGCAACTTCTTCGCGCTCGACGCCACCTGCCCGCTGGTTACCAAGGTGCATCGCGAAGCCGAAATCCATCACAAGCGCGGCCGCGAAATTCTGCTCATCGGCCATGCCGGCCATCCCGAAGTGGTGGGAACCATCGGCCAGCTCCCGGCCGGCGCGATCGCGCTGATCGAAACGGTGGAGGAGGTCGAAACCTTTGTGCCGCGCGACCCCGCAAACCTTGCTTACGTGACGCAGACCACACTGTCGGTCGACGACACTGCCGACATGGTCGCCGCGCTCAAGGCCAAATTCCCGCAGATTCACGGGCCGCACAAGGAAGACATCTGCTACGCCACCACCAACCGCCAGGAGGTGGTCAAGCAGGTGGCTCCGCGAGTCGATGCGATGGTGGTGGTCGGATCGCCGAATTCGTCTAACACTCAGCGGCTGAAGGAAGTGGCCGAACGTGCCGGCGTCACACGCGCCGCACTGGTCAACCGCGCGGCCGACATCGACTGGTCGATCTTCGGCGATATCCAGAGCCTCGGCGTAACCGCCGGCGCTTCGGCGCCCGAGGTCCTGGTCGAGGAGGTGATCGCGGCTTTCGCCGAGCGCTATGACGTGAAGGTTGAAACCGTCACGACCGCCGAGGAGAGCATGTTCTTTCCGCTGCCGCGGGTGCTCAGGGAGAACGAGGCCGCGGAGTAATCACGCGTGGCGGTCTACACCGATGTCGCGGCGGAAGACCTCGCGGCATTTCTCGCCAGCTATGACATCGGCGAACTGCTGTCCTACAAGGGGATCGCCGAAGGCGTCGAGAATTCCAACTTTCTGGTTCATACCAGCCGCGGCTATTTCATTCTGACGCTCTACGAGAAGCGCGTTGCCGCCAACGATCTGCCGTTCTTCCTCGGCCTGATGGAGCATCTCCACGCGCGCGGGATCACCTGCCCGCAGCCGGTCAAGAACCGCAACGGCGAAGTGCTGGGCCGCCTCGCCGGCCGGCCCGCCGCGGTGATCACCTTTCTCGACGGCATGTGGATCAGGCGGCCGAGCAGCGAGCATTGCGCGGCGCTCGGCGAAGCGCTGGCGAAGCTGCATCTTGCCGGGCTCGACTTCGCCGGCAGGCGCGCCAATGCCCTCTCGGTCGAAGGCTGGCGGCCGCTTTATGAGACTTGTTGCGGGCGGGCGGACGAATTGCAGCGCGATCTGAAGCCATTTCTGCTGGCCGAGCTTTCGCACCTCGAAAAAGAGTGGCCACGGCCGTTGCCTCAGGGCGTGATTCACGCCGACCTGTTCCCCGACAACGTGTTCTTTCTAGGCGACAAGCTTTCCGGCCTGATCGATTTCTATTTCGCCTGCAATGACGCGCTCGCCTACGATGTCGCGATCTGTCTGAACGCCTGGTGCTTCGAAACCGATCATTCCTACAATGTGACCAGAGGCAGGAGCCTGCTGGCCGCCTACGCGGCGGTCCGGCCGCTGTCGGCGGACGAACGGGAGGCGCTGCCGCTGCTGGCCCGCGGCGCGGCCTTGCGCTTCCTGCTGACGCGGCTCGTCGACTGGTTCGATGTGCCGCCGGGCGCGCTGGTGCGGCCCAAGGATCCGATCGAGTACTATCGCAAGCTGCGCTTTCACCAACTGGTGAAGAGCGCGCGCGACTACGGGATCGACGGATGAGCGAGCCGCATGTCGTCATTCACACCGACGGCGCCTGCTCGGGTAATCCCGGCCCTGGCGGCTGGGGCGCGATCCTGGCATTTGGCGACCACGTGAAGGAATTGAAGGGCGGTGAGGCCCACACCACCAACAACCAAATGGAACTGATGGCGGCGATCGCCGCGCTCGAGGCACTCAAGCGGCCCTGCCTGGTCGACTTGCACACTGACAGCCAGTACCTACGCAACGGCATCATGACCTGGATCAAGGCATGGAAGCGCAATGGCTGGCGCACCGCCGACAAAAAGCCGGTCAAGAATATAGAGCTTTGGCAACGACTCGACGCGGCGATTACCCCTCACAAGGTGCGTTGGCACTGGGTGAAGGGCCACGCCGGCCACGACCTCAATGAGCGCGCCGATCAACTCGCCCGCGATGGCATCGCTGCCATCCGGGCCGGAGCTCGCGGCGCGCTCTCACGCGGCGATTAGCGCCGATCCTCTGTGCCGTTACGCAGCTATCGACAGGGATGGCGAATGCCGTCGTAGCCCAGATACGTTCCAGAGACCGGATCGTACGAACGATAACGCTGCTTGCACGACAGAACTGGCGCGGTATCCACCTCGTAGACCACCTCGCGCGGCCCGGCGACGCGGGCGTAGGCGTCGCGTGTACGGTACGCCGGCACGGTGATTGCGAGCGGCGCAGTCCTGACGACCCGTTCGGTAACCACGCGCGGCGCGACTTCATAGCGGGGTGCGACCTCATAGGTCCGCGCCGGGCCCTCGTAGTACGCCGCGTCACGGGTACCATAGTCGTAGTACGCCGCTTCGCGGGCGCCATAGCCGTAGCCGTAGCCGTAGGTCGCGTCTCTCGGCGCCACGACGACCTGTTCACGGGCCAGCGGAGCTACGGGCGCAAAGCGCTCGGTCACGATCCGCTCACGCACGATCGGCGCCCGCCCGCCGCCTTGCGGTATGATGTTGCGGTAGACGGTGGTGCGCTGGACGGGAGTGACGGCGACCGGATCGGAGACGATGGTTTCGGTTCCAGGTTGTTCCTGGATGTAAACGGTCTGGGCGCTGGCGGCGCCAGTACCAGCGATTGTCGCGACAGCTACGAGGAGATTGAGAGGCAGGTTCATGACGTCCTCCTACTGACCTTCGGCCGACGAGCAAGCAACGCCGTTAGCTGAGACCTTGTTCCGGCCAGCCTTAACATCGTGCGTGCCACATCACTTGGCAAGCGCCGATGGCGTTGCGGCGAGAAATCGCGCCAGCCTTGTCCGGACGCCATGTGACGGCGATCCGTTATCGCCATCGCATATCGCATTGATTTGGAAACAAGACGTTCTGCAAAATGAGACAATTATTCCGGGAATCGGCCAGGGGCCGCCCCGGAATAACAGATGTTCGATAGCCCGAAATCGGCGGGCGAACGTCAGAGTTGCTTGAGCAGGCTCTCGGCGCCGGACAGGTCGACCTTCCCGGGCGCCTCTTCGACATTGAGGGCTTTGACGACGCCGTCCTCGACGATCATCGAATAACGCTTGGACCGAACCCCGAGACCGTTGCCGGACGCGTCGAGCGAAAGCCCGATGGCCTTGGCGAAATCGCCGTTGCCATCGGCGAGGAATTCAACCTTGCCGTCGGCTCCGCTCGCCTTCTTCCAGGCGTCCATCACAAATTGATCATTGACGCCCGTGACCGCGATCGTATCCACGCCCTTCGCCTTGATGGCGTCGGCATTGCTCACGAAGCCGGGCAGGTGATTCTTGTGACAGGTCGGCGTGAAAGCGCCGGGTACGGCGAACAACACAACCTTCTTGCCCTTGAAGACGTCGTCCGTGGACAACGGTTTCGGACCCTCGGCCGTAACGACGCGGAACGTAGCGGCGGGCAGACGATCGCCGACCTTGATGGACATGAGTTTCATCCTCTCGCTGACTGTTGAATCGATGTTCTTGAGTTTCGCCCGCGTCCATTGGGGAGCGGATCGCACAAATTAACCCGCCCGGCGAATTAGTCGAGACGGGTCGTGACCTCGATTGCTTCATCGCCGGCGACCGCCGTCAAGGTCACGGGCGTGCCCTGGTACTTGGCGCCGGGCGGCGCGCCGTCGAGTTCGAACGCGAAACGGTGCAAACCGTCCACCGTACCGGTCCCTGCGGGTACCGGTAACGCCCACTCGGCCGTCGGGCCCTCGGCGAACAGGTCGACCGCGGTCCCGGGCGGCGCGGCGACATCGACGATGATACGGGGCTTGGCGGCACTCTCGTCGCGTTTGATCGAACGAATGCTCAGGCCCGACCCTGCACCTAAAGCGAGTTTCCTGGGCACTCGCGCCTCGGCCGCGAAGAGCGAAGCGTCTTGGGCCGACGAGCCGCCGGCGATCATGATTTCAGCCTTTGCCTCGGCGGGTACGCACAGCTTCTCGCAGACCGCATAGTCGAGCTTGAGTTGCAGCCGGACCGGTTTCGCCGGATCCTCCGGCACAATGGCAAGCGGTAAAATTGCGTCACGGTCGTATCCGATCGTCGTGAGACCGTCCTCAGGCAGGCGTCGGGGAGCCGGCCACCTGACGGCGATCGATTTCAGGTTTTGCGATCCGCTGAAGTCGAAACGCGGTGGGACGCCCGCGTCACCCGGATAGCGCCAATAGGTGTGCCACCCTGGCTTGAGCTTGATCTCAACTCCGGCACGCACATCCCCAGCGCCGGTCCGCGATCCGGCGATCAGTCGAACCGCGCTTCTGGCGTCGCCATCCCAAGGTGAAGCATCGGCGGCAATCGCTGCGCCGCCTTGGAAAGCGATGATCGCGATCACGCAAGCCGTGGCAGCCGGTCGCAGGTGTTTCGTGGTGACCATCACCATTCGTTTAGGTCCGAAACTTTTGCCGCGCCATTGAATTCATCGTGAGTAGCGGTTCAAAGCGTTCGGAACGATCCGTAAACGCCACACGAAAATGACACATATCGTACTTTCAATCCCAGTATGACGAATTGTGGCGACGAGAATTGTGGCGGCGATATGCGATTGTGCTCGGCCCAACACGTCGTTGCAATCCGCTGGCAATCAGGTAGCATTTCGTCATGAAGTCCGGTCGCAAGTCAGGTTCGCAAGACGAAGGCCCGGCATCTGGCGCCGGCGACGATCACGATGTGCGCCCGTCGATCAAGGTAACAAAGCCGACGACGAAATCGAAATCGCGCGTCACCACGAAGCGTGGCTATCTCGACGGGCAGATGCTGATCGCCATGCCGACCATGGGAGACGAACGCTTCTCGCGCAGCGTGATCTACATGTGCGCGCACTCGTCCGAGGGCGCCATGGGTATCATCGTCAATCACCCGGCGGCGCATATCAGCTTTTCCGATCTTCTCGTGCAGCTCAACGTCATCCCGGCAGCGGACAACATTCAGCTTCCGCAGGCCGGCGACGTGAAGGTGATGAAGGGTGGGCCGGTCGATACCCAGCGCGGCTTCGTGCTGCACTCCGCCGACTTCTACGTCGAGAACTCGACGCTGCCGATCGACGAGGGTATTTGCCTGACCGCGACGCTCGACATCCTCAAGGCGATCGCGCGCGGCGATGGGCCGAAAAGCGCAATCCTCGCGCTAGGCTACGCTGGCTGGGCGCCGGGCCAGCTCGAGCAGGAAATTCACCAGAACGGCTGGCTGCATTGTACGGCCGATCCGGAGTTGATCTTCGGCGAGGATGCCGAGGGCAAATACGCCAAGGCCCTGCGGAAAATCGGCATTGACCTGGGTATGCTGTCAAGCGAAGCCGGCCACGCCTGATTTCGGTCTCGATCCGTTGCGTGTGGGGATGTGGCCGCCGATCAGAGGCCACGATTTGCGGCTGCCGGATTGCGGCTGTCTATGGGACGCGCTGCTTGCTGCGCGGTGCAGGCTCACTGCTCATCGGGTCTTTGACCGCCGATGCCTGCAACAGGTCGCGCGCGTCGTCAGCACTCATCGGTTCACCGAAGTAGAAGCCCTGGGCGTATTCGCAGCCGAGCTGATAAAGCTCGACCGCGTCCGAATCGGTCTCGACGCCCTCCGCGACCACCTCCATGCCGAGGTCGTGGGCGAGCGCGATGATCGAGCGCAGGATGACGGGACGGGCCCCCTTGCTGTTTGCGCGCACGAACGATTGGTCGATCTTGATGGTGTCGAACGGAAAGCGCTGCAGATAGGCAAGCGAGGAGTGTCCGGTGCCGAAATCGTCGAGCGCGAGACCCGCGCCAAGGTCGCGGATGCGGGTGAGCATCTGCGTCGCATGCTCGGGATTCTCCATCACCAGCGATTCGGTCAGTTCGAGCTTGAGGGAACCGCGTGCCAGGCCGGAGCGCGCGATCACCGTGCGCAGATCGTGAATCAGATCCTGCCGGAGCAGCTGCCTTGACGACACATTGACGCTGGCGAAGATCGGCTCGCGCGGCCGCAGGGTGCGTTGCCACGTGGCAAGCTGTTTGGCAGTACGTTCGAGCACGAACATGCCGAGGTCGACGATGAGGCCGATCTCCTCCGCGATAGCAATGAATTCGGAAGGTGAGGTGCGGCCCATCTTGGGATGGTCCCAGCGCGCCAGCGCCTCAAAGCCGGCGATCGAACGATCTTCGAGCCGCACGATCGGCTGATAGAGGATTGTGATCTCGTCGCGCTCGAGCGCCCTGCGCAGTTCGGATTCGAGCGTCAGGCGGTCAGTCTTGCGTGCCCGCATCGACGGCTTGAACACTTCGATGCGGTCGCCGCCGATGCGCTTGGCGTGGTACATCGCCAATTCCGCGTCCTTCAGCACCTCCTCGGTACGGTTCGGCTGCCCGTCGCCGAGCGTGAGGCCGATCGAAGCGGTCAGAAAAATTTCGCGGTCATTGAATGTGATCGGCTGCCGCAGGCCTTTGCGCAGGGTCTCGGCGAATGCGATGATTTTCTCCGGCACGCGCTCGGAGAGAAGGATCAGGGCGAACTGGTCGCCCGAAAGCCGCGCCAGCGTGTCCTGTGGCTTGAGCAGCCGTCCAAGCCGCCGCGCCAGCGTGAGCAGGATCGAATCCCCGACCGCAATGCCGACCGAATCGTTGACCTGTTTGAAGCGGTCGAGATCGATCACCACGACGGTTGCCTTGATCGCCGGGTCGACCTTGGCGAACGCCAGAACGTTCTCCAGCCGGTCGATGAATAGCTCGCGATTGGGCAGCCCCGTCAGGTTGTCGTGCACTGCGTCGTGCAGCAGACGCTCCTCGGCGTTCTTGAATTCGGTGACATCGGTGAGCGTGCCAACGAGCCGCACCACCTCGCCGTCCGATCCGACCACGGGCCTAGCTTTGAGGGCGAACCAAAGGTAGTGCCCGTCGGGCGTGCGCAGCCGGAAGTCCTGGGTCAAACGGCCACGGCGCTGTTCGAGCACGCTGTCGAGCGCAGCGCGGAACCGGTCGCGGTCGAGCGGATGCAATACATCGAGCCAGCGCGCCGCCGGACCTTCGAGGGTGCCGCGCTTGAGACCAAGCAAGCTCTCGGCTTCCGGGCTGGTGTAGACCTTGTCGGCAGACACGTCCCAGTCCCAGATCATGTCGCCGGCGCCGGTCAGGGCCAGCGCCCGGCGCTCGACGTCGGACACGATGCCCGTGGTGATGCCGCCCGCAAAGGCGTGCTGCATCACCGTGAAGCCGATCAGCATTACGATCAGCACGAGGCCGCCGAGCAGCGCCGGACCGACGATGTCGTTGGTGACGAAACCCAGCACCGCGAGCCCGGCGGCGATCACCCACACCACCAGCAGCAGCCAGGTCGGAATCAGAAGCACCGCGCGGTCGAAGCCGTGGAGCGAGAGATAGATCACGAGTGCGAAGCCTGCGATCGCCACCGCGAACAGCGAGATGCGGGCGATCCCCGACGCAATCGCCGGGTCGAACAGCGCGACCGCGACCAGCATGACGAGGAACGCGAGCCAGCCGATCGTGATGTGGGCGTAGCGTACGTGCCAGCGGTTGAGATTGAGATAGGCGAACAGGAATACGACCAGCGTCGCCGCCAGGATCGCCTCGCCCGATGCGCGCCAGACACGCTCGGCGCCGGCCGACATGTCGAACACCTTGCCCCAGAAGCCGAAGTCGATGCCGATATAGACGAGCACCGCCCAGCCAAGCGCGGCCGCGGCGGGGAACATGATCGAGCCCTTCACCACGAACAGAATGGTCAGAAACAGTGCAAGCAATCCGGCGATGCCGATAACGATGCCGTGGTAGAGGGTGAGGCTGTTGACCTTGTCCTTGTAAGCTTCGGGTTGCCACAAGTAGAGCTGCGACAGCTTGTCGGTTCGCAGTTCAAGCACATAGGTCATCACCGCGCCGGGATCGAGCGTGATGCGGAAAATGTCGGCGGTGGCGCTGTCCTGCCGTTCGGGGCGTTCGCCGCTCGATGCGATGCTGGCAACGCGGGAGAGGCCGAGGTCGGGCCAAAGAATGCCGGAGCCGACCATGCGGTAGTGCGGCACGACGATGATGCGTTCGATCTGCTCGTCGCCCGAATTGGCGAGCGCGAACACCACCCAGTTGGTGTTGCCCTCGCGCGCAGGCACGTCCATACGCCGGATGATGCCGTCCGGACCCGGCGCAGCGGACACCAGAATCCGGCCCTCTTCGGTGCGGTGCCGCTCAGCGGCGCCGGTCAGGTCGATCGCGGACGCGTCGGTGCGCACGTTGATCGCCTCGACCGCGCGAGCGGGCGTCACACCGACCATGACGACGATGAGCATCGCCATGCGGCAGGCAGCACGGAAGAACTCCAACGATGATCTCCCCAGGTCGTGCCCGGTCGCCCCCGATGAGCCTGGCCAGCGTAGTTCCAATGAGATGAGCAAGGTTTGTCAACTTTACGTCGATTTCGCGGTTTGTGCGAGCGAGTTCAGGCGCGACAAGCCACTTCGGATAAATATCCGGGCGGCGGAGAAGATGCAAGAAATTCAATGACTTGAGACGGCGAGCACGATCTTGCCGATGTGCTCGCTGGTCTCCATGCGGAGATGTGCGGCGGAGGCATCCCCGAGCGGAAACGTGCTGTCGAGGACCGGTTTGACCCGGCCGGCGGCAATCATCGGCAACACCCGCTCTTCGACCGCCCGGGCCATCGCGCCTTTATCTGCGACCGAGCGGGAACGCAGCGTCGAGCCGGTATGAGTGAGGCGTTTGAGCATGATGCGAGCGAAATCAACCGTCGTTTTCGATCCGCCCTGAAAGCCGATCTGCACGATGCGGCCTTCGACCGCCGCGGTCTCGTAGTTGCGCCCGATATAATCACCGCCGACCATGTCGAGGATCACATCGGCGCCTTTGCCGCCGGTCGCGGCTTTGGTGGCGGCGACGAAGTCTTCGGTTTTGTAGTTGATGGCGACGTCGGCGCCGAGACGGCGGCAGGCGGCGCATTTCTCGGACGAGCCCGCGGTCGTGATCACGCGCGCGCCGAACGCCTTGGCAAGTTGGATCGCGGTAGTGCCAATGCCCGACGAGCCGCCGTGGACAAGAAGCGTTTCGCCGGACGACAGCCGCCCGCGTTCGAAAACGTTGTGCCACACCGTGAAGAACGTCTCGGGGATCGCCGCGGCCTCGATCATGTCGACCCCAGGCGGCACCGGCAGGCAGTGACTTTCGTGGGCCAGGCAATATTCGGCGTAGCCGCCGCCGATCACGAGGGCCATCACCCGGTCGCGCAGTTTCCAGCGGGTTACTCCGGCACCCAGCGCTGCGATTTCGCCTGCGATCTCAAGCCCCGGAATGTCGGTTGCGCCCTTCGGCGGCGGGTAGAGACCGAGACGTTGCATCACGTCCGGCCGGTTGACGCCGGCGGCGGCGACCTTGATGAGAACCTCACCGGCACCCGGTTGCGGCAGCGGCCGCTTTTCCGGGACGAGCATCTGCGGCCCGCCCGGTTCGCGGATTCCAATCACGGTCATCTCGACAGGCAGCGAGGGCATTGCTGCGGTCCTTTCCTGGGCGTCGAACATTGTGTTTAGAGAGGCCGCCGGGATGTGACAATCGCAATGCCGGCAGCTAATTTCGCGACTTTCGATGGAGGCGCTTCATGCCCGCGATGGATGAGGATGATCGGCCCAGGAAGAAGATCACGCACGAGATCGGGCAGGAACTCGCGCTGATTTCGGTGAAGGAATTGGAGGAGCGCATCGCGCTGCTCAAGGAAGAGATCGGCCGGCTTGAAGCCGATATCAGGAAGAAGCAAGCCTCCCGTAACACCGCCGACCAGTTCTTCAAGAAGTGAGCTCGGTCGGCTCTGGATTCGCACGTGAGGCAGCGCGGCAGTGGCAACTTTCTGAAAACTCTTAACGTGTCGTTAAGCTTTCTCGATCATTACTCTAACTGTCCATCTTCTGGACATCGAGTGGCTCCTGTCCACTCTGTTTGACGCCTCCCTGTTAAAACCTTGAGCCGCCGGCAACGGCGGCTCCTTTTTTGTCCTGTCTCATTTTCGGACGGCAGCGAACGTATCGCGCGCCGACGCCGACTTCGGCCACCGTGGCCGCGTGGCAACTATGTTTAAAGCTTTATGACGGGGCCGCTGGACAGGCCTCTCGCGTCGGGCGATGCTGCCCCGCTTCGCCAGGGGGCTGGCGCAAAATCAAGAATAGTTGCGTAACGTGAGGCGTAAGCGATGTTCGAAAAGTCGGTTAACGAAACCGTGTCATTTGGCGCGCGGCTCGCGAGTTCGCAGGCCTTCTCCGATTTGTTTCGCGACGGCATGGCGCTCGTGGAGGAGACGGCGGCCTATCTCGATGGGCCTGGCCGCCAGGATTCCAAGCGGCTGGAACGTGGCGCTGCGCTAGCCTATGCGACCGAGAGCATGCGGCTGACCACCCGGCTAATGCAGCTAGCCTCGTGGCTCCTGCTGCATCGCGCGGTGAAGGAAGGTGAGATGTCGCTCGCCCAGGCGCACAAGGAAAAGGCCAAGGTCAAGCTTTCGACCGAAGAGCTGAACGACGAACACAATATGAAGCTTCTGCCAGAAAGCCTGGGCGCTCTGATTCAGCGTTCGAAGACGCTGCAAACGGCCGTCCGCCGGCTTGACGCCACGATTCATGCGAGCCCGGCGCGCCCGCGCGCCGATACCGGCAATCCAGTGGAGCATCAGCTCGGCCTGCTCAGGGCGGCCTTCGAGCAGGAGTAAGGCTCCGGCGCTCCCGACGCAGACCTGCAAAAACAAAAGCCCCCGCCGGGCGGGGGCTTCGACGCCTCGGTCCTCGGCCGCCCTTACTTCTTGAGGCCAAGGCCCGCAAATTTCTTCTGGAAGCGCGAAAGCCGCCCGCCGCGGTCGAGCAACTGCTGCTGGCCGCCGGTCCAGGCCGGGTGCGATTTCGGGTCAATATCCAGGTGCATGGTGTCGCCTTCCTTGCCCCAGGTGGTGCGGGTGGTGAACTCAGTCCCGTCAGTCATGACGATCTTGACGGTGTGATATTCCGGATGGGTGTCAGGCTTCATGGTTCGTTCGTCCTGCGCGGCGCCGCGCACGTGCATATATCGGAGTCGGTGAAAGAGCGGGCTCTATAACCCACGGTCCCGGGCGAAACAAGCCGGACCTCAAACCGGGCGGGCAGGGGGCGAGGGGCCGCGATTGCCACCCGGGCGCTGCCGGGGCATTCTCGCGCCGGCTTTTGAATAGTTCCAGCCGAAGCCGCAAAGGCCGGGCGAAATGAACGTCGTTGAGCGAGGAATTCCCCGCGCCGAAGAGAGCGCGGACCGGCCCCCGGAGGCGCCTGCCGTCGCAGCGCCCCCGCCGGTCGAACGCGAGGCGAAGCTGCGGCCGCTGGTGCGGCTCATGCCCTATATTGCGCGCTATCGCTGGCAGGCAATCGCGGCGCTGTTCGCCCTTGTGGTCGCCGCGGTCACCACACTGGTGGTGCCGATTGCTGTCCGGCGCATGATCGATTTCGGGTTTTCTCGGGATAGTGCCCACCTCATCGACAGCTATTTCACCGTCCTGATCGCAGTCGTTGCGGTGCTCGCGCTCGCCAGCGCCGCACGCTTCTATCTCGTCACCATGCTGGGTGAGCGTATTGTTGCGGACCTGCGCAGCGAAGTGTTCGGCCATCTGATCTCGCTCTCGGCTTCCTATTTCGATCAGGCCAAGACCGGGGAGATGGTTTCGCGCCTGACCGCCGATACCACCCAGATCAAGGCCGCGGTGGGATCCGCCGTATCGGTCGCGCTGCGCAACATCGTGCTGTTCATTGGTGCGACCGGCATGATGATGGTCACGAGTTTGCGCCTGTCTGCGTTCGTGCTCGCGGCCATCCCGGTGATCGTGCTGCCGCTCTATGGCTTCGGCCGCGCGGTGCGCCGGCGCTCGCGTGCCGCGCAGGACACGCTGGCTTCGGCTACGGCGTACGCATCTGAGCTGATCGGTGCGATCCGCGTGCTGCAGGCGTTCACCAACGAGAGGCTTGCGCGCAGCCGTTTTGCCGCGGCGGTGGAGCGCGCGTTCGATGCGGCCGTTGCCTCGACGCGCGCGCGCGCGATCCTGACGGCGATCGCGATCTTTCTGGTATTTGCAAGCGTCGTCGTTGTGCTGTGGGTCGGTGCGCAGGACGTGCTGGCTGGAGATATGACCGCGGGGCGGCTCTCGCAGTTCGTGCTCTATGCGGTATTCGCCGCCGCCGGGCTTGGTCAGTTGTCCGAGGTGTGGGGCGAGCTTTCGCACGCGTCCGGCGCAGCCGAGCGGTTGTTCGAGATCCTGGGCATCCGGCCGACGATTGTCGCCCCGGAGCATCCGACCACGCTGCCGGAACAGGCGCGCGGGGAAGTTGCTTTCACGAAGGTGAGCTTTTCCTATCCGGCGCGTCCGGAATCCCTGGTGCTCGACAACTTGACGCTGCAGGTGCGGCCGGGCGAGAAGGTTGCGATTGTCGGCCCTTCGGGCGCGGGCAAGAGCACGGTCTTTCACCTCATCCTGCGTTTCTACGACCCTGCATCCGGCACGGTGACGTTCGATGGCGTCCCGCTGGCCGCAGTTGATCCCGTCGCGTTGCGAAAGCATATCGCACTGGTGCCGCAGGACACCGTGATATTCGCGGCGTCGATCCGGGAGAATATCCGCTTCGGCCGGCCGGGCGCGAGCGATGCCGAGGTCGAGCGCGCCGCCGAGCTTGCGCTGGCCTCCGAATTCATCAGCCGCCTCCCGGAGAAGTACGATACGCCCGCCGGCGAGCGCGGCGTCACTCTTTCGGGCGGCCAACGTCAGCGTATCGCCATCGCGCGCGCGATCCTCCGCGATGCTCCGTTACTGCTGCTCGACGAAGCGACCTCATCGCTCGACGCCGAAAGCGAGAAGCTCGTTCAAGTGGCGCTCGAACGGCTGATGCGAGATCGCACAACGCTGGTCATCGCACACCGGCTGGCGACCGTGCTCTCATGTGACCGCATCCTCGTCATGGATGGCGGCCGTATTGTCGAGCAAGGTACGCACGACCACCTTGTCGCCACCGGCGGCCTTTATGCGCGACTCGCCAAACTGCAATTTCAAAGCGGCTAAGACGACGCGGCGCGATGAACGGGCGTTCATCGTTCGGGCGTCATGATTAGAAAATTGTGGCGCGCCTGATATTCGATACGAGTTTTCCGCCGCCGCGCCGGAATTCGGTCACCAGCGCCGAAATTCAGTCACTGCCGTTCCCAAAGCCGGCCATGGAACCATGCGAGGTCTCGCGCAACCTTCACACTGCTTCAAGGAGCTACCCCATGCGCTGGTCCTTGCTTGCTCTTGCCGCGATCTCCACCGCGCCGCTGGTGATGTTCTCGTTCGCCGGAATTGGCGACGCGCAAACGTCGGGCGGCATTCAGATCTCCAATCCGATCATGCACGAGAACCTCGCGATCTATTTCATCCATGGCCGATCAAGCCCCGGCAAGGTGCCGCTGACGCTTGAGGAGGCGATGGCCAAGGGCGTCGTCAAGGTGCGCGAAACCAGCAACGTCAATCAGCTCGAGATCGAGAATCTCGGCGACGAAGAAGTGTTCGTGCAGTCCGGCGATATCGTGAAGGGCGGCAAGCAGGACCGCACCTTGATGGTCAGCCTGGTTCTGCCGCCGAAGTCCGGCAGCATTCCGATCGCGTCGTTCTGCGTTGAGGAGGG
Organism: uncultured Alphaproteobacteria bacterium; assembly: GCA_963756715.1. Taxonomy (GTDB): domain Bacteria; phylum Pseudomonadota; class Alphaproteobacteria; order Rhizobiales; family Xanthobacteraceae; genus VAZQ01. The sequence continues at coordinate 250,089 of CAVWOV010000030.1, forward strand.
GCGATGGTCGGCGCGCGGACGTGAAGACGCCAGGAACTTCTCGACGGCATCGGCTGCAGTGCCATCGCGGGAAATGAAGCTTGCCATGAAGGCGCCGCTGCCCGCGGCGCCAAGCGTTGATCCGATGGGGCAGACGGCGCACCGTTCGAATGCGTATGCCGCCGAGACCGGCGTGCGTCAGCAGCGGGTGTGGGAGGGCGTCCGCCGCACCCAGGCCAAGCTCGCCGACAAGATCGGGGCGTCGGTCCGTTCAGCCCAGTCGGCCTCCAGCCTGCAACTCGCGCTGGAGAATGAGAAGCTGATGGATGCGCAACAGAGCTACATCAAGGCGCTCAAGGCCGCGGGCGAAAGCGGTGACGACATCGTCGGCTTCGTCTTCGCGGTCAACGGCCAACTCAACAGCGCCGATGTCTATCCGTCGAACGGGCTGTTCCGTAAGATGTGGGTAAAGCTTCTGACCGCGAGCGCGATCGAAGCGATCGGCCACAAAGACGAGCCTAACGTCGCGCCGCCCGCAGTTGAGGCGGTCTCCGCATTCCTGAGCGCGGCGGAAGCCGGCAAGTTGACCGAGAAGGCGCTGAATGCCGGCGCCAAGCTCGATACCCGCGACAGCGACAAGGCCTACTACTTCGAGACCGCACGCGCCGCCTCGGCCCCGGGCTCGTCGGCCTGGGTGCACCGCAATTACCTGGCGAAGTGATCGCGAGCGGGACATAACTCGTCGAAATTGGACGCAAGCGTCCTTGGGGGCCCGGCCATTCATGTCTTTGCCGACAAGCAAGACGTGAATGCCGGGACAAGGCGGCGCAGACCGCGGCGCACCCGTCGCGCGTTAGCGACCGGCACCACGTTGTCGCAGGGCGCTCAGCGGTTCTTGTTGGTCCTCCGGCCGCCCGCTACCCTTCGCGCAGCATCGATGTCGATGCGCGGAGGGGACGGTGAATAAAATCTGTGCCGTCGTGGCGGCGGCGTTGGTGTTCGGCCCGTGCGCCGCAAGAGCGCAGGACTATCCGAACCAGACGATCAAACTCATCGTGCCGTTCGTTGCCGGCGGGCCGGTCGATGCGTTGGCGCGCTCGATTGTGCCGCACCTGCAGGCGCGACTGCACCAGAATGTCATCATCGAGAACAGATCGGGTGGCGGCACCAGCATCGGCGCAAAGGCGGTGGCTGCTGCCGAGCCGGATGGCTACACGCTGCTGTTTTGCGGGCCCAATGTCGCCTACTATCCGGTGTTGCTGCCCGCTCTCGATTTCGATCCCGGCAAGAGTCTGCTGCCGGTCGCAACCGCGGTGACCTGGTCGCATGTGATGGCGGTCGCGCCATCGGTTCCGGCCAAAAGCATTGCCGAGCTTGTTGCTTATGCCAAGACTAACCCGAAGCGGCTCGCGTTCGGCTTCGGCCTCGCCACCATGCCGCACATCATCGGCGAGATATTCCAGAAGGAAGCCGGCGTCGAATTCACCGACGTGCCTTACCGGGGCGGCGAAGGCGCGCGCGCCGACCTGCTCGGGGGTCGCATCCAGATCAACATCGCGCCGCCGCCGCAGGTGCTGCCGCTGATCCGCGATGGCCGCATCCGCCCGCTGGCCTACACGGGCGCGAAACGCAGCCCTGACCTGCCAGACGTGCCGACCATGACCGAAAGCGGCCTGCCCGGGGTCGGCTTCCATCCCGACGTCTGGATGGGATTGTTCGCGCCGGCCGGTACGCCTGCCGCCATCGTCAGCCGGCTCAATCGCGAAATGAACGCGACGATGACATCCGCCGAAATGGCGCCGACGCTGAAGCGCTTCGGCTACGAGGCGAAAATCGCGACGCCCGACGAATTCAAGACATTCTTCGAAACCGAACTGCGCAAATGGCCGCCAATTCTCAAAGCCGCCGGCATCAAGCCGCAGTGATAACGCTCTACACATATGGCCGGGCTCATGCCGGCTTACCCCGGTCATCCGTGCGTTTTTGACGGACCCGGGCATGCCGCGTCCTTACGGCCGCCAGCTCATCTTGTGAACCGGCGCTCCGGATCGCCAGTTGAGCGCCTCGCCGGAAATTGCAAATCCGTGCTTTTCGTAGAAGCGAATAGCCCGTGCGTTGTCGGTGTTGACATGGAGGTCGAGACCCTGCGGAGAAATCCGCTTGGCTTCATCGATCAGCGCTGCTGCGACGCCCATGCCCCAGGCTTCCGGCGCCACGACGATCTGATCGAGATCGAAGGTGCGCGGGTCGACGGTGACGAAGCCGATGACGGTGCCGCCGGCCGTCCGCCACCGTGATCGTCGCCGTCATGGCGATATCGTTGCGCCAGCGATTGCGCCACCAGTCAACGCGCTGCGAGAAGTCGATCTGCGGATAATGCTGCTGCCAGGTGCGGCGCCAAAGCTCGACCGCCGCGTCCTCGTCGGCCGGCGAATAACGGCGGAGCGTGAAAGATCGCTCGTTCACCGCTCCGTCAGCTTCAGCTCGATGCGGCGGTTGCGGGCGTAAGCTTCCTCGGTCTTGTCGACGTCGATCGGCTGGAATTCGCCAAAGCCGGCGGCGACCAGCCGTTGCGGCGATACACCCCTGCTGATGAGGTATTGCACGACCGAGATGGCGCGCGCGGCCGACAGCTCCCAGTTGTTCTTGAACTGCGGGCTGTTGATGCCGCGCACGTCAGTGTGGCCGTCGACGCGCAGGACCCAGGCGATCTCGGGGGGAATCTTGTTACCAAGTTCGATCAGCGCGGTTGCGAGTTGGTCGAGTTCGGCGCGGCCCTCGGGCTTGAGCACGGCTTGGCCGGTATCGAAGAACAGCTCGGACTGAAACACGAAGCGGTCGCCGACAATGCGGATGTCGGGCCGGTTGCCGAGAATGGTTCGCAGCCGGCCGAAGAAGTCCGAGCGATAGCGCGAGAGCTCCTGCACCCGCTGTGCGAGCGCTATGTTGAGCCGCTGTCCGAGATCGGCGATGCGGGATTGCGACTCTTTGTCCTTCTTTTCGGACACGTCGAGCGCGTCTTCCAGCGTCTGCAACTGGCGCCGAAGCGCGGCGATCTGCTGGTTCAGCACCTCGACCTGCGCCAGCGCGCGCATCGTCAGTTTCTTTTCGGCGTCGAGCTGGCCGGTGAGTTGGGTGACCTTGCCTTGCGCTTGCGCTGCGCCGCTCCCGATTCCGTCATAGAGACCCTTGTAACGGTCGCGCTCGCCCTCGGCGCTCGTCAGACTGCTGCGCAACTGCGCAAGCTGCTCCTCCAGGCTGAGCTTGCCGGATTTTTCCATCGACAAGAGCTCGGTGAGCTGGGCGATCTGGGCGTTGAGGCGGCTAAGCGCGGTGTCTTTGCCGGTCACTTCCTGGGTGAGATAGAACTGCACCACCACGAAGACGGTAAGCAGGAAAATGATACCGAGCACGAGCGTCGACAGCGCGTCGACGAAGCCGGGCCAATAATTCATGCCGACATCGCGGCGGGCGCGGGCGGTAGCCATGACGGACCTATTTGTTGACGTTCTCGCGCACGAGGAATTCAAGCAGCCGGCGGATCTCGCGATGCTGCTCGGCCTGCGAATCGACCCAGTCGCGGATCATCTGCTGCTCTGTGCGCATATGCTGGACCAGCCCCTGAATCGCCTCGGCGAGATTGGCCATGGCGGAGGTCGCCGCCCGGTTCGAGCCGCTGTCGGTGATGGTGTCGCGTAACCGCTCAATCGCCATTTTCAAGTCGCCGGGCACTCCATACGCCATGGGGGCCCCGCTCGCCGGTTCGGTGGAAACGCCGAGATCGTGCACGGTCGTCGAGAGCCAATCCTCAAGATCAGTGTAGAAGCGGTTCTGCGCCTGGCTGGTCTGCAAATCGAGGAAGCCGAGCACCAAGGAGCCGGCGAGCCCGAACAGCGAGGACGAGAATGAGATGCCCATGCCGCTCAGCGGTGCGGCCAGTCCATCCTTGAGCGCCTCGAACACCGCGCCGGCGTCGCCGCCCGGCTTGAGCGTGTTGATCACATTGCCGACCGACCCAACCGTCTCGATCAGACCCCAGAAGGTGCCGAGCAGGCCGAGAAAAACCAGCAATCCGGTCATGTAGCGCGACATGTCGCGCGCTTCGTCGAGCCGCGCCGCGATCGAATCGAGGATGCCGCGCATCATCGACGACGAAATCGCCATACGCCCCATGCGGTCGCCCAGGATGGTCGCCATGGGGGCGAGCAGCACCGGCGGCCGTTCCACCGCAAGGCCAGGATCGGCGAGGCGGAAGCCGTTCACCCAGCTGACCTCGGGGAACAGCCGAAGCACCTGCCGGAATGCCAGCAGAACGCCGATGATGAGGATGCCGATGATCAGCGCATTCAGGCCCGGATTGGCCAGGAACGCTACCCAGATCTGCTTAGAGAGGACGATCGCGACCAGCACGCATAGAATCAGGAACACCATCATCCGGATCAGAAAAATCCGGGGCGACGAAAGCTTGAGCGGGTCGAAATCCTGCGCCATCGGGCTGAGCACCGCGTCTAGGTCGCCTCACAATATGGCACAGGCGCGGCGGAAAGGAAGAAGAAGGGTTCCCCGCGCGCGTCACACGCCAGCAATATTGGGGCGGATGGGTTCGAATCCACCGGCGATCATCCGGCTCTCAAGCCTTTCCGGCGTCTTTCAGCACACGCAGGAGCTCGCGGTGAATAGTTTCGTTGCCGGCAAGGACGTCGCCGGTCGCGAGCATTGCATCGCCGCCGTCAAGGTCGGTCACATAGCCACCGGCTTCGCGGACCAGGATAAGGCCCGCCGCCATGTCCCACGGCGAGAGGCCGCGCTCCCAATAGGCGTCAAGGCGGCCGGCCGCGACCCAGGCCAGATCGAGCGCGGCGGCGCCGAAGCGGCGCAATCCCGCGACCTTGCCCTGTGCGGCGATATGCTCCTTCTGCGTGCGCTCGATATCGCCGCGGCTCGGGTGCGGCAGCGCGCAGGCGACCACCGCATCGGCCAGTTGCTTGCGGTTGGCGACCCGCAACCGCTGATCATTGAGAAACGCGCCCTTGCCGCGTTCTGCGGTGAACAGTTCGTCGTTTGCCGGATTGTAGACCACCCCGGCGACGATTGTGCCCTCGCGCTCAAGCGCGATCGAAATGGCGAAATGCGGAATGCCGTGCAGGAAATTCATGGTGCCGTCGAGCGGATCCACGATCCAGCGATGGGTCTTGTCGGCACCGGGATGCATGCCGCCTTCCTCGCCGAGGAAGCCGTAGCCGGGGCGCGCAATTTCCAGTTCTTCGCGCAGGGTTTGTTCGGCCCGGCGATCGGCTGCGGTGACGAAGTTAGCAGGTCCCTTGAGCGACACCTGCAGGTTCTCGACCTCGCCGAAGTCGCGATTGAGCGTGCGTGCGGCTTTGCGCGCGGCTTTGAGCATCACGTTGAGAAGGGCGGAGCGAAGCATGGTGGTCTCAAGGGGTTTGTCAGCGCGGGCACAGCGGTCGAATGAGGCGTTGCTTCGCGCGCCTATGCCCCGCGTATCCATCTTCGTGCACAAGATGGATTGCTGGATCAGTTCGGCAATGACGCCGGAGGACAGTACGCGACGAGGATCGAGATGGGGTCTGCCCGCCGCGCCGGGCGGCGTCAAGAGCGCGATGCCTTGATCGCCTCGACCCAGGGTTTCGCCGCCTTTTCGGCCGCTGCGCGCACTTCCGGATTTTGCTTTTCCGTGAACTCGTCGAGCGGAATGTCGCTCACTCCGCCAGCCTTGGCGACGATATGCCATTTGATGGCCTCGACCGGGTCGGCATGAATTCCTCGCCCAACGGCCAGAATATTGGCAAGCCGATTTTGCGCGACTGGGTTTCCCTTGCGGGCCGCCTTCTGCAGCAATGCGGCTGAAGCCGTCTCGTTCTTAGCGACACCCGTCCCGTTGAACAGCGCGATGGCGTACTCGACCTGGGCGTCGACATTGTCCGCGGCTGCCGCAGCGGCGAGCCAGCGCGCCGCTTCATTGACATCCTTGGTCACGCCGCGACCCTCCTTGTAGAGGGTGGCGAGTGCGTATTGCGCCTCCGGGCTGCCCGCTTGGGCGGCGCTGCGGAACAACTCGGCGGCACGCTTAAAATCCTGCGGGAACAATTGGCCTTCGAGATAGAGCAACGCAAGATCGTAGCTCGCGGCGACGTGGCCAAGCTTTGCGGCGGCGGCCAGAAGCTTCGCGGCTTGTTCGCGATCAACCGCGCCCGCCCGTCCGCCAATGTGGAACATCGCGAGCGCGAACATCGCCTCGCGATCGCCGCGCTCGGCGGCGAGGCGATACCAGTCCGCTGCCTTCTTGTCGTCGCGCGCGACGCCGAAGCCGTTGGCATAGAGCTCCCCAAGGAGCGTCATTGATTTGGCGTCTTTCTTCTCCTCGACCCGTTGGGTCGCGAGCTGGAAGGCAGTGAGGTAGTAGCCGCGCTGATACGCGCCATACGCCGGATCGATGTCGTTCCTGGAGCCGATGTGGGCGGGAGCGGCCGCTGGCGGCGTGACCTGGGCAGCGACAGGTCTATGCGGCGCCCGCTTTGGCATCGGGGTTTGCGCGTACGCCATCGCAATCATCCCGACGCTCAGTCCGGCCACGAGAATCGCGCGTGTCGATTGCCGCCTTGCGGGCATCAGGCAATCTCCGTTACCGCAAGTCGTCGCATGGCGTCGCGAACAGCGGTGGCGATGCCGCGCTCGTCGGTAAAGGCCCAATCGCCGAGCGCAACGAACTCGGTGCCGGCTGCTGCGAGCGGTTCGATCTCGTCGAGCGAGGCCGCGAAACCGACGCAAGGAATTTCGAATACTTCGGCCCACCAGGCGACCCGTTCGATGATGGCGTCAAACGACGGCCGGTCACCGTTGGTGTCAGGTTCTCCGAACATCAGATAGTCGGCGCCGGTTTCGGCGGCCAGCATGGCGTCGTGCCGGGTGTGCGTTCCGCCACAGCCAGCGATGCGGTCAGGCTTCAAGCTGCCGACCGCCGCAACGAATTCCTCCGTACCGGTAAGATGGGCACCGTCGGCGCCCGCTCGCGCGACCAGATCGGGATGCCCGTCGAGCAAAAGTGCTGCATCGTTGCCCTGAACGATGGGCGCCAGAATCTTGATGCCGGTGATCAGCGTGCGTTCGTCGGCTTCTGGCAGGCGCAGCAGCACCGCCGCCACATCGCCGGCGGCCAGAGCGTCGGCAAGACTGTCCGCAAGCCGGGACACATCATCGGCGCGCGGGGTCAAGAGATAGAGCCGGGGCGCAGGGCGCCGCGGTTCAGCCGGTTTCCGTTGAGACGCCATGATGATCGATTGCCCCCGCAATCGGGCGGTAATTTGGCCCATTCGGCGCCACAGGCTCGTGTGGCGGTTCCGAAGTCCGCATCATTCTCGCGGCGAGTTCGACATACGGACTTCTGAACTAAAGCCACACTAGATCAATAAGTTGCCAGTGTCCTTCGATTCCAAGTTCGCCAATGATCGTGCCGCAGATTGATGCGAAATTCGGAATCGGACACTAGCCGATATCGATTAATTCCCCTTAACGGTGCCGTCCGGGGGGATCTTGCGCTCGATCCAGTCGAAAACCCGCACCAGCGGGGGACGCAGCGGCGGGACGTCCTTTGCGATCAGCGCCAAGCCCAGGGGGAGCATCCAAAAGCCGACGATCGGCAGGAATCCCACCGTCCCGCCAGCGGTCAGTGCGATTCCGAGCGGTAGCCGGACGCTCCGCGACGACGGCGCTCGTACCCAGCCCACCACCTTCCCCAGACTATTGGGCAGGCGTTGTTGGAGGCGCTCCAGGCGGTCGTCCAAATCCTGCTGGCTGCATTCGCTCATGCGATGCCAACCCCCCGGCCCGGAATGTGTTCCGGTCAGGCAAATCTGGCGCGCCATGCTGTCGCAGCACGGCGCGCGCCACAGGCGTCACTGGGAGCCGGCAAGCCCTAGTTGGCGCACCAGACCGCCCCACTTCTCGGTCTCGGCCTTGATATAGGCCTGAATGCCTTCGACCGAGGGCGTCTCGTTGGGGATCAGACCGATATTCAGGATCTTCTGCTGCACATCCGGGGTGGCGATGATGCGCTTCATCTCGCCATGCAGGCGGTCCACGATCTCGCGCGGCGTATTGCTGCGGGCAAAGATCACATGCCACGACACGGCCTCGAGGCCCGGCATGCCGACCGCTTCCGCCAGCGGCGGGACCTCGGGAATCGAGGGCAGGCGCGTGGCCGCGGTGACGGCAAGCGCGCGCAGCTTGCCGTCCTTGATCAACGGCAACGAGGCTCCGGCCTCGGCGACTGCCGCATTGACGTGGCCGGCGGCGACGTCGGCGATTGACTGCGGGCTGTTGCGATAGGGCACATGGGCGATGTCGAAGCCGAATTTTTGCTTCAGCAACTCCATGGTGAGATGCGGAGCGCCGCCGATTCCGGAGGAGCTGTAGCTGAGTTTTCCCGGCCGTTCCTTGGCGTACTTGATGAATTCCTGCGCAGTCTTAACGGGCAGCGACGGGTTGACGATCAGCACGAATGGCGACTTCACGTAGTTCGAGATCGGCACGAAATCGGTGAGTGGATCAAACGGCCGAACCTTGAATAGCGTCGGCCTGATCGACATCACGGCGCTGGTCGCGACCGCGAGTGTGTAGCCATCGGGCGCGCCCTTGGTGATGGTCTCGCCGGCGACGACGCCCGCGCCACCCGGCTTGTTCTCGATGATCACCGGCTGGCCGAGAGCCTGTGATAGCTTCTCGCCGTAGACACGCACCAACGTGTCCATGCCGGTGCCGGCCGCAAGCGACACGATGATGGTGATCGGCTTGGTCGGATATTTGTCCGCGCGAGCCGGCAGGTTATGGAGGAAGCTAAGTCCAAGTGCGAGCGCAACGGCGGCGCGTGCGGATGACCGCATGATGTTTCTCTCCCACATATGTCCGCCGTGGATCGGCGGTTGCTTTTGGTCTCAGGGCGAAGCTGCTTGAGATCGATAGCGCTTTCGCTCTGAGCATTCGCGTTCAGCCAACCATCCCATGATCGGGACTGCGCCGCAATCGCCGCGCGGGAGGTAACGTTCGTAAGCGCCGCAAGGACGAGCCGTCCGGCCACAAAGGTTGGGTGGACTCAGGTGTCGCGTTTGCCGTCCATATGCGTTACGGCGGTTATGCAATCGATTGTCGTGACTCCGTTTCGAAGAGCGCCATCTTGCGCCGGGTATACTCTTCCTACGGCGACCTATAATCAAAGGCGCGGGCATCCAGGCTGGCAATGAACTGCGGACAGACATGCGCGGAGGCGCTGCTATTAAGAAGTCAAAATCGAAAAAGAACGGCGGCCGATCATCAAGGCTGCGAGCATCGCAAATGAGGAAACGCCGACGCGAACATCGTGTCGAAGGGAGGAGACCCGATCATGTGGAAGATCGTGCTTGCGGCCGCGCTCACCGCGCTGGTGGGGAGTGCGCCTGTGGCTGCGCAGAACTATCCATCGCATCCGATCACGATCATCGTCCCGACGCCGGCAGGGGGCGCCACGGATGCGGTCGCGCGTGTTCTGGCCGAGCGCATGCGGGTGTCGCTTGGCCAGCCCGTCACCGTCGAGAATGCGGCCGGAGCTTCGGGCACGATCGGAACAAGCCGGGCGGTCCGCGCCGCCCCCGACGGCTATACGATCTGTCTGGGCGGCTGGGCTTTCAACGTGCTGAACGGCGCAATCTTCTCGTTGCCGTACGATGTGGCCAAGGATTTCGAGCCGGTGGGCGTGGTCGAGCGCCATTCGTTCATGATTGCCGGCAAGAAGGATCTGCCGGCGAAAGACTTGCGGGAATTGATCGCCTGGCTGAAGGCCAATCCCGACAAAGCGACATTCGGCACGACGGGCTCCGGCGGCATCTCAACCGTGGGAGCGGTGTTCTTCCAAAGGGAATCGGGCACGAAGCTGCGGCTGGTGCCCTATCGGGGACTGAGCATCGCGATGCAGGACCTGGTCGCGGGACAGATCGACCTGATGATCGATTTCCCCGCCACCATCCTGCCGCTGGCGCGCGCGGGCAGCATTAAGGCTTATGTGGCTACGTCCAAGACACGTCTTGCTGCCGCACCGGAGGTCCCGACAGCGCACGAGGCCGGCCTGCCGGGCTTCCAGATGTCGTCTTGGCTGGCGTTCTTTGCGCCCAAGGGCACGCCGAAAGCCATCGTCCACAAGCTCAATGCGGCTGCGGTCGAGGCGCTCGCCGATCCCGCGATCCAAGCCCGGTACGCCAGCCTCGGGGCGGACATTCCCTCGCGCGACGAGCAGACGCCGGAGGCGCTCGCCGCGCGGCAGAAGGCCGATATCGAAAAGTGGTGGCCGATCATCAAGGCGGCCGGCATCAAGGCGAAGTGAAGCGCGCCGTCTTTATGCGACACCGCGCGCAACAGCGGCGGTTTGCGGCTGCGTGATTAGCCGAGTGCCGCTTCGAGCCGGGCGTAGAGCGGATTGCTGCGCGAGAACACGTAGTCGAGGTCCGCGACCGCGACGTTCTCGGCGCCCTTGTCGCGCAGGAAAGAGGCGAGTGCGTGCACGCGCGCGGGCGGGCAGTGCAGCGTGAGCATGCCCGAAGAGGTCGGTCCGCCGAACGGTGCCACCACGCCGAAGCGCTCACGCGCCTCGGCGAGCAATGCGCCGTCGCAGCCGGTAAAGCGCGTGCGCACCTCGCGGAACGCACGTGCTCGCGCCTGCGCGGCGATGCGGTCGAGCAAAATACCGGCGGTGGCGCGTTCCGCCGCGCCCCAGTTGGCGGTGCGCGCGGCCACGAGATTGGCCTGCGAGCGCAGGATCACGCCGTCGTCGATTACCTTGAGGCCGTTGGCGGCAAGCGTCGCGCCGGTGGTAGTGATGTCGACGATCAGTTCGGCTGTGCCGGCGGCGGGCGCGGCCTCGGTGGCGCCGGAGCTCTCAACGATGCGGTAGTCGGTGACACCGTGCGCAGAAAAGAAGTTGCGCGTCAGGTTCACATATTTGGTGGCGAGCCGCATCTTGCGGTGGTGCTTGAGGCGGAACGCGGTCGCGACATCGTCGAGATCCGCCATGCCTTGTACATCGATCCAGGCTTGCGGCACCGCGACAACCACGTTGGCGTGACCGAAGCCGAGTTTCTCGACAAAGACGACGCGATCGTCTGCGTTGGGAATCACCTCGCGGATCAGGTCTTCGCCCGTCAGGCCGATATGCACCGCGCCCTGCGCCAGCAGATCGGCGATCTCCGCGGAAGAAAGGTAGGCCACCTCGATGCCGGGCAGATCGGCGATCGTCCCGCGATAGTCGCGCTCGCCCCGCGGCTTGACCAATTCGAGCCCGGCGCGCGCGAAGAAGGTTACGGCGTTCTCGTGCAGCCGCCCTTTCGAAGGTACCGCGATGATGAAAGGTGCGCTCATGACGAGCCTCTCACCACGGCGAACCGTTCGATCCAGGCGGCAAAGCCGACGGCCGGGATTGCGGTTGCGCTGCCAAGCCGCGTGAGCAGCCGGTCGTAGCGCCCGCCGGCCACCAGAGGACCCGCGGTCCGGGCCTGCGGATCGTGCAACTCGAAGACAAAGCCGGTGTAGTAATCGAGCCCGCGGCCGAAGGCGGTCGAGAACCGGATGCGCGTCACGTCGACGCCACGGGCGGCCAGGAAGCCGGTGCGGCTTTCGAACAGGTCGAGTGGCGCATCAATCGGAATCTTGGCGGCCGCCGCGAGCGCCCGCAGGTCTGCCGCGGCCGCGTCCGGATCGCCGCCGATGGCAAGGAACCGTTGAATGAGGGCGCCGATCTCGTGCGGCAACCCCGAGCCGGCGCCGATCGCGGCCTGCTCCAGGAAGCGGTCGGCGATCTCGCCGACTGAGCGGCCCCCGACGGTGCGAATGCCGGCGATCGACAGCAGGTCGGTCACCAGCGCATGCGCGGCTTTCGGATCGGAGCCCGCCAGCGCCGCCAGTACGCCTTGGTATTCCGGCCGGTCATTCGCAGCAGTCAGCGCGAGGCGCTCGAGATCGTGTGCGAGGTTGCTCTTGCGGTTGAAGTCCTTCATCAGGCGCCGCTTCCAGATCGGCGCCAGCGGGAGCACCGCCACAAAGGCGGAGAACAGCCCGACGTCGCCCATCTGGATGTCGGGGGCGGGTAGGCCGCAGTGGCTTGTTGCCTCAAGACCAAGTGCCAGCATCTCGGCGTCGGCCGCTGCCGTATCTGGCCGGCCGAACGACTCGATGCCGGCCTGCAAAAACTCGCCCGGTGCGTCGTCGCGATCGCGGAAAACCGGCCCGAGGTAGCAGAATCCTTCCGCCTTGCCAGCAGACGGCGAGGCCAGGTAATCGCACGACACCGGGATCGTCAGATCGGGCCGAAGACACAGTTCGCGGCCATGCGGGTCGGTCGTGAGGTACATCCGCTCGCGGATTTCCTCACCCGAGAGGTCCAGGAACGGCTCGGCGGGTTGCAGAATGGCGGGCGCCACGCGCGCGTAGCCGGCACGCTCGAACGAGGCGAGCAGCGTCTCCGCCCATCCATTGGGCGCGACGCCGGTCGAACTGATCGTTGCGCTGGTCATGGCGGTTCAAACGGAGCCGGGTTGCCCAATAGGTGTTTGGAGCGCGCGATCTAGTGGAGTGGATTTGACGTTCGCTACCCGCCTCGCCGCGAGCCCACGAAGCGAACGTCAAATCCAAAACTCCACTAGTAGCTTATTGCTAGTGGTCCTTTGATTCTAACATTCGCAAAATAGCCTGCCGAAAAGGGATGCGAATGTTAGAATCGGACCACTAGCATGGTTCAAGAAGCGATTTCGACGCCAAATCGGCGACGCCCTTAACGCGAATCAAAGCTTTACGCGGCGTTGGCCTACAGCCAGTCGCCCAGCACTGCTCCGACGAGCGCCAGCGCCGCAACCGCGGCGGTATCTGCACGCAGGATGCGCGGTCCGAGCGCCAGCCGGATCGCGTTGGGCAGTTTGAGCAGGGTGGCGCGCTCGTCGTCGGCGAAGCCGCCCTCCGGTCCCACCAGCAGGTCGACCGGGGTCTGGCCGCTTGCACCTCGCGCCGCTTGCAACGTTGCAACCGGATCGCGCACCTCGGCGTGCTCGTCGCAAAACACCAGCAGGCGCGCGGCGTCGCGGGTCGCGACCATGCGGTCGAAGGGCAGGGGGGCGGCGATGTCCGGCAGCGTCAGGATGCCGCACTGTTCGGCCGCTTCGACCGCATTCGCCCGCATCCGCTCCAGGTTGACCCGGCCGGCCTGGGTATGACGGGTCATCACCGGATGGAGGCTCGCAGCCCCCATTTCGACCGCCTTTTGCACCATATAGTCGAGGCGAGCATGCTTGATGGGGGCAAACCAATAGTGAATTTCGCCGGCCTCGGTCTGGGCCCGGCTACGCCCGTCGATAACCAGCGAAAATCCTCGCTTTCCGGTGCTTTGCAGTGTCCCTCGCCACTCGCCGTCGCGGCCATTGAAGACCAGGACCGGAGCGCCGGCCCGTAGCCGCAGGACGTTGCCGAGGTAATTGACTTGAGCGCTATCGAGCGCCACCGGAGCCAGATCCGAGAGGGGGGCATCGACGTAGAGGCGGGGGGTGCGGAAATCGTAGCGGGGCATGGGGAAGGCCGCCTCAGGTTAGCTTGATTTACCCGCCTCTTATGGCCTGAACCAGGGGATCGAGGGCGGATTTGGGCCGTCCTGCCGTGTTATCGCCGGATTTACGGGGCTAATTGTAGATGGGAATAGGGGTTACCCCGGCGGTTGAGTTGGGGTCTAGGCTTTTGAGGGGACACGCAATGACGCTCAGCCGCGCTCTTCCAATTGCGTTCGCGCTCGTCCTGTTGCCGCTCGGAGCGGCGAACGCCCAATTCGGGGGAATGGGCATGAGCATGCCGGGATCGCCGGCCGCCTCGCCATTTGGAGGCGCGCCGCAATCTCCCTTCGGCGCGCAGCCGCAACAGCCGCCACCCGCCTGCCAGAAGTTGCTGACGTTGCGCGACGAAACGCAAAAGGCCGGCGGCGCCCTCAAGGCCGCGGGCGACAAGAAGGCGTCGCCTGAGGAGGCGTGCAAGCTCTTCAAGGTTTTCGTCTCGGCCGAGACCCGGATGATCAAGGGCCTGGAGGACCACGCCCAGATGTGCGGCGTTCCTCCCGACGCCATCAAGAGTGTCAAGGCTCAGCACGTCGGCGTAGCCAAGATGGCCAAGCAGGTGTGCGACGCAGCTGCGCAAGGTCCACGGCCGGCCGGTCCGAGCTTCAGCGAAGTCCTCGGTTCCTCGACGCCGGTGGTCCCGGAGAACACCAGCAAGCGCGGCTACGGAACGTTCGACACGCTGTCAGGTAGCCACCTGGTGCGATGAGCGACGCGGGTCGCGTCGCCGATTCGACCGGAAACTGGGTCGACGGCTTCGCGCCTCGATGGACACGGCCCTACCTGCGGCTTGCCCGCCTGGACCGGCCAATTGGATCCTGGCTGCTGTTGCTTCCGTGCTGGTGGTCGGCAGGTCTCGCCGCCGTTGCCGCTCGCGAGCAGGTCAACCTCCTCCACGTCGTACTGTTCTTCATCGGCGCTTTTGCGATGCGGGGCGCGGGCTGCACCTGGAACGACATCGTCGATCGTGACCTCGACGGTTCGGTCGACCGTACACGGTCACGACCGATCCCATCCGGTCAGGTAACGGTCGCCGCGGCGGCCGTATTCCTTGCCCTGCAGGCGTTCGTTGGGCTTGCGGTGCTGCTGCAGTTCAACGGCTTCGCGATCGCGTGCGGCATCGCTTCGCTGGCGATTGTCGCGATCTATCCTTTCATGAAGCGCTTCACCTACTGGCCGCAGATCGGGCTCGGGCTGGCGTTCTCGTGGGGCGCGCTGATGGGCTGGGCGGCGGTGTTCGGGCGGCTCGATCTCCCGGCCTATCTGCTCTACGCCGGATCGATTGCCTGGGTGATCGGCTACGACACGATCTACGCCCACCAGGATCGCGAAGACGACGCGCTGATCGGCATCAAGTCGACGGCGCTGTTGTTCGGCGCGCGTACCAAGCCGATGCTGGCGGTCTGCTATTCGCTCGCCGTCGCGTTGCTCGCTTTGGCGGGCTGGCGAGCCGGCGCGGGCGTGGCGTTCTCGCTCGGGCTGATGGCCTTCGCGGCGCATCTCTCGTGGCAGATCAAGCGACTGAACATCGACGATCCGGTGAACTGCCTCGTGGTGTTCAAATCCAACCGCGATGCCGGCCTGATCCTGTTTGCTGCCCTTGTGATCGACGCCGCACTCCAGCACGCGCCGTAGCCGATGTGGGCCGTGTCCCTCCGATGATCCTTGAATCACTCATCACCTGTCCGCACTGCGCCACCGCGAAGTCGGAAACAATGCCGATCGATGCGTGCCAGTTCTTCTACATTTGCAGCGGTTGCGGCGTGAAGCTGCGGCCGAAACAGGGAGATTGCTGCGTGTTCTGCTCTTACGGCTCGGTGCCGTGTCCGCCGGTTCAAGCGCATCGATCCGGCGATGGCGGCGCGGAACCGTGCTGTTCCGGTTGATCTCGTTTAGATAGGCGCACCTACATCGGATGTCCGCGGGCGGCCGTCGCGCTCTTCGCCAGGTCGGGCCACGCGATCGGCGCGCGCACACGCGCCGCAGCCTCGGCGGGCGGCAGTTTGGCGTCCCAGTCGCGCGCGATGAACCTGCAGCCGCTTATACCGTCCGAAGCGGTCGAGGCGAGCCACACCACCGGGACACCCATGATGTCGGGATTGAGCAGCACCGGTGGGCGAGGGCGTCCGGGTGGAAAGAAGCCTGCGGTTTCGGTCGGTCCGCCCGGCACCAGGATGTTGACCGATACGCCGGTGCCCGCGAGATCCTTGGCCCAGATCGCCGAGCCCGCTTCGAGCGCGGCCTTGGAGGCGCCGTAGGCCGAAAGGCCGGCCGCCATCATGGTGTCGAAGCTGGTCGTGACATTGATGATGCGACCCCAGCCGCGTGTGATCATCGGCGGTGCGGCGAAGCGCGCCATCAGGAACGAGCCCACCGCGTTGATCGCCAGGATGCGCTGCCATCCCTCCGGATTGGTTTCGTAGAATTTGACGCGGGAGTCCGTCGGACGGCCTGCGGCGAACATGCTGATGCCGGCGCAGTTGATGAGGATATCGAGTCCGCCCTGCGCGTCGACGATCTTCTGAACCGCGTCGCGACAGGCCGCGGCCTGCGACACGTCGGTGGGGACCTTGAGGAGCTTGCCTGCGAAAACAGGTTCGGCCGAGAGCCGGTCGAGGCCGCCCGCATCGATATCGACGCCAGCGACTCGTGCGCCGGCGCTCGCGAGCGCACGCGCCATAACCCGCCCCATGCCGCTCGCCGCGCCGGTGACGATCGCGACCCGGCCTGCAAGCAATTCCTGATCGGACATGCGCGTTCCTCCCGCCTTCGACGATGGCAAATCGGGCAGTATGTTGCAATTGCCCGCTTGCGAGTAGACGGCGTGGGGGACCAACGAAGAAGAAGGGCGGAGGCAGTAGGGTCAGTTGCGCGCGATGATCTCGTGCTCGCCTCGATGCACGGTCGGGCAGGCCGGCATCACACCCGGACGCCGGCGCAGGAAAATTGATGGCCGGCGCGCCCTGATTGCCGAGCGCCGCCGACGCCGGGCGTAAGGAGTGGCGATCTGCACCGCCCCAAGACGTTCGAAGGCTTCGCGCAGTCTGCCGTCAACTTCCGCCACTAGCAGCGGCACATTGAGCACCCGTCCCCACGATTGCCATTCGGCGACAATGTCGGTGCCGTCAGCAGCGCGATAAAGTTCGAGCGAGAGCGCCGGGTCGCGGTGCTCGAGCACGATGGTGATCGCGCCCGGGATATGGCCCGCAGGTGGCTCCATCCGGATGGCGACCCCCAGATAGGCCGCAACCGGGACGTCGACCGCCATTTTGACGCCGCGTACTGCGCGGTACAGCACCACGCGTTCACGGGTCAGTTCCACCGCGCGGACGCGTTCGTCGGCGGCCTTGTCGTTTGCTTCGAAACGAAGTGGGAGGGCGAATGGGTCGAGCCGTTCGACACGGCTCGACCCAGCAGGCATGGTCCTGCCTATTGTTGCTTGACGCCTCAAGATGCTCTCCCCGCCGGGTATCCCGGTCATTGTTGCCCCGCCGGAGTATGCCCCCCGATCGTTGCCCCAATCATGCCGCAAACAGGTCGGAATCAGCTTAAGTTTTCTGGTTAATCGGGCGTATCGGGGTGGCTTGTGTTTCTCATGCTTGATGGGACGTTGCCGCGCATCCTCAATTTTTTCCTATTCGATGCTGGATGACCGGACCTAAGGCGTGTAAGTCCCTTGCAATGTCATCCCTTCTCGATCAGTCAGCCCTCACCCTGCTCGCCGAACGTCTGGTCGAGGCGGCGCGTGCCGCCGGTGCCGGCGCCGCAGACGCCGTGGCCGTGCGTTCGGTGTCGTTGTCCGTTCAGGTGCGCGAAGGCGCCGTCGAAGAATCCGAACGGGCGGAAGGCGACGATATCGGGCTGCGCGTATTTATCGGACGTCAGCAGGCTGTTGTGTCGACCAACGACATCAAGGCCGACGTGGCCGAGCTTGCGTCGCGTGCGGTGGCGATGGCGCGCGTCGCACCCGAAGATCCGTTCGCCGGCCTTGCCGATTCCAGCGCGCTCGCGCGGACCTTTCCCGACCTCGACTTGCTTGATCCCGACCTCCCATCCGTGGCGTTGCTGGAGCGGCGGGCGAGGACGGCCGAGGCGGCGGCACTCGCCGTCAATGGGGTCAGCAAATCGGGCGGCGCTTCGGCGTCGGCAGGGATCGGCGGGATGGTGCTGGTGACGAGCCATGGCTTTCGCGGCGCGTATCTGAACTCCGGCCAAAGCGTGTCGGTGGAAGCCATCGTGGGCGAAGGCATCACGATGGAGCGCGACTACGACTACTCCACCGCGCTGCATGGCGCGGATCTCGATGCGGCCGATAAGGTGGGACGTACCGCCGGGGAACGCGCCGTCGCGCGGCTCAATCCACGCAAGGTGACGACCAAGCGCGTACCTGTGGTGTTCGACCGGCGGATCGCAGGTTCGCTTATCGGCCACCTCGCGAGCGCGATCAACGGCAGCGCGGTCGCCCGCAAGACCAGCTTCTTGCGCGACAAGCTTGGCGAGCGGTTGTTCAAGCCCGGCACTCGCGTGATCGACGACCCGTTGCGCAAGCGCGGATTGCGCTCGCGCCCGTTCGACGCCGAGGGCGTCGCGGTGCGGCCATTGGCAATGATCGACGACGGCGTCTTGAAGTCGTGGTTCCTCGACAGCGCGACGGCGCGCGAACTCAAACTGACGACCACCGGCCATGCCCAGCGCGGCGTCTCCTCCGCGCCGTCTCCCGGCTCCACGAACCTGCATCTGGCGGCCGGTACCGCGACGCGCGACGCTCTGATCGCCGATATCGCGGATGGCTTCTACGTGACCGACCTCATCGGCATGGGCGTGAACCAGGTCACCGGCGACTACAGCCGCGGCGCATCCGGTTTCTGGATTGAAAACGGAGCACTCAGCTATCCGGTGAGCGAGGTCACGATTGCCGGCAACCTCGTCGAGATGTTCGGAGGCCTGACGCCCGCGAACGATCTCGAGTTTCGTTATGGCACCAATGCGCCGACGGTGCGTCTGGAAGGATTGACCGTTGCCGGCCTCTGAACGTAACCCAACGTCGGCGGATATTACCGGACTTCTGGCGGGTGCTGTGCGTGAGGCGGGTGCGCTCGCTCTGCAAAAATTTCGCACACCGTTCAAGACCTGGACCAAGGGCGAAAGCTCTCCGGTCAGCGAGGTCGACATCGCGGTCGACGATCTGCTCCGCCGCCGGCTCACCTCGCAGATCCCGGACTACGCCTGGCTGTCGGAGGAATCGGTTGACGACCCGGCGAGGCTGTCGGCAAAGCGCGTCTGGATTGTCGACCCGATCGACGGCACGCGCGGGTTCATCGCGGGTCTGCCGGACTGGACCGTGGTCGCGGCGCTGGTCGAGGACGGCCGTCCGATCAATGCCGCAGTTTACGCCCCGGTTGACGACCAGCTTTTTCTGGCCGAGGCCGGACGAGGCGCAACGCTCAACGGCGTCACGGTGCGCTCGAGCGCCGGTGCAACGCTCGAAGGCGCGCGCGTCAACGGCGCCAAGCGGCGGTTGGAAACGCTTGCGACCTTCGTTCCGAGCGTCGAGATCATTCCGCGCATCGCTTCGCTCGCCTTGCGTCTTGCTCGCGTCGCGGAAGGGCGGTTCGACATCGTCTTCAGCGCCGGAAGGAGCCGGGACTGGGACCTTGCGGCCTCCGACCTTTTGGTGCACGAAGCCGGCGGCGCGCTGACCGACCTTGAGGGGCTTCCTCTCGTCTACAATCGTCCCGATCCGGTGCACGGTCCATTGATCGCTGCCGGCAGGGCGCGCCACGCTGCCCTGCTTAACCTGGTGCGCGATAATAAGGTAAGGTTCGCCTGAGTTAGTTCACGGTACCGAGGTTGCGCAGCCGGCGGCGCGCCTTGACATGAGGGATGGGTTTAATGTCGGACAAGCCTGCTACTCAGTTGCTCCATTTGGTTTTCGGCGGGGAACTTCAAAATCTCGATTCGGTCGAGTTCAAGGACCTCGACAAGCTCGATATCGTGGGTGTCTATCCAAATTATGCCAGCGCGTATGCCGCCTGGAAGGCAAGAGCGCAACAGACCGTCGACAGCGCTCAGACGCGCTACTTCATTGTGCATCTGCACCGTCTGCTCGATCCGGATACGGACCGGCAGGCGGGGCGCTGACGCCGCGCAACAGCCGATACAATGTCGTTCTTGAAGCGCCTGATACGTTCGCGCCGCTTTCAGAAGGTGGCCGGCGTCATGGCGGCGGAGTATCTGCGCCTGGTCTTCAAGACGACACGGTTCGTCTACGAGCCTGAACCGATGTACGCCTACGCCGAGACGCTTGCCCCGGTGATCGTCGGCATGTGGCATGGTCAGCACTTCCTGATGCCATTTCTCCGGCGCAAAAGCTCCGCGAAGGTGCTAGTCTCCCGTCATCGCGACGGCGCGATCAACGCCGTCGCGGCGCAGCACCTCGGGGTCGGAACGATCCGGGGGTCCGGTGGCGATGGGCCCGAGTTTCAGCGCAAGGGCGGTGTCGGAGCGTTCCGCGAGATGCTTGACGCGCTGGAGCAAGGCTACGCGATGGCACTCACCGCCGACGTGCCTAAAGTGTCTCGCGTCGCCGGCGTCGGGATCGCCAAGCTCGCGAGTCTGTCCGGCCGGCCGATCTTTCTGGTGGCGATTGCCACCAGCAACCGAATCACTTTGAAGAACTGGGATCGATCGGCGCTCAATCTGCCGTTTGGTCGCGGCGCCATGGTCGGCGCCGGCCCGATCTACGTACCGGCAGACGCCGACGACGCCGCGCTTGAGGCGGCGCGCAGTCTGATCGAATCGAAGCTCAACGCCATAACCGAGCGCGCCTACGAGATCGTCGACACGCCACGCCGCGGGGCCGGCCGTGGCTGAGCGAGTGCCCCTGCCGCTACGGATCTACCGGCTGGCGTCGGCCGTCGCGGGGTTGTTTGCGCCCTCATTTCTCGCGCGCCGGCTCAAGCAGGGCAAGGAACACCCGACGCGGCTGCGCGAGCGCTATGGCGAAAGCAACATCGACCGGCCGGAAGGACCGCTGGTCTGGGTGCATGGCGCCAGCGTCGGGGAGTTGCTGGCGGTGATCCCGCTGATCGGTCGCATCCACGAGCGGGGCATCAGTGTGTTGTGCACGTCCGGCACGATGACTTCGGCGAGCCTCGCCGAACAACGTCTGCCCGCCGGCGTCATCCATCAGTTCATAACCCTCGATGCGCCGCGCTTCGTGAAGCGGTTCTTCAATCACTGGCGGCCCGATCTGGCGCTGTTCGTCGAATCGGAGTTGTGGCCGAACCTGATCATGACGGGCGCTGCGCGCGGCGTGCCCCTCATTCTGGTCAATGGCCGGCTCTCGGAGCGTGCTTTCAACCGCTGGCGCCGCGCGCCCGCCAGCATTGCGGCGCTGCTGCGGCGCTTCGATCTTTGCTTGGCGCAGTCGGCGACCTATGCGGCGCGCTTCCGCGATCTCGGCGCGCCGCGCATCGCCACCACCGGCAACCTCAAGTTCGATGTGCCAGAGCCTCCCGCCGACCCCGACCAACTTCTAGCGCTGAAGACCGCCATCGGTACACGGACCGTCATCGCGGCAGCGTCCACGCACGCCGGCGAGGAGACGGCGCTGATCGACGCACACCGGCGGCTGCGCGGCACGTTTCCCAGGCTGCTCACGATCATTGCGCCGCGCCACCCCGAACGCGGACCGGGTATTCTCGACATCGCCAACGCGGCTCATTTATCGGTCCGGCTGCGCTCGCGTGGCGAACTGCCGAGCCCTGCGACCGAAATCTACGTCGCCGATACCATAGGCGAACTCGGCCTCATCTACCGCGTTGCTCCGATCGTCTTCATGGGAGGTTCGCTCGCGACCCATGGCGGGCAGAATCCGATCGAGCCGGCCAAGCTCGGCGCCGCCATTCTGCACGGTCCGAACGTCTGGAATTTTGCCGAGATCTATTTGGCGCTCGATGCCGTGCAGGGCGCCGAGCAGGTGACGGACGTGGGCCGGCTCACGGTGCGAATGGGCGCGCTGCTCAAGGACCCGGATGCACGTGCTGCGCTGGTTGCCAAGGGACGCGAGACCGTCGATCTGCTCGGCGGCGCGCTTGATCGCACCGTTGCGGCGCTCGAGCCCTATCTCCTGCAGATTCGGCTTGAGCACCGGAACTCCGATGCGTGAGCCGGCGTTCTGGTGGCGCGAGGCCGGAGCGGCCGCGCGGCTGCTCACGCCATTCGCTGCCGCTTACGGCACGGTGGCGGCGCATCGTTTGAAGCAGCACGGCGATGTCGCCGGCGTGCCGGTGGTCTGCGTCGGTAACCCGACCGTCGGCGGCGCCGGCAAGACGCCGACTGCGCTCGCCGTGGCGCGGATGCTCACGGATGGCGGCGAACGGCCGGTATTCCTCACGCGCGGCTACGGCGGGAGCGAGCCCGGCCCGGTGCTGGTCGATCCGGTGAAGCATCGCGCGGTAGACGTGGGTGACGAGCCGCTGCTGCTGGCGCGCGAAGCGCCGACCGTTGTGGCGCGTGCCCGCGTTGAAGGCGCATCGGCCGCCATTAGTGCCGGCGCGAGTGTTATCGTCATGGACGACGGGTTCCAGAACCCGGCGCTGGCCAAGGATTGCTCGTTGCTCGTTGTCGATGCCGCACGCGGCATCGGCAACGGAATGGTCACACCGGCCGGGCCGCTGCGCGCGCCGCTCGCCGCGCAGCTTGATCAGGCCCATGGGCTGGTGATCATTGGGACGTTGGCAGGCGCGGCTGGTATCACCGCGGATGCGCGGGCAAGACGGATACCGATTTTTCATGCGCAGTTGCAGCCGGACGCGGCAGCTCTTGCTGCGCTGGATGGCGGTCCGGTGCTGGCCTTCGCGGGCATCGGCAACCCGGAGAAATTCTTTGCGACCCTCAGCGCCGCCGGGATTGCTCTCGCTGCGACGCGGAGCTTTGACGATCATCACCGCTATACGCGGGCCGAGGCGATGGCTTTGTGCGAGCGCGCCGAACGCCAGGGCTTGGTCCTGGTGACGACGGAAAAGGACTTGGCGCGGATGCACGGCGATGACGACATCGCGCAACTTGCGCAGCGCGTCCGTGTGCTGCCGGTGGCGCTCAGGTTCGAGGACGCGGCTGCGTTTCGATCGCTGCTGTTCGACCGGCTTGCGGCGGCACGCGCCATGCGCGGCGGCGCATAGGGAGCCCAAACGTGCTGCCGTTAGAGGATCAGCGGTTGATACGGTCGGGGAAGTATCGCTGCAAGACCAGATCGGGCGAGGCGTAGGCCTCCTGCAGGTCGACACTCCAGTATTTGAGCTCTTCGAGGGGGATCGGCACGCCAGACACCGCGCAGCGCACGAACGCGCCGGGCCGGACCACGCGAAAGTCACCGTCGAGATACCTGACCTCCGCTTCGCCGGCCATGGGGGGCGAGCGGTCGTATCGATTCAGCACATCCAGTCTCCGGGCAGCTTGGTCTCACTATTCCATAAATTACCTAAACGCGCCCGGTCCGTATCCGCAATGGCGCCGGTCAGGCAGCCGGCCAAGATGCCGGTCAGCACCCGGCAAGATAATGCCTCGATCGAGCCCATGTCGCCACCAGTTTGTGATCGCGCGCACATCCGCGTGTGGCGGCCTATGTTAATTGGACGGCAAGGTATCATGCGGAATTGTCATCACCATGCGAATATTATTGGCTCTCGCTGCCGGTCTGGTCGCGCTTACGACATCGGCAGTCGCTATGGAGCGGATTGAGATTCCGCGCGGTCAAGAGACCCTCGACGCCGTGCTGTACCGGCCCGAGGGTCCAGGGCCGTTTCCGGCGGTGGTCGCGCTGCACGGCTGCGATGGCGTCGTCAGCCGCTCCGGAAAGGTTGGCGCAAACTATGCCGACTGGGGCGAGCGATTGGCCGCCGCCGGATTTCTGGCGCTGTTCCCAGACAGCTTCGGTTCGCGTGAGCTTGGGTCGCAGTGCCGCGCAGGCAACCGCAAGGTGCGCGCGTTCGTCGAGCGTGTCGATGATGCGGCGATCGCGCGGCGCTGGCTGCAGCGTCAACCCTTCACCATCAAGGACCGGGTTTCGCTGCTCGGCTGGTCGAACGGCGCAATCGCAACGCTCTGGGCGGTGCAGCCGCGGAAAGTGCCGCGCGACGGCCTGCCGGATTTCCACGCGGCGGTCGCCTTCTACCCGGGCTGCCGCACCGTTGCGAAGGCGGACTGGAGCGCGCGGATACCGACACTCATTCTGGTCGGGCAAGGAAGACGATTGGACACCGGCCGCGCCCTGCGCGCGGATGGTCGCGGATGCGCAGGAGCGCGGCAGCGGGGCGACGATCGTCGTCTATCCCGGCGCGTACCATGCTTTCGACCGGGCAAATTTTCCGCTGCGCGAACTCAAGGGATTGACCTATTCGGCCGACGGCTCCGGCAAGGCGCACGCCGGCACGAACGATGCCGCACGTGCCGACGCGCTCAAGCGCGTGCCGGAGTGGCTTTCGCGCTGAAATCGCTCTCTTAAATCGGATCAATCGGGGTGAAAACGCCCGCCCGCTGCTCGATGGCTTCTGCTGCATCGAGGCACAGGTCCTCGCGGAAACGGGCGGCGACAAGCTGCACGCCGAACGGAACTTTGTCGTGTACGCCGGTCGGCACGGCGGCGCACGGCAACCCGAGCACGGCAGGAGCAAGAATCGGCGCAAGCGCATCGAAGATGCGTTTCATCGCCGCATCGTCGCGCTGATCGAGACCGAGTTCGAAGGCTGGTTCGCGACTGACCGGCATCAGGATGAGCGGATATCGCTCGAAGAACCGGTGCCACTCCCGCAGCAGGGTTGCCCGTCGGCTGAGTGCCTGCATGAAGGCAGGGAAGTCGGCCGGCGGCGCCTGCCGGATCATCAACTCGCCGGTCTTGCGAATGGCCGCGCTGCCGTGCTGGTTGATCTGCGAGATCATCGCGAGCTTGGACTCGTTCAGGACCAGCGTGGACCAGAGTTGCGAGGCCTCGTCGACCGAGGGCGCGGCGGCTTCTTCGACCACATAGCCGGCGTCTTGCAGCCAGGCGGCGGCCTGCCGCAACGCCTCGGCAATGCCAGGATCGAGCCCCGGCCGGGGCGCGCCGTCCACCAGCGCGACGCGGATGGGCTTTGTCAGAGGAGGCCCCTGGAGCGGCGCCGGCACCCACCACGGATCGCGCACGTCGCCTGCCGCCATCGCGGCCAATCCCAGCCGCAGATCGCCGACGCGCCGCGCAATCGGCCCGTGCACGGCCATCAATTGCGCGGTGATCGGGCGATCGCCCGTGCTCGGATTGTAGACCGGCACCCGGCCAGCGCTTGGGCGTAGTCCGGTCACGCCGCAGCACAACGCGGGATGACGAATCGATCCGCCATAGTCGCTGCCATGGCTGAGCGGACAGATGCCTGTGGCGACCGCGACCGCCGCGCCACCGCTCGATCCGCCGCATGTGCGCTCGGGATTCCACGGATTGATGGTTTCGCCATAGAGTTCGTTATCGGTGAACCACCGCCAGGAAAATTCCGGACAGTTGGTGCGCCCGATGATGATTGCGCCGGCGCGGCGCAGATTGGCGATCTGCGGGCTGTCTTCCTTGGCGATGAGATTCGCGAACGCCCTGACACCATTGCTCGTCGCGCAACCCTGCTGATCGGCATTGATCTTGGTCGTGACCGGAACACCGTGCAGCGGGCCGGTCTCTTCGCCCTGCGCCAACGCGCGATCCGCGCGCTCAGCCTGCGCCAATGCCTCCGAGGCCAGCGTCTCGACAACAGCATTAACCTGCGGATTGACTGCGTCGAGCCGCGTCAGGCAGGCCGTGACAACCTCTTTGCATGATACAGTGCGCGCGCGGATCGCCTCCGCGATTGTCATCGTATCCCAGCGCCATAGTTCGTCCGGCATGCATGCTCCTGGAAATTGTACGGGCTCAGTCGATGGCTTCTTAGGGATCGAACAGGCTGCCCTGTCCGGTGTCGCTGTCGCTGACGCGGCGGCGACGGCGGCGCAGAATGCCGCCCGATTGCGGTGCCGGCGCCGTGCCGGACGAGACTTCCGCGAGCGCGCGCACGCGGCCGTCGGAAAACTCGATGTCGATCCGCTCGCCCGCGCTGACGGCCGCCGCCTGCCGCAACGGCCGGCCGGCGAGATCGCGGACAAGGGCAAATCCGCGTTCCAGCACGCCCCGGTAGGAGACCGCCGCCAGCAACCGTTCGGCGCGCTCGACGCGGGCGGCACGGTCGTCGAGCAGCCGTTCGACGGCAAGCTGGGCGCGCATACCGAAAGCGTCGAGCCGTTCGCGCGCGCGTCCGATCTGGGTCCTGCGCGTGTTGACATAGGCGAGCCGGCCGGCGTCGAGCCGCAGCGCCAGCGCCGCATAGCGTTCGCGCCGCCGTTCGACATGCACCCGGAGGCATTGGCCCGACCGCCGCGCCAGCATACCGGTGCGCTCGCGCTCACGCAGGATGTGCCGGTGCAGGATCTGTGGCGTCAAGCGGCCGGCCAGCCGCGAATAGGCGGTGTGATGGAGCTGCGCGTTGGCGATCAGCGCGCGCGGCAGGCGTGCACTCGCATGATCGAGGCGCTGCCTCGGCAACGCCAGCAGGTCTTCGGCGTCCGGCAGCGCGCGCGCCGCGGCGCGCAGTTCGGTGCGCCGGCCCTCCTGGCTGCGCTGCCAGCACGCCAGCGCCCGCCGCGCGCAACTGTCGACGCGAAGCAGGAGCTCGGTGCGCACCGGCACGGCCATTTCGGCGGCTGCGGTCGGCGTCGGCGCGCGCACGTCGGCGGCGAAATCGATCAGCGTCACGTCGGTCTCGTGCCCGACCGCGGAGACGAGCGGGATCATGCTTTCGGCCGCCGCCCGCACGACAATCTCTTCGTTAAACGACCACAGGTCCTCGAGCGAGCCGCCGCCACGCGCCACGATAATCAGATCGGGCCGTGGAATTGGGCCGACCGTCGCCAGCGCGTTGAAGCCGTGAATCGCGGCCGCGACTTCGGCCGCCGAACCGTCGCCTTGTACGCGCACCGGCCACACCAGCACGCGGCGCGGAAAGCGGTCGGCGAGCCGGTGCAGGATGTCGCGGATGACGGCGCCGGTCGGCGAGGTGACAACGCCGATCACGTCCGGGAGAAACGGCAGCAGTTGCTTGCGCGCGGCGTCGAACAGCCCCTCGGCGGCGAGCTTCTTCTTGCGCTCCTCGACCAGCGCCATGAGCGCGCCGATGCCGGCGGGCTCCAGCGTCTCGACCACGATCTGGTATTTCGACTGGCCCGGATAGGTGGTGAGCCTGCCGATCGCGATCACTTCGAGCCCTTCCGCCGGCTTGAAGCGCATGCGGCCGAAGGCGCCCTTCCAGATCACCGCCTCGATCTTGGCGGTTTCATCCTTGAGCGCGAAATAGCAGTGGCCGGAGGAATGCGGCCCGCGGTAACCGGAAATCTCGCCGCGCACCCGCACGTAGCCGTAGGTATCCTCGACGGTCTTGCGCAGCGCCGCCGACAGTTCCGAGACAGTCCATTCCGGGATGTTGAGGCGCGGCTCGTTCATAGGCTCGATGCGATCAGATTCGCCTGTGCATGTCAGGAGGCCACGGGCGCGTTATATTGCTCATCCGTGACGTGTTCCATCCAGGTGACGTGGCTGCCGTCGCGCGCTTCCTGCAGCGCGATGTGGACCATGTTGGTGTCGGGCCCGGCGCCATGCCAGTGCTTTTCGTCCGGCGCGATCCAGACGGTGTCGCCGGCACGAATTTCGCGGATCGGCTCGCCCCAAAGCTGGACGCGGCCGATTCCCGATACGACATGCAGCGTTTGGCCGAGCGGATGGGTGTGCCAGGCCGTCCGTGCCTTCGGTTCGAAGCGAACGAACGCGCCCCTGATCCGGGCCGGGGCGGGCGCCTCGATGATCGGGTCCTGCCAGACCGTGCCGGTAAATGAACTCGGCGCCCATGCGGCGCGAGGGCATTGAGCCGGAGCGTTTGATGTCCATGGGCATATCCTCCATTTCGGGCTCAAGCGGCCATATTCCGCGGCGGTCCTAACACCGAACGGCGCGGGCGAGAAGGCCGGGATATGGCCGATCGGGCGCCGGTAAATTGAACCGCCTCGAAAGCCTGTGCGCTGCGTGTTTGTGAGCGTCGCCCACGCCTTGCGAGCGAGACACGCCATGCTACACCAGCCGCGGCGGACATCCCGGCAATTGAAATGCGAGGCCGATGAACATCCTCTTGCTCGGTTCCGGCGGCCGTGAGCATGCGCTGGCCTGGAAGATTGCGGCGAGCCCGCTGGTGGAGAAGCTCTATTGCGCGCCGGGCAACGCCGGCATCGCACGCGAATGCGAACTGGTGCCGCTCGATATGGCGGACCACGCGGCGGTGATCGCATTCTGCCGCGCGCAGAACATTGGCCTCGTCATCGTCGGCCCGGAGGCGCCGCTCTGCGCCGGCATCGTCGACGATCTGGCCGCTGACGGCATTAAGGCATTTGGCCCGAGCAAGGCCGCGGCACAGCTTGAGGGCTCCAAAGGCTTCACCAAGGACCTGTGCAGGGCAAACAACATTCCGACCGCCGCCTATGAGCGCTTCACCGCCGCCGCACCTGCTAAGTCCTACATACGCGCGCAGGGCGCGCCGATCGTCGTCAAGGCCGACGGACTCGCGGCCGGCAAGGGCGTGGTCGTGGCGCAGACCGTTGCGGAGGCGGAAGCCGCGATCGACCTGATGTTTGGTGGCGAACTGGGCGAGGCCGGCGCCGAGGTGGTGGTGGAGGAATGCCTCACCGGCGAAGAAGCGTCGTTCTTCGCGCTCTGCGACGGTGATACCGCCGTTCCGCTGGCCGCCGCGCAGGACCACAAGCGCGCCTTCGACGGCGATCAGGGGCCCAACACCGGCGGCATGGGCGCCTATTCGCCCGCGCCGGTGATGACGCCCGAAATGACCCGCCGCACCATGGACGAAATCGTGCTGCCGACGGTGCGGGCGATGAAACAGATGGGCGCGCCCTACAAGGGCGTGCTGTTCGCCGGGTTGATGATCACCGACAGCGGGCCGAAGCTGATCGAATACAACGTGCGCTTCGGCGATCCGGAGTGCCAGGTGCTGATGCTGCGGCTGATGTCGGACCTGGTGCCGGCGCTGCTGGCATCATGTGACGGCATGCTGAAGAATTTCGATCTGCGCTGGCATGCGGACGCGGCGCTGACCGTGGTGATGGCTGCCAACGGCTATCCGGGGAGCTACGCGAAAGGCTCGCCGATCGAAGGGCTCGATGCCGCGGCGCAGATCGACGGTGTCGAGATTTTCCATGCCGGTACCAAGGCAGAGGGCGGGCGCATCCTTGCCAACGGCGGACGTGTGCTCAACGTCTGCGCGCTCGGCACGACGGTGGCGCAAGCGCAAGCTCGCGCCTATGCGGCGGTCGACCGCATCCGCTGGCCTGGCGGGTTCTGCCGCCGCGACATCGGCTGGCAGGCCGTCAAGCGGGAACAGGCGTCCTAGTGGCCCGATTCTAACATTCGCCCCCCTTTTTGGCGGGCTATTTTGCGAATGTTAGAATCAAAGGACCACTAGCACCTATAAGCTACTAGTGGAGTTTTGGATTTGACGTTCGCTTCGTGGGCTCGCGGCGAGGCGGGTAGCGAACGTCAAATCCACTCCACTAGTTTTGCGCAGGAGTTGACGGATGTCCGACGATCTCGCTGATCTCTATCCTGGCTTTGCCTCGAAGTGGATCGATACGTCCGCCGGCCGTATCTTCGCGCGTACCGGCGGGGAGGGGCCGCCGCTGCTGCTGCTGCACGGCTATCCGCAAACGAACGTGATGTGGCATCGCGTGGCGCCCGCCCTGGCGCAGCACTACAGCCTCGTCATCCCGGACCTGCCCGGTTACGGCTGGTCGGACGCGCCGCAGGCCGATGCCGAGTACGCGCCCTACACCAAGCGCGCGATGGCGAAGGCGATGGTCGAGGTGATGGAGGCCGCCGGTCATGTCCGCTTCCGTCTCGCCGGCCATGATCGCGGCGGCCGCGTGGCCTACCGGCTCGCGCTCGACCATCCGGGCCGGCTCGACAAGCTCGCGACGCTCGACATCGTCCCGACCTGGGCGATGTGGCACCACATGGATGCCCGCCTTGCCAACCGCGCCTGGCACTGGATGTTCCTGGCGCTGCCCGCGCCGTTTCCCGAGACGCTGGTCGGCAAGGACCCGCTGTATTATTTCGACACCAGGGCGGCGGCCGGAACCAAGATCAAGAGCCTCGCGGCGTTCGATCCGCGGGCGCTGGCGCACTACCACGCGTTCTTCAACGACCCAGTGCGCATTCATGCGACCTGCGAGGACTACCGCGCCGGCCGCACCACCGATCTCGCGCATGACGAGGAGTCCCGCGCCAAGGGCATCAAGATCACCTGCCCGATGTTGACGCTCTGGGGTGGGGCGGGCGGCATCCCGGCGGAAACCGAAGGGCCGCTAGCGACGTGGCGCGAATGGGCCACCGACGTGCGGGGTTTCGCCATCGACAGCGGCCACTATCTGGCCGAAGAGGCGCCCGAAGCGACCACGCAGGCGCTGACCGCGTTCTTCGCCGGCAAGTGAAGGCGTCACGGAGAAGCCGTGCTCGGTCCTTAAGCTCACCGCCATGACGCTCCCGATCGATCGCCAGGCGGCATTTTCCGGCATCAAGCCCGTGGCGGCGGGCCTCGCCATCGATGATGTGCGGCTCGATGCCTATCTCGCGGCGCAATTGCCGGACTATCGTGGTCCGCTCGGTCTGCGGCAGTTCAAGGGCGGCCAGTCGAACCCGACCTATCTGGTCGAGACACCGGCGCGACGCTACGTGCTCCGCCGCAAGCCGCCCGGCAAGCTGTTGCCGTCGGCGCACGCCGTCGATCGTGAGTTCCGTGTGACCGGAGCGCTGTTCGCGCAGGGCTTTCCGGTCGCCGAGCCGGTGCACTATTGCGCCGACGAAAGCATCGTCGGGACGCCGTTCTACCTGATGAACTACGTGCCGGGCCGCGTGTTCTGGGAGCCCCACATGCCGGATAGCCACGCCGGCCGAGCGTACGGCGGTCTACGATGCGATGAACGCAA
Organism: uncultured Alphaproteobacteria bacterium; assembly: GCA_963756715.1. GTDB lineage: Bacteria > Pseudomonadota > Alphaproteobacteria > Rhizobiales > Xanthobacteraceae > VAZQ01. The sequence goes on from CAVWOV010000030.1 coordinate 280,787, forward strand.
CGATCGCGCGGCTGCACTCCTTCGATCCGGCAGCGATCGGACTGGGCGACTTCGGGCGCGGCGAGAATTACGTCGCCCGGCAGGTCGAGCGCTGGTCGAAACAATACCGGGCATCCGAGACCGGGCGGATTGGCGAAATGGACGACCTGATTGCCTGGCTGCCCGCGCACCTGCCGCCCGCTGCGCCGGTTCGCCTGGTGCACGGCGACTACCGGCTCGACAACATCATCGTCGCTCAGTCAGAACCGAAAATCATGGCGGTGCTCGACTGGGAGCTCTCGACCTTGGGCGATCCGCTCGCCGATTTCGCCTATCATCTGATGCAGTGGGCGATGCCGCCGTCGGAGACCAATGCCGGAGTCGGCACGCTTGTCGGGCATGACCTGGCGGCCCTCGGCATTCCGTCGCGCTCGGCTTATGTGGACGCCTATGTGGGGCGCACCGGGCTCGACCCACGGCCGCATCTTCCGGCTTATCTCGCCTATAATTTCTTTCGTCTCGCGGCGATCCTGCAGGGCATCGTCGGACGGGTGCGCGACGGCACCGCGACCAATGAGAACGCCGCCGGCATGGCGCTGATGGTGCGGCCGCTCGCCGTCACGGCCTGGGAGTTCGCCAAGGAAGCGAGCGCGGCATGAAGACCTTCGCGCTCGCGCTTGGCAGCGGCGGCGCGCGGGGGCTTGCGCATATATTGGTGCTCGAAGCGCTCGACGAGATGGGCGTGCGGCCGGTCGCGGTCGCCGGCACGTCGATCGGCGCACTGATCGGTGCTGCCTATACGGCTGGGATGTCGGGCCGCGAGATCCGCCGCTTTGTCATCGCGCTCGCACACGATCGCACGGAAGTGTTCCGGCGGCTGATACTGGCGCGTGCCGGAAGCTTTACAAATCTGCTCAGCATCGGCTTCGGCAGCGCCACGATCGTCGATGCGGAAAAATTTTGCGCGCAGTTCCTGCCGGAGAAGGTGCCCGAAGCATTCGACCAACTGGAGATTCCACTGACCGTCATTGCTTCCGATCTCTACGGCCGGCGCCAGGTCGTGTTCTCTTCGGGCGCGCTCAAGCCGGCGCTCGCTGCCTCGATCGCGTTGCCCACGGTAATGCGGCCGGTGCTGGTCGACGAGCGCGTGCTGATCGACGGTGGTGCCACCAATCCGCTGCCGTTCGACACGCTGCGCGGGCGCGCCGATGTGGTGGTCGCAGTGGACATCTCCGGTGAACCGGTAGACGAGCGGCGCGACATCCCCAACCCATGGGAATGTCTTGCCACCACCGTGCTGGTGATGGGCAATGCCATCACCACCGAAAAGCTCAAGCACGGTGCGCCTGACCTCATCGTTCGGCCCAAGGTCGGATCGTTCCGCACGCTCGATTTCCTGCAGGCGAGCGCGATCCTGCGCGCCTCCGAACCCATCAAGGTGGAATTGAAGGAGCGGTTGGGAAAGCTGATTGAAGGATAGCCGATCTTGCGGCAACGAGCGGTGGCCGAATGATGAGTGCGTTAATAACGCACGTCGCAACGTTTGCTGTCCTCAAGCGCCGGATTGCTCAGACTGATCCAACTCGGCGCAGCAAAGAAGCAGACTGCGACCGATTTTTCCTTCTGCAGGGTCACGACGAACACTTCGCGATTCTCGGTCGCATCTCCCTTCGCGAAGGTAACCCCCTTGATCTCGTAGCCCTTGCCCATGATGGTCTTGAACGACTGCTGCTCCTGCGCAAGTCCATGCGACACGCCGGCAAGCGTCAGCAGCACCACAGTCGATACACACAATTTCCTCACGACACCCTCCTCAATCCGATTCGTCCAGAGTGGATAGGAGGGATCATAGTTGAGGAGATAGGGCGCCGTCACGGCGGAACCGCATTGCGTCAGCGGCGGAGGCGAAAGAAATCCTTCAGTAGCGTCGCCGCCTCGACTTCGCCGATACCGCCATAAACCTCCGGGCGGTGATGACAACTGGCTTGATCGAAGAACCGCACGCCGCTCTCGACGGCGCCACCCTTGGGGTCGGCCGCGCCGTAGTAGAACTCGCCGGATGCGCGCGAACGAAATCGCAGCCGCGCACATGGCGCAGGGCTCGAGCGTGACGTATAGATCGCAGTCGACGAGGCGTTCGGTGCCGAGCGCTGCCGCGGTCTGGCGGATTGCCACCATCTCGGCGTGCGCGGTCGGATCGCGATCGGCAAGCGTCCGGTTGCCCGCTTGTGCGATCAAGTCGCCGTCAAGCACGACGACGCAGCCGATCGGCACCTCGCCGCTGGAGCCCGCCGCGTACGCCTCGTCCAGCGCCAGATCCATGAAAGTATGCGTCGGCATGGCTCGTAGAAGCTCCCCGACTTTGCTATCACGCCGCGACCAGAGGCGCGAGCCTAACGAAAGAGCACATGGGCGGACAAAACGACCAAGAGGCGGCGGGCGAACGTGTGGCCAAGGCGATGGCGCGCGCGGGACTAGGCTCGCGGCGCCAGGCGGAGGCGTGGATTGCCGCCGGGCGCGTTGCCGTCAACGGCAAGGTGATCGCCTCGCCCGCGCTTAACGTGACCACAAAGGATCGTATTACGTTTGATGGCGAGCCGTTGCCGGCGCGCGAGCGGACGCGGCTCTTTCTCTATCACAAGCCGGCCGGTCTCGTGACCACGCACGCTGATCCGGATCGCCGGCCGACCATCTTTGCGGCGCTGCCGGCTGGATTGCCCCGCCTCGTCAGCGTCGGGCGGCTCGACCTCAACACCGAGGGACTACTCCTTCTCACCAACGACGGCGGGCTCGCGCGGGTGCTTGAGTTGCCGGCGACCGGATGGCTGCGGCGTTACCGGGTGCGGGCACACGGGCGGGTGCAGCAGGCTGCGCTCGATCGCCTGCGCCGCGGTATCATCATTGACGGCGTGCGCTACGGGGCGATCGATGCGGCCTTGGATCGCGAGCAAGGCAGCAATGTCTGGCTCACATTCGCGATGCGGGAAGGCAAGAACCGCGAGGTCAAGAATGTGCTCGGCCATCTGGGCCTGGCCGTCAATCGCTTGATCCGGGTGTCGTTCGGCCCATTCCAACTCACCGGCCTTGCTGACGGCGCGATCGAGGAGGTCAAGACCCGCATCCTGCGCGAGCAGCTTGGCGAGCGCCTGGTGGAGCTATCGGGCGCGGACTTTTCGGCACCGGTACGGGTGGATCAGCCGGCGTCGAGCGTGGAACGACCTTTGCGTCAACCGGGGGCGGGGACAACGCCTGCGGGCCCAAAGTCTACCGTCACCGGCCGTTCGAGATTTGAGAAGGCCGGAGGTGCGGATTCTGGTCCGCGGGCAAATACGCGCGATCGGAATGACGGAAGAAAAGGGAAGCGCGCGCCTCAGGAAGAGGTCGGCAAAACGGCTGCGCGTCCCGGCAAATCGGCGCGCAAACGCAGCCGCCGCAGCGAGGCCGAGCGGCTCGGTGAGCCCGAACTTGCGCGCCGGGAAAAGCGATACGGGCGCAAACACGTGCGCGGTCACACGCCTCCGCGCGGCAAGAAACGCTGATGCGTGTCGTCGGCGGCCGCCTGCGTTCGCGCGCACTTGCCGCGCCGAAGACACAAGCCGTCCGGCCAACCTCCGACCGCACGCGCGAGGCCCTGTTCAATGTGCTGGTCCATGCTTATGGCGATCCGGTCACCGGCGCGCGCGTGCTCGATCTCTTCGCCGGCACCGGCGCGCTCGGAATCGAGGCGATCTCGCGCGGTGCTGACTTCGCGCTTTTTGTCGATGACGGCGCCGAGGCGCGCGCGCTGTTGCGCGAGAACGTTGCGTCGCTGGGCTTGGGCGGCGTGACGCGTATTTTCCGGCGCGACGCGACCAAGCTTGGACCCGCACATCCGATCGAGCCGTTTTCGCTGGTCTTTCTTGACCCGCCTTACGGCAGAGGCCTGGCCGAGCAGGCGCTCGCTTCGGCGCGCGCAGGTGGCTGGCTCGCCGCCGGCGCGCTGATCGTCGTCGAGGAAGCCGTGCAGTCCCACTTCAGCACGCCGGCAGGGTTCGACGAAGTCGAGCGCCGACGTTACGACACCACCGAGATGATCTTTCTGAAGCAAGCCATAACGTGAATGCCCGGCACAAGGCCGGGCAGCACGACGAAATCGGAAGCTGTCGCGTCAGTCCACGCTGATTTTGGCTGCCTTGATCACCTTGCCCCAGCGCGTAATTTCCTCGGGCAGATATTTCGCAAGATACTCCGGGGTGCGGTGTTCGGGGGGAATGATATCAAGGCCGAGATCCTCCAGCTTCTTGCGGATCGCCGGGTCCTCGATCATCTGGTTCATGGCCTTGTTGAGCTTGCGCACGATCGGGTCGGGCGTACCTTTCGGAAGGAAGAACGCGTTCCAGACGCTGGCCTCGACACCCGGCAGTCCTTGCTCGCCCGTGGTCGCGAGGTCGGCGATGATCGGTACGCGCTTGGCCGCCATCACGGCGATCCCCTTGACGGCGTGCTGCTTGGCCTGTGCCGCGCCGGTCTGGATGGTGTCGCACATGTAGTCGATGCGGCCGCCGATCAGGTCCTGCATCACCGGTCCCGCGCCGCGATAGGGCACGTGCTGGATGTCAACGCCGATCGCCATGTTCAAGAGCACGCAGGGAAGATGCGTGCCGGCGCCGACGCCGGCGGAGCCGTACTGCATCTTCGCTTGGTTGGCCTTCGCGTAAGCGATGAATTCCTGCAGGTTGTTCACCGGCAGGTCCTTGCGCGAAATCAGGATGCGCGGCGACTCCGACACCAGGCCGACGGGAGTGAAGTCGGTGATCGAATTGAACAGCGGCTTCTTATAGAGGGTCTGGTTGTAGGCCTGCGTGCCGGTATTGCCGATCAGGAACGTGTAGCCGTCCGGCGCCGCCTTGGCGACGCGCACCGCACCCGTCATGCCGGCTGCGCCGCCGATGTTTTCGACGACGATGGTCTGCCCCAGCAGTTCGCCCATCTTCTGCGCCTGGATGCGCGCAGACACGTCGATTCCGCCGCCCGCCGCGAATGGAACCACAAGCGTGATCGGCCGCGTCGGCCATTCTTGTGCGCTAGCCGTTCCCGACAGCGCGCCGGTCCCGATCAGCGCCGTCGCAAGCACTACTCTGAGCATTTCGTTCTCCATTTTATTTTATTGTACGTCCGTCTCGCTTATATCCGTCCGTCTCGGTCATTGACGGGCCGTTCGCCGGCACCGTATCTCGCGCTTTCGTTTCGCAACAAGGCGGCGCGCGGGTGGTGCGCGTCAATCCGCGCTGACTCCGCTCGCCTTGATGGGCGCGGCCCAGCGTGCGATCTCGGCGGGAACGAATTTCGTCAGATATTCAGGGGTGCGCCGCTCGGATGTCGGAATGGTCACGCCGAGCTTCTTGAACCGCTCGCGCACTGCCGGCGTCTCGACTGCGTCGTTCGACGCCTTGGCGAGCCGTCGCACGATTGCCTGGGGCGTTCCTTTCGGAAACGAGAATGAACTCCAGGAGCCGCAGTCGAGGCCCTTGAGGCCGAGCTCTTCGGCAGTCTTGAGGTCTTCGAGTCCGGGCGCGCGATCAAGGCCGAGCGTGGCAATCGCTTTGACGGTCTTGCCCTGGATCTGCGGCATCGCGGTCGAAATCTGCTCGGCGATGAAGTCGATGCGGCCGGCGATCAGGTCCTGCATCGCGGGACCGGCGCCACGATAGGGCACGTGGGTGATGTTGGTGCCCATCGCGACGTTGAGCAGGACGGCGCAGACATGCGTGCCCGAGCCGGCGCCGGCGGAGCCGTACTGCATCTTCGCCTGGTTGGCCTTGGCGTAAGCCTCGAACTCGGCCAGCGTGTTGCCGGGAAAATTCGGTCGGACGATCAGGACGCGTGCCGAATCGGAAAACAGCGCAACCTGCTCGAAATCGTTCACCGCACTGTAGAGCGGCTTCTTGTAGAGCGTCTGGTTGATGGCAAGAACGGCGCTGCCCGAAAGCAAAAGCGTATAGCCGTCGGGCGCCGCTTTGGCAGCGCGCGCCGCCCCCGTCATGCCGCCCGCGCCGCCGACATTCTCGATGATCACCTGCTGACCAAGCAGTTCGGAGAGGCGCGCCGCCATGATCCGCCCGATGGTATCGACCGGTCCGCCCGCCGCATAAGGCACGATCATGTTGATCGGCCTCGTCGGCCAATCTTGCGCCGCCGCTGTTCCGCCAAGCGCGAAAACGCCGCTTAGCGCGGCGGCGATAACCGTCCTCAACATGGTTCGTCTCCCCAGTCCGTTGTTATTATTTGGTCAGTTGGCCACGCCGCTCGCCTTGACCGGTGCGGCCCATTTTTCCAGTTCGTTCGGGATCAGCTTGGTCAGGTATTCCGGGCTGCGCCGTTGCGCCGGTGGAATATTGAGACCGAGGCCCACCAGGCGCTCGCGCACCCAGGGCATATCGAGCACATCGCTGGTCACCTTGGCTAGCCGTCGGACGATCACATCAGGGGTGCCCTTCGGCAGGAAAAAAGCGTTCCAGGCGTCGGCGTCAAATCCGGCGAGGCCCTGCTCCTGGGCGGTCGGCAGATCGGGGAGCACCGGACTGCGCTGCGGCGACAGCATCGCGATCGGCTTGATGGAATGGCTGCGGATCAGCGGCAGCGAGGTCGAGATGACGTCGCAGAGATAGTCGATGCGGCCGCCCATGAGGTCCTGCATCGCCGGCCCGGTGCCGCGATAGGGAACGTGCGTAATGTTGACGCCGATCGCGGCGTTCAGGAGCACGCAGGTCATGTGTGTCGCCGAGCCGGCGCCGGCCGATCCAAACTGCATCTTTCCCTGATTTGTCTTGGCCTGCGTGATGAACGCTGGCAGCGTATCGGCAGGGAAGTCCTTCCGGACAACGAGCACCTTTGAGTTCTCGACAAATACCGCGACGGGCTCGAAGTCCGTGATCGCGTTGTAGAGCGGCTTTTTATAAAGCAACTGGCTGTACGTGTGGGTACCGCTGTTGCCGAGCAGAAATTGATAGCCGTCGGGCGCGGCGTGGGCGATGCGCGCCGAACCGGTCGAGCCGCCCGCACCGCCGACGTTCTCGATGACGATCTGCTGACCAAGCAATTGGGACATCGGCGGAGCAAGTATCCGCGCAACGACGTCGATCGGGCCGCCCGCCGGGAATGGGACCACCATCGTGATGGTGCGGTTAGGCCACTCCTGCGCCAGCGCAGGAGTAACGAGCGACACGACGGCAGCAATAATAGCGCCAACAAGCATTCTGGGCATTAGCGGTCTCCGGCAGTCTCCGCAAAAGCCGGCCACTATACCACGGCTTGCGGTTTTGACTGTCGGACGACACGCGACACTGCGAAGCAGCCGCCGGCCGCGTCAGCGCCGACTGAGCCAGGCCGCCCTGCGCGCACGCAGCTTGCTGAAGACGCTCCACAAGACCGGCGTCTGCTTGATGTGTCGCTTGGCCCGCCGGAAGGTCGACGCCATCGCCATGCTAACCCAGCCACGCGCCGTCACCGCCGCCAGGTAATCGTAGAGCGCAAGTTCGGTGTCGGACCAGTCGCGCTTATAGCCTTCGTCTCCGACGGTGAAGTCGAAGCGGGAGAAGCCGTGGTCGATGGCATGCCGCAGCAATTCGTGCAGATGTGCTCTGCCCGGCCCGAAGCGCGACAACTCTCCATCCTGATAGCTTGACAGGACGAGGTAGTAGGAGTCGCGGAATTTGAGCCCGAGGTTGGCCGCAGCGGCGGTCGCACCAACGTCCAGGCGGCTGACATGCGTTAGCGCCCGAACGTTGTGATCAGTCGCAACATCCAGAAAGAACTCACGGTAACCGGGCCGGGCGAACATGTCCTCCACGCCCATGCGGGCGAATGAGGCCGACTTTTGCAGGATCAAGGTTTCGAGCGTGCGTGCGATTTCTGCCGGATCGTCGACGTCGACGAAGCGGACTTTGCCGTGCTCGGCGAGGTGCTTGAACTGGCGGCGTTCGCGCTTGCGTGTCGATGGCGAACGCTTCGTGGCATAGAATTTCTCCCAGTCGCCCGCCAGCGTCGCGATGTAGGCGCCGCTCGGATGCGGCAGCGTCGGAAGACTGAGGAATGGATTGCGCTGCGCGCCGATCGTTGCGGGCATCCTCTGCAGGTCGATCAGATCGAATTGGAAGCGCGGCTGCGCCCGAAGCAATTCGACAATTCCGCGCCACAGGCCGACGAATTGAACCGGGTCTACACGCGCTGAAAAATCCTCTGCAAGCAGCGGCGCATTGTAATCGCACAGCTCCGATCCAAGCCAGGTCAGACGCCGGATAAGCCCGCGCGGCTCGATTGCGAGTTGCAGAATGAAGAGCAGGCGTCCGTCGGCACGACGGCCGAGGACGATCGCCGGGATGGTACCTTTGCCGGCGCCGATATGCTCTTGCCACTTTGCCAGCCAGCCGAAGGCCTGGAAGACAGTGCAATCGGCCGCACGCTCGAATGCTGCCCAATCCTGCTCAATCTTACTCAAGTCGTCGAAGACCTGGAGCTTGATATCGTTCCAGCTCCCTGAGGCCGTCGGCGGCCAACGCGTCGCGCCGGCAAGTTCGCCGGCGGCCGCGCCGGACGTCGTGCTCTGGTCGGCTGGAGCTGCCTGATCCAAAGATTGAGACCGTCCGGACGAAACGGACGCGGCATCGACATGGCGCTCATCGGGGTCAGGAGCGGGGTTACTATTCGGCATTCAGCATGCTCGCGATGGTCGCCGGGATCGAACGAACCTTGTCGCATGAAAGGTCGCAACTATTCCTAAACAATCCATGGGGAGAGAGCTCCCGAAGCCCGCCTTTACCTACCCGTTTTCAAGGTTCGTTAAGCTTCTCGGCTGCAAAGATGAGCGATCCCGGCAGGAGACGCCCATGCGGCATACGGATGTTGCGATCGTCGGCGGCGGACTTGCCGGCTCGACCGCAGCCGCCATGCTGGGACGGGCCGGATGCGACGTCGTACTGATCGACCCGCATCCCGTCTATCCGCCGGATTTTCGTTGCGAGAAACTGGACAGCCTCCCAGGTCCGGCTGTTGCGTAAGACCGGCCTTGCGGACGCCGTGCTGCGGGCCGCAACCCCGGACCTGGAAGTGTGGATCGCGCGTTTTGGCCACCTGGTCGAGAAGCGGCCTAACGGTCAGTTCGATATTCTGTATGACGCATTTGTGAACGCCGTCCGCGCCGAAATTCCGCCGGGCATTTCGTTCCTTCATGCCAAGGCCACGGCGATTGCGACCAGCCCCGATCGGCAACGCGTTACCTTGTCGACCGGCGAGGAGATTTCCGCCCGGCTGATCGTGCTGGCCAACGGACTCAACGTCGGCCTGCGTCATACGATCGGCATGACCCGCGAGGTCATCAGTCCCTGTCACTCCATCAGCATCGGTTTCGACGTCAGGCCGGTCGGCCGGCCCAATTTCGACTTCCGTGCCTTGACCAGTTATCCGGAGCGCGTCTCCGATCGAATGGCGTATGTGACGTTCTTTCCGATCGGCGCCACGATGCGCGCCAATCTCTTCGTCTATCGCGATATGCATGACCCGTGGCTGCGGCAAATGCGGACTGTGCCCGACGAGGCGATGCTGACACTGCAACCGAGCCTGCGGAAATTTCTCGGCGACTTCGAAGTGCCGCAGCCGGTGAAAATTCGTCCCGTCGATCTGTACGTGACGAACGGGCACCGTCAGGCCGGGATTGTTCTCGTCGGCGACGCCTTCGCAACGTCCTGTCCTGCGGCCGGCACCGGCTGCAACAAGGTGCTCACGGATGTGGAGCGGCTCTGCAATGTCCATATTCCGCGTTGGCTTGCCGCGCCCGGGATGGATGCGGACAAGATCGCGACGTTCTACGACGACAAGGTCAAGGTCGACTGCGATGCTGCCAGCACCGCCAAGGCGTTTTATCTGCGTTCCCTGTCCACCGAGGCTGGACTTGCCTGGCAGGCCCGGCGCTGGGGCCGGTTTATCGTGCGGTTGAGCGTGGGGTCCGCCCGTCAGGTGCGCGGGCGGCTGCCGTCAGCGCTCGAACGCAAGGCGGCCAGCTTCTAAATGCGGCCCGCGGGGTCGCGTGGCGAAGCATCTGACCTGACACGGCTCGTCCGAGTTATCCAATCGCTAACCGTAAGTGGTGCAAACCATTGATAGTTTTATAAAAATTCCGCACAGTCGGTTTGTGTTCCCCGGTAGCTCAGTTGGTAGAGCAGACGGTTGTTTCCCGTCCGGTCGATGGTTCGAACCCATTCCCGGGGAGCCAATTCAATCTCAAATCCGAAGACTTAACGCGCCGCTCTGTCATTGAACCGGGCGATTCGTCCTCAACTCCGGTCGGGGCCTGGGCATCATGGACAGGGGCAGCATTTTTCCGGGCTGCCGTTCGCTGGGGCCATCCCGGTGTTCGATCAACGCGGATTTGGTAACGCCGACTCATTCGCTCGGGCGCCCACTAATCGTGAGGACCAGTCATGTCCGGACCCTATTCGGGCCGCTACCCTATCGAACGGCGGGCCGGCGAAATTGAGCGTCTTCACACCCAAAGCGCCGCGATGGCGCCAGACACGGGCGTGATGCTCGACCTCATCGGCGTGAAGGAAGGCTGGTCGTGTCTGGATGTCGGATGCGGTCCCGGCGGGATTACGGGACTTCTGAGCGAGCGCGTCGGCCGCAGCGGGCGGGTGGTCGGGCTCGACATGGATGCGCAGTTTCTCGAACATGCGCGCGGCCGGGCGCAGAAGAATGTCGAGTTCCTGCAAGGCGACGCCTACGGGTCGAATTTGCCCGCGGAGAGTTTCGATCTCGTCCATATGCGCTTTGTGGCCAGCACCGCCGGAGCACCGGAGCGCCTCATTCAAGAGGCGATGCGTCTGACGCGACGCGGCGGCATCGTCGCGCTGCAGGAGCCCGATGGGTCGACCCTCAATTGCCACCCGCCGCATCCGGCCTGGGAGCGCCTGAAGGCGGCACTGCTCGGCGCCTTCAGCGGCGTCGGTGCCGACCTCGAACTGGCCAGGCGCCTCTATGCGGTCGTGCGGCAAGCGGGTCTGGACGACGTTCAATACCGGCCGTTTCTGATCGGCGTTCGTTCGATGGATCCGATGGTGGACTATCTGCCGTCGACCGTGGAGTCGTTGCGCGGCACCGTCACGAAGCTTGGACTCTTGTCCGAGGCCGAATTCCCCGCTGTGCTTGCCGAGTGCCGAAACCACCTGCGCGATCCCGAAACAGCCTTCACGATGTACACGGTCGCCCAGGTCTGGGGACGCAAGCCGCAATAGGGCATCACGTCCGACAGGAGCCGCGGCTGGAAAGCAACCAACTCGGGCGACCGATCAGGTCCGGCGGGTCCGCCGGCCGGTTTCATGCCAGAGCAGGTATAGACCCGAAGCGACCACGACGGCCGACCCGATCAGCAGGCTGACGGTCGGCACATCGCCCCAGACCAGAAAGCCGATCGCCAGCGCCCAGACCAGCGAGAGGTAATAGAACGGCGCCACCGCGGACGCGGGCGCAAGGAAAAGTGCCCTGGTCCACCAATACTGACCGACCGCATTCGAGACGCCGTTGAGCGCCATCAGGCCGAAGTCAAACCAGGTCGGTGTGGTCCAGCCGAACGGCAGCATCAGCGAGAAAAAGAGCGTGAGCAACGTCAACTGATACAGCGTCAACGTTTCGGCGGACTCGGTCGCCGTCATCTTGCGCACCGCGGCGGTGACCGAGCCGTAGAGGATGGCGTTGGCTAACGCGAACACGGCGCCGATCTGGAACGCGTCGGCGCCCGGGCGGGTGACGATGAGAATACCGAAAAAGCCGATCAGCAGCGCCGTCCAGCGCGCCGGCCCGACAATCTCCTTGAAGATGAGCGCGGACGCCAGCGTCGCCCAGAGCGGCGAGGAGAAATTGATCGCAATCGCTCCAGCCAGCGGCATGAGGCTGAACGCAATGAGCAGGCAGGTCTGCGAAACCCCTTGGGATACCGAGCGGGCGAAGTGATGGTGCAGGCGTGCGGTGCGATAGACCGCAAGCCCGGTCTTCGGCAGGATGAAGAGGGCGCACGTGATCAAAGAGACGAGGGTGCGCGTGAACAGCACCTCGCCGATCGGATAGGGCTCCACCAGCCACTTGGAGACCGCGCTCGAGCCTGCGAACAGGATGGTCGCGCCGACCATGAAAAGAATCCCGAGAGGGACGTGTTCGCGCCGCGGGCTGGGCACGGGCAAGTCGGAACTGCTCGCTTCGGCCACGCGGTTTCTCTCGGGCTAAGTGGGCCGCCGGACGGCGATCCTCGGGCCTTATGACACACGGCGGCTGGGCCATGCATTCCGCCATGACATGACGGCCCAGCCAAATATCGGTCTTCCTCTGGCCGGTCAGCCTCCCGTTACCGCCGCCGGGCGTGGCGCGCAATGATCGCGGTTTCGCGGGATTGTCCGCGAAAACGCTGATTTTCGCCGTAATAATGGGCAACCATGAGGTCGATTGAGGATGTCGGTCGATCGCATTCCCACAAGCAGAAGCTGAATGGCTGCGAAGACCTTAGGTGCGGTCCTTCCAAACGGATGGCTGCCCGAACCGCCAGGGGGCACGTAACTGACATGCGCTGGGCATTTAGCGACGCGAAGGAGAATGGCATGTCGGCTTTTCTGATCGGCCCGTGGCGACTGAGCGGAGTGTTGGCGAGCGTCGCTCTGCTTGCCGCGCTGCAGGTGGCGCTGGCTGCAAGCTTGACGGCGCAGGAAGTGCGCGGGGAAGCGGCAACGTCTCAGGCGGCAGGGTCTCAGCCGGCGCCCGCTCAAGCAGCACCGCCCGAAGCCGCGCCGCCCGAAGCCACGGCATCCGACGCGACCACACCCGCGGCGGTCACCACCACCGACGAAAAGCTCAGCGATGCCCAGTTGGACCAGTTGGTTGCGCCGATCGCACTGCATCCAGATCCGCTCCTGGCGCAGATATTGACGGCGTCGACCTATCCGCTCGAAGTCGAAATGGCCGCACGCTGGTCGAAAGCGAATCCGAACATGAAGGCCAAGCCGCTCGAGGACGCCATGCAGCGTCAGAGCTGGGACCCTAGCGTGAAATCGCTGACCGCGGTGCCCCAGGTGCTGCTGATGATGAGCGACAAGCTCGATTGGACCAAGCAACTCGGCGATGCCTATCTGGCGCAGCCGGACGACATGACGCGGGCGATCCAGCGGCTGCGCTTGAAGGCGGCCGACGCCGGCAATCTCAAGACGACCAAAGAGCAGAAGATCACACGCGTGTCGGGGCCGCCGCCGGCGGAGCCGGGCGTCGCGGTAGAGCCTGAATACATTGCCATCGATCCGGTCGATCCCGACGTGGTCTATGTGCCGGTCTATGATCCGGGGGTCGTCTATGGTGCATGGGACTATCCGGCTTACGAACCGTTCTTCTGGTATCCGCCAGGCTATGTCGCGATCGGCATTTTCGCCTTCACGGCGCCCTGCATTGTCGGCGCGGCCTTATGGGCGCGTTACGATTGGCGGGCGCGGCGGATCGGCATCAACGTCGCGCATTTCAACGCTTTCAACCGCACCCGGCTTGCGAATGTCGGGATCAATCAGGGCTGGCGGCACAATCCGGTTCACCGCGGCAATATCGCCTATAGCAACGCGACGCTGCAGCAGCGCTTCAACCGGCCGGGCATCAACAACAGGGCATTGGGCAATGCCAATCCGAACACGTTGCGGAGCAATCTGCAAAACGGACCTCAGCCGGGGCGTCAGGGCCTGATCGGCAATCCCAATCAGAATGGCAATGTCGGGCGCAACACGAATCTGGGCCGCGCAAATCCGAATGTCGGTGTCAACCCGAATGCCCGGATCAATCAGAATGCGAACATTAACCGGAACGTGAATATCAACCGGAATGTGAACGCTAACCGGAACGTGAACGTCAATCGTAACGTGAACGTCAACCGGAATGTAAACGTCAATCGTAGCGCCACGATCAATCGCGGCGCCACTGTCAATCGCGGCGTGAACGTCAATCGTGGCGTCAACGTCAATCGCGGTATGCATGCAGGTGCACCGGCGGTCCGATCGCTCGGCGGCGCCCCGCGTGCGGCTGGTCCGGCACGCGCGGCGGCCCCGGCAGGAAGGTCGGCGGGCGTCGGTGCCAAGCGCTAATCGAAGCTGCAGCCGCTTCACGGCCGTGCGCGAATCTCGCCGGCCACAAGGGTGGCGCGCCTGTTCGAACGACGTTCGAATAACTCAAGGCTAGGGCGGCCATGCCGAAAGGAATGGCGCGCCCGAGAGGATTCGAACCTCTGACCTCTGCCTTCGGAGGGCAGCGCTCTATCCAGCTGAGCTACGGGCGCACGATCCGCCTTCCTTAGCCGATAGGCCCGCGGGCGGCAACTTGGTCGCGGCTTCCTTGCACGGTATTCGTCGATACGCTCGTGTTCCGGGCAATCGGCCGGCCTGGGCCGTCCGGAGCAATTTGCGCCAGGGCCGGCCTGCGGTTTGACAATCAGCATCGCGCGCGCTGAAGCTGGCCAGTATACTCGCACCACAGCAACAAGCCCGCCGCGGTCCCCGAAGGAGTACGACATGACGCAGCTTGCCGAGAAACGCGAAAGCAAGCCCGCCGCGATCAAGGATGCGGCCTTTGACTGGGAAGACCCGCTCGATCTGGAGGGCGAGCTTACCGAGGAAGAGCGCATGGTGCGCGATACCGCGCATGCCTACGCCCAGGACAAGCTCTTTCCGCGCGTGCTCTCCGCGTATCGGGAGGAGCGCTACGACCCCGAGGTGGTGCGCGAGATGGGCGAACTTGGCCTGCTCGGCCCGACGATCCCGGAAGAATACGGCGGCGCCGGGCTCGGCTATGTCGCCTACGGGCTGATCACGCGCGAGATCGAGCGGGTCGATTCGGGCTACCGCTCGTCGATGTCGGTGCAGTCTTCGTTGGTGATGCACCCGATCTTCGCCTACGGCAGCGAGCCGCAGCGCAAGAAATACCTGCCAAAGCTCGCGAGCGGCGAATGGGTCGGCTGCTTCGGCCTGACCGAGCCCGACCATGGTTCCGATCCGGGCTCGATGGTCACCCGCGCCGAGAAGGCGCCGGGCGGCTTCAGGCTCACCGGCACCAAGATGTGGATCACCAACGCGCCGGCCGCCGACGTGGCGGTGGTGTGGGCGAAGCTCGACGGCGTGATCCGCGGCTTCATCGTCGAGCGCGGAACGAAAGGCTTCTCGACGCCGAAAATTGAGGGAAAGTTGTCACTGCGCACCTCGATCACCGGCGAGATCGTGCTGGAAGACGCGTTCGTGCCGGAGGACAACATCCTGCCGAACGTGAAGGGGCTGGCGGGGCCGTTCGGTTGCCTCAACGTGGCGCGCGCGGGAATAGCCTGGGGCGCAATAGGCGCGGCCGAATTCTGCTGGCACCGCGCCCGGCAATACGTGCTCGATCGCAAGCAGTTTGGCCGGCCGCTCGCCGCCAATCAACTGGTGCAGAAGAAGCTTGCCGACATGCAGACCGAGATCACGCTTGCGCTGCACGCGACGCTGCGCCTCGGGCGGCTTCTGGAGGAGGGCAGGGCGGCCCCGCCTGCGGTCTCGCTCCTGAAGCGAAACAATTGCGGTAAGGCGCTCGATATTGCCCGCATGGCCCGCGACATGCACGGCGGCAACGGCATCTCGGACGAGTTCCATGTGATGCGCGTGATGTCGAACCTCGAAACCGTCAACACCTACGAGGGCACGCACGACATCCACGCGCTGATCCTCGGCCGCGCACAGACCGGTATCCAGGCGTTCTTCTGACGCGAGGGTCCGGGTTGCGGCTCTCGGTCGTGCGGATCATCCCGCTCTCAGTAAGCTGACTTGTGCGCACCAAGTGTCTTGCGTAGATCCTCGAAGATCGCCTTCGGATCTTCGTTCGCTTTGCGAACCGACGCTTCCCAGATGGCCGCCACGGGCTCCGCCGACTTCTTCCAGGCCGCAAGCTGCTCCGCGTTGAGCGGATAGACCTCCTGTCCCGGCATCGCTTTGATCTTCGCGCGCCCCCCGGATTCGAAATCGGCCCAGGGCGCGGCAATCTTCAAGGCCCAGTCGCTGCTGCAATGCTGGTCCATGACCTTTTTCTGCGCCGCCGACAGCGAATCATATTTCGCCTTGTTGAGAACCCAGAGCTGCTCCGAGACATAGAGCGGCGCGTCGATGTGATACTTGGTCACCTTGTCGATACCGAACAGCAGCATCGATCCCCAGGGCGAGCCTGCCGCATCGGCAACGCCTTTTTCCAGGACGTCGCGGATCTCCGGGGCCGAGGCTTGGACATTGGTCGCGCCCAGGTGGGTCATCCAATTGCCAATGACCGCATTCGGCGGCCGAACCTTGAGACCGGACATGTCGGCCGGGACCACGACCTTCTTTTTGGTGAAATGCAGCGTGCCCGGATCATGCGCAAAAGCCAGGCAAAAACGCACATCCTTCATTTCCCGCTCGGTGTACCGGCGGTACCAGGCGTCGAGCGCCGCGCTGCCTTCCTTGGCGTTGGAGAACACGAACGGCAGTTCGACCGCGCCGATTATGGGAAATCGGCCCGGCTCATATCCGGGGTTGACGTGACTGATATCCGCGATTCCGTCACGCGCCATGTTGTAATGGTCGAATGCCTTGCCGAGTTGCTGGGACGGATAGATCCTGATCTTGATTGTGCCGTTCGACGCCTTATCGATCGAGTCGGCCCACGCCACCGCAGCGGCATGCATCGGATGCGTCGGCGGCACCCAATGCGAAAATTTCAACGTAACCTGCTTATCCTGGGCGCGGGCGACCGGGCATGACATAAGCCCGAAAGCAAGCGCGGCGCTCGTGCTCCACAGAACCAGCTTCATGCGATCCTCCCGAGTGTTTTTTGCTGAGCCTTATTACGAACTACGCCTCTCCACTTGAATCTCGTGTCATCCGGCTATCTCTTGAGAGCACGGCGAGCGCGAGCGCCGACGATTTTCCCCCTGCGCCATGGCCGGTGTTACTGAAGCTTTTTTGCCAGCTCCGCCAGCCGGCTCACCATGGCGCTGTTTGGATCGGTGAGGGGATCGAGCACCGTGAAGTGGTTGGCGCCGGGAAGTTCCTCGTAGCGGGTTTCGGCGCCGCCCTTCTTCCAGGCGTCGGCGATGATCCGGCTCTGTCGCAGGAACTCCGACAATTCGGCCCCGCCGACCACCGCATCGAACACGCATCCCGTGGGAGCCGGCCAAAACACCGGCGACACGCGGCGCGCCTCGTCGGCGTCCAGGCGCAAGTCCTGCGCCGACGCGACCTCAAGCAAGGGCGCGAGATCGAACAACCCCGAAATCGAGTAGGCTGCCGGGATAAAGTCAGCCGGCATCTTCGGATAGAGCGTGTGCCATTCGGTTGCCGCCATCGCACCTGCGAGATGACCGCCGGCGGAGTGTCCATAGACCAGGATGCGCTGACCAGTCCGCTGCCAGAGGAACAGGCAGGCGTGCCGCATCTCGTTGATGATGTCCGAGATGGTCACGTCCGGACATAGATTGTAGCCCGCCACCGCAACGCCGACGCCGCGCGCATTGAGGCCACGCGCGGCATGGCTGAACATTGACGGTTCGAGTGATTTCCAATAGCCGCCGTGGATGAACAGGGCGAGCGGGCCCTTCTCGGCCGATGTGGGCCAGAACAGGTCGATGGTCTGACGAGGAGTGTCCGAGTAGGGGAGGCCGAGTTCCGCGCGGCGTTCCTCCATCGCCAGGATGCGATAGTCTTCCGCGTCCCGCATCCAGCCCGCGAAAATCTGCGGGTGCTCGGGCACCCGCGCACGGTTGTTGTATTCCACCTCGTAGTCGATCGTCGGCATCGGCTGCTCCCCTTTTTCGGGCGAAGCTTGGGCCAAGGCAGCCTCAGGGGCAAGTCCGCTTTGCCGCGATCGCGAACCGCGTTATGACACGCGCATGAAGGTCGCCGGCAAGCATACCCGCAGCATCTGGCTTGAGCCGGACGGATGGTCGGTCGGTATCATCGACCAGACCGCGCTGCCGCATCGATTCACCACGCTCCGCCTCACCAACCTGGATGAGACCGTGCACGCCATCCGGTCGATGCAAATTCGCGGAGCGCCGCTGATCGGCGCGACGGCGGCTTATGGCCTGGCGCTGGCGCTTCGGGCCGACGCTTCGGACGAGGGGATGGAACAGGCTTATGCCGCGCTGCTGGCGACGCGGCCGACCGCGGTCAACCTCAAGTGGGCGCTCGACGAGATGGTCGCCGCGGTGCGCAACCGTGTGCGCGAGGATCGCGTCGCGGCTGCCTATCGCCGCGCCATCGAAATCGCCGACGAGGACGTTGCGATCAACCAGGCGATCGGCCGTCACGGCGTCAAGCTGATCGAGGCACTCGCCGCGCACAAGCGACAGGGTGAACCCGTCAACGTACTCACCCACTGCAACGCCGGCTGGCTCGCAACCGTCGACGTCGGCACCGCGACCGCGTCGATCTACGCCGCGCACGACCAGGGGCTGCCGGTTCATGTCTGGGTCGACGAGACCCGTCCGCGCAATCAGGGCGCTTCGCTCACGGCGTGGGAACTGGTGCAGCACGGCGTGCCGCATACCGTGATCCCGGACAATACCGGCGGTCACCTGATGCAGCACGGCATGGTGGATATCGCGATCGTCGGTACCGACCGGGTGGCAGCGAACGGCGATGTCTGCAACAAGATCGGAACCTATCTGAAGGCGCTCGCCGCGAAGGACAATGGCGTGCCATTTTATGTGGCGTTGCCGTCGCCGACCATCGATTTCAGCATTGCGGATGGCTTGGCCGAAATCCCGATCGAGCAGCGCGCGCCCGAGGAAGTTGCGACCATGACGGGACGCACAGCCGATGGCCGGATCGAGACCGTCCAGGTGGTGCCGGATGGTTCCCCGGTGGCGAACTATGGTTTCGACGTGACGCCGGCGCGGCTGATCACCGGCCTCATCACCGAGCGTGGCGTGGTCGCGCCGAACCGCGAGGCGCTGGCGCGGGCTTTCATCGAGCGCGCCGCCGCGGCAGAATAGCTGCGTGGCACGGGCCGTTTGGAGTTGATGACGGTGCGCTCCCTCTCCCCATTTGGGGAGACGGTCGGGGTGAGGGGGTACAGCACTCTCCATAGACCGTAACCCCTTACCCCACTCTCCCGACGGGAGAGGGAGCCGACCACCTGTACCGCGCGACTGTCTATTCGTCGCAAATAGAGTTGGGGTCGTTGCATGCGTACCGTTCATCGTTTGAGCACAAGCGTTCCACTGCCCGGGATACTGCATTCCATGAGCATCACTTCACTCGCCGCATCATTTCCCATTGACGGCCGGCAGTCGCCAACGGCGCTCGCGATTGCGCGTGGCACCACGCGGTTGCTGCACTCGCTCGGACTATCAGTGGTGAGCGAGCTCGCGCTGTCGTCCGGCCGCCGCGCCGACCTGGTTGCGATCAGCGCGGGTGGCGACATCTGGATCGTCGAGATCAAATCGTCGGTTGCCGACTTTCGCGCCGACCAGAAATGGATGGACTATCGGCGTCATTGCGACCGGCTGTTCTTCGCGACCACGCTCGACGTACCATGCGAGATCTTTCCTCCCGACACCGGCCTGATCGTGGCGGACGCTTTCGGCGCGTCAATTCATTGCGAGGCGCCGGACCATCGCCTGCACGCATCCACCCGCCGCACCGTGTTGCTTGCCTTCGCGCGTGCGGCCGCGCTGCGCCTCTCGGCGCTCGCCGATCCGGAGGGCATGAACCGGACGGACTCTGATTTCGGACAGTGAGTTGCTGGGGCGCTATTTCGGCGCGCGCTTGGCCAGAATGCGCTGCAGCGTACGCCGGTGCATATTGAGCCGCCGCGCTGTTTCCGAGACGTTGCGCTGGCACAATTCGTAGATGCGCTGGATGTGCTCCCAGCGCACCCGGTCCGCCGACATCGGATTTTCCGGCGGATCGGCCTTGCGGCCGTCGAGCGCAAGCAGCGCCGCCACAACATCATCGGCGTCGACCGGCTTGGAAAGATAATCGACCGCGCCGAGCTTCACGGCATTCACCGCGGTGGCAATGTTGCCGTAGCCGGTGAGGATGATGGCACGGGCATCCGGGCGGCGCTTCTTCAGCGCGGAAATCACATCGAGGCCGTTGCCGTCTTCAAGCCGCATGTCGACGACCGCGAAGGCGGGCAGATTCGTTTCCAGGTGCGTCAGGCCGTCGGCCACTGTTTCGGCCGCCGTGACGATAAAGCCGCGGCTTTCCATGGCGCGGGCAAGCCGCTGCAGGAACGATTTATCATCCTCGACGATGAGCAGCGAACGATCGCCGGCAAGCGCAGCGGTCATGGGATCGGCCATAGCCATTCACGCCTCCAAACAGAAACGCCGCTCGCCGCCACACAAATACGCTCGGCCAACAAAAGGGCGACAGTAAAACATCGCCGCGTGCCTCTCATGACACATTGTAGGAACCGGGCCTAACAACCACAAGCAAAAATCGAAGTTGACGTTAAGAACAGAAGTGGAGGGCGAGAATCAAGTTACGATTCGGTCATGTCGCAAATTCGATTTTTTGTTCGAATTCGGACCGCTCCCAGCGTATCTGGATGATGGCCCCGCGCTCGGGAAACGCCCTGTTCTTGAAGTCGAGCGTCGCGCCCGACCGTTCCAGTAACGTCTTTGCAATGAAGAAGCCCAGGCCTAGTCCGCTTTTTTCATGGCTGCCGATGTCGTGGCCGGCGCCAACGAGCCTGCGGCGGCTGGTGACGTAGGGCTCGCCAATTCGCTCCATGATTTCCGGCGCGAATCCCGGTCCGTCGTCGGTGATCGTGACGGCGATGTCCTCGCCGCTCCAGGAGGCCGCCACATCGACGCGTTCGCGGGCGAAGTCCACGGCGTTTTCCAGCAGGTTGCCGAGGCCGTAAAGGATTGCCGGATTACGTCCGCCGACGGGTTCGCCGGCATCGGCAGCGGCGAGCGATACATTGATCGCAACGCCAAAGTTGCGATGGGGTGCCACCACCTCTTCGATCAGTAAGGATAACTTCATGCGGTCGAAGGGGGCGCCCGCCGAGGACAACTCGGTGATCTTGCCGAGTATGCTGCGGCAGCGTTGCGCTTGTTCGTTCAGCAGCCGCACATCATCGGCATACTCGGCGCCGGGCTTGATCGCGCGCTGGAGTTCCTTGGCAACCAGCGTGATGGTGGAGAGCGGAGTGCCCAATTCGTGCGCGGCCGCGGCGGCAAGTCCGTCAAGCTGCGACAGGTGTTGCTCACGTTCGAGCACGAGTTCCGTCGCGGCCAGCGCGTCCGCGAGTTGACGGGCCTCCTCGGTGATTTGCCAAGCATGCAAGCCGATGAAGCTGATCGCGAGCAAAAGCGAAAGCCAAATCCCCATCACGTAGGTCGCCGGGAGTTCGATCGGCTCGTTCCCCCAAGGCAGCGGATAATAGACGAAGATGAGCACGGTTGCGCAGGTGATCGCAAAGCCGCCGAGCATCAGCGTCATGCGCGGCGGCAGGCCGGTGGCCGAGAGCAGGACTGGACCGAGCAGGAGGAGCGAGAATGGGTTTTGCAGCCCGCCGGTGAAGAACAGCAGCACTGCGAGTTCGGCGATATCGAAGGCCAGGAGCCAGGCGGCGCGATCCGGGTCGAGGCGCTGCGTCATCGGGAAACGAACCCGCAGCGCCACGTTGAGCCAGGCCGCGAGCGCGATCACCGCCAGACAGGCCCAGACCGGCAGCTCGTAGTCGAGCCCGATATAAACGACCAGCACGGCCGTGGTCTGGCCGACGACCGCCAGCCAGCGCAGCCGCACCAGCGTGTCGAGGCGGACGCTGCGCTGGATACGGCGGATGTCTAAGGCGGCCTGGTCGGTCATGGCGGCAATGTATTCTTTCGTGCTACCGGCTCAACTATGTCCAATTGCCCCGTGACATCGCGGCCCGCTTTGGCCGCGCGCTAATGTCCTTTGTAGCCCGGAAGCATCCCGCAGGGCTTGCGCGCCGGCGGGCCGTGAGTCACATCAGCGGCTCCACCGGACCCCGAGCCCATCGTGCCCGCTCAGCCCGCCATTGCCGTCGATCAGTTGGTGAAGGTCTACCGCACCACACGAGCGGTCGACGGCATTTCGTTCGCGCTGGCTCCGGGCTCGGTAACCGGCCTCCTGGGCGGCAATGGCGCCGGTAAGACCACGACCATCGCGATGATCCTGGGGCTCATCACGCCGACCTCGGGGAGCGTCAAGGTGCTGGGCGCCGAGATGCCACGCCAGCGCTATCAGGTGCTGCACAAGATGAACTTCGAAAGCCCTTACGTCGACATGCCGCACCGGCTGACGGTGCGGCAGAACCTGACGGTTTTCGGCCGGCTCTACCAGGTCGAGGGGCTTCGCGACCGCATTGCCGCCCTGGCCGAAGATCTGGACCTGACGGCTTTCCTCGACCGCCCGGTGGGCAAGCTGTCGTCCGGG
Organism: uncultured Alphaproteobacteria bacterium; assembly: GCA_963756715.1. Classification (GTDB taxonomy): domain Bacteria; phylum Pseudomonadota; class Alphaproteobacteria; order Rhizobiales; family Xanthobacteraceae; genus VAZQ01. Next base: position 303,226 of record CAVWOV010000030.1, read on the forward strand.
CAGAAAACCCGCGTTGCGCTCGCCAAGGCCTTGATCAATTCGCCGGAGGTTCTTCTGCTCGACGAGCCTACCGCATCGCTCGACCCCGACACCGCCGATTGGGTCAGGAGCCGGCTCGAGGGCTTTCGCGAGCGGCATAATGCGACGGTGCTGCTGGCATCGCACAACATGGCGGAAGTCGAGCGCCTGTGCGAGCGCGTCATTATCATGAAGCGCGGAATTATCGAAGATGACGACACGCCGCCGCGGCTGCTGACGCGCTATGGCCGCGAGACTTTGGAGGACGTGTTCCTCGACGTCGCGCGCGGCCGCGGCGCCGCCCGCGAGGCCGCGCAATGAGATCGACCAGTCCGATCGCGCTCGATCCGCATCGCGTGGGCGCAATGGTGCTGCGCTATCTCTATCTGCTGCGTTCGTCCTGGACGCGGCTCGTTGAGCTCATGTATTGGCCGGCCGTGCAGCTTTTCGTGTGGGGATTCCTGCAACTCTATCTCTCGCAGAATGCCGGCTTCTTCGCGCGCGCCGGCGGCATGTTCATCAGCGCGGTGCTGATGTGGGACATCCTGTTCCGCGGCCAGCTTGGATTCTCCGTATCGTTTCTCGAGGAAATGTGGTCGCGCAATCTAAGCAACCTGATGATCAGCCCGCTGCGGCCGATCGAATTCGTCTGCGCGCTGATGATCATGAGCGTGATCCGGCTCGCGGTCGGCATGGTGCCGGTGACATTCCTCGCCATGGCGTTCTTCGACTTCAACATCTACAGCCTGGGCTTCGCGCTGGCGGCCTTCTTCATGAACCTGATCTTGACGAGTTGGGCGGTTGGCATCGTGGTGGCGGGGGTGATCCTGCGCAACGGCATGGGAGCGGAGAGCCTTGCCTGGACGGTGATGTTCGTGCTCATGCCGCTGACCTGCGTCTACTACCCGGTCAGCGTCCTGCCGGATTGGCTGCAGGCCGTCGCCTGGATGCTGCCGCCCACCTACGTGTTCGAGGGAATGCGCGCGCTGGTGTTGCAGCACGTCTTTCGCGCCGATCTGATGGTGACGGCCTTCGCGCTCAATGCGCTTTTCTTCACGGCCGCGGTGCTCGTCTTCCTCAGCCTGCTGGCGAGCGCGCGCCGGATCGGGTCGCTGCTGCAAACCGGCGAATAACCGGCGCTTCGTGGCCCCAGAGAAGCGCGCAGGCTGGATCCGGGTCGCGAAATCCGCAGAAATGGCATTACTTCGAAGGTTGACTAAATATAACAGAATAGCGACACTATGCTGCACCGCAGCAATAAAAACAGAAGACCGGGAACATGGCTATTGGTGAGTTTGGCGGCGCGCCGGCCGCAACCGGCGATAACGGCCCGATGTATGCGGCGCCTGCCTACTGGATTTACGAGATGAGCCACGCGGCGCTCAATCCGTCGCGCGCGTTCGCCGATGCCGCGCTGCTGTTCTTCAAGAACCCCGCGAATCCGCTGTCGTACACCTCTCTCGGCAAGACGATGGCGGCGAGCTTCGAGATGTTCGAACGCTCGACCCGACGCTACGGCAAGCCGGAATGGAACATCGAATCCACGGTCGTCGGCGGCGAGCGCATTCCGGTCCATATTTCGACGGTCTGGGAGCGGCCGTTCTGCCGGCTCCTGCATTTCGAGCGGACGTTTGAATATCGGCCGCGCCGGCCACAACCGCGTCTGCTGATCGTCGCGCCGATGTCAGGCCACTATCCGACCTTGCTGCGCGGCACCGTCGAAGGCTTCCTGCCGAACCACGACGTCTACCTCACCGAATGGGTCGATGCCCGCATGGTGCCGTTGACGGAGGGGCACTTCGATCTCGACGACTACATCGATTACCTCA
>CAVWOV010000031.1:0-114065 GCA_963756715.1 uncultured Alphaproteobacteria bacterium
GGCGTTTCCGGCAGCGGCTTAAGCCCGCGATCACTTTGAGGATGGTGATGCCTATCAACACAGGCTTCCACTCGACCGCGCGGCCCAGCCGCGTGGCTGCGCGCTCAATCTCGACCGACCCTAGATACGCGAAGGGAGAGACAGGGTCGAAGTAGAATTCGATTGGTGACATGGATCGGCCCTTGTTACTGCGAATTGTACGACTGGATCTTGCACATCACGCAAATGCAAATCTGGATGCACAATGGATACAACATCCCGAACCTGGCATTGCGGACGTGGCGCGAGATAGCCGCCGCGGCGTGAGCGCGATTGAGCGCGTTATTTGTCGCGTCGATCGTTCTTTGCGTGACAAAGCCTCACAGCCTGTGAAGATTTGACCAGGGATACGATCACTTGAGCAATCTTTTGTCCCTATTTTCAACGTTCTTTACGCGACAAACCTATTCGCTGCCGCTCGGACGATGCTAAGATAAATAAAATCATGAAAACCGGGAGAGGCGTCATGTCCAACTCGCGTCGCGATATACTGAAGCTCGGATCGGGCGGCGTGCTGGCCTCGTCTTTTGCCCCCCGGGGATTGGCTGCGGACGACTATCCGAACAAACCCATAAGAGTGATTGTCGCGGCGGCGGCGGGCGGGCCGACCGATGTGCCGGCCCGCATCGCCTCACAAATCCTCAATCCAAAGTTCGGCCAGCCGGTGGTGGTCGAAAACCGACCAGGGGCGGGCGGGGCGCTCGGCGCCCGCGTGGTCGCGGCCGCGTCGCCGGACGGCTATACGCTGCTTGCCGGCAACACGAGTACGCTCGCTGCAATTCCAGCGGTATCTGGAAGCGCCGGCTACGATCCGGTGAAGGACTTCGCACCGATCATCCGGATCACTGAGGGTTTCCAGATGCTGGTAGTACATCCGGATTCGCCCTGGAATACGTTGAAGGAGTTCGTCGATTACGCCAAGGCCAACCCCGGCAAGATCAACTACGGTCACACCGGACCGGGCGGATTGCCGCATCTGGCCGGCGAGTTGTTCCAGTGGCGCAGTGGCACCAAGCTCACTGCGATATCGTACCGCAGCGGTGGCGAATCGACGACCGCTGTGCTGAGCAAGGCAATCGATGCGACCTTCGAGAACATAGCAATTCTTCAGGGCCTGGCTCGCGAGGGCAAGCTCCGCGCGCTCGCTGCGCAGAACAAGACCCGAACCCCGCTGTTGCCCGACATGCCGACCATGGCCGAAGCCGGCGTGCCGAACTGTGAGGCCAACACGTTCTTTGGCCTGGTCGCTCCTGCCGGCACATCGCCGGCGATCATCAAGAAAATCAGCGATGCCATGAACGAGGGCTTGACCAATCCCGCGGTGCAAAAAACGATCACCGCGCTCGGCAGCGAGGCCAAGCCGAACTCGCCGACCGAGTTTGCCGCCTACATCGCTGCGCAACACAAGAAATGGGTTGAGGTCGGTAAGGCCGCCGGCGTGAGGGTGAATTGAAAGTGTTGGATATCGCCAAGAAGGGACCGGGCTCCCACCGTCGGGGCTTCGCCCGCTATATCGACGACCGGCCCCGCGACCGCGTTTTCCGCGTAGACCGGGCGATCTACAACGATCCTGAGGTGCTGGAAGCCGAATACCGCAACATCTTTGAGGCCAACTGGGTGTTCCTCTGCCACGAGGCTCACGCTCGCAATCCTGGCGACTTCTTCGCCACCCATATCGGCCGCCAGCCGGTCTTCGTAGTCCGCAAGTCCGACGGCAGCCTCGGCTGCTACCTCAATGCCTGCGGCCATCGTGGCGCCACGCTCGTGACCAAGCGCGTCGGTAACGCCGCAAGCTTCGTCTGTCCGTACCACGGCTTCTGCTTCGATCACGCCGGTAAGTGCACGGCGGTGACTGCGCCCAGGACCGGATGGAGCGAATCCCACTTCGATATATCGGAGTTCGACCTGACGCCGATCGCGCGGCTCGGCAGCTATCGCGGCTTGGTGTTCGGCAGCCTCGCCGCCGATGTGCCGGACCTGCGCGATCATCTCGGCGCGGCGAAGCCGCTGATCGATATTTTCGTGGCGCCGGCGCCGCAAGAGCTGGAGATCATTGCGGGCTTCAGCATCTATCAGACGGCCTGCAACTGGAAGATCATGCACGAGAACGGGCCGGACGCGTATCACGCCCCCGTCGTGCACAATAACTTCGCCCAGGCTGTCACCTATCGCGAGAAGCGCGAATTGCGGAGCGGCGTCGCAAAAACCGATACCGGCCGGCTCACCGGGCGCATCGAATCGGCAAGCTACGACCTCGGCAACGGCCACACCGCGTTCTGGCACAAGCGCCGCGATCCCGAGGCGTTCCCGATCTACGCGCAGAAGGCAGAGCTCGAAAAGACATTCACACCAGGCCAGATCGAGTGGATTCTCGGCCGCGGTCGTCACATGACGATATTCCCCAATCTCCTGCTCAACGATCTTGCCAGCACACACCTACGCTACTACCGGCCACTGTCGGTGGATCGCATGGAGACAATGATCTGGTGCATCGCGCCGGTCGGCGAGCCCAAGGAGATGCGGGCGGCGCGGCTTCGCAAGTTCGAGGACTTCTTCCTGCCGAGCGGCATGGCCACGCCCGACGACGTCGCCGTCGCCGAGTCCGCGCAGAAGGCGAGTTTTGCTTTCAACAGCCACTGGACCAATATGGGCCGCGGCATCGACTTTAAGGTCGACGGGCCCGATGCGGCCGCGTGCGAGCTCGGCATGAACCCGCGGGTCTCAAGCAACAGTTGGGATCACGAGATCGCCATGCAGGGCGTCTACCGGCGTTGGCTTGAGATGATGGAGCGCGGCGAGGCCTGCCATGGCTGACGCCGTTTCGACGGCGGCGGTTGCGGAATTCCTCTACCGCGAAGCCCGCTTGCTCGACGCCCGAAGGTTCGGCGAATGGGTCGATCTGTTCTGCGAGGATGCAGTGTTCTGGGCGCCGGCCGTCGGTATGGATGGCGCCCACACCACCGAACCTGAAACGAGTTTGAACTTCATCTATATGGTAGGCCGGCCCGCGCTGGAGGCTCGCGTGTTCCGGGTCGAGAGCGGCGGCTCGCTCGCCTCCAATCCGCTACCGCACACGCGTCATCTCGTCACGAACGTCATGGTCGACAGTGACGGTCCGGCCGAGGTAGCGGCCTTCGCCAACACCCAGGTGGCGGCGTTCTGTGAGCCGCGCGGCCAGCAGGTCCTCAACGGCTCCTATGAGTACATCCTGCGCAAAGACAATGGCCGGCTCCGCATCGCCCGCAAGAAGATTCTGCTGCTGGAATATGTGATCGACGGTTACTTCGATTTCTTCACGATTTGACTTGAGGCCTAGACTTTCAGGGAGTGACGTCGTGCCGAAGATTCCGGTTTTGATCGTTGGCGGTGGGCCGGTCGGGTTGGCGCTGGCCGGCGAGCTTGGATGGCGTGGCGTGCCTTGCCTTCTGGTCGAGCAGGGCGATGGCAGCATCGTCACTCCGAAGATGAACGAGGTGAACGTCCGCACGATGGAGTTTTGCCGGCGCTGGGGCATTGCCGACAAGGTCCACAATTGCCCGTTCCCGCGCGATCACGCCCGCGATGCGGTGTTCGTCACGAGCTTCACCGGTTACGAACTCGGTCGCATTCCGCGGCCGGCGGTGGCGAGCGCTAACCCCGAGCCGTGGAGCCCGATGCAGCTGCAAACCTGCTCGCAGATGTGGTTCGACCCAATTCTTCGCGAGTTCGCGCTGTCGTCACCTTGCGTGCAGCTTCGCTACCGACGCCGGCTGGAAAGTTTTGAGGACACTGGGACAGGTGTCACCTGCGAGATCGTCGATCTTGAAAGCGGCAAGGGCGGGCGAATCGAGGCCGACTATCTGGTCGGCTGCGACGGCGCCACCAGCGCGATCCGGGGCGAGCTTGGCATCGGTCTCACCGGGCAGGGCGTGCTCGGCTATCCGGTGCATCTGTTCTTCCGTGCGCCGGACTTTCTCAAGCGGGTCGACAAGGCGGAGGGCACCTTCTTTCTCGCCATCGACCGCGGCGGACTATGGGCGAACATCCGTGTGGTCGATCCGAAGAATGCCATGTGGCGGCTGATGATGATTGACAGCGATGGCAAGCAGACGCCTGAGACGATCGACAAGGACGCGTTAATCCGCCGCGCCGTCGGCAAGCCATTTGATGTGGAGTGGATCGGTTGCAGCATCTGGACGCGGAACAGCGTAGTCGCCGACCGATATTCCAAGGGCCGCGTCTTCCTGGCCGGCGATGCCGTGCACCAGCTTTCTCCGACCGGTGCTATGGGCATGAACACCGGCATCGGCGACGTGGTCGATCTCGGCTGGAAGCTCGCGGCCGCAATGCAGGGCTGGGGCGGCTCGAACCTACTGGAAAGCTACGGCTCCGAGCGGCAGCCGATCGGCGCACGCGCGATCGACAACACCTCTGGTTTTCATTTGTCGCACGGCAAATTCCACGATGGCTTTGCCGCCATCGAGGATGATAGCGAGGAAGGTCGCGCCTTGCGCGCTCATCTCGGGCCACAATTGGTGCGCGAGGTCGGCCGCATGTTCCGCACTATCGGCTTGCAGCTCGGCTATCGCTACGAGGACTCGCCAATCATCGTCCCCGACGGCACGGCGCCGCTGCCCGACGATCCGGAGGACTTCATTGCCTCCGCGCGGCCGGGCTCTCGCGCGCCCCATGTGGCTTTGGCAAATGGCACCTCAACTCTCGATCTGTACAGTCGCGGCTTCGTGCTCACGCGGCTAGGCGACAGCGCGCCGGGAGGGACCGAAATTGTTGAAGCGGCGAGCAAGCGCGGAGTGCCGATCCGAATAGCGACCGTCGACGAGCCGGAGGCGGTGGCGATATACGAAAGCAAGCTCGTGCTTGTGCGGCCTGATGGCCACGTCGCTTGGCGCGGCGATAAGGTGCCATCCGATCCGCTCGCCGTGATCGACCGCGTGCGCGGCGCTTAACGGAGACCACAGCGAAATTTCTTGCGTAGCGCTCTGCCTGAGAGCGCAGTCTCGATCAATCAATCGAGATCGCCGAAGGCGGGCAAAAGTCCCGGCCCTAATGAAAGTAGCTGGATAGGTCGCGGCGCAATGGTGTCCTTGCTCATAAATCCGTTTGGTATCAGAAGGAGACAGGCGAAGATCACGACTGATGATGTTTTCATCTCTTGCGGAGGATATCGGTTCGGGCTTGTGAGCCGGTGGCATGCATTGATTTTTGATGTCACTTTATTCGAACGACGCAATTGTGAACGCAGCAACTCTCCACGTCGAAACAGGTTTGCAGGTTATGTCACTCGAAACAGTTCACGCAGCGCGCCGCTCGTAGCGATGGTGCAGGACACCCACCTGTGGGAAGACGATAACGGTTCCCGCAGAGGGTGGCTGTATCGGCCGAGGTTCTGGGCAATCCTTGTTGAGCGAAAGGTGTGTCCGGCTCCGGTGGTGATATTGAAAATACGCCGATAACACACGGCGCAGGTGACGCTCATCGAAGATGATAATGCGATTGAGACACTCACGGCGGATCGAGCCGATGATGCGCTCCACATAGGCGTTCTGCCACGGGGATCGTGGCGCAGTAACGACCTTCTCAATACCCATCGCCTGAACGCGGTCACGGGAGGTCCGGCCATAGGCAGCATCCCGGTCTCGCAGCAGAAAGCGAGGCGCGCTGTTCCAGGGGAAGGCCTCGGTCATTTGGCGTGCGAGCCAGACCTGGGTTGGGTTTTCGCTCATGGACCAAGCCATAGTTCGCTGACCCGCGGTGTCCGCAGGACGACGATGAAGGACGGTCCGTAGAAATTGTATTGGCTAAGCAACTCACATTGAGACTGCTTACTCTACGCCTCACTTCAATTGTCAAATCGATAATCGCGTTGGAGGTACCGATCTTGGCGTCTCTGTTGCTGCGGAGTCAAATCTTACATTACTCCAATGACGTGATCTACAACACTCCAAGGCTTGGGTCGGGCCCTTCAGTCGATCCTGTTGCCTATAACGCTATCTGTCGCAATTTATCTGACGACGGACAGACCTGATGACCTTGAATTCGTAACGGCATTGGCTAGACTAGTGTGCCTCCTAACTTCATTATTGCTGGGAGCGGAAATGCCGAATGCGTCGGAAGAATTATCATTTACCTATTTTCCTGAAAACTATCGCTGGTCGCATGGCTTGCTGATCGGCTTGAACATGGCTCCCTGGGGCGGCGCGGAAATCGGTGAAATCAATCGTATCGGCCTTCGGCTGAAAGGCCAAGTTGGAGACGACAATTCTTGGTTTCGCGAGTGGGCACTTGAGGCGCGCACGGTAGAAGACCGAGGCCGCAAACTAATTGTCGAAGGTCGGACCATCAGCGGCGCGCAATATCTCAACCGCGCGAGCGCCTATTATCATGTCGGCGAACGTTTTTTGCAGCCTAAGAGCCAAGAAGGGCTTAGCGCCTATATGCGTGGCGTCGATTGCTTTCGCGAGGCGGCAAAATACGTCAAGCGGCCTCGCATTGAGCACGTCGAAATTCCATACGGCGACACGCAATTGCCGGCAGTGTATGTTCATGCCGAGCCTGCCAATGGTTCCCGCAAAGCACCAGCGATGGTGTTTTTCGACGGTCTCGATGTCACCAAGGAGATACAGTACTTCAAGGGCGTCTCCGATCTGGTAGCGCGGGGAATCGCGTGTCTGATTGTCGATGGCCCCGGCAATGGCGAAGCCATTCGTTTCCGAAATCTGTATCTGCGTCACGACACCGAGCATTATGCCACGCCGGTTTATGAGTATCTGGCATCGCGTCCAGAAGTCGACGCCAAGCGTATCGGCGTCATGGCAATCAGTCTCGGCGGCTACTACGCGCCACGCGCTGCTGCCTACGAACCGCGCTATGCCTGCTGTCTCGCCTGGGGAGCTCAATGGGACTATCAGAAAATCTGGCTCGACCGCTTTGATCGTTTGGCGCGATCCGACACGCCGTCGCTATCAGTGGCCGCTCAACATATTTCGTGGGTGCTTAACGCAAACTCTCAAGAAGACGCAATCAAGCAACTTGAGCCGTTCAAGCTCGATGGCGCCGTGCAGAAGATTACCTGTCCATTTCTATTGCTGCACGGAGAGGGAGACGAGCAGATCCCTCTCCCAGAAGCGCAGAAATGCTTCGATGCGGTGGGTTCGAAGAATAAGGTCTTTAAGCTCTTTACGCGCGAAGAAGGTGGTTATCACCACTGCCAAATCGACAATCAGAGCATTTGTTCCGCCTATATGTGGGATTGGCTCGAGCAGGTCCTGCAGCCGGCGCGGTAGTTCCGCGCCGGCTTGGCAGGCTTGTTACTGGCTGACGTGGATATCGTTAGCCTTAATCACGGCGCCCCAACGCTCAATCTCGCTCCGGAGCGATTTGGCTCCGGCGGCGACGCTGCGTTGGTCCTTCGGATAGGCCGTCACGCCTTCACCGGACCAGATTTTGAGAACGTCGGGATCGGTCACGACTTTTTGCATCGCGGCATTGAGCTTGCTAATGATGTCCTTCGGGGTTCCGCTCGGTGTGAACAGGGCCTGCCAGTAGCTGAATTCGAGCTTCGGTCCGAACAATGCAAGGAAACTTGCTGCGTTCGGAAATTCGGCCAATTTTTCGCTCGAGGTGATCCCGTAAGCTATCATGGAACCGGCTTTCACCTGCTGGACCACCGACTGTGGCGTGGCAAAGAAAATGTCGACGTGACCACCCAGAATGTCTTGCAGCGCGGGCGCGGCGCCGCGATAGGGGATCATGTCAATCTTGACGCCGGCTTCCTGTGCCAGCAAAGCGGTAGCGAGGTGGCCGGTAGCGCCGTAGCCCGGGATCGCGGCTTTGAGGGTCTTTTTCTTCATCAAGGCTATGAGGTCCTTGGTCGTCTTCGCTTCCAGGTCTTTTCGGCCAACTAACACGAGCGGGTTCCGGTTGATAAACATGACCGTAGTTAGGTCTTTTTCTGTATTGAACGGAAGACTCTTGTATAGCGTGACATTCGCCGAGATCTGCAAATTGTGCAGCAGCAACGTATAGCCGTCAGGCGTCGCATGCGCGACTTTGTTGGTCGCGATAATCGTGCCACCCCCGCTAACGTTCTCGACGATAACATTTTGCTTAAAGTCCTCGGTCAGCTTCTTAGCGACGATGCGCGCGACCTGATCGGTCGGCCCGCCCGCTGGGTACGGCACGATGATCGTGACAGTGCGGCTCGGGTAATTCTCCGCCATCACTGGCGGCACGAACGCAAGCAAGCAGCCCATGGCCAATGCGATTGTAAAGATTGGTTTATTCATAGCCTTCCTCCCGGTTTGAGACTTTTTATGAAGCTTTCGTTTATGGAATTACGGGCAACAAGAGGTATGGTTCTTGGCCTTCGGCAAAGTGAAGCGTGTTGCGTGTCTCGAAGACCTTGGCCGGCCGATCGTCGCGATCGATGTGCAGGAAAGGTCCGACCCCCTTCATCGGATAGGGCGCATTAGGTAGCGCGATATCGCGTCCGTCGACTTCGTACTCCTTGCCCCGCACGGTCAGCGCCAACTGATAGCCGGGCGGCACCACGATTGAGGTCGGCAAGATTTCGATATCGAGCTCCACCGGCTCACCCGGCGTAAGCGCCTGCACTTCGTCGTGCGGGTGCCAGGGCCTATAGGGCAACGAACTCTCCAGATCGATCTTGCGATGCGACGCGCGCAACCAGCCAATCCTGTCCTTGCTCAAAATTAACGTGATGGCGTTTGAACGAGATGCGAACGGGGACATGCAGGCTTTCCCTTAAGCGGCTCGACGCTCATAGCGATGGTGCAGACCGCCAACCTCCGGGAAGGCAATGATATTGCCGGACGAGGGAGATTGTGTGGGGCGAGGGCCGTGGACAATCCTTGTTGAGCGAAAGATGCGTTCGGGCGTCATGATGGTATTGAAAATAGCTCGATAGGACGCGGCGCAAATGGCGCTCGTTGAGGATGATGACGTGATCCAGACATTCACGGCGGATCGAACCGATGAGACGCTCAGCGTACGGGTTCTGCCACGGAGATCGTGGCGCGGTGACGACTTCCGTGATGCCCATCGCTCGAACGCGATGGCGGAAAGCCGGACCATACGATTTGTCGCGGTCTCGCAGCAGATAACCGGGTGTGGTGTCCCACGGAAAGGCCTCGGTCATTTGGCGCGAAAGCCAATCTTGCGTGGGATTTGGCGTGACCGCGAAGTGGACTACACGTCTGCGATCGAGACTGAGCACGATCAAGCCGTAGAGCAGGTGGTATGTCGCCGTCGCGACCACGCTCCGTTGCGTCACCATGACCGTGACTGTACGCCGGCCCGCAGAAATCTCCAGCCTTTCTCAGCCCTGTGGGGATTTTGAGCAAGGACAGTATGCGGTGTATGTCGTGGAGTACGGCGGCGCTGCCGGCCATCAGGCGACAATTGGGCGGCGTTGACGTTAATAGCGACCCCTCGCGCGCGCGAGGGCCGGGGCGGCGCAGACCGCCGCGCTTGCGTCGGCGATTTCTGTTGTCGCTGGTGAGGTGAGGGATGGCGCTCGGGCGTTGGCAGCTGCCGCGGCGCCGGCTGCTGCTGCGTTGGGTCGCGAGGTACGGGGTTCGGATTCGAGTGCACCCGGCTCGCAACGGGATGGCACTACGGGCGTTAACCTCAATTGCGCACGCTCGCGCGCGCGCGAGGGCCGGGGCGGCGCAGACCGCCGCGCTCTGGGATCGCTGCGGCTGGCGCCGGCGTTTTCTTTTTTGATTTCGCTGCTGGGGTGAGGGCTGGGGTTCGGGCGTTGGCAGCTGCCGCCCCGCTGCGGCGGCGCCGGCTGCTGCGGCCGCGTTGGGTCGCGAGCAACGGGGTCGGCTTTGATTCCACCCCGATCGCAACTGGACGGCGTTATCGCGCGCGGGACCTCAATGGCTGCACGAAGCGTTGGGCGGCGTTACTTCCTCGCGCGCGCGAGGGCCGGGGCGGCGCAGACCGCCGCGCTCTGGGATCGCTGCGGCTGGCGCCGGCGTTTTCTTTTTTGATTTCGCTGCTGGGGTGAGGGCTGGGGTTCGGGCGTTGGCAGCTGCCGCCCCGCTGCGGCGGCGCCGGCTGCTGCGGCCGCGTTGGGTCGCGAGCTACGGGGTCGGCTTTGATTCCACCCCGATCGCAACTGGACGGCACTAGGTGCTCTCTCTGCGCGACGGGACCCCCAACTGGCTGGCACGACACGCGTTTTGGGCGGCGTTAACCTCAATTGCGCACGCTCGCGCGCGCGAGGGCCGGGGCGGCGCAGACCGCCGCGCTCTGGGATCGCTGCGGCTGGCGCCGGCGTTTTCTTTTTTGATTTCGCTGCTGGGGTGAGGGCTGGGGTTCGGGCGTTGGCAGCTGCCGCCCCGCTGCGGCGGCGCCGGCTGCTGCGGCCGCGTTGGGTCGCGAGCTACGGGGTCGGCTTTGATTCCACCCCGATCGCAACTGGACGGCACTAGGTGCCTCTCTGCGCGACGGGACCCCCAACTGGCTGGCACGACACGCGTTTTGGGCGGCGTTAACCTCAATTGCGCACGCTCGCGCGCGCGAGGGCCGGGGCGGCGCAGACCGCCGCGCTCTGGGATCGCTGCGGCTGGCGCCGGCGTTTTCTTTTTTGATTTCGCTGCTGGGGTGAGGGCTGGGGTTCGGGCGTTGGCAGCTGCCGCCCCGCTGCGGCGGCGCCGGCTGCTGCGGCCGCGTTGGGTCGCGAGCTACGGGGTCGGCTTTGATTCCACCCCGATCGCAACTGGACGGCACTAGGTGCCTCTCTGCGCGACGGGACCCCCAACTGGCTGGCACGACACGCGTTTTGGGCGGCGTTAACCTCAATTGCGCACGCTCGCGCGCGCGAGGGCCGGGGCGGCGCAGACCGCCGCGCTCTGGGATCGCTGCGGCTGGCGCCGGCGTTTTCTTTTTTGATTTCGCTGCTGGGGTGAGGGCTGGGGTTCGGGCGTTGGCAGCTGCCGCCCCGCTGCGGCGGCGCCGGCTGCTGCGGCCGCGTTGGGTCGCGAGCTACGGGGTCGGCTTTGATTCCACCCCGATCGCAACTGGACGGCACTAGGTGCCTCTCTGCGCGACGGGACCCCCAACTGGCTGGCACGACACGCGTTTTGGGCGGCGTTAACCTCAATTGCGCACGCTCGCGCGCGCGAGGGCCGGGGCGGCGCAGACCGCCGCGCTCTGGGATCGCTGCGGCTGGCGCCGGCGTTTTCTTTTTTGATTTCGCTGCTGGGGTGAGGGCTGGGGTTCGGGCGTTGGCAGCTGCCGCCCCGCTGCGGCGGCGCCGGCTGCCGCGGCCGCGTTGGGTCGCGAGCTACGGGGTCGGCTTTGATTCCACCCCGATCGCAACTGGACGGCACTAGGTGCCTCTCTGCGCGACGGGACCCCCAACTGGCTGGCACGACACGCGTTTTGGGCGGCGTTAACCTCAATTGCGCACGCTCGCGCGCGCGAGGGCCGGGGCGGCGCAGACAATAAAGGGAAACAAGGCGACTGCTGATCAGTCGCCCTTGCTTGAGCTTGAAGTCCGATTCCAAAAGGACGTCTACGCGTCGGCAATTGGGTTGTGCAGGGACTCTATATCTATGCAGTCAAGGAACCGTCGAACTCTGACCTGTATGGGGCTTTCGATGTCAATCTCTTTTCGGATCTACTCCTTCTCTTTCTCTCACATTTGACAGAAGAAATACAGTCCCGGATGTTCCGAGGGGAATTCGCCGTTCGGCACGGATCATCCCGCATACTTGTATTCGGTGGGTCGATGAGACCCGGACCATGATGCAGTAATGCGCATCGGCGGCGAAGTTCCGGGCGGCGGCTCCAATCTTCTGGGCGGCTCAAAGGCCATGTCAGAGTACGGCAGGCGCGACATGTGCTAAGGTTGCGGCCATGAACGACTTCATCAGATGGAAAATGCGTTGCCTCTGTCATGAGGTTGCCCTGGCACGCGGGCTGCACTGGCTCGACGATGAGGCTGTTCCGCTACGCGACCGCTTTGAAGTGGCCTCGCGACTGCTGGCCGGTGAAAGTTTTCATTGACCGCCGCGCAGATTCGCGCGGCGTGTGAATGAACTTGGCCTCGTCTCGAACCTATGCCACCGGTCGGCGGGTTCCATAACGGCATCAGTGCACCGCCGTTTAGCCGTCATGACATCAACGGCGGTGCCGGAGGACCCGTAGGGGCATACAGGCTCAGCCGTTTGATCATCTCCGCACGTTAGCGCGATCAGGAAAATCCCGCGCTAAATCAGCCAGTCCTTTTTTGTCGATCGTTCGTCCGTTCGGTGAGCTTTGCTACCCCTTCCGTGCCTTTCTTGCCCGCGATAGGGAGTAGCATCTCGCCCTGTTCGCCAACGCGCTTGCGCCCCTTCTTTTGCGGAGCAGACGCAACCTTTTCCTGTGCCATGCTGCGGCGGAGCGCCTCCATGAGGTTTGCGACATTCTGCGGCCGCGGAGCGGCGTGCTCGCGTGGTACCGGTATGCCGGCTTGCTTCTTCTTGAGCATCTCGCTCACGGCTTCCTCATAGCGATCCACGAACCGTGACGGGTCGAAGTCGGTCGCCTTGCTTTGGAGGATATGTTCGGCCACCTTGAGCATGTCGGGCTCAAGATTCACGTTCGGGATATCCTCGAAATAATCTTTCGCGTCTCTGATGTCGTACGGATAGCGCAGTGTCGTCCCCATCAGGCCCTCGTCCCATGGCTGGAGCATGATGACCCGCTCACGCTTGCCCAAGACCACGCGTCCGAGCGCCGCCCTATTTTCGCGGCGCATAGCCTCGCGGATCAGGGCAAATGCCTCCAGCCCGACCGGATCGTTCGGTGTGATATAGTAGGGGCTATCCAGATATCGCTCGTCGATTTGCTCGCGCGGTACGAACGAGTCGATTTCAATGGTGTGGTTGCTTTCGATCGCGATGGCATCGAGTTCGTCGTCATCCACCGGAATGTAGGCGTTCTTTGCGTACTCGTAGCCACGCCCCTTATCCGCGACATCAACCGGTTCGCGCGTGATCTCGTCGACCAATTGCTGCCGCAGCCGATTTCCGGTCTTTTTGTTAATCTGCCGAAATGAGACTCGCTCGGTCGATGATGTACCCGTGTGGAGAGCGATCGGACACGAGACCAGCGAGAGCTTGAGGTAGCCTTTCCAATACGGACGGGCGGGGGCCACAGACGTCTCCTTTGGGTTGCGGGTGCCGCCTGGGTACCCGCCGCGTCTACGGACCACCTTGCGAGGAGAAGCGCAGGCTGGTGCGGGCCAATCCGTCGACGCCCGGCTCTATACGCTAACGCTGATGTGGGATGCCGATTTTCGACAAGCAAATCGTCTCGCTTGAGATGGTAAATAATTCGAGGCATGCTCCTGGTATGCAGGGAATTCCGACGATGCGATTGAGAGTCTGAATTCCGCGATCCGGATCAATCCACTCGACCCTCATGTGCTCCTCACGCACAGCGCACCCCGATAACAATAAGACTACGGTGGTAGCCTGCTGAACGTTACGCTCCTTACCGTTGCGTTCGCGCCATAAAAAGCGCCCGCAGACGCATCCAGATAGGCTGTGGCCTGAACGACGTTACCGAGGTGGAACGACCCGGGTTGCCAGCGGCAATTTAGGCGTAGCTCCTCCGCCTTCCGGGCCACCTCCAGCAGGTCGCGGCCCAGCAAAACGGCTGCTCCTTCCAGAGTGATGCCCTGCTTGGCCGCAGCTTTCAGGTCTGAGAAGTCTACCTCGGACCAGTCTTTGCCTTTGTTGGTTTCAGACATGCGCCATCACTTTAGCGGTGCCGCTCTGGGGCAGCTAGGGGTCCGCTCCGTCGCTAGCCCGCGGCCCCGTATGTGGCGCATGGATTGCCGAGTTCGGGCGCGGCATGATACGGGAACCACGACCGCGTCAATCTCGGCGTCGGTCGGGAAACGGCCGGGCGTTTGCCTGGAGAATTTCAGCAACCCATCGGCCGTGATGTCGAAAATCCCACCGCTTGAGCGGACGAGTTCGACCTCTACGTGGGATAGCTTTTGCAGTTGTGCCCTCGCACCGAGAGCTTTCGGTTCGTAGCCTCAACTGCCGCAGTAGCGGATCGTGACTTTCATCGTCGGTCTCTAGAGCGCCGTGGCGGCTTGCGCGCTGACAAGATCACTTAGCGCTACCTCAAGCAAGGTGGTCAGCCGCACCCGTATCGAATGACCGTTCCAGACCTGAAAGGTTTTAAATTTCCACTAAATCCCGTTTCTCTGGTTTTCTGCTTTGAACGGCGTGCGCTGTCAAACTGTTGTGATGGGCACCCTATTCTGTCAGGGTCCTCATCATGGCCGAACAAGCGACCATCCTCATTCCCGACATCAGCGGCTTCACCGGATTTACCGGCGCGACCGAGATTGATCACGCCGCCCACATCATCACTGAGCTGCTTGAGCTCATCGTCGCCTCGAACGATACCGACTTCACGCTGGCCGAGATCGAAGGCGATGCGGTGTTGTTCTATCGCAAGGGCGCGCCACTCAGCCGCGATCAACTCGTCGCGCAATGCCTGCGCATGTTCGCGAATTTTCACCAGCGGCTGAAGGTGATCGAGCGCGACACGGTCTGCCAGTGCGGCGCCTGCCAGACTGCCAGCAACCTGACACTCAAGTTCATCGCCCACTTCGGTTACATCAAGGAGATCAAGGTCGCGCAATTCGTGAAGGCGACCGGAATTGACATGATCGTTGCCCACCGGCTCCTGAAGAACGACGTTGACGGAGACGAGTACATCCTCATCACCGAGCCCTGCTGCGGTGCCGTGGGCCAGGAGGACGACGGCGTCAGGCTCGAATGGGCGAAGTCGAGCCAGGCCTACGAGACGATCGGCAAGGTCAGGTACGAATTCGCGGCGCTCACCGAGTACCGGGGGAAGATTCCCGAGCCGCCGGTGCTGCCGCGCTTGGTCGTGGAGAAAGGCGATGACAATCTGCAGATCGTGATCGACGCGCCCCTGAGGGACGTCTATCAGACGCTGGTCAACGTTGATAAGCGGCCGGAGTGGCTCGACGGCGTCGATACCATCGACCGCGAAATGACCTCCGAGCGCATCAACATGCGGCACAACTGCGTGTTCCACGGGCTGAAGCTCATTAACACCGCGATCTTCCGCGAATACGCGGACGACCATGCGCGGTATTCAGAGAAGGTGGAGATTCCCGAGGTCGGCCTGACGCTCATGGCGCACTACGAGATGGAAGCGCTCGGCGAGGCCAGCACACGGCTGAACTTCAACGTCAACTGGATGGGGGCAAAACTGCCGGCAGAGAAGAAGCACGGCATGATGGCCGGGCAGGCGGCGAACTTCGAATTGTTCAAAAAGGTTTGCGAGACCAATCCCGCCTAGCAGACAGCCCTCCAGCTACATAACCTCAAAATTTCGCTTGTCCTGACGACCTCATCTCCTGAAGAGCCTCATGAACTGATGCTGTGCGGAGAATTCGAGTTCGTGAACAACTTGAAGGTCGCCAAAGAACTCGGCCTAATGGTCACGCCGATGCTGCTCATCTGGAATCGAGCGCTGACCGAGAGCGCTACAAAATGGGCTACAAAACAGCGACGTAACCTCGGAAATTCTTAAACAATATCAAGGCGAAAAGGTGGGATGGGCGGAATCCCGCTGCCCGCTCCATCTCGCCGTCCTCCGCAGACCCACGGCCTTCGTCTTTCAGCGCGTCGTTGCGGGTTTGCGGCGCGGCGATACTCCAATAGTCCCCCTTCGTCTAACGGCAGGATACTGCACTTTGAATGCGGGGATCGTGGTTCGAATCCATGAGGGGGAGCCAGCGACACCAGCCGGCGTAGCTCAGCGGACAGAGCAGCGCTCTCATACGGCGATGGTCGGTTGTTCAAATCAACCCGCCGGCACCAATCCCTGCGGTGGTTCAGTGGTCGAGAACGCCTGAATGTGGCTCAGGAGATGGCGGTTCGATTCCGTCCCCAGGGACCAGCAACGATCTGGACGTTCACGATGCGACAGCGCACGAGGGGCACTGCTCACGGTCGCGGCGATCGAGGAAGACTGAATTCAGAACTCGAGCTTGTCGCGCACGGTTTCGATGCCGGCCTTGGCGCAGGCTTCGTCGGCCTCGCCGCCCGGCGCACCGGAGACGCCGACCGCTCCGACCATGTTGCCGCCGGCTTCGACCATGACGCCACCGCCCAGGATCACGGCTCCGGGCAGATTGCGCACGCCGGCCTGCGGCATGCCGGGCTGGCTGGCGCTGACCAGTTCGCCGGTGTTGGTGCGGAATGATACCGCGGTCCAGGCCTTGCCCGCCGCGGTCGACGGCGTGTGCGGCCCGGCGAACCGGTCGCGCAACATCACCTGCGTGACGCCGAAACGGTCCACCACCGCGACCGCAACCTGATAGCCGTGATTGCGGCAATCCACCAATACGGCGCGGGCGAGATCGAGCGCGAGCTCCGGGCTCATCGACTTGTAGGTGACGAGCGCGTCCTGTGCGGCCGCGGGGGCTGCCATAACGAGCGTTGCCGCAAGTGCGGCCGGCGCAAAGCGAGCGATCACGGTTTCACCTCCAGATGGACTTCAAAACCAACCAATGCTCGACAGGATCGGCTCAAGCTGATTGGCCGCGATGGCGGCGCCTCGCGTATCGCGCGTCACGGGCGCACGATGGTCCAGCCGCTCTCGCTCAATTCGATCAGCCGGGTCACGCCGGCGTCGACGACGCCGGTGTCCGGAATCAGCACGACCGGCTTGCCCTCGTTCTTCGCCATGGCGTCCATGGTGTTCTTGCAGGCCTTGAAGCTGACATTCGTCATACTCTTGCGGAAACCCAGGATCCGCGCTTTCACCGGCGAGGTGTCGTCGCGCAGCATGTGCAGGCCGGCATTGAACGCGACGATTTCGATCTCGACCTCTTCGCCCTTGTCCGAGTAATAGCGCGAGACATTGGCGGCGACGTTGAGCACGGCATTCATCTTGTCGGGCGTGTTATCGCTGATCTGCAACGCGAGCCGGTGCGGCTTGCTCTCGGCCGTCATGGCGGCCGTCGAACAAAGCGTCAGGACACCTGCAACGAAACCGATCACCACGCGGCGGTTAAACATGATCGTGAATCCTCTGGTTCATTGAAGCCGTCGAGGCGCTATTCGACCTTCGGTCCTTTGCCGGCCTCCGGCGTCACGTCAAGCACCCGGGCACGGCCGGTCACCTTGGCGGCTCCGGGAGCACAATTAGTCATGCACGGGTTCTTTTGCCAGAACGCCTTCTCGGCGGTTTCGCGGTCGTCGTCGTAGAAGTTCGGCTGGTTGGGCATCTTGATGGTGGTGAAGTTCTTGTCGCTCAGCTCGAAGCTCTCGTCCTTGATGATATCATTGAGATAGAGCACGTAAGCCGTGATGGCATAGAGTTCGTCGTTGGTCAGCGACTGCGCGTTGCCGAACGGCATCGACCGGCGGATGTAGTCGATCACCGTCGATGCGTAAGGCCAGTAGGAGCCAATCGACTTGACCGGATCGTTCCCGCCGAGCGTGCCGTTGCCGCCGCTCAGGATCGGCCAGCGGCCGGCGCTCTCGCCGAACTCGCCGTGGCAGGCGGCGCAGCGCTCCATGTAGAGCGGCTCGCCGGCCTTCACGGTGCCTTTGCCGGGCGGCAACCCCTGGCCGTCGGGGCGGACGTCGATATCCCAGCCGGCGATTTCGGCGGGCGTGGCGGTGCGTCCGATATCGAGATGTTTCACATGAGACGCGGCCTGCGGCGGCGGCGCCGGTGCGGTGGCGGATTTCGGCGCAGCGTCAATCCGGCCGGTCAGCAGGACCACCGCCAGCAGCGCGCCGGCCCCAGCGGCGGCGGCGCTAGGAAACTTCGACATTCTCGACCTCGCCGTTGCGATGCACCTGCCACGTCTGGATGCCGTTGTTGTGGTAGATCGAATTGACGCCGCGGATCTTGCGCAGCGCGTTCTTGCTGGGCTGCACGTAGCCGGTCTCGTCCATGGCGCGCGATTGCAGCAGCAATTCACCGCCGTCCCAGTCGAATTCGTAATAGAACCGGGTCAGCGCGCGATCCCACACCGGGCCATCGATCTTCGCCGCATGCCAGTTGCGGCCCCCGTCGAGCGAGACGTCGACGCGCGCGATCTTGCCGCGGCCGGACCAGGCGATGCCGGACAGCACCGTGAAACCCGATTTGTGGTTGAGCGGCGCCTGCGGGCTCGGACTGGTGATCACCGACTTGGCGTCCATCACGTAAGTGAAGCGGCGCGCTTTGCCGTCTTCGAGCAGGTCGGTGTACTTCGAGGTCTCCTCGCGCTGCTGCCAGGGCTCATCGCCGACCTCGATGCGGCGCAGCCACTTGACCCACATGTTGGCTTCCCATCCGGGAACCACCAGCCGCGCCGGATAGCCGTTCTCCGGATAGAGCATCTCGCCGTTCATCCGATAGGCGACGAGCACGTCGTCGAGGGCCTTTTGCAGCGGCAGCGACCGCGACATCGCCGCCGCGTCGCCGCCCTCGACCAGCAGCCATTTGGCATTCGGCCTGAGACCGGCCTCCTGCAGCAGCGTCTTGAGCGGCACGCCGGTATACATCACGCAGTGCACCATGCCGTGGGTGTACTGGCAGCCATTGAGCTGCGCGCCGCGCCATTCCATGCCGGAGTTCGCGGCGCACTCGCAGAAATAGGCGCGGTTGACGCGCGGCATCCGCTTGAGGTCGTCGAGCGTGAAGATCAGCGGCTTGTCGACGAGTCCATGAATGATCAATCGGTAATCGACCGGGTCGATTTCGGCGATGCCGGCATGATGCCGTTCGAAGCAGACACCGTTTGGCGTAATCATCCCGTCGAGCGCATGGATCGGCGTAAAGCTGACCGAGCTTTGCGGCGTCGCCGTCAGCCACGACACGTCGCGCCGGATGACGTTCGCCTCGTGCTTCGACGGCTTGCCGTACTTGCGGACGGCAACGCCGTCGCCGATCATGTGTGACCATTCCGGCACATTCGGCGGCTGGTTGGCCGGATGGCCCGGCCCCTGCGGTGCGCTCAAGGCTTTGCCGCTCAGTGCGGTGCCGCCCGCAATCAAACCCGCGCGCAGAAAGGCGCGCCGGGAGGCTGCGGCTGGTTGCTCTTTGTCTTGCTCAGCCATGATGGCTCCGTGTTCCTATCGGCAATCGCGAACGCTCAAAATTCGACGCGCCCGTCACGACGCGCCATCACTACGCGCCAAGAACCCGCACCTGACCGGCTTGCGGCGCGACGACGCGCTTCTTCTGGATGTGGTTCATCACCACCTCCCAGATCGGCGGGCCTTCGGTGCCCTCATTCACGCTCGCCCAGCCGGTGACGACATAATCCTTGGCGGGATCGATCGTCTTTCCGCTCGGCTGCAGCGTCAGATCCGTGATGCGGGCTCCCATCGGCTTGCCGATATCGATCGTGTAGGACACGCCGCCGACGCGAACCATGTCGCCGCCCTGCTGATAGTAGGGATCGACGTTGAACAGGTTGTCGGCGACATCTTCGAGCACCTCTTTCAGCCGCGCGCCCGTCATCGTCATGCGATAGGCCGCCGGATAGGTGATCGCGGTGGCGTTGTAGATGTCTTCGCGGGTGATCTCCTGGCCCGGCAGCAGCGAGTTGCCCCACCGGAAGCCGGGCGACAGCGCGATCTCGGCATCGCGCTCGGCGAGCATCGCCTCGCAGATCAGGTCGTCGAGCGTGCCGTTGAAGTTGCCGCGCCGGTAGAGCAGCGTCTCGGTGCGGCCCAGCGTTTCGCCGAGCATCTTTTCGTGCGGCGCACGGACCGCGTGGATCTTCGCCGCCATCTCGGCATCGGGCGCGATCGCGTCGGCAAACACCGGGATGAGCTTGAAGCGATAGCCCTTCACTTCGCCGCCGCGCACATCAAGGTCGAGGCGCGAGACGAACTTGCCGTGACTGCCGGAGGCCACCAGCAGCGTCTTGCCGACCTTCACGACGTCGGGCAGGGCGTCATGGGTGTGCGCGGTGAGGATGACGTCGATGCCGCTGACGCGCGAAGCGAGCTTGCGATCGACGTCGAAACCGTTGTGCGACAGCAGCACGACAAGCTGCGCGCCATCCTTGCGGACCAGCTCGACCTGCTTGCGCAGATCGTCCTCGCGAATCCCGAACGACCAGTTGGGAATCATCCAGCGCGGGTTGGCGATCGCCGTATAGGGCAGCGCCTGCCCGATGACCGCCACCCGGACGCCGCCGCGTTCGGTGATCAGCGACGGCTTGAAGGCCGGCTCGTTCCATTCGGTGTCGCGGATGTTCTGGGCGAGAAACGGAAAGCCGAGATTTTCGACGAGTTGCTTGACGCGCGCTTCGCCGAGCGTGAACTCCCAGTGTCCGGTCATGGCGTCCGGCTTGAGCAGCGCCATGCAGTCGACCATGTCCTGGCCCTTGCTGTGCAGCGAGGTGTAGCTGTTCTGCCAGGTGTCGCCGCCGTCGAGGAACATGACGCGGTCGCCGCGCTCGGCGCGGATCGCCTTGAGGATGGTGGCGATCCGGTCGAGCCCGCCGATCCGGCCATAGCTTTTGGCCAGAGCCGCGAAGTCTTCCGAGCTGAGCGCGTAGGCGGCCGCCGAGCCCGCCGGAATGTTGTAGAGGTCGAGCAGCGCGCGCCCGGTCAGGTGCGGCACCAATCCCTTGGCAGCGCCGACGCCGAGATTGATCGACGGTTCGCGAAACAGCACCGGCAGCAATTGGCCGTGCAGGTCGGTGACGTGAACCAGCGTGA
This sequence comes from uncultured Alphaproteobacteria bacterium, assembly GCA_963756715.1. Lineage (GTDB taxonomy): Bacteria > Pseudomonadota > Alphaproteobacteria > Rhizobiales > Xanthobacteraceae > VAZQ01. The sequence continues at coordinate 20,793 of CAVWOV010000031.1, forward strand.
CGTTGCCCAGCGGCTCAAACTTCAATAGCTCGGCCTGGGTCAGCCGCTGCTGCGCGAAGGCGCGCGACCATCCGGCGGGGATGAGCGCCGCCGTTGCGCCTGCCAATTGAATGAAATCGCGCTTCGAGATCATCGCGGCGTCCAGGTCGAAAGAGCCCGCGCGCGGCCCGTCAAAGGCCCGCGGTCGGTCGTCAGGAATGTTGCGCGGTCAGGAGACCGTGATGCTGTCCTGGCCGACGATCTTGGAACCGTCGTCGTCGATCCAGGTGAGAACCACCGGGCCGGATTCCTGCGCCCGGAACTTGAATTGAATGTAGGGATTGGCCGAGATCGCAGGCTCGAAATCCGCGGCGAAGACTTGCTTGCCGTTCACCGTGCAGGTGAACTTGTTGAGAATTTTCCGCGGGATGGGCTTGCCGGCGCTGTCCTTGCGCTGGCCGGACTCCATGATATGCGCGACCAGGGCTTTGACCTCGATGAGGTCGCCCTTCTTCGCTTGCTTCTTGTCGAGCTTGATGCGGGGTTTCACGTCGGCCATCTGAATGTCTCCTATGGGTCGGTCTGATCGATCTTCAGGCGAGCGACAGCTCTCAGCCGCCACAGCCGCCGATCGTGACCTTCACCTGTTTGCTGGTCTTGAAGACGGAGCCGTCATTCATTTTGGCGATCGCGGTGATGTTCTGGCTCGTCGCCAGCCGGATGCGCGTATTGGCTTCCGCCATGCCGCTGGCGGGCGAGAAGTGGAAGGTGACGACACCGGCCCGCGGGTTGCCGTCGGCGACCACGAGCACCTCGCTGACATAGGATTGCTCTGTCATCGGGCTCTCAACCATGACCGTCATCGGAACGGTATTTCCGTTTTCGGCGATTTCCGGCAGGTCGAGCTTCACGCGGCCCTCGACGGGCGCCTTGCCGCCGGTGAATTTCTTGATCAATTCATCTGCATCGTTGGCGGCGACCGCCGGGCGGATCGACGGAGCCAGGATCGCAGCCGCGACCGCACCCACGCCCATAGCCATGGTCTGGCGACGATTGGACATCAAAGTCATCGAGCGTCTCCCTCCGAGAATCCGAGCGGGCGTACCCACATGGCACGGCCGGTTTGCCGTCACGCCGCTGCGCCTGGTCATGTCGGAATCGAGAGCGCTTCCTTCAAGCCTTCGCGCGCCTGCGTGGTCCACAGGACATATTCATTTAATTGTAACTGTAGACGATCACGGCTTCGATTGCAATCGGATTTGCACTGAGGTACGTGCAATCTTGTCGCATTCCGCAAACCCGTCTGTTCATTCAAAGAATTGCATGTATGATCAAGGCAAGCGTGCATGGTAAAGGCCGCTCAGTCCAAGAACGAATAAACCAAGAGCAATAATCCAAGAGCAGTGGGAGGATCCGCGCGGTGAAACTGAGAGCAACGCTGCTGGCAGCCGCTTTCGTGACCATCGGATTGGTGCCGATGGCCAATGCGCAAGATTCGGAAACCGAAAAGGCGCTCGAAAAATATCGTCAAATGCTCAAGGCGGACCCGTGGAGCAATCCGGGGCTGCTCGACGTCGACCGTGGCGAAGCGCTCTGGAAGTCAGCGCGCGGTCCGAAGAATGTGTCGCTTGAGCAATGCGATCTCGGCAAGGGGCCCGGCAAGGTTGACGGCGCGTTCGCCGAATTGCCGCGCTATTTCGCCGACGCTGACCGGGTGATGGATGTTGAAACCCGGATCCTGTGGTGCATGGAGAAGCTGCAGGGATTCAATCGCGCTGACTTGATCAAGAACCCGCATCCGGGCGGCGGGCGGCCGGTCAAGGAACTCGGCGCGATGGCCACCTACATCGCGAACAAGTCACAGGGCATGAAGTATGCCGCGAAGCTCGACCAGCCCAAGGAGCAGGAGGCGGTCGCACTCGGCGAGGCGCTGTTCAATCGGCGCTCGGGTCCGTTCGACTTTGCATGCGCGACCTGCCATGCGGAATCCGGCAGGCGGATCAGGTTGCAACACTTGCCGTTCCTGTCCGATCCGGCTGAAGCCAAAAAGGTCGTCGGCGATTGGCCGGCCTACCGGGTGTCAAACACACACGTGATGACGATGCAGCATCGTCTTCTCGACTGTTATTGGCAGATGCGGATGCCACGGCTGGAACTTGGATCCGATGTCAGCGTGGCGCTGATCGCCTATCTGACGAAAACGGCGACCGGCGGCGAAATCAACGCTCCCGCGATCAAGCGCTGAGGGGGAAAGCCATGCGTAATATTGCAATTGCTCTTGGCACGGCCGTCATCCTCATGAGCCCGGCCGCGCATGCGCAACAGAAGCCGGCGGTCGATCCGGCGAAGGTGGATGCCGCGATCAAGGCGGCCTTTCCGACCGCGCCGGCCGATTGGCAGTCACGACTCGTGCCGGACGAGACGATGAAAGAATGCTCGGCCTACAAGAATTTGCCGCCCAAGGCCGTAGCCGATGCGATCACGGCGCGCGAAAAGGCCAACATCCAATATCCCGCCGACGGCAACTTCATGGGCGATTGGCAAAAGGGTGAGAAGCTCGCGCAATCGGGCTTCGGGCTGCGGTTTACCGACTATCCGCCGCGCAACCGGCCAAACGGCGGCAACTGCTACGCCTGTCATCAGCTCACCAAGCAGGAGGTGAGCTACGGGACGGTCGGTCCGACCTTGCTGGCATACGGCAAGAACCGCAACTTCGGCGCGGCGGAAACCAAGCTGGCCTACGAGAAGATCTACAACTCGCATGCCTCGTTCCCGTGCTCGCTGATGCCGCGGTTGGGCGCCAACAAGGTGCTGACCATCGAGCAGATCAAGGATGCGGTCGCGCTGCTGATGAGCCCGGATAGTCCGGTCAACAAGTAGGTGCGGCTGGCGAAACCTGCGCGAGCAACGAGACGCCTCGCCGTCGGATGATGATCCGGCCGTCCTAGCTGTTGGCCTTGAGGAAGTCGCGCAGGCTGCCTTTCTCGTAGGCGCGCTCGTACACGAAGCGGAACATCGCGAGGAAGTGCTGCGGCTCAAGGTAGCCTTGCGCTCTGGTCACCTCGCGCTCGCGCGGCTTCTTCGCGGCCAATCCTGCCGACTTTTCCGGAAAGAACTGAAACGTCGGGGTGAAGCGGACGCCATATTTCTCCGCCATCCGCTTCTCGGAGCAGCTTCTCGCCGTCAAAATCGGTGACCTCGTGCGAGCCGATGATATTGAGTTGCAGGATCTCGAAATGATCCTTGATGTAGCTCTCGATCTCGGGCTTCGCGAAATTGACCAGATGGGTTTCCTTGCAATAGGGGCACCCTCTGAGCTCCCACATGATGGCGAGCCGCTTGCCGTTGTCGGCCGCGCCTTTCAGATCGTCCGCGAGTTCAAGGAAGCTCTGCAGGAACCAGGGTTGTGTGTAGAGGCCGTCCTCGGTCAGCACCGCCTTCGCGCGGGCGGTCGTCCCCGGTACCGCGAGCGCCGCGACGGCCGCGGATCCCGCGATGAGCGAACGCCGTGACAGCATGGCGGCCTCCTTACATTCAAATCATTGCAATTGTATAATGTAGGTGGCCGCCCGGCTGGTGGCAACTGCCGTCAAGGCGGCGGCAACTGCGGAGAGCGGAAGAGATGGGCGCGCGATGGCTTGCGCTGGTGGCGTTGGTGCTCTCGGTCGGATGTGCCCTGGCCGGCGAACTCGCGCCGGAACTCCGCACCGCCATCGACGGGTTCTCGGCCCACCGCCGGGTGGCACTGGGCTATCTGCGTACCGACAATCCCGAGCTTGCGGCGATCGAGATCGAGCAGATGCGCGATCGCTGGCAACAAGACATGCGGAACATCCCGCCGGACGCCAAGAATGACCGTGCGCTTGGCGCCGCGCTTGCGGTAACCGAGCAAGCCATTCTCGACGCTCTTGCGGCAGCGAACATCGGCGAACTCACCGCCGCACAACGGTTGCTCGACCATGCCGCGCAGCCGCTCCAGGCTTGGCGCAAGGCCAACGGTATCCGGCTGTTTTCCGACTGTATCGCGGAAGTCGGTTCGGCTTACGGTCGGCTCGATGCGCACCGTGTTAAGGCGCCAGATTTGGACATTCCCGAAACCCGCGACCGCATCGTCACCGCGACAACTGACACCGAAAAGGCACTCAAGCGCTGCGACAACGAAGTCGCGCCAGGCATTCGTCGCGAAGCCGAATTCCGCCGGCTGATCGACGGCATGCTCAACAGTCTGAGCCAAATGCCCGAAGCGTTGCGCCTGCGCGACAACGGCCTGCTGCACCGGTTGTTGATCGAGCAGCGCTCGTTCGAGCGACTGCTGGCGTTCCGCTTTGGCTGACGCAGCTAGTGCCCTGTTTCCGAAGTTCGTGATACGTCGCAGCACACTCTGCGACGAACTTCGGAAACCAAGGGCACTAGCAAACCTATGATTCTAGTGCCGCTTTCGATTTGAAGTTCCTAATCGAATTTGCTGCGAGCGGTATAGGAACTTCAAATCGGCGGCACTAGCCGATACGGCCGAGAGATGGCAGCGCGTCCAGCAGCCAGTTTCCGATCACCGGCATCGAGCCGGTCAGGATCAGCGCGCCGGTCGCGATCAGCAAGCAACCCATTGCTTTCTCGATCGTTCCGAGGTGCCGGCGAAACTTGGCGAGCCAGCGCATGAACGGTCCGACGAACAGCGCTGCGGCGATCAATGGCACGCCGATGCCGGCCGCATAGGCGCCGAGATACGCCGCCCCTTCGCCAACCGTCCCCTTCGTTCCGGCGAGCAGAAGAATTGAGGCGAGCACAGGTCCGACACAAGGCGTCCAACCAAAGCCGAAGGCGAGGCCCACGACGAACGCTCCCGCCAATCGCGCGGGCTGACCGGGTTCGATGCGCGCTTGCCGCAGCAGGAATGCGAACCGGAAGACGCCCAGCATGTGGAGACCGAACAGGATGACGATCAGGCCGGCGGCGCGGGTCAGCAGAGCAAGGTGATTGCTCACCAGCGTTCCGAAGGCCGAAGCACTGGCGCCAAGAGCGACGAACACGGTCGCGAATCCGAACACGAACATGAACGCCCGCGTCAGCAACCGTGACGTCGTCGAGAGGCTCGGATTTTCGGTCAGCGTCTCAAGCGAGGTGCCCGCCAGAAAGCACAGGTAGGACGGTACGAGCGGCAGGATGCAAGGCGACAGAAACGACAGGATGCCGGCGCCAAAGGCGGCCAGAAGTCCGACATCGATCATGACCCGTCACTCGACATATTCAAATTGCGACATGTGTGCTATAGTAATGCGGCTGATCTGAAAAGGGTTACCCATGCACGTGATGCGCGCTGTGGTTCTGCTGGCGGCCGCCGCCGTCGTAGCGGCTTCATCCGCTGCGGCAACCGAACTGGTGATGTTTCGCCGGGACGGCTGTCCCTGGTGCGCGGCGTGGACGCGCGAGATCGGTCCGATCTATCCCAAGACGGATGTCGGCCGCCGCGCGCCGCTTCGTATGGTGGATATCAAGCGCGATCGGCCGAAGATCGCGCTGAAGACCCCTGTCATCTACACGCCCACCTTCGTACTTGCCGAGCAAGGCCGTGAGGTCGGGCGGATCGAGGGTTATGCGGGTGATCAGTTCTTTTGGGGGCAATTGGAAAATCTGATGCAGCAATTGCCACCCGGATCATCAAGTGATCTATCTGCCCGTGAGCCTGACGAACGAAGTGAGCGCAAGCCGTGAGCCCCTCGTCCTTGACCAAAGGCCGCGATCTCGACATCGATACGATGATCGCCAACGCCCAGGAAGCCAGCGAATTCCTGAAGGCACTTTCGCACGAGGCGCGGTTGGTCATTCTCTGTTTGCTGGTCGAAGGCGAGAGGTCCGTCACCGAGATCGAGCAGATGTTGAGCCTTCGCCAGCCCGCGGTATCACAACAATTGGCGCGTCTGCGTGCCGACAATCTGGTTGAAACACGGCGCGACGGCAAAAACGTCTACTACACGCTTGCGCGCCCGGAAGTCCGTGAAATCATTGCAGCCCTGCACGCGGCTTTCTGTCGGCCAAAACGATCAAAGTGATGCTTCGCGCGCTGCCCGCCCGCCGTCTCGCGTACGGCGCCGCGTGAGCCCGAATGATGCCAGAGCTGCCGCCATATGTCATTCGCAGCCTGCTCGGGCTGGTGCTGGGGATCGCGCTCGGATTTGCGGCGCGGCACGGACGCTTCTGCACGCTGGGCGCCATCGAGGACGCGGTGTTCGGACGCGATACGCGGCGGCTGCGCGCCTGGGTATTGGCAGCCGCTGTCGCGATCGCGGGCGTGAGTGTCCTTGAATTATTTACGGACCTCGACCTGTCGCGTTCGATCTATACCGGCGCACGCATCGAATGGGGCGGGGCCATCGTCGGCGGATTGCTGTTCGGCCTCGGGATGGCGCTGGTTGGAACCTGCGGTTTCGGTACGCTGCTGCGTCTCGGCGGCGGTGACCTCAAGGCGCTGCTGACGTTTTTGGTCATCGCGCTGACCGCAATGATGACCATGCGCGGCCTCACCGGCCTGGCGCGGAATTGGTTGCTCGATCCCTTATCGCTCTTCGTGACGCACTCTGCTTCCCAACGGTTGCCCGATCTGCTTGGTCTAACCGGCGCGGCCGGCAGATTCTTCCGCTCGTGATCGCCGCCGCGATAGCCCTGGCGGCCTGCGCTCACGCCGGCTTCCTGCGGTCTCCCCGGTCGCTCGCGACCGGCGCCGCTATCGGGGTCATTGTTGTGCTCGGCTGGTGGGCGACCGGCGTTGCGGGGTTTGATCCGTTTGAACCGCGGCGGGTCGAATCCTTCACCTTCGTGGCGCCGCTTGGCGAGACGCTGCTTTATGCGATGCTTGCATCCGCGCTTCGCCCGGATTTCCCAATCGGAGCGGTGCTTGGCGTTATCGTCGGCGCATTTCTGGCCGCCAAGATGGCCGGTCAATTCCGCTGGGAAGCCCCTGATGATGCGCGCGAGATGAAGCGCCATCTGCTTGGGGCTTTTCTCATGGGCAGCGGCGGCGTCGCCGCGCTTGGATGCACGATCGGGCAGGGCGTATCCGGCGTTTCGACGCTGTCGATCGGCTCATTGATCGCGATTGCTTCGATTCTGGTGGGAGCGCGCTTCGGCCTCTATCTCCTGGTTGAGCGCTGACTGGCGTTATTCTCGCGGTGGCGGGAGCTGATAGAGTTCGCCGTACTTGCCGCGCAGATACGCGAGATAGGGCGCCATGTGCATCGGGGCGCCGGTTGCACGCTCCACCAGATCGTTGGGCGTGAATTTGCGGCCGTGCCGGTAGATTTGGTCACGCAGCCAAGAATGCAGCAACCCGAACTCGCCCTTCTCAATCTGATGCGGAATGCCGGGCTGCGCCGAGGTGGCGGCCGCAAAAAACTGGGCGCTGAGAATGTTGCCGATGGTGTAACTCTGGAACCCGCCGCCGATGCTGCCGGCGTACCAGTGTACGTCCTGCAGGCAGCCGTCGCGGTCGTCGGGCGGTGCGACGCCGAGGTCGGACTGCATCGCCTCGCGCCACGCCTCGGGCAGATCCTTGACCCGCAACCGGCCTTCCAACAGCTTCACCTCAAGATCGAACCGCAGCATGATGTGAAGATTATAAGTGACTTCGTCAGCGTCGGTGCGGATCAGTGAACGTTCGACCTTGTTGATCGCCCGATAGAAATTGTCGAGCGTCACACCGCCGAGCTGTGTTCTGAACACGTCTTGCAACGCCGGATAATGGTGCGCCCAGAAGCCACGGCTGCGCGCGACCACGTTCTCCCATAGCCGCGACTGGCTTTCGTGCACCCCGGACGAGACGCCATAGCCGAGCGGCGTGCCTTCGAGCGCGGTGTCGACGCCTTGCTCGTAAAGCGCATGGCCGGTCTCGTGCAAGGTTGAGAACAGCGCATCGCCAAGGTCATTCTCGCGCACCCGGGTGGTGATGCGAACGTCGTCCGCGGCGAACTTGGTGCAGAACGGATGGTGCGTCTTGTCGAGCCGTCCGCGCGCAAGGTCGTAGCCGAAGCGTTTCGCCACCGACAGGCCGAACTCAAGTTGCTCGGCTTCCGGAAACCGTGCGCGCAGGCAGCCGTCGTCGGTCACCCGCTGTTCGGTAATGGCGAGCACCATCGGCACCAATTCGCGCCTGAGCTCAGCGAACAGTTTGCGGATGAGCGCGGTGGTCATGCCCTCATCGGCATCGTCAATCAGCGGATCGGCGACATGGTCGTACGGCGCAAAGAAACCGGCATACTCTCGGGTGAGATCGAGCGTCGTTTCGAGATACGGGATCATGGCGGCGAAATCGTTCGCTGGCCGCGCCCGCGTCCAGGTATTGTAGGAGGCGGAGCGGTGCGCGTTGGCGCGCGCGACATAGTCCGCCGGTACCTTGATCGCTTTCTCGAAGTCGCGCCGCACGACGCGGATCAGGCTGGCGTCGTCTGCGTCCGGCGGCAGGCTTTCGGCATGGGGTTCGAGATCGTCGACAAGTTTGCCGAGCGCCGGATCGATGAACCGTTCGTGCGCAAGCCGGCGGAGCGTCGCGGTCTGGCGGCCGCGCGCGGTTGCGCCATCTGGGGGCATAAAGGTCGCCTCGTCCCAGGACAGCACCGAGCCAGCGGCATTGAGATCGTAAATCTCGAGCAGCCGTCGCTTGAGCTCTTCGAGTTTCATTTCGGAAGACCGTCGGGTATCCCCTGGTCGCGCGTTTCGCGGCTTGGTGCCGCGAGCACTGACTTTGCCCGTCTTGAACCTAGGTTTTCCGGATTTGGCGATTTTGCTCATGCGTGGATTCTTCATCGATTTATCAGGTCATGCACGATCCGCACCGCGGGCTCAATTCAGCCGCTGACGAATTCCGCGCATATTCGGCGCGCTCGGGACGGCTGGCGACAAAAGGAGCCCAAGAGATAACGGCCCAAAAGAGAGAATTTCGGGTCTGACCTGGCCCATTTCAATTCACTCAACCGGCGGCTGCGCTGCTCCGCGCGGACGGAATGCCAGCCTGCGGAGCGCACAATGCTTCAAGCATTGATGATCCGCCACGATTCAATAAGGTCACGGCCGCCGTTTGGCGGCATAAAAAGAAGCTTGGGGGGATCATGATGCAAACGTTCTGGATTTGGCTGCGGGCGCTTGCGGCCGCAATGGTCGTCTCGGCGGTTCCGGCAGGAGCCGCGGAATATCCCAATCGCACGATCAAGGTGGTGGTGCCGTTCGCGGCCGCCGGCGTGACCGATGTTGTCGCCCGCGTCGTGTTCGATCACGTTTCGCGCGCCGTCGGCCAGACCATCGTCATCGACAACAGGCCCGGTGCCGGCGGCACCATCGCGTTGGACCAGGTGGTGAATGCGCCCCCTGACGGCTACACGGTGATCATGGCGGACCCTTCCGGCTCGCTGGCCGCCAACGTCACCCTCTATCCCCGTCTGAAATATCATCCGCTGCGAAACCTGGCGCCGATCGCCATCTTCGGCACCACTGGCGCGGTATTGCTCACCAACAATACGCTGCCGGTGAAGACCGCGCAGGATCTGGTGGCGCTCGCCAAAAGCAAACCTGGCGAATTGACCTTCGCGTCGACCGGGGTTGGCACCCCGGGCCATCTCAACGGCGAACTGTTCAGCCGGCTGGCCGGCATCAAGACCGTGCATGTGCCCTATCGCGTCGTCGGACAGGCGGTGACCGACATCGTGGCCGGGCGGATTTCATTCTGGATCGCACCAATCCCCACCATGCTGCAGAATGTGCGGCAGGGTCAGCTTCGCCCGCTGGCAGTCGCCGGCGAGAAGCGCTCAAGCGATCTGCCGGGGATCCCCACCGTCAAGGAGACCGGCATCGGCGACTTCGATGCCGGCACCACCTATGCGGTGTTTGGACCGGCCGGGATGCCAAAGGAAGCCATCGACCGGCTCCATGCCGAGATCAAACGCGCGCTGGACGACGGCGCCGTGCAGCAGAAACTACGTGCTGCCGGGGTTATTCCCGGCGTCGGCACGCCTGAACAGATCACCCAGATGCTGCAACGTCGCATCCCGCAATGGGCAGACGTAATCAAAAACGCGAACATCAAGATCGACTGATCGATACCCATTCACAATCGACCGAAATCGCCTGGCCGGCGTGCGTCAACACTATCAACGAGTGCGGAGCCTCATCACGTGTCATACGTCATCGCCATTGATATCGGCGGCACTTTTACCGATCTTGTCGCCTGCGATGTCGAGACCGGCGCGGTCACCTACACCAAGAGCCCGACAACCTACGGCCAACTGGGCGACGCCATCTTCGATTGCATTCGCAAGGCTGCGCTGGACGCAAGCGAGGCGACATTCATCAAGCATGGCACCACGCTCGTCATCAACGCATTGCTGCAGCGAGCGGGTGCCAAGACTGCGCTAATCGCCACGAAAGGCTTTCGCGATCTGCTCGAAGTCGGACGCGGTAACCGGACACAGCCATTCAATTTGCGCTTTCATCGCGAGGCACCGCTGATCCCGCGCGAATTGCGATTCGAGATTGCCGAGCGGATCGATGGAACGGGAGCTGTCCGGACTCCTCTCGCTCGCAATGATCTGCCGCAACTTGCCGAAACGCTGCGGAGCCAGCAGGTCGAGGCGGTCGCCATCAGCTTTCTCAATTCGTACCTCACGCCTGAGCACGAGCAGGCGGCGGCGACCGAGCTGCGCCGCCTTTTGCCAGGCACTTTCGTCACCACCGGCACCGAACTGACGCGAGAATGGCACGAGTTCGAACGCACGGCGACTGCCGCCGCCAATGCTTATGTCGGCCCGCAGGTGAGCAAATATATCGGCGAGTTCGACGCCGGCCTGCGCAGCGCCGGCTTCAGCGGTTCGCTGCTTCTGATGGGTTCGCACGGCGGCGTGATTTCCGCCGAACGTGGCTGCCGCGAACCGATCACGCTGGTGGAATCCGGACCGGTTGGCGGCTGCATCGGCGCCGCGAGCTATGGACAAATCCTCGGCGTCGACAATCTGGTCGCCTTCGACATGGGCGGCACGACATCCAAGTGCGCGATGATCGAACGCGGCCGCTATTCCGTCGAATCGATCTACCACATCGGCGGTCCCGACGCTGGCTTTCCGATCCGCGGCAATGTCATCGACATCCTGGAGGTCGGGGTCGGCGGCGGTTCGATTGCCTGGCTTGACGATCAGGTTCGCCTCAACGTCGGACCGCGCAGCGCCGGGTCGATGCCGGGGCCGGCGTGCTATGGCCGCGGTGGCGAAGAGCCGACCGTCACCGACGCCAACCTGCTGCTTGGCCGTCTCGACCACCGACAACTTTCTCGGCGGCGAAATGCGTCTGTCGGCCGACAACAGCCGCCGGACGCTACTCGAGCGCATCGCCGGACCGCTCGGCTATGATGGCGAGGACGCCGCGACACGAGCGGCCAAAGGCGTTCTGACCATCGCCAACCTGACCATGTCCTCGATCATCAAAAAGGTCTCGATCGCGCGCGGCTACGATCCGCGCGATTTCGCTCTGTTCTGCTACGGCGGTGGCGGCCCGCTGCACGGTATCGAACTGGCTCGCGCGCTCAAAATTCCGCGCGTGATCGTTCCGCCGGAGCCGGGCAATTTCTCCGCGGTTGGCATGCTGCTGGCCGATCCCCGGCTGGATACGGCGCAGACCTTTGTGGTTCGTCTCAATCCGGAGAATCTGGCCAAGGTCACCGCCGTCTTTGCAGAGCTTGAGGCGGCGGGTCGCGCCTCGCTGCTGCACGAGTTCGGCGATGGCGCCATCACGATCGAACGGGAAGCCGAATTGCGCTACAAGGGCCAGCACCATTCGATCAAGATTCCGATCGCCGAGAGCGACGACGCGGCCCAGGTGCGGGCTCGGTTCGACCGGGAGTATCTGCACCGCTATGGCCATGCCAACGCGGCGGTCGAAGTAGATGTTGTAGTGCTGCACTCGCTCGCAACGCTGCATATGAAGCGACCTGAAATTGCCCGCCTTGCCCGGCCAGCGGAGAGGTCGCGGAGCCGCCGACCCTGAAGTGCGGCCGATCTTCTTCCTGGAGGAGGATCGCTTCGTGCCGACACAGGTCTATGATCGCTATTCGCTGAGCCCAGGATTTCGCGGACAGGGCCCGGCGCTCATCGTTGAATACGGATCGAGTACGCTGGTCGGACCGGACGATCAGTTTATCATCGGAAAGCTTGGAGAGATCGACATTGACTGCCGCCATTGAAACGCTCCGGGAGCCAGCCGCACGCCACCGCGAGGCGATCGATCCCGTCACCGTGGAGGTCATCCGGCGGCGCCTCGTCGCGATTTCCGACGAAGTCGATGTCAACATCACCAGGACTGCATTCAGTCCATATATCTACGAGTACAAGGACTATGCGGTCGGCACCGTCGATGCGAACGGCGACCTGATCTGTCAATGCACGGCGGGCATGCCGGTCTTCGTCGCCGATGTCATGCGCGCGGCCGTGCAGGACGGTTTGCGGATTTATGGTCCCGAAGGGCTGGAGGAAGGCGACGTCGTCGTCACCAACTATGCCGGCACCATCGGGCAGCATCTCAACAACGTGACCATGTACACGCCGATCTATGCGCCGCGCGAACATCTGCTGATCGGCTTCATGGTGGTGGTGATGCATTGGATCGACGTCGGCGGGCGCGACGTCGGATCGCTTTCCAAATTCGCCACCGACATCTTCCAGGAAGGCATCCAGTTTCGCACCGTGAAGCTGCGCGCGCGCGGCGAACCGGTGCCCGAAATGATTCGGATGATCGAACATAACACCCGCTTCCCGGTCGAGATGATGGGCGACATCAATTCGCAGATCGGCGGCTGCCTGATGGGCCGCGACAGCGTGGCCGAACTGGTCGAGCGCTACGGCGTCGCCAACTTCCGCGGGGCGCTCGACATCATCTGGGACCAGTCCGAGGCCGAAGCGCGCGCCGCGATCCGCGCCATTCCGGACGGCACCTACACGGCGGAAGCGGTACTCGACGACGACGGGCTCAATCCGGGCTCTTTGCCCTGCAAGGTCACGGTGATCGTCAACGACGACACGATGACGATCGACCTGTCGGAGCTTCCCGCTGCAGTGAATGCGCCAATGAATTCCGGTCGCAGCGGCGGCGGCTCGACCGTGGCACGGCTCGCGTTCCGCTATCTGCTGCTGCCCGAAGGCGACGCCAACGAGGGCACTTTCCGCCCGCTGAACCTGATCCTGCCGGACGGCACCATCGTCAGCGCCGGCCCGACCTCGCCGATGGGTTCGTACAATTCAGCGCTGCCGACGTTGATCGATCTTGTCATCCGCGCGCTTGGCTCCGCAATTCCCGACCGCGTCGCGGCCGGGCACTACGGCACTTTCGCGACGCTCGCCTATGCCGGACGCCATCCCGACACTGGATTGTTCTGGCAATGCCACGACAGCGGCTTCGGCGGCTGGGGCGCGCTCAGCGACATGGACGGTCCCGGCCCATTCCGGACCATGTGTCACGGCGATACCCGGCTGATCCCGATCGAGACCCATGAGGCCACCTATCCGTTCATGATCGAGAGCTTCGGCTTGCGCACGGATTCCGGCGGACCCGGCCAGTTCCGCGGCGGGCTCGGGCTGGAGCGCTGTTACCTGATGCTGGCGCCATGCCGGATCTCGACGCGCTTTGAGCGCACGCTCTGTCCGGCCTGGGGCATGAACGGCGGCGGCGATGGCGCCCCGGGCCACGTCCTCATCGAGCGGGCCGACGGCACCACTCAGGTCGCAATGAAAGAAGTCGTCATGCTCAAGGCCGGCGACCGCGTGCGTATCCGCACCGGCGGCGGAGGTGGTTACGGCGATCCGCGCCGCCGTGATCGCCATCGCATCCTGTTCAGACGTTATGCGGGGCTACGTCTCGCCGCAGGCTGCGCGCGACGTCTTCGGCTTGAATGATCCCGACACGCAAACCTAGACATCAACATTCGCCCAACTGGAAGCCATCACCATGCCGAAGCTTCGTCACATCGCCATCGCGGCAGAAGACCCGTTTGCCACGGCTGAATTCTACAAGCAGGCGTTCGAGTTTACCGAGGTCGGCCGTATCGAACCGGCCGGCGAGGGAAAATCCTATGGCGTGTTTCTCAGCGACGGTACGCTGAACATGGCGGTGCTGCGGTTCGGCTGGGACCAGGGCCTCGGTCTGGACTTTCGCGGCATCCACCATTTCGGTGTCCTGGTCGACGACGTCGACGGAACTGCCGACAAGCTCGAAAAGCTCGGCGCGAAATGCTTCGCGCGGCGACCGGAGGGACAAAAAGGTTTCTACGAGACCAAGTTCCACGGCCCCGACAAGGTGACGTTCGACATCACCGATCATCCCTGGCGCGGCAGTGCACCGCTCGATGGCGACAAATAGAACGCCGGACGCAAAGCTATCGCAGCCCGGCTTTTGCACCGTTCGCCTTCCAACAAGGCGGGGTAATGGGGGCAGGAGCGGAGGCGAGATGAGCACGAGATCGTGTCACCTCGCAAATTCGATCCGATCAATTGATCTGCACGCCGGCCTTTTGCACCACCGCGCGCCACTTATCGATGTCCTCTTTCAGGTACTTGGCGAAGTGATCGGGGGTATCGCCGATCGGCGTGGCGCCTTGGGCTTTGAACTTTTCGACGACGTCGGGCATCTTGATGGCGCGTTGCACCGATGCGGAAATCTTTGCAACAATCGCGGGCGGCGTCTTGGCTGGCGCCAACAGCCCGGCCCATGACGTGGCTTCATATCCGGGCAGCGTTTCGGCAATCGCCGGCACACCCGGCGCCAGCGGATCGGGCTTTGCGCTGGTGACGCCGAGCGGCCGAAGTGCGCCCTGCTTCACGTAAGGCCACGAACTCGCCAAATTGTCGAACATGACCTTGACGTGGCCGGCGATGAGATCGATCACCGCCGGCGCGCTTCCCTTATAGGTGACGTTTGTCATCTGGACGCCAGCCATCTGCTTGAACAGTTCCGCCGACATATGGAGGCTGCTGCCGATCCCGGAGCTGGCGTAGTTGTACTTGTCCGGGTTCGCCTTCAGCACCGCGATGAACTCGGCCACGTTCTTTGCCGGAACAGACGGGTGGACCACCAGGATATTCGGTGTCGTAAAGAAGTTCGAGATCGCGACGAAATCCCGCAATGTGTCGAACGGCAGATTCTTCCTTACCGCCGGGTTCACCGAATTGACCGATCCGGTACCCATGAACAGCGTGTAGCCGTCGGGCTTGGCCTTGGCGACATATTCTGCGGCAATTGAGCCGGTCGCACCCGGCTTATTTTCGATGATGATCGTGGCTTTCCATTCCTCCGCCATTTTCTGCGCAACGATGCGCGCCGCGATGTCGGTTGCACCACCGGCCGAAAACGGCACAATAATGTGCACTGTCTCCTTGGGGTAACCCGCAGCGGCGTCCTGCGCGGCGGCTGCGATGCAGCCTGGCAGCGTGAACAAGCAGCCCACCATGGCGGCAACGAACGGCATCGCTCGCATCAAATCCTCCCTCACCTTTACCCGCATTGATTGCTGGCGTTTATTGCCCGCGTTGAGAACGGATTGTGGAGGCGCAGCACCATGATGTCCAGCGGATCGGGCCAACAGGACTTGCGGCGATACGGCGGTTGAGACGATGTAAAGTACACGTCAGCGACCTGCCCCGCGCAGCCACGAAATCGTCGTGTGAAATTTGCTCAGGAGCAACAGATGGGACAGCTTGTTGACGGCAAATGGCGCACCGAGAACATCCTCGTCAATCATGACAACAAGGGGATGTACTTCAAGCGCGATTCGGTTTTCCGCGATCGCATCAGCGACCAAGCCCAGTCTGAGTTTCCCGCCGAGCCCGGCCGCTATCACCTCTATTGCGCGGTTGCCTGCCCCTGGGCGCATCGCGCAACGCTCATGCGCACGCTCAAGCGGCTCGAGCCCTTCGTGACGCTCAACGACACCGCCCAAGAACCCGGTGGCCAGGGATGGTCATTCGGCGCCGAAGGCCACGTCGTGCCGGGGACCGATCAACGCGTACGATGGCTCCATGAGCTCTATACCATCGCCGACCCGACGTGCACGACACGTGTGACCGTTCCGACACTGTGGGATGCCAAGACGCGCCGTGTCGTCAACAACGAGTCCTCTGAAATCATCCGGATATTCAACACTGCATTTCCGGGCATCGCAAAGCCATCGCCGGACTTCTATCCCGAAACGCAACGCCCCGAGATCGATGTGACAAATGCGCTCGTCCTCAAAGGCGTGAACAACGCAGTCAATGGTTGCGGCTACTCGATTTCTCAGGAGGCCTACGACAATTCCGTCAGGCTCCTGTTCGAGACGCTCGACAGCCTTGAGGCGCGGCTCTCGACGCAACGCTATTTGTGCGGCGAGGTCGAGACCGAGGCGGACTGGCGGCTCTTTCCAAGCCTGGTACGTTTCGATCCCTGCTACTATGTCGGCTATAAATGCAACCTGCGCCGTCTCGATGAATACCCCAATCTGTCGAACTACCTTCGGGATCTCTACCAGACGCCGGGCATCGCCGACGTCTGCGACGTCGCCGGCATGAAGCAGGGCGTGTTCAGCAAGGCGGGCCCGGTAGGCTCGAACGGGATCATCCCCATCGGCCCCACCGTCGACTATTCAAGGCCGCATGATCGCGACCGTTTTGGTCGGCGGGCTGAAATGCGAGCGTGAAAGGTTCGGAATGGCCACTCGCGTGAATGGGGCAGCCGACAACGTTCGATTTGCTCGTGCCTGCACCTGAGAAAGAGCGGACATGAATCGTTGCCTCAGCCGCCGTGACATCGTGAAGGCAACGGTGAAGCTCGCAACGGTCGGTTCATTCGGCCGCGCGGCCGTTGCGTTCGCCGAAGCGCCGGTCGGCCGCCGCATCGAGTCCTTCGCTCATATCGACACGATGCTTCGCGCCGCGACAAACGCAGGGGAAGTACCCGGAGTCGTGGCACTCGCCGCGACCGACGATGGCCTCGTTTACGAGGGTGCCTTTGGCAGGCGCCGGCTTCCTGCAGGGCCGCCCATGACACGCGATACGGTATTTCGCGTCGCCTCGATGATTAAGCCGTTTACGTCGGTAGCGGCGCTGCAACTTGTCGAACGCGGCAAGATTTCGCTGGATGCGCCGGTGCCTGATCTCGATCCGGCGCTCGGATCACCGCAAGTGCTTGACGGCTTCGATGCCAAAGGGGTCCCGCAGTTGCGTCCAGCAAAGCGGCCGATCTCGCTGCGTCACCTTCTGACCCATACGGCCGGCTTCGCCTACCGGCTTTGGGACGCCAAGGCCGTGCAGTATTCCAAGTCGATCAAGCTGCTCCCCCGGTCGCAAAGACGCCAGGCGCCGCGCACACCGCTCATGTTCGATCCCGGTGAGGGTTGGCAGTATGGCACGAGTGTCGATTGGGTCGGTCGCATCGTCGAGTTGGTGAGCGGCGACCGGTTGGATGTCTATTTTCGCAAGCACATTTTCGATCCGCTGGGAATGAACGATACTGCATTCGTTATCTCGCCGCAGCAGCGCGCGCGAGAAGCCAGCATGCATCAGCGCGAACGGGACGGGTCCCTTATTGCACAACCAATCGAGCGGCAGACGGCGCGCCACTCTTTTTCCGGCGGGGGCGGGATTTATTCGACTGGACCGGATTATCTGACTTTCATCCGCACGCTGTTGCGCGGCGGCGCGCTGGATGGCGTCCGCATACTTCGGCCTGAAACCGTCACGCTCATGGGTGAGAATCAGATCGGTCAAATTGAAGCCGGCATACTGAAAACAACCGTCCCGGCGCTCTCCAATGACGTCGATTTCTTTCCCGGCATCCATTGCGGATGGGGCTTGGGCCACATGATCAACATGCAGGCCGTTCCGGAGGGCCGCAGCGCCGGAAGCCTGACCTGGGCTGGCTTATTCAACACCTATTATTGGATCGATCGCGGAAAGCATGTCGCGGCCGTTTTCATGACGCAGGTGCTGCCATTTGCAGATCACCGAACGTTGCGCGTTTATCGTCAGTTCGAACGCGGTATCTACGGCGCGATGAAGACCTAGGATGCGCGCGCGTGGCTGACGCCACGCGATCCTATGATCAGCATCTCATCGAGCGCGCATTGGATGAGATGCGGGCGTGGCAATCGAGGCCGCCGGCGTAGGCGCCCCACTCTCTCAATATAGGCCAACGGCTCTGGTGATCCGTCGCCAGAAACGTGCAGCGCTTGGTTGGCGCGTACAAACCCGTTCTACGTACTCGATCGCTTTGCGTGAGTTTTGCATTGAGATGCGATTATGCGGTGGCGGCAGTTCGGTATTCTCAATCGTCAGGGTTTTGCTTGATTTCATCGCCTCGATTAGATTGCCTGGGGTCATTTCCGCGCGTGTCGAAAACGGTAGTTGTGAGCTCGCCGGCGCCGCTATCGATACCTCGAAACTACCGTCGTCCGTCAGCAATTTCACTTTGCCGCGGAGTTCCGGCTTGGCACTCGAGAAATACAGGCTGAGTGGCGAACCAGGCTGATCGCATCTCAACATGATGCAAACCCAATCGCCCGGTTGCCGCGGCTCCGCCGCACAGCCCTGCACGGTGCGATTTTGTTCGTTAGGAATTTTGGCTTCGGTCCATTGCGCCTGCGCACTTGAGATCGAAAGAACACTGACACAGGTAATCGCGAAGCTTACTGCACAAAATCGCATCGGGCGTCCTTCGCCAACCTCTCCAAAAAAATCTGGCCGCGGATCGCGGCTACGGCCGCAAGAGTGACACGAGGCTCTATCGAAATTATTAAAATTGAATTGGGCGCGGGCGTGGGAACTAGTAGGCCGAGGAGTCATAACGCCCGCACCGGATGCAAAGGCAACCGAGTTCGACCATGGCGAAGTCGTTCAATGGACTACGGTTGCGCTCCTGATGTTTGATCGGCAGGCATGGAAGCGAAGGTAAGGGCGTTTCCGCGCTCCGCCCTCGCAACGACGGATGGCCGTAACGTCAATCCCGTTCCAATTTTCGCAGCACGCCGTCGAGCTGATCGAGATCGCGATAGTGGATCTGCAGAATGCCCCACTTGCCGCGATGATCGACGCTGACCTGCAGCCCGAGTGCGTCCGATAGACGCTTCTCCAGCGCAACCGTATCGGCGCTTTTACCGGTGCGCCGTTTCGGCTTGAGTTCCTTTGCTTGCTCCTTGCCGCTCTTGCGCGCCAGCGCCTCGATCTGCCGGACATTGAGCCCGCGATCGATGATCGTCTCGGCAAGCTCTTCGGCGTTCGGTTGACCGATCAGCATGCGGGCATGTCCGGCGCTGAGCTTGCCGGCGCGGATATACGCCTTGATCGGATCGGACAGCTTCAGGAGGCGCAGCGTGTTGGTAACATGGCTGCGGCTCTTGCCGACGATCTTGGCGATGTCGTCATGACTGCGGTCGTACTCGTCCGCCAGCGATTGATAACCGCCGGCTTCTTCCAGCGGATTGAGATCGGCGCGCTGAACGTTTTCGATGATCGCGAGTTCGAGCGCTTCGCTGTCGCTGACCTCGAGCGTGACGATGGGAATGTCGTGCAGACCGGCACGTTGCGCCGCGCGCCAGCGCCGCTCGCCCGCGATAATCTCGAAGCTGTCATTTGCACTTTTCACCGCCCGCACGACGACCGGTTGGATGACGCCGCGCTCCCGGATCGACGCGGTCAACTCTTCGAGTTCGTCGGCGGAGAAATTCTGCCGCGGATTTTTCGGATTGGGTTTGAGAAACTCGATCGGCACGCGCCGTTGATTGCGCGAGCGCTCACGCTCCGCCGTCGCGGGCTGGCCGCCGGCATCACCGATCAGGGCCGCAAGCCCCCGCCCGAGTCGGGATCGGCTCTCGTCCGCCATCATCTCGTCTCCCAAGCGTTCGTCGGCACCGTGCGCGGCGTCACGCCGCGCCCTGATCTGAACCCGGCTCGCGGTTTTGCCCGTTCGGCGCCTGCAACGATTTTCCAGGCGCGGGCGTCGTCGGCGCTCCGGTCGTCAGTTCTTTCTCACGCTGAATGATCTCGGTGGCGAGCCGCAGATAGGCTTCGCTGCCGACGCATTTAAGATCGTAGACCAGCACCGGCTTGCCGAACGATGGCGCCTCCGACACCCGCACGTTGCGCGGGATGACGGTGTCATAGACCTTTTGCCCGCTGTTCTGCCGCACGTCGGCAACGACCTGATTGGACAGGTTGTTGCGGGCATCGTGCATGGTCAGCACGATCCCGTGGATGATCAGCCCTGGATGCAACGCGGAGCGAACTTGTTCAACAGTTTCAAGGAGTTGTGACAATCCTTCGAGAGCAAAGAACTCGCACTGCAGCGGCACCAGGACGGCGTCCGATGCCGCCATGGCGTTGACGGTGAGGAGGTTCAGCGAGGGCGGGCAGTCGATCAGCACATAGGTGAAATCGGTGACGTCAGGTGCGCCAGAATTCAACGGGGCGAGCGCGTTGCGCAGCCGATAGGCCCGGTCATGCGCCTGGCTCACTTCAAGTTCGAGCCCGGACAGGTCCAAGGTCGACGGCGCGATGGAGAGGCTCGGTACCGCCGTCATCATGATGGCCTCGCGCAACGGTGCGTCACCGGCCATCACATCATAGGTCGAAAGCCGGCGGCTCTTGCGGTCGATGCCGAGGCCGGTCGAAGCATTACCCTGCGGATCGAGGTCGATGATGAGAACACGCTCGCCGACAGCAGCGAGCGCGGTGCCGAGGTTGATCGCCGTCGTGGTCTTGCCGACCCCGCCCTTTTGATTCGCGATCGCCAGGACGCGCGGCGGCTGCGGTTTGGTCGGAATGCTTTCAGATGCGCTCGGCTGCGGTGATTCCACAGCAGGCGAGGAACCCACGGCAGAGGCAGATTCCATTGCGGAATCAGTACTATCAATCATATCACGCGGTCCGTTCGAGGACGAATTGGGTTGCCGGACATTCTACGCTTTGCGCGGCTGCAATTCTCGCACAACCACAATACGTCCGTTCGGGTTGGTGCGGCTTGGGACAAGCAACGTATCCATCATCCAGGATTTGCCGGCCTCGTGCAATTCCAGCTCGGCATCCTGGCCTTTCGGGAACAGGCCTTTCGCACCGCTTTTCGCCAGCAGGGGGAAGGCTTCGCCCAGCAGCCGTGGAAGGGGCGCTAACGCCCGCGCGGTGACGATGTCCGCCTTGCCTTTAAAGCCTTTGGCGAACGATTCGATGCGTTCGGGATGGATGATTGCCGGGGCTCCGGTAACAAGCTGGGCTTCCCTGAGGAAGTTGGCCTTCTTATTGATGCTCTCGACGAGGTGAATGGCCGCGCCGGGCCGATCCGCAAGCGCGCAGGCGATCACCATGCCGGGAAATCCAGCGCCAGAGCCAAGATCGATCCAGGTAAGGGCGTTCCGGGGCGAGGTCAAGAAGCTGCAGCGAATCCGCAATATGCCGGGTCCAGATTTGCGGGATTGTCGAAGGTGCGATCAGATTCATCCTGGTCTGCCAGGACAGCAGGAGTTCAACGAAGCGATCCAGCCGCTCCAATGTTTCACGTGAAACCGGCGTCAGTGCGAGCGCGCGAGCGCGGTCGGCCGCCAGCGCCTCCTCAGCCTTTGGCATCGGCGGTCTTGCGGGTCCGGGGACGGCGCTTCAGATGGGCCACGATCAGCATCAGCGCGGCGGGTGTCATACCGTCGATGCGTCCAGCCTGGCTGATCGTGCCCGGGCGGGCGGCCTGCAACTTTTGCCGGGCCTCGTTCGAAAGGCCCTTCAGCGTTGAATAATCGATCCCGTCCGGGATCGCGAGGCTTTCGTCCCGGCGGTATGCGGCGATGTCGGCGGCCTGGCGCGCGAGATAGACGTCGTATTTGGCATCGATTTCGAGCTGCTCGGCGATCTTGGGCGCAAGGCCGGCGAGTTGGGGCCAGATGGCCGCGAGTTGCGCGATCCCGATGTGGGGATGCGACAGCAGGTCGAATGCCGTGCGACGCTGGCCGTCCTTGTTGAGGTCCAGCCCGTGGCGGGCCCCTTCGCTTGGGGTCAGCGACACGGATTGCGCAAAGGTACGGGCATCGGCCAGGGCCGCCATCTTGGCAGAGTGCTGGCGGCGGCGGATCGGACCGACGCAGCCGAGGGCGATGCCTTTGCCGGTCAGCCGCTGGTCTGCATTGTCCGCTCGCAGCGTCAGGCGATATTCGGCGCGGGAGGTGAACATGCGGTACGGCTCGCTGACGCCGCGGGTGACCAGGTCGTCGATCATCACCGCCAGATAGCCCTCGGCCCGGTCGAAGGTGATGTCGCCTCCCCCGCCCGCCTTCGATGCAGCGTTGAGCCCCGCGACCAGACCCTGCGCCCCCGCCTCCTCGTAACCGGTCGTACCGTTGATCTGGCCGGCCAGAAACAGGCCGGAAACGCGCTTGGTTTCCAGCGTCGGCCTGAGTTCGCGGGGGTCGACGTGGTCGTACTCGATGGCATAGCCCGGCCGGATCATCCGGGCCTTAGCCAGGCCGGGAATCGTCGCGATTAGCGCGAGCTGCACATCCTCGGGCAGCGAGGTGGAAATGCCATTGGGATAGACCGTGGGGTCGTCAAGCCCCTCAGGTTCGAGGAAGATCTGGTGCCCATCGCGCTCGCCAAACCGCACGATCTTGTCCTCGATCGACGGGCAGTAGCGCGGGCCGCGGCTCGCGATTTGGCCGGAATACATCGGCGAACGGTGGACGTTGTCGCGGATGACCCGATGGGTCGCCTCGGTCGTGCGGGTGATACCGCAGTCGACCTGGGGATTGGTGATCCGATCAGTAAGCGCCGAAAACGGCTCCGGCGGGTCATCGCCGGGCTGCATTTCGACCGCCCCCCAGTCGATACTGCGGCCATCGAGCCGCGGCGGGGTTCCGGTCTTGAGACGCCCGAGCTTAAAGCCAAGCCGCTCCAGGGTGAGCGATAGACCCAGCGCCGGTGCTTCCCCGACGCGGCCGGCCGGGGTCTGTTGCTCGCCGATATGGATCAAGCCGCGTAGAAACGTCCCGGTGGTGAGGACTAAGGCCCCTGCCCCCAGCTCGCGGCCATCTCCTAAGGTCAGCCCGATAACCCGCCCATCCGTGAGCAAAAGATCGTGCGCCTCCGCCTCGATGATCTGCCAAATTAGTGGTTTCGCGGATCGCCTGCTGCATGGCGGCGGCGTAGAGCTTGCGGTCGGCTTGCGCTCTTGGGCCGCGGACCGCCGGTCCCTTGCGGCGGTTGAGCACGCGGAACTGGATGCCGCCGGCATCCGCGACCCGACCCATCAGGCCGTCGAGCGCGTCGATTTCCCGGACCAGATGTCCTTTGCCAAGGCCGCCGATCGCCGGGTTGCAGGACATTGCCCCAATGGTGGCAAAGCGGTGCGTGACCAGGGCCGTCCTGGCGCCCATCCGTGCGGCCGCGGCCGCGGCCTCACAGCCGGCGTGCCCACCGCCTACGACGATGACATCGAATTGTGCGTCCATGGTCCTGGCCTGCGACGCGCTTCTAATGGAGCGAGCGCGGCAGGTCAAAACCGGCGTGAGCTCTCAAGAGAGCTGGGGCCGTGTTTCACGTGAAACATTCGCCCTTGAAACATTACGGCCCGGGGCGAACGGAGTGCCTTGCAGGCCTGATCAGCGAGCGAACGGCGATGACGGCGTCTCGGTGGTCGCCACCTTCGACCCCTGCCCGCCAAACATGATGGTCGAGATTACGATGACAACGATCAGTGCTGCCAAAGCCAGCCAGCCCACCGCATTCGACTCGCGGAGACCTGCCAGCCAATGCCGTTTTGGTTCTTGAGGATCGGCCATGATCCGCTCCCTAGATTGCTCGCCCGAGCGTTCCACGAAACTAGGCAATGATCGCTTGGTAGGCATGATGACCGATTGCCCCGCGTCAACATGCGCTCCGCAAATGGAAGAAACAGAGCCGGACTGCATGGGCCAGAAAGTTGGAACGCGCTCGATCGGCTACCGGTTGTCGGCCACTGAGTCGTGGCGCGCTCAGAGCTATTTGCCGATGCAGAAGTCGCGGAAGATCACGTCCAAAATGTCTTCGACATCGACCCGGCCGGTCAGACGTTCGAGTGCATGCGTCGCCATCCGGACCTGCTCGGCGATCAGCTCCTCGCGACCATCCGCGCCAGAGCCTTCGGCCAACGCCACGGCGCCCGCGAGAGCGGTCGCAGCCAAATCCATCATCTGCCGGTGGCGCTGACGCGTCACTAATGCCGGCTCGCCGTCAAAGACTCTCCCTGCGAAATCGGTAACTGCCCGGATCAATTGGTCAATTCCCTCGCCAGTTTCGGCCGAAATTGAACAATATCGCAATTTTGAGAAACAACTGAATAAATGTTCATTTCTTTGCCGCGCCGGAGAGTCGAGCGCGTCGATCTTATTAACCACGAACAGAACGCGAGACTGGGCTTGTTCGGCGGTCAATTGCTCCGCAGCAGCCCGGATGGCGTCCGCCGTGACGTCAGTCCCATCCAGCACCCACAGCACAAGATCAGCGGCGCCGGTTGACCGCCGTGCCCGGCGTACCCCCTCCTGCTCGACCGGGTCCTCCGTCGGCCTGATTCCCGCCGTATCGCGCAACGTCACCGGATAGCCGCCGAGATCGAGGTGGACCTCGATCACATCCCGCGTCGTGCCCGCATACGGCGACACGATCGCAACATCGCGTTGCGCCATCCGATTCAGCAAAGTCGACTTGCCGACATTGGGCGGCCCGGCAATTGCGATCTGCAAGCCGTCGCGCAGCCGTTCGCCCTGCCCTTGCAGCGCTGTCTTGATTTCGGCGAGCGCGCTCCTGACGATGTCCAGCGCCTGCACGGCAAGGTTCGCCGGAACGTCTCCCTCGTCGGAGAAATCGATTCCCGCTTCAAGCAAAGCGCGCGCCTGGATCAGCCGCTCCCGCCAACGCTCAAGATGCCGCGCGAACTCGCCCTGCATCTGCCGCAGCGCCTGTTTGCGCTGAGCGTCCGTCTCGGCCGCCACCAGATCGGCGAGCCCCTCGACGGCCGTCAAATCCATGCGGCCGTTTTCGAACGCGCGGCGGGTAAACTCGCCAGCCTCGGCGTGACGGAACCCCTCAAGCCTCGCAAGCGCGCCGAGCACTGCGGCGATGATCGCCCGGCCGCCATGCACCTGCAGTTCGGCCACGTCTTCACCGGTCTCGCTCTTCGGCCCCGGGAACCACAGCGCCAGACCTTCGTCGATCAACTCACCGCTCACCGGGTCGCGCACTCGCGCGAACGCCGCAACGCGGGGCGAGGGCACGCGCCCAATCATTGCTTCCAGCGCCAAGCGTGCCGCCGGCCCCGAGATGCGGATCACCGCGATCGCGCACGGCGGCCGGCCGGAGGAAAGCGCAAAGATCGTATCGCGGGCTGGGATCATGGCGCGCAGCTTGCATGAACCATGGTCGATGTCACAGCGGAAGTTTCCCGAACATTGCGAGTCGTGCGGCGCAGCACGGCCGGTCTCTGCAAGCACGTATCGGCTCAAAGCGTTTGCAGTTTCTCGGATGTCTGTGAGTCACCTCACACAGCCACCATGGGCGCGCCTGTTACCCTTGCGCGCTAGACGGAGAATCTGATGCGCAATCTGGTGCTGGCCGCCGTGATCATATCAACTGCGATGGTATCGGGCGCGGGCTCTCTGCAGGCTCAGCAATCGCCAACACCGCGAATTGAAACCAACATCGAAGCGCAACCGCAGTCCGGACTTTTCCGCATCACCGGCGAATTGCGGCCGCACGACCCGCCCTCGACCGCTCTGCTCAGGTCAATCGTCACCTGGCTGTCAATGAACTTCGATCTCGCGCCGACCGAGACATTGCCTCACATCAAATATGATTCGTCCGCCGCCATGGCGTCACGGCGCAATCGGAATTCGTCCGGATCCGATCGTCCGACCGGTTCGGCAGCCGATACCGGACAGGAAACCGTCGCGCTCTACGACGATCGCGACAACACGATTTATCTGCCGACGAATTGGGCGGGACGAACACCCGCGGAGGTATCCGTTCTCGTCCACGAGATGGTTCATCATCTCCAAAATGTGGCGAAGACGAAGTTCGACTGCCCGCAAGCGCGCGAGCAACTCGCTTACGCGGCGCAACAGAAATGGCTTGGGCTATTCGGGCGCAATCTCGAGGACGAGTTTCAGATCGATCCCTTTACCCTTTTGGTCATGACGCGTTGCATGTATTGAATTCAGATTGCCGCATGTCACGGGTGTCCTGATCCGAAGTTCGCATCATTCTTGCGGCGGACCCGAAATACGAAATTCTGAACCACCAACATTGCCACGGGGTTTGCACATGAGGAGTTTGAGCGCGTAAGCGCATTATCGCCCCCACAACTCTTTTGAAGCCAGCCGCGCGCCCTCGACCAGCGATTCCAGCTTCGCCCACTGCACCGACGGATGGCAGCGGACGATGTTATAGCTCTGCGAGAAGCCACAATCGCTCGACGCGATGACATTCTCGCGGCCGATCACGCTGGCGAAATTCTTGATGCCGCCATGCCACCAGTTCCGGATGCTCGACCACGTTGGTCGAGTGGGTGATGACACCCGGAATGAGAATCTTGCCGTCCGGCAGCTTGACGTCCTTCCAGACCATCCATTCGTGCTCGTGGCGCGGATTGGCACCCTCGATCGAATAGGCCTGGGCGCGAATCTTCAGAATGAGATCGGCCAGCGTCTTGAGCGGCACGTCCTGGGTGTGCGGCGCGTTCCAGCTTCCCCAACAGACGTGATAGCGCACCTTGTCCTCGGGGATGCCGGCGAGCGCATAGTTGGTCAGGTCGACGCAGCGCTCGGCGTATTTATGCACCTCCCGCGGGCTCATCTCGCCCAGGAGCCGGTCATATTCGTGCGCCAGGAAGGCGTCGTCGAGTTGCAGGATGAAGCCGGCGTCGACGATCGCGCGGTATTCCTCCTTCAGCGCGTCGGCCAGCGCGACCACGATCTCCTCGTCGTTCTTGTAATAGGCGTTGAGCCAGAGACCGCGCGCGCTCATCGGCGCCGCAACCGGCATGAAGGCGCCTTCCACCGTCACGCCGTTCAGCGCCGCCTTGAAGTTGGCGATGTCGCGGGCGATTGCCGCCTGGCCCTTGTAGGCGATCGGCCCGACGCATTCCCAGACCAACGCCTTCTCCTTGGCCGGGTCGGGCTTGAGCGGTGTTTGCGACTGTCCGGGCGGCAGCCAGTCGTAATACTGGATCGGCTGATAGGCGGCGTAGAACTCTGGAAACTTCTCGACCTCCCGGATCAGGTGGGTTGGCGTCGCCTCGTGATCGCCAGGGCGGAATTCGCGATGCACGAAACCGCCGAGCCGCTCGGCGACGTAGCGGATCCAGCCCGCTTTGCCGTATTCGCCATCGCTGACGATATCGACGCCGGTCTCCGCCTGCTGACGGACCACCGCCGCCACTTCGTTTTTCAGCGTCTTCTGAAACACCGCCTCGTCGTACGGCTGCCCATGGTCCCGCGCCGACATGATGTCGCGGATCGACATCGGCCGAACCAGCGAGCCGACATGCGTGACCAGGATGCGCTCGGAACTGCGCTTCATCGTTTCCCCCTTTTTGCTTGGTATTGGCCGGGCAACATGATCGCGGGCCGCCATGCCGGATGCAAGCCGCAACCGGAACCGACCATCCAGGCCAATGGGCTTTGAACAAGCTCACATGCCGGGCATTATCCCCGCATGACCGCCACATCACAGACCACCCACATCAACCGTCTGGCGCAGGAAACTTCGCCCTATCTGCTGCAGCACCAGCACAATCCGGTCGACTGGTGGGCCTGGGGGCCGGCGGCGTTGGCAGAGGCAAAGAACAGCAACCGTCCGATCCTGCTGTCGGTCGGCTATGCGGCGTGCCACTGGTGCCATGTGATGGCCCACGAGAGCTTCGAGGACGACGCCACCGCGCGCGTCATGAACGAACTGTTCGTCAACATCAAAGTCGATCGCGAAGAACGCCCCGACATCGATCAGATCTATATGTCGGCGCTTCATTTGCTGGGCGAGCACGGCGGCTGGCCGCTCACCATGTTCCTGACGCCCGCCGGCGAGCCGTTCTGGGGTGGCACCTATTTTCCCAAGACCGCGCGCTATGGCAAGGCCGCGTTCGTCGATGTTCTGCGCGAGGTCGAGCGCGTGTTCCGGCAGGAGCCGCAGAGCGTCGCTCAGAACAGCAATGCGCTGATGGCGCGTTTATCCGAGAGCGCACGGCCCAGCGGCAAGGTCGTGATCGGCGTGCCCGAACTCGATCGCGCAGCCGCGCAGATCGGCGGCATGATCGATCCGGTCAACGGCGGCATGCGCGGCGCGCCGAAATTCCCGCAACCCGGAATGCTGGAGTTTCTCTGGCGCGCCGGCCAGCGCAGCAAAGAAGCGCGCTATTTCGCAGCCGTCCAGCTTTCGCTGATCCGCATGTGCGAAGGCGGCATCTACGATCATCTCGGCGGTGGCTTCTCGCGGTACTCGGTCGATGACCGCTGGCTGGTGCCGCACTTCGAGAAAATGCTCTACGACAACGCGCTGCTGCTTGAACTGCTGGCGCTCGCCTGGCAGCGCTCGGCCAATGACCTATTCCGCACCCGCGCGCGCGAAACCGTTACGTGGCTCGAACGCGAGATGACGACCGCGGGCGGCGCCTTCAGCGCCTCGCTCGATGCCGACTCCGAAGGCGAGGAGGGGAAGTTCTACGTCTGGTCGCTCGCCGAGATTGAGGCGGCGCTCGGATCGGATGACGCGGCGTTCTTTGCTGCACACTACGACGTGACCTCCAACGGCAATTTCGAAGGACACACAATTCTCAATCGGCTCAAGCACTTACCGCGCAGCATAGAGGACGAGGCGCGGCTCGCTCCGCTGCGTGAGAAGCTGCTCATGCTGCGCAGCAAACGGGTGCGCCCGGGCCTCGATGACAAGGTGCTGGCCGACTGGAACGGCCTGATGATTGCAGCGCTGGCGAACGCCGCGATGGCGTTCGGGGAGCCGACCTGGCTGCAGCACGCCGCCAAGGCCTTCACATTCATCGCATCCCGGATGGGGCAGGGCGATCGCCTCGGCCATTCCTGGCGACACGACCGGTTGCTGTTTCCCGGCCTTGCCTCCGATCATGCCGCCATGATCCGCGCGGCACTGTCGCTCCACGAAGCCACCGGCGAGCACGGCTATCTGGAACGCGCACTGGCCTGGCAGGCGACGCTTGACCGGCACTACGCCAACTCGGCCAATGGCGGATACTTCCTGACCGCTGACGATGCCGAAGGCCTGGTGGTACGGCCCAACGCCACGACGGACGACGCCACGCCGAACCCCAATGCACTCGCCGCGCAAAACCTCGTCCGGCTTGCGGTGCTCACCGGTCAGCACGCCTGGCGCGAGCAGGCGGACCGGTTGTTCGACGGCATCCTGGCGAGCGCCGGAGACAACGTGTTCGGCCATCTCGCCTTGCTGAACGCCCTCGACCTTCGGCTGCGCGGCGCCGAGATCGTCATCGCCGGCGACGGCGCGCAGGCCGATGAATTGCTTGCCGCGGCCCGCAAGCTCCCGTTCCTCGATCGGATCGTACTGCATGCACGATCCGCCGACGCGCTGCCGCTGTCGCATCCCGCGCAGGAGAAGATCAAAGCAACGACAGTCGCCGCGGCGTTCGTCTGCGTGGGCGAGACCTGCTCATTGCCGGTGACGCGGGCCGATGACATTTCGGCGACACTTGCGTCCATGCGCGGCTGACACAAGCCGCGCAATATCAGAACGATTCCAATGCGATGCATCGATTGAGGCACGACGCCTTGCCGGTCACGAGCGAGTCGGTTTATGAATCGCGCTCAGCCGAGTTTCGCGCTCAGCCGAATCCGGAGAATCCCTATGCGTGGCGTCCTGCGTGCGCTCATCGTGCTTTACGTGTTACTTCCGTTCAGCGCCAACGCGCAGGAGGACAAGCTCACGATCAATCTCAACAGCGTCGAGCCGTCGAACAACCACTGCCGCATGAATTTCGTCGTCGGAAACAAGGGCGATGCGGGACTCGAAAGCCTGAAGCTCGACCTTGTGGTGTTCGACAATGACGGTGGCATCTCGCGACGGCTCATCACCGAGATGGGACCGATCCGGCCGAAGAAGACCACGGTACGCGCCTTCCTGATCGACACGGAATGCAAGGCGATCGGCGAGATCCTTGTCAATGACGTCACCGCCTGCACGCCTGGCAATCCCAGCGCCTGCCTCGACGCGCTCGGCCTGTCGTCGCGCGTCAAGAGCATCCGGCTATACAAATAATGTCATCATGCGCGGGCTTGACCCGCGCATCTATCAATAAACAAAGAGCAGCAATGTTCGAAAGCGGATGGATTGCCGGGTCAGGCCCGGCAATGACACCATCACACACCTACGCGTTCATCGATTCGAAGAAGTCGCCATTGCTCTTGGTGTTACGCAGCTTGTCCAAGAGGAAGTCGATTGCATCCATGGTGCCCATCGGATTGAGGATGCGGCGCAGGATGTACATCTTCTTGAGCTGATCGGGCGCAACCAGCAGTTCTTCCTTGCGGGTGCCGGAACGCGTGATGTCCATCGCCGGGAAGGTGCGCTTGTCGGCGACCTTACGATCGAGGATGATTTCCGAATTGCCGGTGCCTTTGAACTCTTCGAAGATCACTTCGTCCATGCGGCTGCCGGTGTCGATCAGCGCGGTCGCGATGATGGTGAGCGAGCCGCCTTCCTCGATGTTGCGCGCGGCGCCGAAGAACCGCTTCGGCCGCTGCAGCGCGTTGGCGTCGACGCCGCCCGTGAGCACCTTGCCGGAGGAGGGGACAACGGTGTTGTAGGCACGTCCGAGACGCGTGATCGAATCGAGCAGGATCACCACGTCGCGGCCATGCTCGACCAGGCGCTTGGCCTTCTCGATCACCATCTCGGCAACCTGCACGTGGCGCGTCGCCGGCTCGTCGAAGGTCGAGGAAATCACCTCGCCCTTCACCGAGCGCTGCATGTCGGTGACTTCTTCCGGCCGCTCGTCGATCAGCAGCACGATCAGGAAGCATTCCGGATGGTTGGCGGTGATGGCGTGCGCGATGTTCTGCAGCAGCACGGTCTTGCCGGTACGCGGCGGCGACACGATCAGCGCACGCTGGCCCTTGCCGATCGGCGCCACGATGTCGATGACGCGCGGCGAGAGGTCCTTTTTGGTCGGATCCTCGTGCTCCATCTTGAGCCGCTCGTCCGGATAGAGCGGGGTCAGGTTGTCGAAGTTGACCTTGTGGCGGGCCTTCTCGGGTTCCTCGAAATTAATGGTGTTGACTTTGAGCAGCGCGAAGTAGCGCTCGCCGTCCTTGGGACTGCGGATTTCGCCCTCGACGGTGTCGCCGGTGCGCAGGCCGAAACGGCGGATCTGCGAAGGCGAAACGTAGATGTCGTCCGGGCCGGGAAGATAATTCGCTTCCGGCGCGCGTAGAAAGCCGAAGCCGTCAGACAGCACCTCGACGACACCTTCGCCGATGATATCGGTCTCGCGCACCGCGAGCTGCTTGAGGATGCCGAACATCAGCTCCTGCTTGCGCATAGTGCTGGCATTTTCGACCTCGAGCTCTTCGGCAAAGGAGACGAGCTCGGCCGGGGTCTTGGCCTTGAGGTCCTGGAGTTTCATTTCCCGCATGCGGGTAGTCCTATGGAGGGGACCGGCGACTAGCGAAAAGCGGCCGGTCGGTACTGGAGGGAGGGAAGTCGCAGGTCTTGGGCGGGGCGACAGGCCTTTAAGCCCGATGCTATGGCCGGTTCCCGTACCCGGGGCCGGTACTCCTGCATCTGCCTGCGTCTAGGGAGATATTCCAAAGATATGGAAAGACGCGCCGCTGCGCAAGTGGCATCGTGCCCTGTCCACGGCGGCGCATTGGCCTCAAAACGGCTTGAGTACGACCAAGAGCACGATTCCGATCATCAGAATCGTCGGTACCTCGTTGATAATCCGATAGAATTTTACCGTATGCTGGTTCTGGTCAGCGGCAAATGCCCGGACCCAGCGGACGAAAAATCCGTGCATCGCGGACAGGCCTAACACCAGAGCGAGCTTGGCATGCAGCCAGCCGCTGCGGAAGAAGCCACCCTCGAACGCCAGCCAGAGCCCCAGCACCCAGGTTGCCACCATCGCCGGATTGATGATCACGGTCAGCAACCGGCGCTCCATCACCTTGAAGGTCTCGGACTGCTTGGAGCCCGGCTCGGCCTCGCAATGGTAGATAAAGAGCCGCGGCAGATAGAGCATGCCCGCCATCCAGGCGATGATCGCGATGATGTGGAACGCCTTGAACCACAGATACAAACCCGAAGACCGCCACCACATCAGCAGCGCCAGCAACGCTGCTCCGATGACGATCGCCATGCCGGCGCGCCACCATTGCTGACCGGGCATGAGAAGGAGCTCCTTTTAGTGCGAACCGTTGGGCATTTCCGGCGCCATACACTCCACACCGTCTCTACTGAATTTAAAGCTTAAAGACTCTAGTCTGTAGTTATTAGGCGGTTGATTAGACTCATACATTTCTGTCCACACGGTCCGCAAAGGTATCCGCGACGGTCTCACCATTGTGGGTGACCGAGCGATTGGACTTGAGCTGATCCGAATCGGCGATCTGCAAGGATCCGGAATGGTCGGGCACCGGGCCGACGATCGGTTATTCACAAGCGCTTGCTCCGCTCGGCAGCCTTGCCGCAGCGTATCCCGGAGCCCATGATGTGGACAGGGCGACGGCTTTTCCCCGATCGAGGCTTGCCTCGGGGGGACGGTCGTGGCCTCCTCCCCAGGAATTCACAGCTTGACAACCGATCACCCGATGACCTCGCACGCCGGCACCTACTTTCATCTGCACCTGATCTCGGACTCCACCGGCGAGACCTTGATCACGGTCGCACGCGCCGCTAGTGCGCAATATTCCAAGGTCCAGCCGGTTGAGCATGTGTATCCGCTGGTCCGCACCCAGAAGCAGCTTGACCGCGTGCTGGCCGAGATCGCCGAAGAGCCCGGCATCGTCCTCTACACCTTGCTCGAAGATGACCTGGTCGAACGCCTCGAAAAGCATTGCCGCGAGCTGAGCCTGCCCTGCCTCTCGATTCTCGGGCCGGTCCTCCAGCTTCTGCGCTCCTATCTGGGTACCGAGACTTCGCATCGTGTCGGCGCCCAGCACACCCTTAACGCCGAGTATTTCAAACGCATCGACGCACTCAACTTCACGATGCTGCATGACGACGGTCAGCACCTCGATGGTCTTGAAGAAGCGGATGTCGTTCTTGTCGGCGTATCCCGGACGTCGAAGACGCCAACCTCGATCTATCTGGCCAACCGCGGCGTGAAGACCGGCAACGTGCCGCTGGTTCCGGGTGTCGACGTGTCACGCCATGTTGAGCAACTGATGCGGCCGCTGGTCGTTGGCCTCTACGCGAGTCCCGAGCGCATCGTTCAGATCAGGCAAAATCGCCTGCTCGGGCTCAACGCCCATCACGACGACGATCAATATATTGATCGGAAGGCCGTCGCCGAGGAGGTGGCCGTCTCCCGCAAGTTGTGCGCCAAGCATAGCTGGCCGTCGATCGATGTCACCCGCCGCTCGATCGAGGAAACCGCCGCTGCCGTACTGAGCTTCCTGGCCGAGCGCCGCCGCCAGCCGTTGGCGTGATTAATGCCGTTTTGGCTCGCCGACAGACCTCTCGTCCTCGCCTCGCAAAGCGATATCCGCCGGATCGTGCTGACGAATGCGGGTATTTCGGTCCAAGCCCAGCCGGCAAATCTTGACGAACGCGCTATCGAGCAGCAGGCCACCAGCCGTGATCCGAGTGCGATCGCGGCGCTGCTGGCGCGCGAGAAAGCGCGCACCATTGCGGCCCGGTTTCCCGATCGCCTGGTGCTGGGTGCCGACCAGGTGCTCGCCCTGGGCGCGCAGCGATTTTCCAAGCCGACGGATCGCGACGCCGCACGCAGCCAGCTTCTGACGTTGCGTGGCAAGGCACACGCACTGCACTCGGCGATCGCACTCGCGCAGGGCGGTGACATTGTGTTCGAATATTGCGGCGTCGCGCGGCTCACCATGCGGGAATTTTCCGACGAGTTTCTGGAGACCTATCTCGATGTTGCCGGGGAGGCGGCTATGACCAGCGTCGGCGGCTATCAGCTTGAGAAGATCGGCATCACGTTGTTCGAATCGATCGAAGGCGATCATTTTACGATTCTGGGATTGCCGATGTTTGCGCTGTTGCGCGAGCTGCGGCGGATCGGAGCGCTGGCGTCGTGAGGCTGTGCTTAGTGGGTAAACCAATCCTGAGGTGCTTCCATGATCACCTTGAAAGAAGTGCAGGATTTTGGCGGCAGATGGTTTGACGCCGTTATGAACGGAGGAACGGCCGCCGGTCAGGCGGCATTTTTCCGCGATCCTCACTCACGGATATATGTCCTCTCGAACGGCGCAACCTTTGATTTCGAGGAACACTGCAAATTGCACACGCAGTGGATCAACGAGGTTCACCGCTTCGGTCACTTCGATCTGCTGCCCTTGAATGCATCGCCCGAGCGCGTCCGTGCGACCGGCAGCGTCTACTGGCAGGCAGAGATCGCAGGGCGGCCGGCACCCAATGTGATCAAGGCGGTCGTCGGCGAAGATTGGATTCTTGAGAAAATGCCTTCGGGTGATCTCAAGTTCGTTCTCTACGCCAATACGTTCCATCACACTCTTCCGGACTCGGCGCCTCTTGCCTTGTGAACCGACCAGAGCGCGCACTCATAAACGGGATACTTGCGCAATGTCCGCTCTCGGCGCGATACGGAGGGCATCGATCCGCAAGCACCTCTAATTACGGTCGCAAATGACCAAAGGCGGACGTTTATGTAAGCGCCAAGGCGTTGCTCGCTATCGGCAATCCACTCTATCTATTCGGCCAAAGTATCGAACGACACAGAGAGCACATCATGACTGATACGCCTGATTACACGCCGCCGGACGTCTGGGTCTGGGAGAAGGGCGACAGTCCCAACTGGCGCTATAGCAATACCAATCGCCCTATCGCGGGCGCGACGCACGAGAAGGAATTGCCGCGCGGAAAGCATCCGCTGCAGCTCTATTCACTGGCGACGCCGAATGGCGTCAAGGTGACGATCATGCTGGAGGAGTTGCTGGCCGCCGGTCATAGCGGAGCCGAATATGACGCCTGGCTGATCCGGATCGGTGAGGGCAACCAGTTCGGCAGCGGATTTGTCGGGGTGAACCCGAATTCCAAAATCCCGGCGCTCATGGATTATAGCGAACAGCCGCCGCAACGGGTGTTCGAATCCGGCGCGATCCTGCTCTACCTGGCGGATAAATTCGGTGCCTTCTTACCCAAGGATCGCGGCAAGCGCACCGAGGCGTTGAACTGGCTGTTCTGGCAGATGGGTTCGACGCCCTATCTGGGCGGCGGCTTCGGGCATTTCTATGCCTATGCTCCGGTGAAGATCAAATACGCCATCGACCGTTTTTCCATGGAGGTGAAACGTCAGCTTGATGTGCTCGACCGGCAGCTTGCGGATAATCGGTTCATCGCCGGCGACGAATATTCCATTGCCGATATGGCGATCTGGCCGTGGTACGGCAACGGCATGTTGAATGGCGCCTCCTACAATGACCCGCGCAAATTCCTGCAGACGCACGAATACAAAAACCTGACGCGCTGGAAGAACGAAATCGGCGAGCGCCCGGCGGTCAAGCGCGGGCGAATGGTCAACCGCGCCAGCGGGCCGCCCGAAGGGCAATTGCACGAACGCCACAGCGCCGGCGATTTCGAGACCAAGACGCAGGACAAGATCGCCGCGCGCTGACCGTCCCATCGTAGTCTCCGTCATCAAGCCGACCCGGGCCGGATGAAGAGTGTTCACATGCACTCGATGGGAGCCCGACCACAATGCGCTACGCACATCGTCACGGCGTGACGATTTCTTGTGATCTCTGCTTGTGGCCGACGCTACATGCGCCATCGCATTGAATTTACGGTCGCTCTTGGGTGTATTGCGGACATACAGGACGGGGCGACCGCAGACGCCTTGGTCGAAAATGACCCCGAAGCGGAGCATCGCATGGTGGATCATCGTGAGGGCAGTCCGTTTGCCGCGTTCGGTCTGACGGCTGCAAAGGAGTGATTGATTGGTCACCGGCCGCGCGGCATCACGATGTATTGCGATGGTCCCTTCGTCGTTGCCCCGCTCGTGTCAGGAGCGTAGCCTACACGTAGGTTGAATGAAATGAAGTCGGGCTGAAGGTGGCCTCTTAGTCACGACCTGAACGTTCTAATTTAGGAGGTTCAAATGAAGCGGCGAGACTTCAATCGTGCGGCGCTCGGTATCGGCCTGAGCCCGATGCTGCCAGGTCGCAGTTTTGCTCAGTGGTACGAAGGGCCATCTCCGCCAACGCAAACTCCGCCGCAAAAATTCAACATCGTCATCAAGCATTCGCCTCGCTCATACAACCAAGTGAACGTGCCACGAAAATCCGCCGCGGGTCGTCGATTTACGATCTACTGGACGTGGAGCTACCCCTGGGAGGCCAATCGCGATGTGACCGAATTGGACAATCGCTTTTCAACCATGACCGAGGTGCGTCGTGTAGCGTGGCCGAATTACGAAACACCGGAATATTCGGAGAAGGAATTTTTGCAAGGAATCTCCGGAACGCTGGAGTTGTTCCATCTGTCTACAGTGCGCTTCCAAACGATCGTCGGACAGGTTACCGGGCAACCGGTCGTGGTTTACCAGAGGATCGATCAGGCCGGGCAGAAGTTGCCGATCGATGAACGAATACTCGCGGATACGGACACGCTCATGGTGTTCGGTCTTGATCACATGATTACGGAGCAGGAAGCCGCTCCAGAAGAAATCGAAGCCCTGAAGCAATTTCTGACGCGAGACGGGACCTGCTTGATGATTGGGCCACACCACGACGTGGGCAATTCACAAGACGTGAAGCGGCTTCAAATGGAGTATACCCATCATGGCGATCCGCTGGTCCCTCGCCAGCAGCGCTTCGGCTTATACACACGCTCGCTCATGAAGGGCCTCGGAGTGCCGGTTGAGAACCGATGGGGACTGCGTCCAGCAGTCGTCAAGGGCACCAACCAGATCACGCCGCTAACCGCCATGCGCGATCTCGACAGGCATGGTTGGCTTACGAACGTACCGACCTTCAATTTCCACCAACACTTGCCCCACTATGCGCTGACAACGGACGATACGAGCGCAATTCGTGTTCTGGCTCGGCAGCCGGTTGATTTGACCAGACCGCATCCATTCATCGAGGCGGGGGGCACCGAATTCAATTCGTTCCTTTGGATGCCGCCCGCAGGGGCGCGGGCCGGCCATATCCTGTTAGCGGACCTGACAATCTTCACCACCTTGTTTGGCGGCGCCGAGAGCCTCGATAACTTCTGGTACAACCTCGCGACAAAAGGATGAGCACATCGGTCAAGGACTGATATGCACGTGAACGGAGAAAGAATTTTCATGTCACACGATCAGATCGGAAAAACCACTCGCCGTGACTTCCTGGGCACAGCCACCGCCGCCACGGCGTTGACACTCGGCAGTTCACCGGGAGCCGAAGCGCAAACTGCTCCAATCAAATCCGACGAAGTCCAAGTTGCGCAATTGACGACCGGTCAAAGCGTACAGCCAACCGCGACCGCTGCCCCTGATTGGACGAAGCCGTCGGCCATGGCGATCCCCAAGGAGGGGTACTTCAAACTTGAGCAAGGCCGCTACGGCCCAGTCTTTCCGAGAACTCCTGCCAACTATGGCTTCACGGTCATTGCAAAGGTCAAGCCTGGAAGGGAAAAAGCGATCCGCGATTACGGCAAGACGATTGAAGAGGCTGTGAAGGGCGACCCCACCGTGCTCGCACCGCTGCGGCTTCACTATCTCCGCTGGGTCTTGTTCGACGTCGGCTCTGGTTTGCACTTCATGTATCAGGGCATCTTCGACACCGACTTTGACAAATATCTCGAGGATGCCGTAGCGCTTTTCATGAAGACCGGGATTACAACCGTATTCGTAAATCTGGAAGGCTGGCCCGAGGACTGGAAAACAAACCTGCCAGCCGTGATCAAATTCTTTCGCGACAACCAGAGGCCAAGCTTCCTGGAATACGGAGAATATCCGTATGTTACTGCGGACGAAGTCAAGAAGGCGCTGAAAGTGAAAACCTCGCTATCGACCATGCTCGACCAGATGCAGTGAGCCGCTGCCAGGGACTAAACGTCACTTACGGCGTAAGGGTGCAATCGATGATGCTCACAAGACGAAAAGCAATCGCGTTGGTACCGATCAGTACTGTGGCTGCTTCAAGGCTTAACTGGCAGGTGGCGCATAGTGGCGCGGGCGTGGGGGATGCTCGATGTGCATCTCCTTAGTCTTTCGAGCAGACGGGCCACAGGCATCCCCAAGCGCCGATGTCGGCGAGACAGCGATGCTTGAATTAGATGATCTCCAGTACATCATCGTAACGCGGGTGCCCGCGCTTACGGGCCGCTACGAATTTCTCTCATTTCGTCAGCCTGCCCAGGGACGAGCTTGGCTGAAAGGGATGCTGGACAGGGTTGCGTCGGTTCAGCAGGTCAGGGATTTGATCGAGCGCGAGCAACGGTGGGTGTCCGTTGCATTTACCTGGCAAGGACTTCGCACGCTTGGAGTGGATGAGCAATCACTCGCAACATTTCCCAAAGAATTCCAAGATGGCATGGCGGCACGGGCGGAAGTGCTCGGTGATACCGGCAAGAACAGTCCAGACAAATGGGTTGGTGGCCTCGCCAATCCGGCGCTGCATGCTATCGCAATTCTATTTCGCACGCAACGCGGATGAACGCGAGCGTGTGACCCGCGAGCACCGGGCGTTCCTGGCCGCCACCCCCGGTGTCGAAGTGCTTTCATCATTGGACCTGGACGGCTTTCCGCCGTTTGACTACGCACACGAGCATTTTGGATATCGAGATAGGCTCTCTGAACCTCAAATCGAAGGGAGCGGAATACAGCCGACACCCGGCTCGGGCGCACCGGTAAAGGCGGGTGAATTCATTCTTGGCCACGAGGATGAGAGCGGCGAGGTGGTGCCGTTGCCGAAACCGGAAATTCTCTCGCGAAACGGCACCTTCATGGCCTATCGCAGATTGCAGGAGCACGTCGGCGCCTTTCGCGATTTTCTCCGCCAGCAGGGTGGACCAACTGTCGAAGGCCAAGAGTTGATCGCAGCGAAGTTGATGGGACGCTGGCGAAGCGGAGCGCCGCTTGTCCTGGCGCCCGAAAAAGATGATCCAACGCTTGGCGCTGATTACCAACGCAACAACAACTTCAACTATGCGCAAATGGATCCGCAAGGGTATGCAGCTCCCCTAGGATCGCATATTAGGCGAATGAACCCTCGGGACACGACAGTGAATATCCAGCGCCGACGAATGATCCGTCGTGGCGCGACCTACGGCCCTCCCTTGCCGGAAGGAGCGTCAGAAGATGGCCTCGATCGTGGAATTGCGGCATTCATTCTTTGTGCAAGCCTCGTCCGGCAATTTGAGTTCGCGCAGAATGTCTGGATCAATGAGCCGAATTTTCACGAACTGGGCAATGAACGAGATCCACTCATCGGAAATCACGATGGTAGTTTCGACTTCACGATCCCCAAACGTCCGATCCGCAGAAAAATCACCGGCCTGCCGGCCTTCACGACACTCAAGGGCGGCGCCTATTTTTTCCTTCCTGGAATTGGGGCGCTGAGGTACCTCGCCGCGCTTTAGGTCTTGAGACTTCCGATTCTGGCCCTGATGTAGGCGCAGGATAGTGCGGCTTGGTCATTACCTCTAGGATTGCGAAAGAACTTGCCATCGGGATGCCGCCGACAGTGGCCGAATGATCTCGCCTTTCGATAGGAGAAAGTCATGGATGATCAACCTCCTCTTGGCCAAGATTGGTTAGAAAAACGAATGGGACATAAGGCTTACGGACGTAAGCGAAATTGGGGGGCAATATCGATCGGGCTCGTATTGATTGTGGTATTATGCGGCTTGGCCTTGTATTTGGCTGTATGGGCAAAGTTAATCCAGTAGACGTCTGCTTTTGGGCCCATCGCGACATGTTGCGAAGCGGCAGGACCTTGGTGGCTAACGGGGAAATGCCGGACAACTAGGCCGGATTGAGGGGACGTGTTAATCGCCGGCATCACCAAGTGCGACCACTTCGGCACCCGGGCGGAACATGCGGAGCGGTGAGGAGCGTTGACTGCATGTTCGTCCTTGGCCTGACCGGCTCGCTCGGCATGGGAAAGTCGACCACCGCGCAATTCTTCGCCGACGCGGGTGTGCCGGTGCATGACGCCGACGCGGTGGTGCATCGCCTGTACGAGGGCGAAGCCGCCGCCGCCATCGAGGCGGCGTTCCCGGGCACGACGGTGGCCGGCAAGGTCGATCGCACCAGGCTGGGTGCGCGCGTGCTGGGCGATCCGGCGGCTTTGCGGCGGCTGGAGGCGATCGTCCACCGCATCGTGCAGGAGGCCGAGCAGCGCCTCCTGGCGCAAGCCGAGGCGGCCGGCAAAAAGGTCGCCGTGCTCGATATTCCGTTGCTGTTCGAGACCGGCGGCGACCGGCGGGTCGATGCCATCGTGGTGGTGACGGCGCCGCCGGAGGTGCAACGGACCCGGGTGCTGGAACGCCCGGGCATGACGGTCGAGAAATTCGACGCGATCCTCGCAAAGCAGATGCCGGACGCCGAAAAGCGCCGGCGGGCGGATTTCATCGTGGATACGTCGCAGGGATTGGACTCCGCCCGTGCGCAAGTGCGCGCGATCCTCGACGCAGTTGCTACAATGCCGAAGCGGCGGCGGTGATTCGCGCCGCGACCTTCGGAGCAGCGGCTTGCGCGAAATCGTGCTCGATACCGAAACCACCGGCTTGGACCCGTTTCAGGGCCATCGCCTGATCGAGATCGGCTGCATCGAGCTGCTCAACCGCATCCCGAGCGGGCAGACCTTCCATTTCTACGTCAATCCGCAGCGCGACGTGCCGGCGGAGGCCTACGCCATCCACGGTATCTCGACCGACCAGCTCAAGGACAAGCCGCTGTTTGCCGAGATTGCGGACGACCTCATCGCCTTTATCGGCGATGCGCCGCTGGTCGCGCATAATGCCATGTTCGACCTGGGCTTCCTCAATGCGGAGCTTGAGCGTGCCGGCAAAGGTCTGGTGCCGCGGGAGCGGCTGGTCGACACCCTGCTGCTGGCGCGCCGCCGGCATCCGGGCGCCTCGAACCGGCTCGACGACCTCTGCGCGCGCTACGGCATCGACAATTCCCGGCGTACCAAGCACGGCGCGCTGCTGGACGCCGAAATCCTGGCCGAAGTCTACCTGGAATTGATCGGCGCCCGGCAGGCGCAGCTTGGGCTGGTCGAAACCGGCAGCCCGGGCGCGGGAATGCGGCGGCGGGTGGCGGTGATCCGGGTGCGGCCGCAGGTGCTTGCGCCGCGCCTGAGCGAAGCGGAACTGGCCGCTCATCTCGCCTTCGTGGCAAGTCTCGGCGAAAGTCGGCTTTGGCGCGAGTATCAGGCGGCCTGAACCGCCAGTCAGCTTGGCGGCATCGCCGGCGGCTGCTGCTGCTGCGCCATCTTCTGCTGATACAGTGCGACAAAATCGACCGGATCGAGCAGCAGCGGCGGAAAGCCGCCGTTGCGTACCGCCGTCGCGACGATCTCGCGGGCGAAGGGGAACAGCAGCCGCGGGCACTCGATCATGACGAGCGGCGGAACGTGTTCCTTGGGCACATTCTGGATGCGGAATACCCCCGCGAATGTCAGGTCGAACGCAAACAGCAGCGTGCCCGAATTCTCCGCCTTGCCTTCAAGCGTCAACGTGACCTCGAAGTCCGTCTCCGATAGCGGATTCGCGTTAACGTTGATCTGGATGTTGATGGCGGGTTGCGTCTGGCTCGGCGCCAGGGAGCGGGGCGCGTTCGGATTCTCGAACGAAAAATCCTTGATGTATTGACCAAGAACATTGAGCTGGGGCCCGGTCTGCGCGTCCTGCGGGCTCGGCCGGCGGGCCGCCATTTCCTGTGTTTGTCATAAAACTACCTCTACCCCGATCCGATTTTAGACGCGCTGCTGCAATCGGCGGCGTGGCTAACACAGGGCCAGGGAACCGACAAGGACGAGGATCGCGCTCAGGCTCCGCCATTTGATTTGCGCCGGCGCTTGCGTCGTTTGTCCGGGATCTGATGCCATTCGCCGGGTTCGAGATCGATGACCGATCGATCGCTCGGTCGGCTGCGCGCCGCCGCCCGGCCGATTGCCCCGCCGGCCCACCGGCGAATGGCCGGCATCAGCAGCGCCAGGCCGGTGAGGTCGGTTATAAAGCCCGGAAGGACCAGAAGAATCCCGCCCAGCACGG
This sequence comes from uncultured Alphaproteobacteria bacterium, assembly GCA_963756715.1. GTDB lineage: Bacteria > Pseudomonadota > Alphaproteobacteria > Rhizobiales > Xanthobacteraceae > VAZQ01. Next base: position 63,221 of record CAVWOV010000031.1, read on the forward strand.
CGGCAAAGCCGGGCGTCTCCAAATGGATCGCGCGAAATCCCTCGCGAGCGAACGCAAGACGCACACGGTCGAGGTCGCCGCGCCCGCTCCGCCTGAGCAACATCACGCCCGCGACCGACGTGCCGAAAAAGAGGATGATCGTCAGCAACCAGCCGAATATCGACACCATCAGCAGCAGCGCTACCAGCTCTGCCGCCGGCAGGATCAAGAGGCCAATAAACGCCCATTTTACCAAGGACATCAGTCCAATTCCTTCAGGGGCCTTGTTGGCGTCACGATTGGGATCGTCTATGGTCGTCCCGAAGCGGCGATCTGCTTCTGTTGCTCCGCCCCTGGATCAGATCAGCCGCGTACTTAGATAGTAGTGCGGGAACCGGATTTCTCCGCGGATTTATGGCTTCTGCGGCGGCGGTCCGCGCCGAACCCGGGTCCGTCGCCACGACTGCCAAGAGCGTGCAAGACGTGTTCGATATCTACACCATCATTTTTCTGGCGCTGGCAGTATTCATTTTCCTGCGCCTGCGCAGCGTGCTCGGTCAGCGAACCGGGCGCGAACGGCCGCCCTATGATCCGTATTCGGCACGCGACGCCGTGCGCGGCGCTACCAACGACAATGTTGTGACATTGCCGGGGCGCACCGCCACGGACGCCACGAGTACGCCGGCCGAGACGGTGGAACCGGCGGAGCGCTGGAAAGGTATCGCGGAACCTGGCTCGGCCATTGCCGTCGGCCTCGACGCCGTCGTGCGGGAAGACCCGGGCTTTGACCTCAAGCATTTCATCGCCGGCGCGCGCGCCGCCTACGAGATGATCGTCCTGGCGTACGCGGAGGGCGACCGGCGCACGCTGAAGAACCTGCTCGGCAAGGAAGTCTATGACGGGTTCGAGACCGCCATCCGCGATCGCGAGGGCAAGGGCGAGACGGTCGAGACCCGCTTTGTGTCGATCGACAAATCCGACCTCACCGCGGTCGATGTGCGCGGCCGGACCGCGCAGGTGACCATCCGGTTCGTCTCCCAGCTTATTTCGGTCACCCGGGACAAATCCGGCAATGTGATCGACGGCAACCCGGAAAAAGTCACAGACGTCACCGATGTGTGGACGTTCGCGCGCGACATGTCTTCGCGTGATCCCAACTGGAAGCTCGTCGCGACCGAGGCCGGCCACTAACCGGAGTCGCAGTCGATGGCGGTGCGCATTGAGCACCACATGCGTGAGCGTTGCGGCGGCGATGCTGGGCCTCGCCGGCATGGCTTGGCCGGCGGCCGCTGACGATCCCTTCAAGTTTCCCAATGCTCAACTCGAACCGGCGAAATGGTCCGACCTCAGCGGTTGGGCCACGGACGACCACGTTGCGGCGTTCACCGCGTTCCTGACCAGTTGCCAGCCCTTTCTCAAGGAAAAGCGGGCTCGCGATCCCCGTCCGGTTTCGCAGGCGCTCTGGGAAGTCTGCCGTCGGACTGCGGCTCTCAAGCCGGCGAACGACGCGGAGGCCCGTGCGTTCTTCGAGGAAAATTTCCGGCCGGTGCGGATTACCAAACTGGGGGACGCGGAAGGCTTCGTGACCGGCTACTACGAACCGGTGGTGCAGGGCTCGCGCTTCCCGAACCCGGAGTTCCCGGTTCCGCTTTACCGGCGGCCGCACGACCTCGAGGCGGCCGGTTACAAGCCAGGGTCGCCGAACTTCCCCAACAGCAAATCCGTGCCGATCGGCCGCCGCAACGACAAAGGCGCGCTGGTGCCTTATCCCGACCGGCGGCAGATCGAAGCCGGCGCACTCGACGGCCGGCATCTCGAAATCTGCTGGGTGCGCGATTGGTTCGAGGCGCTGACGATCCAGATTCAAGGCTCGGCGCGGGTGATGCTGGAAGACGGTCTGGTGGTGCGGGTCAATTACGATTCATTCAACGGCCATCAGTACTCGTCGATCGGCCGCGTGCTGATCGAGCGTAAAGAGATCCCGCGCGAAGAAATGTCGATGCAGCGCATCAAGGATTGGATGAAGGTCAATCCCAATAAGGCGCCGGAGGTGCGGGGCACCAACCGTTCATTTGTATTCTTCCGGATCACCGGGCTCGATACTGATGGCGAGCCCGCCGGCGCCCAGAATGTCCCGCTGATGCCAGGCCGTTCGATCGCGGTCGATAAGACCCACGTCTACGGCACGCCATTTTATATCGAGGCGACATTGCCGATCGACAGCGCACGGCCGGTGACGCCATTCCGCCGTCTGATGATCGCGCAGGATACCGGCTCGGCGATTGTCGGGCCGGCGCGTGCCGATCTCTATTGGGGCGCCGGCGACGCCGCGGCGCGCGTTGCGGGCCGCATCCGCCATCCTGGCCGCTTCGTGATGCTGCTGCCGCGCGAACTCGACATGATCGAAGCCGGCAAGACGATGCCGCTGCCGCTCGTGAAGCCCGCCAATATCGTTGAAGAGGGCAAGAAGGAAGCCGAGAAGGAGGCCGCCAAGGAAGCGGAGAAGGCGGCCGCGTCGAAGAACGCCAAGACCGAAACCGAAGTGAAGACGAAGCCATCGAGAGTTCGCCGGCAGGCCCGTCCCCGGAGATCAAGGCCCGGCACATGACGGCACATGACGGCGGGCAACGTCGGCGCAGATTATCCAACGACGAACGCACGCTGTGGCGCCGGGTGACCGAGGCGATCCCTCCGCTCAAGCGGTCGCGCGCCAAGGCACCGCCGGACGACGCTGACGTTGCGCCGGCTGCCGCGAAGCCGGTGCCCGCCAAGACGCCGCCGAAGCCGACCCCCAACATGCAACCGAACACGCACCCAGGACCGCTGCATCGGCGCCCAAGCCCGTCCCGGCGCTGGCTCCGCTGGATCGCCGCCAGAAGAAAAAGCTGGCGCGGGGCACGGAGCCGATCGACGCTCGGATCGATCTGCATGGCCGGACCCAGGCGCAGGCGCACACCGCACTGCTGGGGTTCTTGCGCCGTGCCCAGGGCGACGGCGCGAAATACGTGCTGGTGATCACCGGCAAGGGCCGCATGAGCGCCAGCGACGGTTCGCGCGAGGTCGGCGTGCTCAAGCGGCAGGTACCGCAATGGCTGCGGCTGCCGGAGTTCCGCATCTACGTGACCGGGTTCGAGAATGCCCACGTCGGCCACGGCGGGGAGGGCGCACTCTACGTCCGGCTGCGGCGACAGCGGAGTGAATGACAATCCTGCAGCCTGCGTACTTCCGGCTCTTCGAGAAGAGGAACCGCACCACGTCCTCGGCACGAACCCGCTACAAGATAAACCGGCTCAAATCGGCGTTCTTCGCCAGATCGCCGATGTGCTTGTTCACGTAGGCGGCATCGATCGCGAGCGTTTCGCCGGCGCGGTCGGGCGCGGTGAAAGAAATTTCGTCGAGCACGCGCTCCATCACGGTGTGCAGCCGTCGAGCGCCGATATTCTCCACGCTGGAATTCACCGCGACCGCAACGTCCGCAATGGCGTCGATCGAGTCGGCGGTGAATTCGAGCGTCACGCCTTCGGTCGCCATCAGTGCGACGTACTGCTTGATCAGCGAGACTTCGGTCTCCGTCAGAATGCGCCGGAAGTCGCTATGGGTGAGCGGCCTGAGCTCAACCCGGATCGGCAGGCGGCCCTGCAGTTCGGGCAGGAGGTCTGACGGCTTGGTGAGATGGAACGCACCCGACGCGATGAACAGGATGTGGTCGGTCTTGACGGTTCCGTGCTTGGTCGAGACCGTGGTGCCTTCGATCAGCGGCAACAGGTCGCGCTGCACGCCCTCGCGCGACACATCGGCGCCGTGCCGGCCTTCCCGGCCGGCGATCTTGTCGATCTCGTCCAGAAACACGATGCCGTTCTGCTCGACCGCCTTGATCGCCTCTACCACGAGCTGATCGCCATCGAGGAGCTTGTCGGACTCCTCGTTGATCAGCAGATCGTGCGATTCGGCGACCGTGACGCGCCGCGTCTTGCTCTTGCCACCGCCGAGCTTGCCGAAAATATCGCCGATCGAAATCGCGCCCATCTGTGCGCCCGGCATGCCGGGGATCTCGAACATCGGCATGCCGCCGCCGCCCGACTGCACCTCGATCTCGATTTCCTTGTCGTTGAGTTCGCCGGCGCGCAGCTTGCGGCGGAACACGTCCTTGGTGGACGCGCTCGCATTCTCGCCGACCAGCGCATTGACCACGCGCTCCTCGGCGGCCTGCTCGGCGCGCGTCTTGACGTCCTTGCGCTTGCGCTCGCGGGTCTGCGTGATCGCCACTTCGACGAGATCGCGCACGATCTGCTCGACATCGCGGCCGACATAACCGACCTCGGTGAACTTGGTGGCCTCGACCTTGATGAACGGCGCACCCGCCAGCTTGGCCAGGCGCCGGGATATCTCGGTCTTGCCGACGCCGGTCGGGCCGATCATCAGGATGTTCTTGGGCAGCACTTCCTCGCGCAGCTTGTCGTCGAGCTTCAGCCGCCGCCAGCGGTTGCGCAGCGCGACCGCGACCGCGCGCTTGGCGTCGTTCTGACCGATGATGAAGCGGTCGAGTTCGGAAACGATTTCGCGGGGGGAGAAGTCGGTCATGCGGATTGCTATTTGGCCCTGCTGGCGCGCGAACGCAATGGCGGCGGAATCTGCGATGCGGCGGCGTGCACCGTCACAGTTTTTCGATCGTGATGTTGCGGTTGGTGTAGACGCAGATGTCGGCCGCGATATCGAGGGAGCGCCGCACGATCGCTTCGGCGTCGAGCGGGCCGTCGACCAGCGCACGGGCGGCGGCCAGCGCGTAGTTCCCGCCGGAGCCGATTCCCATCACGCCGCTCTCAGGATCGAGTACATCGCCGGTGCCGGTCAGCATCAGCGAAACTTTCGCGTCGGCCACCACCATCATGGCTTCGAGGCGGCGCAGATAGCGGTCGGTGCGCCAGTCCTTGGCGAGCTCGACGGCGGCGCGGGTAAGCTGGCCAGGATACTGGTCGAGCTTGGCCTCCAGCCGTTCAAACAGCGTGAAAGCGTCGGCCGTGGCGCCCGCAAAGCCGCCGATCACGTCGCCCTTGCCCAGGCGGCGCACCTTCTTGGCGTTGGCCTTGACGATGGTCTGGCCGACCGAGACCTGGCCATCGCCGCCGATCACCACTTGGCCGCCCTTGCGGACAGTGAGAATGGTGGTGCCGTGCCAGATGTCGGGGGAGGGGGGGTGCATGAGGGTCCTTGGTCGTCGCTATCATGTAGTCGCGGAAATCGCTGCAGCAAACCCGGTTGGCTCCCTCCCCCTTGGGGACGAGGGGTGGGGAGGGAGGTAACAACAGCGCCGAACTTGCGCTACCCCCTCCCGACCGGCCGGCGGCAGGTTGAACTCCCCAGAGGAGAGGTGAAGCGAAGAGAGCCGGGGAGGGAAATTGTGGTCCGTCCTCGCCCAGCTTGAGGGTCATCGTTCGTCATGAGGTGGCGCGTCGCATGATCCCCTGATACAACGCGCGCGAAATCGAAGGTTCCGCCATGCGCAAGGCCACGGTGAAGCGCAAGACCAAGGAAACCGATGTCGAGGTCGCGGTCGATCTCGACGGCACCGGCGCGTCGTCGATTGCCACCGGCATCGGCTTTTTCGACCACATGCTCGACCTTCTGGCGCGCCATTCGCGTATCGACCTCACCGTCAAGGCCAAGGGCGACCTGCACATCGACCACCATCACACCACCGAGGATGTCGGCATTGCGCTTGGCCAGGCCGTGAAACAGGCGCTGGGCGATATGAAGGGCATCACCCGCTATGCGGATGTGCATCTGCCGATGGACGAGGCGCTGACCCGGGTGGCGATCGATATTTCCGGGCGGCCGTTCCTGGTGTTCAAGGCCGAATTCAGCCGCGACAAGGTCGGGACCTTCGACACCGAGCTGGTGCAGGAGTGGTTCCAGGCCTTTGCGATGAATTCGGGCGTGACCTTGCACGTCCACACGCTCTACGGCACCAACGACCATCATATTGCCGAATCCTGCTTTAAGGGATTGGCGCGGGCGCTGCGTGCAGCGGTCGCGATCGATCCGCGTGCCGCTGGCGAGGTTCCCTCGACCAAGGGTTCGCTGGGGTAAATGTGAGGCGGTGTTATCGTCCGCGGAAGCGGATGATCCGGTAGGTGCGCAAGGCGCGCTTGCCGCATGGGAGGCCGCGACGGCATGCCCGCTTTTAGCGGGTATGACACAGGTGATGAAAGGACGTCCGCGAATGGCGGACGAAATAACATGGCCATCTACACCGTGCACGAACCGCCGTTGCAGAAGGACGAATCCGAGCCGAGCCTCGATCGCTTCGTATTCGTGCGCGACGGATTTTATTTCTGGGCCTTCCTGCTGACCCCGTTGTGGATGCTGCGCCACCGGCTGTGGCTGGTGTTGGTCTGTTACGTCCTGATCATGAGCGCGCTGAATATCATCCTCCACATGTTCAACGCGTCTTCGACCGTGACGGTGGCGGCTAGCGTGCTCGTTGCGCTGCTCGCCGGGTTCGAGGCGGGCACCTTGCGCCGCTTTACGCTGGCTCGCCGCGGCTTCAAGCCGGTCGGGCTGGTGGTCGGCGACGATCTCGAGAGCGCGGAGCGGCGGTTTTTCGACGGCTGGCTGAGCGGCGAGACGATCTACGCGCCGCCTCCCGTAGCGGCGGCGCCGGTGTTGCTGCGGCCGTCGCCGCATCCAGAAGTCCTCGGGCTCTTTCCGGAGCCGGGGGCGCAGCGGTGACCGTTGCGATCGTCGATTATGGTTCGGGCAATCTGCACTCCGCCGCCAAGGCGTTCGAGCGTGCCGCCCGTGAGGAGGGGTTGGATCAGCCGATCGTGGTCACGAGCGATCCCGACAAGGTGCGTCAGGCCGATCGCGTCGTGCTGCCGGGCGTCGGCGCCTTCGCGGATTGCCGGCGCGGACTCGATGCCGTGCCCGGCATGGTCGAGGCGCTCAACGAGGCGGTTCGCAAGAATGGCCGGCCGTTTCTCGGCATCTGCGTCGGCATGCAGCTCATGGCCGAACGCGGTCGCGAATACGTGGTGACGCCGGGGCTCGGCTGGATTTCCGGCGAGGTCGACCGCATCACGCCGACGGATCCGAGCCTGAAGATTCCCCACATGGGCTGGAACACGCTCAATCCGCAGCGGCCACATCCGCTGTTCGACGGGATCGCGACCGGCCCTGACGGGCTGCACGCGTACTTCGTGCATTCCTATCATCTCAACGTCGGCGAACGCGCGGACCTGGTCGCCGACGCGGACTACGGCGGTCCGGTCACCGCGATCGTCGGCCGCGATACCATGGTCGGCACCCAGTTCCACCCGGAGAAGAGCCAGCGGCTGGGCCTGCGGCTGATCGCGAATTTCCTGAAGTGGAAACCGTGATGGTCTCTAGCGGCGATCACCGCTTTAACCCTCCCCCGCGAGCGCTTGCGAGCGGTGGGGAGGGTCGGCGGCGAAGCGCGCCGGGGAGGGGGGCTCGATGTTCGAGAGCTACCCCCATGCCGCCGACCCCTCCCCACCACTCCGCTTCGCTCCGTGGGGGGAGGGGAGCGAGAGAGCGCACGTTTGCGGGCAAGTGTGTGCGAGGCCGTATCGTGATCCTCTTTCCCGCCATCGATCTCAAGGACGGCGTCTGCGTACGGCTGCAGCAGGGCGACATGGCGCGCGCGACCGTGTTCCATCGCGACCCGGCCGCGCAGGCGCACGCCTTCGAGTCGCAGGGCTTCGAATATCTCCACATCGTCGATCTTGACGGCGCATTCGCCGGCAAGCCGATGAACGCAGGCGCGATCGAACATATCCTGGAGGCGATCTCGATTCCCGTGCAGCTCGGCGGTGGCATCCGCGATCTGGCGACGATCGAGGGTTGGCTCGGCAAGGGCGTCAACCGCGTCATCATCGGCACCGCGGCGGTGCGCGATCCCGAACTGGTGAAGGGTGCGGCGAAAAAATATCCGGGCCGTGTTGCGGTCGGGCTCGATGCGCGCGACGGCAAGGTCGCGGTGGAAGGCTGGGCGGAAACCTCGGAACTCACCGCGCTCGATATCGCCCGGCGGTTCGAGGACGCCGGCGTTGCGGCGATCATCTACACCGACGTCGCGCGCGACGGCATGCTCAAGGGGCTCAATCTCGACGCCACCATCGCGCTCGCCGAAGCGGTGACAATCCCGGTCATCGCGTCGGGCGGATTGGCGTCAATCGCCGACGTGCAGGCGATGCTCGAACCGCGGGCGAAGAAACTGGCCGGCGCGATTGCCGGCCGCGCGCTCTATGATGGCCGGCTCGATCCGGCCGCGGCGCTGGCTTTGATCAAAACAGCGCGGGCGGCGGCCTGAGCATGTTCAAGGTTCGCGTCATTCCCTGCCTCGATGTGAAAGACGGGCGCGTCGTCAAAGGCGTGAAGTTTCTTGACCTGCGCGATGCGGGCGATCCGGTGGCGGCGGCGATTGCCTATGATGCCGCCGGCGCCGACGAACTCACCTTCCTCGACATCACCGCGAGCCACGAGGACCGCGACATCATCTTCGACGTGGTGACGCGTACGGCGGAAGCCTGCTTCATGCCACTCACGGTCGGCGGCGGCGTGCGCACGGTCGAAGACATCCGCAAGCTGCTGGCGTCCGGCGCCGATAAGGTGTCGATCAATACCGCGGCGGTGGCGCGGCGCGCGTTCGTCAAAGAGGCGGCGGAGAAATTCGGCGACCAGTGCATCGTGGTTGCGATCGACGCCAAGCGCGTGTCGAAGCCGGGGGAGCCCGACCGCTGGGAAATCTTCACCCACGGCGGGCGCAATCCGACGGGCCTCGACGCCATCGACTACGCGCGCGAGGTGGTAGCGCTCGGCGCCGGTGAAATCCTGCTCACCTCGATGGATCGGGACGGCACGCGGCAAGGGTTCGATATCGCGCTCACTCGTGCGATTGCCGACGCGGTGACGGTGCCGGTGATCGCGTCGGGCGGCGTCGGCAATCTCGATCACCTGGTCGAGGGCATCCGCGACGGCCATGCCACCGCAGTGCTGGCGGCCTCGATCTTTCATTTCGGGGAATACTCGGTTCGTGACGCCAAGCAGCATATGGCGCGCGCCGGCCTGCCAATGCGGCTCGACCCGTAAGCGCATCGGCGATTTAGTATTAACATTGATCACGCCGCGAACTCCGTGTGCTGCCTCCCCTTTCGGAGGGCACCGCCGCTCACCCAAGGCCCTGTTCGCTCGGCCGCTCCGGATCACTTCCAAGTTGAATTGAATTTGAGAAAAAGAAAAATATCTCAAGCTTGATCCGGTTCACCACCGCTCGCACTTGTCACCGCAGAGCAAGTTTCGTTTCACCGGGCTGTGCAGACTCTCCCACGAAACAACGGGAGCGAAAACGAAGTGCGTACCAACAATCTCGCCAAGGTAATCGTCCTTTATCCGGCGCGCCTCGCGCGCCCTCCGCAAGACAACCACGTGAGAAAACGAATCGAAAGCAGCGAGCGGTCAGAGGCTATCGAAAAGCATCGGGCCGGGGCAGAGGAAGGTGCGGCGGCACGACGGCGCGGCAAGCCGATCTCAGCAAACCCGTATCGCCACGATCCGATCACATACACCCGCGGCGGCGTCGCTGATGTCGCGCGACGCGCTGGCTGGGATCAGGGATGGCGGTCGGCGATATGGCGGGACCAGGACAGTCGACGGGCGAGACTGAGACAACGCGCGACGGATTAGGTTCGAAAAGCGTCTCGCAAAAAAGAAGTAGCCACAGCGCGACAACGGCGACGCCGGTCCGGCTGCTCCTCGACACGAATATATGGCTCGACTTGGCGGCGCGCGAAGCGAGTCCCGGGGGCAGCGGCGCGTCCAAAGACGACCCACACCCGGCGCGCGCTGCGTCGTCGAAAAAGCTGTGGAGCGTGCGGTACCTCTAACGGTCATCGCGCGCCCAGGTCAGTGCGCGCTCCAGCCGGTCGTTCCCCCAGAACAATTCGCCGTCCGCCGTCACGAAACTCGGCGCGCCGAAGATGCCGAGACTTTGCGCCTCCTCGGTCTGGGCTCGCAGCCGCATCTTGTTTGCATCGGACTTGGCGGCTTCGAGCGCCGTCTTTGGATCGATCTGCAATCCGGTCAGAATTTCACTCAGCAACGCCTCGTCGTCGATCCGGCCGTCGTCGCCGAATTCCGCCCGGAAGACCGCGCGGGAGAATTCCGCGCCCCAGGTGTCGTCCAGGCCGACCAGAGCGACGCGCGCGGCCAATAAGCTGTTCTGCGGAAAATTGCCGGGACGGCGAAACGGCAGTTCCAGATCGGCGCACAGCCGTTCGAGGTCGCGCCACATGTTCTGGCCCTTGGCCGGGTAGAGATTGAACGGCGAGGTCGGCCACCCTTGGGCCTGGAAGATCGGTCCCAGCAGGAAGGGACGCAGGCGCACCGCGACACCGGCTGCCTTTGCCAGCGTCTCGACCCGCATGATCGCCGGGTAGGAGTAGGTCGAGGCGAAGTCGAACCAAAAATCGAACGTGCTGTTGGGCATGGTGCCATGCTAGCGGCGCGTCTGCCGATGTGAAGCAGCCATGCCACATTCCTCTCCCCGCGCTGGGGAAGAGGTGGTATGCAACAGGCGGGCAGAACCGATGACGAATTTCACCCTCCACGACCTTGAAAAGCGCGTGCAAGAACGCGCAAAGGCGAGCGTTGACGCCTCCTATACGCGCAAGCTGCTCGACCAGGGTGTCGCGCATTGTGCCAAAAAGCTCGGCGAGGAAGCGATCGAAACCATGCTCGCCGCCGTCGGCGAGGATCGCGAACGGGTGATCGCCGAAAGTGCCGATCTGATCTACCATCTGCTTGTGGTGCTCGAGGCGCGCGGGATCGCGCTGTCCGAGGTTGAGGCGACATTGGCCGCGCGCACCGCGCAATCAGGCCTCGCCGAAAAGGCATCGCGCAAGGGAAGTTGAGAGCGGCTGAGCGAAATGGAGCAACGCACCGAAGACGGTCTCTCGCCCTACCGCGTGTTTTCGCGCGCCGAATGGGCCAGCCGGCGCGGCGACATGCCGATGACGTTGACCGGTGAGGAGGTCGGCCGGTTGCGTTCGCTGCACGACCGCCTCGACATGAAGGAGGTCGAGGACATCTATCTGCCGCTGTCGCGCCTGTTGTCGCTCTACGTGGAGGCGACCCAGCGCCTGTTCCGCGCCCAGCAGAACTTCCTCGGTACCGAGGACTCCAAGATGCCCTACATCATCGGGGTCGCGGGCTCGGTGGCGGTGGGCAAGTCGACCACCGCCCGTGTGTTGCAGGCGCTGCTGGCGCGCTGGCCGAACGTCCCGAAGGTCGATCTCATCACAACCGACGGCTTTCTCTTTCCGAACGCGATCCTTGCGCGGGAACACCTGATGGATCGGAAGGGCTTTCCGGAAAGCTACGATCTGCCGGCGTTGCTGCGCTTTCTCTCCGACGTGAAGGCCGGCCGCCGGCCCGCCCGCGCGCCGATCTACTCGCATCTCGTCTACGACGTGATCCCCAACCAATGGGTCGAGATCGACCGTCCGGACATTCTGATCGTCGAAGGCCTCAACGTGCTGCAGGCCGGCCGGCCGCCCAAGGACGGCCAAGCCATCCCGCACGTATCGGATTTTTTCGATTTCTCGATCTATCTCGATGCCGACGAAAGCGTGCTGCTCGATTGGTATGTGGACCGGTTCCTGACGCTGCGCGGCACGGCGTTTCGCGATCCGAAATCCTTCTTCCACCGCTATGCGACGCTGTCCGATGAGGAAGCGGTGAAGACCGCGTCGTCGATCTGGTCGAGCATCAATCTCGTCAATCTGCACGAGAATATCCTGCCGACCCGTCAGCGCGCCGACCTGATCCTCAAGAAGGTCAAGAGCCACCTGGTGCAGGAAGTGGCGCTGCGCAGGCTGTGAGGGACGCTTACGCGGCGAGTGCCGCGCGCGCCTGCATCTCGGTCAGCATCGTCGCGAGGTGTTGCCGGTCGAGCGGCTTTGTCAGAAAATCGTCCATGCCGGCGGCAATGCAGGCATCGCGATCCTCTTCCAAGGCGTTGGCGGTGAGCGCGATGATCGGTGTGCGCCGGAGCTCGCGGTCTGCCTCGATCGCGCGGATCGATCGCGCGGCGTCGATGCCGTCGCCGCCCGGCATGTGCAGGTCCATCAGCACCAGGTCATAAGGCGCGCCGACCGCGTCGGCATTGAGCCAGGCGGCGAGCGCGGTTTCGCCGTTCGGCACGACGGTCGGACGGTGCCCGAGCCGCCTGAGCAACGCGTCTGTCAGCAGCGCGTTGATCTCGTTATCCTCGGCCACCAGGATTGCCAATCCGCTTTCGTCCGGCGCGCGGTTGTCTGCTGCCTTCGCCGTGTCCGCGTCGCCGGTCAAGCGCTCAAACCCGTCATGTTCGCCATCGAGCCGCGCCGCGAGCGAGACCGCGCGCACCGGCTTGACCAGATAGCCGGTGAACCCGGCCTCCTTGAGCGCCGGCAACTCGGGGCGCGCCGCCGGCGTAATCAGCGCGATGCGCCGCGCGATTCCCGAGGTTGCGCGTGCCAGCCGCTCACAGGCCGCCGTGCCCAGCATGTGGTCAACGAGGATTGCGCTCCATACCCGTTCGTCGAGCAGCAGCAACGCCACCTGTTCGTCCTGGACCACGCAGGTCTTCGCACCCCACTGCATCAGCCGCCGTGCCACTACCGAAGACTCGATCGTCGTCGGGGCCGCGATCAGCACGTCCATTCCGGCGAGGTTGGGTGGCGTGAACGTCGCTTCGTCCACGGCCGTCGCGCGCGCGAGCGGAACCGTCACATGAAACGTCGAGCCGGCACCGAGCGTGCTGTAGACTCCGATCCGCCCTCCCATGCGCTCGATAATGCGTTGGGAGATCGCCAGCCCAAGGCCCGTGCCGCCGAACTTGCGCGGCGAAGCGGTGTCGGCCTGCTCGAATTCGCGAAAGATGCGCTCCTGCTCATCGGGAGCGATGCCGATGCCGGTGTCGCACACCAGGAAGCGGACGCCATCGACGCCGTTGCCGCGCTCGACGATGATCGTGACGCCGCCGCGTTCGGTGAACTTGATCGCGTTGCCGACTAGATTAAGCAGCACCTGCCGCACGCGCGCCGCGTCACCCACGACATTTCGCGGAACGCTGTCGTCGACATAGGATGCGATCTCGATGTGTTTGGCCTGCGCTCGCGGGGCGACCAACTCGATCATCTCCTCGACCAGCACAGGGAGATCGAACGGTTTCGCATCGAGATCGAGCCGGCCAGCTTCGATCTTGGAAAAATCGAGAACATCCTCGATCAGCGACAACAGCGTCTCGCCGGACGTCTTTACGGCTGTCGCATAGGTCGATTGCTCTGGTGAGAGCGGGGTGTCGAGCAGCAGTCCCGTCATGCCGAGAATGCCGTTGAGCGGGGTGCGGATCTCGTGCGAGATCATCGCCAGGAAGCGCGATTTTGCGCGGCTCGCGGCCTCCGCATGATCGCGAGCCGCCGAAAGCGCGCGCTCGACTTCGACACGATCGGTGACGTCGCGGCCCACGCGTTGAGTCTCGGTCTTCTTGCCGTCGCGCACCACGACCTCGCGCCAGGCGATCCAGCGCGCGCCATCCGGCGTTGCTACTTTCTGGTCGTAGTTGTGGGTACCATCCGCCGACAGTGTAAAGTGCCCCTGATCGATCAATGGCAGCTTGAAGTCACTTCCAATCAACTGCTCGCGGCTGCGCCCGGCGAGCGTACAATAGATGTCATTGGCAAAGGTGATGAGACCGTTGCCGTTCGTGCGGACGATCACGTCGCCCTGCGCTTCGAGAAAACTCCTCGCCCGTTCTTCGCTTTCCTTGAGCTCCCAATTGCGATCGCTGAGGTCCTCGATGGTGTCCTGGAGGCCGCGTAGCTCCGCGCGCAGTAACCGGCCGCGGGAAATCAAAAGCCCGATCGCGCCGCACGCCGCGCCGAACAGTGCGGCGGCTCCGATCGCGAAGTTATGCGGATCGTAGTGGGCGCCCGGGCTTCGCATCGCGGCCAGGAAGCCGAAGGCCGCCCCAAACGACATCGACAGGATCGCTGCCATGCGAACGGCGAGCAGTAGAGCTTGCCGCGTCGACGGTACGCGTGATCGCGCAATGCGCCTGGAGATCGCCTGCATGTCCGCCGCCCATCGTTGCAGGCTTTACCGGGTGCGTCGTGCGCATCCGGCGTGCCTGCTTAGTCCCAAACTTTGGGGCGATCTTGACGGCGGACTCTTTGCAATCCCTTGCGGCGGCGTGCCAATGGCGGGGATACGGCCGTCAAGGTTGATGCGAGCGCTAATGGGTTTGACAGGCCTTGCGGCCGCCGCCGAGGTCATCGACCAGCGCGAAATCCGCGGTTGCGATGCTCTCGACGAGTGCGGTGCGCAGGCTCGGATGCAATACGCCATCGTCGACGCGCACGCGAAAATCCGGCGCAATTGTCGGCGGTGGCGCCGGGTAGATCGGCCCTATACGGACGCAGAAGGGCGTCGCGGGCTCCAACAGCGGCAGGGCGGCAATCGGAATGCCAATGACCAAGGCGAGAATGACGATCTTGTGACGCCGGTCCATTGGACGCTTCGGCCGAGGGACGAATACGCACAACCTGTCCCGGTCGATATCGACGCTAACGTCCACTCTTTACCGAAGTGTTAATGTTAACGGAGCGCAAACGCGCCATCCGCGGAACGATTACGCGGCGCGCCGCACCTCGTCGGCCAGCGCACGATACGAGAGTGCCTCGGCGAGATGCACGCGGCCGACCTTGTCGACGCCATCGAGATCGGCCAGCGTACGAGCGACGCGCAGCACGCGATGATAGCCACGGGCTGACAATCGCATCGCATCGGCGGCGTCGCGCAGCAACGCGAGGCCCGCCGCATCGGGCCGTGCCACGTCTTCCAGGACCGAGCCGTTTGCGGTCGCGTTGGTACGAACCTGCGGCAGGCCGATCGCAGCGTAACGCGCGGCCTGAATCTCGCGCGCGCGCGCGACCCGTGCCGCCACTTCGCGGCTGCCTTCAGCCGGCGCCGGCAGGATGAGATCGGATGCGGTGACGGCCGGCACCTCGATGTGCAGATCGACACGATCGAGCAGCGGACCTGACAGCCGCGCCTGATAATCCGCCGCGCAACGGACGTTGGGACCGCGCTTGCAGGCGAAGCCCGGCTCCGAGGCGCGGCCGCAGCGGCAAGGGTTCATGGCGGCGACCAGCATGAAGCGCGCCGGATAGGTGACGCGATGGTTGGCGCGCGCGATCGCGACTTCGCCGGTTTCGAGCGGCTGGCGCAGCGAATCGAGCGCCTGCGGCGAGAACTCCGGGAATTCGTCGAGAAACAGCACGCCGTGATGCGCGAGCGAGACCTCGCCGGGCCGCGCCCGCAAGCCGCCGCCGACCAACGCCGGCATGCTGGCAGAATGGTGCGGGCTGCGGAACGGCCGCCGGTTGGTCAGCGCGCCGCCTTCGATCTCGCCCGCAACCGAAGCGATCATCGAGACTTCCAAAAGCTCGGCCGGTGTCAGTGGCGGCAGGATCGTGGGCAGCCGCGCCGCCAGCATCGATTTGCCCGAGCCGGGCGGGCCAACCATCAACAGGTTGTGGCCGCCGGCGGCAGCGACTTCGAGCGCACGCTTGCCGCTCTCCTGGCCCTTGATGTCCTTGAGATCGACCAGCGAGCTTTCGACCTCGCGGATCTTCGGCTGGGGGCGGGAGAGCACCTGGGTGCCGCGGAAATGATTCGCCAGTTGAATGAGCGACCCGGCGGCGACGATCTCCATTTCCGGGCTGGCCCAGGCGGCTTCCGGACCGCACGCCGCCGGGCAGATCAGGCCTTCGCCGCGCGCGTTGGCGCCGATCGCTGCCGGCAGGACGCCCGCGACCGCCGCGATCGAGCCGTCGAGGCCGAGTTCGCCGAGCACCGTGAAACCGGACAATGCGTCGGGAGGAATGGCGCCGATCGCCGCCATCAGGCCAAGCGCGATTGGGAGATCGTAATGGCTGCCTTCCTTCGGCAGGTCGGCGGGCGCCAGGTTGACGGTGATGCGGCGGGCCGGCAGCGCAAGTCCGGAGGCGACCAGCGCGGCGCGCACCCGTTCGCGCGCTTCGGACACCGCCTTGTCGGGCAGGCCGACGACGTTGAATGCCGGGAGACCCGGCGCGACCTGCACTTGGACGTCGACCGCGCGGGCCTCGATGCCCTCGAACGCCACTGTCGGTACACGCTGGACCATCGCTGCCCCTGCCTACAGCTCAGGGTAGCGCAGTTCACCGGCAAATAGCAAGAACATTACATGAACATGAATCATGCGCGTTCCGGGCGAACCCGGAATTGGATGCGCTGGCGGAGTACGGTGGGCGAATGGATCGGCAGGCGCCGCGATGACCGGCTGCGAGGTAAAACGACGCAGTGAGTGGCTGCACGGTGGGTGGTGGAGCCGAGGGGGATCGAACCCCTGACCTCCTCATTGCGAACGAGGCGCTCTCCCAGCTGAGCTACGGCCCCACAGGTACAACGGCTTGAAATCGGCGTTGTCAGGTGCTCGTGAGTGCGGGCCATTTATGGGGCCGCCCGGCGGGGTGTCAAGGGAAGCCAGAGTCCCCGGCATGCCCGGTCGCTGTGGGCGGGATGAACAGCGCGCCCTTGAGGCTTGCCGCCTCAATCCGGGAAATGTACACGTCCCTCAGCTAGCGCGCGACACCGCGCGCCGGGGCGGCGGAAACCTGCGATGCTCGAATTTCTCGGCTTCATCTCGCTTCTTCTGACTCTCTACATCTACGTCCTGTTTGCTGCGGCCATCATGAGCTGGCTGATCGCCTTTAATGTGGTCAATCCGCGCAATCAGTTCGTCGCGATGCTGGCCGACTTCCTTTTCCGCATCACCGAGCCGGTGCTTCGCCCGATCCGCAATCTGCTGCCCAACCTGGGCGGCATCGATATTTCGCCGGTGATCGTCATTCTCATCATCGTCTTCATTCAGAGCGTCATTCTGCCCAATCTGGCGCGGGCACTCATTTAGTGCGGAGCGCAGGCGGCAAGAGCACGCCTGCGTCAGCGAGACCCTGGATCGTCACGCCGGACGGCATCATGCTGACGGTGCGGCTGACGCCGAAAGGCGGGCGCGACGCGGTCGACGGCATCGAGCAACTGTCCGACGGCCGTTATGTCCTGAGGGCGCGCGTGCGGGCCACGGCGAGCGAAGGCGAGGCAAACGCCGCTCTGCTCAAGCTTGTCGCCAAGACCATCGGGGTCGCTCGGCGCGACGTTGAACTGGTCGCAGGGGCGACCTCGCGCCTCAAGCGGTTGAGGATATCCGGCAGGGGGACGTCGCTCGCAGCGGTGCTGGAGAAATTGTACGCGATCGGGTAGTGCAAGCGCGGGAGGCCACATGACCGCACAAATCATCGACGGCAAGGCGATCGCGGCCGACTTGCGCGGCAAGGTCGCCGATGCGGTGCATCGCCTGGTGCGCGACCGTGGCATCGTGCCTGGGCTCGCGGTCGTACTCGTCGGCAACGACCCGGCGAGCGAGGTCTATGTCAGCAGCAAGATGAAGATGACCTCCGGCAGCGGGATGCGCTCGTTCGATCACCGCCTGCCGGCCACGACCTCCGAAGCCGAACTGCTGACCTTGATCGGCCGGCTCAATGCCGATCCGACGGTGCATGGTATCCTGGTGCAGTTGCCGCTTCCGCCGCATATCGACAGCCAGAAGGTGCTCGCCAGCATCGATCCCGCCAAGGATGTCGACGGCTTCCATCCGGTGAATGCCGGGCGGCTTGCGACCGGCTTGCCGGCTCTGACGCCGTGCACGCCGCTGGGCTGCATCTACCTGGCGAAGGTCGTGCGGGGCTCGCTCGAAGGGCTGGAAGCGGTTGTCATCGGCCGCTCCAACATCGTCGGCAAGCCGCTGGTGCAGCTTCTGCTCGACGAGAATGCCACCGTGACGATCGCGCATTCCAAGACGCGCGATCTTCCGGCGGTCTGCCGGCGCTCCGATCTGCTGTTCGCGGCAGTGGGCAGGCCCGAGATGGTGCGGCGCGATTGGGTCAAGCCGGGCGCGACCGTGGTCGACGTCGGGATCAACCGCGCGCCGGGCGCCGACGGCAAGTCACGCATTGTCGGTGACGTGGCATTTACCGAAGTGTCGGAAACTGCCGGTGCGATCACGCCGGTGCCGGGTGGGGTCGGCCCGATGACCATCGCTTGCCTGCTCGCCAATACGCTACGGGCGGCCTGCTCGATTGCCGGTTACCAGATGCCGGCAAGCGGAATGGGCATCGATAATGTTTACGGCCGGGATTAAATCGTGACCCCAATACCGGCCGCCGCCGGACATTGAGCCGCAGCCCCCTCGTCGAACCTTTTCGGGTTCTCAGACGACTAAACCGAAGGCCCCACCCATGGTGCGCTTGGCCAATGGGCCTGCGTCGGTGCGCCGACTGAACGGGTGGGACGGGTATCAAAGGTAGTAAC
The DNA here is from genome assembly GCA_963756715.1 of uncultured Alphaproteobacteria bacterium. GTDB lineage: Bacteria > Pseudomonadota > Alphaproteobacteria > Rhizobiales > Xanthobacteraceae > VAZQ01. The sequence continues at coordinate 81,671 of CAVWOV010000031.1, forward strand.
CATGCACTTTTCCCGCGGCTCGCAGCGAAAATATGCGACTTCCTCTCCGAACTTTAGCCGCAAGCTCGGCACCGTTCTGGCGTTCGGCGCCGGCGGATTGATCGCCTGCGCGAGCGGCTTTGCGCTGCTCAATCCAGAACTCCCAAGCGCGCGCGCATTATCGCTGGCTGCGCAATCTTCAAGCCAGATTGCGGCCCCGGTCGTGATCACCGCGACCCCGGCTATCCCGGCGACGTTGGCGAAGGCCCCAGCCGTTGAGACGAAGGCCAAGATCGCGGATCCGGCCGTTGAGACGAAGGCGCTCGCAGCTCCGCCGGTCGAGAAGAAGGTGGCTGCAGCTCCGGTCGTCGAACCGAAGATCACCAATGCCGATCGAGTGGCGTCCTGTCCGGGCAATGCCGCGGACGACCGCAAGGGCGATTGTAAGTCGAGCAAGGCACAAAAGCCGGTCGCCGTTCAAGCCAAGACCGATTCGCCTGCTGCCGTTCAATCTCCGCCTGCGAAGCTCCGGGTCCCGGCCGCTATCGCCTTCGAGCCCGCGCCCCTGATCGCTCTCCCTCCGGCCAAGGCGAAGGTGGCGTCAAGAAACAAGGTGCAGGCCAAGGAGAGTGAGGCCAAGTCGACCGACGAGGCGCGTCCGGCGAAGCAAGCGGCGCTTTCCTCAACCGAATCTCATGCGACCGACGGCACGCGGCCTGCCGCAGAGGCGGCGTCGCCTGCCGAGGCCACGCCGCCCGCAGCCGAGGTCGCGCCTGCTCCCGTGAAGCCGCGCAGAGCCGCGCGTACCCAAAGCCATCGCCGATCCTCGTACTACGAGGACCGGTCCTATCGCCGCCGCGATCGCCAGAACTTCTTCTTTCCGTTTTTCCGATAATCCTGACGGCAGCTTGCTGACCCGGGATGTGCGGGATTGACCCGTGCATCCATCAAAAACAAACACCGCTGCAATACAGTTCGGTTCAAGCCCGGCAATAATAGCGGATAGATCAGCATCAAGCGCCGCTGGTAGAAGCGACGCAGCGCGCGTGCATCACATTAACAGCTTGATTGTCAGCGACGGCCGTTAGCCATTCCAGGCAAAGGCGACCTTGTCGAGCACCTTGGTGCCGAACCGCTCGGAGGAGCGGGCGACCGCCTTGCCGCCAAGCGTGCGATAGAATTCACCGGCGGGTTCATTATCCGATAGCGCCCATACGACCAGGCTCTGGAGTCCGCTCTGCACCAGATCGCGTCGCGCCGCGGTGAACAACTTGCGTCCGAACCCCAGGCCCTGGAATTCCGGCCGCAGATAAAGTTCGTAGATCTCGCCATCGTAGTACAGGCTGCGCGCACGATTGCGTCCGTAGTTGGCGTAACCCGCGACGCATTCGCCGAACGCCAGCACCGCGATGCGGCTGCCCTTGCGGATCGCACTGTCCCACCACTGCGGACCGCGCCGGTTGATCAGCTTGTCGAGTTCCGGTCCCGGGATGACGCCCTGATAGGCGCCGCGCCAGGCTTCGTCATGGGTCGCCGCAACCGCCTTCGCATCGGAAGGCTTCGCGCGCCGGACTTCGATAAGGGTCGTGCTCATGTGGTGAATAGAAGCAAGCAGTTGGTCGTTCTTCAAGCCCCATGTTTAACGATCGGTTAATGGTTCTGACGAGTGGTGTGGTTTGGCCACACATCGCGGCATCGAAATCGATCTGTAGAATTCAAAAAGCCCTTAATCCATCGGCACATCTGAAAACTGTGGTAGCGACGCAACGCTTCTCTGGCAATTGCCGCGCAAACGCGCGCCAAACGCTGCGAGCACGGTGTCTCGCGCGCTTTGCGGGTGCGGCGGTAAGGTGTTCGAGGTGGGCGCCAATGCACCCGAATCATTTTGGGACAGTTTTGATTCGCGCGTCAGCGAATTGTGCTTGGAGAGCCAACTCGCATCAGACCTGTTCGGTCTCCTTGCGCCGCTCATCACGCTTGCGCTCGTGCTCATCGAGCAGCTTCTTGCGCAAGCGTATCGACTTCGGCGTCACCTCGACCAACTCGTCGTCCTGAATGTAGGCAAGCGCTCTTTCAAGAGTCATCCGGATCGGCGGCGTGAGCCGCACCGCCTCGTCCTTTGACGTAGTCCGAATGTTGGTGAGCTTCTTGCCCTTGAGCACGTTAACCACGAGGTCGTTATCACGCGTATGCTCGCCGACGATCATACCGCGATAGACCTTCCAGCCCGGCTCGACCATCATCGGGCCGCGATCCTCCAAATTCCACAGCGCGTAAGCGACGGCTTCGCCGACGTCGTTGGAAATCAGCACGCCGTTGCGACGGCCCTGGATGTTGCCCTTGAACGGCGCATATTCGTGAAACACCCGGTTCATGATGGCGGTGCCACGGGTGTCGGTGAGCAGTTCGCCCTGGTAACCGATCAACCCGCGCGTCGGCGCATAGAACACCAGCCGCTGACGGCCGCCGCCCGAGGGCCGCATCTCGATCAGTTCGGCTTTGCGCTCCGACATCTTCTGCACCACGATACCGGAGTGCTCTTCGTCGAGGTCGATGACGACCTCCTCGATCGGCTCCATCATTTCGCCGGTGCTGCTGTCTTCGCGCAGCAAAACTCTCGGCCGCGATACCGATAGTTCGAAGCCCTCGCGGCGCATCGTCTCGATCAGAATGCCGAGCTGCAATTCGCCGCGGCCTGCGACCTCCATGGAATCCTTGTCGTCGGACTCGCGCACGCGCAGGGCGACATTGCCTTCGGCTTCGCGCAGCAGCCGGTCACGGATCATCCGGCCGGTGACCTTGTCGCCTTCGGTGCCGGCGAGCGGCGAATCGTTGACCCGGAAGGTCATCGCCAGTGTCGGCGGATCGATCGGTTGCGCCGGTATCGGCGTCTCGACCGACGGATCGCAGATCGTATGTGCGACCGTCGCGTCCGGCAGTCCGGCGATGGCGACAATGTCGCCCGCTTCCGCGCTGTCGACCGCCGTGCGCTCCAAGCCCGCGAAACGCCAGAACCTTGGTGACGCGACCCTGTTCGATCAGCCGGCCGTCGTGATCCAGCACCTTCACGGACTGGTTGGGGACGACCGTGCCGGAGGTGATGCGGCCGGTGACGATACGGCCGAGATAGGGATTGGCTTCCAGGATGGTGCCGAGCAGGCGGAACGGTCCGTCCTCGACTTTGGGCGGCTTGACGTGGCGCAGGACCAGATCGAACAGCGGACGCATGCCGGCGTCCTGCGGTCCCTCGGGGCTTTCGGCCATCCAGCCCTGCTTGGCCGAGCCATACAGGATCGGGAACTCGAGCTGCTCCTCGCTGGCGTCGAGCGCGGCGAACAGGTCGAACACCTCGTTCACCACCTGCGTCGGCCGGGCGTCCGCGCGATCGACCTTGTTGATCACCACGATCGGCTTGAGGCCCATTTTCAGTGCCTTGGAAACCACGAACTTGGTCTGCGGCAGCGGCCCTTCGGCGGCATCGACCAGCACCAGGGCACCGTCCACCATGTGGAGGATGCGCTCGACCTCGCCGCCAAAATCGGCGTGCCCGGGCGTGTCGACGATGTTGATCCGGGTGCCCTGCCAGAGGATCGAAGTGGCCTTGGCCAGGATCGTGATGCCGCGCTCGCGTTCGAGATCGTTGGAATCCATCGCGCGTTCGACCACGCGCTGATTTTCCCGGTAGGAACCGGATTGCTGCAGGAGCCGGTCGACCAGCGTGGTTTTGCCGTGGTCGACGTGCGCGATAATGGCGACGTTGCGAAGATTCATGCGTGCGATCCGGAAAATCAAGCGCGGGCCACAATGGGCCCGCTTTTCGGCGCGAATATAGTCACCAAGCCGCAAGACGCAATGCACAATAAACCGGGCCCTGGCGGCGGGATGGCGGCATGCGGTTATCGAAAGCGATGCAATTTCAAGCGGCTAGGGTAAGTTCCGCGCCCGGGAGAGGTTAGCGGAATTGCCGCAAATATCGCGAGGCTCTTGCGTCGCGCCGCGCCCAGGGCGACGATAGGGCCGCAGTCACAGGGGGTTCTCGTGCGCTGTCCGGTCGCCGTCAACAATCAGCGTCGGGTTTTGTGTGTATTTCCGCACTACACTCCGGCGTTCGGCACTTTCAACCACGCCTATCGGCTGATGAAGGGCGTGCGGGCGTTCATGCCGCCGCAGGGACTGTTGCTGATCGCCGCCTATATGCCGGAAAGCTGGCCGGTCCGGTTCATCGACGAAAATATCAGCCGCGCAACGCCGGCCGATTTCGCCTGGGCCGATGTCGTGGTGATCAGCGGCATGCACGTCCAGGCCGGACAGGTCCACGACATCACCGAGCGCGCCCATGCGGCCGGCAAGCCGGTGATGCTGGGTGGGCCCTCGGCATCCGCGGCGCCCGAAATGTATCCGGACATCGACTATCTCCACATCGGCGAGATGGGTGACGCGACCGATCAGATCATCGCGCTGGTCGATCAGAGCACGGCCAGACCTGCCGCACCGCTGAGGTTCGTCACAAAAGAGCGGTTGCCGCTGCAGGATTTTCCGATCCCGGCCTACGACCTCATCCCGCTCAAGCGCTACCTGATGCTGACGCTGCAGTTCTCCAGCGGTTGCCCCTATCTGTGTGAGTTCTGCGACATCCCGGGACTCTATGGCCGGCAGCCGCGGCTCAAGACGCCGCAGCAGATCACCGCCGAACTCGACGCCATGCGCCGCCAGGTGCATCCGCCGGTGGTCTACTTCGTCGACGACAATTTCGTCGGCAATCGCAAGGCCGCCAAGGACATGCTGCCGGTGCTGGTCGAATGGCAGAAACAGCACGGCTACCCGCTGCAATTCGCCTGTGAGGCGACGCTCAACATCGCCAAGCAGCCGGAAATTCTGAAGCTCATGCGTGAAGCGTCGTTCCTCGGCCTGTTCGTCGGCATCGAGACGCCGGAAGCCGATGCGCTTCACGCGATGCGCAAGGATCAGAACAACGCCGTGCCGATGATGGAGTCGATCAAAACGCTCAACGACTACGGGCTGGAGGTCACCTCCGGCATTATCCTCGGCCTCGACACTGACTCGGACGATACCGAAAGCCGGCTGAAGGATTTCATCGACATTTCCCAAATCCCGATGCTGACCATCAATCTGCTGCAGGCGCTGCCGAAGACGCCGCTCTGGGACCGGCTCAACAAGGCGCAGCGGCTGCAGGACGACCCGACGCTGGAAAGTAACGTGCGATTCCTGCGCCCGTACGATGAGGTCGTGGCGAGCTGGCGGCGCTGCATCGCTTACGCGAACGATCCGGAGCGGCTGTTCTCGCGCTTCCACCACCAGGTCGATGCAACTTATGTCAACCGGATGATCGCGCCCGCCAAGGGCAAGCTCAACTGGGCGAACCTGTCGGGCGCGCTGGTGCTGGCGTTCCGGGTTTTCTGGCACATCGGCGTGCTGTCGGATTATCGCCGGCCGTTCTGGCGCGCGGCGCGACACGCGATGCGGCGCGGACAGATCGACGCCGTGCTGGGCATCGGGTTCATCGCCCATCATCTCATTCAGTTTACGCGTGAGGCGCTGCGCGGCGAGCAGAATGCGTCGTACTATTCGACCAAAGCCCGCGACGACCGTGGTGACCGCAGCGGCCGCCGCGCGATGGGCCCGGACGGTTTGGCCCCGATGCGCAAGAGCGCGTAGCTCCACCACCACCGTTCGTCCCCGCGCAAGCGGGGACCCAGAATCACAATCACTGAGCCTGCGGCTCCTGGGTTCCCGCTTGCGCGGGAACGAACGGAGAGATCACGTCGCCGGCTTGCTCCACGGTCCCCACCTCACGCCCTTGGGCAGCGCATTGTGCAGCATCATCATTTCGCCGACCGTCTCTGACGTGACCAGCCCGACGAGCCGCCCCATGGTGTCGACCACCGCCACCGCGGGCGCGGACTTCTCCTGCAGGATGCGCAGTGCGTCGTCGAGATAGCGGCGCTGGCTCACGGTCGGCAGCGTCGTCGACATCGCATCGGCGACGCGCGCATCAGGTCCACGTTCCTTGAGCGCGCGAAACAGATCGTTGCGCCCGAGCAGTCCGATCGGCTTGCCGGCGCCGTCGATCACCGGAAACTCGCTCTGGCTGGTTCGCAAGAGTGTCTGCACCGCCTCCTCGACCGGCGCGTCCGGCGTCAGGGTCGCGTATTGGGTCATCATGGCGGTGCTCACCGGCACGCCTTGCGACATCGTCCGCATCGCTACCGCGTGGGCTTCGGAGGACGCTGCCAGATAGATGAAGATGGCGATGAAGATCAGCATCGGATTGTAGAACAGGCCAGTAAAGCCAAGTCCAAATGCCACCGCCTGGCCGATCGCGGCGGCAACGCCGGTCGCGCGCACGAAGCCGAGCTTCGTCGCGAGCAATGCGCGCAGCACACGGCCGCCGTCCATCGGGAAGGCCGGGATCATGTTGAACACGGCAAGAAAGATGTTCACCGCCGCCAGCCGGTCGAGCATCGAAACGCGTGGGCTCTCGACCGCGTAGAGATCGCCAACATGGAGATGCGCGCCCGCGAACAGCACCAGTGCGAGCGCAATCGCGACGTTGACCAGCGGACCCGCAATCGCAATCAGCAATTCCTGGTAGGGCTCTTCGGGGATGCGCTCGAGCCGCGCCAGTCCGCCGATCGGCAGCAGCGTCACGTCCGGCGTCGCCACTCCGAAGGCACGCGCCGTAAAGATGTGCCCAAATTCGTGGGCCAGCACGCAGGCGAACAACAAGAGCAGAAACACCGTGCTCGATACCGCGGCCTGCTGTCCCTCCGCACTGTAGCTCGCAAGGAAGATCCACACGAGAAACAGCAGAAAGGTGATGTGCACCCGCACCGCCGTCCCGGCGATCCTGCCGATGTTGAGCGACCAGGACATGAAGCCTCCGCGGCAACTAGGTTCCAATTCTAAGGTAATGGCCCGGCCGCGCTTTGCGAGTGGCCGTGCGCCCCGGTTTCGTGGCACAATCGCCGCCGCGAGGTGACAACCATGGCGCAGAAACTAACCGGCGATGCCCGCAAGGCCGCGCTTGCCAAGCTGTCGGGCTGGAGCGAGGTCAAAGGTCGCGACGCAATCAGCAGGAAGTTTACGTTCGAGGATTTCAACGCGGCGTTTGGCTTCATGGCGCGCGCGGCGCTGGTGGCGGAGAAGCTCGACCATCATCCCGAATGGTTCAACGTCTACAACAAGGTCGAGGTGACGCTCGCCACCCACGATGCCGGCGGCGTTACCGAGCGCGACGTCAAGCTGGCGGAGGTGATGGACCGGCTGGCGCAATCGACCGCCGCGGCCTGACGCGCGCGGACGGTGTGAAAATGACTGCGGATCGTCTTGCAGCAAACCGTTGCGATGACCATTTAGCGGGCGATTCGATCCTGCAACTCGGGAGCCGACGATGTCGTTTCAGCGGGCCGCCTCTTGGGGACAATCGGGTGGCGACGGCCGCGCCGATCGCAACGAGGCGCGCGTGCGCCGCGATTTCTGGGACAAGGCGAAGCGCGTCGCCGCGCGGTTGCCGTTTGCCGAGGATTTGCTCGCCGCCTATTACTGTGCGTTCGATCATGCGACGCCCGTGCAGGTGAAGGCGGCGCTGTTCGCGGCGCTGGCGTATTTCGTTCTGCCGTTCGATTTCGTTCCGGACATTTTGCCGCTGGTCGGGTTCACCGACGACGCCGCCATTCTGCTGACCGCGCTGCGGCTGGTGTCCAGTCACTTGCGTCCCGAGCACCGTGAGGCGGCGCGCGCCGCGCTGGCGCGTATCCGGAGCACGAGATCGTAGTGCGCCCGCCACCCGAGCGGCGGCGAGGGGACCGACGCTCTACGGATGCACGATCAACTTGCCCATGACTCGCCGCTCCGCCAGCGCCTTGATGGCCTGCGGCGTCTCGGCGAGCGGATAGACCTGCTGGATGTGGCACGACAGCTTGCCCTCGGCGCACCAATGGGCGAGCTCTTCGAGCGCGGCGTGGTAGTCCTGCACGGCATTGCGCACCCAGGCGCCCCAGAAGACGCCGAGAATGTTGCAGCCCTTGAGCAGCACCAGGTTGAGCGGCAGCTTCGGAATGTCGCCGGCCGCAAAGCCGACCACGAGATGCCGTCCCTCCCAGGCGAGGGAGCGCACGGCCGGTTCGCTGTAGGGGCCGCCGACCGGATCGAACACCACGTCGATGCCGTGCGTGCCGCCAAGCCGTTTCAGCGCGGCGCGTAAATCTTCCTTGTCGTAATTGATTCCCTCGTGCGCCCCGTGTTCGCGCGCGAACGCGACCTTGTCGTCCGTCGAGGCGCATCCGATGACGCGCGCGCCCATCAGCCGGCCCAGTTCGACCGCCGCCAGCCCGACACCGCCTGAGGCGCCCAGCACCGCCAGCGTCTCGCCGGGCTTCATCGCGGCGCGGTATTTGAGTGCGTGGTAACTGGTTCCGTACGTGATGGTCAGCGCCGCGCCTTGGTCGAAGTCGAGATCGTCGGCAATCTTGACGAGCTGATCGGCCTTGACCGCCACGCGCTCCGCCGCTGCGCCGAAGTTGGTGTAGCCCATGACGCGGTCGCCGGGCTTGAGGCGGGTCACGCCGTCACCGACCGCCTCGACCACGCCGGCGAACTCACCGCCCGGCGAGAACGGGAACGGCGGCTTGACCTGGTACCGGCCGGCGATGATCAGGGTGTCGAAGAAATTCAGCCCGACCGCCGCCACCTTGGCGACGATCTGGCCTGGTCCTGCGACCGGATCGGGGGCCTCGGCGAGGACGAGATCGTCGGCCGTGCCGAAGCTTTGACAGAGGATGGCTTTCACGGGAGAAACTATGGTTGAGGCAGGAGTGGAGACGATAACACGTCACTTGCCGCGCGATCCATTGCCGCACCGTACCCAGCGGCAAAATCGGCGGAGCCCCGCATGGCTGCCGCAAGCTCCCGGAATGGCGGGCGAATCGGCCCGCCCCAGGACGAATTTATGCCGCCTTCACATTGCCGAATTCGCGAGCTATTCCATGCCATTGGTGGAATCCCGGCTCGATCGCTTATTGCCAAGGAGGAGGGGCCGATGACTCTGATTCGGATCATCGCAACGACATTGCCAATCATCTGCGCGACCTGTCTGGCGACGGGAGCGTCGGCGGAACAGGCCCAGCCCACGCTGCTCGCCCAGTACGGCGATTGGGGCGCCTATACGGCGACGCCCAACGGCTCGAAGGTCTGCTTTGCGCTTGGCAAGCCGAAATCGTCGTCGACCAATCCCCCCGGCCGCAATCGCGACCCCGCCTATATCTTCGTCTCCACCCGTCCGAAGGAAAATGTGAAGAACGAGGTGTCGGTCATCATCGGCTATCCGTTCAAGACGTCATCGGATGCGACCGCCGAAATCGGCACGACCAAGTTCGCCATGTACACGCAGAACGACGGTGCCTGGATCAAGAACGTCGCTGAGGAAGCGCGCATGATCGAAGCGATGCGCAAGGGCGCCGACCTGGTCGTCAAAGGCACATCAGGCCGCGGCACCATTTCGACCGACCAGTATTCGCTCAAGGGGCTCTCGCAGGCGATCGACCGCGCCGAGCAGGAGTGCAAGTGACGCCGGCTCTCTCCCGTCGCTGCGGGAGGGAGTGACGTGTCTGGCACGGTGCGCGCCGGCATCGGCGGCTGGGTGTTTGAGCCTTGGCGCGGCACGTTCTTTCCGAAAGGGCTGCGGCAGGCCAGCGAACTCGAATATGCCAGCCGCAAGCTCACGACCATCGAGATCAACGGCACCTTCTACCGCACGCAGAAGCCGGACACGTTTCGCAAATGGGCGGGCGAAACGCCGGACGATTTCGTGTTTTCCCTTAAGGGCTCCGCAGTTCGCCACCAATCGCCGCGTCCTGGCGGAAGCCGGCCCCTCGATCGAGCGTTTCTTCACCAGCGGCGTGCTGGAGCTGAAATCGAAGCTCGGCCCGATCCTCTGGCAGATGGCGCCGACCAAGAAATTCGATCCCGAGGACTTCGCGGCCTTCCTCGCGCTGCTGCCGCCGCAACTGGACGGCCGGGCCATTCGTCATGCCGTCGAAGTCCGGCACGAGAGCTTTCTCGATGCCGCCTTCATCGAGCTCTTGCGCAAGCATGCCGTGGCGCCGGTGCTGGTCGAGTCCGGCAAGCATCCGATGATTGCCGACGTCACGAGCGATTTCGTCTATCTGCGGCTGCAGGGGACATCCGAGAAGGAGAAGACCGGCTACGCGGCGAAGGCGCTCGATACCTGGACGAAGCGGGCGCAAACGTGGGCGGCGGGCGGCGCGCCGGCCGATATGCCCACCATCGCGACGGCATCGCCGCCGAAGCAACCGCGCGACGTGTTCGTCTACATGATCTCCGGTGCCAAGGTCCGTGCGCCCGCGGCCGCGATGGCCCTGCTCGAACGGCTGAACGGCGCATAGTCGCGGCCAAGGCTGGGCGAGCCGCTGGCCGGGCCTCGCGGCCGATCTTATCTGTGCTAGACAGCCACCATGTCCGCCGACCTGGAGATCATGCCGACCGCCACCGTTTCTGCACCGACGGCCGAGTTCGTCGAGAAGGCGCCGCTCGAGCAGTACGTCCCGCCGGCGAAGCCGTCGCTGGTCGGGCTGACGCGCGCTGCGCTGGCCGAAGCGCTCGGCGGCATTGGCGTGCCCGCCGCGCAACGCAAGATGCGGGTGCAGCAAATCTGGCACTGGATCTACGTTCGCGGCGCCACGCGCTTCGACCAGATGACCAGCGTGTCGAAGGATTTGCACGCGACGCTCGACGCGCACTTCACGCTGGCGCGCCCGGAGGTCGTTGCCGAACAGGTCTCGGTCGACGGTACGCGCAAATGGCTGATCCGGCTGCCCGGCGAGCATGAAGGGGAGCGCCCGCACGAAGTCGAGTGCGTCTATATCCCGGAGACCGACCGCGGCACGCTTTGTCTCTCCAGCCAGGTCGGCTGCACGCTCACCTGCACGTTCTGCCACACCGGCACGCAGCGGCTGGTGCGCAATCTGACGCCGGGCGAAATCGTCGGCCAGGTGATGGTGGCGCGTGACCGGCTGCAAGATTGGCCCGGCATGGAGCGCGCCACCGGCCCCGGCCTGCCGACTGAGGGCGATCGCTTCGTCTCCAACATCGTCATGATGGGGATGGGCGAGCCGCTCTACAATTTCGAGGCGGTGCGCGACGCCATCGGCGTCATCGCGGACGGCGAAGGCCTGAGCATCTCCAAGCGCCGAATCACGCTGTCGACCTCCGGCGTGGTGCCGATGATCGCGCGCGCGGGCGAGGAGATCGGCTCGATGCTGGCGGTATCCCTGCACGCCGTGCGCGACGAACTTCGCAATGAGCTGGTGCCGCTCAATCGTAAATATCCGATCCGGGAACTGCTCGACGCCTGCCGCAGCTATCCGGGCCTGTCGAACGCGCGGCGCATCACGTTCGAATACGTCATGCTCAAGGGGGTGAACGATTCGCTTGCCGATGCACGCGCGCTGGTGAACCTGCTCAAAGGCATTCCGGCGAAAATCAATCTGATCCCGTTCAATCCCTGGCCGGGTACCAAGTACGAGTGCTCGGATTGGGATCAGATCGAGAAATTTTCCGAAGTGGTGTTTAACGCCGGCTATGCATCGCCGGTGCGCACCCCGCGCGGACGCGACATCCTCGCCGCCTGCGGCCAGCTCAAGAGCGCGACTGAAAAGCTCTCCGCCCGCGAGCGGCTCGCGCTGCGTGCCATGGCAATGACAGATTGAGGGGCTATCCGACGGGGACTTGACCCCCCGATAGGCGTTCCATGGACAGCCTCGGCCGCTTTCTCCTTCGCTTCATCCTGGTCCCGTTTGGCTACTTGGCCGCGGTAATCGCCGGCACGCTGGTGATCGTGTTCGGCTCGTGGAAGCTCGGCCAGATTGGTGCGGCGCCCAATCCGGACGAGCCACCTTTTGCCATGCTGGGTGCGGTATTCGCGGCGCCGGTCCTGCTTGTCACGTTGCTCAGCATGATGTGGCTGCCGGGCGCGATCGGGGTGCTGATCTCGGAAGGCTTCGCCATCCGCTCCTGGATATTCCATGCGCTCAACGGCGCGGTCACCGCCTGGATCGGCTGGAATTTGTTCGGCTATGTCGACGATTCGAAAATTTCCCTCAACGATCCGCTCGCCGTGACCGCCGCGGGGCTCGCGGGCGGCTTCGCCTATTGGCTGATCGCGGGCTGGAGCGCCGGATTCTGGAAGCCGGTGTTCCGCCGCCCCGACGCCATATTGCTGCCGGCGCCCGGGACGATAACGGGCGGGCCGGATATCCGTTAGGAAATCTGCGGTAGAGTGGTTGGTATGCGAGTGACCCCCGAGTTCCGGCAACGACCTGCGACCGAGCGTTGGCGTCGCCGCGCCATGGCCGTCGCTTGGGTCATTGTGGTCGGCGCCGCGCTGGCCGGGTGCGACCGCTGCGGCGACTTCTCGGTTCTGGGCAGCAGCATGGTCTGCCGGCAGGAAGCGCCCAAGCCGCAGTAGCTTGATCTCCGTCAGCGGTGCAGTGGTTTGAACTCGCGCGGCGCGTCCGCTAGACCGTCGCGGGGGACACGTCCATGAACCGCACCGGTCTTGTGATCGCACTTGCCGTCGCCACCACGGTGGGGCTGGTGTTCGGCATCTGGCCCGATCTCGATCTCAAGCTTGCCGGCTTGTTCTACGATCCGCACAAGGGCGGATTCTGGCGCAGCTACGATCCGGTCTATCTGCGCCTGCGCGATGCCAGTACCTGGCTGATCGCGCTCGTCGCGGTGCCGGCAGTCGCGGCGCTGGCGATCAAGCTGGTGCAGCCGCGCCGGCCGCTGCTCATCCCCGGCCGTGCGATCGTGCTGATGATGGTCACGCTGGCGTTGGGGCCGGGCGTCGTCGCCAATCTGATCTTCAAGGAACATTGGGCCCGGCCGCGCCCGATCGACGTGATCGAATTCCGCGGCGAAGAACATTTCCGCCCCTGGTGGGATCCGCGCGGCGATTGCGCGAAGAATTGCTCGTTTGTCGCCGGCGAGCCGTCCGGTGCATTCTGGACGCTGGCGCCGGCGCTGCTGCTGCCGCCGCCGTGGCGGGCCGTGGCGGTGGGCGCCGCACTCGCCTTCGGGGCCGCCGTCGGTGTGTTGCGCATGGCGGCGGGCGCGCACTTCTTCAGCGATGTGGTGTTTGCCGGCGTGTTCGCATTCCTGGTGATCTGGCTCGTGCACGGCTTGCTCTACCGTTGGCGCCGGACCCGGATCACTGACGAAGCCGTCGAACGGGCCCTGGAGCGGTTCGGCGGACGCTGAAGCCGGTTATTCGGGCGTATCGGATGGTTCCGGAATCGTGCGGGCGATGGTGCGCAGCACGTCGAAGATCACTGCTGCCGACCAGCCGAACAGCAGCATGCCGTTCATCGCGGTCATCGGTCCGAGCAGCCGCCAGCGCTTGACCGGGACGATATCGCCGTAGCCCATCGTCGTGTAGTTCGCGAAGGCGAAATAGAACGCATCCGCATTGTCCGGAATCGTCCCGAGCATCTCGTAGGTCACGGCCCAGACCGTAATCGCGATCAGGTGTGCCGCCATCAGGATCGTGACGGTCGCCCACGTCACCAGCACGAGCTGCACCCAGGCATGGGCGGCTCGAATCGCAATCGAGGTGCGGTGGGTGACCCAGCCGATGATTCCCATCACGACGGCATGGACGGCGATATTAAAGAGCGTCACCCCGATGCCGACCGCGACCTCACCCTGCAGGAAATCGCCAGTTCCAAACATCGCGCAGCCTCACCGCTTGCCGCGCTTCTTCACCTTGCGCTTCTTCACCCGGCCCGAGCGCACTGACATCTTCTTGCTCTCGCAAGCCTGGCACTTGCAGCCTACCGGCTTGATGAACATGTCGACATAGTTGCGGCCGTAATTGTACGACAGCTCAGTGTCCGGCTTGATATTCTTGATGGCCCGGACCTTGATTTCGTGCCCGACGATATAGACTTCGGAATTCGGCCGGCAGGAATGGTTGATGTAACGCGCGATGTTGCGGCGGTTCGCCCCGTCGATCGTCCAGCGCGAATTGATCTCGAACATGTAGCGGTTGTCGAGATCGTCGGTGATGGCGGTCGGGATCTTGCGGCCGCGATACTGGATGATGAACTGGCCCTTCTTGATCGGTACGCGGGTGAACAGGCCGAGCCCGGTCTTGGACCGGCCCACACGGAGATAGCGCGACGGTGACAATCTGGTGGCCATGCGATTAGATGAGATCGTGCGGTGAAAGGGCTGTTTCCGGACGGCGATTCGGATTCAGGCATAATCTGGCGTCCGTACCGCAAATAGACAACCGCCGCATTGGTTCCTCCGGTCACCATGCACAGCTACGACGTCGTCATCATTGGTGCGGGTCACAACGGCCTGACATGCGCGGCCTATCTGGGCATGGCCGGACTCAAGGTGAAGGTGCTCGAGCGGCGGCCGGTGGTCGGCGGCGCGGCGGTGACCGAGGAGTTTCATCCCGGCTTTCGCAACTCGGTTGCGGCCTACACCGTGAGCCTGCTCAACCCCAGGATCATCGCCGACCTGCGGCTGTTCGACCGCGGCCTGCGCATCGTTGAGCGCCGGGCGCAGAACTTCCTTCCGGCCCCGGATGGCTCGTATCTGCTCGCCGCCGAAGGCCGGACCGAGCGCGAGATCGCAAAATTCAGTGCCCGCGACGCCGAGCGCTACGGCGCCTTCAACCGCCAGCTTGACGCCTGCGCGGACGTGCTGCGCGCGTTCGTGCTGGAAGCGCCGCCAAACCTGACACGCGGCATGTCGATCGCTGCGTTGGGCGAGTTGCTGAAGGCCGGCCGTCTCGGCAACCGGCTGCGCCGGCTCGCAATCGAAGATCTGCGCGCACTCTACGACCTGTTTACGAAGTCTGCCGCCGAGATTCTCGACGGCTGGTTCGACGGCGATTTGCTCAAGGCCCTGCACGGCTTCGATGCCATCGTCGGGAATTACGCCAGCCCGGCGACGCCGGGCACCGGTTATGTGCTGCTGCATCACGCCTTCGGCGAGGTGAACGGCAAGAAGCGCACCTGGGGGCACGCGATCGGCGGCATGGGGGCCATCACACAGGCGATGGCGCGGGCCGCCGTCGAACATGGTGTGGAGATCGAGACCGAAGCTGCGGTGCGCGAAGTCGTGATCGACAAAGGCCGTGCCGCCGGCGTCGTGCTCGCCGATGGGCGCACGATCCGTAGCCGTGCGGTGGCGGCGAACGTCAATCCCAGGCTGTTCTACACGACCATGATTCCCGACGGAGCGCTTGAATCGCCGTTCCTCGAGCGCATGCGCCACTGGCGCTGCGGCTCCGGAACCTTCCGGATGAACGTTGCGCTGTCGAGGTTGCCGAGCTTCACGGCATTGCCGGGCAGTGAGCCTGCCGACCACCACACCGCCGGCATCATCCTGGCGCCCAGCCTCGACTACATGGATCGCGCCTACGCGGATGCGCGCCGGCATGGATGGAGCCGCGAGCCGATCATCGAGATGCTCATTCCGTCGACACTCGACGATACGCTGGCGCCGCGCGGCGCGCATGTCGCGAGCTTGTTCTGCCAGCACGTCGCGCCAGAGCTGCCGGATGGCCGCTCATGGAACGATCATCGCGAGCAGGTGGCCGACCTGATGATCGACACGGTGGAGCGCTATGCGCCGGGCTTCAAGGCCAGCGTGATCGCCCGGCAGGCGCTCAGTCCATTCGATCTTGAAGAGATGTTCGGGCTTACGGGCGGCGACATCTTCCACGGTGCTCTGTCGCTTGATCAGTTGTTCTGGGCGCGGCCCGCGCTCGGCTATGCCGATTATCGCGGGCCGCTGAAGGGCATCTATCATTGCGGCTCGGGTGCGCATCCAGGCGGCGGCGTCACCGGAGCGCCAGGCCATAACGCAGCCCGCGCCATCCTGGCGGACCGGCGGCGGCGCTTTTCGGTCGACCGGTAGACTAAAAGTCGGCGTAATTTCCACCTAGGGAATCGCGCGGGGAGTCATGATTCATGCACCGTTGCGGGTCCGCACATTCCGGCCGTCGCCATTCGGCCTGGACGCTCGTTCTGTCGGGCCTCACGGCGGCCGTGATCGGGCTCGCTGTCGTGGGAGACGCGCAGGCGATCGACCGGCCCGGCGATGCGCGCAACCGCGCTGCGAAAAGCGCCGCCCCGAAGAATGCACCCAGAATTGCGCCAAGGCCGAAAGCCTTGAGCAAGTCCAACCCGGCCGTCACCAATCCGAACCGCGCAGCAATCCGGCCCAACGCTGGTCCGTCGCGTGGCGCGACCGGAACTCCAGGCAGCAACGATCCGCGGCATACCGGCGCCATCACGAATAATCCGCGACAGCCGCACGCGGCGACTGATCCGCGTAGCCGTCAAAATGCGGCGACGGATCCTCGCAATCGTCCGAATGCCACCACCGGTGTGCGCAACCGCTTCAATCCGGCGGACCCGCGCAGCCGTCGCAACGCCGCGGCTGATCCACGGAACCGGTTGAACAACGGGACCGCTCCCGGCAACCGATTCAACGCGGCCAATCCGCGTAATCGTCTCAATGCCGCTGCCGATCCCCGCAACCGGATGAACGGGTTCAATCAGCGCGGCCGGCTCAACGCGGTCGACTACCGGCGCCAGTTGCTGGACCACCGGCGACTGAACTTCCTGGCGCGGAGCCGGGTTCCGCTACGGCCCTATTTCGGCGAGCGCGGCTTTACCGGCGTGCCGCCGGTCGGCGAGCGACGTTACGTCACCAACGAGATGGTCTTTCACGTCGGCGCCAACGTCTCGCGGCAGGCGGTCGACGCTCTCATGCGCAAGCACGGCATGAGCATCGCGGGCGCCGAGAGCATGAGTTCTCACGGGCGGGACCATGTATCAGGTCCGTGTCGCCAACAACAAGGCGATGGCCGACGTCGTGCGCGAGCTCGAATCCGAGAACGTCGGGCTGGCGCAGCCAAACTACGTCTTCAATCTGCAGCGGGATGCCACGACGGAGCAAGACTCTGCCGCGCCGCAAGATCCGGCGCCACAAGATGCTGCGTCTGAGCCGCCGGAAGGTCCGTCACCCGCCGCCGCCGATGTACCGAAAACGCTGGCGGCACGGCCGGCGGGCGGTGACCCGAGTCAATACGTCGTGAACAAGCTGAAGCTCGGCGAAGTGCACCGCATTGCGACCGGTAAGAATGTGCTGGTCGCGGTCATCGACTCGCAGGTCGACGTCAAGCATCCCGATCTCGCCCGCTCGATCTCGGAGCAATATGACGCGGTCGGCCGCCGCGACAAGCCGGACTCGCACGGCACTGGCATGACCGGCGCGATCGCCGCGCAGCGCAAGCTTCTGGGCGTGGCGCCCGGTGCCAAGATTCTCGCGATCCACGCATTCAGTCCGGATGCCAGCGACGCCCCGCAAGCGACCACCAAGCACATCCTCGCGGGGCTCGAATATGCCATCAAGAAAGGTGCCCGTGTCATCAATATGAGCTTCGCCGGCCCCTACGATCCGGTCCTGCAGCTTGCGATGAAGAAGGCGCGCGAAAAAGGCGTGGTGCTGATCGCGGCCGCTGGCAATGCCGGGCCAAAATCGCCGCCGCTGTTTCCGGCCGCCGATCCGAACGTCATCGCTGTGACGGCGACGGATGCCAATGACAAGATTTTCGCCAAGGCCAATCGCGGACCGCAGGTCGCGCTGGCGGCGCCGGGCGTCGAGATTCTGGAGCCGGCGCCCAACGGCGGCTATCAGTTGACCACCGGCACGTCAGTCGCCGCCGCGCATGTCAGCGGAGTCGCAGCGCTGCTGATCGAGCGCAATCCCAACGCCGATCCCGCCACCATCGAGGAAATCCTGACGATGAGCGCGCGAAATCTGGCGCCGGGCGGCCGTGACGACGACTTCGGCTGGGGCTTGGTCGATCCGGTCAACGCGTTGCTCGAGATCGACGCCAAGGTGGCGCGCGACCGCGATCCGAACTCTGCCAAGCCTGCGCCGTCGGCTCCCGCCGTCGCCTCAAGGCCCGCCACCGTGGCTCCCACGTCCAAGCCCACGGTTACCCGCACCGGCACCGCCGCGGCGCACTGAAGCGGCGGCCCACCGCCCCGCCCACATATGGCAGCGTCCTGCGTAGGGCGGCCATGCGGCGTGCTTTGATTGGCGGCGCCATTTTTTGATGGATGACCGGGGCAAGACCGGGCATGAGTCGCTCCATGCAATTTCAACAAAACACGGGGGGATTTGGCTCATGAATGGCGCCGGGCTTGTCGCGGAAATTCTCAAGCGCGAAGGGACCGAGTTTCTGTCCTGCTATCCGCGCAACCCATTGATCGAGGCCTGTGCGGCGCTCGATATCCGCCCGATCCTGTGCCGGCAGGAGCGTGTCGGTGTTGGGATGGCCGACGGCTACTCGCGCATCAAGCGTGGCAAGACCAACGGCGTGTTCGCGGCTCAAGCCGGACCAGGCATCGAGAATGCGTTCCCGGGTGTCGCTCAGGCCTACGCGGAGAACGTCCCGATGCTGGTCATTCCGGCCGGGCTGCCGCTGGCGCGGCAATATGTGCGCCCGGTGTTTCGTGCCGCCGAAGTCTACCGCCCGGTCACCAAGTGGTCGGCGCTGGCGCATTCGGTGCAGGAATTGCCCGACCTGATGCGGCGCGCCTACCACGCGATGCGCAGCGGCAAGGGCGGCCCCGTGATGGTCGAGATCCCCGACGAGGTATTCCAGGCCGAGTACCAGGGCACGCTGGACTACGCGCCGGTGCCGGCGCTGCGCAGCGCGCCCGATCCGCAGGCCGATCAAGGAAGCGGCCCGCATGCTGCTGGCGGCGAAGAACCCGGTGCTCTGGGCAGGCCAGGGGGTGCTCTATGCCGAAGCCAGCGACCGCATGATCGCGCTGGCCGAACTCCTGCCCGCGCCGGTCGTCACCACCAATCCGGGCAAGAGCGCGATTCCGGAAAGCCATCCGCTGGCGCTCGGCGCCTCGACGCGCTCGCGCTCGAAGATGTTCACCGACTTCATGGCGAAGGCCGATGTGGTGCTGGCCGTCGGCTCAAGCCTCACCCGGACGCCGTTCGGACCCAGCGTGCCGCCCGGCAAGACCATCATTCATTCGACCAACGACGCCGGCGACATCAACAAGGAGTACAGCGTCGACCTTGCGGTGGTCGGCGATGCCGCGCTGGTGCTCGACGCGCTGATCGAGGAAGTCGGCCGCCAGAAAGGCGCGGCCCGTGGCGGCAATGCGCTCGCTTCGCTGAAGGAGGAGGTTGCGGCTGGGAAGAAGGCGTGGCTCGCCGAATGGGCCAAGCACCTCGACTCCGGCGAGACGCCGCTCAACCAATATCGCGTGATCCGCGATCTGATGCGTACGGTCGATCGCGACAACATCATCATCACGCACGACTCCGGCAGTCCGCGCGAGCAGTTGCTGCCGTTCTTCGAAACCACGGCGGCGGGTTCCTACATGGGCTGGGGCAAGTCGACCCAGCTCGGCTACGGCATCGGCATCACCATGGGCGCGAAGCTCGCGGCGCCCGGCAAGCTGTGCGTCAACGTCATGGGCGACGCGGCGATCGGCATGACCGGCATGGACATCGAGACGGCGGCGCGCAACCGCATCGCCATCCTGACGATCGTGTTCAACAACGGCGTCATGGGCGCCGAGCGCGACGTGCTCAAGATTTCGGACGAGAAGTTCGGCGCGATGACGGTAGGCGGCAACTACAGCAAGGTGGCCGAGGGGCTCAATGTCGCTTCAGCCCGCGTCGAGAAGCCGGACCATATCGTGGGCGCCATCAAGGACGCAGTCGGCGTCACCGAAAAGGGCGCGCCGTTCCTGCTCGAATTCGTCGTCAAGGAAGGCCATGACTTCTCGCGGTACAATCTCGCGGGATTGTAAGCCGGTCACGAATGCCAGTGACGATGATTGTCTAAGCCGCCACTAAAGGCGTGACGCGGAGGAGTGCGCCATGACTCGCAGGCGCCGATTGAACCGTTCCGGCGACGGCTCAATTTCGCTCGGACTGAAATCGAAGATTGCCCAATAAGGGGCCCATCGCCGTTCCAGGTCACCGGCCTTTAACTGCCAGCATTCCGGAAACCATCATTTCGGCCGCTTCGGATTTTTCACCCCTCGGAAAACATCCGGCGCTTGTGAAGCAGTTCACACACGGCCGCGGCCTCATGCCGCAAGATCATGCGCGTTGGGATACCGAAAAGGTGCTCACGAGGCCCACCGCGTCCGATCGCCCCGGAAGACAAAACAATGAGGGACATTTGTCATGCTCGAAATCGTCATGATCGTCCTCGCCGCTGCGTATATTGCGGTCGTTATCCTCGGTCATATCCTTCTGATCAGTGCGATCTACAAATGCATGATGGATGGGCCGTGGGGCAATCTCTTCAGATCGCTTCTGGAGACGTTCGCTGCCTGGAACTCGGCGATCCGGCGGGTTGTCCGGGTCCGCGTTGGCGTGAGCGCGCACTCCGCGAGTCACTTGATTGCTTGAACGGGCCCAACGATCACGCAATCACGATTGCGGAGGATGCTGTGACAGAACGATCGTATTGTTTGTCACCTGTGTCGCTCTTTCCATCGGTTGGTTGGACTAGCCGCCGTTAGTTTTCATTCGTGCCGTTTATGCGCTCTCGCCGGGCGGTATCGACCACGGCTCAAACCGCGCTAGTATCGTGCGGTCTGCCAGTGCCGATCCATGAACCGAGTAGCGAGACATCAGCCATGACCGCCGGACTGTTCGACTTCGCGCCGCTGCTGCCGCCCGGATTGCCGGCCCCGGCGGCAAAATGGACCGGTCTGCCAAAGTACAACTTCACCGGCGGCAACAACGATGCCGATCAGGTTCCGGTCGAAGGGTTGATCGCGGCGGCCACCGCGGTGCTCAAGCGCGAAGGCCAGACGCTTGCGACCTACGGCCTCGCCAGCGGTCCGCAAGGCTACCGGCCGTTGCGCGAATTCCTGGTTGCGAAGCTCAATCGCGACGCCGGTATCTCCTGCCAGGCCGACGATATTCTGGTCACCTCCGGGTCGTTGCAGGCCATCGATCTCGTCAACGGTGTGCTGCTGGCGCGTGGCGACACCGTGCTGATCGAGCAGGAGTGCTATCAAGGTTCCATCAACCGGCTCACCCGGCTCGGCGTGAAGGCGGTGGGCATTCCGCTCGACGGTGAGGGCATGCGAATGGATGCGCTGGCGGCAGCGCTCGGCGATCTCAAGCGTCAGGGCGTCCGGCCGAAATACATCTACACCATTCCGACGGTGCAGAATCCGACCGGCACGATCATGCCGGAAGCGCGCCGCCGTGAGTTGCTGCGATTGTCCGCCGAATATGGCGTGCCGATCTTCGAGGACGACTGCTACGCCGATCTGATCTGGGACGGCAAGCGTCCGCCCGCGCTCCATGCCATGAGCACGGACGGCGGCGTCATCCACGTCGGATCGTTTTCCAAATCGATCGCGCCGGCGCTGCGTGTCGGCTACATCGTCGCCCGCTGGGACATGCTGGCGCGCATGCTCGCCATCAAGACCGACGCCGGCTCAGGCGCCTTGGAGCAGATGGTGCTGGCGGAATACTGCGCGCCGCATTTCGCCGAGCATGTGCCGGCGCTGACGCGCGGCCTGCGGGCCAAGCTCGAGACGCTGATGGAGTCGCTCAACGAGCAATTCGGCACCAGTGCCGAATTCGACGATCCGAAGGGCGGCATCTTCCTCTGGGTCAAGCTGCCCGACAACGTCGATACGCTGAAGCTCTATCAGGCCGCATTAGCCGCCGGCGTTGCCATCAATCCCGGGCCGGAGTGGTCGACCGACAAGACCTACAGCAAGTGCCGGATGCGGCTCTGCTTCGCCAGCCCGACGAAAGACGAGATCCGCGAGGGGATCGCCGGACTGGCCGAGGTCTGCCGACGCGAATTCGGTGTGCCCGCGCGGATCGCCAACGTGGCTCAGCGCGCGCGGGCATGACCGCATATGCTACTTCACCAGCTTGGTGGTGTAGTCGACCAGGAACGCCTTGATCTCGGGTTTGACCTTGCCGAGCGCGCGATGATCTCCTGCGCGTCGTCGCCGGAAACCAGGATCGGGGGCGCCTTGATGATCTTGGAATAGTCGGCGATGAACGCCGGATCCTTCCACATCTCGACGAAGGCGGTCCGCATGATCTTCACCGCCTCTGCGTTCGCTCTTCGGCGGCATCATGGCGGTGCGGAACATCGCAACCAGCGGGTCACTGCTGGCGCGCAACACCTCGTACAAGATTCCCGACGGCTTCTTGCCGCCGTTCACGCTGGCGTAGAACTCCTCGAATGTCGGCAGTTCGGGCAGGGCCGGGCTGCGCGGATAGCTGCCGTCCTTGGCGCGCGCGGCAAGCTGCCAGAGTGGAATGACGACATCGCCCATGGTGGGTCTGGATCGAGCCGCGCCAGCCGGGCAGCGAGGAGTTCGCCAACTGGCCGATGTTCTGTAGGATCGCGGTCTCGACTTCCTTCAGGCCGCGATACGCCGGGATCGCCTGATACTTCAGGCCAAGCAGGTCGAGGCTAAGCGACTGGTTGACGGTATTGCTGTTCTGCGCGTTGAGCGACAGCGCCTTGAAGTCCTTCGCCTTCATGATGTCGGTCGCGACCTTGAGCCCGGGCGGCGTGTCCTTGCGCGCATAGACCACCAGCGGGTTCTCGACGCCGGCGATGGCGACGAAATCCGCATAGTGGGTGCGAAGCGACGGATTGCCGACGAATTCGGCGACCAGGTCGAGGGTGAACGAAGCCCATCGTATCGCCGTTCGGCGAAGCTTCGCCGAGCTGGTTGATACCGATGATGCCGCCGGCGCCACCCACGTTCTTGACCACGACATTGGGTTTGCCGGGAATGTGGTTCGGCAGATGCTGGGCGACGATGCGGCCCTCGATATCGCTCGGGCCGCCCGCCGGATAGTTGACGATCATGGTGATGGTCTTGCCCTTGTAGAATTGAGCAAGCGCAGCCTCCGGACGGGCCGCGATGGCGAATATCATCAGGCCAGCGGCAATCAGTATTCTGCGGATCATAGGTCGGTTCCTTCCTTGAATTTAGCGACGGACAGCGGGCAGCCGGTTCCGACCGCCACCCACTGTCCGCCATTCGTTATTGTCGTGTCAGCTTCAGGCCTTGGCCTTATGCCCCTTGGTCTTGAACGACCCGAACGTCGGCTTGTAAGCCTTCTCGTCGAGGAACTGCTTCAGGCCGGTGTTGTAGGAATCCTCGGCGTCGCCGACCTTGATCGCCTGGCCCTTGGCGGCGAGGTAGTCGTAGGCCTGCGGCACGTCCATGGTACGCACATGACGGATCGCCTGTTTGGTGGCGCGCAGCACCGCTGGGCTCTTCGTCATCAGCTTCTCGGCCAGCTCGGTGGTTGCTGCCTTGAGCTTTTCGAGCGGCACGGCGAAGTTGATCATGCCGATGCGCGCCGCTTCGTTGCCGTCGAACGCGTCACCCAGGCAGGCGTAATAAAGCGCGTGCCGCGGCAGCACCGTGTCGGACACCACCTTGGACACCAGCGCGCCGGGCAGGATGCCCCAGTTCACTTCGGACAGTGAGAACGTGGCGTTCTCGGCCGCGATCGCGAAGTCGCAGGCGAGGAGCTGCATGAAGGCGCCGCCGACGCAGTAGCCGTGCACCATCGCGATGGTGGGCTTGTCGTATTGGTAGATGCGCTCCCAGCGCCAGCGGTTGGCCGCTGCTGCAGCCTTCTTGCGTTCGGCCGGATTCTTCTCGAGTTCGCGGAAGAACATCTTGAGGTCCTGGCCGGCGCTGAAATTGCCGCCCTCGCCGGTCACGACCACGACCTTGACGTCGTCGTCGGTCTCGAGCCGCATCAGTGCGTCGTCCATCTCGTAGTGCAGCGTCGGGCTCATGGCGTTGCGCTTGGCGGGGCGGTTGAGCGCCGTCCAGGCGATGCCGTCCTTCACGGTCACCTTCACGCACTCATAGGTGTAGTCAGCCATCGGCGTCTGCTCCTTGGGTTCGTTGTGGGCCGGCGCCGCAAAGGCGGCGTCGTTGCCCAGCGTTGGGATATCTCGCCGGCGGCAGCCGTCGTTGCGATCGGGAGACCGCAGACGCCTGCTCGCTCAGGTCGGATGCAGCCTAGTGGAATGGATGAGGCGCGCCAAGGCACAGCGGAGGTTGTGCGGCCATGCGGCGCGGCAGGGGCGACGCGGTTTCACGCCTGCGAACGCCGTCCGCGGTACTGTGGAATTCGTCCATAGTGCCGCGAACGAATCCCGGCAGACGCCGCTCCTCGCTCCGCCCCGCGCGCCCCTACAGCGCCGTGTGCGGCGGGCGATCGCTCGACGCGGCGTTGTCGCGCGCCGTGGCCGCAATGATGCTGGCCTTGAGTTGATTGAATTCGCTCTCGGTCAGCATTCCGCTGGCGCGCAGCTTGGAGAGCTCCACCAGCCGCTGGACCGGATCGTCGTTGGCGGGCGCGTCGTGCGCCACGGTCTCGACCGCCTCGGGCGGATCGTCCGGCACGATCGATAGCGCGCTTTGCTCCTCCATCGCGGCTGGCGACGGCGGTGCCGGATTGGCGTCGGGGGCATCGTGCGAGGGCGCGGCGGGCGTTTCGCTGTCGCGGCGCGTGCTCGTGGCGGCGCGAGCCGCGACCGGACTATCGAATACCGTGTGCACGATGGTGGAAGGTCCACCGCCGGCCGCCGGGGCATAGGCCGGGAGCCGCGGTCCGGCTGCCTCGGCAGTGCCAAGGGAGGCTCCGGCCGTCGCGACGCTGCGGCGCTTCGCGTTCGCCGCCAGCGTGGCGTCGTTCGCGCGCTTGCGTCTGCCGAAAATCATGAGCAGCGTCGCCACCAGCGCAATCAGCAGGCCCGCGACGATCGCGAACGCCAGCCTGGTTGCGGTCCGCAGCCGCGCGAGTTCGTTGTCTATTCCGCTGGCTTCGCCGGCCACACTGGTGCTTTTCGTGTCGGCGGCCTGCACGTCAAACCGCGGCGACTCCGCCTTCGTCGAACTCGACGTTCACCTGCGCGACGTTCACGGCCGGTTCGACTTTCGCTGAATTCACCTTCGCGGCCGGCTCGGCGGCCTGAGGCTCGGCCTTCGCGGCCGGCTGCGGCGTCTCCGTCACCTGCGACCGTGGGGTCGACGATCTCGGTCCGCACCCGGCCGGTGCCGGATGGCGGCTCGGCCGCCGTCGCGACCTGGGCGGGCGCGGCGGCAGACTCCGGCGACGGGCTCTCGGCCACCGGCTTCGGCGGCGGCGCGTCTGCCACTGGCGGCGACAGCATCGAGGCATCGACCGCGGTGAGGCGCAGCGTGCCGCGGCCGCGCTGATCGAAACTGGCCGCCCAGATGAATCCGGCGCCACCGGTGATGCGGAAGATCGGTAGCCCGTCCTGCGCCGACTTCGTGAGGTTGCCGACGTAATCGACCAGGAACCCCTTGCGCGGGCTGCGTCCGTCGGCCAGCACCTTCACGCTGTCGTCATCGAGCGGCTCGACCGTGACGTCGCCCCACAGCGCCATTACGCCTTCGAGCCCGCCGCGCCGCGGCAGCTTGGTGATCCGCGGCTGCGAGCCGAACCGGCGCGAGAACGAGCGGATGTCGTCATCGACGTCGTTGCCGTCGAACACCACCGGGTTCTGCTGCCGGTTGACGTAGGCGATCTTGCCGTCGCGCGAGTGCAGCAGCGACTGCGTCACGCTGAAGGGGCCGCGTCGCGCACTGCCCGGACGGTTGCGCTGGCACCAGACGAAGCCGTCGAACTGCTCGCTCGGGCCGCAGCGGTAGTCGCGAAAGGCCGCCGCCGGCAACTGCGTGCCGAGAATGAAATCGTTGACCGCATAAGGCGCCGCCAGCGCGGACATGGCGGCCGCACTGGACAGCAGCGACCCCAGAACGAGCGCCCCAATCCATTTCGGCATCTGCGTCTCCCCCCATGAATCAGGAGCCTATCGTGTGACAATGATACAACTGAAAGGTTTTTTTTTAAACCATACTGAATGAGCTTTTGGCTGCGGCTGTCTCGGTTTGAAACACCGCCTGCGGATACCGGATGGCCCGGGATTTCACGGGTGGGCCGGCCGGTTGCGATGGTCAGCCAGCCGGCGGGACCGGATGATCCGGCTGCCGCTCGCCAAGACGACACCCCTTGAGCTCACTCAAGCCGCCGTCCGCGGTCCGACCTTCGAATAATCGTTCTCCTGCTGCGCCTTTGAAATATCGTGCGCGGTCTGCAGATTGAGCCAGAAGCGCGGATCGGTGCGGAAGTAGCGGGCGAGACGGATCGCGGTGTCAGCGGTCACATCGCGTTCGCCGCGCATGATCTCGGTAATGCGGTTGGCCGGCACGCCGAGCGACTTCGCGAGCGCACGCGCGGAAAGCCCCAGCGGGAGCAGATATTCTTCGCGCAGGACTTCGCCGGGATGAGTGCGGATGCGCGCCATGCTTGCCTCCCTCAATGATAGTCCACGATCTCGACCCCTTCGGGGCCATCCGGCGTCCAGCGGAAGCACACCCGCCATTGCCGGTTGATCCGGATGCTGAATTCGCCTCTGCGATCGCTCTTGAGCGCTTCGAGCTGGTTGCCCGGTGGCGAGCGCAGATCGTCAAGCCGCACCGCCGCGTCGACCATATCGAGCTTGCGTACCGCCGCGGCCTCGAACGCCCGCCAGCGTGCTGGACACACGCCGTCGCGGAAGAACCGTTCAGTCGTCCGGTCGGCGAAGCTCCGGATCATCGGTCCAGTATGTGATACGTATCGCGTATCAGTCAAGAGATTTGCGTTTGATGCGAATGCCGGCCGTTGGCCGTTCGGCTGCCCGCCTGCAAACTTGCACGCCCGTACTTTCCCCCTATAGTCCGCGCGCATTTCATCCCTACCCCGGCGCTTCGCGCCGCCTCCCCCGCGAGGGAGCTGAACCGAGACTGTTGAACGCGCGATGCCGAAGAAAGACGTGAAGAAAGTCGTGCTCGCCTATTCGGGCGGGCTCGACACCTCCATCATCCTCAAGTGGCTGCAGCAGACCTATGGCTGCGAGGTGGTCACCTTCACGGCCGACCTCGGCCAGGGCGAGGAGCTTGAGCCCGCGCGCGCCAAGGCGCTGCTGCTCGGCATCAAGCCGGAGAACATCTTCATCGAGGACCTGCGCGAAGAGTTCGTGCGCGACTACGTCTTTCCGATGTTCCGCGCCAACGCGCTGTACGAGGGCCAGTATCTGCTCGGCACCTCGATCGCGCGGCCGCTGATCGCCAAGAAGCAGATCGAGATCGCCGAGCGGGTCGGCGCCGATGCGGTCGCCCACGGCGCGACCGGCAAGGGCAACGACCAGGTGCGCTTCGAACTCACCTACTACGCGCTCAAGCCCGACGTGACGGTGATCGCGCCGTGGCGGGAGTGGGACCTGACCTCGCGCGGCAAGCTGATCGAGTTCGCGGAAGCGCACCAGATCCCGATCGCCAAGGACAAGCGCGGCGACGCGCCGTTTTCCGTCGATGCCAATCTGCTGCACGCGTCGTCGGAGGGGAAGGTGCTGGAGGACCCGGCGCAGGAGGTGCCGGACTACGTCTATTCGCGCACCATCAATCCGGAGGACGCGCCCGACCGGGCGACTTACATCACCGTCGACTTCGAAGCCGGAAACCCCACGAAGATCGACGACAAGGCCTTGTCAGCCGCCGAACTGCTCGCCGAATTGAACCGAATGGGCCGGGAAAACGGCATCGGCCGGCTCGACCTGGTGGAGAACCGGTTCGTCGGCATGAAGTCCCGCGGCATGTACGAAACCCCTGGCGGCACAATACTTTACGCCGCGCATCGGGGGATCGAGCAGATCACGCTGGACCGCGGCGCCGCGCACCTCAAGGACGAGCTGATGCCGCGGTATAGCGAGTTGATTTATAACGGCTTTTGGTTCACGCCCGAACGCGAGATGCTGCAGGCGGCGATTGATAAATCACAGGAATTCGTCACCGGCCGGGTCCGGCTCAAGCTTTACAAAGGCAGCGTCGGCGTGGTCGGCCGCGAGAGCAAATTCTCCTTGTATGACCAGGACTTGGTGACGTTCGAGGAGGGCGCCGTAGCGTACGATCACCGCGACGCCGAAGGCTTCATCCGGCTCAATGCGCTGCGGCTGCGCACCCTCGCCCAGCGCCGCAAGAAGCTCAAACTCGACCGCTGACCTCGCCGACTTCGGCAAAAGCCGCCGCGGTTCGCCCGCTGTTCGGCGCGCTTCGATCGTCGCTTCGGCGCAATTCGGGACCGCGCGACAAACCCGAACCGCCGGGGCTTACATCGTCACCGTCACCTTGCGGTTCTCGCCGAGATTGGGCTCATCGCCGGTCAGCCGCGCCTTGACGAACTCGAACGCCGCGACCGCGGCGTTCGCCGGCCCGTCCCACAACTCTGCGGTGTGAGGTTCAACGCGGAGCAGGCACAAGTTCGGATCGTCCGGCCCCGTCCACCACATCGCGTCGGTCTCCTTCCAGAACCGCCGGGCGATCGCGATGTCGCGCACGACTTGCGCGCGGCCGGTGATCGACAGGTAGGCGTTGTCGTCCGCATCAATGATGACAAGGCCGACGTCAGGCGCCGCCGCAACCTCGTCGTCTTTGGTGCTGCGCACATCGGTGAGGAACCAGACGATGCCCGCCGCGCGATCCGGCCGCGGTTCGAGCGGGCGCGCGCGCAGGCCGCCGTGAAACTGCGTCGTCAGCATGCCGACACCGACGTCCTCGACGATGTCCCAGACGCGGTCGATTTGATCCTGTCCGCTCATGCCGCAACAACGGCCCGGCGCCGGCGCGGTTCCGTCGGCCTCGTCCATTCTTGCGCGGGCCGAAATGCGATCGTTGCGCCACGCGCCCTGTTTGATCGCGCAGCGTGCCCTGCGCCGGACGACGAGATCGTCTAAGCTATCGGTGCCCGCAGCCTCGTCCGAGGACCTGCGGCGGCATATCGGCCAAACGCTTGCGCGACGGGAGGACGCTCATCAGCGCACAATCCGAAAGCGGTCCGACGGTGGCGCGCGGGCACACGGCTCTGTCGCAGAGCCGGCTGGCCCATGCGCTGTGGTACGGCCGTTCGATTCGCGTGCAGTTGCTGATCGTCTTCGTGGTGATCGATGTGATCGCCGCGCTGGTGGCGGGCGGCGTCACCATCGTCAAGGCGCGCAACTCCACCCGGGTCGAGATCGCCGCATCGATGGAGCTCGCGCAACTTCTGGTCGGGGAGGCCGTCGGCCTGATGCGGCAGGAGGTGCCGGCCGAGAAATTTCTCACCGACCTCACGTCGCAACTGCGGCTCGTCCGCCATGTGCGAATCGGCGTCAAGGATGCGGCCGGCCATGCGCTCGCGCTCGGTTCGCCGGCGGGGAGCGGCGGTCCGTTGCGCGCCGACGAACGGCCGGATGCGCCGCGCTGGTTTGCGGCGTTGATTGCGCCACCTATTGAAAGCCGCAATGTGCCGGTGATCGTCAACGGCCAGCGGATCGGCTCGGTCGAGATCGTCGCCGAGCCGCGCGACGAGATCGCCGAGGTCTGGGAGAACACGGTCGCGCTTGCGCTGGTGGGCCTGCTGCTCAACGCCGCAATCATCGCCATGCTCTACGTGTTGTTCGGCCGCGTGCTCGATCCGCTCACCGGGCTAGCCGGCGGTCTCGCCGATCTCGAGCATCGCAATTTCCGCGTCCGCCTGCCGCGTCCGCAGGCGCGCGAGCTTGCCGCCATCACCGACCGCTTCAATGCGCTCGCCGAAGCACTGGAGGCAACGCGCGCCGAGAACCTGCGGCTGAACGAACGGCTGATCACCGCACAGGACGACGAGCGCCGCCGCACCGCGCTCGAACTGCACGACGAAGTCGGGCCGAGCCTGTTCGGCCTCAAGGCCAATGCGAGCTCGATCGCCGGCGTGGCGAGTGAACTGCCCGAGGCGGCCGCGCGCAAACTGAACGAGCGCGTGCGCGACATGCAGGCGATCATCGAGCACCTGCAGGTGATCAACCGCAGCATGCTCAACCGTCTCCGGCCGATGGCGCTCGGCCACGTGCCATTGCGCGAAATCCTGTCCGAGATGGTGAACGAGCGTGGCCGGCAGCACCCGGAGATCGCCTTTGCGATTGCGGCCGACAAACTTGCGCCGGGCTACGGCAACTCGGTCGATCTCACGATCTATCGCTGCGTCCAGGAAAGCCTGACTAATGTCGTTCGCCATGCGCAGGCAAGCCGGGTCGACATCGCGCTGGCGGAAGCGACCGAAGCCGGCGATCGGGCGCGCGGCGACGGCACGGCGCAACTCAAGCTGACGATCCGCGATGACGGGCGCGGCATTGCGCCTGGCACGCCGATGGGCTTCGGCATGCGCGGCATGCAGGAGCGCGTGCAGGGCCTGGGCGGCAGCTATACGATCGGCAAAGTTGGTGGTCGCGGGACCAGCATCGAGATCGCGATCCCGCTGCGGGAATCAATTCGGTGACCGCCGCTTACGGAGTGTCCGCTTGGCTACGAGCGCGCCCAATTTACTGCGTCGCGACGAAACGACGCGGTGGACGAAGTGCCGATCTCATAACGAGAAGGGAAAAAGGCCTCGTCTAGTGATTTGGCTTGCTCGCCAAAATAATCTTTCGCGCAAGTCCAGGCGCATCGACGGTGCGGACTTGATCGAAATGAGCGGCTTCGAGCCAACTGCTGATCTCTTCGAGGGAGAAGGTATCGCCACTCTCGGAGTTCACGAGCATATTGACCGCGAACAACAGTGCGGGAAGCGGACCTCTGCGGTCCGGATCGATCAATATTTCCGCAATCGCGACGGTTCCGCCCGGCGCAAGAGCGTCGAAAGTCTTTTTGAGCAGACGGCGACTTCGTTCCTCGCCTTCACTATGCAGAATGTGTCCGAGAATTGCGACTGAATGGTCACCACCGAAATCGGCCGCAAGCAGATCGTCCGCAACGAAACGGTATCGAGGCGCAACCCCCTCGCGCTCCGTTACTTTCTTGGTAATCGAAATGATGCCGGGCCAGTCTATTGCTGTGACCGCCACGTGCGGCAACTCCTTTGCCATTGCGACGCTCCAGACACCTGATCCCGCAGCAAGATCGAGAACAGAAAACGGCGCGATCAGGTTCGACAACTGCAAAGTCTGCGCCAGACAACGCGCCGCCGGAAAGTGAATAGGGAAAATCTGTTCCACGAATTGCTGAAAGAACTTGGTTCCGCTGTCCTCCTCATTGACGCGATGTGTCGGTCGGCCGCTCCGCACGATGGCGCAGAGCTTGCCCCATTCCGACAGCATCCGCTCGCTGGTAAGCATAAAGAAGGCGCCGTGGAACGTCGGTTTGCCGGAAACGAGAAACCGAGCACTCTCGGGCGTCAGCGAATAGCGCTCCAGTCGATCCTTCGCCAGGAGATCGAGCCCGACCAGTGCATTGAGGACAATACGCAATCCACGAGCCGAGGCTCCGCTGGAGGCAGCGATTTCACCGATCGAGCCTGCGCCGTTGTCGAGCAGATCAAAGATGCCGAGGCGAAGCCCGGTCTCAATAATCACAGGCGGAGCGAACCCGAAGGTGAAGCCCATCAATCGCTCCGGGGTGATCCGGTTCGGTGCGGTAAAATTCATTGGCGTGCGCCTTCGTTCCGTGCACTTGCCTTGACCATGAACCGGCACAATGCCGCGAGCCAGTTTGCAAATCCCTGCTGCTCAAAATGCTTCGTCCATTTGTCCCGTTCGTCGTCGGCGCAATCGAATGTTGCCCACCACTCGACGAATGAATGATTGTCCGCGACGACCGGGCTTACGCGTATGGTCGCTCGGTAGTCCCGCACCGGGAACGGCGGCGTTCCGCAGAAGCTGTAGCTATAGGATCGGTCGACGTCGGAATGAGCCAAAAGAAGCTGCCGTAGCACACTTCCTCCATAAGTCACGCGACGCACCGCGCCCACTTGATCGCCGGCCTTGCCCTCCTCGATGATCGTCTTGCTCTCGACGCCTGCCCAAGCATAGTGATCGAATGGGCGGATCACCGCCCAAACCTCATGTGCCGGATGGTCCAGCACGATGCTGTAGTACGATTTCGCCATTGATTCGAACCTCCCATTGTTCGCGTCTGGCGTATCATCTAACTTCAGTCGTACACGCGGCCCACCCGTTTCCTGACGCGCATCGCGCACATGCGGTGCGTCGGTTTGGGTTATACGATCGGCGCTGGAGGTGGTCGCGGGACTAGCATCGAGATCGTGTCCCGCTGCGGGAATCAAATCAGTGAGCGCGGCTTGCTGAAGGTCCGCTGGCTGCGTCTGCGCCAGAATTACTGCGTTGCCACGAAACGACGCGAGGCACCAAGAAGGAGTAAGGATGAGTGTGGTTGATTGACTACCTGACAAATGCCGTCCGGACTTT
>CAVWOV010000032.1:0-143486 GCA_963756715.1 uncultured Alphaproteobacteria bacterium
CGAGGATAGGAAAGGAAAGCTCTTTCTTCAAGTCTATCTAGATGCGAAGGCAGGGCTCGTCACTGCTTATAAAACCAGCAAAAAATATGATCCAGGATTCGTGCATCGCAACTGGATGAGAAGCAAAGATACGCCAGGAAAAATTTCAGAGATTTTAACCGATACCATCTTGCCTTCAAGGCAACCACTGGAGGCTATCTAGCCCGTAGCCCGTAGCAACCATTAAATCGCGGCGGATTTATTGACCCATGGTGTGCCGCGCGCGACGACGGTGTTGGCGTAGATCAGAAGCTTCCTGGCGCAGGCGACGAGAGCGGCGTTGTGAGCATTTCCGCTTGCGATGAGCCGGGCGTAGAGATCGATCAGAGCCTTGTTCCAGCGGAAGGCGGCCGGCAGCGCTGCGGCGTAGAGCGAGCGCCGCAGGCGCCCGCGGCCGCCGGCGATATGGCGTTGGCCTTTGTGCTTTCCGCTGTCGTCGTCGAAGGGCGCGAGCCCGGCGAGGGCGGCGGCCTGCTCGCGGCTGATGCGGCCGAGTTCGGGCATGCGGATCACCAGCGCGAGCGCGGTCCGTTCGCCGATGCCGGGAACGCTGAGGACGAGATCGAGCCGCAGGGCGAGATCGTCATGGTTACGCAGCGCCTGGACGATCCGCAGCAGTTCGGCGAGCCGCCGCGCTTCAGGCGGCGATGTCGGCCATGACGATCGCCGGAAGCGAACGTCGTCGATATGCTCGAGCCGGGTCTTGAGACGGGCGATGTCCTCCTCGATCTGCTCGACGAAGGTCAGATGGTCGGCAAGCGCGATCAGGCGTGCATCCGGCCGATCCGTGGGGCATCGATCGCGGCCGCGCAGGCTGCGATGAGAACGGCATCGAGGGCGTCGTTCTTGGCACGGCGCAGATGCAAGCGCGCATAGGCGCGGACCTGGATCGGCTGCAGCACCAGGACGGTGAAGCCTGGCCTCGCAAGTGCTTGACCACGCCACGCTCATAGCCGCCGCTCGCCTCGATGCCGACCCGCGACACGCCGATCTTGGCCAGTTCGGGCGCAAGCAGCTGCCAGCCACGCGGCGTATTCTCCACCTGCCAGCTCTCGGGCCGGCCGTGAACTGCGACGTCGAGCTTGTCTTTGGCTGTATCGATACCGGCCGGCACCTGTGTTAATCTCCGTCATCTTCGTCGACCCCTGCCTTGTGAAGCGAACCAGGTTGTTCCGGCAACCATCCGGGTCCGATGAAGGCGCTGACGACGATCACGCTACGGGGCAGCCACAAGGTGCTCAGGGTGGGTTCGATCCGATCGCCAGCCGCTCTGCCGCGGATGGTCATCCGCGGCAGAGCATTCCTTTCGGAACGACCCGACGATAAGCGGTTTCGCTATTACAAGGGCGGATTAGCTGTGAAGTTCCAGGAGGTTGTCCATTCGGTCGTGGCCGAGGAATCTGAGGTTGCTGACTTCAGTGATTCTCCGGAGGACCGAGCGGTCAGCAAGTAGCCCGAATGTAGCGAAGCGAAATCCGGGTATCCAGCAACGCGAACCCTCACGCCTCCACATAGTCCGCGATGCTCGTCGCTTCGGGCACCGGCAGGCCGTCGGCCTTGAGGCCGTCGATGTGGAAACGGATTGCGTCGCGGATGTCACGTTCGACGTCGGCGACCGTCGCGCCGGTCGCCACGCAGCCCGGCAGGTCCGGGACATAGGCCGAGTAGTTGTTGTCGGACTTCTCGATGACGATCGCGTAGCGCATCAAGGCTCTCCTTCAGCCCGCCTGCTTCAGGATGCTGTTGAGCGTCCCAGGCGCAAGATCGTCCGACGGCTTGCCGGCTATCGTTACGCGGCCCGGCTTGGCCGGATGCTTGTATTGCCGATGGCTGTCGCGGGCCGCGACGACAACCCAGCCATCGTCCTCGATCAGCCTGATCGCCTCGCGCACCTTCATGTCGCGCCGCCCAGCCTGAGCGCAAAGTAAGGTCTCATAGTAGCGCCGACAAGCGATCTCCGCTCACGCCCCTCATCCTGAGGGCCGTGCGCAAGCGCGGCGTCTCGAAGGATGCGGCCCGGACCGGGGGCCTGCATGGTTCGAGACGCGCGGCTTCCGCCGCGCTCCTCATCATGAGGATGAGCAGCAAGTAGCCCGGATGAGCGAAGCGACATCCGGGGCAACCGTGACCCTGCATTCCGCTGCGCTCCATGCGGGCTACGGCCCCCTACAACTACCGCAATCTTTCGCACTGCAATTGATTGCGGCCCGCTTCATATCGCCGCCGGTCGCCCATGCGCATATTCTTGTGGTCCGCGCAGCAGCCGTTCGCCTTGTGCGGCTTGCACAGATGGCAGCCGGCGCGCGCCGACTTGGGACGCCTTCGTTTGAAGTTCATCGCGCCTTGGCCTCCTTGCCGCTCGCCTTCACCGGCACGAAGCTGATCTTCAGCCGATGCCCGGTGGCCTTGGCGAAACGGTCGAGCGTGCGGGTCGAGGGCTGGCCGCGCCCACTTTCCAGCCGCGCAATCGTGCTCTGCGTCGTCTTCATGCGCCGCGCGAGCTGTGCCTGGCTGAGACCCGAGCGCAGTCGCGCCTTCGCCACCGCGGCCGCCAACGCGAATTCCTCCTCCAGCGCCTCGTATTCCTTGCGGTAAGCCGGGTCCTTCATCCATTTTTTGTGCAGCGTATCGAATTTGATCATTTCACCTCCTTCGCGCGTTGACGCGCGATTTCAAGTTCGCGCGGCGGCGTCTTTTGAGTCTTCTTCACGAAAGCATGCACGATGACGACACGCTGTCTGCTCGCCGTCACATAGATCGCTCGCGAAATTCCATCACGACCGGTGACGCGAAGCTCCCAAAGCGGCCCTTCGAGATGCTTGACGCTGTCGCGAGGCAGCGCATGAAAGCCGATGTCCTGGATCAAATGGATCAAGCGGCCGAGCCTCGCCCGCATATCATTTGGCAGCGCTTCGACCTCTCTCGCGACGGCCGCATTGAGAAACCCGACGGTCCAAACCATAGCAACATCATTATCGCAAAAAAGCGATTATGTCGACCTGATTGACAATATTCTGTTTCTCTGACTATATTCCCATTACCTGTCCGCCGAGGGGCGCTTCATGAGGCGTCGTGCAAGTGGGACAGCCGGAGGAGTGGACGCTGGAGATGCGGCGTCTCACCTTCCGGGGCCGAGGGCCGGGGAAATCCCGCCATCGGCTGTGCGGCGCCCGCGCGCGCGGCCACGCAGCCGCGCTCCCGGGCGGCGTCGGGGCTCCGCCCGGCTGGGTACTACGGCCCGCCTGCGAGGAGCTCGCTGACAGGCAGGCGCGAATGCCTCCTGCGAAGCGCGGCCCGGCGCCGAGTGACCGTCCAGAGCGGGCGGAAGCGATCGCCGCAAGTGAGCCCGGAGGGCGAAAGCCATCCGGGTGGCGCGCCGAGCGGCGCCACGCTTTCGCAGGCAACTGCGGACGCGTGCACTGAACAACTGGTTGCGCCGCGCGGCGCGCCATCCCCTCGCCTGTCGCGGGCGAGGGAACGCGGGACAGCTCGGGGGCGCGCTCAGCCCGCGAGACAACGATGCGTGCCCGCCCGTCCGCACTGCACGTCACGCGGACGAACGCAGCGACATCTCGGATCGCGCGATCCTACACCGCCCTCACCTTCCCCGGCTCGCCGAGCGCGCACTCCAGCGCCGCACGGTCCCATTTGCCGAGATCGGCCGCGGCATCGTAGGTGCTCTGCAGGAACGCCAGCAGCGTGGCGTCCGGATCGGCGGCGGTGCGCACCGCGTCATAGGGCAGGATGAACTGGCCATAGTCGCTGAAATAGAACGCCTGCTTCGGCCGCACCGCGGCTTGCGCGAAGCCCTCCGGCTCCGGATAGGCGTAGGAATAATAGGCCGGATAGTCGATCGGCCCGCCGCCCGGCCAGAAGCCCGCGCTCGACACCTCGTGCGAATAGGCTTCCTGGCCAACGGCATCCGGCAGTCCCGGCGTGTGGCTCTTGAGCAGCGGCGCCTTGCGGCCGGAAAATCGCGTCACCGCGAGATCGAAGCTGCCCCAGAAGAAATGCACCGGGCTCGCCTTGCCGAGAAAGCCGGTGCGGAAATGCGCGAACACCCGGTGCGTTGCGGCGAGCACGCGGAAGTGCCGGTTGGCATAGTCGCGATCGTAGGATGCGTGCACGCGGTCTTCACTGAACCGCACCGCATTTTCGATCTCGTTCGGCATCTCGTCGATGCGAACCGTGACGCCAAGTTGCGACAGCGCGTGCATCACCTCGCCGTAGAACTCCGCCACGGTGACCGGGTGCAGCACGACCTGGCGGAAATGGCCGTCGCTGGTGCGCAGCCACAGCACATGGTCGATGAAATCGAACTCGATCTCGAGGTCGCGGCCGTCGAGCGGCATCGCCCCGGTGGTGAGGCCGCGCGCCGTCACGTAGGAGGTGACGTGCCAGGAATGATTGAGCCACGGCGTCAGCGTGAGGCGAATTTTGCCGACGATCTGCGTCCACAGGTGCAGCGTGGCGTAGGTGTCCTTCCACGCGGCGAGCGGCAGTTCGGGCCAGGGATTTTGGTCATCAGGCAGCGGCATGGATTGGTCCTCGCGACAGTCGCACCGAACAGCTTCCAACATAGTACGTCATGCGCCAGTTTGCTGCCCTCGCCGGACATGACTCCTGTTCGGCCGGGAGTGTTTCGGGGGCGTGCGGGCCCACCTTCCCGCCGCGGCGGAAAGCTTCTACCATCCATTGGTACGCACATCGGATTGCGCGCCGGCCGGGAGCATCCCGGACAACAATGCCGCCGTCAGTGCGGCAATCGCGCCATCCGCTGCGCACAGGAAACGCTGTCGTCACGCGTCAGGGAGGAGATCACCAATGCAAGTCACGTCAATGCGCGCGCTCGCCCTCGCTTCGGGGCTCACCGCGGCCGTCGCCGCCATCGCGGTGACGCCGCCGGCCGCCGGCCAGTCCGGCCCCGGCTGGATTTCAGTTGTTCGATGGCAAGACACTCGACGGCTGGGAACAGACCGGCAAAGCCAACTGGCGCGTCGAGGACGGCGCGATCGTCGCCGACAAGCTGATGATGGAGAAGGGCACCTCGTACCTTGTCACCAAGAACAAGTACAAGGATCACATGATCTACGCCGAGTTCTGGGCCGACGACAACGCCAACAGCGGCATCTTCGTCCGCTGCAGCGACCCGAAGAATCCGGGCGCGAAGGCCTGCTACGAGGTGAACATCTTCGACAAGCGCAAGGACCCGTCGTACGGCACCGGCGCGGTGGTGTATTTCGCCGAGGTCCATCCGATGCCGAAGGCCGCCGGCAAGTGGAACACCTATGAGATCACCGCCAAGGGCCGCAATATCGTGGTGACGCTCAACGGCCAGAAGACCGTCGACCTGCAGAGCGGCTTCTTCGAAGAAGGGCCGTTCGGCCTGCAGTACGGTGCGGGCGTGATGAAGTTCCGCAAGGTGGCGGTGAAGCCGCTGTAGCGGCGTTCGATGCCTGAGGGGATTGCGGCGCGGTCTACGCCGCAAGCCCCTCGAACACAAAACGTGTTCCTACCGCCGAGTGGATCACCTTGTCGCCCAGCGCATCGCGCGCCAGATCGTAGAAGCGATCGCCCGAACAGTGCGCCGGAATGAGCCAGTCGGGGTCGATCTCGCGGAACGCCGCGATGGTCTCGCGGCAATAATCGTCACCGAGCGGCGGCACGATGTGGAAGCCGCCAATCACCGCGTGCACCTTGTCGATGCCGGAGACCGCCTGCGCCTGTTTCACCGCGTTGATGACGCCGCGGTGGCTGCAGGAGGTGAGCACGACGAGCCCCCTGCCCTTCACCATGTAGGTGGTGGCGATCTCGTGGTCGAAATCGTCCGGGATATAATCGCCGACGTTCTTTGCCGCCGGCATCTCTTCCGGGAAGCAGCCGAAGCCGTCGAAGATGCCGACGATCTCCTGCGTCGCCCGCAGCGGCTGCTCGAACGAGGTCTTGGCGATCCGGCCGGTGGTGAAGGCATGGTCGGCGACCAGCGCCGGACCTTCCGCCATCATCAGCGCGAGGTTGGCGCCGAGGATCGCCCGGCGGTCGAGCGCGCCGAAATTGCCGCCGGCATTGCGGCGGATGCAGAAGGCGTCCTCGCCGCCGACGAACAGCGGCATCTTGTTCTTGAGCTTGCCCTTGTTGGCGGTGAGGAAGCCGACCATGCCGCCGAAATGGTCGTAGTGGCCGTGGCTCAGCACCAGCGCATCGATCCCCGCGGGATCGATCTTGAGGATCGAGAGGTTGTTGTTGAGCACTTCCGAGGTGTAGCCGAAATCGACCAGCACGGTGCGCTTCTCGCCGCCGCGCTGGGACTCCGCATGCATCGCAAGCCCCCACTCGCCATTGAGCGCCGCGTACGGCGGCGCGTCGGGCGTGGTGTTGCCGGTGGAGCGCCGCTCGATGGTCAGGCCGCCGCGCGTCTCGTTCGGCACGAACTGGACCACCACGTTGTCAGTGACCATGCGCACCGCCAGCCGGTCGACTTCCGGCACGGTGCGGCCGAGCGGGCGCGCCGGCGCGGTCTGCGCATTCGCCACCATGGCGCCGACCATGGCGGAGACGAAGCCCGCCCCGCCGGCGCAGAGCGGGCCGAAGCTCGAGATCAGCGCCGGATCGGCGGCGCAGTTGCAGACGTTAAAGAGCATGGTGGCCTCCCGGCGGTGTGCGAGTGGCCGCAAGCGTAGCGCGGTTCCCAGGCAGCGCAAATCCGCCGGCCGGCCGGCCTGATTTCGCCGCCCGGGCACATGCGGCATCCGCATTGCAATTCGTCGCCCATTGCGCAAATGATCCCGCCTCATCCCTCACGGAGCTTCCACGCATGTCGCTTACCGTCCGTCGCGTCGTCACCGGTCATGACAATTCCGGCCGCGCCATCGTGGCCGTCGACGAAATCACCAAGAACGTCATGTCCGGACGGCCCGGCGCGAACTCGTCCGTGATCTGGACGACCGAAGGTTTTCCCGTGAGCAACGACGGCAACGAGGACACGTCCGGGCGCAAGGTCGGCACCACGCTCGACAACGGCACGGTGTTCCGCGTGGTGAGCTTTGGTCCCGGCGTGACGCCGCGCAATCACCGCACCGATTCGATCGACTACGCGGTGGTGATCTCGGGCGAGATCGACATGGGCCTCGACGACGGCGTGAACGTGCACCTCAAGGCCGGCGACGTACTGGTGCAGCGCGGAACGATCCACAACTGGGTGAACAACGGCACCGCACCCTGCGTGATCGCGTTCATCCTGATCGCCTCCAAACCGGTCACGGCCGGCGGCAAGCTGTTGAATGCGGCGGGCTGAACCCGCCAGAGAATGACCGCGGGAACGTGACGGGGCGGCATAACCACCCCGTCAAGAGCGCGGATGCGGCGGCTACTTCCAGCCGGATTCCTTGTCGCAAGCCGCCCGCTCCGTCGGATGGGTCTTTTCCCATTGCGTAATGGACTGGTTCTCGTTGTTGTCCATCTTCTCGTTCATGCACATGCAATACTTGCGAATCACGGCTTCGGCGGCACCGCCCTTGTTGTCGCTAATGCACTGGTTGATCCACTTGACGTCATCGGCGCTGAGATTCTGCGCAAGCGCGGTATGATTTAGTACGACCGAGGCAATGAATGCGAAGACAACACATTTGGACCTCATGAACGTTCTCCAAAACGCGGCCACCGGCCGTGATGGCTCGGTGGGCCGCAGTGCGTAGCGGATTCCGCTACAATGCTCAACAATCTCGATGCATCCGGAGCGCGAGCGATTCCCGCTCCGACATGAATAAAGTTCCGATATATTGTCGCGAAATTTACGCGCGAGAACAGTTGCGAAAGCCACTCTTGATGACAACCCAGATGGTGCTTCTCGTCGGCGGCAAAAAGACGGACCGCCACGAGCGCTCGCGCACGATACCGAAGGCACTGCAGCCGGTGGACGGAAAGCCATTTCTTC
This sequence comes from uncultured Alphaproteobacteria bacterium, assembly GCA_963756715.1. GTDB lineage: Bacteria > Pseudomonadota > Alphaproteobacteria > Rhizobiales > Xanthobacteraceae > VAZQ01. Next base: position 7,973 of record CAVWOV010000032.1, read on the forward strand.
TCCACGTCATGGAGAATGCCACCCGCTTCGGCATCACGCGCTTTCTGCTCCTCGCCGGGCATCGCGGCGAGGAGATTCAGGCTGCCATTGCGGGCGCACCGATACCGCATGTCGATATCAATGTGATCGTCGAACCTGTGCCCCTTGGTACAGGGGGCGCGCTGCGGTTTGCGGCAGAGCACCTCGAGCCGACGTTCCTGATGGCAAACAGCGACAGTTTCTTTGACATCAATCTGCTCGACGTCGCGTTGCCGCCGCCATCGCCTGACTGGCTCGGCAAACTCGCGCTACGCCGCCTGCCCGATACGGAGAGGTACGGCGTCGTCAACGTGGACGCCGGACGGATTGTCGCCTTCGAACCGCGCGGGAACGGCGGCGAAGGCATCATCGATGGCGGCGTCTACCTCCTTCATCGCGACATCATCGATCGGATCGGACCCGGATTGCAGACGCTCGAACAGGACGTATTCCCGCGCACCGCGGCCGAAGGCCGCCTCCACGGTACGATTTACGATGGCGGCTTCATCGATATCGGTGCGCCAGCGGCGTTGGACACCGCGCAACACGACATCCCGCGGTTGCGCCGGCGGCCGGCGGCTTTTCTCGATCGTGACGGCGTGCTCAACGTCGATCACGGCTACATCCATGAATCCAGCCGGTTCGAATGGATTCCCGGCGCTAAGGCTGCAGTGAAGCGGCTCAACGATGCCGGCTACTACACCATCATCGTCACCAACCAGGGCGGCGTCGCACACGGCCACTACGAGGAGCCGCACATCCACGCGCTGCACGCCTGGATCAATTCCGAACTGCGAACCGTGGGCGCCCACATCGACGCGTTCTACCATTGCCCGTATCATCCGGAAGGAAAGATCGAGCCTTACCGGCGCGAGTCGGAAGATCGCAAGCCAGCTCCTGGAATGCTGTTGCGGGCCGGGCGCGAATGGCCGATCGACTGGGAGCGCAGCTTTCTTATCGGCGACCGAGCGACCGACATGGAGGCCGCGCAGGCCGCAGGCGTGCGCAGCTATCTGTTCGAGGGTGGTGACCTCACGGAATTTCTCGCGGCTTGCCTGGCGCAGGAACGGCAGGCCGTCGAAACAACACTTACCCGTCCAGTTCCTTGAAGTAACGATAGATGCCCCACTGGCTGAACGGAATCCGCCGGTTCGACGCTAGATAAGCCGCGATGCGCGGCCGCTTCGCCACCCGGTCATGCAGCGCGATCACCCGCGGCACCTTCTTTTCGAACCGCCTCATCCGCCTCGGAAACGCGTAGCGCAACCCTTCGACAATCTGAAACAGGCTCAGATCGACGTAGCAGAGTCTGCGGCCGAGCAGATATGGCCCGCCACTCTTGCCCAGCACGCGCTCGAAATAGCCGAGGAACTTCGGCATACGATATTTCCAGAAATCCGCCGTGCGGCGCTTGGCGGATGGGATCTGCTCTTCATAGTAGAGCCAGCTCGTCACCGGATGATGGGTGTCGTGAATCTCCACCACAATGTCGGTGATGGTGAGCTGCAACTGATGTGCCCAAAGCCGCCCGGCGTCGTCCTTGGGAGCAAGGCCGTGCCGGGCCCCGAGGTAAAGCAGGATGTTGGCGGTCTGCGCTATCAGCCGCTTGCCCGCCTTCAGCACCGGGGGTGCAAACGGCGGATGTGTTTCACTCTTGCGCGCAAGCAGCCGCTCGATCGGTGCACGGCCGCGCTTGCGGCCGACATCGACATACTCCGTGCCCGCCTCTTCGAGCGCGAGGCGAACAAATTCGCCGCGCCCCTGCACTGTCGGCCAATAGTAAAGTTCGTAGCGCATGCCGAGACTCCCGCGCCACAGCAAACGGCGCTCAGCCTTTCAGGCGTGGTATCAGCCGTTTCGTGTTGCCGCTGCCGATAGCTTGAATATCGGCCGCCGACAGGCCGAGCTTGTCGAGGTTCTTGAATTGATCGAGGGGGAAATACGGGTAGTCGGTGCCATAGGTGATCTGCGACACCGGTACAAGCTTCATCAGCGCCGCCATCGCCGGTACGGAGGTGGCATTGGCGGTGTCGTAATGTAGTCGCGCTAGCTCGGCGAAGATGCCATCCGGCGCAAATTCCTTCGCCTTTGGATTCTTGCCATAGAACGAATCGATCCGTCCCGCCATCATCGGCATGGTGCCGCCAGCGTGGGAGAATATCCACTTGATGTCGCGATACCGGGCGAACGATCCGCTGAGCAGCAGGCTGGTTATGGTACGCGTGGTGTCGTGCGGCACTTCGATTACTGCCGGGAATGTACCGACGCTAAGGCGGCCACAACAGGCCGCCACCAGCGGATGCACGTAGACCACCGCCTTGCGGCGGTTGAGCTCCTCCAAAATCGGCTTGTACATGGCGTTGCCAAGCCACTTGTCACCGTAATTGGTTTGCAGGTTGATCCCGTCCGCCTTGATCTCATCGAAGGCGTGCGCGATTTCCTTGAGCGTCACATCCACGTTCAACATCGATAAGGGCGCAAACACGCCAAAGCGGCCCGGGTGATCCTGCCTCATCTTGGCGGCAAACTCCTGGCCTTCGGTCGCGGCTTTGTGCGCAACCTCCGGACCACCGTCGAACCAGAGGCCCGGCGTGGAGGCGAACGACATCACTGACGTCTGGACTCCATTCTGGTCCATAAGTTCGAGCAGCTTCGACACGCTCCAGCTATCGACGCCAGCGTTCGGGGGAATCTTCCGCGCGTTCTCGAAGTCGTGCTGCATCTTGAGATATTGCGGCGGATACATGTGGCTGTGCGTATCAATCAGGGTCTTGGCCGGCTGAGCGCGCACCGCCGGGACGGGCAACATCGCGGTGACCGCGGCCGCGCTCGCTCCAGCGAGAAACCGGCGGCGCGACGGGTTTCCGAAATCGCAATCAGGACAGTTGTGAAACAGCATGGTCGTCCTCCCTGACATTCTTTTCTGAAAACTCTCAAGTCGAATACTCTTGCGCTTTTCCGTCGTCTCAACAAGATCATTTGGCGGCGCGTCGCTGGACCGCGAAATATTTAGAAAATGCCGCAGCAGATGCTCGGACAGCGTTCCAGACGCGACATGGTGTCGGCTCAACCAAGCGCTTTGATAGGAGGCCGGGATCGCTTCGTTACTCCTGTGGAGACTTGACTATCGACCATTTGAAAGTTCGCAAATCCACGTGTAATTCAGACAGGATGCCACGCAAGAAATCTTTCCGTGTCGGCCGCTCACGCACCGGTCTCGGTCTCTTCGCCACCGAACCGATCAAGAAGAAGGACTTTATCGTCGAGTACAAAGGTCCCCGCCTCAACAATGAAAAAGCGGATAAGCTGGAGGCGCGCGGCAGCCGTTACCTCTACGAGATCAACAGCCGCTGGACCATCGACGGCTCAGGCCGCAAGAACCTCGGCCGCTATGCCAACCACTCGTGCCGGCCGAACGCCGACTCCCACCAACTCCGAGGCAAGGTCTTCCTGCGTGCGATCAAGGCGATCAAACCGGGACAAGAAATCACCTGGAACTACGGCCGCGACTATTTCTTGAACGTCATCACGCCGCGCGGATGCAAATGCGATAAATGCCGGGAAAAGCGCAATGCGGCGCGCCGGGCCAAGGCGCTGGCCGCAAAGCGGCCGCAAAGCGCGCCGCCAAAGGCTAGATCAGCAGCCACCCCGGACAGGTGGACAGCTAGGTAGTCTTGAGCCGCGGAACCAGCCGAAGCGCGTTCTCGCGCTCGACCGCCTTGAGGTCGGCGCCTTTGAAGAAAGCGGTGACGCCCTTGGTGTGATCGGCGGCCGTGCGGTAGGGAAAATCCGTGCCGTAGACGATCTGCGAGGCCGAGACCAGTTCGTTGAGCGCGTGCAAGGTCACCGCACCCGAGATCGCGGCGGTGTCGTAATAGAAGCGCTTCAACTCAGCATTCATCGTATCGCGGCTGATCTTGCCACGGTATGGCGGCGTGTTCACCAGTTGCCACTGGAAGCGTTCGGCGAATGCTGTGAGTGCGCCACCACCGTGCGACCAAATCCAGTTGATATCCTTGTACTTCTGCGATGTGCCACTGAGAATCAGGCTGGCAATCGTGCGCGTGGTGTCGGCGCCGAATTCAATGACATAGTCGGGCACGCCCTGCACCAGATTTGCACAGCAATTGGCGGTGGTCGGGTGGGTATAGACCGTGGCCTTGCGGCGATTAAGTTCCTCCCAGACCGGCGCGAAATGAGGGTGTCCCAGCCATTTGTCCTGGTAGCTGGTCATCGTGCCGATGCCGTCGACCTTCAACGTATCGAAGGCGTAAGCAATCTCCTTCAGGCTCTCGTCGATATGCGGCAACGGCAGCGTCGCCCACACACCAAAGCGGCCGGGATGATCGACCATCATTTTCTTGGCGTATTCGTTTGACTCGCGTGCGACGCGAACCGCAACCGCTTTGCCAAGCGGCGTCACCTGCGGCGTGGTCGGCGAGGTCATCGAGGTCGCGACGCCGCCTTTGTCCATGTCCTCGATCGTCTTCTGGATCGACCAGTTCTTCAACGGGAAATCGCTGCGGCCGATGACCTCCATCGCGGCGAACCAGGTCGGCGGCACAATGTGGTGATGGACATCGATACGGTGGGGTTTGGCCTGCGCCAGCGCGTTAGAAAGGCCGAGCACGGACGGTGCGGTCACGGCACCGAACGCCGCCGTACCGTTGGCCAGGAAGGTGCGCCGGTCAATGGCCGTGGTCCTGAGCGGGCCGGACGTGGCGCAGCACGCACAATCGCGCGCCAACGCGCGCCCCTTGAAGTGGAACATCGCTTGTCCTCCCTTGGACGATTATCGGCCGGCCGCTGGCCGCCCGCTTGGAGAACAGGTTGGCTTGCAATTCCCCGGCGGGTCAAGCGTCAGGACGCCTCACGTCCCACCGGCGGATGCGACTTACACCGCCTGGAGGAGACGCGTCGGGCCATCAACCGGAACCATACGTTCGCCGATCACGCAATTTCGCCCGGCGGCCTTGGCCTGATAGAGGCGCTGGTCGGCGATGGCGAACAGCCCGTCGTAGTCGGCGGCGTCCTGCGCACAGGTCGCGATCCCCACGCTCACGCTGACGCGTGCGTTACCGTCCCCGCTTGACGCGATCGCGCGCCGGATGCGTTCGCCGAGCGCAAGCGCGGGCGATGCCGCCATATTGTCGCAGATCACGACAAATTCCTCGCCACCGAAGCGAAAAACAAGGTCTTCCGCGCGCACCGTCGTCATGATAGTCGCGGCAATGCGCTTGAGTACGTCGTCGCCGGCGGCATGACCAAAGCGGTCGTTGAAGCTCTTGAAGTGATCGATGTCGACGAGGAGGAGACTGACCTGACGACCGGCGAGCGCGGCATCGTCGATGATATGGCGACCCGTGCGCCTCGAGCCGGCCGCGATCGAAGCGCACCGGTCAACGCATCCCGGCCGGTGCGCGCAAGCAGCGCTTCATAGCGTTCGCGATAGGTGAGCGTGTCGAATACGTCAGCGACGCGGAGCGTACGCTGCGACCGACGCCATCGGGCGTTCGAGCCAGCGCAGGTAGACCGTCGCAAGCACGCTGTAGAGCGCAACCGCACCCATTTTCGCGACCCACCCGCCGAACAGCACGGACAGGTTCGCGCCGGTCAGCATGCGCAGCCCGGCGTAGAACATCAGTTGGTCGAAGGTCAGCACCGCGGCGCCGGCGAGCACCAGACGCACCAATATCCGGTTGCCGAGCCAGGCACGCGAGCGCTCGTAGACCAGGATGATGAAGATGCAATCGAAGAACAGGATTGCGGTGCCCCAGACCATTAGCGCGCCGATCTCGTCGAGGAATCCGAGATCGACGGCGCGGTCGGGGGCGAGCGCGAGAAAACGAATGGTTGCGCAGCACGAACACCAGCAGAAACAGCAGCAGATTGCCGATCAGCAGCCCGTAGATCGGCTGGCGCACGACCACGGCATCTTCGCGAATGTAGACCAGCAGCAGCAGCATCAGCTTGCCGGTGAACAGCACCGTCGAGCCCGGCGAAGTCACGACGCCCAGCGGCAGCGCGACATAGAAGGTGCTGGCGAGATAGGTTTCCAGGAAGTGCATGACGCCGAGCGCGCAGAAGAAGGCGCCGATGCCCAGGCGCGAACGCGCGCGGAACAGCGCCGCCAGCACCGCGAAGTAGACGACGGCGTCGCCGGTCAGCAAAAGCAGGTTCTTGAATTCGGCCATCGGAAAATCTCGTCGTGCCGCTCCGCCCCATAATCCTGGGGACGCACACCAAGTGAGCGGCGGTATTGGTTTAAGACCGAAGCGTTAAAAAATCGGCCAATCGGTTGACCTCCTTCATCGCCAGGGAAGCCGCAGAAGCACCGGTGAGGCTTGTGATATCCGCCTCAATCGGGCACTGAAGCCAAAAGCGCCGACGTCCCAACGAGGACATCGGTCCGGAGGACAACGCCATGAAACGCAGCACGGACCGCATCCTCACGACGCACACCGGCAGCCTGCCGCGTCCTCCGCGCGTGGTCGAACTCATGCTGGAGGAATGGAAATCGCCGGGGCCGAAGAAGGCCGCCCTGGCGGAAGCGGTCGCCAGCGCCGTGGCCGAGGCGGTCGAGAAGCAGGTCGCCAACGGCATCGACGTGATCAACGACGGCGAACAGGGACGTCCCGACTACACCGTCCACGTGAAGGCCCGCCTGACCGGCTTCGAGGGCCCGAGCGCCACACCGCTCGGCACGGGCGAACCCGAGTTTCCCGAATTGGCGCAAATCCTGCTGCAGTTCGCCTCGCCGTTTCAGCACCGGCCGGCTTGTTCGGGGCCCGTCAGCCTGGCGGGATTTTCCGGCCACCGAAGCCGATATCGCCCAGGCCAAGCGGGCGATGGCCGGCGCCAAGGCGGAGGAGTGCTTTTTCACCTCGCCCTCGCCCGGGCAGATCGCCCGCTATCTTAAGAACCGCTACTACAAGACCGAAGAGGAATATCTGTTCACGCTGGCCGACGTGATGGCGCGTGAATACCGCGCCATCGTGGACGCAGGCTTCGTGCTGCAACTCGACTGCCCCGACCTCGCGATCTCGCACCACATGGTCTATCCGCACCTCAGCCTTGCGGACTATCGCAAGATCATTACGGCGAATGTCGAGGCGCTCAATCACGCGGTCAGGGACATCCCGCCCGACCGCATGCGCATGCATATCTGCTGGGGCTCGACGCTCGGCCCGCACCACACCGATGTGCCGATCAAGGACATCGTCGACATCGTGCTCAAGGGACGCCCGCAGGCGGTCTCATTCCCCGGCGCCAACCCGCGCCACGGCCACGAGTGGAAAGTCTGGAAGGACGTGAAGCTCGACGGCAAGATCATCATTCCGGGCGTGATCAATTCGACCTCGAACTTTGTCGAGCATCCCGAGCTGGTGGCGGATCGCATCGTGCAATACGCCGGCGTCGTGGGGCGTGAAAATGTCATTGCCGGCGTCGATTGCGGTTTCGGCACCTTTGCGGGCCGCCTGCAGGTCGACACCAAGATCGTCTGGATGAAGCTTGCTGCGCTCAGTGAGGGGGCGCAACTGGCCTCCAAGCAATTGTGGTAATTGTTGCGCGACGCCAGGACCGCGCCCGCGAAAGGAAAGGCTTGCGAAGCGCTATCGCAGACCCGCGACGACCTTGACATCCCGGTCCCCTGCTGGCGTCGTTCACCGAGCACTTGCGCGGCATCACAAGGAGAGTCCGAATGGCCAAGGTCTGCGATTGCTTTCCCGAGCTCAAGGCGACCACGGACGCGCGTGAGAGCCGCTATCGTGCGCGCCCGGACAAGGCCGCGCCGGAAGGGCCGCAGAGCATGGTCGAGGTCAAGGTGACGTCGATCGGCCAGCTCAACGAACTGGTCGAAACCAAGAAGAGCGGCCATAAATTCATCATCAGCGAGCCGGTGCATGTCGGCGGGCAGAACTGCGCGCCGACGCCGCTCGAATTCCTGCTGTCGGGCGCGGTCGGCTGCTACGCGGCGGTGTTCGCGTTCTACGCCGCGAAGATGGGCGTCAGCTACGACCGGTTCGAGGCGGTCGCGCGCACCAATTTCGACGTGCGCGGCCACATGATGCCCGACGCGCCGCCGTCCGGCTTCCAGAACGTGACGATCGAGATCAGCGTCGAGAGCGAGGCGCCGGAGGAGAAACTTAAGGAGGTCGAGCGACTCGCGCTCGCCGGCTGCCCCGGCATCGCCACCCTGCGCGATCCCGTAACGGTCCAGTCGCAGCTAAGGGTAACGCGCGCGCCGGCCGAGAAGGCGGCCTAGCGGCCGCAGATCCGCCTCCCCATGCCGCGCAAACCGCCGCGCAAGTCTGGCAACAAGCCTTACCGGGTCGGCCGCGCGCCAAGCGGGCTCGGCCTGTTTGCCACCATGCCGATCAAGAAGGGCGCATTCATCATCGATTACAGGGGGGTCCGCATCACGCACGCGGAGGCGGCGCGTCGGGAAGCACGCGGCCGGCGTTACATCTTCGAGATCAACAGCCGCTGGAGCATCGACGGCTCGAACCGCCGCAACATCGCCCGCTATGCCAATCATTCATGCCGGCCGAACGCGGAAAGCGCCTTGGTGAAGGGCAAGCTGATCTTTCGCGCCATCAAGGCGATCGAGCCGGATGAGGAAATCACCTTCGATTACGGGGAGGAGTATTTCGATCTCTTCATCAAGCCAATCGGCTGTCGGTGCAACAAGTGTATGGGTCGCCCAAGAAGCTGAAGAAGAAGCTGAAGAACAAGTGGACAATGCCACCACGGCGTTGCGGCAGGACGGCCATCAGCTTGCGCGGCACGACGTCAGTTGGCACGATCGTCGCGGCAATGGAGGATTGTTGACATGTCACTCGATCCGGCCGTGACCTTCCTGCTTCTGCTCGTCATCGGCGTCGTCGCCGGGCTGCTGTTCGACCGGTTCCTGGGGCCTGGCTGGATCAAGCGGCAGGTGTCGGGCGCGACCCCGATCATGCTCACGAGTGCGATCGTCGGCGTAGCGGGATCGTTCGTCGGATTCCACCTTGCCGGCCTGTTGTCGGTCGCCGGCTATGGCGCGCTCGTCGGCGCGATCATTGGCGCCATCGTTCTCCTCTACGTCTGGCGCATGGTGAAGTGAGGTTCGTCAACGCCCAGACGTATCGATCGGCGCGCAATTGCGCCGGCCCTGTCCCACGCAATTGTCGATCTGTCGTTGCTCGATCATCGCATTGACGAGCCATATCCCGGCACCCACCACGAACACGAAGAACGTCACCAGGAAGATATTGGTAACCCAGCGGTCGCGCTCCTCCTCGCCGCCGTCGGCTTCGGATTTCTTGGACTGGATCGGCTCATCCATGGCGTACCCCTTAGGGCGCAAATGGGACGGCGCAATGGCACCTTGACGCGGCACGCCGCACGATGCGCAACGGCGCCGGCGATGATATTGCGCTCACATACACAGGTAAGCGAAGCTGCTACGCCATCGTTTCCTTGACGGCGGCAATCAACTGCTTGAGCGTGAACGGCTTGGCGAGGAAATTCGGCCGTTCGTTTTCCGGCAAACTCTTTTCGAATGCGTCTTCCGCGTAGCCAGATACGAAAATGAATCGCACGGCGGGATTGCGCTGGCGCAGTTCCTTCAACAGCGTCGGCCCGTCCATTTCGGGCATCACGACGTCGGACACCACGAGATCGACGTCGCCACCCTGCTTCTCCAACTCCTCCAGAGCCTCGACGCCGTTGCCGGCTTCAATCACCGTGTAGCCGCGGGACCGTAACCCGCGGGCATTGAGCATGCGCAGCCCTTCCTCATCCTCGACCAGCAGGATGGTGCCCTGGCCGGTGAGATCGGCCGCTGCGGTGCGAGCCATTTCGTCCGCGGCAGATATCGCCCCGGAAAGCGCCGGCGTCGGAACCTCGGATAGCCGCGGCGGCTCGACGTCGTCCGCGCCTGGAATGTAGCGCGGCAGGAATATCCGGAAGGTGGCGCCCTTTTTTGGCTCCGAGCTTACGTAGATGAAGCCGCCGGTCTGCTTGACGATGCCGTACACCGTCGAGAGCCCCAGCCCCGTGCCCTTGCCGACATCCTTGGTGGTGTAGAAGGGGTCGAAGATTTTATCGATCACCTCCGGCGCAATGCCGGAGCCGGTGTCCTCGACCTCCACCAGCACGTATTCGCCGAGCGGCAAGCCCTTGTATTGATAGGCTGCGCTCTCTTCCGCGGTGACGTTGGCGGTCTTCAGCGTGAGCTTGCCGCCGCCCGGCATGGCATCGCGGGCGTTGACCGCGAGATTGATGATAACCTGCTCGAACTGACCGATGTCGGCCTTGACCGGCCAGAGGTCGCGGCGGTGCACGACGTCGAGCCCCACGTTCTCGCCGATGAGGCGGCGCAACAGCACGGTCAGGTCCGATACCGCCTCGCCGAGATCAAGCACCTGCGGACGCATGGTCTGTTTGCGCGAGAACGCCAGCAGTTGCCGCACCAGGCTCGCCGCCCGGTTGGCATTCTGCTTGATCTGCATAATGTCCTGGAACGACGGATCGGTCGGCTTGTGGGCGTTGAGCAGGAAATCCGTCGCCATCATCATGGCGCCGAGCAGATTATTGAAATCGTGCGCGATCGAGCCGGCGAGGCGCCCGATCGTTTCCATTTTCTGCTGCTGGTTGACCTGATTCTCCAGGCTCCGCTGTTGCGTGGTTTCCAGCGCGTAGACAATGACGGCTTCCTGGTCGCGCTGGTCGTGCTCCTCGATCGCGGTGACATAGAAGATGGCGAAACGTTCGCCCGCGCTGTCGAGCGCGGCCTCGACCGGTTCGATTTCGCCCTGCCCTTCGGCAGCCTTGCGGATCGCGGCCTCCAGCCGGCCGCGATCGCGTTCAGCCGTGACGGCGAGGATCGAGCGATCGGCAACCGCCGCGCCCTCGCCCTTGAACACCGGATGAAACAGCCGCGCAAAGCGCGGGTTCGAGCGCGCGATCTTGCCGTCCTTGTCGACGGTGGCGATCGCCATCGGGGTATTGTGGAAGAAGCGCATGAAGCGCACTTCCGCGGCGCGCTGCGGGTCGGAGCCTTCGTCGCGCGAGCGGTTGATGACGAGGGTACGCGAGGGGCCGGGCTCGCCGTCGGCGCCGAAGGCGACCTTGTGGAACAGCCGGGCCGGAAGCGTGCGCCCGGCGCGGGTCTTGAGATCGAGGTCGAACACCTCCGTGCGCACGTCTCCGGGCGCCGCAACCAGCGTGGTGAGCAATGCCGCGCCCTCGCCCACGACGATATCGTCGAGCTTCAGGCCGCCAGCGGCGAATTGCGCGAGATCGTGGTCGAGCCAATTGGCGAGCGTCGCGTTGAGATAGACGATGCTGCCGTTGCCCTCCGCGGAAAAGAAGCCGGCCGGCGCATGGTCGAGATAGTCGATGGCGTGCTGAAGCTCCTGAAAGACGTTCTCATGCCGTTCGAGTTCGCGCGTCACATCGGCGAGCGACCAGACCGTCATGCGGGCGTCGCGCTTGCCTTCGCCGAGCGGCCGCACGCGCATGCGCAGCCAGCGGCCTGTCTCGCCCCGGTACGCGCCGACCCGCACCTCCTCTTGGACGCGGCGGCCTTCGCGAGCCGCCTTCAGCAGCCGGTAGACCGCTTCGGACACCCCCGGATCACCGATGAAGGCGCGTTCCACCGGCCGCACGTCCCTGGGATCGGTGGCGCCGACAAGCTCCAGATAGGCTGCGTTGGCATAGACGACGCGGCTGCGCGAATCGGTGACCAGGATACCCTCGGTAGCGCCATCGACCACCGCCTTGACGAGCGGGCTGGCGCCTTCGCGGCCTGGAACACGCAGCATGCCGGCGGCGAGCGCGAACGACAGGAACACACCGACCATGGCGAGGACCGCGAGTAGCCCGAGAATATAAGGCTCGGCGTTGGCGCGGCCGATGAACAGGAGCGCAACGGCCGCCCCGACCAGCACGATGGCGATGAGAAGCACGAGACCAATGCTGCCGCCACCGCGGCCCGCCGCGGTTCGATCGACCGCCGCGCGGGCGCTTCCCTCGATCGAGCTCGTGTCCGCCATGGCTCGTTGCGGCCCCGCCTACAATGCCGTGCCGGCGCGGCAAATCACGTTCCGGCTGCCTTTGCCACCGTTAGCGCGCAAGCCGGACAGGTGCCAGCGAGTTCATGGAGTGCAACATCTCGATTGAGGCGCATGACGGCCCTTGAGGAAGTTTGCCAGCGCCTGTTTGGAGAGCAGGCGCTTAAGGCCGACGCCAGGAGAAATCCTGGAGCGCTTCGATTTAAGCCCTCCTCTGCCGACCGCAGCAGGCGATGCTGAATGAGATCGCCGCCAAGGGTGGCAAGCAAGGCTGCGAAGCACGCCTTGGACGGAACCAGGGAATGTGCCCGTCACGGCATCGAGATCGCGCGGCTTGAATCTCTGTGTATTGGCCTTGGTGAGGTTCTCGGCCAGCAGGCACTGGCGCTCCTGGTGCCGCATCCGGATCCGCCGCACGTGCTTGCCCTGCCCCCGCATTCTCGCCAGAACGGCAACCGTACCGGGTTACTACCGGGCAAAGCTGGCGGAACTTATGGTTAACAGTTGGTTAAGCTGAAGGAATCGGGCTATCTGCCATTAATCCGCCGTTTACCAAGGGAAAGCTTTCACGGCTTGCGGGGAGCGATGTGGGGTCTAGATTTGTTAATCTCTTGTTAGTATTCGGTGCGGCAAATACTGCCGCTGGCGTTAACCAATTGGGCGATCCCGTCAGCTCGCCGTGCCCCTGAGACGCAGGGAGGATCAATGTTCGAAACGCTATTCGGCGAAGGGCAATACGGGCTCAAGTTCGTACTCGCCTTTATTGTCGTCCTCGCCTTGATCGGGCTGACTGCATGGCTGGTGCGCCGGTTCGGTTCCGAACGCCTCGGGACCGGAGCAGCGCGTGGCCGACAGCCCCGCCTGGCCGTGATCGACGCCGCGTCGGTCGACGGACGCCGGCGGCTGGTTCTTATCCGGCGGGACAATGTCGAGCATCTGATGATGATCGGCGGGCCGACCGACGTGGTGGTCGAGGCCAATATCGTTCGCGCGACAGCGTCCCCACGTGATCTCCAGCCGCCACGCGCACCCGCCGCGGCACCCGACGCCCTGCCGCGCACCATGCCGCTCAGCGAGGGCAACATGTGGCCGCTGCAGCCGGAACCTGCACCGGCCGCGCGGGTCGAACCTCAGCCACCGCGCGCGCCTCAGCGTCAGACACCTGCACCGCCGCCACTCGCGGTCGAAGAAACCGCCGAGTGGGAGGAGGAGCCGGAACCTGCTCCTCAGCCGCCTGCGATGCCGCCGCCTCTGCCACCACAGCCGGCTCCGCTACGCAGGGCCGCGCGCGCGGCTCAGGAGCCGTTCATCGGCCTGGCGGATGAGCTTGCGCGCATACAGCCGCAAGCCGAGCCGGCAAGTGAGACACGCCCGGCAGGTCCCGAGGCGCGACCGGTTCGTCGCGAGCCGCGGATGCCAAGGTCCCAGCCTGTAGCACCGCCCCCTCAGCAGCCCGGTCCGCCACCGCCTCAGGCCCCTGCTCCCGCCGCCGAGGGCCCGCCGAACCCGCCTGCCGATCAGAACCTCGCCGAGATGGCGCAGCGGCTTGAGGCTGCGCTGCGCCGACCGGCGAAGGCTGACGGATTTGCCGAACCTGCGCCAAGAGCGGCGCAGCCGACCTTCGAACCGGAACAGCTCGACTCCGAGGACTATGTCCCCCCGCCGCCACGCGCGGCGGCTCCCGCCGAGGCCCGGCCTGCCCGCAGCGAGGCCCGCCCTGCCCGGACCGACAAGACGACCGCAGCGCCGAAATCCTCGCTGTACGACAGCCTCGAACAGGAGATGGCGAGCCTGCTGAATCGCCCGAACAAGTAAGGCTTGAAACATCCAAGATCGCAACGGCGAGCATCGCTTGTGACAGCCGCGCCACGGCCCCAGGGAGTTCCGTCCGGGGCCGCGTTCTTTCAAAATTCAATTCAAATGCGACCGCCAATATGAGCGGCCATTGACCCTAAGCACAGCGAGCGCGGACAAGCAGGACACGCGCGCCTTGCCGTTAAGCGGCTGGTTACGCGTCACCACCCAAAGGTTGGTGCGGAATGAGAGATCGAGGCTGGTCATGCAACTTCACGCTCCGAACATCGCACTCTTCGTCATTGCGGGATGTCTCGCCATGATCGGTGTGCTGGCCGCATTGCCCATCGGATTGCCGATCCCGGGTGTGTTCGCCGGCAACGCCGCTTTGTTCATTTTTCTCGGCTGGTTTCTGCTGGCGGCCGGAAACGTTCTGCAGCCGCAGCCTACGAAAGTTTCCACGCGTCGGCGTTGAGCGGTCGGTGGGCGAGCGATCCCCGCCACCTTTCATTCGATCACGTCGTCAGCGAGCGTCACGATCCGGGCCGGCACATCGAGCTGAAGCGTTTTGGCGCTCTGCAGATTGATGACCAGTTCGAATTTCGTTGGCGCCTGTACCGGCATTTCGGCCGGCGATGTGCCGCGAAGGATCCGATCGACGTATGACGCGATGCGCCGATAGATATCCGCCACGTCAGAACCGTATGAAACGAGCCCGCCGCTCGCAGCAAAAAGCCGATACGGGTAGATCGCCGGCAAACGGTGGTGCGCAGCCTGGGCGATGATCTGGTCGCGGTGGTTCACCGCGCTGACATCGGGCAGCACCAGCAGGGCGCCGTTTGGCGCCCGCGCAAAATGATCAATCGCCCTCGCAAGTTCGGCAGGGCCACGCGCGGAAGCCTGCAGCGAGGTGATGCCGAATGCCGGTGCCGCCGCCTCGATCGGGCGGATGAACTGGTCAGCAAATGGTGCCGTGTCAGGGTTGAACACGACCGCGACCCGCGTAACCCGCGGCGCGATCTCCTTCAGGATCTCCAGCCACTTGCTGCCGATGGAAAACTCGAAATTGGTAATTCCGGTAAGATTGCCACCGGGATGCGCAAAGCTTGCAACAAGACCCTCGCCGACCGGATCGGTCACCTGCACGAACAAGATCGGCACCTTACGGGTCTGTTGGCGCAGCGCGATCACCACTGGTGTGGTGTTCGCGAGGACCAGTTCCGGAGCGAGCGCCACCAATTCGGCGGAATATCTGGCCAGCAGGCTGCCGTCCCCCGCCCAACGGCGCTCGATCTGCAGATTGCGGCCGTTGATCCAGCCGAGATCGCGGAGGCCTTTTTCGAACGAGAGTGCGCGCACCCGTGATTCCGGATCGTCTTCCGCCAGGCCCGACAGCACGCCGATCCGTCGCATCCCGGCGCGCGGCTGAGCGCGCGCCGGCGCGGGGCCGGTCACCATTGATGCGGTGGCCGCGCCGCCGATGAGCGTGATGAACTCACGCCGCTTCATCTTGTCCTTTCCCGGGCGATCGGAACGACGCCAGTCCGCAACTTACGGCGACACGCTTAAGCCCGTGCCCGAAACATTAAACGCCTTGATCGGCCGGTGGAATCCTTTGAGGATCAGTTCGCTTGCCGGCTCAGTGCCGATCGCCTCTTCGATAGCTGCTTGAACTTTGCTATCAATCAGAATTTGACCATCCTTCGCATCCGAGCAAAGACGCGCCGCGAGATTGACCACCGTGCCGATCGCCGCGTAATCGTATCGTCCCTCAAACCCCACCCGGCCGAGCGTTGCGTAGCCACGCGCAATGCCCACGCCAAAGCCGAGGTCGTACCCTGCCTTGCGCCAACCGACCGCAAGTTCGTTGACATGTTCGCGCATACTTACCGCCATATTCACGGCCTGCCGACTTGGGTCGGGGATCGGCAGCGGCGCGTTGAATAGAATGAGGATGCCATCGCCGGCGAAACGTTCGACCGTGCCTTCAAACTGGTGCACGAGCTCGCCGAGCCGTTGGTGATAATCGCGCAGCACCGACATAACTTCTTCCGGCTCCGCAGTCTCGGTAAAGGCCGTGAAGCCGCGAAGGTCGCAAAACACCGCTGTGACTTCGCCACGCCGGCTCTCCAGCGCCTTCTCACTTCCCGACGAGAGGATGAGTTCCGCAACCTTCGGCGAAAGAAAACGCTTCAAACGGCTGATGCGCTCGATTTCCGCGAGCTGGTCGGCGACCCGCGTTTCGAGCGTATGGTTCCAAGTGGCAAGCTGGTCGGCCTGGGCTTGCGTCTTGTCGTGCAGTTCCTTGATGCGCAGTACCGACTTAACCCGAGCCACCAGTGCAAGCTGATCGAGCGGCTTGGTGAGGTATTCGTCCGCACCGGCTTCGAGGCCCGCGACCACATCCTTCGAAATCGGCCTTCGCTGTCACCAGAATGATCGGCATGAACGGCAGCGCCGGATTGCCCTTCAAGCGGCGACACACTTCAATGCCATCGAGCTTCGGCATCATAACGTCGAGCAAAATGAGGTCCGGGAGGTGCTCGCGCGCCGACACGAGCGCTTCTTCACCATCGGCGGCCTGCAGCAATTCGTAACCGTGCATGCTGAGCCGGGTTACGAGGATATCGCGATTTGTTTCGTGGTCGTCTACGATCAAGATGCGCGGCGGACTGTGCATGGCTACGCCCTCGAACAACGCTACGGTAGAAATTCCCGAATTTTGGCCAGTAGCTGACGCGGACTATAGGGCTTAGTCACATAGGCATCGCACCCGGCCGAGCGCGCCTTGCCCTCATCGCCACTCAACGCATACGACGTCACCACGATGATCGGAATGGCATTGAGCGCCGGATTGGCCTTGATGCGGCGGGTCGCCTCGTAGCCATCAAGCAACGGCAATTGGATATCCATCAAGATCAGATCCGGCCGGTGTTCTTCAACCGCGACAAGCGCCTGCTGGCCGTCTTCGGCTTCGATCATCTCATAGCCTACGCTATCGAGCAGATCGCGCAGTATCCGGCGATTATCCTCTTGATCTTCAACCACCAGAATTCGCTTCGCCATGAACGTCCTGCCTTGCTGGTCGAGTTCGACCGAGACTGTACCGGATTTCACCGAAATAGGCTTGCGGCGCATCCTCTTCGACAACGGATTATGGACAACGAACCATCTCGCCCCACATCACCTACAGTCACGAAGCATCAGAAATGTGATGAAAACCAAGGTGTAGAAGCCTGCCGTTGCCCACAGAGCATATTTAAATCGAACACCTTTTCGCGCGCGGATGAACGACAGTTTCAAGACCTCCGCGGCAAGTTCCGGCTCTACGGACAATTCCTGCAGCCTCGCCACGTAGGTGCTGGCGGCTGACTTCGGATCATGCACGTAGAACAGGCCTTGGGTGCGAATGTTGTCGATCAAGTCCTGGATTGGTTTGATCGGCCAGAGCACGAAGCCGTAGAACAGGATCGTGGCAATGAACGCGCACAGCATCACGGCCACAATCGGCCGCTGCGCAACGCCCGCGCAGGTCGCATACAGAATCGCCCACAAGGGGTTCATCGAAACGACGAAAGCCGCCATCGCAATCTGCGACTTGGTATCGTAGGCGCGGATGGTGGATTCAGTGAACGTGATCGAATGCCTGAGGAACGCAATACGTTCTTCAGGCGTGGCCGGCGACGGATCCTCGGTTCCGGCGCGTTGTGTCATGGCGGGCGCAGCCGGCCTGTCCGCCGGCTTGTCTGGTCCTCGGTGAGGCGCTTGGCTAACGACTTCCACACTCATCCTTGGTCTCTCACCAGAAGGATCGCTATCATATCACTGTCCCACTTGCTGTTCGACCGTCACCGGGACGGTGAACGAAAACACCGATCCTTCGCCCAGGTTCGATTCGACCCAGATCCGCCCGCCATGCATCTCGACAATCCGCTTGGAGATTGAAAGGCCAAGCCCAGTCCCGCCTTTCTTCTTGGTGGCGGAGCTGTCGGCCTGCTGGAATTCCTCAAATATCTTGCCCCGATCGGTTTCAGAGATGCCAGGCCCGGTATCGCGCACCGACAGCGTGTACGAGCCGTTGCTCGCCGATGCCTTGATGGCAATTTCACCCGCATCGGTGAATTTGATTGCGTTGCCGACCAAATTCAACAGGACCTGCGCGAGACGGCGTTCGTCGCCGTGGGCTGTCGGTAGATTTGGCGGCACCTCGATCTTGAGGGCGAGTTGCTTGGCGGTGGCAAGGGGCTCGACGGCCGAGAACACGCTGTGAACGACACCCTTGATCGAATAGTCGGTGAGCGAAAGTGTCAATTGTCCGGCCTCGATCTTCGAAAGATCGAGCACGTCGTTGATCAGCCCCAGGAGATGCTTGCCATTGGCCTGAACGCGCTGCAGCACTCCGTTCGCCCTCTCCGGCATGGCGCCGTAGATGCCGTCGAGGATCAGCTCGGTGTAGCCGAGGACCGCGTTGAGCGGCGTGCGCAACTCGTGGCTCATATTGGCAAGGAACTGCGATTTGTGCTGGCTTGCAATCTCGAGCTGCCGGCTCTTTTCGCCGATCTCGCTGAACAGGCGGGCGTTCTGAATGGCCAGCACCGATTGCGCGGCGAACGTCTGCAATAGATTGACAGTATTTTTGGAGAACTCACCCGGTGCCTTGCGACGCACAACCAGCGCCCCGACGATCTGATCGGCACCGAGCAACGGAATGATCAGAAGCGCGCGGTATCCGGCACGCACGACGACGTCGAGAACCTCGGACGCAGGCTCGCTGCGCACATCGGCAATCTGGAACGGCGCGCGTTTCAGTGCCGCCTGCCCGATGCCGGCATCGCCGATGCGGATACAGCGCTCCCGGATCGTAGCGATCAGGCCGTCGTCCATGCCGTAGGTGGAGCGCAGGCTGAATTCGCCTCTGAACTCGTCGTAATCGTAGATCGCGCCGGCATCGGTACCGGAGAGCTGCACCGCCTTGGTGACGATGGCGCTCAGCACGGTTTCAAGATCGAGCGTCGAGTTCACCGTTTGGCTGACTTCGCCAAGCGCACGCAACTCTTCGACAGACTGTGCCAGTTCGGTGGTGCGGGCGCGCAACTCGTTGAGCAGGCGGACATTCTCGATAGCGATCACGGCCTGGCTGGCAAAACTCTTCACCAGGTCGATCTGTTTGTCGGTGAATGCGCGCACCTCCTGACGATAGATGACGATGGCCCCGACCAATTCGTCTTCTTTCAGCATCGGTACGGCCAGAAACGTCCGCGCGCCGGCAGCTTCAACCAACGCCACCATGCGAGAATTTCGCTCAACATAGGCCTGTTCGTCCCGGAGATCGACGACGTGGACAACCTCTTTGCTGGCGGCCAGCCGGGCGATCGGGTTGTTAGGATTGTTGCTGACCTCGATGACCGGCGCTCGCTCCCAGTGCTCCAAGGAAGCCGCCGGTGCCTGATGAAGGGCGACAACGCGAAAGCCGCCCGCCTCCCTCAGCAATAGATTGCCGAATTTGGCCTCGCAGATCCGCGTAGCGTTGGCCAGCATGATCTCGAATACCGGCAGCAGCTCGCCAGGCGAACTGCAGATCACCCGCAGCACCTCGGACGTCGCGGTCTGCTGCTCCAGCGACTCGGTGAGCTCACGGGTGCGATCCTCGACCTTCTTCTCCAAGTCCGCATACGACTCCTGGAGTTTCCCCGCCATGTCGTTGAACTGATCGGCGAGCGTCTCGAGTTCGTCGCCGGTCTTGATCGAGATGCGCTGGCGCAGGTCGCCCGAGCCGATGCGTTCGGCGCCCGCCCGCAAAGCCTGGATCGGCACCACCATCCGGCGGGCGAGGAACATGCCGGACAGAATAGCCAAGGCCAGACCCAGCAGCAGCAGCAAGCCCGAGCGCCGGATCAATTCAAACAACGGCGCGTAGGCCTCGCCGCTCGGCAGCTCAACGAACACGATCCAGCCCGGCGCTTTGACCGCCGCGTAGGCGGTCAGCACCTTGCGGCCCTGGATGTCCTCAGCCTCCTGCACGACTTCCTCGCCCTCTCCGGAAACGGCTGCGCGTGCGGCACGCACCTGGGCGAGCGAAGTCATGTCGGTATTGCGCAACACCAGGCTGATATCGGGATGTGCGATCAGCCGTCCCTGTGCGTCGATCACGTAGGCGTGCCCGCGTTCGCCGACCTTGATCTGCGAGACCACCTCCCAGAGCAGTTTGAGACTAACCTCGGCAAAGTTGACGCCGGCATCGCGCCGCGTGCCGGCCAGCGACAGCGTCATGTAGGGTTCGGATTCGCGACGGAAATGGACCGGGCCGTAATAGACCTTCTTCGCCATCGCCTCGGTAAATCTCGGATCCTTGGAATAGTCGGTCCCCTTTTTGAACTCGTCCATCGAAAGTCGCGATACCCGCAACTGCTCCTTGCCTTGCGCGTCGAGCTGGGCAAGTTCGGTGATCGCCGGGACCTGCCGCAGCAGGCGCAGCCCGTCGAACCGGCGCGCTTCGATCATGTCGTCCGACCACGGCAGTTGTGTCGTCCAGCCGACCTGGCTCTTGATCCCGTCAATGAACTGGTCAATTTCTTTGGCGGCGGCTGCCGCCTGCTCGCGCTGAATGCGGATGAGCGCGGCCTTGTGCTCCTGAATGGAAAAGACGATCTCAAACGCGCCGTTGGTGATCAGCGCAACACAGACGACAGCGATGAACAGAGCGACGTACTTCCGGAACAACGGTCCGCTGATCGCCCGCCAACCGACCCCGTTTGCGAAGCGGTTGGGCGTCTGTTCGTCCGGCGCCCTCATGCAGCTACCTCCGCCCATGCCGCCGCCACGATCGGCATGAGCGCCCAGGCTAGGGTGGCGCTCCCACCATCGGCGACCGGAAGGGATATGCGCGATACCAGCATCGGCAGCTTGCCTGGATCGACGCCCATGCGGATGCCGTCAACAGTTACCGCCGCTTGGCGCCAGGGTGGTCGAAACAATAGCATAGGACGACGCCGTCTGGGCGTCGTGTTCCGCTATGGAAGCACCGCATAAATTTGCGCTGCCGTTACCCTCCTAACGATCACGCTCCGACTTGCGTCAAGTCGACGGGAAAGCGCTATTTCAGCGTAACGCCGGCAGTCTTCACAGCCTCGCCCCAGACCTTGATCTCGTTCGCGATGAAGGC
The DNA here is from genome assembly GCA_963756715.1 of uncultured Alphaproteobacteria bacterium. Taxonomy (GTDB): domain Bacteria; phylum Pseudomonadota; class Alphaproteobacteria; order Rhizobiales; family Xanthobacteraceae; genus VAZQ01. The sequence continues at coordinate 29,006 of CAVWOV010000032.1, forward strand.
TGAAAAGGCCGCCGGACTGGTGTCGGCGGCGGGCTCGGCGCCGGCCTTCTTCACGTGCTCGCGAAAACTCGGATCCTTGAGAGCGGTGGCAAATTCCGCCGAGAGGCGATCGACAATGTCCTTCGGCGTGTTGGCAGGCCCCATCATGCCGGTCCACGAAACCATGTGGAATCCTGGAAAGCCCTGTTCGGCAAGCGTCGGAACGTCCGGCGCCTCGGCCGAGCGCGTGGCGCTCGAGACCGCCAGCATCCGGATCAGGCCGGCGCGGGCCTGAGGCAGCGCTTCGGAGATCGGCACGAACATCGTCGGGACGTGACCGGCGATAATGTCGGTGAGCGCGAGCGATGTGCCGCGATAGCTCACATTCGACATTTCCAGGCCGGCACGTTTGAGGAAGATCGACATGATGAGGTTGCTGGAGCTGCCCGGCCCGCCGCCTCCCGCATAAACCAGCTTTCCTTTTTGCGCTTTCACATAGGCGATGAATTCGGCAACGGACTTGGCAGGAATCTTCGGGTTAACCACCAGAACCTGGGGCGCAACGCTGAACAGACTGATCGGCGCGAAATCCTTCACCGGATCATATCCAACCTTGGTGATCGCCGGGAACGAGGCGATGGTGGACGTCGGCGCCCACAGAAAGGTGTATCCGTCCGGTGCCGAGCGCGCGACTGCTTCGGTCGCGATGCTGCCATTGCCGCCGACGCGATTCTCCACGATGAATTGGTGGCCGAATTTTTCGCCTAGACGCCCTGCCGCCAGCCTGGCCATCACGTCGATGTTGCCGCCGGCCGCGAACGGCACGAGGATTTTCGGCGATCGCTGCGGCCAATTCTGCGCCTGTGCGGCGGAGGTCCCACAAACCAACGGGAGTGCGACGAGAGCACCCAGGACGTAGCCACAGACAGCGCTTGCGGATGTGCAAACTCGGATCATGTTGGCACCTGTGAGGAATAGAAAATTCGCGCCGGACGCTGCGCAACGGGCGACACGCTGTCAACTCGGATAATCGTCACAATCGCAGGCACCGCGGCGGAAAGGTCTATTTGCCGCGTGAGTTCCGTAATGGACAATCCGCGACACCGGGCCGCCGAGTTCCGCCGCGCGCTACTCGTCGCGGTAAATGCGCTCACGCCGTTCGTGGCGCTCCTGAGCCTCGACCGAGAGGGTCGCGATCGGGCGGGCCTCAAGCCGCTTGAGCGAGATGGGCTCGCCGGTTTCCTCGCAATAGCCGTAGGTGCCGTCATCGAGCCGCGTCAAGGCGGCCTCGATCTTGGCGATCAGCTTGCGTTGACGGTCGCGGGCACGCAATTCGATTGCGCGGTCGGTCTCCGAGGAGGCGCGGTCGGCGAGATCCGGATGGTTCTCATTCTCGGCCTGGAGATGCGCCAACGTCTCCTTGGCCTCCTTCAGGATCTCATCCCGCCAAGTCAGCAATCGCAGGCGGAAGTATTCCCGCTGGCGATCGCCCATGAACGGCTCTTTGTCGCTCGGCCGATAGGTTTTGTCCGCCACAACAGGGTGGCCGTTCTTTTTCTCCGGACGCATCTTCTCAGAACGCATCGTTTCCCCGTGCCAGGACGAACCCCCCTGCTCGCGGGGCGAGCTTATATAGGGACAGCGGGTGATCGACAATACGCTTTTGCAGCCAAATTGCCGCCCGGTGAAAGCGCCCAAAAGGCGTGCCCTGGCAAATCGTTGCGCGGGCCGTGCGAGCCAACGGATAGGGCACTTTCACACCCTGGCACAGCGCGATCTCGACCGACTATGCCCGCCCCCCGCGAACGGCTTGGCATACGCGAACCGGCAAAATTACGCGATCCGGCCTTCAGTTACCCGAGATGGTTAACCAGAGCCGGCAACAGCACCCAGGGGGCCTAAGCCCCGCTCGCCCGCTCCGGCGCGGTTCCGTTCTGCCAGGTCGCCAGGGCTTATCCCGATGAACGCAATCAGGCTGGAACGTCAGGCATGAACATCATCGCGATGCCGTTCATGCAGTAGCGCTGCCCGGTCGGCTGCGGCCCGTCGGAAAACACGTGGCCCAGATGCCCGCCGCAGCGCCGGCAGTGCACCTCGGTGCGCGGGATCAGCAGGACGCGGTCGGTGCGGGTGCTGACCGCATTCGGCAGCGGCCGATAGAAGCTCGGCCAGCCGGTCCCGCTCTCATATTTCGTCTCGGAGGAAAACAGCGGCAGATCGCAGGCCGCACAGCTAAAGACGCCTTTGCGCTTTTCCCGGTTGAGCGGGCTCGATCCTGGGACCTCGGTGTGGTGCAGCCGCAAAACCTCGTACTGCGGCTTGGTCAGGATGCGCCGCCATTCGCTGTCGCTCTTGTCGACTTCAAAGGTGCCCGCCGCCTCGACGTCCGAACCGTCAAGCCAGCGCAGACCGACGACCGCCGCGACGGCGGCGCCGCTCAGCAGGAGGAGCCGGCGATCAATCATGGCTCACTCCACCTTGCCCCACAGCTCCTGCAGCCGCGCGTCGCGCCCGCAGTTGAAACGATAGAATTTGTACCGGATCGGATTTTTGTGGTGGTAGTCCTGGTGATAATCCTCGGCCGGATAGAACTGCCCTGCCGGGACGATCTGGGTCTGCACCGGCTGCTTGAAGCGCGCCTGCACGGTGGTCTTCGACGCCTCCGCCAGCCGCCGCTGCGCGTCACCCTGATAGAAGATCGCCGAGCGATACTGATCGCCGTGATCGCAGAACTGGTAGTCCTTCGCCAGCGGATCAATGTTGTGCCAGAACACATCGAGCAGTTTCTCGTAAGTCACCTTCGCCGGGTCGAAGACGATCTCGACCGCCTCGGCGTGGCCGGTGCCGCCATGGGAGACTTGCTCATAGGTCGGATTGGCCTTGTGCCCGCCGGTGTAGCCGGAGGTCGTGCTGATGACACCCGGGACCTTGTCGAAATCGGATTCCACGCACCAGAAGCAGCCACCCGCGAAGATGGCCTTGGCGGTCGTTGCCGGCGGCGTGGATTGCGCGAATGCGCCGGTGGCCGCTGCGATCATCACCGCCAGTATCAAAACCCGTCTCATATCCGTCGCCTCCCCGCCGCCGTCGCTCGATCGGCGTATTTAATCTATATTCGAATATCCCGGCTCACCCTCACCGAAACCTCAATTCAGGTCACGTTCGCGCGATCCCAAGGTGTTCACGCTTCAGATTCTAAGCCTGCCAATTGCAACGTTGGTGAACCTCGCCGCGGCCAGACATCATCGCCTCACGGGCCGTTGCGTCGCGTTGGCCGCCAGCGTCTTGCCGCTCAACGCCGCCCCGCCTAATGTCGCACCGCAACATTGGAGAGGCGGAAAATGCGTTTCGAAGGCACCAGCGCGTACGTGGCCACCGACGACCTCAAGGTGGCGGTCAACGCGTCGATCACGCTCGAACGGCCGCTGCTGGTGAAGGGCGAGCCCGGCACCGGCAAGACCGTGCTGGCGCTCGAAATCGCCAAGAGCCTCGGCGCCCCGCTGATCGAATGGCACATCAAGTCGACCACCAAAGCGATGCAGGGGCTCTACGAATACGACGCGGTGTCGCGGCTGCGTGACAGCCAGCTCGGCGATGAGAGGGTCAAGGACATCCGCAACTACATCAAGCGCGGCAAGCTGTGGGATGCGTTCGTCGCCGACGAACGGCCGGTGCTGTTGATCGACGAGGTCGACAAGGCCGACATCGAGTTTCCCAACGACCTGCTGCTGGAACTCGATCGCATGGAGTTCTTCGTCTACGAAACCGCCGAGACCGTGAAGGCGCGCCGCCGTCCCATCGTCATCATCACGTCGAACAACGAGAAGGAATTGCCGGACGCGTTTTTGCGCCGCTGCTTCTTCCACTACATCCGCTTTCCCGACCAGGACACCATGCGGGCAATCATCGAGGTGCACTTTCCGGGTATCAAGCAGCGCCTGGTCGCCGAAGCCCTCAAGCTGTTCTACGAAATTCGCGAGGTGCCCGGAATGAAGAAGCGGCCCTCGACCTCCGAACTACTCGACTGGCTCAAGCTCCTGATGGTCGAGGACATCGGCCCGGAGATCCTGCGCGAGCGCGACCCGAAGAAGCTGATCCCGCCGCTCCACGGCGCGCTGATCAAGAACGAGCAGGACGTCCACTTGTTCGAGCGGCTCGCGTTCATGGCGCGTCGCGAAGGCCGCTGACCTATCAGGTGGCGGTGGGAGCCCGCTATCGCGGACGTCCGCGCGAGCCGCGATTGTCCGGCGGGTTATAATCCGACTCGGACTGGTCCTCGTCGCGCGGGAGAGCGGGCCGCGTCAGCCGCGCGCGCCGAAGCGCGTGCTCAACACTGGCGACGGCCTCATCGACCGCCGGGCCCGGCGCCAGCAGTGCATCCGCTTGGTCGAATCCTTCATCCGCAACGCTCGTCATCGGCGGCGCGACCGGCACCGGCGCGTCCGCCATCACCGGATCGGCCGGGAGGTCGGCCGGGACGGGCTCGGCCGGCATCGGCGCCGTGGGCATATAGGATTGCATTTCAGGCTCCTCGCGGCCGCGCGGCCCGGCCGCTCCGCCGCGATTGAACTCCTCCTCGCGGTCGCGGGCCTGGCGCGCCTCGAAGCGTTCGCGGGCACGAAACCACCAATAATAGACCTGCTTGGCCGCACGGCCGAGCTTGCCCCCGGCCCAGACAAATTCGTACGGCGAGAACAGCCGCCAGGTGTCGTCGCTCTCGGCGATACCACGGGCGATAATGTTACCGGCCATCGCGGTCGTATTCAGGCCGTGGCCGCCAAAGCCGCTGGCCATCCAGAGGCCCGGCGAAAGTTCGCCGAGTTGCGGCATCCGGTGCAGTGCGCTTCCCAGCACTCCCGACCAGACGTGCTCGACCTCGACGTCGCCGATCTGCGGATACACCTTTGCGATGTCGGCCTTGAGCCTGCCGGCAAAGCGGCGTGGATCGGCATCCCATGTCGTCGATCGGCCCGACCATAGCAAGCGGTCGCCATCGACAATGCGATAATGGTTGTCGGCAAGATCGGTGTCGCTCACTGCGCCGCGATAGCGGATGGCGTCGAGCAGGCGCGGACCCAGCGGGGCCGTCGTGATGAGATAGGTCCAGGTCGGCAGCAGCGTGCCGGCCGCCCGCGGCATCAAGGCGCCGAGATGGACGTTGCAGGCGAGCACGATGTGGCTCGCGCGCACGCGCGCCTTCGGCGTCGTCACGCGCTTGCGTACGCCATCGGCATCGATCGAAAGGGCGCTTGTGCCCTCAAAAATGCGCGCCCCGGCGGCTTCCGCGGCCGCCGCGAGGCCGAGCGCATAGTTGAGCGGGTGCATGTGGAAGGCGCGGGGGAAATGCATGGCGTGGAAATAGTGGCGGCTGTGCAACACGTCGCGCACGCGTTCGGTAGTCCAGCCCTCGATCGCCGCGCCGAGATCCTGGCCGTAAAGCTTGAGGTCGGCGATCGCCTCCTCGATCTTGTCGGCCTTGGATACCTTGAGCCAGCCGTCGGTCGGCGCGACGCCCGGCATGCCGCGTCTCGCGGATGGTGTCGCGCACATAGTCGACGCCCATCTCCGACAAGGACCACAGGGCCTTGGCATGATCGAGCCCGACCCGGCTCACGACCTGGTCCATCGCCACGGCAAACCCCGGCAGAACGAAACCGGCGTTGCGCCCCGAGGCGTTCCAGGCGACGCGGCGGGTCTCCAGCACACCGACCGACCAGCCGCGCCGGGCGAGCTCGTACGCCGTGGTGAGCCCGGCGAGGCCGGCACCGATCACGCAGACGTCGACGTCCAGATCATTGACGAGCGGCCCGCGGTCCGGAACCGGCACCATCGTGGCGGAATACCAGCTTGGCCCGTAGTCCGCCTGATCGGCCGCGTTCACTGTTTCGTCCCTGCGGTTCAAGATGCCGCCACCCCCGGTTTCAGCATGCTAAAGCGATTTCCTAAACCGAATCCAGATCACCGCAAAAGTTATGTCACAACAAAGGCCTAAGTTGGTTTGCGGTTCCAGCGCGGCAAAAATCGCAGTACAATTCACACGTTGTTCGCGATTGCGGGGAAACTTGCGTCATGCGTTTGATGCTGCTTCGACACGCCAAGGCGGAAAAGGCCGAGCCGGGCATGGGGGATCACGAGCGGACACTCAATCAGCGCGGCTACAGCGATGCGGCAAAACTCGGAATGTACCTCGCCAAGCATGCGCTCATTCCGAACCTGACCCTGGTTTCGACGGCGCAGCGCACGCGCGAGACTTGGCAGTACGTCGCGGGGTCGTTCCCTGCCGAACCTGCTGTGCGTTTCGATGACCGGCTATACAACGGCACGGCCGATGGAATTCTCGCCGTCATCAAGGAAACCAATCGTGACATATCCACGCTGCTGGTGATCGGTCACAATCCCGGTCTGCACGACACGGCATTGCGGCTGATCGCGTCGGGAGATGTCGAGACCCGCGAGCGGTTGAACGAAGGCATGCCGACCAGCGGGCTCGCGGTGATCGATTTTGCCGCCGATAGCTGGAACAGACTGCATCCCCACAGCGGACGGTTGGATCGCTTCATCACGCCGCGCTCGCTGGCCGCGACCGATCCGGCCTGAGCCGATCGCGGCGCCAGGCTGAGCGGTCGTCAACGCGTCCGGAGCCGTTATGCCAATTCACAGCGGCACGTGCGCGCGTGCCATGATGGTTCAAATCCACCGGAGAGGGAGCGAAGCATGTATCGGCAGATTCTCGTCCCGATCGACCTCGGGTCTCCTGAACTCAACAAACCTGCCATGGAGACCGCCACGATGATGGCGGGGCTGTCGCAAGGCACGATGCGGCTGGTCAACGTGCTGCCGCTCACCCCGGTAATGCTCGCCGAGTATGTGCCGCCGGATTTCGAACTGCAGCAGCGCAAGGCGGCGGAAGAGGCGCTTGCGATCATCGTCCGGGAAGCGGGCCTGGAGCCGTCGCGCATTTCGGCGACGGTGCGGCAGGGCGGCATCTACCAGGAGATTCTCGAAGAGGCGAACAGCATCAAGGCCGATCTCATCGTGATGACGTCGCACCGGCCGCACCGGCACGCGATGCGCACCTACTTCCTCGGCTCCAATGCGGGCCACGTGGTGCGCTACGCCAATTGCTCGGTGCTGGTGGTGAGAAACTGAAGGCGAGCGTCATCGCAGCGGGACGAGCTTCTCCGGCACCGCGTCCGGCCGGTAACGGCCGGGCCAGTTTCGGTAGAAGAACGAGCCGCCCTGCCAGGCGAACAGAGCGAGAAAAAACCCGACCAGTGCGGCCGCCGACCATTCGTGCATGCGCAACGCCCCGACGGTGACGACGACAATCGCCACCGCCGCCGCGCCAAGGGCTGCTAATCCCGGCCAATAGAGCGCCGGCGGCGAACCGGTCTCGAAGCGGGCGGTTGTCCCGGCCGCCGCCATGCGCCGGTGCAGTTCGCGGACGAAGGCACCGTAGGCTTCGACCTGGTTGCCCTGCTCCACCATGCTCCGCCATGTGCTTGAGCTGATGGACAGCCGTGGTCCATCCGGCACCCAGATCTCGGTGAGGAAGCGGCGCGACTGCATGGTCACCGGGCGATACGAGAGCCGCACCCGGGTAATGCGCTCGTAACGCGTCCGGCCCTGATGCCGCCCTGCCCGCCACTCCAGCGCGTCCGGCCGCAGGCAAAACTCCCACGGTGCGCCGAGCAGCGAGGGCCGGTAGCTGTAGACCGGGTCGCCGCCCTCGCCTTGTTCAATATCCGTCATGTTGTCGCCGGCCATGGCTCAACCCTGCGCCTCCGGCGCCAGTTTCTCGACTTTCCGCAGTTGCGGAAACGCCCACATCCAGATCAGCATGATCAGAATGGTGCCAAAGCCGCCGATCAGCGCCGACGGAACGGCGCCGAGCCAGGCCGCGACCGCGCCGGCGCGGAATTCGCCCAAGCGTACCGGACGAACCGGTGAACAGGGCGTTGACCGACGCCACGCGCCCCAGCATGTCATAGGGCGTCCGCATCTGAACGAGCGATTGCCGGATGACCACGCTCACGGCGTCGGATGCGCCGTAGACGGCCAGCGCGAGACACGACAGCGCGATCGAGGTCGACAGCGCGAACACCAGGCTCGCCAGCCCGAACATGCCGACCGCACCGAACATGATATAGCCCGCACGCCGCTCGATGGCATGCTGCGTCAGCACGGCGGAAACCATCAGTGCCCCGACCGCCGGCGCCGACCGCAGGATGCCGAGCGCCCAAGGGCCGGCATCGAGGATGTCGCGGGCGTAGATCGGCAGCAGCGCGGTGACGCCGCCCAGCAACACCGCAAACAGATCGAGCGAAATCGCGCCGAGCAGGATCGGATGGGTCCGCACGTAGCGGAAACCGGCGAACAGGGTCTCGAGGCTGACCGGTTTGCGTTTGCTGGCCTGGCGGCTGATCGTCACCAGCGCCATCAGCACGCTGGCACAGACAAAGATCGCCGTGCACACCGCGTAGACGCCGACCGGACCCATGCCGGCATACAACAATCCGCCGGCCGCGGGCCCGCAGATGGTAGCGACCTGCCCGGCGCTCGCCGATGCCGCGATCGCCCGCGACAGCAAGGACGCCGGCACGATGCCGGGCAGGATCGAGTGCATGGTCGGAATTTCGAACGCGCGCGCTGTCCCCGAGAGAAACAGGATGGCGAACATCGCCTCGCGGTTGAGCCAGCCCTGCGCGGTCCCGACTGTCAGGAGCAGCGCCGCCGCCGCCTTGCCGAGCTGGCAGGCCCCGGCGACCAAACGGCGGTCGAATAGATCGAGCAACTGCCCGGCAATCACCGACATCGCCACAATCGGGAAGAACTGCACGAGGCCAACCAGACCGAGGTCGAGCGGATCGTTGGTCAATGCGTAGAGCTGCCAGCCGACCGCCACGCCCTGCATCATGAAAGCACCGTTGCTGAACGTGCGTGCGGACCAGAACAGCACGAACGATCGGTGGCGCGACAGGCGTGTCGGCAAATCAGCAGGCTCGGACATTTTAGGTGTCGGCTTCGGCTAAAGTGGGATAGCGAGCAACGTATCAATCAATCGGCTGTCGAGAACAACGACCTTTTCGGCAAAGCGCGGCTCGCCATCGCGATGATCGAGAACGACGCGGTCGCGATAGCACCCGGTGGCAAACAGCATCGTCTCCCCGGTATGCATGATGCGTGCGACCATGAAGCTCGTCGCAACCTGCACGATATCGCCCTCCAACGAGACGATCAGGGGCGAACCGAGCACATGGCGGTAGCGCTGCGCCTCGTAGACATTGGCATCACGCAACGAGCGGATACGATCGCGCAACATTGCGCGCGAGGTAGCATGGATCAATCCCAGCGGCAGACCGCGCTCGACGTTTTCCGCCGTGGTGATGCGATAGCGGCCTTGGTCGTCGAAGAAGTCGGGCCAGGCTTCGAGCCTGTTGTCGTCGATCGCGAACGCATAGCGCGCGTTGAGGTCGGCCACCTTGAAGGTCGTCGCGATGTCCATGCGTCTGCGCCCGCCCCTCGCCCGCCGTCAGAGCGCCATGTGCGCGCGGTACGCCTTCCAGAAGCCGCGCACCGCCGCCTCGGTGACGCGGCTTTCGTCCGATGCAACGCTGGCGCCGCCCATCTCAACCACCGAGAGTTCGTCGCCGGCCGAGCGAACCGCCCGCTGCACGAAGCCCGGAGCGGCGCCGTCTTCCATCGAGATGTAGCCCGCAGGCCCGATCAGGTTCGCCTGAAGCAGGCGGCGTTCGGTCATCGCCTCGTCGTCGTCGGCAAAGCCGAAGCAGGTCCAGGCCAGCTCGGTCTTCTCCAGTCCCAGCGGGATGAGCCGGCGCACCGCCAGGCTGTTGCGGGTCTGCTGCAGCGTGAAGGTTGGAAACACCGTGAGGATGTGCAGTCCGATGCCGTCGCCGAATTCGTCGACCCATTCGAGCACTTCAGGCGCCTCGAGCTTGAAGCTTTCCTGCGCGGCGCGCATGCCGGCGTAATCCTTCTTGCCGGTGTCCGCGGCAGTGATCGAATAGCTCACGTGATTGCCACCGTCTTCGCTGACGATGAGCCCGCCCTTCTGCGACAACCGGTTCATCTGGAAGGTGGTGAAGAACGTGTGCAGAAGACTCGCGTGATAGCTGTCCTTCACGTTCTCCATGTAGAGCTTCCAGTTATTCGGAAGCAATTGGCTGTAGCCGCCGAGAAGCTTGGCCGGCGCGCGCATGACGCGACGGATTCGCCGGACGATCTCGGGTCCCATGTATTGTTCGAGCGGGGGCGTCGCGTCCGACAGCGTGCCGAACACAAGGCCGGCGAGCGCCGCGACCTTGAGCTTGCGTGGCGGATGCGCATCGGGCTTGGCATCCGGCGGCATGCCACCCTTGCCGCCGATGCCCTTGCGGAACGCCACGCCGGTGAGCGTGCCGCACAGGTCGTAGCTCCAGTTGTGATAGACGCAGATGATGTCCTTGGCTTCACCGCTCTCGTTGAGCACGAGCAGCGAGCCGCGATGCGCGCAGCGGTTTTCAAACGCGTGCAGGGCCCCCTCCTGGTCACGCGTCACCACCACCGGCATGGCGCCGAGGTTCGAGCGCCGGTAGGTGCCGGGCCGCGGCAATTCCGCTTCCAGGCAGAGGAAATTCCAGGTCGCTCCCTGAAATATCTTCTCCTGTTCCGCCTTGTAGATTTCGCGGTCGGAGTAGAGCCAGTAGGGCACGCGCGTCAGGCCCTCAGGCCGGCCAGTGGCGTGTTCTGGCAGCGAGCGTCATGCTGTCCCCCGCGGTTCCGACAAACGTCAATTGATTTTGACGTTTGCCGCCTTGATCACATTGTGCCAGCGCTCGACTTCAGCGCGCATGTAGTCCGCCGTCGCCTGCGGCGTTCCGCCAATCGGCTCGGCCGAAAGTTGCGTCAGCCGATCGACGATCGCCGGATCGCGCAGCGCTTCGTTCATGTCAGCATTGATCTTGTTCACGATCGCCTGCGGCGTCTTCGGCGGCGCCACGACCGCGAACCAGGCCGCCGAATTCGAAGCCGGGCAACGTTTCGGCGATCGTCGGCACATCTGGCAGCGCGGCCATGCGCTTGGGCGTTGCCACCGCGAGAAGATCAAGCTTGCCGCCCTTCACCAGCGCAAGCGAGACGCCGAGATTGTCGAACATGATGTCGACGCTTCCGGCGACGAGGTCGTTGAGCGCCGGCGCCGAGCCGCGATAGGGCACGTGCTGGACCTGCACCTTCGCCATCATCTGGAACATTTCGGAGGTCAGGTGCGAGGTCGTGCCGTTGCCTTGCGTGGCGGAGGTCACCTTGCCCGGATTGGCCTTCGCATAGGCGATCAGTTCGGCGACGTTCTTGAACGGCACCTTGGGGTTCACGACCAGCGCGTTCGGAACCCGGCCCATGATGATGATCGGCACGAACTTTGTCGGGTCGAAACCAAGCTTCGGATAGAGATTGTGGTTGATGACCAGCGGCGGCGGCGGCGCCGACAGCAGCGTGTAGCCGTCGGGCTCCGCCTTGGCGACAGCTTCGGCGCCGATGTTGCCGGCGGCGCCGGTTCGATTCTCGACCACCACCGGATGCCCCCATTTCCGGGACAGCCAGTCGGCAAAGACGCGCGGCATCACGTCCGCCGTTCCGCCGGCCGGGAACGGCACGATGATCTTCACCGAGCGTGCGGGGAAGTCCTGCGCAGCGGCGGGCGGCAGTATCGCGAATAGCGCCGCGAGCACGATCCCGGCACCGATGAGCTGGCGCCCCACGCCCGAACGCACATCCTTGAGCTTGCATTTGCCTGGCACGGCTTTCCTCCGCCCGATTTGTTGGATTGCCAGCCGCTGCGGGCTGGTCAATCGACGCTGATCTCAATCCACACTGATCTTGGCCGCCTCAACCACCGGGCCCCAGGTTTCGAGGCTCTTTTTGATCATATCTCGCATCTCGTCCGGCGAGTTGCCAAGCGGCTCCGCTTCGAGCGCGAGGATGCGCGCCCGCATTTCAGGCGTCTGCAGCCCCTGGTGGATCGCATCCGACACCTTCTTGGCAATTTCCTTCGGCGTGCCGGGAGGGGCCCCGACCGCCATCCAGGTATCCGCATAGACGCCGGGCAATGTCTCCGCGATCGTCGGGACATTGGGGTAGTCCTTGGGGCGCTGGTGGGCGCCAGTCGCGAGGAACTTCAGCTTGCCGGCATCGATGTTCGCCTTGTTGGCGAGGAGGTAGTCCGGCACGATATCGATATTGCCGGCGAGCAGATCGTTGATCGCAGGCGCGCTGCCGCGATAGGGAATTTCCGTCATCTTGAAGCCCCCCTTGAGCATCAGCAGTTCGCCCAGGAGATGGCCGGTGTTGCCCTTGCCCTGGTGGCCGTAGTTGACTTTGCCAGGGTTGGCACGCGCGTAGGCAAGAAACTCCGAAAAACTCTTCGCAGGCAGCTTGGCGCTGCCGATCACGATCAACGGATAGGTCGCAAGCACGCTGACCGGCACCATCGTGCGCGTGTCATATCCCGTCTTGGCAAACACCAGATGCGTGATGCTGAAGGCGAGTTGCGGCGCGCAGAGCAGCGTGTAGCCATCGGGCGGCGAGCGCATCACCTGCTCGGTGCCGATGCGGCCGCCGGCACCGCCCGGACGATTTTCGACGATGATCTGTTGCTTGAGGATGCCACCCGCCTTGTCGGCTGCGAAACGGCACAACAGGTCGGCCGTACCGCCGGCCGGCAGCGGCACGACTAACGTAATGGGGCGCGTGGGGTAACTGGCCTGCGCCTGCGCGGCCAAAGGGGCCGAGATCAGGGCGAGACTGAAAGCGGTGCAAGCGACGATGCTGCAATTCATTCGTTGTCCTCACTCGTAAAGTTGCGGCGACATCTTCTGGGTGTCGCGCTGTGCCTTGTCGTGGTTGATCCAGAGTTAGGCCTGTCCTTCACTATCGGCTCGGCCATGTGCATGGAGGCGGCGCTCTTGTCTTTGCTGATTGTTGTTCGCCGGCATCCGGCGGTTGTCCCAGTTCTCCTTGAATACACCGCGTCACCTGAGAGCAGAACTGCGCCCGTCTTGGGTTAGCTTCACTAGCAGGCTTTGGTGGCCGGGGGTGTGCCCTGGTGTCGCAATAATGGTGACGCGGTACACTCCCCGCAATTCAGGATATAGAGCCGCTCGACACTTGGGCGGGCGCCTTGCGCCGACACCGCCGTCGAGGCCAAGCTCACTCCGAGAGCGATAACGAGCGGGAGAGCAGCACGGGCGTTGTCTTCCCTAGAACTCCAGCGACTGATTCTTGCTCGATCTTTTCTGATTCAGTCCGCTGGCCTCGGACCGCCAGAACGGGACGGGAAACCACTCACCCAGGGGTGATTTTAAGCCGACTTCCACGCATTGGCAGCCGACAAGCCCCCTTCTATCCCACCGCACCTTCTGGTAACCATAACGTTCCAGTTTGTGCAGAGTGCAGCCATCTGCTCGGCCCCATGATGGAGAGGGCCGGGGGTTCACAACAGGGCGCTGTCGGTTGGACGAAAGCGCCTGAGGCCAAAACGAGGTCCCCATGATCAATCTTTCGACCCGCGCCTTCGCCTTGGCGGCGGCATTCTTGACGATTGGTGTCTACGTCGGTTCCGACGCGAACGCACAACGGCGAAATCCGTACGATGGCGCATGGAGCGTCAACATCGTGGTGTCACGTGGGGATTGTAGCTCCAATGCCCTGTACGGCGTGGTGATCACCAATGGCTCGGTGCGATATGCGGGCGGAGCGAATGTCGCGGTGTCCGGCCGCGTGACCTCCAAGGGAAGCGTCAGCGTCCACGTTTCCAGCGGTTCGCAATCCGCATCCGGATCGGGCCGGCTGTCGTTGAATGGCAGCGGAGGCGGCAATTGGTCCGGGCAGGGAACAAACGGCCGCTGTTCCGGCCGGTGGAGCGCCCAAAGATCAGGGTGAGAGCGGTCGGTTTCTAGCCACGTTTGGGGCTTAAGCGGCTCTATCGACTGGCGCTGCTGGCGGCTATTCGACCGCTTTGTCGTGCTCCTGGGGTGATGGGCGGAGCCAATCGGCCCCAGAAATGCTAAAATCGTAATAGATTTCAGCGCTTCGACCTGATCGGAGAGCCCCGTGCACATGCTGCGTATGTTGTCCCGCTTAGCCATTGGCCTGACCGTTGGCGCGCTGCTGGTGTCCTCGCTGTCGTTCGAGGCGCCGCCGGCCTATGCGCAGCAGAGGCACGCCAAAAAACGCGTTGAGAAGCGGCCCCCGCCCCCGCCCGCCAAAGAGCCGGCAGCGGAGCGGACCCCCTTCACCATCGAGGATGACGCCGGTGTGGTCGTCCTCGGCCTGCCGGACGCGCGGGCCTGGGGTGATTCGGAAGCTGAATTCGCGCGGATGCTGCCGAAAGCGAGCGGTCCCTGGCTGGCGATCTCGGGTGGCGGCGCGGATGGCGCCTTTGGCGCCGGCCTGTTGAACGGATGGAGCGAGTCCGGAACGCGGCCCGAATTCGCCGTGGTGACCGGGGTCAGCATCGGTTCGTTGATCGCGCCGTTCGCGTTTCTCGGCTCAAGCCATGACGAGGCGTTGCGCAAGAACTTCACCACAATCACGGCCGCCGAGATCTTCGAGGACCGCCTCACCCGCGACAGCCTGTTCGACTACTGGCCGCTTCGGCGCGCCATCGAAGAGCGCGTCACGCCGAAGCTATTGTCCGAGATCGCGGAGCAACACCGCAAGGGCCGCCGGCTCCTGGTCGCAACCACCAGTCTCGACACCGGCCGCCGCGCCGTCTGGAACATGGGCGCGATCGCGGAACGCGGCGACGAAAAGGCCCTCAAGCTGTTCCGCGACATCCTGCTGGCCTCCTGCAGCATTCCGGGCTTCTTTTCGCCGGTCGCCATCGAGGTCGAAGCGAATGGCAAGAAACTGCAGGAGATGCATGGCGATGGAACGCTGACCGCGCCGTTCTTCGTCGTTCCCAAATCGATGATCGCCCCAAACGGCGCGTCACGTCCGCCGCTCAGCCAGCTCTTCGTCATCGTGAATTCGAAGCTGCAGTCGGAGTTCAAGATGCCGGACCGCAACATGCCGAGCATTCTTGGCCGCTCGATCGACCTGGCGCTTACGTCGGCGCTGCGCGCCGAGATCATGCTGATGGATGTGGGCACCGCGCGGCACGGGATCGGCATGCAGGTAGCGCACGTCGACCCGGCCTTCAACTTCCCCTCCCGCGGACCGTTCGACGGCAAATACATGCGGGCGCTGTTCGACTTCGGCGTCGAGCAGGGAAAGAAGGGCTCCGCGTTCGAACAGGCCGGGATCAGCCATTCCCTGCGCGGGGCAGCCAATCCGTTGCCTACGGGTACAAACAGCCCTCAATAGATAGGCGCAGCAACCCGAGGCGCTCTACGAGTTGCTTCGCGACCGCTCAGCGCGCGAATGACGGCGCGGGAGAGCGCCGTTGCGTCGATTGGCAGGACTTAGTCTAGCTCTGCTGCTGCGGCGCTTTGGGTGCGGTGACACGAACCGCAACCTGCCATGCCAGCCAGAACACGAAGAAGAAGCACGCAATGAAAACCAGGAGCCCGGTGTGGGAAGAAGAATATCGCTCAACGAGCAGACCTAGACTGACCGACATCGCCTGCCCAACCAACACCGACACAAAATAGACGACCAGCAATCCCATAAGGCCCTCCCACAAATTGGATGTGAAGGAAGGGTCTTGGATACCGGCGCGGACATCAATCGGGCCGAGACGAAGCGTCGCGGCTCTGACCTAGGTCTTGATGTCGCAGGGCCCCGGTTCCCATAGGTGCATATCTCGGTTGCTGCCCCCCACGCCCGCTTTTTGCCCGCAAATCCAGTCGGTCCGGACGCTAGTGCCAATATTCCGCCGCTCGCATCCAAGCCAATTCCGAGCGACAGGCTTGCTTCCAGCGGCTTCCCGCTCGTCGCCCGCGCAGTGGCGCCACCCGGGCAAACGAAGCATCAACCCTCTTTGAACCATTCGGTGAGATGCTGCGACCAATGGGGTGGGCGCACACAAAATCACCAAATTCACCGCGATCGGGCCACGCGCCAGGCGTGAACAGGACGAGGGGCACAATATGAATATGAAGGTTTTCACCCGTAAGGATGTGGTGCTGGGGCTTCTGGCGCTGTCGACGGCTATTGCTGTCCCGATGTTGCGCCCGGCTGAAGCCGCACCCAGCTACGATGGGCTCTGGAGCGTCGTCATCGTCACCCAGCAAGGCATTTGCGAGCCGTCTTACCGCGCTCCCATCCGTATCCACAAAGGCCATATGGTCAACGCGGGCAGTTCGCAGTTCACCATCACCGGCCGCGTCGGCAAGAACGGAGCGGTGGTCGTTCAGGTCACCCAGGGCCCCAACAGCGCGACCGGCACCGGCCGCCTGAACAGCACGCGCGGCGGCGGCTCCTGGAGCGGCGGTCCGTGCGCGGGCACCTGGCAGGCCGAGAAGCGCGCCTGATCCAATTCGGCGCCTTTGACCCGGCGAAATCGGTTTGTGATGCCCGGGCTTTGCCCGGGCATCACTGTTTCGGCGACTTAGCCCACCGGAAGCCGGTTCGTCTCGGCGGATCGTCGATCGGTCCCCGTCAGGAGGGTCGGTATCATGCAGCAGTCCACGCGAGAGTTCTCCAGCGTCTTGATCTACGCAGCCGCCCTGACCTCCGGCGTACTGGCGGCGCTCGCGGTCCAGATCTGGTTCAGCGCCGCCGGCTTTGATCTGGTCGGCACGCTCCAAAACCTGTTTTCGGCGAAGACGCTGCAACTGCGGGCCGCTGGACCCTGGTGGGCGATCGCCGGCGCCGCCTTCGTTGCGAGCGGCGCCATGGCGGCGGCACTGAGCCGCCTTCCCCTGCCCTGGCATCGGCTACGGGTTTTGCGTTGGATCCTTGCCGGCGTGATGGTGTTTGGCCTCTCCCAGATCGGTCATTTGGCAGGCCCGAGCAGCGGGCACGCTTCGGCTGGCGCGACCGTGCTGGCCAATTTCGCAGCCATTGGGCTGGCTACGATCATGGCGCTGCTCGGCGCCTATTTTACCGCAAGACGATAGAAAAAATAATTCTACTTATAATTGTATTAAATCTTTCGATTGAGACATTTTTGCAACAAATTTTGGAAAAAAATTATTGCGGCCATTTGAACCTTGACCCCGCGGGCCGCGACTAACGCTCAAGCCGTGATGCGACCATTTGCGGCCCCACTTTGATTCCGAGGTGGGGACGGGGGATCCGGAGAGAAATAAGAATGGCAGTTGCCGATTACGCCCGCAGCGAGACCAGCGAGCCGCCTGCCCCGTCACCTTGGGCCGCCGCGCTCCTGACGCTCCTCACTCCGGGCCTCGGCCACATCTATATCGGCTTGGTGGGACGCGGAATTACCCTGTTCGCCATGGTCATTGCCGCCGACACGCTCTTGATGTTTTCACTCATGGGGGTGCTGGCGCGGTTCTGGATGTTTGCCATCAGTCTCGCGCTGCTGTTCGGGCTTTGGCTCTATATCGTGATCGATGCGACGGTGCGGGCGACCCACATGCGGGAACATCCCAACCAGGCGTTCAAACGCTGGCCGGTTTGCGCTGGTATCGCCGCCCTGGCGTGGCTGGTGACCGCAATTCCCTTCATCTATGCCGCACACGCCAAAGCGTCGGGCCAACTCGGCTATTTCCACGCGACTGCGGGGAGCATGGAACCGACCCTGCGCGAGGGCGAATATGTCCTCGCCGACGCCACCTACTACCGCACCCACAAGCCAAGCCGCGGCGACGTGGTGGTTTATGAACATCCGAAGCAACCGGGCACGCATTTCATCCGGCGTGTCGTCGCGATCGAGGGCGACCGCGTCGCGGTCCGCGCCGGCCGCGCGGTGGTGAACGGGATGGTCGTCGAGGAACCCTACGTCGACGTCGGCGATCCAAACGCCCCCTTCAACAACATGCCGGAGACCAGGGTGCTGACCGGCCAGGTTTTCGTTTTGGGCGATAGCCGGGCCCATAGCGCGGACAGCCGCCAAATGTCGGCCCACGGCGGGGTGCCGGTGACCAACCTGATCGGTCGCGTCACCGATGTGGCTTTCTCGCGGGTCTGGACCCGCATGGGCCGCTGGATCGGAACGCCCAGCAAATTGTAAGTCCGCCTTCCTCCAAGCCTCTCCTTCCCGCGGCAGCGCCGCCAAGCTACTTAACACCGTACTTACAAGTCGCCCTTGTATCGTCGTCGCTTCTAAGTCACTCCCCGATGCCCACGCCGGCCTTCGGCGAATTCGATGGTATAGCCGTCCGGATCATGGGCCCTCATCGACCGCTCCCACGGTTCGTCGTGCGGGGGCTCGAAGAACTCCACTCCCCGACCTTTCAATTGTTCATAAAGTGCATCGAGGTGGTCAGTGGTTAGCTCAACGTGGATGCCCGCGCGCTGCCGAACTGTCGTGCTCCCCGATCCGAAAAGATCGTCGCTGTCGTGCACCAGCAGGCCGATCGTCCCGCCCTTCGGCCCGCCGACGCGGATCATTGCAAACTGCGGAGCCTTGTTGATCTCGACTTTGAAGCCGAGTGTGGCCCCATAAAATTCGATCGACCGGCGCACGTCCGCGACGCGGAGTGTGAGTCCCTCTAATCGAACCTCACGGCTGCTGTCGAATTCTGCGCGGATGCTTTTGAGCGTCGTCATTCCAGAGTCCTCCCAGCAAGGTCTCCCCATGGCGCCCACCGCCGGTCTCATTGTGACGGTCTTCTACTTTGTAGACCTCGACCTTGTCTCTCTACGTGCCGCCGATCGCGTTGCGCTCAGCCGGTGAAGCCAGCGCGAGACAGAGCGCCCGCCCAAGTACGACAACCACGACCAACGTGGCAAGCCAGACCATGCGCGCGCCGTAGCGGTCGTGCGGGTTGGCGAACACGCCGCAGACCACCGCGTTGCCCAGAATTGCGAGCGCGACAGTAAGGGCAAGCGGCGCGAGGTCCGCGAATAGTGCTCTTCGCAGCGTCAACACGACCGCACCGACCAGCAGCACCATCGAGGCGAACGCCCCCGGCAGGTGCAGCCGGTTGATCGCCCTGAAATCGATCCCGCCCTTCTGTTGGCGTGCAGCACGCATCGCCGGCAGTGCGGACGGCAGAAAATTTTCGATCATGCCGTGGGTATGCCAGACGGAATCGAGCACGCCCTCCCCGGTCGCAACCTTCAGCAACTGCCGGCCGCTCGCGATCGCCGCCGCCTTGAGCTGCCACAGCGGATAGGCGGCGATACTGTCGAGCACGATGGTCCGCATCTCCTCGCCCATGCCGTCGAAGCGGCCGAGTTGATCGAAGATGCTCTCACCCCAGAAGAACGTGTCGGCATCGGCCGGCAGTTCGGCTTGATGTTCGCAGAGCCGGAAGCGCGGATCAGGGCAATGCTCGGCGAGAAAACGCGCGACGATCCCATCCTGCAACATCCGGCCGAACGAGAGCGCGATGCCGCCCGGCGTCCAAGCGAGCCGGCCCGACACCGCATAGTTGGCGGCCACCAGCATGACGGCCCCGAGCACGATCGCGATGACACCGCGCACCAATCCGGTGGCCGGCACTACCCGGCGCTTGAACAGGAATACAACAAGCCCGACCACCAGCAGACCCACGAGCACGGCCAGCGTGGCACTGTGGGTCGCGGCGGAAAATGCCACCAACATCACGAGTGCCACGCGCTCCCAGGCGGCGAGCGCATCAGATCGCAGCACGATCAGATAGAGCGCGAGCACCGACAGGCCAGCGAAAATGTCTGTGAGCAGAATGCCGGTGATCCACGGCAAAGTCGTTCCGACAGACAGCACCGCAACGGTTCCGAACAGCGCCCACGGCCGGCCGCCGAGACCGTGCACGCGCAGGACCAGCGCGATCACCCATACCGTCAACGCCGACTGCACCACGACCACCGGCCAGAAATCCGGCCGCGCCAGGAGCGCGAGGAAGAGGCCGTAGACCGTCGAGCGGCTCACCTCCAGCGTGCCTTCGTACCAGCGCGCGAAATAGCCGCCAGTGTCGTATTCCAGCAGCGGAAAACCGTTCCACAGAGCGGGCGTGAGCAGCAACAGGATCGATGCACACGCCGCCGCGATGCGAGCTAGGTGATGACGGGTCATGGGTTTCCGACAGTCCGCCGTCATTCCTGGGCCGGCTGAAGGCCGGCGCCCGGAATCCATAGCCGCAATCAAGGAGGAAATCACGTCAGCGACGCGATCTCAAAACGCCAGGTGGATTCCGGGTTCCCTCGCTGCGCTCGGGCCCCGGAACAACCTCATCTTTCCGCTGAACTTACTTCTTCAGTCCCGCCGAGCGCGCCACGTCGATCCAGCGCTTGAACTCGGCCTGCATGCTCTTGGAGAAATCGTCTGGGCCGCCGCTGATCGCGTCGAAGCCTTGCGTCTTGAGAACCTTCAGGACCTCGGGGGACTTCTGCGCTTCCTTAACGGCGCTCGCGAGCTTGTCGACGATCGCGCGTGGTGTACCGGCGGGCGCGACCAGGCCGAACCAGATGCTGGTGTCAAAATCCGGCATGCCGGCTTCCGCCATGGTCGGCACGTTCGGCGCAATCGCCGGGCGTGTGCTGGTGGCGGAGGCGATTGCCTTGAGCTTGCCGGCCTCGACCTGGGCAATGACGGCGGAGATCGGCGAGAACATGATCGACACCCGGCCGGCGAGCAGGTCGGTGGCGGCCTGCGGGCTGCCCTGATACGGCACGTGTACGAGCTTGATGCCGGCGCGCTGGGCGAGCAGTTCGCCTGAGAGATGCGGCGCGGTACCGACGCCGGTCGACGCATAAAGCACCTCGCCCGGCTTCGATTTGGCGAGCGCAATCAGGTCCTTGAGCGTGTTAATTCCGATCGACGGATTGGCGACCAGCATGATCGGCACTTTGGTGGCGAGCGCGATCGGCGCAAAGTCCTTCACCATGTCGAACGCCACTTTCGGGTTGATCGCCTGGTTGGTGAGGTTGGCGGACGACGCCAGAAACAGCGTGTAGCCGTCCTTCGGCGCGCGCGCGGTGAACTCCGCCGCCACGCCCGACGCCGCGCCGGGCTTGATCTCGATCACGAACTGCTGACCGAGAATCTGGCTCATCCGCTGGCCCAGCGCCCGCGCCGTGATGTCAGCCGACGAGCCCGGCCCGAAACCGACCAGAATGCGCACCGGCCGCGTCGGATAGTCCTCGGCCCGTGCGGTCGGTGCGGTCATCGCGGCGATTGTTGCGAGACACGCGGCGAGCGCGAAGCGCGCAACGTGTTGCAGAGAGGAACTGTGCCGCGCGATCGTTGTGGTCATGGTCAGATCCTGTGTCGGGTCGTGCCGCACTCGAGTTGGCATTTCGCTTACTTCTTCAGGCCGGCGGCGGTGGCCACCGTCGTCCATCGCTTGATGTCATTGGCGATGTCGCGCGCGAAATCGTCCGGGCTGCCGCCAGTGAGCTCGATGCCTTGGGTGCGCAGCGGCGCGATCACCTCTTCGGTCTTGATCGCTTCGTTCACGGCGTGTGCAAGCTTGTCGATGATCTCACGCGGTGTGCCGGCGGGCGCCATCAGCCCGAACCAAAGGCTGGCGTCGAAATCGGCGAGGCCCTGCTCGCTCAACGTCGGAATCTGCGGGGCAAGTTTTGCGCGCTGGCGCTGCGCCATGCCAAACGCCACGAGCTTGCCGGCTTTAACGTGCGGCAGCGTCGTCGACGCCGCTCCGAACATGAGTTGAATGCGGCCGGCCAGCAGGTCGGTCAACGCCTGCGCGCTCCCCGGATACGGAACGTGCACAATTTTGACGCCGGCCGTGACGTTGAACATTTCGCCCGCCAGATGCGCGGCGGTGCCGACGCCCGACGAGCCGTAGAAAATCTGCTCGGGCTTCGCTTTGGCGACGGCGATCAGTTCCTTGACGTTTTTTGCGCCAAGCGACGGTTGGCCGGCCAGCAGGATCGGCAGTGCGGTCACCGGCGCGATCGGCGCAAGGTCACGGGCGAAATCGAACGATGAAATGCTGCCGAGCGCCGCGCTCACCGTGTTGGCGACGTTGCCGAGCAGAAGCGTGTAGCCATCCTTCGGAGCGCGGGCGACGAATTCGGCCGCGATGTTGCTGCCGCCGCCGGGCCGGGCTTCGACCACAAACTGCTGGCCGAGAATCTGGCTGAGCTTTTGTCCCACGACGCGGGCGGACACGTCGCCGGCGGAGCCCGGCCCGAAACCAACAATGATGCGCACCGGCCGGGTCGGATAGTCCTCGGCCCGTGCGGTCGGCGGCGCAACCGCCAGGTTGGCAAGCAGAACGGCGGCGGCAACCAACAACGTCAATCGTCGCATGACGTATTCCTTCGGAGATTTGTTATTTCTGCAGGCCCGCGGCCTTCACGACCTCATTCCAGCGCGTGATCTCGCCGGCGATGAAGCGCTGGAACGCCTCCGGGCTGCCGCCGACCAGTTCGATGCCAAGCGGCTTCGTCGCCTTGGCGACCTCCTCAGACTTGAGCGCCTCGTTGGCGGCGCGGTTGAGCTTTTCGATCACGTCCTTCGGCGTACCGGCCGGCGCCATCAGGCCGAACCACAATCCGGTCTCGTAGCTCGGCACCCCCGACTCAGTCATGGTCGGCAGGTCGGGTGCAGCGGCGGTGCGCTTCGCCTCGGTCGAGGCAAGCGCGATGAGCTTGCCGGCGCGCACCTGCTGCAGCACGGTCGAGGCCGGCGAGAACAGCACCTGGATGCGGCCGGCGATCAGGTCGGCGACCGCTTGCGGGCTGCCCGGATAGGGCACGTGCACCATCTTGATGCCGGTCTGCATCTTGAGCAGCTCGCCCGCGAGATGTGTGCCGGTCGCCACGCCGGAGGAACCGAACGACAGTTCGTCGGGCTTGGCCTTGGCAAGGGCGATCAGCTCCTTCACGCTTTTGACGCCGATCGAGGGATTCACCACCAGCACGTTGGGGACGGTGGTGAGCTGCAAGATCGGCGCGAAATCCTTCTGGATATCGTAGCTGAAATTGGCATTGCCGGAGGTCCGGATCGTATTCGAGATGTTCGCCATCAAGCAGCGTGTAGCCGTCCTTCGGCGCCTTCGCGATCTGATCTGCAGCGATGTTCGAACCGGCACCGGGCTTGTTCTCGACCACGAACTGCTGGCCGAGGATCTGGCTCATGCGCGCGCCTATCACACGGGCGGTGATGTCGGCGCTGGTGCCGGCCGGGAAGCCGACCACGATGCGCACCGGACGGTTGGGATAACCCTGCGCGGACGCGACCGCGGGCCATGCCAGCATGGCGAAAGCGAATACGGCCGCAAGCGCAGCGTGCGCTGTCTCCTTCATGAACGTTCCTCCAAGTCTTTTGATCGCGAATTTCCCGCACCGAAGCATGTTTCCGCGCGCGCCGCCAGCGGCGTGCGGCAATTGGCACGGATCGGCTCGCGACGCAGAGTCGAGGTGGTCGTAGCTGCGCCCTCTCCCCTTGAGCTGCCGCAGCGGTTCAACGACAATGAATGGGCGAGGGGTAACTTACGCTACCCCCTCTCCCATCAGATTAGGTTGAACGGGCGGCGCTGCCCTCTCCCTCAAGGGGAGAGGGCACAATAACGAGACGTCGCAGCATGATAGATAGCAGCTTGGATCGACCCGCCATCGTCAGCAAAAGCATGGCAGCATCGCATGAGCCGCGCTATTCTGGCGGCCATGTTCGTAACCTTCTTCCATGACCTGAAAGCCGCCGGCGTGCCGGTGACGCTGCGCGAATATCTCACCCTGATGGAGGCGATGGAGAAGGACCTCGCCTCCCGCCGGATCGAGGACTTCTACTATCTCTCGCGCGCCGCGCTGATCAAGGACGAGCGCAACCTCGACAAGTTCGACCGCGTCTTCGGCCACGTCTTCAAGGGGCTGGAGCTGCTGCAGGACGCGCTGCTCGCCGAAATTCCGACCGAGTGGCTGAAGAAGCTGACGGAGAAATATCTCACCGAGGACGAAAAGAAACTGATCGAGTCGCTCGGCGGCCTCGACAAGCTGCTCGAAACGCTGCAGCAGCGCCTCAAGGAGCAGAAGGGCCGCCACCAGGGCGGCAGCAAATGGATCGGCACCGGCGGCACGTCTCCGTTTGGGGCCTACGGTTACAATCCGGAAGGCATCCGCATCGGCCAGGACGGCAACCGCAACTTCCGCGCCGTCAAGGTGTGGGACAAGCGCGAGTTCAAGGATCTCGACGGCGACGTCGAACTCGGCACCCGCAACATCAAGGTGGCGCTGCGGCGGCTGCGCAAATTCGCCCGCACCGGCGCGCCCGACGAACTCGATCTCGACGGCACCATCAAGGGCACCGCGCACAAGGGCTATCTCGACATCCAGATGCGGCCGGAGCGGCACAATTCGGTGAAGGTGCTGCTGTTTTTCGACATCGGCGGCTCGATGGACTGGCACATCAAGGCCACCGAAGAATTGTTCTCGGCGGCACGCACCGAGTTCAAGCACATGGAGCATTTCTACTTCCACAACTGCCTGTACGAAAAGGTGTGGAAGGAGAACCGGCGGCGCTGGAGCGACACCACGCCGACCTGGGACGTGCTGCACAAGTATCCGCACGACTACAAGGTGATCTTCGTCGGCGACGCCGCGATGAGCCCTTACGAGATCATGGCGCCGGGCGGCTCGGTCGAGCACTACAACGAGGAGCCGGGCAACGTCTGGATGGAGCGCATCGCGCGGACCTATCCGGCTTGCGTCTGGCTCAACCCGGTGGCGGAGAGCGAGTGGGACTACACCCAGTCGATCCGCATGATGCGGCAATTGCTCGGCGACCGGATGTACCCGCTGACGCTGGAGGGGCTCGACGCCGCGATGCGCGAGTTAATCCGCTAATGCCGTCGCTTTATATTTCACATCATCGAAACGCTAATTGCGCAGACGGCGTTTCAGAGTCGTTTACCGCGCTGGCGCAAAGCCGGAACGAATGCGGCCAACCTGCTGATCTAGCGCCATTTACCGCTATCTTAGAACGACTTGAATAAGCCATTGATAACGTAACCCTGACAACCTCGGTCTCGGTGCGAGGCTCGATGTCGTCAATGACAGGAACTGGACTGCGCGATTGGCTGCGTACACTCGCACAGCCGACCACCTATCTGGGCCTCGGCATGCTGGCTTTCGTGCTCGCGGGCCTGACCTTCCTAATGATTCAGTCCAGGGTCGCCGACGAGGACGACGCCAAGCGTACCGGCGGGAACGTCGCGCGCCTGTTCTCGCAGTCGATTTCCGAAGCATTGACGGGGGCCGACAACACGCTTCGGCTACTACGGAATATTTACGAAAGCCACCCGGATGAAACGAATTTTATCCTCTGGCCGACCGCTGCCACTGCCGAAAAGGGACTGGAGTTTCAGTATTCCCTGATGGGCCCCGACGGCGTCATCAAAGCTTCCAGCTACGGGTCCGACATCATCGGTCGTGACGTATCGGGCACCGAGCAATTCAAGGATTTGCGCACGGCAACCAATGACCATCTATTCGTAAGCAAGCCGGTCTGGCTCCGGAGCACCAAGAAATGGGGGCTCATCCTGGCACGGAGACTTACCGGCCCAGATGGTTCGTTTGCCGGCATTATCACTGCATCGTTCCAGCTGTCGCAGGTGCACAATCTGTTTCGAAGAGTCCAGTTGGGCGTGAGCAGCGGAATCACGTTGTTGGATTTCGACGGCGTAGTCTACGCGCGCACATTGCAAGGTATGTCTCAGTCGGACTTTGTGGGTAAAAGGTTCCCAAAGGCTGGCATTCTCAAGCAAGTCGCACAGGCATCGGTCGGTGGGTACTGGAACGATCCTGAGACCGTCGATGGCGTAAGGCGGCTGCTCTCGTACCGGGTGGTCGATGGATTTCCGCTCATCGCGGTGGTCGGTGTCTCGGAGGCCGCCGTCTTCGAACAGTGGGACAAGGCCGCGCGCGTTTATTTGGCCATTGCAGGCGTTCTTGCGACCGCCATCCTGATGGCCATCGCGCTTGGCGCAGTGCGCGAAAAGCGGTTGATCGCGGCGAAGCAGGAACTGGAACGCGTCAATCTCTGGTTCGACACTGCGCTCGATAGCATGTCGCAGGGCCTCAGCCTGTTCGACTCCTCAGGGCGCTTGTTGCTGGTCAACAATCGCTACCGGGAGATGTATGGGCTTGCACCCGACCTGATGAAGCCGGGCGATTCCCTCTACAAGGTCTTCGCGCAGCGCGCCGACGGCATGTCGCCCGCGGAAATCGATGCGTACCTTACTGAAGTGCTGCGGCGGATCCATGCCGGGGAGGCGATCGACAAGATCGTCGAACGACCTGACGGGCGATTCTACGCTGTGTCCGTGCGCCCGATTGGAAACGGTGGCTGGGTGACGACCCATCAGGACGTCACTGAAAAAACCCGTGCCGAACGCGAAGTCCTGCACCTGGCACACTACGATCCGCTGACCGATCTCACCAGCCGGGCCCTTTTTCAGACCCACGTCGGCAGCGCAGTGGTGCAACTGCGCCAGCATGGCGAGAGCTTCAATATTCTGCTGCTCGATCTCGACCGCTTCAAAGCCGTCAACGAACTCGTTCGGCCATCTCGCCGGCGACCGGTTGTTGCGTCAGGTGGCCGTGCGTCTCACCTCCTGCACCCGCGAGGGCGACGTCGTCGCGCGGCTCGGCGGCGACGAGTTTGCCATCTTGCAGCGGGCGCAAGCTGATCCGCGTGCCTGTGCCGCCAGTCTGGCAGACCGGCTGCTTCGCATTGTCGGGGAACCCTACGATCTCGACGGCCACCGCATCATCATCGAAACCAGCATCGGCGTTGTCCTCGCGCCCGAGCAGGGCGACGAAGCCGAACAGCTCATCACACGGGCTGATCTCGCGCTGTATCAAGCCAAGGCAGAAGGCCGCAACGCCTGGCGGTTGTTCGAGCCAGCGATGGAGGCAAAGGCGCGCTCTCACTACGAGCTCGAGAACGATCTGCGCCGATCAATCGAGCGCGGGGATTTCGTTCTGTATTACCAGCCGCTGATCGACGCCGCGACCCAGGCCACTTGCTGTATGGAAGCTCTGCTGCGCTGGAACCATCCGACGCGCGGCATGGTCGCACCCGGTGACTTCATCGCACTGGCCGAAGGCACCGGCTTGATCGTGCCGCTCGGCGAATGGGCTTTGCAGCAGGCGTGCGCCGACGCCACCCAATGGCCCGCCGACGTCAAGCTCGCGGTCAACCTGTCGCCGGTGCAGTTCGGCAAGGGTAACATCGTCGAAACGGTTGCGTGCGCGCTCGCCAAGAGCGGCCTGCCTGCAAGCCGGCTGGAACTCGAAATCACCGAGTCGGTGCTGCTTTGCAACAGCGAGCTCTACATTTCGAAACTCCATCAGATCAAGGATCTCGGCGTATCGATCGTGCTCGACGACTTCGGCACCGGCTATTCGTCGATGAGCTATCTGCGCATGTTCCCGTTCGACAAGATCAAGATCGATCGATCGTTCGTCGCCGAAATATCGACGCGCTCGGACTGCGCGGCCATCGTCTGCGCGGTGACCGGTTTGGCTCGCAGCCTCAACATGATCACGACTGCCGAAGGCGTTGAGACTGTCGAGCAGTTCAAGCTGCTGCGGGCGGCGGGCTGCGGACAGATGCAGGGCTATCTGTTCGGCCGCCCCTGCAGCGTGTCCGACCTGGACTTCGACCAGCCGCCCCAACGCGGATTGGCCGCGAAGGTCGCTTGAGACGGCATTCCGATTGCTCCGGGGTCCGCCGGCGATTTCCTGAAATCTGACGGCGAGACCTGCAGCGAGCGACGTCGGATATTCGGTTCGGCCAGTACCCGGCCATCAGATGGCCGCACCTGTCCGTGCGTGCGAATTCCGGCTTGGATGGTGACATTCCCCCGCAGCCGCCAGGAGGTCGTTGACAGCGCCAAAAGCCAAAAGATATTATCTTTAGCTATCGATATAGCTTCTGATACCGACGGCCAAATTCGATAATAATCATATAGGCTTACATGCGGCTGCACCCGGCGATGAAGGGCGATGGACGGAAGGTGATCCCCTTCCGCACGGCGACGATGTCGACCCAGATCGTCACCCAGGTGCGCGATGCGCTGTTTCAGAAAGAGCTTCACCCCGGCGATTTTCTCGGCACCGAAAAGCACCTGGCCGAGCGTTTCGGCGTCAGCCGCATCGTCGCGCGCGATGCGCTGCGCACGCTGGAGGCGCAGGGCATCGTCGACATCAAGGTCGGCGCCGGCGGCGGCGCGCGGGTCGCGCAGGGCAATGCGCGGCTGTTCGCCGAGGCGCTCGCCGTGCAGCTCGATCTCGCCGGCGTCACCGTCGGTGAGATCATGGACGCGCAGCGCGCCATCGAATGCCTCGCCGCCGAGCTTGCCGCCGTCAATGCCACCGCGGACGATCACGCAAGGCTGCGCGAGCTCAATGCCGCGGCCGAACGCCAGCTCGACAACGGCCCGGCCTTTACGCGACTCGGCCGCGAATTCCATCTCGCGGTCGCCGAAGCCTCGCACAACCGCGTGCTGGTGGTGCAATTGATCTCGCTGCAGCACGTCTCCTGGCCGGCACAGAATCCGACGCTGACGCCCGGGGTGGCGAAGCGCATTCTGGGTGTGCATCAGGAACTGGCATCGCTGATCGAGATGCGCGATCCGGCCGGCGCGCGGCGGCTGATGGACGACCACGTCAAGATGATCGGCGCACGGCGCGTCGCCGAACATCGCGGCAAGGATGGGATGGAGCGCGACTGCTGCTGAGGCTGCAGGATGCAGTCACGCATGTTGTCATCCCCGCGAAAGCGGGGACCCAGCGATGTCCAGACTAGGTCCCCGCTTTCGCGGGGACGACCAGATCGTTTGTAGAACAAAGGAGGAGACCAAAATGGCCAAGGACAAATTCATCATCGAGCCGCACTTCCGTCTGCAGGAATGGGTGGCGGAGGAGAAGGGCTACTTCAAGGATGAAGGGCTCGATTACATCTTCCAGGAAAACATCAAGTCGACCGGCGGCGCGCATCACTACAAGGGCGACAAGGTCGGCGCCATGCAGGCGCTGGAAAAGGGCCGCACCTCCGACGTGAGTTGCGCCTGCCACTGGACGGTCGGTGTCGCCGCCTCCAAGGGCAACGGCCACCTCTACGGTGACGTCTATTCGGTGTCGCCGGCCGGCGTGTTCGTGCCGAAGGATTCGCCGGTGCAGACGCCCGAGGATCTCGCCGGCGTGCCGATTGCGGTGGGCTACCAGTCGGGCAGCCACTATTCGACCATCCAGGCGCTCGAGCAATACATGCCGCTCGACAAGATCAATCTCACCTTCGCGGACGGCATGCTGTTCCACCGCCTCGATCAACTGCTCGACGGCAAGGCCAGGGCGTCGACCCTGTTCTCCGGCCCCTACTATTTCGCCGAGCAGCTCGGCTACCGGAAGGTGATCGACTGCACCTTCATGATCGCCACCACGATCACCGGCAACCCCGATCCGGAGGACATCCGCAAGTTCTTCCGCGCGCTGCGCCGCGCGCAGCGCGACATCGACCTGCGGCCGGAACTTTACACGCACTACTACAAGAACGAATTTCCGGAGCGCTATCACGCCACGATGGACACGCGCCGCTGGGGCCCAGGCGAGCGGCTGGTGTTCGAGCCTTATACCAAGGAAGTCTACGACGAGACCTTCCGGTGGATCGCCGACCACGGCATTTTCGCCGACACCGGCATGGGCGCGGGCAAGTATGACGAGGCGGTGATCTCGCTCGCGCGGTAATGCTATCGAGCTATGATGGGTGCGCGGTGCGGCCGCAAGGTCGCATCGTTCTATTTGTCGCTCAATCGGCCGAAACCCGCAGCCCGACCAGCCGGTCGAGCGTAGCGTGGTCATTGAGCAGATCGGCCGAGCGCGCCCGGTGCACGATGTTGCCGCGCTCGATCACGATGGCGTCCTTGGTGAGCGACAGCGCCACTTCGGCGTGCTGCTCGATCAGGATGAAGGCGGTGCCCTGGTCGGCGATCATGCGCCTGATCGCGGCCGTGAGTTCTTCGATGATGATCGGCGCCAGCCCTTCGAGCGGCTCGTCTAGCAACAGCAGCGCCGGATTGGTCATCAACGCGCGCGCGGTCGCGAGCATCTGCTGCTCGCCGCCCGACAGGTGATTGCCGCGGCTCAAACGCCGCTCGTTGAGGCGGGGAAACAACTCGTAGACCGCCTTGAGGTCCCAGCGGCCCGGGCCGCGACGCCACGGTGAGGTTTTCCTCCACGCTGAGCGAGGGAAAAATCTCCCGCTCCTGCGCCACCCAGCCCAGTCCGTCGAGCGCGCGGCGGTGCGGCGGAAGCTGCGTGATGTCCTGCCCGCGCCAGGTGATCGTGCCGCGGCTGACATTGGTGAAGCCCATGATGGTGAGCAGCAGCGTCGACTTGCCGACACCGTTCCGCCCCAGCACCGCGAGACTGCCGTGCTCCGGCATCTCGAATGAGATGCCGTCGAGCACCACGGCGTCGCCGTAGCCGGCGCGGATGTCCTTGAGCGCGAGCAGCGGTTCAGCCATGGCGCACCTTGCCGTGCGTCTGACCGAGATAGACCTCGCGCACGCGCGCGTCGGCGGCAATTTCGCTCGGCGTGCCTTCGACCAGCACCCGGCCGCCCACCATGACGATGATGCGGCTCGCGAACTTGAACACCACGTTCATGTCATGCTCGATGAACAGTACCGAGATGTCCTGCGAAAGGTTGGCGATGACGGCGAACAGTTCGCCGCTCTCGTCCTGCGGCACGCCGGCCGCCGGCTCGTCGAGCAAGAGCACCTTGGGTTTGGTGGCGAGCGCCAGCGCAATTTCCAGCAGCCGCTGCTGGCCATAGGCGAGTTCCCGCGTCGGCCGGTAGCAGCTTGCGCCGAGACGGAGCGATTGCAGGATCTCATACGCCTCCTCGATCACCTCGCCATAGGCCGGCAGCTTCCGCCACCACGTCCCCGCGTAACCGCGGCGCTCGCAGATTGCGAGCGTCACCGCCTCCAGCGGGCTGAGGTGCGGAAACAGCGTGTTGATCTGGAATGTGCGCACGAGGCCGAGCTTGACCCGCTCCTCGGGCTTGCGCGCGGTGATGTCGTCCGATCCCAGCAGGATCTGTCCGCCGTCGGGCTGCAGCATCCCGGTCATCAGGTTGATGAGCGTGGTCTTGCCCGCCCCATTGGGGCCGATCAGCGCATAACGCTCGCCCTGCGGCAGATTGATCTCGATCTTGTTCGCAACCACAAGCGAGCCGAAGCTCTTGTCGAGGCCGCGGGTGGACAGC
Source organism: uncultured Alphaproteobacteria bacterium (assembly GCA_963756715.1). Lineage (GTDB taxonomy): Bacteria > Pseudomonadota > Alphaproteobacteria > Rhizobiales > Xanthobacteraceae > VAZQ01. Next base: position 60,276 of record CAVWOV010000032.1, read on the forward strand.
GCCGGAAACGTCACGGCCGGCTCCGCGAGGGCATCAGCCGGGCCAGCCCGCCGAGAATGCCGTTCGGCAGGAAAATCACCACGGCGACCAGAAGGGCGCCGATCCAGAAATACCAGTACTGCGGATTAATGCCGGAGAACTGGTCGCGCGCCACCATGTAGATGATCGCCCCGATGATGCCGCCGTAGAGCCGGCCGGCGCCGCCGAGAATGAGGATCACCAGCACGTCGGCCGAACGCTGGAATCCCAGCGTTTCGAGTGACACCGTCTCGGTGGTCTGCGCCAGTAGCGCGCCCGCAACGCCGGCCAGCACGGCGGCGATCGTATAGATCTTGCGGATATGGGCCGGGCTGGGCGCGCCAATCGCCGGCATGCGGACCGCGTTCTCGCGAATGCCGCGCAGCGCCAGCCCAAACGGCGAGTGGATCAGCCGCCGCGCCACCAGGAACATCAGGAACAGCACGGCGAGCGAGTAGGCATAGGCCGTGACCCCGTAGAGATCGAATTCGAACACCCCGAACAGCTTCCACATCCGCACGCCTTGCAGGCCGTCAGCGCCGCCGGTCAGCCAGCTCGCACTATTGGCGGCCTCGGCGAGCAGAAGGCCGAGCCCGAGCGTGATCATGATCAAGGCCAGGTGCCGGAAGCGGGCGATGATGAAGCTCGTCAGGTAGCCGAGCACGCCGGCCGCAGCCGCAGCAATCAGCAGCCCCGTCAGCGGTTCGCCCCATCCCCACTTCGCGATCAGCCCGGCGGTATAGGAGCCAAAGCCGAAATAGGCCGCGTGGCCGAGCGACACGATGCCGGCATAGCCAAGGATCAGATCGAGCGAGAGCGCGAACAGCGCCGTAATGGCGATCTGGCTCGCAAGTTGCAGATAGGTCGGGAACACCAGAAAGGGCAGCAGCGTCGCAAGCCAGAACAGGAACTCGATCGGGCGCCAGCGGATCTGCTTCTGCAGATAATACTGCGGCTGGTCCACGGCGGGCGAGATCGCGGTCATCGTTGAGTCCGACCATTTGTCGGCGAGCGCGGTCGGCCCCCTCTCCCATTGGGAGAGGGTGGGGGTGAGGGGTTATGGTCTGTCGAGAGCACGATACCCCCCTCACCCCAACCCTCTCCCCGGTGGGGAGAGGGAGTGCACCGAGATCGTCGCATCAACATCGAATGCCTCACGCTCAGCGCCTTCCGAACAGGCCGACCGGCCGCCACATCAATAGCGTGACCATCACGAAATAGATCAGGAAGGCGCCAAGCTCAGGGAAGTAATACTTTCCCGCCATGTCACTGATGCCGAGGACGCTCGCGGCGACGAACGACCCGCCGATCGAGCCAAGCCCACCCACCGATACGACGATCAGAACGTAGACCAGATAGGTGAACGCGAATGAGTGATCGAGACCGATGATTTCGATGGCGAGCGCGCCGCCCAATCCGGCAAGCCCGCAGCCGAGCGCGAAGGTGAGCGCAAAGATAGTGTCGACATTGATGCCGAGCCCCCGCGCCATGCGCTGGTTGTCGACCGCCGCCCGCACCTTGGCGCCGAAGCGGGTATATTCGAGCGACAGCACCAGCACGAGCGTGACCAGGAGCGACATGCCGATCAGGAATATGCGATAGACGCCGAAGCTCTGTCCCATGATCGTGATCGAGCCGCGCAAGTAGTCCGGCAGCGTGACCGGCTGTTGCACCGTGCCGTAGAGATAGGCGGCCACCGCAACCGACATGAACACGATGCCTATCGTCAATAGACACTGGTCGAGATCGGTCGCGCGATAGAGCCGCCGGTAGAGCAGCCGCTCGAACGCCACGCTGACCACCGCGGCCGATAGGAAGGCCAATGGCAGCGTGGCAAGAAACGGCCAGCCCAGGCTGTTGGTCAGCGTCACGGTGACGTAGCCGCCGAGCATCGCGAAGCTGCAGTGCGCGAGGTTGACGAAATTCATCATCCCGAGCGTCACCGACAGCCCGACCGACAGCAGGAACAGCAGCATGCCGTAGGCGAAGCCGTCGAACAGCACGCCCAATGCTGAAGCAATCATGCCCGACGCCCCCTAGCGGCAAAAAGTCAGCCGGACCGGCCGCACTATTTCATCCGCGCCTTGAACGGATCCTTGACGTTCTCGACCTTGTCAAACTCGACATTGACGAGCGCGCCGCCGACCTTTTCCACGCGCCGGATGTAGACAGTCTGGATAACGTCGCGGGTGGCCGGATCGATCGACATCGGGCCGCGCGGGCTCTCCCATTGCATCCCCTTGGCCGCATTGATCAGCGACTCGCCATCGGTCTTCCCGCCGGTCTTCTTCAGCGCTTCGTAGATGACGTGCATGCCGTCGTAGCCGCCGACCGAAAACATGTCGGGATTGCGCTTGAACTCCGCGCGGTAGGCGGTGACGAAAGCTTTGTTCTTCGCGGATTGATGGTTGTAGTCGTAATGAAAAGCCGTGATCAGGCCGAGACCGGCGTCGCCCATGCTCTTGAGCGCATCCTCATAGGTCAACTCGCCCTGCCCGAGCACCTTGGTCTTTTTCGGATCGATGCCACGCTCGGCGAGCGACTTGCCGATCGCGGCCGGCTGCGGGCCGCCGGGCACCCAGATGTAGATCGCGTCCGGATTGGCGTCCTTGGCGCGCTGGATAAAGGGCGCGAAGTCCTGGTTCGCCACCGGGTAACGCGCCGAGCCGATGATCTCGCCGCCGGCATCCTTGAAGCCCTTCTGGAACGCGGCTTCACCGTCGTGACCGGGACCGAAGTCGGACACCAAGGTGTAGGCCTTGCGAATCCCGTTCTTGTAGGCCCAGGTTCCGAGCGTCTCGTTGAGCTGCGGCACGGTGAATGATGTGCGCACCATGTAGGGCGACTTCGTCGTGATGATCGCGGTGGCGGCATTCATGTTGACCATGAATTTTTTTGCCTGTGCCGATACGTCACCGGCCGCCATCGCATTGGGCGTGAGGTCATAGCCCGCGAGAATGTCCGCGCCGTCGCGCACGATCGCCTCCTGTGAGAGGCGCTTGGCGATGTCGGGTGCTATGCCGCCGTTGTCCTTGCGGATGATCACGATCTTCTTGCCGGCGACCGTGTCGCCGTGCTCCTTCATGTAGAGCTTGATGCCATTATCGATCTGTGCGCCGGGGTCGGCGAACTGACCCGAATACGACATCACGACGCCGATCTTGACGGACTGCTGCGCGTTTGCAGTCGAAATGGCCAAGGCGGCCACGACGATACCAGCAAATCCAAGGATCATTTTTTTCATGATGTTCCTCCCTGCTTAGAACCGTATCACAAACCGTGGTCGGCAAAGCAGCGCCATCCTGCCGCGCCCGGACATTTCGCCCTTATCGCCCCGCGGATGCTCCCTCACTTCATGCGGGCCTTGAACGGGTCCTTCACGTTCTCGAGCTTGTCGAACGCGACGTTGACCAGCCGGCCGTCGATCTTCTCCACGCGGCGGATATAGACCGTTTGCACCACGTCGCGCGTCGCCGGATCGATCGACATCGGGCCGCGCGGGCTTTGCCAGGCCATGCCCTTGGCGGCGGCGACCAGCGCGTCGGCGTCGGTCTTGCCGCCGGCCTTTTTGATCGCCTCGTAGATGAGATGCATGCCGTCGTAGCCGCCGACGCTGAAGAAATCCGGGTTGCGCTTGTAGGCAGCATTGTAGGCGGCAACGAACGCCTTGTTGGTCGGATTGCCGAGATTGTAGTCATAATGCGCGGAGGTAATGATGCCGAGCGCGATGTCGCCCATGCTCTTCAGCGCCGGCTCGTCGGTGAGTTCGGCTTGCGACATCACCTTGACCTTGCGCGGATCGATGCCGCGGTCAGCCATCGCCTTGGCGATCGCAGGCGACTGAGCACCGCCAGGGACGAACACGAAGATCGCCTCGGGATTCAGGTCTTTGGCTCGGGCGACGAAGGCGGAGAAATCCGGATTGTTCACCGGATAGCGCACCGACCCGACGATCTCGCCCCCGGCCGTCTTGAAGGCGGTCTGGAAGGCCGTCTCGGCATCATGCCCGGCGGCGAAATCCGCCACCATCGAATAGACCTTCCGCACCCCGTTCTTGTAGGCCCAGATGCCGAGCGGTTCGTTGAGCTGCGGCAGCGTGAACGAGGTGCGCACGATATAGGGCGATTTGGTCGTGATGATCGCGGTCGCCGCGTTCATCAGCACCATGAGTTTCTTCGCCTGCGCGGACAAGTCGGCGACAGCGAAGGCATTTGGCGACAGCGAGAAGCCTGTGAGAATGTCGACCTTCTCGCGCACGATCAGTTCCTGTGCGAGGCGCTTGGCCACATCCGGCGCGATGCCGCCGGTATCACGGCGGATGACTTCGATCTTCTTGCCGGCAACTGTGTCGCCGTGCTGCTGCATGTAGAGCTTGATGCCGTTGTCGATCTGCGCGCCGGGGTCCGCGAATTGGCCCGAGAACGGCAGGATCACGCCGATCTTGATGGTCTGTTGCGCGTACGCCGGCGATCCGGCCAGAAGCGACAGCGCAAGTCCGGCGAAGAGAATGCGGGTGCAGCACATCGGCAATGCTCCGTGAAAATTGGCTAGCCCAAAATCTATCACAGGACCGCCAGAGACTGCACGGCGGCTCCCGGCACAATCCAAATCGCCAGCCCGCACTTTGTCATGCAGGCCCGGGCTGGGGCTTTAATGGTCGCGTTAATCGAGTCCGACATGACCGGATTGCTCTGCGACCTTTGACCTCCAGCACTCGGATTTGGATGGGGCAGATTGCAAATCGGGAGCGCCGTCCTGCGGCGCTCCCGTCGTCCAATTCATCGCTGCAGTCGGGCTCTTCGCCTAGTGCTTCGATGGATCCTTGACGTTCTCAACCTTGTCGAACGGCACGTTGACGAGTTCGTTGCCAACCTTCTCGACCCGGCGGATATAGACCGTCTGCACCACATCGCGGGTCTGCGGATCAATCGACATCGGGCCGCGGGGGCTGTTCCACTTCATGCCCTTGGCGGCGTCGACCAGGCTCTGGCCGTCGGTCTTGCCGCCGTCCTTCTTGAGCGCTTCGTAGATGACGTGCATGCCGTCATAGCCGCCGATCGAGAAGAAGTCCGGGTTGCGCTTATGCATTTCGTTGAACACTTTGACGAACTCGATGTTTTCCGGCGCCTTACCCTTGTAGTCGTAGTGCCACGCCGAAATGATGCCGAGCGCCGCGTCGCCCATGCTGGCGAGCGCCTGTTCGGCGGTCGTTTCACCCGAACCCAGGATCTTGATCTTCTTGGGATCGACGCCGCGTTCGGCGAACGCCTTACCCAGCGCGGCCGGCTGCGATCCACCGGGCACGAAGATGTAGATGCATTCCGGGTTCAGATCCTTCGCCCGCTGAATGAAGGCGGAGAAATCAGGATTGGCGACCGGGAAACGCACCGAGCCGATGATCTCGCCGCCAGCTTCCTTGAAGCCGCGCTGGAAGGACGCTTCGGAATCGTGGCCGGGACCGTAGTCGGTCACCATGGTGTAGCACTTCTTGATGCCGCTCTTGGCCGCCCACCGTCCGAACGTATCCATGATCTGCGGCAGCGTCGTCGACGTGCGAACCATGTAGGGCGACTTGGTGATAACGATCGACGTGGCTGCGTTCATCACCACCATGAATTTTTTCGCCTGCTCCGAGACGGCCGCGGCAGCGAGCGCGTTCGGTGTCAGCACCCAGCCGGCAAGAATATCCACCTTGTCGCGGACGACGAGTTCCTGCGCCAGCCGCTTGGCAAGGTCGGGCGCAACGCCACCGACGTCCTTGCGGATGATCTCGATCTTCTTGCCGGCAACGGTGTCGCCGTGCTGCTTCATGTAGGTCTTGATGCCGTTCTCGACCTGGATGCCGGCGTCGGCAAATTGTCCTGAGAGCGGCAGAACGAGGCCGATCTTGACCGTGCCTTGTGCGTTCGCGGCGGAATGCGCGCCCGCGGCAATTGCAATTGCGCCCAATCCTATCAGCAGTTTTCGCATCGAAATCCTCCCAAAGCTTGTTGTGCGAACGACGGTAGTCGCCGCAATTCATGAGGTCAATTTATCGCCGACCGTGGTCAACCGGCACGCCGTCCGATGCGACAAAAGCGCTGGCGTAGTCTTTTGACCTGCCGGCCCAGGGCGCCAAGCTGCCCAATACCTGCGACCGTGGGCCGCGGCCCCGCCCCGGGGGATTTTCCACAAAATTGAACCGGCTCTCCGCGGGCTGCATCCATCCGCCCTCGCTCGCAAAGCCTCATATTTCCGCCCCATCCGGCATGTTATCGCCATAGCCTTTCATCCGTGGCGAACAACAATGCTTAACCGTGTGATTCTCGGTGTTATCGTGGTGCTGTGCTTTGCGGTCCGCGGACCGGCTGCCCACGCTCAGCCCGCTGTCGGGGCCGAGCCGCGGATCGAATGGGAGGTTAAGAACCGCTTCCGCCTGTTCCGCAGCGAGGCCGACTTCCGCCGCCACGTGATGGCCCACAGCGAGAGCGTGCTCAAATCCGAACAACTCCTCGCACAAGAAACCGACGGCCGCGGCTGGGCGCGCGACACGGTCGAGCGGCTGTGCGTCAATCGCGCCGGCAGCCTGCTGGAAAACTGCGAGCGCGACGGCGAGCGCGAATCCTATCTCAATCCGCGCGACCACCGCATCGGCGTTACGCTCGAAGGCATCCAGCCACCCAATGAAGGATGCATCTGGAGCTTCGATGACGGCGAAGGACCCGCCCGTACGATCAAGACCAATTGCATCGAGGAAGTGAAGCTCAGGGTGCGCTATGGCAAGCCGACGGCCGCGGCCGTGGATATCGTGCTGCTGGACGGCACGTCGCAAAGAATCGTAACCGATATCCAGGTGCGCGACGTGCTCATTGCCGGCCTCGGCGATTCCATTGCGTCCGGCGAAGGCAATCCGGACCGCGCGGTGCGGCTCTCCGACGAGGGCTTCTGTTTCAGGCGCCTTTCGGGCGCGGAATACTTCCGGCCCGGCCGCGCCGGATTCAGTGGCAACAGGTCTTGCGGCGCGACGCCGGGCGAGGATCCAGGCACAAAAGATTGGGCGCGGCAGAGTGCGCGCTGGCTGAGCGGGCCGTGCCACCGCTCGCTTTACGGCTACCAGATGCGAACAGCGCTCGCGCTTGCGGTCGAGAATCCGCACCTCGCCATCACGTTCATCCCGCTGGCGTGCTCTGGTGCGACCATCAACATCGGCTTTCTCGGCAATCAGCGTGCCCGCGAGTGCCCAAGTCCGGGAATGAATGTCTCCTGCCCCGGCAGTTCGCAGGCCCAACTCGCCGAACTCACCGCTATCATGGCGGTGGCGCGCCGCGAGAATCCCAATCGCGAACTCGACCTCGTGCTTCTGACGATCGGTGCGAACGACATCCACTTCTCGGGCCTGATCGCCAACGTCATCGTCGAAGCGCCGACCGAACGCGCTCTGCTGCGGCGTGGCGGCGCGCTTGCATCCGTCGAAGATGCCCAAGCGGTGCTCGATGGTGCCCTGCCCGGCAACTTCGCGAAAGTGCGCGCCGCTCTCAAGCCGCTGGTCGGCGGAAATCTCGCGCGCGTCGTATTCGTGTCCTATGGCAACCCGGCGCTGGCCGCGCCGGGCACGCCCTGCCCTGGCGGTCGTGGCGGTTTCGACGTGCATCCGGCGTTCGGCGCCAACGAAGAGCGTCTGCGCCAGATCGTCGATTTCGTCTCACAGAAATTCCTGCCGGGAATCAAAGCGCTCGCGCTCTGTGAAGGCGACCGACCCTGCGGCGATCCGGCGACCGACCGCATGACGTTCGTGGATGGCCATCAGGCGGCCTTTGCCGAACACGGCGTATGCGCAGCCTCCGATGCGGATCCCGGGTTCGACCGCGAATGCTTTTCGTCCAACGGCGAAAGCTTCGAGACCAGCCTGACCAAGGGCGCGACCGACCCGCTTCGCTGCGGCTATGTGGCGAGCGAATATCGTCCATACTCGACGCGGGCGCGCTGGGTGCGCACGGCGAACGACAGCTACTTCACCGCTATGACGTACCCGGAAGGGCTGCCATCCATCCTGCAGCCGATCGACCTGCACGATGCGATCTGGGGAATCTTTGCCGCCGTCTATGGTGGCGCCATCCACCCGACGGCCGAGGGTCACGCGGCGATGGCGGACGCCGCGCTGCCTGCGGTGCGTGAGGTGCTGGCCCTGCCGCCGGCAACGACCGTATCGGTGTACACTGAGCCGCTGCTGCCGCAGCAACCTGCGCAGGATAACCCGGCGCCGGACGCGCCCGCACCGGAAGCGCCCGCGCCGCCCGTACCGTACGTTCCGGCGCCGCCCGCAGGGTACGTTCCGCCCCGCCCGCTCCGCAGGCAGCACCGGAACCCTGAAAGGCGCGGCCCAATCCGCCGGCCGGCCTTGCTTTTCCTTTAGCGCGTCACGCCACGCCGAGCTTCTTCTGCAGGCTCGACGACGACGTGGTGTACTGAAACACCAGCCGCTTGTCCGGATAGACGTAGCGGTGCGCCTTCTGCGCCATCAGCGCGGCTTCATGGAAGCCCGACAGGATCAGCTTGAGCTTGCCGGGATACCAGTTGATGTCGCCGATGGCGAAGATGCCCGGCACGCTTGTTTCGAACGTCGCGGTATCAACCGGGATCAGTTCGCCGTCCTTCATCTCGATCCCCCAGTTGGCGACCGGGCCGAGCTTCATGGTCAGTCCGAAGAACGGCAGGATGGCGTCGCAGGCGATCTCGAAATTCGAGCCGTCGTTGCGCTTGACGATGGCCTTGGCGATCCGCCCGCCCTCGCCTTCCAGCGCCGAGACCTGGCCGAGCACGAAGTCGATCTTGCCCTCGCCGACCAGCGCCATCATCTTGTTGACGCTGTCGGGCGCCGCGCGGAATTCGCTGCGCCGATGCAGGAGCGTGAGGTGGCTCGCCAGCGGCGCGAGATTGAGCGTCCAGTCGAGCGCGCTGTCGCCGCCGCCGACCACCAGCAGACGCTTGCCGCGAAACATCTCCATCTGCCGCACCGCGTAATGCACCGAATTGCCCTCGTAGGCCTCGATGCCGGGGATCGGCGGACGCTTCGGCTGGAACGAGCCGCCACCGGCCGCCACCACCACGATCTTGACCTCGAACACCTTGCCGCCGATCGGTGGTGACGCGAAACAACGGATCGCCGATCTTCTCGACCGACTCGACCATCTCCTGCAGGTGAAACGTCGCGCCGAACGGCTTGATCTGCGCCATCAGGGCATCGATGTGGCCCTGTGCGGTGACGTAAGGGACGCCCGGAATGTCGTAGATCGGCTTTTCAGGATAGAGCTCCGCACACTGCCCGCCGATCTTGTCGAGGATATCGACAAGGTGCGCTTTCATGTCGAGCAGGCCGAGCTGGAACACCGCAAACAGCCCGCAGGGGCCGGCGCCGATGATCAGCACGTCGGTCTTGATGGGTTCACTCATAGTGCCGTCCAACTCCTGAGAATGGCGACTGTGTAACCGGCGCGTTCGGGCGCGAAAAGACCTGACACCGGAAAAAGTGAGTTGCATTTCGGGAATGCGGGGAAGTCTTGCCGGCAGCGGCGCTGGTCGGCTATGGCTCCGGGCGGAGATCGCCTTGCCAACCTCGAAACCGACCCCGCGCATCGAAGACTACCCGATCCGCGTCGGCGACATCGTTCGCCTCGGCGATATCGATCATCAGGGGCACGTCAACAACGCGGTGTTCGCGACCTATTTCGAGTCCGGCCGGGTTGGGCTCATCTACGACCAGGACAACGGCTTGCAGGTGCCGGGAGCGACATCGGTCGTCGCGCGGCTGGAGATCGATTTTCTCGGCGAGGTCAACTGGCCGGGTACCGTCGAGATCGGCACGGCGGTCGATGAAATCGGCCGCAGTTCCTACCGCTTCGCGCACGCGCTGTTCTACAAGGGTGCCTGCGCCGCCACCGGGCGCACCACGATGGTGCTGATCGATCGCGAGACGCGCCGCTCGCGGCCCCTGCCGCCGGAACTGATCGAACGGCTGCGCGGCCTGATGCGCAGCACGTGAGAATGTCGCGCTTGCCGGGTGCCGGACACCGTGCCAGCATGAATGGCTGAACACATACGGGCCGAGTTCATGACCGAGAGCGGCTTTGCTGTTTGGGACCAGGGCAACTTCGACGCCGAGGTGTTGCGCCAACCTGGTCTGGCGGTTGTCGACTTCTGGTCCGAAGGCTGCGTCCCTTGCAAGCAGTTGACGCGGGTGCTCGCCCAGCTTGCGGCCGAAGTCCCGCAAGGCGTGCGCATCGGCACCGTCAAGGTCAACGACAACCCGGAGCTGGTCGAGCGCTTCGCCGTGCGCGCGGCGCCGACGCTGATGTTCTTCAAGGACGGCGCGCTGGTTGAAACGCGCACCGGGGTCGACCGCCGTCAGGTGCTCAAGAAGCTCGTCGAAACCTACGCGTGAACTGCTGCTGCAGGAGGCTGCGACCATGGCCAATATCACGATGCTCGACATCACGGAGCTGCAGAAGACGAAGCTGCGGCCCTATATCGAAAAATGCCTGGAGCACCGCGCACCCGATCCGGGCTTCCATGCGGTGATGGGCCATAACATCGATCTGGCGGAAGCGATGTTCGTGGCGTGGGACGCCTGCTTCAACAAGGGCCGCATCCCGCACACCATCAAGGAAGTGATCCGCGTCCAGCTTTCGCGGATGGCCGCCTGCAGTTATTGAGGGAATGTTCGGTCTGCTTCGGCGAAGCGACAAGGACTATCCGAAGAGCTGCTGGACGAAGGCGTCGCAAATTACGCCACGAGCGAACGATTTTCGGCGGCCGATAAGCTGGCGCTACGCTACAGCGAGTTGATGGCGACCGATCCCGACGCGATCGACGCCGCGTTCTTCGACGAACTGCGGCAGCATTACAGCGAGGAGGAGATCGTCGAACTCGGCGCCTTCATCGGCTTCAACCTCGGCTATCACACCTTCTTCGGCACGCTGAAGTTCTATCCGCTGTTCTCGCCTGACGGACGATTGTTGACGCAGGCCGAGTCGGAGAAGCTTTACGGCGCGACGCCCGGATCGTTGAAGCCACCGGAGGCCGCCGAATGACCTACGTCACGCCGTTGCCGCGCGCGGCGATCTCCGACCCGGAGATGCGCGACCTCATTGCGCAAGCCGAGGCACTCGGCGTGCCGGACGATCTGTTTCCGCGCATCATCGCGCGCGCCCCGGAGCAGGCGAAACCGCTCATGCGCGCACTACTCATGAGCCACGCCGAAGGCAACATTGACCACCGATTGAAGGAGATCATCCGCATCCTGCTGGCGCGGTTCGCGGGCGACCGGTATTTCGCGGCCCTGCGCTCGCGCAAGGCGCGCGAAATGGGCCTCGACGAAACCCGCATCGAAGCCGGCTGTGGCGACTACGAGGACTCCGATCAATTCACCGAGGCCGAGAAGTGCGCGCTGCGCTACGCCGACCAGATGTTCCTCGATGCGAGCAAGATCGACGCCGCATTCTATGGCGAGCTCAAGACGCATTTCACCGAGCCGCAGATCATGGAACTGGGCGCCTTCATCGCCTTTCACTACGGCATGCAGATGTTCATGCGCTCGCTGGGAGCCGCAGCGCCGCCCCGCCCCGTTTAGGTCCGCGATTTACATCACCATGAGGCTCGCGCTGTTCCACGTTTGGAACTTCTATGCCGCCTGAGCGATTACGTCTGTCGCCAAACCGGCGGGAAATTTGTTGAGGTCGTACGTTTATGAACAAATTTAGGCTGGTCGTGGCCTTCGCCGCGTCGCTGCTTTTGACCGGATGTTATGAGGGACCGCAAGGACCTCCCGGTGCCCCGGGGACGCGTGGCCCCGCGGGGCCGCAGGGCGCAACCGGCTCGCGTGGCCAAGACGGCGAACGCGGACCGCTCGGGCCGGTCGGACCGCAAGGTCCGAAGGGCGACCGTGGCGAACCTGGCGCACGGAACCACCGGAATTCGGTTGGTCCAAAACACTGGCGATACGCTCACCTGCAACGAAGGCGAGGTTCTCGCATCGGTCCGGTGCGGAGACGGCGCTACCGCCACCGTGACACAGAATCGCAGCGCGAAATGCGCTGCCGGCGGCGTCGTCGGAATTTGCATGCGGCAGTGACGGCCCCCCGAACATCGCGGGGAGGAACCCAGCGCCCCTTCATTTGGTTGAGACGGCATCGGTGCTGCGCCCTGGTGGTTCAGCACGCGATCTCAATCAGAAAGTGGGTGAATCATGGGCTTCTTTTCGAAAGACATCAAAACAATGGACGACCTGTTCGTGCATACGCTGCGCGACATCTATTATGCGGAGCAGCAACTCGTAAAAGCACTGCCCAAGATGGTGGAGAAGGCCGGCGACTCCGGCTTGAAGCAGGCCTTCCAGGCGCATCTCGGCGAGACCAAGAACCACGTGACCCGGCTGGAGCAGGTCTTCAAGATGCACGGGGTCGACGCCAAGGGCATCGATTGTCCGGCGATCGATGGCATCATCGAAGAGGCCGAGGAAGTCGCCGGCGATGTCGATGACAAGGCTGTGCTCGATGCCGCGCTCGCGGCGGCGGCCCAGGCGGCCGAGCACTACGAGATTTCGCGCTACGGCACTCTCGTCGCATGGGCGAAACGCCTAGGCCGGAACGATTGCGCCAGCGTTCTGCAAAAGAACCTGGATGAAGAGAAGGCTGCCGACGCCAAGCTCTCGCAGATCGCGGAGAACAAACTCAACGTCAAGGCTGCCTGACCGGCGGCCAGGCTCCGAAGGATTGTCCGGCTCATCGTCGGCCAGCACCTGCTGCGCCGATGATGAGTTCGGCTATTGCCGTGCGTTGCGCATTGGATACTCAGGCAATGTCAACCGATCGAGCAGGCTATTCCCGATCACGATGTTGGCGATGAGCGGCCACCCGAATGCCTTGGTGATTTGATTGCGCAGAAAAAGGCCCAGCCGCGTTTTCGGCGCAAACGAGCCGGCGAACTGCTCCGCCGCCTTCTGTTTGCCCGCGATGAACGGCCGCAACAGGTTTTCATACTGACGAAACGCTAGTTCGTAGTGTCCATCGGCTTTCGCAAGCTCACCCGCGAGCACATAGGACGCGGTCATGGCCAATGCCGAGCCTTGACCCGCCAGCAGCGATGGACAGAAGGCAGCGTCTCCGACCAGCACCACGCGACCGCGTGACCAGCCGTCCATGCGGATTTGGCTGACGCGGTCGAAGTAAACGTCATCGCATTGATCCAGCGCTGCCAGAATTTGCGCGGATTCCCACCCGGCCTGATCGTATTCGCGATGCAGGATGGCTTTCTGAGCCCGCGTATCATGGGGATCGGCCGACGGAGGCTGGTCCGCGGCGAACACGAACAGGAACATGGTGAGGTCGTCCCGCATGGCAAAGCGCGAAATCTGCTTTCCGGGCAAAGAGAAGCTGACGTAAACGTCCTCTTCCCGCGGCCGATAGCCCTTGCTCTCGAACGCCGCCACCACATAGCCGAGATATTTTTCAAACCCGCTCTGGCTCCCGAACGCTAGCCCACGCACGGCAGAATGCAGGCCGTCGGCGCCGACCACAAGGTCGAACCTACGCGCCGGCGAACGCTCGAAGCTGACGTCAACGCCATCGGTGCGCTGTTCGATGCCGGCGATGCTATCGCCAAAGATGACTTCGCAGCGGTTCTCGATCGTCCGGTAGATCAACTCGGCAAGCGCGCTTCGTGGCAAGCTGACATAGCGCCCGCCGGTCAGCTTCCGAAAGACGTCGACATCGAACCCGCCGACGCGCCGCCCACCCTCGTTGACAAACCGCAGTTCCTCGACGCGAAAGCCTTTGCGCTCCAACTCCGGGAGAAGTCCCATCCGCTCCGCGATGTCGTAGCCAAGGCCCCAGAAATCGATGACATAACCGCCGGTGCGCAGGCGCGGCGCACGCTCGATGAGCGTCGGCTCGAAGCCATATGCGGCGAGCCAATAGGCCAGGGTCGGACCGGCAATTCCGGCGCCCGAGATCAGAACGGACTTGACTGCCATCGGGTACGAGAGCCCATCACGCCTGCCGCTCCGGCGTGCGCACGACGAGGCCATCGAGTTCCGCCGTCACCTTGATCTGGCAGGACAGCCGCGAGTTTGGCCGGACATCGTAGCCGAAATCGAGCATGTCCTCCTCCATGGGCGAAGGTTCGCCGACAGCGGCACGCCAGGCTTCGTCGACGTGCACATGGCAGGTTGCGCAGGCGCAGGCGCCCCCGCACTCCGCCTCGATGCCAGGAACGGCATTCTTGATCGCCGTCTCCATGACGGTCGCGCCGATTTCGCCCTCGACCGTGCGGGAGGAGCCTTCGAAGTCGATAAATGTGATTTTGGGCATGAAATGTGGGCAGGGATCACAAGGGGGTTGGCCGGCAGGCTGCATATACCGGGTGGCGCCGGGGCGCGCCAGGGCGCGCCGTCGGCCAAAGACGGTTCCGACGCTTATTGCGCCGACAAAAGTTGCGCGATTGCGGCCTGGGCGTCGCCGATCGCACCAGCCAGCCGGTCGAGAGCCTCGGCGAGGCTCTCGGGTCCGGTTCCATCCGTCGCGCCCTCGACCGCCTCGGCCGCTGCCGCGACCGACCAGGCGCCGATCCCGCGCGCGGACCCCTTGAGGGTATGGGCAAACACCATGATGGCTTCGGGCGGCGCATCGTTCATCCGCGCCAGCAGGATGTCGGCCTGCCGGTCAAATAGCTGTAAGACCTCGTTTTCCAGGCTTTTCTCGCCCAGCGTCATGCGCTTGAGATGAGCAGCATCGATGACCGGCTCGACCGCCGGATGCCGCAATGTGGACGTGTGATTCATAGCCACTGTAGACAACGCAAACATCTCAACTCTCCCCGACGGCAGCTTCGCCCCTCGCTTCAGGCTGAGCCTGGACCACCCAAAGCCGGGTAAATTGCGGCAGGCTTGGAGGCCACAGTCGTCCCTTTGCTGTCGCCATGGTTAAATCCCACGAAGCCGCCCTCCCGTCCGTTGGCGCCAGCTTGAACTTAATCGGGCGCGCGGCCGGAATTTCCGATATATTGCTCCGGACTTTCGCGGCCGGTTCTGGCGGATGAGGTGGTGCCTGCGTCAATCGGCGCGGCGGTGCGAAAAGGACTTGCGATAGCTCCCGATCGCGTCACCTTAGCCGTACGCCGGCTGCGAAGTAACCCGACAAAATCGGCGCCAAGGCGCACGATTTCGGCGGCAAATCTTGGTGGACCGGTATGTCGCCCTAAAGGGGCGGGCATTAACGATGATTAAAGAGACCTTAACAACCAGTTTTCTTTGGTCCGCCAAGCCGATAGGATTGGCACGCGGCAGTGGAATGTCAGCGCGGCGCGTAGCGTGGCCGGGCTGTCCCAGGGGGGTTCCGCAGGGGATCTCGCGGCTCACGTGCTCGTGGCGCAGTGCAGGGTAAAACCCTGCCGTGCGCTGAAGTTCTGCGTAATGCGAGGCGACGACCGACATGGCGAACACTCCGAAGAAGATGAAGGACCCGACGGAAGCGGCGCTGTCGGCGATCCAGGACGCGCTCAATGTTCGGGAACCGGATGCCACGGCGAATGAAACCGCCGCGGCTGAAACGGCGGCACCGCCGGAGCCGGCGCCGGAGCATTTCCCCGACGAGCCGGCTGCCGAGCCGACGTGGCGCAGCGTTCCGAGTTCTGCCGCCAGAGACGAGTTCTTCGACGACGAGGTCCGCAGCGTCGAGGAGGCCGGGTCGATGCGGCGGCCCGCCAATGACGACCGGGAGTCGATCGGCCAGATTCTGCGGTCGATCCAGCGCCGTCCGGCACGCACCTCCTATCTGGTCGCAACCGTGTTCGCGGTGGTGTGGGTTCTGGCCGGTCTTCTTCTCGGCTGGCTCTATCTACCCGACCTGAAGGCCTCGCTCGCTCCCAGCGGCCTCAGTGCGCCGATCCTGGCCGTGCTGGCCATGATCTTCTTCGCGCCGATCATCTTTTTCTTCGTGCTGGCCCACATGGCGTGGCGTTCGCAGGAGTTGCGGCTCATCACCCAATCGATGGCGGAAGTCGCCATGCGGCTCGCCGAGCCCGAGACCGTGGCGCGCGAGTCGATCGTGACGGTCGGACAGGCGATCCGCCGCGAAGTCGCCGCCATGGGCGACGGCATCGAGCGCGCGCTCGCGCGCGCCGCCGAACTCGAAACCCTGGTCGCCAACGAAGTGTCGGCGCTGGAGCATGCCTACAACGACAACGAAGTACGCATCCGCGGGCTGTTGCAGGATCTCGGCAAGCAGCGCGACACCCTGGTCGGCCAAGCCGATCAGATTCGCGAATCCATCAACGGCATCCACCTCGACCTCGGCAGCGATATCTCGCAGATCAGCGAACTGGTGGCCGAGCAGGTCAACGAGGCATCGCGCCGGATCACCCATGCGCTGGCGGAGAAGGGCGAGCACATCACGCGCGCGCTCGGAAATTCCGGCGACACCATGATCGAGGCGCTCGGCGCCCGAGGCGGCGACCTGCTCGACCGGCTGGAGGCCGCCAGCGCGGAAACCACCCAGGCGATCGGCGCGGCCAGCGACCGTCTCACCTCCACGCTGAACTTCAAGACCGACCATATCGGCGACGAATTCACCGAAATCGCCGCCAACCTGCAGCACATGATGTCGGTGCGGCTCGACCGCGTGACCGAGGGCTTCGCGCAGAAGTCCGGCGCGATTCTCGACATGATGACCGATCGCTCCCAAGAACTCACCGACATGGTGCTCGAAACCGGCGACCGGCTCACCGAGACCATTTCGAGCCGTGTCGACGAGGTGAATTCGACCCTCAAGACCACCGGCGACTCGCTCGTGCTCGACCTGAGCCTGCGCGGTGGCGACGTCGTATCCAAGCTCGAACAGACCGGAGCGCGCATTACCGAAACGATCGTGCAGCGCGCCAACCGGGTGGCGGACACGTTCCGCGAGAGCGCCGAAACACTCGCCGACGTGCTCGGCAATCGCGGCGACTCCGTGCGCGAAATGCTGGCCGCGCGGCTGACGTCGTTCGAGGACATGTTCAATCATGGCGGCGCGGAACTGGCCGAACGGATTGCGCGCGACTCCACGACGCTCGGCAATCTCATCACCCGCCATCTCGGCGAATTCGACCGCACCGTGAAAACCTATGGCGGCGAGATGGTGGAGCGTCTTGGCGAGCGCAGCCAGGAAATCGCCAGCGCCATGCGCGATTACCTCGACAATTTC
The DNA here is from genome assembly GCA_963756715.1 of uncultured Alphaproteobacteria bacterium. Taxonomy (GTDB): domain Bacteria; phylum Pseudomonadota; class Alphaproteobacteria; order Rhizobiales; family Xanthobacteraceae; genus VAZQ01. The sequence continues at coordinate 77,507 of CAVWOV010000032.1, forward strand.
GATATTCGCGTCACCACAAAGTCGGCCGAGGTCACCGCCAGCCTCGACCAGCAGTTCGTCCGCTTCCAGGACGCGCTCGACGGCCGCACCCAGACGCTCAACGAGGCGCTCGGCTCGCGCGTCATGGACATCGCCAAGTCGCTGGCCGAGGGCGGCAAGGAAGTCGTCGCCGCGCTCGACAAGCGCATTTCGGACGTCACCGGCGTCATCAACGTGCGCGGCGCGAAGCTTGCTGAAAATCTTGGCGCCAAGATCGACGATATCGACCGGGCGATGGGCGCGCGCGCCATGGAGGTGGCCGCCAATCTCGACACCCGCATCGGCCGTTTCGAGGAACTGCTGATCGGACGTGCCGAAGCGGTGACCAAGGAAATCGAAGCCCGAAGCCAGAGCGCGGCCGACCTTCTCACTTCGCGCATGGAGCAACTCAACCACGCGATCAAATCCAATACCGGCGAAGCCTCGCACGCACTCGAACAGTTGACCGCCTCCTCGATCGAGACGATCAGCAGCCGGTTCGAGCAGATGTCCCAGACCATCAAGACCAACACCGGCGACGCCGAGCGCTCAATCGGCAATCTCACGACGTCCGCTTCCACGATGCTGACGACGCGGCTTGACCAGCTCAATCAGGCGATCAAGACCAATGCGGGCGAAGCCGAACGCTCGCTCGCGCAGCTCGCCACCAGCACCACGGCATCGATCCGTGCGAGCGCGCACGATGCCGAACGCAGCCTGACGGGAATCTCGACCGGCGTCAGCAATGTGCTCAAGCAGAATGCCGGCGACGTAGAGCGTACGCTGCTCGGCGTGAGCAACGAGGTGGCGCGCAATTTCGTCGGCAAAGCCGACGAGATCGCGACGGCGGTGAGCCAGCGCTCCGCCGAAATGACGCGAATTCTCGACGAAAAATCGAGCATCCTGCTCACCGCTCTGTCCGCGAAGAGCCAGGAGTTCTCGAACGAGGTGAGCCGCGTGACCGACCATGCGGTGAAGGCGATCGAGGCCAAGGGCTTCACCTTCACGCAGACCATGATGGACAACAGCGAACACATCGCGCGCCTCATCAACGAAGCGACCGAAACCGGCACAAGTTCCATCGCGCGCTCGCTCAAGGAACTGCAGAGCAACCACGGCAGCGCCACCGGAGCGGCAAGCGAGGCCGTGCACCGCGCCGTCAAGGATCTGCGCGACAGCGCCGAACTGGCGACGCAGGGCGCCTCGAAGACGATCGCGCGCACGCTGCGTGAGCTGCAGGAGACGACGCAGGCCGCGGTCGAGCAGTCAAAGCAGACCGCGTCCGCCGCGGTCTCCGAGATGCTGGAAACCCACGGGATGCTGCGCTCGGACACCACCGCTCTGTTCGAGCGTCTGCGCGAAGCCAACATTCTGTTGCAGGAAGTGCTCAGCGGTGCGCACGAAAATATGAGTGAGATCGAGCAGACGCTGGTGACGCGGGTATCGGATTTCGTTTCGGCCATGAACGAAGTCGCGTCCAAGACCGGCGTGGCGAACAGCCAGGTCGAGCAGCACATTTCGAGCTTCCGGACCGTCACCGGCCAGACGCTCACCGACCTGCAGCAGCTCGCCGGCCAGTTCGACTCGCATGGGCGGTCGCTCGCCGAAGCCGTCGCGCTGGTCGATCGCAGCAATCGGCGGACCGAGGGCGCACTCACCGAGCGGCGAACCGAACTCGATACGATGGTGACCGCGCTCGACAGCAAGGGCAACGATCTCGAGCAGCGTCTCGCTCGCTTTGCCACCCTGCTCGATCAATCGCTCGAAGGCGCGTCCGACCGGGCACGCGATATTGCCCGCCTGGTGGCCGAATCGACGACCGGCGGCGCCCGCGCGATCGCGGAGAATTTCGAAGCGATCCGGACCGGCGCCGAAGAGGAGCGCAAGCGTACTTCAGAAGCGATGCGCACCGTCTACGAGCAGGCGAGCAATGAATCCCACAGCATGCTCGCCGAAGCGGCCGAGCGGTTTACCGAGGTGGTCGGCGGCCTGAAGCAGATGACCTCCGAAATGCAGCGAGAACTCGAAGCGACGCGGCAGGAGTTGCGCAAGGGCATCCTCGAACTGCCACAGGAGACCGCCGAAAGCGCGGCGCAGATGCGCCGTGTCATCGTCGATCAGATCGAGGCGCTGGCGGAGCTCAATCGCATCGTCGCGCGGCACGGCCGCAACCTTGACGCCGTGGAGCCGGCGTCGATGACGCCACGACGGATTGAGACGATCGAAGCCACACTGCCGCAAACCCGTCGCGTCATGCGCGACGAACCGGCACTGACCAACGGCAACGGCCGTCCGCCCGAACCGCCCCGGTCGCGTCCGGACATCACCGGACTGGCTGGCACGCCTCCGCCTGTCATGCCGGCGCGCCGGGCGCCGGAAGCGCCGGCCGTGGGTCCTGCCCCGAGCCAGGGCGGCAGCGGACGAACCGGGTGGCTGTCCGATATCCTCACCCGCGCATCGCGCGAGGAAGCCGAGGCGCCACCGGCGCGGACCGAGTCCCGTGGTACGCCGGCGCCCGTGCAGGAGCCTCTGAGCCGCGAGCGTTCGATCGATTCGCTTGATTCGCTCGCCGTCGACATCGCACGCATGATCGATCACGAGGAAGCGGCCGATCTCTGGGATCGCTACAAGCGCGGCGAACGCAATGTGTTCACGCGCAAGCTCTACACCATGCAGGGTCAGCAGGCGTTCGAGGAGATCCGGCGGAAGTATCGCGGCGACCGCGATTTCATGCGCACGGTGGATCGCTACATCGCGGAATTCGAGCGCTTGCTTGAGGAGGTTTCGCACGATGACCGCGGACAGGTCGTGGCGCGAACTTATCTCACGTCGGAAACCGGCAAGGTCTACACCATGCTCGCGCATGCGGCGGGACGATTTGACTAGTTAACGCAAATTAACTAGTATTAATTTGCTATCACCGACGGGAAACGCTTAGCGGGCTCGCGATTTCGCGGGTCCGCTTTGTTTTGGTCGTGCAGTTCGGCCGTCATCGCGGGCCTGTTGGCCCGATCGAGAGGCGTCATCTATCTTGCGCCGCCTACTTCAAAAACAGTTCGTTCCAGGTCTTTTCCCATTTGCGCGCTTCATCGGTCCACTTAATCGGATCGACCATCACATGCTTGTACTGATCGAGCAGCGTCTTCTGCGAGCGGCTGGATGGCACACGGCCCATGTCGGCGAGAAGCTTCTGCCCTTCCGGCGACAGCACGAAATCGACGAACAGCAGCGCCGCATGCGGATGCGGAGCGTTCTTCGCGACGGCCAGAGCCTGCGGTCGTCCGACCAGCGGTTCGACGGCGCTCCAATCGATCGGACCGCCCTTCTTTTTAATCGAGTCCGCGTTTCCGCTGTAGACCGTCAGGCAAACCGTCAATTCGCCGGCGGCGACGAGTTGCGCCACCAAAATATGACCCTTGCGCATCTCCGGCTTGAGCGCGGCGAGCCTGCGAAAGAAATCGAGCCCCCGCTCTTCACCCATGAAGTTCACGACGCCGTACATCCAGTCGGCGTCCGTGGCTTCGAGCGCGATGCGGCCTTTCCATTTCGGATCGGCAAAGCCCTCCAGGGCCGCCGGCAGATCCTCGCGCTTGATCTTGCCGGTGTTGTAGCCCGTGACCCAGAGATTGGCGCGGTCGCTTGCCCAGCGCCGGTGCGCCGGCTTTGCCCAGGCCGGCAAATCGGCGAGATAGGGACTGAAGAATTCCGCCGTCACCTGCTCGCGGCCGAGCGCTTCGACCTCGGGCGCATTGGTCTCGACCACGTCCATGCTGTGGCGGTTGCCGCGCGCCTCGGTGACCGCGCGCTGCAGCACGTTCTCGCTGAGCGCCCGCCAAAGCTGAACCTTGATGCCGTATTTCTTCTCAAACGCGTGCGCCAGGGGCCCGGATTCCGTGGTCGCCATCGAGGTGTAGAGCGTGAGCGTGCCTTCCGCGCGCGCCTTCTCGGCCAGACGGGTTTCGCGGTCGGCGCCTTGATACGTGTAGATCGCCGCGGCGTCGGCACCTGCAGTCTGCGCCGCAGCGCTTGTCGCGAGACCCGAAAAAATGACCAACGCGGGAATCAGCGCGTTTACGACGGCGCCAAGGTGCGGCATGGTCCGGCTCCATTCGATCGCCCCAGCGTGTCTTAGCGCACGCGAAATTCGGCGGCAACGCGACGGCCGAGCTTACGGTATAATCAGTCCATGAACCACGCGTCCTATTCCCTCACCGTGGATGTCGAGCGCTGGCCGATTGCCGGTACCTTCGCCATCAGCCGCGGCGCCAAGACCGAGGCCGAGGTGGTCATCGTCGAACTCTCTGACGGACAGCTTCGCGGCCGCGGCGAATGCGTCCCTTATGCACGCTTTGGCGAGACGGTCGAAGGCGTTATCCGGGCGATCCACGGCATGCAGGAGGCTATCACCCGTGGTCTCACGCGCGAGGACCTGCAGACCGCGATGGCGGCGGGCGCGGCGCGCAATGCGCTCGATTGCGCATTCTGGGATTTGGCAGCCAAACAAAGTGGACGGCGGGCCTACGAACTGGCGGGCCTCGACGAGCCGCAAGCCGTCACCACCGCCTATACGATCTCGCTCGCCGCCCCGGACGTCATGGCGGCTGCCGCCGCGAAGGCTGCCAGCCGCACGCTCCTGAAGATCAAGCTCGGCAGCGCGGGCGACGCCGCACGTATCGCGGCGGTCCGGGCCGCCGTGCCGGAGGCTGAATTGATTGTCGACGCCAACGAAGGCTGGACCGCAGACAACATCGAGCAGAATTTCGCCGCGTGCGCGGATGCCGATGTTACCTTGATTGAGCAGCCGTTGCCGGCCAACGGCGACGAAGCACTGGCGTATGTCGACCGTCCGGTGCCGGTCTGCGCCGATGAGAGCGTGCACGAACTCCCCTCGCTCGCCGCACTCATCGGCAAATACGATGCGATCAACATCAAGCTCGACAAGACCGGCGGACTGACGGAAGCGCTGGAGATGGCGCAACAGGCCGAGCACCTCGGCTTCACCGTGATGGTCGGCTGCATGGTCGCCACCTCGCTCGCCATGGCGCCCGCGATGCTGGTGGCCCAGCGCGCCCGTATCGTCGATCTCGACGGGCCGCTGTTGCTGGCGCGCGATCGGCCGGACGGCCTGCGCTACGAGGGCAGCCGGGTCTATCCGCCAATATCGGCGTTATGGGGTTAACGGCGTTTGCCATCGCCATTGCCGACGCGAAAATCGGCTTCCGGCAAGAACCGTCCTTGATGACCGAGGATGTGCCGAAACGGGCCGCCATTGCCAAATTTCCTTGGCCAAAACCAATAGATAGCGCCAGAAGCTCCACATTTACCTCACATTTGCTGGCTTCAAAGGCTCACCAGGACGCGCTCCGTCGGGGAAAGATTGACGGGCGCCGAAGGGGGAGCGGACATCCATGCGATTTGCTGCGGTGCTGCTGGGCGCGATCCTCGCGACCCTTACGGTTTCGTCGGCGTCGGCACTGGTGCGCATCAAGGCCGATCCCGGCGGCCAGATCGGCCCCTACCTCGCGAACCTGATGGAGTTGCGGGATTCGGGCGAGCGGGTCGTCATCGACGGTCCCTGCTTGTCGGCCTGCACGATGATCCTTGGCGTCATTCCGCGCGAACGGATCTGCGTCACCTCGCGCGCGCGCCTCGGCTTCCACGCCGCCTGGAACCCGAGCCGTAACGGCCAGCCGGTGACCAGCCACACCGCCACGAAATTCCTGATGGACATCTATCCCGCGCACGTCCGCACCTGGATCGCACGCCGCGGCGGGCTTTCGCGCCGCATGATCGTGCTCAGCGGCCACGAACTCGCCGCAATGTATCGCACCTGCCAGTAAGCCGGGCTCAGAGCGGCGCGCCGTGTGTCGGTATCAATCGCCGCGCCGCGAACGCGCATATCCCGCCGGCCGCAGCGGCCACCGCCATCGCCGCATAGGCGGCGGCGCCGTAGCGTGCGTACAGCAGCCCTGCCAATCCCATCGCACCGGCCATGACGAGGCCTTGCGCAATCGCCAGATAACCTTGCGCAGTTGCGGCGATTTCCGCCGGCGCGGCACGCACCATGAAACCGAGTGCGCCAAGATGTGTGGCCCCGAACGAGAGCCCGTGCAGACATTGCAGGAGCGGCAGCAGCACCAGCGGCGGGCTGAACGCCATCGCGCCCCAGCGGATCACCGCGCCGGCCGCTCCCAGCAGCAGCAGCGCGGTGGGGCTCAGCGATAAGCGTCCCGAGACGGCGAACAGCGCGATCTCGGCAACGACGCCGAGTGCCCACAGCGCGCCGATCTCCGCGCCGTCGAGACCGGCCGACCGCCAGTCGAGGGTCGAGAAGCCGTAATAGACCGCATGGCTCGCCTGGACGAGGCTGGCAGCCGCAGCGACCGCCAGAAAGGCGTGGTTGCGTAACAGCCCGCGGACCGACGACGCACGGGCCGGCGCGCTGCGGGCCGACGCCGCACCGGCGTCGAGCGGAACGAGCGCATAGGCGGCGAACGCGGTCGGAAGCATGACCGCGACCAGCAGCCAGATCAGGTTCGTGGCCGCGATCCAGTCGAGCACGACGCCGGCGCCGAAGCTGCTGACGATGAAGGCCGCCGATCCCCACAGCCGGACCGGACCATAGCTGCGGCCACGTTGCCCCAGCCCGCGCAACGCATAGGCGTCGGCGAGCGGCATCAGCGGCGTGTAGACCGCCGATGCCAGCGCGAACACCAGCATGATGGCAACCGCCCCGCTGACGGCACCAGCCGCGCCATAGCCGAGCACGGCTGCGATCGCTGCAATCGTGATGGCGCCGCGCAGTGCATTGCGCCGGTCCGCCGCGCGCGTCGCAACCGGGATCGCAAACACCCGCACGATCATCGGAATCGCGAGCACGATGCCGATCTCCTGGGCGTCGAGGCCCTTGGCGGCGAGCCACACCGGCAGAAACGGCAATTGCACACCGAGCCCGGCAAACAGTGCCGCGTAGAATGCGGCAAGCCGCCAGGCGAATGCCGTGCCGAGCACTGTTTGACGAGGGGCGAATCGCGCGGTGCACATGGTGCTGCGTCGCAACAAACGAGTGTCGCTACGCCACCAGCCGGTAGAACAGCTCCGGATCGACGTTGCCGCCGGACAGCACCGCGACCGCGATCTTGCCCTTGACGTCGATCTTGCCGGTCATCAGCGCAGCGAGCGCTGCCGCGCCGCCCGGCTCCAGCACCAGCTTGAGCTCGCGGAAGGCGAAAGCAACCGCCGCGGCGACTTCCGCATCGCTCACCGCGGCGCCCTGCCCGACCAGTTCGCGGTTGATCGCGAAGGTCAGTTCGCCCGGCGTCTGCGCCATCAGCGCATCGCAGATCGTGCCGGTGAGCGCAGGGTTGCGCTCACGCTTGCCGCTCTTGAACGACCGGGCGTGGTCATCGAAGCCTTCCGGCTCGGCGGTATAGACCCGCGTCTGCGGCGCGCGCGCTTTCACCGCGAGCGCGATGCCCGCCGTCAATCCGCCGCCGGACGCCGTCACCGCGACCACATCGGGAACTAGTCCAAGCGCACCGAGATCCTCGATGATCTCGCGGCCGACGGTGCCCTGCCCGGCAATCACCAGCGGATCGTCATAAGGCGGCACAAGTTCGGCATGACGCTGTCCCGCGATCTCGCGCGCGATCGCCTGGCGGTCTTCGCGCAGGCGGTCGTAGAGCACGACCTCGGCCCCGAGCGCCGCGGTCCGTTCGCGCTTCGGGCGCGGCGCATCCGATGGCATGACGATGACGGCCGGCATGCCCAGGAGGCGCGCCGCCGCCGCCACGCCTTGCGCATGATTGCCGGAGGAAAATGCCACCACGCCGCCGGCGCGCTGATCCGGCGGAATCGACGACAGCTTGTTGTAGGCGCCGCGGAACTTGAACGAGCCGGTGCGCTGCAGGGTCTCGGCCTTCAGAAAAATCCGCGCGCCAGTGAGCGCATCGAGCACCGGCGAGGTCACGAGCGGCGTATGCAACGCGATGTTGGCGAGCCGCCGGGCCGCGGCATCTACGTCCGCGGAGGTCGGCAGCTTAGTCTCGGAAAGAGTCGCCATCTTTTGAACGGTAGCGCCGCGACGCCCCATCCGGCAAGGGCGTTCACGCCGCAATTTCAGGGCGGCGGCTAGTCGCGGGCGCGGGTGACTCGTCGGCCGGCACGGCATGCGCCGGTGCCTGGTCGGTCCAGACGATGATTTCCAGCTTGCCGTCGAAATCCTCCGCAACCGCCGTGCAACTCTCGACCCAATCGCCGCAATTGACATAGCGAACGCCGAAATCATCGTGGATCACGGCGTGATGGATGTGACCGCAGATCACCCCGTCGGCGGCGTGGCGCTGCGCTTCCTCGCCCAGCGTGCGCTCGAAGGCGCCGATATAGTTCACAGCATTTTTTACTTTCAGCTTTGCCCACTGCGACAATGACCAGTAGGGAAAACCCAGCTTGCGCCGCAGCGTATTGAATACGCGATTGACCCCGATCGCGATGTCATAGGCGTTGTTGCCGAGCAAGGCGAGCCAGCGCGCCTGCGTCACCACGAGATCGAAGTAGTCGCCGTGAATCACGAGATAGCGCCGTCCGTCGCGGCCCTCGTGAATAGCCCGCTCGACGACCTCGACGCCGCCGAAATGCGTGCCGTAATAGTCGCGCAGGAATTCGTCGTGATTGCCCGGCACGTAGACGATTCGCGCACCCTTGCGCGCCTTGCGCAGCAGTTTCTGCACCACGTCATTGTGCGTGCTCGGCCAGTACCAGGTCGACTTGAGCTGCCAGCCGTCGACGATGTCACCGACCAGATAGATCGTCTCGGCATCGTGATAGCGCAGAAAATCGAGCAGCCGTTCCGCCTGACACCCCCTGCTGCCGAGGTGCACGTCGGAAATGAACAGCGTGCGAAACTGCCGGATGCCGTCCTCGCTCACGATGCCGTAATCCCTTTCCGAATCAACATGCAATGACGCCTAACAAGGCAGTGTTGCGCGGCAATGACATTTGCCGGCGCAGCGTCACAAGCCTGTCACGACCGATGTGACATTGCTCACGCATGATGATTGCAGTTTGGCTTGCCGGCGGTTTTGCGATGATCGCGACCGGCCTCCACATCGCCAGCATTCTGGCCGCAATCGGCCGCTGCCGGCAGTCACCGCCGATCGAGCCTCCTCCCAACGCGCCACCCGGCGTCAGCGTGATCCGGCCGGTCTGCGGCATCGAGAATCATATCGAAGAGACGCTGCGTTCCGCATTCCGTCTCGACTATCCGCGCTATGAAATCATCCTCTGCGCAGCGGCGGCAAACGATCCCGTACTGCCGCTGGTGAAGCGCCTGATGGCGTCGCATCCACACGTGCCGGCAAGGCTGCTCATCGGCAACGAGACGATCAGCGACAACCCGAAACTGAACAATGTCTGCAAGGGCTGGCGTGCCGCGGCATACGATTGGATCGTGATGGCCGACAGCAACGTGCTGATGCCGCGCGATTACATCCAGCGCATGCTCGCCGCCTGGCGGGCCGGCACCGGCCTCGTCGCTTCGCCGCCGGTCGGCTGCTGGCCGGACGGCTTCTGGGCGGAACTCGAATGCGCGTTCCTCAATACCTACCAGGTCCGCTGGCAGTATGCGTCCGAATGTATCGGTCTCGGCTTTGCGCAAGGCAAATCCATGCTCTATCGGCGCGATGTGATCGAGCGCGCCGGCGGCATCCTGGCGCTCGCCAGCGAGCCCGCCGAAGACGCCGCGACCACGAAGCTCGTGCGCGCGGCTGGCCTGCACATTCGCCTGGTCGACGCGCCGTTCAAGCAGCCGCTGGGCCATCGCAGGGGCGCGTGACGTGTGGCGCCGGCAATTACGCTGGGCGCGGCTGCGCAACGCGTCGTTCAGGTCCTATTACTTGCCGGAACTCTGCGCCGGCGCCGTCACGCCGCTCCTGGCCGTCGCTTTCTTGGTGGCGGCCTTGAACCTGCCGTCGGGCACGATCGTCGCGTTCGCGGCCCTTTGGTACGGCGCCGAAGCGCTGCTCGCGTATGTCGCGGGATGGCACCTGTCGATTCGCTCGCCGCTCGCCTGGATGCTGCGCGACATGATGCTGCCGGTGCTCTGGATCGGCGGCTGGCTTGGCACCGGCGTTGACTGGCGTGGCCATCACGTCCGAACGGCCGAGTCCGGACGCGCAAGCTAGAGTCCACCCTTTTGTGTGGAATCGTAAATCTCCGTTCGTCTCCAGAACATTTTCAGCGGTTGAAGCCGCGACGCCGTGCGGAAGTGCATTGAGCCGACATCGGAGCGCTTTTTGCACAAATGCATGCGGTCACCTCCCCTTGAAAAGGGGAGCTCGGAGCGCAAAAGCGATCCGGGTGAGGATCAAATTTCGCCAGCAAACCGATCCCCTTCCCTTTTAAGGGGAGGGTGCATACCGCCGTTCCCGCACCTGCTTCGTTCTAAAATCATTCGCGATCTAGACGCCGCTGCCGTCCGCAGACAAGCAGAAGCCCCGGGGACCAGCCCCGGGGAGCGGGTTTCAGTCGCCCTCCTAAAAAGTGAACGCCCCGGGGGCATGCCTCCCGGGGCGTCACGCTTAAGCGCTTCGGTGCTATCTATTTGCCGTAGACGGAAACCGGAGCCGGGGCGGCATTGAACAGATAGTTGAAGCCGACCCGGATGGTCTGGAAGTCGCTCTTGTACGACGACGTGGTCACGAGCACGCCGTTTGGTACGCCACCCGCGTTCAGCACCGGTACGGTGAACGGTCCGACCGAGCCGAAGCTCAAATACTGGTACTCGGCCTTGACGGTCCACGAGCCAGCGACCGCCCATTCGACGCCTGCGCCGAGGACGTATCCGGTCTTGGTCGTGCTGTTGGAGAAGGTGAACGAGTTGCCGCCGTTATCGATCCCAGTAAAGTCGAAGCTATTGTTCGCGTAGGCAAGACCGCCAGTGACGTAGAGCAGCATCCGATCAGCCGCGTAGCCGAGCCGGCCGCGAAGCGTGCCAAACCATTTCAGCTTGTCGCTGCCGGTGACCGTGAGAACCGCCGGTACGGCGAGCGTCGTCGGGCCGAAGCTCTTGCTCGCGCCCGTGCCTTGGAAATCGGTTTTGGAGCATCCGCCGAAAGACATCGCCCGGTGCCCGCCGTAAAACCGGCAGCGGTATCAAAGAATCAAAGGCGGGTTTCTAAAAGATTGGCCCGATGCGTAATGGCATCGCAAGCAAAAGCCCCGGGGACCTGCCCCGGGGCTTCGATTGTGAAGCGCTGACGCGCGATCAGTAGTTGGCGACGACCGGGCCTTTGCCGAACTTCCAGTTCAGGCCGATCTTCAGGACGCTCTTGTTCTCCTTGATGTCGGCGATATCCCAGACAGCGCCGTTCCCCTGGTAGAAACTGGCCGACTTCGTGCCGAAGCTGTACCAGTCGTACTCGATGAAGCCCGACAGGTTGTTGGTGAAGGCATATTCACCACCGATGCCGACCGTCCAGCCGCTACGTGTCTGGCTGACCGTACCGATCGTAAAGCCCGGAGAGGTCCAGGAGTATTCGTCCTGCTCCCAGGCGCCGCCGCCCTTCACGTAGCCGAGGAAGCGATCCCAGGCATAGCCGACGCGGCCAGTGACCGAGGACAGGCCCTTGACCTTCGAGCCAATGGTGCCGCCCACGGGGTTGAAGAAGCCAAGATCAGCGCTCGATCCGGATGCACCGGTCCAGGCGTAGTCGCCCTGGATACCGAACACCCAGCCGCCGACCTGATAGTTACAACCGGCTTGCGCGCCACCGAGCCAGCCGTTGACATCGTGGCTGCCGAAGCTTCCGGTGTTAAGACCGGATCGGCCGCATTGGCGGTCCAATCCTTCGTAACCCACACGCCGCCGACATGGCCGCCGATGTAGCAACCCGTCCAGCTATAGTAAGTCACGATCGGAGGCGGAGACTTGTAGGCCGGAGCGCGCACCGGCAGATCGGCCGCCAGGGCCGGACCGGCGACAAGCGCACTGAGTGCAATGCCAGCAAGCAAAATCTTCTTCATTTGACTTTCCCCTTTTGTCGTTACGCCCTAGCCACTTTCTAACGCGGATAGGCCCCAGAGTCCGTTGCATCCAGGCAACAGTCGCGCTTAATCAACTTCCCCACTGGCTGCGCACTTGCTGAGACAGTTCCACCGTCACTAATTCGCCACTTCTCAGCCGGGCGTCCGCCTTGAGTGCGATGCCGCTTGGATCATCGCGTTGTCCGAAGGATCATGCGTCAAAAAGCGCCGAAAGTGAGAGGCCGCAGAGGTATCCGCGGCCTCTCTGAGTTCGCTCGCCGCCGCTTTTTTTCGATCAGTAGCGGTTCGCTCCGAAGCGATAGTTGATGCCCACCACGAACATCTGCAGATCCTGCTGCACGTCGATCGGGAAGAGAACGCTTGGCACGGTGTTGGTCGCGAACGTGACCGTGTTCGTTCCGAAGTTGAGGTAGTTGTATTCGGCGAACCAGGACCAGCCGCCTGCGAAGATCTGCTCGACGCCGCCGCCGACCGTCCAACCGCTTCGGGTCACATTGGCTGCAGCGACTTGTAATCCGCCCGACGTGTAGCTCGAGTAATCGTCCTTCACCCAGGCGCCACCGCCCTTGACATAAACCAGCAGATTCGGCCTTGCGGTGTAACCGAGGCGGCCAGTCGCGGTGGTCATCCACGGAATGTGGGTGTCGTTGAACACGGCGCCGTTGGGCTGCAGATTGTTGCCGTTCAGATCGGTCCAGTTGAACATCCCCTGCCCGCCGATCACCCAGTTGCCGACCTGATAGTCGCAACCGACCTGGCCGCCGCCGGTGAAGCCACCCGCATTATGCGAACCGAGATCCTGCCCGGCCAGAAACGGGGTGTAGCTGCCGAGCGGGTCGCTCACACTCTTGTACGCCCAGGCCCCGCCGACGTTGCCGCCGAGATAGCAGCCAGTCCACGAAAAGTACGGCGTGACCGGCGGCGGCGATTTATAGATCGGACGCGCGCGCAGATCGGCGGCAAGCGCCGGCCCCGCTACCAGCGCCGCGACTGCGATGACCCCGAGCAAAAGCTTTCTCATATGACCCCTCCAAAGGCGTGCGATGATGCGTTCGTAACGGGGTTCACCGGGAATGGGGTGACGTTTCCGCAACACCGGATAGCTTTGGAAGCGACGAATGCTTCTGAATTGTAGTATAAAATGCAACTCATTGATTTATATCATGATTTCTATTGAGTAGAATTAAAGGATATATTAACCTTAGACTTAATTTATGCTTGGATTAACCTTAACGATTCGTTAGATGTAGCCAAAATAACGGGAGAATGGGCATGGAGCTCGGAATCAAAGGCCGCAAAGCCATCGTTTGTGCATCGAGCCGCGGACTTGGGCGCGGCTGCGCACGGGCGCTGGCGGAGGCCGGCTGCGAAGTCGTCATCAACGGCCGCGATGTCAAAGCCCTGGAGGCCGCCGCCGCAGAAATCCAGGCGGCGACCGGGGCAAGGATCATCCCGGTTGCGGCTGATGTCGCGACTCCCGAAGGCCAGGCCGCCCTGCTCGCAGCCTGCCCGGAACCCGACATCCTGGTGAATAACAATGCCGGGCCGCCGTTCCGCGATTTCCGTCAGCTCACGCGGCAAATGATGATCGACGGGGTCATCGCCAACATGGTGGTGGCGGTCGAACTGACACAGAAGGTCATCGACCCGATGGTGCGCCGGAAGTTCGGCCGCATCGTCAATATCACTTCGGGCTCGGTGAAAATGCCGCTTGTGGGCCTCGACCTGTCCTCGGGAGCGCGGGCGGGCCTGACAGCTTTCTTCGCCGGGGTTGCCCGCTCGGTCGCGGCCTCAAACGTCACCATCAACTTCCTGTTGCCCGGCACCTTCGACACCGAGCGGCTCGCCACCAATCTCGCGGCCAACGCCAAGAACAAGGGGATTCCGTTCGAGCAGGCCAAGGCCGACCGCATGGCAACAGTGCCGGCGAAACAATTCGGCACGGCGGAAGAATTCGGTGCCGCCTGCGCATTTCTGTGCTCGGCACAAGCCGGCTACATCACCGGCCAGAACCTGCTGATCGATGGCGGCGCGTTCCCGGGCGCCATGTGACGCTGATCCGTCCGTGGCCATTGCCGGGCTTCACCCGGCAATCCATCCTCTTCGCCGCTCGAAGTGCCTTCTTTCGAAGGATGCGCGGGTCCAGCCGGCGCATGACGGGTTAGATTAGCCTCCAAACGCGAACGAGGCCGGCAAAGCCGGCCTCGTCGCACCCCCCGCGAATTTGGTCTCTGGTCACGGCCGGCGCCGCGCGGGCGGCAGCCATCGTGAGTCTCCTACCCATGTCGTTTGCAGCAGAACGCACGGGATTGAGGCCATCCTGTCTGGAGCCCTTCGAGAATGCAAATGCAGAAATGCGAAAACGCCCCAAAATGAGGCGATACTCCGTTTACGTGGCGGATATGCAACATAGTCTGAGGCCCCGCGCAGGTATCGGCAACAACACCTCGCGCATCGATGGAACAATAAAAATGCTCTTTAGATCAGATGCCTCGTGGCCATCTTGCCCTCGCGGATGCGCGGACGCATGATCCGTTGCGCTGCCCAATAACCCTCCTCACCTGACAAAGAGAGCCCTGCCATGAAGCTCGTCCGCTATGGCCCGCCCGGCCGCGAGAAGCCCGGAATCATCGATGCCAAGGGCCGCATCCGCGACCTTTCGAAGATTGTCCCGGATATTGCGGGCGAATCGCTCTCAGCCAAGGGGCTTGCCAAGATCCGCAAAGCCGTCGTCGACAAGCTGCCGATCGTGAAGGGCAATCCGAGGCTCGGCCCCTGCGTCGGCGGCACCGGGAACTTCATCGCTATCGGGCTGAACTATTCTGACCACGCAGCAGAAGCCGGGATGGCGATCCCGAAGGAACCGATCATCTTCAACAAGGCGCCATCCTGCATCTGCGGTCCGAACGACGACACCATGATTCCGAAGGGCTCCACCAAGCTCGATTGGGAGGTGGAACTCGGCATCGTCATCGGCCAGCGCGCGCGCTATCTCACCAAGAACAAGGCGCTCGATGTGGTCGCAGGGTATTGCCTCGCCAATGACGTGTCGGAGCGCGTGTTCCAGATCGAACGCGCCGGGCAATGGACCAAGGGCAAGGGCTCGGAGACCTTCGGTCCGCTCGGACCGTGGCTCGTCACCAAGGACGAGATCAAGGACCCGCAAGGGCTCGACATGTGGCTCGACGTTAATGGCGCCAAGCGCCAGCGCGGCAACACCAAGACCATGGTCTTCGATTGCCGGCATATCGTCTGGTGCTGCTCGCAGTACTTCGTGCTGGAACCCGGCGACGTGATCATCACCGGCACGCCGCCCGGCGTCGGCTCTCGGCATGAAGCCGCCGCAATACCTCAAGGCCGGCGACGTTGTGACACTCGGCATCGACGGCCTGGGCGAGCAGCGCCAGAAGGTGGTAAAGTTCAAGATGTGAGCGAAGCCGTTATTCGCTCGCCGTGACCGACACGACAGAGCCCCGGGCCGGCAGCCCGGGGCTCTTGATCGATAACGGAATGCCGCGAAATAGCGCGGTGGTCTGCCCTACCCGTCACGCGCCTCCAGCACCGCCTTGATCGAAATGCGCGACCAGGCGGCAGTACGTTCGCGAAACGCGATATAGGAATCATGCACTTTGCGCGCGGCCGCATTCTTGCCGGCGAGGTCGCCGAGCACGTCGGTCGCCTGCTGGCGGGCGGCCGTAACGAGCGTCTGCGGAAACATCCGCAGCTTCACGCCATGCTGGCCGGTCAAGGCCGCCAGCGCCTCGGCATTGAGGCGCTCCATTTCGGAGAGCGCATAAGCGGCCTCGTTCGCACAGGCATGCTGCACGATCGCTTTCATTTCCGAATCGAGCCCCTGCCAAGCCTTGAGCGAGACGATGCACTCACCGGTGCCGTTGGGCTTGTTGAAGCCCGGCGCATAGTAGAAATTCGCCACCCGGTAGAGGCCGAGTGCGATGTCGGTGCCGGGGCCAACGAACTCCGCGCCGTCGATCAGACCAGACTGCAAACTGGTGAGCATCTCGCCGGGCGACGTGGTCTGCGGCGTCGCACCCAGCCGGCGGTAGACCTCGCCGCCCAGCCCGAGCGAGCGGATCTTCAATCCCTTCACATCATCGGCGCTGTGCAGTTCGCGGCGAAACCAGCCGCCCATGCAGACGCCGGTATTGCCACCCATGAACGGCTTCACGCCGAACGACGCGTAGAGTTCGTCCCATAACGCCTGCCCGCCGCCAGCGTCGATCCAGGCGACATGCTCGTTCGGCGTCAGGCCGAACGGCACGGTGGTGAAGAAGTTGGTCGCCGGCTGCTTGCCCTGCCAGTAGAACGCCGCAGTATGGCCCATGTCGGCGACACCGCCGCCGACCGCGTCGAGCACCTCGAACGCCGGCACCACTTCGCCGGCCGCATGCACGGTGATCTGCAGCCGCCCGCCGGACAGCGCCCCAATGCGCTCGGCGACACGTTCCGCCGACATGCCGGGACCGGGCAAGCGCTTCGGCCAGGACGTCACCATGCTCCAGCGCCGTGTCTGCGCGCGCGCGACCGCGGGGGCCGCGAACGTCCCGATCAGTCCCAGTCCACCGGCGCGTGCCACGGTCCGTCGTGTGATGTGGGTCATTGCTTCCTCCTTTTCATGACGTTCGCCCGGTTGCGTTACCACCAGGCGTGAAAATGATGAACCGGGCCGTGGCCCGATCCGACGTGAAGGCGATGTGACGCGACCAGGGAGTCGGTCACGTAGGCTTTGGCGGCGCGGACCGCTTCGGCGAGCGCCAGCCCTTTGGCGAGGCCGGCCGCAATGGCAGACGAGAGCGTGCAGCCGGTGCCGTGGGTGTTGCGGGTGGCTATTCGATCGGCCGCGAGCCGCGTTACGGCGTTCGGCTCGACCAGGAGATCGACACTCTCAGCGCCGCTGTCATGACCGCCCTTGATCAGCACCGCCTGCGGTCCAAGCTTGAGCAGGCGCTCGGCCTGCTCGCGCATCTCGCCCTCGGTGCGCGCCAGCGGCGCCTCGAGCAGCGCTGCGGCCTCCGGCAGGTTCGGCGTGAGCACCGTCGCACCCGGGATGAGCAAACGCTTGAGCCCCGCAATTGCGTCGGGCGACAGCAGGCGGTCGCCGGAAGTCGCGATCATCACCGGATCGAGCACGACATTGCGTTGCTTCCAGTGCGCCAGGCCGTCGGCAATTGCCTTGATGACGGGCTGGCGCGACACCATGCCGATCTTCACCGCTCCGACGGCAAGATCGGAAAACACCGTATCGATCTGCGCCGTGATGAAATCTGCCGGCACGTCGTGGATAGCCGTTACGGCCTTGGTGTTCTGCGCAGTCAGCGCGGTGATGATGCTCGCGCCGTAGACGCCGAGCGCGGAGAACGTCTTCAGGTCGGCCTGAATGCCCGCTCCTCCACCTGAATCCGAGCCCGCGATGGTGACGGCGATCGGCGTCATGCTTGAATCCGGGCGGCGAGCGCGGTGTCGACGACGCCGCGCAACTCGCGTGCGGCGGCCGTTGGATCGCGGGCAAGCGAGAGCGCTGAGATGACGGCGACACCGTCGGCCCCTGCCAGGATGGTGTCCGCCGCATTGCCGGCATCAATCCCGGCGATAGCGCACAACGGAAAGGCGCCTGCGCGGCGGCGGAAGACCTCCGCAATGCTCGCAAGCCCGCGAAGCCCGATCGGCTTGTTCGGATTGTCCTTCGAGGTGGTGACATAGACGCCGCCGACGCCGACGTAGTCGAGCAGTTCGACCGGAGCGGCCTCAGCCCGCGCGACGGTGTTGATTGAAAGCCCGATGATCGCATCGCGGCCCAGGAGGCGCCGCGCGTCCTCGACCGGCATGTCGGATTGCCCGACATGCACGCCGTCGGCGCCCGCCACCAGCGCCACATCGACGCGGTCGTTGATCACCAGCGGCACCCGGAACGGTGCGAGCGCGGCCTTGATCGCGCGGGCGCGCTCGATCATCACGCGGGTGTCGCTTTGCTTGTCGCGCAGTTGCACCAATGTCGCCCCGCCCTCTGCCAGCCGGCGCGATAACTCGGCGAGGTCGTGGCCGCCCGATCTCTCCGGATCGACAATCGCATTGAGCCGGACATCCACAGCCGTCACGTCACCCTCCCCCGTATCCGCAATGTCTCGTGATCAAGTCCGTAGAGCGCATCGATAATCTCGACGGCAAAGCTTCCCGGACCGTGCGCGCGGCCCGCCGCCACTTCACCGGCGACCGCGAACGCAAGCAGCGCCGCGGCGGCCGCCGCCATCGCATCGCCATCAACCGCCAGCGCCGCCGCGACCAGCGCGGTGCCCGCGCAGCCCATCGCGGTGACGCGGCTCATGAGCGGATCACCGTTGTCAACGCTGACCAGGCGCGTGCCGTCGGTCACGTGATCGGTCGCGCCGGTCAGCGCGATGATGCAGGCTTGGTCGAGCGCGTAGTGGCGCAACGCCTCGTCGTCGGTCGCCGTACCGGCCAGTGCGGAAAACTCCGCTTCATTGAGGCGCACAACGGTCGGCCGTTCCGCCGCCAGCCTCCGGGCGAACGCCGTACGCGGCTGCGAGCGGTCGACGAAGACCGGATCCATGACCCAGGGCCGGCATCGCTCGACCGCCGTCGCGATGGCCACCTCGGTGGCGTCGCGGCGCTCCTGATTGAAGGTGCCAAGATTGACCAGCAGCGCATCGGCACGGGCGACGAATTCCCCGATCTCGTCGGGCGCCACCGTCATCGACGGAATGGCGCCTGCCGCCAGCAGCACGTTGGCGGTGAAATTCTGCGCGACCGAGTTGGTGATGCAATGGACCCTGGGACGCTGCTTGCGGATGCGCGCCAGTACATCGCCCGCGATACGGGGCAATTCGGACGTGAACGGGTTCATCTTCGGCGCGTGCATCTCAAGCTCCCTCCGCCGGCATGATCCGGATCAGGTTCGATGGGTTGACCCGAGGGCCTCTCAGCCCGGCGGCGCATCCGCCGGACACCCCATTGAGATTGCGGCCTAAACCTACGGGCCCTGCCCGCCGGTTGCAAGGGGGCGCGACACCGGTGGCGGCCGACGCCGGGCAGCGCAACGCCTTGTCAATGCGGCGCAATTTTGCTGGATTGCGGCTGCCGGCACGCGCCGGCGCGGAGGAGCCGATGGTCCCCTTTTTCGTGCAGATCAAATGCCAGCTCGGCAAGTCCTATGAGGTGGCCAACCACCTCGCCGACGCCGAGATCGCCTCCGAAATCTACTCGACCGCCGGTGACTTCGACCTGCTGGTGAAGTTCTACATCGAGCCCGGCACCGACATCGGCCATTTCGTCAACGAAAAGGTGCAGACCATCCCGGGCATTCAGGACACCCGCACCATCATCACCTTCAAGGCGTTCTGAAAGCACGCCATCACGTCGGCGGGCCTTCCGCTGCCCGCGCGCGCTGCAGGCCAAGCTGGCGCTCACGCCAGATCACGTAGAGCCCCGCCCCCGCAATGATCGCCGCGCCGAGGAAGACGAATGCGGTCGGCACTTCGCCGAACACCAGATACCCCAGCAGGAAGGCCCACAGCATCGCCGTATAGTCGAAGGGCGCCACCAGCGAAGCGGGCGCCCAGCGATAGCTTTCGGTCAGAAAGATATGGGCGAGCCCGCCGCAAAGCCCGGTAGCGACGAGCGCTGCAAACTCGAGTGAAGTCGGCTTGATCCAGCCGAGCGGCCAGGTCGCGAGCCCGGCGAGCGCGCAGATCAGCGAAAAATAGAACACGATTGACGACGTGGTCTCGGTCTCGGTCAGCCGGCGGGTCTGGACGACGGCGCCGGCATTGCAGAACGCCGAGATGATCGCGAACGCAAGCCCCAGCATGGTCGCCGTCGTGACCGCCGCATGATGCGCCGGATCGAAATACGGCGCGAGCATCACCACGACGCCGATGAAGCCGACGATCACCGCGGACCAGCGGTAGATGCGCACGCGCTCCTTCAGCACCACCGCAGACAGCCCCACCGTGATCAGCGGCGAGGTGAACTGGATGGCGGTCGCATCGACGATCGGCAGCCGCGCTAGCGCCGAAAAATTGAAAAACATGCCGCCAATACTGATCAGCCCGCGGCCGAAATGTCCGCGCAGCCGTGTGGTGCGTACCGCGGCGGCGAGTTCACGCCGCCAAGCGTAGATGATCACGACCGGCAGAATGGCGAACACGGAACGGAAGAACACGATCTGTCCGACCGGATAGGTCTCGCCGAGGTAACGCACCAGGACCGACATGACGGCAAACAGGAACGCCGAGATGAGCTTGAACAGGATCGCCTTGGGGACGTTCATCGCGGCGCGTGCCTACCCAAACTGAGCAAATTCCTTCTCCGCTCGTTCCCGCACCAGCGGGAAACCCATCCGGCTACGGGATGCTGCGGAGGAAATGCAAGATTCCCGCTGGCGCGGAAATGAGCGGAGGGTTGTGTGAATCCAGCCTTGGGCGAGGTTAGTGCTTCGGCCCTTCAACCGGCGGCAGTGTCTTGATGTAAGTCGCCATGGCGGCGCGGTCGGATTCCGGAATCTGGGAGATGTTGCCGACGATCTTACCCATCGATCCGCCGACGCTATCGCCACTCGGCAGGTCGCCGGTCGTCAAAATCTTCTCGATGTCCTTCTCGGAGTAATCCTTGATGCCCGCCTGCGTGATGTTGGGGACGGAGCCGTCACCGCCTTCCGGATCAGGCCCGCCGGCAAAGCGCTGGTCTTCGATGATGGCGCCGAACATGTTGCGCGGGCTGTGGCACTCGGCGCAGTGGCTCGGACCGTTCACCAGATAGGCGCCACGGTTCCAATTGGAAGGGCGGTTGGGATCGGGGGTGAACCGTTCGCCATCAAGGTAGAGCCACTTCCAGCCGCCGAGCAGCCGGCGAAACTTGATGTACATCGGCAGGTCGTGATCGCGCACCTTTCCGGCAACGGCTGGAAGAGTCTTGAGATAGGCGAACAGATCACGCACGTCGTTGAGTTGCATGCGCTGATAGGAGGTGTACGGGAACGCCGGATAGTAGTGCTTGCCATCCGGGGATGTGCCCTTCCACATCGCGGTGACGAAATTCGCTTCGTTCCAAGCGCCGATGCCGTCCTTCGCATCCGGCGAGATATTGGGCGCATAGAACGTGCCGAAGGGCGACTTCAGCGGGCGGCCGCCGCCGAGCTTGGTCTTGTCGTCCTGGTTGGGGCTCATGTGACAGGACGCGCAGCCACCGGCATAGAACATCGTCTTGCCGTTGTCGGGGTTGGCCGTATAGGCGCCAAGCGCGCTCGCCGGAACGGTCACCGGTATGGTTACAAACCAGAACACGGCGGCCCCGATGACCACAAGGATCACCACCAGGATCGCAAGCTTGCGCAACATCGTTGCCCTCCTCCGATTGGCGCGATCCCCGGCGATCGGGATCTAACTCTCGAACGAACCGGTCCCAAACGGCGCCGGCTTCAATCAACGTGCCATCCGCCATACTAGTGGTCCGATTCTAACATTCGCACCCCTTTTCGGCGGCCTATTTTGCGAATGTTAGAATTAAAGGACCACTAGCAACTATAAGCTACTAGCGGAGTTTTGGATTTGACATTCGCTTCGTGACTCGCGGCGAGGCGGGTAGCGAACGTCAAATCCACTCCACTAGGCACAGGGCGCGTGGCACGAAAGCGCCGCCAAACGCAAAGGGCGGTCACCACGGTGACCGCCCGATGATGGTCGCAGGTTCCCGCCGCGAGCGGTCCCCCGCAAGCGGATGTTACGATGACTTCTTACGATAGGTCTGGTGGCAGCCACCGCAATTCTTGCGGACATCGGCAAATTGCGCCTTGAAGGTGTCGAGGTTGGTGGTCGCAGCAGCCGCCTTCTTGGCATCGGCGGAGAATTTCGTGAGCTTAGCTTCAAAATCCGCCTTGTTCTGCCAGATCGCCGGCAGCGCCTCGGTGTCGCCACCAGTCTTGGAATTGTCGGGAAACAAGGCTTTGGCCTTCTCGCCGGATTCCTCAAAGGTCGCGAAAGCTTTCTTTGCTGCGGCTAGGTCGAACGCACGCTTGCCATCGCTCATATCCTTGGCGATGCCGAACTGAGTTCCGTTGGCCTTCATCAGCGCCTGGCGGGCCGCGATGGGGTCGCCTTGTGCGACCACGACGGTGGTCACGCCCAAGGCGACGATGGTCGCGGCGAGCACGGTACGGATCATTCTGTCGCTCCCTCTCTGGATTTTCGCACCGCACCGAGCGGCGCGGTTCGCAGGCTCAGAAGTCAACACCGAGCCCAGTTTGATATTCCTACAAACAAGAACGAACCCCGTTTAGCAACCCGTTCACGATTCCGTGACCGGCAATTCGACGCGCACGGCAGCATCTGGCGCAGGGTGCCCCCGACGCGGGCAACGTCCACCTCTGAGCTTGTCGCCCTCATTCCGCCGGGTGCGGGCTCGGCTCCGCCGCCAGCTTGCGTTTGCGCCAGCTCGTCTTGTCGGCGATCCAGCGGCAGACCACGTAGAACGCCGGCGTGAAGAGCAAGCCGAACAGCGTCACCCCGATCATGCCGGAGAACACCGCGGTGCCCAGCGCCTGACGGAGTTCCGCGCCGGCGCCCTCCGCCCAGACCAGCGGCACGACGCCGAAGATGAAGGCAAACGACGTCATCAGGATCGGCCGCAGCCGCAGCCGCGCCGCCTCGACGGCCGCCGCAAACCGGTCGCGCCCCTGGTCCTCGAGCTGCTTGGCGAATTCGATGATCAGGATTGCGTTCTTCGCCGCTAGTCCGATCAAGACGACAAACCCGACCTGGGTCAGAATATTGTTGTCCTGCCCGCGCAGCACGACGCCGGTGATCGACGCGACGAGGCACATCGGTACGATCATAACGATGGCAAGCGGCAGCGTCAGGCTCTCGAACTGCGCCGCCAGCACCAGAAAGACGAACACCACCGCCAATCCGAAGGCGAACATTGCCGTACTGCCGGCGCGCAACTGCTGGAAGGCGAGCGTGGTCCATTCGTAACTGAAGCCGTCCGGCAGAACCTCGTTGGCGATCTTTTCCAACGCGGCGATCGCCTGGGTCTGCGAGTAGCCGGGCGCAGCCACGCCATCGATCTCTGCGGCCGGATAGAGATTATAGCGCGGCACGCGATACGGCCCGGCGATGTCGCTGACGGTCGTGAACGAGGCCAGCGGCACGGTGCCGCCGGTCGAATTGCGCACCCGGAGATTGAGCACATCCTTTGGAGTATGCCGGAATTTGCTGTCGGCCTGCGCGGTTACCCGGAATGTGCGGCCGAACAGGTTGAAGTCATTCACATAGAGCGATCCGATATAGATCTGCAGCGCGGCGAACACGTCGGTAACGTTGACGCCGAGCATCTGCGCCTTGGTCCGGTCGATATCCAGATAAAGCTGTGGGGTCGAGACCTCGAACAGCGAGAACACGTTCGTCATCTCAGGCGATCGCCGCGCCCGTGCCATCACGGTATTGACCGCATCCAGCAAGGCCGCCGAGCCGCGGCCGGCACGATCCTCCACCATCATGCGGAAGCCGCCAGCATTGCCGATACCCTGCACCGGGGGCGGCGGTACGACCAGGATCAGTGCCTCCTGGATGCTCGACAGTTTGGCGTAGAGCTGGCGGATAATGGAATTGGCCGATTTATTTGGATCGCCGGCGCGCTGGTCGAACGGTTCGAGCACGGTAAAGATCGCGCCCGCATTAGGTGCGACCGTAAATGTCGCGCCGGAGAAACCCACCACGTTCACGGCGCCCATAACGCCCGGCACCTGCATTGCCAGTTCGACGGCGCGCCGGTTGACCTCGTCGGTGCGCGACAGCGAGGCGCCGGACGGCAATTGCACCACGACAATCAGATAGCCGCGGTCAAGCTGCGGGATGAATCCGACCGGCGTCTTGCGGAATTCGTTAAGGCCGAAAGCGAGGATACCGGCGTAGACCACGAGCGTGATCAGCGCAAAGCGCACGACCCGCGCCGAGAGCCAGCCGTAACCGGCCGTGAGCTTGTCGAACCCCATGTTGAACAGGCGGAAGAACCCGTGCAGCGGACGCGCCCACCAGCGCGGCGTCTGCTCCTCCCGGCTCTTGAGCAGCAGCGCGCACAGCGCCGGCGAAAGCGTGAGCGAGACCAGCAGCGAGATAATGGTGGCGCCCGCGATCGTGAGCGCGAATTGCCGGTAGAACTGGCCTGAGATTCCGGTGATGAAGACCGTCGGCACGAACACCGCGCACAACACAAGCGCGATCGCGACCAGCGCGGCGCCAACCTCGTCCATGCTCTTGACCGACGCATCGTGCGGCGACAGGCCGGCCTCGATGTTGCGCTCGACGTTCTCCACGACGACGATCGCGTCGTCGACCACGATGCCGACCGCAAGCACCAACCCGAACAATGACAGGTTATTCAGCGTGAAGCCGAACAGCGACATCAGGAAAAAGGTGCCGATCAGCGAGACCGGAATGGCGATCAGCGGAATGATCGCCGCGCGCCAGGTCTGCAGGAACAGGATGACGACCAGCACCACCAGGATGATGGCCTCGAAGATCGTCTTCTGCACCTCGTCGACCGATTGCTGGATGAACTGGGTCGGATCGTAGATGATCTTGTATTCGAGGCCGGGCGGAAAGCGCTTGGACAGTTGCTCCATCATCGCGCGGATCTTGTGCGCGGTATCGAGCGCGTTCGAGCCCGGGCGCTGGAAGATCGCCAGCGCGACGGCGGGCTCAACGTTAAGATAGGAGTTCGACGAATAATCGAGCGCCGCGAGTTCGATCTTGGCGACATCTTTGAGGCGCACCACCGCGGTCGGCGTCTGTTTGATGACGATGTTGGCGAATTCGTCGGGATCAGCCAGCCGCCCGAGCGTCTTGACCGCCACCTGGAACGCGCCGGGATTGGCCACCGGCGGCTGGTTGAGCACCCCGCTCGCCACCTGCACGTTTTGTCCTTGCAGCGCGAGCGTCACATCGTTGGCGGTCAGTCCGAGCGACTGCAACCGGTCCGGGTCGAGCCAGATCCGCATCGAATAATCGCGGCTGCCGAACACGGTGATCGAACCGACGCCCTCAACGCGGGTGAGCGCATCCTTGATCTCGAGCGTCGCGTAATTCGAGATAAACAGCGTGTCGCGAGACTTGTCCGGCGACACCAGATGCACGACCATCATCAGGTCGGGCGAGCTCTTGGTGACGGTCACACCGATGGCGCGCACGTCGGGCGGCAAGCGCGGCTGCGCGATCGCCACGCGGTTCTGCACCTGCACCTGCGCGATGTCGAGATTGGTGCCGAGATCGAAGCTCACCGAGATGGTAAAACGGCCATCCGCGGTCGAGTTCGACGACATGTAGATCATGTTCTCGACGCCGTTGATCTGCTCCTCGATCGGCGCAACCGCGGTGGCGGCGACGACATCGGCGCTGGCGCCGGGATACTGCCCGGTGACGTTGATGATCGGGGGTGCGATCTCCGGATATTGCGCGACCGGCAGCCGGAAATAGGCCACCGCGCCGACGATCACGATGATGATCGAGACGACGGAGGCGAAGATCGGCCGGTCGATGAAAAAATGGGATATGCGCATCAGCCGGCTACCCGCTGGTCCTTGTTAGCGTCGCGCATCAATCGGTCTTGGCCTGTGGGGCGCTCGCCTGCGACGGCAGCGCCTTTTCCTCCTGCGGCCTTACCTTGCTGCCGGGACGCGCATGCATGAGCCCGGCGACGATCACGCGGTCGTCCGCTGCCAGGCCCGATTTGATGACGCGCAAGCCGTCGATCACCGGGCCGAGCGTCACGTATTTTTGCGTGGCAATGTTCTCCTTGTTCACGACGAGCGCGAATTTGCGCGCCTGCTCGGTCGCGATGGCGGCATCGGGAACCAGCAGCGCCTCGTAAGGCGCGGATCCCGCAATTTGCAACCGTGCAAACATGCCCGGAGTGAACAGGCCGTCGGAGTTGGCGAATTGCGCGCGGCCACGGATCGTGCCGGTGGCACGTTCGACCACGTTGTCGATGAAGTCCATGCGGCCAATATGGGAAAAGTCCGTTTCGTCAATGAGCTTCAACCGGACCTGGCTGGGCGCGGAGCGCCCGGTCACATCCTTGCCGTCGCGCGCGAGCCGCTCGTAGCGCAGCAGCGAGGCCTCGTCGAAGGTGAATTCGAAACGGATCGGATCGATCGAAACGATGGTGGCAAGCAGCGTCGTGTTGCCACCGGTTCCGCCGGTAACCAGGTTTCCCTGCGTCACGCGCCGGTCGCCGATGCGGCCGGTAATCGGCGCCCTGAGTTCGGTGAACTCAAGGTCGAGCTCCGCCTGCCGCACCAACGCCTCGTTGGCGATGACCGACGCCTGCGCATTGCGATCGGACTGCGCGCGTTGATCGTAGATCTGCTCGGTGACAGTACGGTCGCGCACGAGCTGCTGGGCGCGCGCGAGGTCCGCCTTCGTGAAGGCGGCATTCGACTGCGCGATCTTCAGGTTGGCACGCGCCTGGTCGAGGGTGTTCTGGAACGGCCGCTTGTCGATGGTGAACAGGAGGTCGCCCTCCTTGACGATCTGGCCGTCTTCGAAATGGACCTTGTCGAGATAGCCAGACACGCGCGCGCGAATTTCGACGACCCCGACCGCGACGAAGCGGCCGACGTATTCGTCCTGGTCGACGATCATGCGCTTGACTGGAAGGGCAACCGTCACAGCCGGCGGTGGTGGCGGCGCGGGCGGTTTCGCCGCTTCGCTGCAGCCTGCCACCGCGAACGTCAACGCGATCAGGACGGCGGCGGGCTTGGCGCGGGAAGACTTGGCGCGGGGGATTGGCGCGGGAAGACTTGGCGCGGGCGGAAAGCATCATGGAATTGTCTGGGAGGGTCATGGCGGATGCCGGGACTATATAGGGAGGCGGATTGGTGCCTGCACATGGAGGTCGCGCGCTTGTGAACGCGACCCCTTCCTCTTTCCCGACGGTCTTCCCCACCCCATATCTGTGTTCGATCTCCAAGTCCACCGGCCACGATCGGAATGATTGCCCGCCAAGCGGGGCAACACGAAGGCCACATCCCCGTGTCACACATGCTCGATACAACAGATTTCAACATTACTGAACGTTCGGCAGATGTCCCCTCCGAAGACCAGGCGCTGCTCGATGCCTATTCTCGCGCCGTCATCGACGTGGTCGACCGCGTCGGCCCGGCGGTGGTCCGCCTCGATGTGCTCAAAGGCACCGAAGAGCGGCGCCAGGGCGGCACCGGCTCAGGCGTCCTGGTCGCGCCCGACGGACTCGTGCTGACCAACAGCCACGTGGTCGGCGGGGCCTCGCGCGTCAAAGTGAATACCATCGAAGGCCGCGGCTTCACCGCGCAGGTTGTCGGCGACGATCCCGACACCGATCTCGCGCTGGTGCGGATCGACGCGCCGGTCACGCTGCCGGCCGCGGTGCTGGGCGATTCCAAACGGCTCAAGCGCGGGCAGTTGGTGATCGCCATCGGCAATCCGCTCGGCTTTGAGTCGACGGTGACGACCGGCGTGGTCTCCGCGCTCGGCCGTTCGCTGCGCGCGCAGTCCGGGCGGCTGATCGACGACGTGATCCAGACCGACGCCGCGCTCAACCCGGGCAATTCCGGCGGGCCGCTGGTCTCCTCGCATGGCGAGGTGGTCGGCATCAACACCGCCGTGATCGTGGGTGCGCAGGGCATCTGCTTTGCGGTCGCTTCGAACACCGCAAACTTCGTGCTGGGCGAACTGGTGCGGCACGGCCGGGTGCGGCGCGCCTATATCGGCATCGCCGCCCAGCAGTTCGCGGTGTCGCGCCGGCTGCGGCACACCGCGGCTCTCGAGCAAGACAGCGCCGTGATGATCGCAACCGTCGAGCCGGGCAGCCCGGCGGATCGTGCCGGGCTGGTCTCGGGCGACATCATCCTCACGCTCGACGGCACGCCGGTCACCGGCGCCGACGACCTGATCCGGATGCTGGCGGGCGACAAGATCGGCCGCGCGGTCGAGGTCAAGTTCCGGCGCGGCGGCGAAGAGCGGCGCGTCACGCTCGTTCCGGGCGAGCGGGCGCATCGCGGCTGATCAGTCGGGTTCGAGCGGCGTTGAGGCGCAGCGGCGGCGGGATGTCGGCGCCGCCGCAGCACTTCGAGCCATTGTTTGCCGAACAACGCGAACACAATGCCGAAGTAGACGATACCGCCAAGTAAGGCGAGCAGCGCAAGCGTGGCCTCCTCGCGCAGCGGCCAGCCGGCGACCCATGCCGGGATGATCCGCGCTCCGAGAAAGATCACGGCCGCGAGCGCGATACCTGCAACCGCGAGTTTGGCGGCCGATGCCTTCAGACGATCATCGATCCCAAGCAGGTCGCGGCGCGCCGCGAACCAGACCAGCAGCGCGAAATTGATCCAGGCGCCGATCGCGGTCGCGAACGCCAGACCGACTTGCGCGTAACGGTCCATCAGCGCGACCTTGAGCGCCACGTTGACCGCGACCGAAACGGCCAGCGCCTTGACTGGCGTCAGGGTATCGCCGCGGGACAGGAACGTGACCGTCATGCTGCGCATCAGCACGAACGGCAACAGCCCGATGGCGTAGGCTGCGAGCGTCGCGGCTGCCGCCTGCGCGTCGCCCTTGGTGAAGGCGCCGCGGCCGAACAATGCCTGCATGATCAGGTCGGGGACCAGCAGGAACGCGACCAGGCACGGGATCGACAGCAGCAGCGTGAGTTCGATCGCGCGGTTCTGCGCATGGCGCGCGCCGCTCTCGTCGCCGGTCGAAACCCGGTTCGCCATTTCGGGCAGCAGCACCGTGCCGACGGCGATTCCGATCACCCCGATGGGAAGCTGATTGAGCCGGTCGGCGTAATAGAGCGCGGACAGCGCGCCGGCCGCGAGGAAACTCGCGATGATAGTGTCGGCGAACAGCGCGATCTGCGTTCCGGCCGAGCCCAGAATGGCGGGGCCGAAGCGCGCGAAGAAGGTCTTCACCTCCTCGTCGAACTTCGGCCAGCGAAACACCGGCAGCACGCCGTTGCGCCAGGCGTCGCCGCCGACCAGCAGCGCTTCCAGCACGCCGGCGAGCAGCACACCCCAGGCCGCCGCATGGCCGGGCGTCGGGAAGACGACCGCGATCGCAAGCGCCGCGACCATCGAGATGTTGAGCAGGATCGGCGCGGCGGCGGCGGCGGCGAAGCGGCCGAGCGCATTGAGGATGCCGCCATAAAGCGTCACCAGCGAGACCGACAGCAGATACGGAAACGTAATCCGCGTCAGGTCGACCGCAAGCACATACCGCTCCGAATCCTTGGCGAAACCCGGCGCCAGCAGACCGATCACCCCCGGTGTGAAGATGAGCGCGACCGCCAGCAGCACCATTTGGCTCCCGAGCAACAGGACGAATATCCGGTCGGCGAAAAGTTGCGCCGGATCGGCGCCATGCTGCTGGCGGATGCGCGCGTATGCCGGCACGAACGCCGCGTTGAAGGCGCCTTCCGCAAAGATCGCCCGGAAATGATTGGGCAGCCGCAGCGCCACGAAGAATGCATCCGCCACCGGGCCGGCGCCCAGCACCGCCGCGAGCACGATGTCGCGCACGAAGCCGGTGAGGCGTGAGACGAGCGTCAAACCGCCGACGGTGAAGATGCGTCCCAGCATCTGTTCGCGCGCACCCTATTGGTCATGCCGGCGCAAGCGGGCATCCAGTCAACTTCGCCGCGACCATAACGTAGATTCGAAGAACTGGATCATCCGCTTTCGCGGATGAAGACAGTGGCGGAAGAAGACCATGGAGGAGCCTGACCAGAAGGCCCTGCTATTCCAGTTCGCGACGCACCGCCGCGATGATGCGGTCCTGGGTCGGTTCGTCGAGGTAGGCGTGCATCGGCAGGCTGATAACCTCGCCGGCGAGCTTCTCGGCGACCGGCGTGCCGCCCTCTGCGACCGGGAAATTCCGGTAAGCATCCTGGTGATGCACCGGCTTGATATAATAGACCGCGGTCGGAATGCCCTGCACCTTGAGCGCGGCCGCCAGCGCGTCGCGGCGGCCGGCCGCGAGCCTGATGGTGTATTGCGCCCACACCGAGGTCGATCCCTCAGCCACGCGCGGAATGGTCGCGACGTCGGCCAGCGCCTGGGAGTACCGGCGAGCGACGCGGTCGCGCGCCGCCATCTCATCGGGGAAGATCTTCAGCTTCTCGATCAGAACCGCCGCCTGGATCGTGTCGAAGCGGCCGTTCATGCCGATGCGCGCGCAATCGTATTGGCTCACACCCTCGCCGTGCATGCGCAGGCTTCGCATCACCCGCGCAAGCTCGTCGTCGTCGGTGAAGATCGCGCCGCCGTCGCCATAGACGCCGAGGGGCTTGGCGGGGAAAAAGCTCGTCGCGGTCGCGGGCGCGAGCGTGCCGATGCGGTGGTTTTTGTAGGTCGCGCCGAAGGCCTGCGCGGCGTCGTCGAGCACGAACAGATTCTCGGCCTGCGCCACCGCGTTGATACGGTCGAAATCGGCCGGCTGACCGAACAGATCGACCGGGATGACGGCCTTAGGCGTGAGCCCCGCCTTGCGCGCGGTCGCGACCGCACGGGCCATACTGTCCGGGTCGAGATTGAAGCTTGTCTCCTCGACGTCGGCGAATACCGGCGTGGCGCCGACCAGGGCCACGACCTCGGCGGTCGCCGCGAACGTAAAGGTCGGGCAGATCACCGCGTCGCCCGGTCCGATGCCGCGCGCCATCAACGGGAGCACCAGCGCATCGGTGCCGCTCGCGCAAGTGATGGCGTGGCGTACCCCGCAGAATGCCGCAAGGTCGGCTTCCGCGGTGCGCACCTCCGGTCCCAGGATGAACTGGCAGTGACCCAGCACGCGCGCGATTGCGTCATCGACCGCGCGGCCGAGGCGCCGGCGCTGCGCCGCGACGTCGACGAACGGAATCGGCGTGGCATCAAAGCGGACAGGCTTGTTCATCGTACTCACAACACAAATGATCGCGCGAGAGAAGACCGGTTCAACCGGTGAGCCGCCGGGGGCCCGGCCGGCGCTGCGTCGCCACACTCGGGACCGGTCTGGTCTCGAGGCAGCGGATCGCGATCTCCAGGCTCGCAACGCCTTCCTCGCCAGTCACGGCGGGCGCCTGCCGGCTGCGGATCGCATTGGCGAAAGCCTGCAATTCGGCGCGCAACGGCTCGGCGTGGCCGACCGACAGGTGGCGCATCGAGTAGCTGCCGTCGGGCTGGAAGCCGAAGCACTCGGTGACCTGCCGCGTCAGCAGATCACCCATGATGTATTTGTTGCGCGTCGCGATGGTGACGTTGCGCGCCTTGAACGGCGTCAGCCAATTGGTGTTGATGTGGGCGAGCACGCCCGAGGCGGTGCGGAATTGCAGCAGCGCGATGTCCTCGCGCTCGGCGACCGCGCTCGACAGTTGCGGCTGAACCTCGACGATGTCGGAATCCGTGAACCAGCGGATCAGGTCGATGTCGTGCACGGCAAGGTCGATGACCACGCCGACATTCGACATCCGCGGCGGGAACGGTCCCACGCGGGTGATGGCGATCGACAGGATGTCCTCGTCGCGGATCGCATCCTTGATCGCCTCGACCGTCGGATTAAACCGCTCGACGTGCCCGACCATCAGGGTCACCCCGGCATTGCGCGCCGCGGCAATGATCGCGCGCCCTTCTTCCACCGAGGAGGCAATCGGCTTTTCGACCATGACGTGCAGGCCGCGCTTGATACAATCGATCGCCAGATCCTGATGCAGGTGCGTGGGCGCGGCGATGGTCACGGCGTCGGCACCGTTGGCAATCAGGCCCTCGATCCCGGAAAAAGTCTCGCAACCGACGATATTCGCGACCCGCTCACGCCGCTTGGGATCGGGGTCGGCGACGCCGACCAGCTTGATGCCCGGCAGGTCGGAGAAAACGCGGGCATGATTGCTGCCCATGACACCGACGCCGATGACGCCGACGCGCAAGACCTTGTCCGCGCGATCCTTCGCGGGTTGCACCATGGCTGGAAGCCCCCTCGTCAATGTCCCTACTTTCCCTAGCACGCTGCCGGGCGGCTGGCGATGGCCCCTGGCGGTCGAAATGGACACGTTTCGCATCAAAGAGTTACAGCCGAATCACAGATCAGGTCCGGAAATGACGCATCATTTGGCGCGATAGCACCGCAGCCAGTCGAGAAACCGCCCGACCCCCTCGGCAATCGGCGTCCTGGGCCGGAACCCCACCGCGCGCTCGAGATCGGCCACGTCCGCACAGGTTTCCGGCACGTCGCCGGGCTGCATCGGCAGCATTTCCCGGATCGCCGGCTTGCCGATCGCCTGCTCGATCAGGCGGACCACCTCGGTGACCTCGACCGGGTTGTTGTTGCCGATGTTGTAGACCCGCCAGGGCGCGTTGCTGGTGGCCGGATCGGGGGCGTCCCCGGTCCAGCCGGGGTTGGGCGCCGCCGGCCGCGGCACGAGCCGCGCCACCAACTCGACCACGTCGTCCACATAGGTGAAGTCGCGCCGCATCCGGCCGTGGTTGAACAGCTTGATCGGGCGCCCGGCCATGATCGCATCGGCGAACAGCCACATCGCCATGTCGGGCCGCCCCCAGGGGCCGTAGACCGTGAAGAAGCGCAGGCCGGTCGTGGGCAGCGCGAACAGGTGCGCATAGGCGTGCGCCATCAGTTCGTTGGCCTTCTTGGTGGCGCCATAGAGACTGAGTGGATGGTCGACATTCTCCGAGGTGCTGAAAGGCACGCGGGTATTGGCGCCATAAACCGACGATGACGATGCGTAGACGAGGTGACGGCATGCGTGGTGGCGGCAGCCCTCGAGCACGTTGAGGAAGCCGGTCAGGTTGGCATCCGCATAGGTATGCGGATCGACCAGCGAATGCCGCACGCCGGCTTGTGCGGCGAGATGCACCACGTAAGGAAACCGGTGCGCCGCGAACAGGTCGGCCATCGCCGTGCGATCCGCCAGATCGATCTTCTCGAAGCGGAAGTTCGCGCCGTCGGCGGCAAGATTTTCGAGCCGCGCCTCCTTCAGCCGGGGATCGTAGTAGGCGTTGAGATTGTCGAGGCCAACCACGCCGTAGCCATCCGCCAGCAAACGTTGGCTGACGTGCATGCCGATAAAGCCGGCAGCGCCGGTGACGAGAACGGTTTCCCCCGCCATTCGCTCTTTCCTTTGTAGCCGCCCGATCCGCCGTATTCCTGCAACATATAGCCAGCACGGCCAAGAAGCTTTATTGCCGACCCGCGATGGCCCATTCATCCCCCCTCACCGCCACGGCAAGGATCAGCGGCCGATACCGGCCGCATGAGCGATCTCGCGGGCGAGATCGCGGCGCTGCAGCGCTGGCTGATCGATGTCGCGCTGCCGTTGTGGTGGCAGGTCGGTGCCGATCAAGCGGCTGGCGGCTTTCACGAAGCAATCAACCTCGACGGCAGCCCGGCACCGGGGCCGCAGCGGGCACGGACGATCGCGCGACAGGCCTTCGTCTATTGTGAAGCCGGCCGGCTCGGCTGGACCGGTCCCTGGCGCGAGGCGGCGACGCACGCGCTCGACCATGTCCGCAAGCGCTTCATCACCGCGGACGTGACGGTCACATCGGTGGTTGGCCTCGACGGCAAGGCCCATGAAGCGCCGTTCGATCTCTACGACCAGGCCTTCGCGCTGCTCGCCTTCGCGAGCGCGCACCGCGTCTTTGGCGAGGATGCCGGCTGGCGGCGCGATGCGGTGGCGCTACGCGATGCGCTTGAGCAAGGCTACGCTCATCCGCAGGGCGGCTACTACGAGGACCGCAATCACCGCCTGCCGCAGCGCGCCAACCCGCACATGCATCTCTTCGAAGCCGCGCTGGCGTGGATCGCACTCGACGATGACCCGGCGTGGCGGCGCATGGCGGACGGCCTCGCGGCGCTGTGTCTCGACCAGTTCATCGATCCGGCGACCGGCGCGCTGCGTGAGTTCTTCGCCGCCGACTGGTCGCCGGCTCCCGGGACCGCTGGCCGCATCGCCGAGCCCGGCCATCACTACGAATGGGCGTTCCTGCTCGACCGCTGGGCGAAGCAGACCGGCCGGGACCAGCCCGCGGCCGTCGGGCGGCTGATCGCATTTGCCGATGCGCACGGCCTCGACGCCCGGCGCGGCGTAGCGATCGGCGCGGTGCTGGTCGACGGCAGCGTCCACGATCCGGTGGCACGGCTGTGGGCGCAGGCCGAGCGCGTCCGTGCCTATACGATCGACCGAAGGCCCGGCGAACACGCCCCGCTTGCCGCGGCGATCCGCGGCTTGCGGCGATTTCTCGCCACGCCGACGCCGGGCACCTGGTTTGATCGACTGGGCGCGGACGACCGCTTTGTCGACGAGCCGGCGCGCGCGACCAGCCTCTATCACATCGTCGGCGCGGTCGCAGAACTGCTGGCGGTGAAAGAAACCGCCACAGCGGCATCAACCAGCGCCGCGCCGGCGCGGCCGCGCGTGGTCTATCTCGTCACGGAAGACTGGTACTTCATCTCGCACCGGCTGCCGATGGCGCGCGCCGCGCGCGACGCCGGTTTCGAGGTGCATGTCGCGACCCGCGTCGATCGCCACGGCGGCGTCATCGAGGCCGAAGGATTTCATTTGCATCCCCTCGCCTGGCGCCGCGGCAGCTTTAACCCGCGCCACCTCGCCCGCATCGTGCGCGAGGTCCGCACGCTCTATCGAACGCTTGAGCCGGACCTCGCCCATCATGTCGCCGTGCAGGCGTCCGTGGTCGGATCGTTGGCGGCGACCGGTCTCCCGATCGTCTGCGTCAACGCGATCACCGGGCTCGGCACCGCATTCCTCGGCAACAATCTGAAAGCGCAAATGGCGCGGCCGATGGTGACGCTGCTGTTGCGCAAGCTGCTCAATCGCACGCGTTCGGCGGTGCTGGTGCAGAACCCCGACGACCGCGCGGAGATCGAACGCCTCGGCGTCAGCGCCGATCGCATCGCCCTGGTTGCAGGTTCCGGTGTCGACATCGAACGCATGACGCCCTCCCCCGAGCCCGCAGGACCGGTTACCGTCGCGTTCGCCGGCCGGCTGGTCGAGGACAAAGGCATCCGCACGCTGATCGCCGCGCATGACATTCTCACGCGGCGCGGCCGCGATATCCGCCTGCTGATCGCAGGCGTGCCGGACCCGGCCAATCCCACGTCGATCCCACAGCGCGAACTGGAATCCTGGGCAGGCCGCCCCAATCTGGTCCACCTCGGCTTCGTGCAGGACATCGCGGGTTTCTGGGCGTCGGCGCACATCGCGGTGCTGCCGTCGCGGCGGGAGGGACTGCCCCTGACCCTGCTCGAAGCCGCGGCCTGCGGGCGGCCGCTGGTCGCGACCGACGTGCCGGGCTGCCGCGAGATCGCGCGCGCCGGGTTCAATGCACTGCTGGTGCCGCCGGATGACGCGCAGGCCCTTGCCGACGCCATCGACCGGCTCGCCGCCGATCCGGATTTGCGGGCGCGGTTCGGGCGCGCCGGGCGCGATTTGGTCGAGCGGGAATTCTCCAGCCAGCGCATCGGCCGCGACGTGGTCGCGCTCTACCGGCGGCTGCTGCAGCAATCCGCGGCTCTCCCTGCAAGCTGATGACGCACGGCCGCAGCTTACGCGCCGAATTGGCCAAGCCGGCTCCATTGCGGATGCCGCCATGCGCAGGGTAAAGACATCCGCGCCAGCGTCCACGGCGCGTCAGGAGTTGAGCTACCAGTGTCCCACGGTCGAAAGTTAGCGGTAATCGGCCTCGGCTATGTTGGCTTGCCGGTGGCGGTCGCATTCGCCCGACAGGGCATGCCGGTGATCGGTTTCGACATCGATGCCAGCCGCATCGCCGAACTCAAGACGTGTCACGACCGCACGTACGAAGTCGAGGCGGACGACTTGCGTCATCAGGGCCTGCATCTGACCTGTGACGCCACCAAGCTTTCAGATGCGGACTTCTACATCGTCACCGTTCCGACTCCGATTGATCGCGCCCGGCGTCCCGATCTTGCCGCCCTGCTGGCCGCCTCGCACACGGTCGGGCGGGCGCTGCAAAAGGGCGACATCGTCGTCTATGAGTTCACCGTCTATCCGGGAGCGACCGAAGAGGATTGCGTCCCGGTACTGGAAGCGGCCTCCGGCCTCACCGCCGGCCGCGATTTCACCGTCGGCTATTCGCCGGAGCGGATCAATCCGGGCGACAAGACGCACCGCTTCGAGACCATCAAGAAGGTGGTCGCCGGGCAGGACGAACGCACGCTCGACATCGTCGCGGCGGTCTATGGCTCGGTCGTCACCGCCGGTCTGCATCGCGCCTCGTCCATCAAGGTCGCCGAAGCCGCCAAGGTGATCGAGAACTCGCAACGCGACCTCAACATTGCGTTCATGAACGAACTCTCGGCCATTTTTCACGTGCTCGGCATCGACACCAAGGACGTGCTGGCGGCCGCCGCGACCAAATGGAATTTTCTGAACTTCACGCCCGGCCTCGTCGGCGGGCACTGTATCGGCGTCGATCCCTATTACCTCACGTTCCGTGCGCAAAAGGCCGGCTACCAGCCCGACGTCATCCTCGCCGGTCGCCGGATCAACGACTCGATGAGCGTGCGGGTGGCCCGCGAATGCCTGCGGCGTCTGCACCGCTATGGCCCACGCGCCGGCGTCGTGACCGTGCTGGGACTGACGTTCAAGGAAAACGTCGTCGACATTCGCAACTCGCAGATCATCGAGATGATTAACGAGTTTCGTGCATTCGGCGTCGACGTGCAGGTTCATGACCCGCTTGCGGATGCCGCCGCCGCCGCTCGGGAATACGGCATTACCTTGAAAAAGGACGACGAACTCGTACCAGCCGACGCCGTGGTGCTCGCGGTCAGCCACGACGTCTACCGCACGGCGGGATGGCCCCTGATCACCCGGCTGCTCAAGGACGGCCGTGGCCTCGTCATGGACGTCAAGGGCACGCTCGATCCGCTCCAGCAGCCCGCGGATATCGAGGTGTGGCGGCTGTGACAGCGCGACCTTTGCGCAATCGCTCCCCGGCCCCGGCCGGCACATTCAGCATGAAACGACCGTCAGCTTGACGTTTGCCGCCGGCACGGTTTGAAGTGTCAGCGGATTGCAGGACCTCAGACCGATGCCGTCGTCCCGAATTGTCCCGGTCATCATGTGTGGCGGCGCGGGAACGCGGCTGTGGCCGGTCTCGCGCGAAAGCATGCCGAAGCAATTCGTGCCGCTGGTCGGGCCCGACTCGACGTTCCAGCAGGTCCTGGCACGCATCAACGACCCCGCGCTGTTCGCCCGGCCGATCGTCATCACCAATACCGATTTCCGCTTCGTGGTCGCCGAGCAACTGCGCGCGCGCGGCATCGAAGCCGACATCGTGCTCGAACCGGCCCGGCGCGATTCCGGCCCCGCCGTTGCGGTCGCTGCGGTGCTTGCGGCCGCGCGCGATCCGGAAGCGATCGTGCTGGTGCTTGCGGCCGACCATGTCATTCGCAAACCCGAAGCTTTCCGCGAGGCATGCCGGCAGGCGGCGGAAGCAGCGACGGACGGCAAGATCGTGACGTTCGGAATTACGCCCACCCATGCCGCAACTAATTACGGCTATATCCGCCCCGGCGCTCCGCTCAGCGGCGCGGCGGTGCACGCGGTGGCGGCGTTCGTCGAGAAGCCCGATGCGGCAACCGCCGCGCAGTACGTCGCGGAGCGCTATCTCTGGAACAGCGGCAACTTCCTGTTTCATGCCCGCACCATGCTGGGCGAGATCGAGCGCTTCGAGCCCGATATGGCGGAGGCCGCAAAGGCCGCGGTTGCGGGGCTCACGCGCGATCTCGACTTTTTGCGGCTCGCCGACGAGGCCTTCGCGCGCGCGCCCAAGAAGTCGATCGACTATGCCGTGATGGAGCGCACCAAGCTCGCCGCAGTGGTGCCCGCCGATCTCGGCTGGTCAGACGTCGGAAGCTGGAGCGCGGTCTGGGACGTGCTCGATCACGATGATGATGGCAATGCCGTCGAGGGCCCCGTCGTGCTGATGGAGAGCCGCAACAGCCTGGTGCGTTCGGACGAGTCGATGCTCACGACGGTTGTGGGGCTCGACGATGTCGTGGTGGTTGCGACCGCCGACGCGGTCCTGGTCACGTCGCGCGCCAAATCGGAGGGCGTGAAGGCGTTGGTCGAGCGCCTCAAGTCACAGAACCGCAGCGCTGCCGTCGAACATCGCCGCATCTACCGCCCCTGGGGCTACTATCAGGACGTCGATCTCGCCGAGCGCTACCGCGTCAAGCGCATCGTCGTGAAGCCCGGCGGCAAGCTCTCGCTGCAAAAGCACCTCCACCGTTCCGAGCACTGGGTGGTGGTCAAGGGAACCGCGGAGGTCACGGTCGGCACCGACATCCGCAGCGTGCACGAAAACGAGTCGATCTATATTCCGCTCGAAAGCTTGCACCGCCTCGCCAACCCGGGCCGCATTCCGCTCGAATTGATCGAGGTACAGGTCGGAAGCTACGTCGGCGAGGACGATATCGTGCGGATCGACGACGTCTACGGCCGCGGATGACGGGATTGCGCCGGCCGATCAGCCGCGCCCGACGCCGAAGTACTGGAATCCTTTGGCCGCCATGTCGTCCTGCCGGTAGATGTTGCGCAGATCGACGACCACCGGGCTCTTCAAGGCCGCCTTGACGCGATCAAGATCCAGCGCGCGGAACTCGTCCCACTCGGTCAGGATCACCATTGCGTCAGCGTCGGCGATGCAGGCATAGGGCTCGCTCGCGGTTTCCAATCCCGCAATCAGCCGGCGCGCTTCCGCCATGCCGTGCGGGTCGTAGGCGCGGACGCGCGCGCCCTGCGCCATCAGCGCCGGCACGATCACAAGACTTGCCGCCTCGCGCATGTCGTCGGTGTTGGGCTTGAAGGTGAGGCCGAGCACCGCGATGGTCTTGCCTTGCAGCGAGCCGCCGCACGCCGCCACCACCTTGCCGGCCATCGCCGCCTTGCGCGCGCTGTTCACCGCGATCACCGTCTCGACGATGCGCAGCGGCGCACCGTGGCGTTGGCCGATCGCGGTCAGCGCCTCGGTATCCTTTGGGAAGCAGGAGCCGCCGAAGCCTGGCCCGGCATGCAGGAACTGCCGGGCGATACGGCGATCGAGCCCCATGCCGCGCGCGATCTCCTGCACGTCGACGCCGGACTTCTCGCACAGGTCGGCCATCTCATTGATGAACGTGATCTTGGTGGCGAGAAACGCGTTGGCCGCATACTTGATCAACTCGGCGGCCCGCCGTCCGGTGAACAGGATCGGCGTCTCGTTGATGAACAGTGGCCGGTAGATCTCGCGCATGACCGCGCGTGCGCGGTCATCGTCGACGCCGACGACGACGCGATCGGGATGCTTGAAATCCTCGATCGCCGCGCCTTCGCGCAGGAACTCCGGATTGGAAACGACCGCGAAGTCGGCGTCCGGTCGCAGCTTGCGGATGATTGCCTCGACCTCGTCGTTGGTCCCCACCGGCACGGTCGATTTGGTGGCGATGACCGTGAAGCCCTCGATCTCGGCCGCGATCTCGCGCGCGGCGTCATACACGAACGACAGATCCGCGAAACCGTCGCCACGGCGCGACGGCGTGCCGACCGCCAGGAATACCGCATCGGCCGAGCGGACCGCGTCACCGGCCTCGGTCGCAAACGACAGGCGGCCGGCGTCGACGTTGCGCGCGATCAGCATGTCGAGTCCCGGCTCGAAGATCGGCAGATCGCCGCCGCGCAACCGGGCAATCTTCGACGCGTCATGGTCGATGCAGGTCACCTCGTGGCCGAAATCGGAAAAGCAGGCGCCCGAGACGAGCCCGACATAGCCGGTGCCGATCATCGCTATCCGCATGATGAGAGCCTGCCGCTTCGAGCGCCCGTCATGAGCGCCACCTTATCGGATGATCCGCGCATCATTTCACCGGCGATGGCGGAATTGGATAGAGCAGCCAGACCAGCGCCCCCGGCAACGCGCCGATGACCAAGACCAGCCCAAAGCACACCGAAAACAACAGCGCCCGTTCCGGCGCGACGCCATGGCCGCCCAACAGCGCGACCACCGCAAGCTCGCGCAGGCCCCAGCCCCCGATCGAGACCGGGATCAACGCGATCCCGATCATCACGGTGAACAACACCGCCGCGTCGAGCACCGGCAAGGTGAGCCCCTGCGCGCGTCCGAGCGACCAGATGATGGCGATGGTAAGCGCATGCACGGCGCAGCCGATGCCGAGGATCGTCGCGCCGCGCGGCCCGAGCAACACGCGGCGAGCGGCAATAGCGAGGGTGGCGAGCCAGCGGGTATATCGCCAGCGTTGCAGGACGGGTGCAAAGAATGGCGTCAAGATCAGTGCGAGCACTGCCGCGACCAGCAATGCCCCGTATACCGCCAGCACCAGGCCGCGATAGCCGGCGAGCGCGGTCAGCGCCGACGGCACCAGCAGGACGCCGAAAGCAAACGCCACCATCAGGCCGACGCCGACGCCGCGATCGATCAGGACGCTGACCACGCCGCTGCGCCAATCGCATCCCAGGCGCGCGAGCAGCCACACGCGCATCCCCTCGCTTGCGACATTGGGCAGGACCTGCGTGAAGAACGCGCCGATCGCGGTGACCGCCATCACCGCCGTGCGGGTGATCCGGCTGTTGCGCAGCGCAAGCGCATCCAGGATTTCGCACCAGCGCAGGCTGAGCAGCGGGATTTGCAGCATCGCCAGCAGTACGGCGAACGCCGCCCAGCGGATGTCGAACACCGGAAGGGTGCGGAGGGCTTCGACGAAATCAATGCGCCTCGACAGATACCAGAAGCACACGGCAGTGACGACGAACTTGGCCGCGAACATCGCAACCTTGGCGATCCCGCGGCTGCGCGAAGCAGGCGGATCAATGTCGGCGGCCGCCTGCTGCTCGCGACTTGGCATGGCAGGGGAGTAGAGGACGGGAGGTCTTGGTGTCAAATCCAGCGCTGCGATCACGGCCGACCACATCGTCGAGTCGCGTGACATGCCCATGACATCGCGCCGGCCCATCACATCGCGAAGCCGCCGGCGGAACCGGCGCCAACTTAGTGCCGATTTCGATCAAGCCGAACCGGTCCCGGGCCGGTTGCCCAAAACGAAATCGGCCGCAGCCTTAGGGGGCTGCGGCCGGTCGTGGCGATCGCCGCGGCATCGCGGCCAAGCTTTACGCAGGCTGCGTAAACTCGCCTGCGGCCGCGACCGGGAGGCGCTATTGCTGCGCTTGAGCCTTGTGGGCTGCGAGCTCGGCTTCGCTGCGCAGCGTCATGACGCCCATCTGGTTGGTGCGGTAGACCGGTACAATCACCTGCGTCACGCCGTCCTTCTCATTGAGCGAGATATGACGGATCTCCGTGCCGCGCACCGGCAGATCGAACAGCGTCCACGTCTTGGCGGCCGGGTCGTACCGGGTGATCTGATCGTTGGTCCACATGTTCCCCCACACACCGTGATTTTTGTCGATGGCGAGATGGTAGGGCTGCATCGCGGTCGGATCGGGCAGCGGAACGAGTGTCGTCTCGAGCGTCTTGGTGTCGATCCGCGCGAGGCTGCCGCCCCAGGAATTGCCGACCCAGAGCACGTCGGCATTCTTGTCGGTGCCCATCCGCCGCGGACCCTGCTGCCAAGGGAGCGGCGTGCCGAACGACAAGCCGTCGTACTTCTCGTAGAACGCCTTCGCCTCCGGCGAGGCGCGGTCGAGCTCCG
Source organism: uncultured Alphaproteobacteria bacterium (assembly GCA_963756715.1). Taxonomy (GTDB): domain Bacteria; phylum Pseudomonadota; class Alphaproteobacteria; order Rhizobiales; family Xanthobacteraceae; genus VAZQ01. Next base: position 119,302 of record CAVWOV010000032.1, read on the forward strand.
CCTTGACCACCGGCAACTGCACCTCGATGGTCTTGCCGGTCGACAAGTCAGCCTTGCCGATGATGTCGAACGCCATCTGCGCCCACCAGCCGTTGCCGTCGCGGTCGCCGGCGGCGCCGTAGGTCAGCCCGGTACCGCGCGCGGTCTTGAAGGCCTTCGACTTGTATTCGGTGAAGCGCTCTTCCTGCGGATCGAAGCGCACCGCACCGGCCGGCGCCGACGCCCACACCATGCCCTTGCCGTCGACATCGACGGTGACGGCGCCGCCGAGCGGCGACATGTTCTGCGGCGTCTGGTAGACGGTGATCTTCTCGGTCTTGGGATCGAGCTTGCCGAGGCTGCGGCGTCCCGGATTGACGTCGAACCAGAAGTTGCCCTTCTGATCGCGCGCCAGACCATGCGCGGTCGCCGCCAGGCCGTCATTGCGCGGCACCTTGAGGAACTTGACCTCGCCGGTCTTGCCGTCGACCCGGCCGACCGTGGAGCGGCGGTTGGGCGCGTTGGTGGTGAACCAGAGATTGCCGTCGAAATCCATGCCGCCGTCATGGGTGATGAGCGCAAGCTTCGACGTGGTGCCGAGCGCCCAGTCGGTGCCGTCGTTGGTCTGATGCGTGGTGCGAATGCCGGCATCCGGATTGGTCGGCAGGTCGTAGAGCGTCCAGACCACGCGCGCGGCTTCGCCGGTGAGCGGCGGCCGCGGCTTGATGTTGAGCGGCGCTCCCGGCCCGCGCGCACGCGCCAGATAGGCGGCAAGATCCTTCTGGTGGAATTCGATCAGCGCGTTGGCCTTGGGATTGGCCGGATAGACGCCGTTGTTCGGCACCACCTTCATCAGATCGATGATCTTGTTCCAGCCGTCTTCGTCGAACCGGAACTGCAGCACATAGCTCGGCGTGTGACAGCCGGTGCAGAGGTTGCGGAAGATGCGCTTGGTGTTGGCATCCTCCGGCGTCGCCTCGGGCAGCGCCGCCATCAGGATTTCGCCTGGCATCTGCCGGATGCGCCGTCTCCGGATCGGTGATCGGCTTGAGCACGAGGTCGGCGCGCCGCGCGGCGGCAAGATCGACCGCGCCGTTCGAGCGCTCGAACGTCAGCGCCTGCGCCCAGACCTGGTATTTGCCCGCCGGCATCGGCGGGAAATAATAGTTGCCCTGCTGCGTCGGTGTAGACGCTGGTGGTGATCGTGCTGCCCTCGGGCTTGGCCGAGACGGTGACGCCCGCCATCTTCTCGCCGGAGGCCGACGTGATCGTGCCGCTGAGCACCGCATCGGCGGCCTGGGCGGCAAGCGGTGCGGCGGCGATCGCCGTCATTGACGATACGAGAAGGCCGGCGAGATTCGCCAGCGTGCCGGTAGGTTTGCCGGTCATGGACATGTCTCCCTTGGGTGAACCGCTCAGCGCGTCTGCGTCGCCGGGGCGGCCGGTGTTGCCGGTACTGTCATGAGATACGCAATGATGGCATCGATCTGCGGGCGTTCGAGATAGTGCTTGAAGGCCGGCATGCGCGGCGTGCCATCGCCGATCACGCCGCGGATCACCTCGGCGTTTCCGCTCGCGGTGTCCTTGTTCAGCGCCGGCCCGTAGGTGTGGGCGTTGATCGCCGGCGGCAAATGGCACACGCCGCACGACTGGGCAAAGATCTGCCGGCCGGTGCGCTGCGTGTCGTTGAGTTCGTCGCCCGCGGACTGCGCCGAGGCGGCGTGCAGGCAAACGGCGGCGGCGATAGTCGCAAGCAATGAGAATGCCGATCGACGGCGCATGGGCTCATTCCTCCTGTGACGGCTTATTTTTTATGGGCAGATTTTAACGAAGCCTACGCCTGGAATATATCCAAGGTAGAGGCCGGCGGCCCAGGCAGTCATGCTCGCAGCGCAGGCGTGCCGCTGCGTTGATCCGGCCATTACGGCTGCTTTACGCCGCCAGGTTTCAGGTTTCCGTTCCGCGAACTGGCTATGCACAATGAAAAAAGGCCCGGAAGAAATCCGGGCCTTCTTCATTTCGGTTGAGGGTGGCCTAAAAATCCATTCCACCCATGCCGCCGCCCGGCATTGCCGGGGCGCCACTGTCTTTCCTCGGCCTTTCAGCGACCATGGCTTCCGTGGTGATCAGAAGCCCGGCGATCGAAGCGGCATTCTGCAGTGCCGCCCGCACGACCTTGGTCGGGTCAATGATGCCTTTGTTCACGAGATTGACGTACTCGCCATTCTGGGCATCGAAGCCGTACGCGTATTGATCCTTGTCCAGGATTTTGCCGACGATGACGGAGCCGTCCTCGCCTGCGTTGATCGCGATCTGGCGGGCCGGCCAGGACAGTGCCTTGCGCACGATATCGACGCCGGTTCTCTGGTCATCGTTCTGCGTGCGCACCTTCTTGAGCACTTCACTGGCGCGCAGCAAGGCGACGCCGCCACCCGGCAGAACGCCTTCTTCGACCGCCGCTCGGGTTGCGTGCATCGCGTCGTCGACGCGGTCCTTGCGCTCCTTCACCTCGACCTCCGTTGCACCGCCGACGCGGATCACCGCAACACCGCCCGCGAGCTTGGCAAGGCGCTCCTGCAGCTTCTCCTTATCGTAGTCCGAGGTAGTCTCCTCGATCTGCACTTTGATCTGGTGGATGCGCGCCTCGATGTCGGACTTCTTGCCGGCACCGTTGACGATCGTGGTGTTCTCCTTCTCGATCATCACCTTCTTGGCGCGCCCAAGCATGTTCAAGGTCACCTTGTCGAGCTTGATGCCGAGATCCTCGCTGATCGCCTGAGCGCCGGTGAGGATCGCGATGTCTTCGAGCATCGCCTTGCGCCGATCGCCGAAGCCTGGCGCCTTCACCGCCGCAACCTTGAGGCCACCACGCAGCTTGTTGACCACAAGCGTGGCAAGCGCCTCGCCCTCCACGTCCTCGGCGATGATGACGAGCGGCTTCGCGGTCTGGACGACCGCTTCGAGCAGCGGAAGCAGTTCCTGCAAGCCTGAAAGCTTCTTCTCGTAGATCAGGATGTATGGGTCTTCCATCTCAACGCGCATCTTATCGGCGTTGGTGACGAAATACGGCGAGATGTAACCGCGATCGAACTGCATGCCTTCGACCACTTCGAGCTCAGTCTCCAAGGACTTCGCCTCTTCGATCGTGATCACGCCCTCGTTGCCGACCTTCTTCATCGCGTCGGCGAGGAATTTGCCGATCTCGGTATCGCCATTGGCGGAAATCGTGCCGACCTGCGCGATCTCCTCGTTGGAGGTGACCTTCTTCGAGTTCTTCTTCAGATCCTCGACCACCGCTTCGACCGCAAGGTCGATGCCGCGCTTGAGATCCATCGGATTCATGCCGGCAGCGACTGCCTTCGAGCCTTCCTTCACGATCGCCTGCGCCAGAACCGTTGCGGTCGTGGTGCCGTCACCGGCGAAGTCGGATGACTTCGAAGCGACCTCGCGCACCATTTGCGCGCCCATATTCTCGAACTTGTCTTCGAGCTCGATTTCCTTGGCGACGGTGACACCGTCCTTGGTGATGCGTGGCGCGCCGTAGGACTTGTCCAGCACGACATTACGTCCCTTGGGGCCGAGCGTCACGCGAACCGCATTGGCGAGAATATCGACGCCGCGCAACATCCTGTCGCGCGCATCAACGCCGAATTTGACGTCCTTAGAAGCCATTTTTGTTCTCCGTTATGTATTGGATACGACAATCATCAGGCGCCCTTTCGTTAGGCGGCCTTCTTACGGGCAGCGGTCTGTTCGATCACGCCCATGATGTCGCTCTCTTTCATGATCAGATATTCGACCCCCTCGATCTTGACCTCGTTGCCCGACCATTTGCCGAACAGCACGCGATCGCCGACCTTGAGTTCGATGGGGATGATTTTCCCGGCCTCATCGCGGCCCCCTGGGCCAACTGAGACAACCTCTCCCTCGGAAGGCTTCTCTTTGGCAGTGTCAGGGATGATGATTCCGCCTGCGGTCTTGCCCTCAGGGTCGATGCGCGTGACCACGACGCGGTCGTGAAGCGGCCGAAATTTCATATCAGTCCTCCTAAGTAATTGGTTTATTTATCTTTTGTGAAGAGAGGCGCATTCCGAATCGATTGGCGAGAATAGCTGCGCTGTACCTGTAAGTGGCTCCTTTTTGGCACTCTTCAAGGGAGAGTGCCAAAATCATTTCAAGGCCAGTTAGCAGCCCCATCATTATTGGCGTTCGGTGAGGCGCTTTGATTGGAAGTCGAAACGTGACTCCATCAATCCCGTACGGAAAGCGGATAGCGTTCCGCCAAGCCATCAAGATACGCGGCCACGTCAATTCCGTTAGTCGGTTCACCGCGTGAAAATACGGTCCCGGGTTCCATGCTCACGCCGCCGACGGTAATGGTCTTCAGCGGCGCCCAAGTTCCGTTGTCATTACGCTTAAAGCACTGCAGGATTTCATGTTCATTCATGATGAGAAAGCAGCGGTCAGCAATGCTGTCCTAATCAAATTTGGAGATCGATTGTCATAATACTATAGATTTGACCGTAAGAATACGCAGCTTAAAAATATAATCGGGAGCTTCACTTGTTTATTATTATTTTTGGCCCAAATATAATTTTGTACGAGACCTACTTAAGTTGTTTTCAGGAAGGGAATTTCTATGTCGAATCAGCCGAATAACAACGAAACTCCGAAGAATCCCGCTCAGGCCAACCCGCAGCAGACGCAGAGCAATCCGCAGACCCAGAAGCCCGCCGAGAAGCCGGCCGAGCAGCAGAAGTAAGCCGCTCACGCTCTCTATTGAAGCCCGGCCGAAGTGCCGGGCTTTTTTTCGACCACCCGGCACTGCGGCCTGCGCCGATCTTCGTGGTCGCACGGATTCGTACTGCGATGGTCGCCTGCTCACTCGCGCCGCCGAGATGAAAGTGCCGAGACAAGTTCACCACTCCAATTGGCCCGCGACCAACCTGCCCTGTTGGTTATGGAGGATTTGCAATGTCGCTGCAGCGAGGTGAAGTACTCGGCTATGATTTCAATCGGATGGTCGTCGATTTCACGATGTCTGACCGGGGCACGATAATACACTGCGCGATAACCACCGCGGCCATGGGAGACCTTGAGGCAATGCATGACCTGAAGGCAGATCAACGAATAGATCAATTCCTGCGACTGCGCGATGCAATTGAAGAACGCGCATCGCGCAAGTACGCGGAAGGACCGGTCGAGAGTCAGGGACCGATAGTCTTACGATCTAACGATTTCTTCAAGAAATAGCCTCAAGCGAGCCAGCCAGCATGAGCGATTCTGCAGCACTGGTCTCACTTCTGGTGACTTAAGATGACTGTCTCAAGTTCCGAAAGCAGCCGCTTCAGTTCGATAATTTGAGCCTCGATCTCATGGAGATCGGGCTTCGTGGCATTTTTGATCAATGCCTTCTGCGCAAGCAACCGCCTTAGCTGGGCTTGCTGCCCCCGCAGGGCGTCAATGATACTGACTGTCGTCTCTGCCATGCTTGCGACCAATGCAATCGATTAAGTCTACACTGATTTTGGACGCGATTCCATATTTGATGCAGAGCCGACGCCCATCTCACAATTGCTCTGGCGACGAGTTGCCTTCTCTAACACGGTATGCTGCCGTCTCAAGGCCCAAAGAAACCAGAGGCCAATTATCTGTCTTCTGGTGTGGCAATTTTTTGATGATTGTCCTTCAGCCACTGTTCGTTATCGGCCATTGCGGTAAAGCTGCTTTCGAGCCTTCGAAATTCACGCCTTTGGTTAGGATTAATAGCCGTCTTGGCTAACGCGGTATATTCGAGTGCCTTCGTGCGAAGCTGCGCGGGCGTCAACATGTGGGCTCCCTTTTCTAGAAGCCTCCCCTTAGTCGCGGGTCAGTATGGCGAGGGGTTTGGAGGTCAACAATGAATATGGGATGGCGGCATCAAATTGCGAGGCGCGTGGCAAAAATGAAGGCGTTGAGGTCGAATTAGACGGGGAAATGGATTGATCCAGACACTGCGGGATGCGCGGACAGGCGATGTCCGCTCACGCGCTCACGGGACGATTGTTGCTCAGATCAATCTTCGGATTTCTGCTTCGCCACTCAGTCGCGACCGCTGATGTCGCGACTGCAGATCGTCACCGCAGGAGCGCAAGCGAGGCGAGCCCATCACCTCGGCTTGTTGCGATACGGGTTCTTCTTCTCCCGCAACGTCAGCCTGATCGGCGTGCCGGGCAGGTCGAACGACTCGCGCAGATTGTTGACGAGATAGCGCCGGTAGGCTTCGGGCAGCGCATCGGTGCGGCTCATGAACAGCACGAAGCTCGGCGGGCGCGCCTTCGGCTGGGTGAGATAATCGAGCCGGATGCGCCGTCCCGACACCGCGGGCGGCGGATGCGCCGCGATCACCTCGGCGAGCCAGCGGTTGAGCGCGGCGGTCGGCGCGCGCTTGTTCCAGACAGCGTGCGCGTCGAGCACCGCCTGCATCAGCCGGTCGAGGCCTGAGCCCGTCAGTCCCGACACCGCGACCACCGGCACGCCCTTGACCTGCGGCAGCCAATGATCGGTTTCCTCGCGCAGCTTGGTCATGGCGCCGGGCGCGCTGTCCCGGAGGTCCCACTTGTTCATGCCGATGACCAGCGCGCGGCCCTCGCGCTCGATGAGGTCGGCGATGCGCAGGTCCTGCTCCTCGAACGGACGTTCGGCGTCGAGCAGCAGGATCACCACCTCGGCGAAGCGGATGGCGTTGAGCGCGTCGGCGACCGACAGCTTCTCGAGCTTCTCGTCGATGCGGGCGCGCTTGCGCATGCCGGCGGTGTCATGGACGCGGAATTCCCTGCCCTGCCAGGTGAGATCAACCGCGATGGCGTCGCGGGTGATGCCGGCCTCCGGGCCGGTGAGCAGCCGCTCCTCGCCAAGCAGCCGGTTGATCAGCGTCGACTTGCCGGAATTGGGCCGGCCGACCACCGCGATCCGGATCGGCGCGGCGGCCTCGGGCTGCTCGCCGCCGTCCTCGTCCTCGCTCGCCGGTGCACCGGTCGCCTGCCGGCAGCGCGGCGCGCAATGCGTCGTAGAGATCGACCAGGCCATCGCCGTGCTCGGCCGAGATCGCGACCGGCTCGCCCAGCCCGAGCGCGTAGGCCTCGTTGACACCGGCGTGCACCCCCCTGCCCTCGCACTTGTTGGCGACCACGATCACCGGCTTGCCGGAGCGGCGCACCAGATCGGCGAAGGCGCGGTCGGCGGGCAGGAGCCCGGCACGGGCGTCGATCACGAACAGCACCGCGTCGGCGGATTCCACCGCGGCGGCGGTCTGCGCCTGCATGCGGCCGGTGAGGCTCGCGGGCGCGGCTTCGTCGAGACCGGCGGTGTCGATCACCGTGAAGTCGAGATCGCCGACATGGGCGCGGCCCGCGCGGCGGTCGCGGGTGACGCCGGGCTGGTCGTCGACCAGCGCGAGACGCTTGCCAACGAGGCGGTTGAACAGTGTCGATTTGCCGACATTGGGCCGGCCGACGATCGCGACGGTGAAGCTCATGATGGCGCGCGCGGCGCGACGGTCACAGCACCGGCCGGATGATGTCCGCCCAGATTGCCGGCGTCAGGCGGTGGAAAGGAGACCCGGGAGATCAACGCGGCGGATCGGGCCAAATTCCCCTCTGCGAGCCGGACCAGCCTGCGGCGGGCTGCTCCTGCTGCGACTGCTGCTGTTGCGGCTGCTGTTGCTGTTGCTGTTGCTGTTGCGGCGGATCAGGCCACGGCGAATTAGAGCGACTCACCGTCACGTTGGTCGGGGCCGACGGCTCGGCCGGCTTGGCGACGACCTTCGGCCTCGGCTTGGGTTTCGCCTTGGGTTTTTTTTCGGGCTCGGCGACCGCCTCTTTTTTTTCCGGAATGGCCTGGGTCGTCTCCGGCTCGGCCACCGCCTGCTGGTTATGCCCCTTGATCAGTTCGGCCGGCACGCCCTGCGGCACGCCCGGCGTGCCTTCCGGAAACACCGGTTGGCGTTCGCCCGGCAGCTTCTTCTTGGTGACGAAAATATCGGAACTGAACAGGTCCGTCGGATCGAACTGATCCCACGACGACCCGCAGCCCGCCAGCATCAGACCGAGCGAAAGCGCCGATACAGCGAGCGTGGCACGAGCGAAGCGGTGCATGGATTCGCCTCTCAACTCTTGGACTCGGCTGCGACGAGCGCCATGAGCATCTCTGCCCGGGTGCGGGTGGCGGTCGGCGTCAGCGGATCGGTTGCCAGCATATCGAACCAGCGCTTGGTGCCCGGCGCATCACCCTGCCGCCAGGCCGCAAGTGCCAGCAGTTCACGCGCGGTATGGCGGAAGGTGCGGTCCGGCGCCGTCAGTGGCTCCAGCAGGCGCTGGGCCTCGGGATAGTTCGCCGCATCGATCATCAGCGCGCCGGCCCGTAGCGCGGCGAGATCGCGCAGCACCGGAGTGGCGGCGTTGTCGTTGCTGATTTTCTCGAAGGCGGCGACTGCCGCCTTGGCGTCGGTCTGGGCGAGTTCGCTCGCTTCGCGGATGCGCGCCAGCGGGCGATAGCCGGACGACCCGTCGGCCGCAATCTTGGCGAAGGCCGCTTCAGCCTCGGCGTGCTTGCCGGCATCGCTGAGCGTGATCGCCGATTCGAACGCGCCGCCCGCCTCCGAGGCCTTCTTGGCCTCCCACCACGCATAACCGCGCCAGGCGGCGACCGCCGCAACCAGGAGCACAGCCAGCGCCACGGCGTAATGGCCATAGCGTTCCCACAGCTTCTTGAGCTGTTCGCGGCGGACTTCCTCGTCGACTTCGCGAAATACGTCGGATACGTCGGACACGATTTTCCCCGTGCCTCAGGCACCCCCGGCGCCCAGGACCATCGGCGGGTAACTTAGCGATGTGGCAGCGCCAAGGCAAAAGTTAACGAATGCTGCACCAAGCCCCTCAGGGACCGCCGGATTTCCCTTTTGTTCTCATCGGATACACATTTTCCGGCCCCGGGAAGGCGCGCGAACGGACATCCGCCGCGTAAGCCGCGACCGCCGCACCGATCGCGGGACCGAGTTCGCCGTAGCGGCGGACGAATTTCGGCACCCGCGCCGACAACCCCAGCATATCCTCGAGTACCAGAATCTGGCCGTCACAGGCCACGCTGCCGCCGATGCCGATGGTCGGAATCGGCACGTCGGCCGTGATCTTGCGGGCAAGGGGCTCGGCCACCGCCTCGATCACCACCGAGAACGCGCCGGCCTCGCTCACCGCCCGGGCGTCATCCTCGATCGGTCCCCAGTCGGCCTCGTCGCGTCCTTGCGCCCGAAATGAGCCGATGGTGTTGATCGACTGCGGCGTCAGCCCGATATGGCCCATCACCGGCACACCGCGCTCGACCAGAAACCTGATCGTCTCCGCCATGCGGCGGCCGCCTTCGAGCTTGATCGCGCCGCAGCCAGTTTCCTTCATCACCCGCGCCGCCGACATGAACGCCTGCTCCCGCGACGCCTCATAGGAGCCGAACGGCATGTCGACCACCACCATCGCGCGCTTGCTGCCGCGCATCACCGCGTGGCCCTGCAGGATCATCATGTCGAGAGTAACCGGCACGGTGGTTTCGAGCCCATGCATCACCATGCCGAGCGAGTCGCCGACCAGAATGACGTCACAATGCGCATCGAGCAGCCGCGCGGTGTGCGCGTGGTAGGAGGTGAGCGAAACGATGGGCTCACCACCCTTGCGGGCGCGGATATCGGGTGCGGTCAGCCGCCGGATCTCATCTTGCACGGACATGGTTCGAACTCGCCGACTTGTTTTTTGTCTCTCGGTCGTCCTGCCCGCGCTCGCGGCCAAGCTTGCGCAGGCTGCGTAAGCTTGCCTGCGCGGGCATCCACGCCTTTCTTCGCATCAAGAAGTCAGGACGTGAATGGCCGGGACAAGCCCGGCCACGACGAGGCTAAAGTTTACCAGACCAACTTCACCTTCAATACGCCGCCTTACCGAAGACCGGAATGCCGACCACCAGCGGGTGGAACGCCAGGCCGAGCAGGAGAAAAAGCACGGTACCGACCACGAGCGCGATCAGGTCGTTGCGCCGGCCGCCCGCCGGAATCGCCGGCGCGCCCGGATCGGCGCGATGCTTGAGCGTGATGCGGTCGAAGACCGCCCAGGCGAGGAACGAACCGAACAGCACGATCGAACCGAGGTCGCCGTTCGAGATCAGATGCGCCACGGCCCAGGTCTTGATGCCGACCAGCATCGGGTGCTTGAGCGTGCGCCAGATGTCGCCGCGGATATAGGCCGCAACCACCATGATGCTGGCAAACCACATCAGAAGCTGCGTGATGTAGTGGGTCCAGTGTGGCGGGCGCCACACGTCGATCCAACTCGTTGCGCGATATTGCCCAAAACCGTAGCCGATCAGGATCAGGCCCACGAGAGAGAGCAGCGAGAACAGCCCCTTGTAGGGCCACTCCCCGATGCGCGCGATCACGGCCGCGCGCTGCGAGCGGCACGCCGCGAAGAGATGCGTGCCGATAAAAACGACCAGGCCGAGGATCAGGATGCCCACGCTTGCTCCACCACTTCAGAACAATTCAAGACAGTAGAGGCCAAGGCGCAGGTGGAGGCAAGGCACCCGTCAGTGGAGCGGAGGCGCATGGTGGAGTGGAGGCGCAGCAAACCCGCCAAAACGTGATGGCGATCACAAACCGGGACGCTGCTTGCGCTTACTAACAACCTGAAAGGTGGCCGCCCCTTGTGCGGACGGCCGGGCCGCAGGGTGTAAGATGTCCACTGACCAGAAGCTGTTCCGGATCGGCTTTGTGCTTGTTGCCGTGGCGATGATTGGTGTGCGCCATCGCCAACGCCTACGCCGTCAACAAGCGGGACAAGTCGCTCGCCCGCCTGCAGGTCCGCATCGACGCGCTTGAAGCCAGGCTGAACATCATCGCCCGCAAGCCGGGATTGTAAGGTGAACGGCCGGCACGGCTTCTCAGTTTGATCGCAGCATGGGCGACAAGCCCATCAAGCCCTGGCACCGAGCAACTTAATCAGTTCGTCATGAACGAAGCGGGATTCAAACAGGCCCAGCCCCGCTTCTGGGGCAAGCTTCTCGGTCTGACGGTCAAATCCCGCACCATAGGCCCAGTAAACCCAAGGCTCCCATAGGCGCGTCATGGCGCGGCCAAACCCTTTGCTTGGGCGCACGTATTCAAGGCACCGGATGATGCCGCCTGGTTTCACCACGCGGCCCAGTTCGCGCATCCCGGCGACTTGCAATTCATTGGGAAGCGTACAGAACAGGAAAGTGGCCACGGCCGCATCAAACGAGCCGTCGGGGAAATCGAGCCGCGTCACGTCCATCTGCCGCAACTCAACAGGCACCGCCGCGGCTGGTCGCCTGCGCTCGGCGCGCGCCAGCATGGCCGGGCTCAAGTCGATGCCGACAATCTCAGAATCTAGCGGATAGAACGGAAAGTTTCGGCCGGTGCCGACGCCGGCATCCAGGATGCGACCGGAGAGGCCGCGAAACATCTGCGGCCTGATCTTGCGATAGCGCCCGTACTCAAACGGAAAATCCAAAAGATCGTAGGCCCAGGCGATGCGTTGATATCGTTCGAAATTGGAAAACGGCATGGCTTCAGACCTCAGGTACGGCACAACTCCAGATCTAACGTCTGAGGCGTGTGTCGCCAAGCGGAGCTTTGCCGGCTCCCCGGGCGAAAACGTGTGCGTCGATTGGACTTCCGCTTTATTCGGATCAGTCTAGCCATCCGGCTCCGCCCGTCGCATATTCGCTATCATGGCCCGCGGGTCAGGAGGCTGAACATGCGAATTCTATTGATAGCCATGACGATGATCCTGGTGGCGGTGTCTCCCACCTGGGCACAGAAGGAGACTGAGCAGGAGGCGCTGCAGCGAAAACAAAATGAAAAAGAGGCCGAGAAGGCCTATCAAAGGGCGATCAAAAGCACGCGGCCAAATACCGCAACGACGCAGGCGCCGAAGTCCGATCCGTGGGGGACGGTGCGCCCAGGCAATCAAAATCCGAAATAGCGGAACGGTATGCAGGACAGGGCGGCAGCCGCGCACACGCGCCCCGCCGCCATCTCAGTTCGCAAGCTGCTTCTCCATTCCGGATGCCGGCCGGAAAATATCTTGCTCAAACATCGCGCGACGCAGCCAAATTTCCGCTGGCTGCGTACAGTTGCCAGCGATACGCCGGGGAGCCGGCGACCCGTGCCGACGACTGCCTGTGGACCTTGTTTAGGCCTGTACACAGGGGCATGGGGCGGTCGGAGCCTCGGCGTTCCGCGCACTCTCGTCTTTCTCCGAGGGCTGCAATTGCAGGGCGACTACGGGTGACCCCCGGCGCCCGTCAAACAACACGGGCGGCGCAGCGTTGGCTTGCTCCGCTGTCATGCCCGCGCATGCCGGCATCCAGTCTTCTGGCCTCGCAATACGAACTTGGCCTCGCGAACAAAGACTGGATTCCGGCTCTCGCTTCGCTCGGCCGGAATGACAGTGGCAGCGATCGTGCGACGTGGGCTTCGGTTCGACGCCCTCCTGCCCTCAAGGCCGAGGGTCAAACCACGTGCGGCGTCGACCGAGGCAGACTTTCATTTCAGAGCAGGCTAAAAAGGAGCGAACAAGCCTGATCCGAAATCGGCGAGGAAACGCAATGACAACACGCTTCGCTCTGGCTCTGCTCGCCGCGCTTGCCGCATGGACGCCGGCATCGGCGCAGGACTGGCCGGCCAAGACGGTGCGGCTGATCGTGCCATTCGGCCCCGGCTCGACACCCGACATGGTCGGCCGCCTGCTCGCCGATCATCTGCAGCAAACGCTCGGCCAGCCGTTCGTGGTCGAGAACCGGCCGGGCGCCAGCGCCAATACCGGCACCGACATGGTGGCAAAGGCCGAACCCGACGGCTACACGATCGGCATCAGTCTCGGCGGCCCGCTCGCCATCAACACGCTGCTGTTCGCGAAGATGCCCTACGATCCGAAGAAGGACATCGCGCTGATCACGATGCTGACGACGCAACCGAGCGCGCTGGTGGTCAACGCCAGCCTGGGCGTCAATTCCGTTGCCGAACTGGTGGCGCTGCTCAAGAAGAATCCCGGCAAGTACAATTATGGCTCGATCGGCAACGGCTCGCTGTCGCATCTCGCCATGGAGGCAATCGCGCTCAAGAGCGGCACCACGATGGTGCATATCCCCTACGCCGGTTCGCCGTTGGTAATGACCGCCCTGCTGCGCAATGACGTGCAGATGGCCTGCATGCCGGCGATCGCCGTGACGCCGCACGTGGCGTCCGGCAAGGTGAAGATCCTGGCGATCTCGCTCGGACAGCGCTCCGCTCTGTTGCCCGACTATCCGACGCTCAAGGAGGCCGGAATCGACGTCGAGGCCGACGCCTGGAACGGCCTGATTGCGCCGGCGAAAACGCCGGACGCGATCATCAAGAAGATCCACGACGCGGTGGCTGACGCGCTCGTCAAGCCGGCGGTGCGCGCGAAATTCGCCACCCAGTTCATGGAGCCGGTCCCGAACACGCCGGCGCAATTCCGCGCCAAGATCGACGCCGACCTGGCGCGCTGGACGCCGGTGATCAAGGCGATCAACATCAAGGTCAACTGACAACCACACATCCACCCGCAGTGAGGTTGCGCCGTGCGTGCGCCGGAAAGGTCTGCGCACGCGCTTGTGCCGGAATGCGCGGGGAGACACCCTTAATTCAACTGAGTGAAAACAAGAAGCTAGGGAGGAATGACAAGATGTTGAGACGATTGACGCTCGCCGCACTTGCGCTCGCCGCAACGCAGGTGCTCGCAACGGGCGCCCCGTCGCCCGCGCAGGCGCAAGGCTATCCGTCGAAGCCGGTCACATTGATCGTACCGCTCGCGGCCGGAACCGGCATGGACACGCTGGCGCGGATCTATGCCGAGCCACTCGGGCACGCGCTCGGCAAACCGGTGGTGATCGAGAACAAGCCAGGCGCCGGCCTGATGCTCGGCACTGCGGCAATCGCGGCGGCGGCGCCGGACGGCCACACCATCGGCATCTCGACCGCCACGCCGATGGCCGCGAACCAGGTGCTGTACAAGAAGATCAGTTACGATCCGACGAAGGATTTCGCACCGATCTATTTCTACGTGAAGTCGCCTTTCGTGCTGGTGGTCGATCCGAAGCTGCCGATCAACTCGGTGCCCGATTTGATCAAATACGCCAAGGCGAGCCCGGCGCCGATGACCTACAGCACGGCGGGCGTTGGCAGCTCGCAGCACCTGTCGATGGAGTTCATGGCGCAGCAGTTCGGCCTAAAGTTTACGCACGTGCCGTATCGCAACTCGCCGCAGGCGATCGCCGATATCGCGGCCGGTCACGTCAATGTCGGCTTCGCGGAGGCCGGCGCGTCGCTGCCGCTCATCCGCGCCGGCAAGCTGCGCGCGCTCGCGGTGTCGTCGCTCACCCGCCTGCCGACGCTGCCCGACGTGCTGCCGTTCGCCGAGGCGTCGGGCGCGAAGGACTTCGAGGCGGTGTCCTGGCACATCCTGTTTGCGCCGGCGGCGACGCCGAAGCCGATCGTCGAACGGCTGCACCAGGAGATGCGCAAGATCATGTCCACGCCCGAGATGAAGAAGCGCGCGCTCGACATCGGCCTCCTCCCCCTCGACTCGCCGCCGATCGATGGGATCAAAAGCTATCTGACCTCGGAGCAGCAGAAGTGGGGTTCGCTGGTGACGAAGCTCGGGCTTCAGGCGACACAGTAGCGGGGGCATTCGCGTCGGGGCGGGCTCGCGGGAGCCCGCTCATTGCGGACAACGGTCGCGCGGCGATTACGGGAATCCGCCGCTGCGCCCCTCTGCACGACCGGCGACAAGATAGTGATGATAGCCACTCATGAACCGGCCCTCCGACACGGCCGCTGCCACGTCCGGATTGGCCTTCAAGTATTCAGCCTCATTCCAATCGCTCGGCACTGAGGCGCCCTTTCGCCCTTCGGCGAACCCAGTCAATTCATAGTGCCGGCGGGCTGAAGCGAATTCCTTGCGCGCAATTGCGGCTGCGACATCGGGATTAACAGCGAGATAGAGTTGCTCGTTCCATCCCTTCAGGTTTGGCCGCAAAGATGCCGCCGGCTCGATTGCCGCCGACGTCGTGGTAGCCGCTGCCGGGTATCGGCCGGCCAGGCGGTCCATCATCATCAGCGTCATCCAGAAGCAAACGGCTATTACGGCCAGCCCGACGAGAACCTTGCCGACCAACTGCAACATCCACCATCCTCCACGCGTACTCCGGTCAATGGCGAGCAAGCTCAGAATTTGTATCCTCCAAAGCAGCGCAGTCGCAACGGTATGAGATCATCATCCCAGTTCCGGCGGCCGGTGAAGTAGCCTCTTGGAATCGAGCTTTTTTGGGGGGCGTTCTTCTGGGCGCCAGCCCGAACACAACCGATCGAAACGCGGCACTTCCACCGAAACAAGTCCATAGCCGGGACGAGCCACGGCCGTCGGACCGCTACCTCTGCTTTCTGCCGGTCCAGTCCGGCGGGTTACTCTGCTTGATACGCCGGCCGTCCTTGACCAGTTCCTTGATCGCGCCAGCGATCGGCATCGACAGGCCTGCCTTGTCGGCCATCTTGCTGACGATCTGCATGTCCTTCAGAGCCCACAGGAACGAAACATTTTCCCAATTCTTGAGTGCATCGGATGCGCCCGAACTCATCAGCAGGGCCTCGCGGAGCTTCACCAGATCGACCCCATTGGCCTCGCTCAGCCGGCCGGCTTCGATGAGGGCGACGCCGTTCACCCAGAGCAAAAAATTGTTCATGGCCTTGCCGAACTGGCCGGCTCCGATGTCGCCGAGCAGCACGATATCCTTGGAGAACGCGCTGTAGATCGGCTTGCCTCGCTGGAATACCGCGTCCTTGCCACCGCAGAGTGTCAGCATCGTGCCATCGTCGGCGGCGCGTTGACCGCGGCAGATCGGTGCGTCGAGCATGTCGACGCCCTTCGCATGGGCCCGCTCCGCCAGCATCTTGACGTGCTCGGGTGTGCAGGTGGAGGAAATTGCGATCACCGTGCCCGGGCCCATTGTTTCGAGCAGACCTCCCTTGTCCAGCACCACCGCGGCAGCCTCATCGTCATAGCCGACGGCGACGATCACGAAGGTGCAGGCCTTGCCGACTTCGGCCGGCGTCCGCACCGTCTTGGCCCCCACGGCGCGCACGGCTTCGAGTGCCTTCGGCTCGATGTCCTGCGCCAGCACCGCGTAGTCGCTCTTGATGAGATGCTTCGTCATCGCCTGGCCCATCCGCCCGACGCCGACGATGCCGATCTGCTCCGTGCCCGCCATAATGCTTTTCGCTCCCGTTGTGCGCCCTCATGTTAGGCCGCTCTCATTGCGAGACAAGCGCGGAGAACGAGACGCGGCGAAAGCCCGCGATAGCTCCACGAAGCCAAGGTTGATTCCTGCGGCCCGGTCGGAAGCCGGCGCAACCAATGGTGGCCTCAAGATCGCCATGCCTGGTCGAGCCCGCCATGTGCGGTCCGGCGAGGGTAACATCGCAATGTCAAGAAGACGGCTGCGGTGACATGCCACCCTAGTGTCGCCCGGGAGAAGTAGCTCAGGTGCCTGCGCCAAGCCTATGCTAGGGTTCGTCCAGGATGCACTGCTTGCGTTTGCGAACTCGCAACAGACAAACAATTACGAAAAGTCCTAACGGGAGGTGATGATGCAGAACACGATTTCGACGTCAGCGATATCGCGGCTAAAGCGCGCCGCTTTGTGCGCCGGTGCGATCAGCCTGACGGTCGCGGCTTCCGGCGCCGCATTTTCGCAGAGTGATTATCCGAACAAGCCCATTCGCATCCTGGTCGGATTTGCCCCCGGCGGTCCCTCCGACATTATCAGCCGCGTGGTCGGCGCCAAGATGGGCGAGATCATGGGTGTGCAGTTCGTCATCGAGAACAAGACCGGAGCGGGCGGGGCAATTGCAACTGACGCTGTCGCTCGCTCCGCGCCCGACGGCTACACGCTTTTGAACACACCGGTCGCGACCGTGGCCAACGAATACCTGTCGAAAACCATCAAGTATGAGTACGGCAAGGACATCACCGCGGTCTGCCCGCAGGCCGAGACCGCCAATATTCTTGTCGTGCATCCCTCGCTCGGCGTTAAAAGCGTGGCGGAACTGGTCAAACTCGCGAAGGAAAAGCCGGGCGTTTTGCAGTATGCGACGGCAGGACGTGGTTCGGCGACCCACCTCACCAGCGAACTTTTCAACATGGCCGCAGGTATCAAGACTGTTCCGGTGCATTACCGGGGCGGCGGTGCCACCGTGAAGGACCTGCTGTCCGGCCAGGTCAAAATCATGTTTTCAAGTATTGCGCCCGTACAGGACTTCGTCAGGGACGGCCGACTGATCGGTCTTGCGACCACCGGCCCCAAGCGCGATCCGGCCTTCCCCAATGTTCCGACCATTGCCGAATCCGGCTACCCGGGCTTTGACGTGCGGCTGTGGATCGGAATGACGGCTCCGGCGATGACGCCGAAGGCGATCATTCACAAGCTGGCCGATGCGAACCGGAAGGCGCTGGAGTCGCCCGAGATCCAAAAGGCTCTGGCGGCTCAGGGTTTCACACCGATGATCGGCTCGGCCGAGGATTTTGACGCGTTCTATCGCGCCGAACGCACAAAGTGGGGCAAAGTCATCACCACAACCGGGATGGACAAGGAGTAGCCGGCAACTCGGTCGGTGGGCTCGCTCCGATCGTCACGGCAAAGACTTTTTCGGAATCCCGGCTAGATTGACAGCAGCCAAGATGCGATGGAGTGAGCTTTGCTAAACCGACTTGCCGCGCCGATGCGCCAGCGCGTCGAAATGTACAACGGCAATGCCCTGAAGATCGGGCTGTTCGGCGTCAACTGCTCGTCCGGCCGCTCCGCGACCAAGGTCCCGGAACGCTGGTCGGCGAGCTGGCCGGACTGCCTCGCGCTTGCCCAGATGGCGGACGAGGCCGGCATTGACTTCATGCTGCCGATCGGCCGCTGGAAAGGATACGGCGGCGACATCGACATGCATGGAGAGTCACTCGAAACCATTACCTGGGCGACCGGGCTCCTGGCGATGACCAAGCGCATCACGGTGTTCGGCACCGTGCACGCGCCGCTCTTTCATCCGATCATCGCCGCGAAGCAGTGCGTCACCGCCGACCACGTCGGCCAGGGCCGGTTCGGCCTCAATATCGTCGCCGGCTGGAACGAAGGCGAGTTCGAGATGTTCGGCGTGCAGCAACGCGAGCACGAGGTGCGATACGAATACGCGCAGGACTGGATCGACGCCATCAAGATGGCGTGGCAATCGCAGGAGGATTTCAATTTCGACGGCGCGCACATCCGGCTCGCGAAGGTGCACGCCAAGCCGAAGCCGTTCGGCGGCACGCGACCGCTGATCATGAACGCCGGCTCTTCGGAGCGCGGCCAGGCCTTTGCCTTACGCAATTGCGACGCTTATTTCACCGCCTCTTCGTCGGCCCGCAAAGGTGGCGTGGCGGCAACGACGGAGATGGTGACGGGCATCAAACAAGCTGCGGCGGCGGTCGGCCGCGAGATCGAGGTCTTCACCGTCGGCCAGGTGGTCTGCCGCCCGACACAGAAAGAGGCTGAAGATTACTATCATTACGCCATCATCGAAAACGCCGATTGGGACTCGGTGGATGGCATGCTGGCCATCAAGAACATCACCCCGCAGACCGTGGGTGCGGAAGAATACGTGAAGAAGCGCGAGTACTTCGCCTCGCGCGCGATCGGCGGCTATCCATATGTCGGGTCGCCCGACCATGTTGCCGAAGAACTCGCAAATCTCAGCCGTGGCGGGGTGCGCGGCATCGGCGTGTCGTTTATCAATTATCTCGCCGAAGTGCCCCTGTTCCGTGACGAGGTCCTGCCGAGGCTTGAGCGCATCGGGGTTCGTGACAGATCGTCCCACTCCACAGGCAACGCGTGAGCGGCGAAGACCGTGGGTGAAGACGATGGGATATTTATCGCGTCTCCGGCGGTAGAATGACGCCGGTCTGTTCCGTGATGCGGCCGTAATGTTCGATGCGGCGGTGACGCTTGAAGTCGAAGATCGTCTCCTTGCCGAAGATGGTGGCGTCGAGATCGCAGTCCGCCACGATGAGTTCGTCTTCCTCGGTCTTGGCTTCGGCAACAATCTCACCGTCAGGATTGACGATCATGCTGCCAGCAATCATGGGGAAGCCGTCCTCGACCCCACCTTTTGCGATCGCAACGACCCAGGTCGAGTTCTGATAAGCACCGGCCTGCAGCGTCAGGCGATGGTGAAACAGACGCTGCTCCAGTCCCTCACCTTCCCGCTGCGAATTGGTCGACGGCGTGTTGTAGCCGAGGAGGATCAGTTCCACGCCCTGCAGCCCCATGACGCGATAAGTCTCCGGCCAGCGCCGGTCATTGCAAATGCACATGCCGACAATGCCGCCCATGGCGCGCCAGACCGGAAAGCCTAAATCGCCAGGTTCGAAATAGCGCTTTTCCAGATGTTGGAACGCGCGCTGCGGATCGAACTCGGAATGACCCGGCAGATGCACCTTGCGGTATTTTCCTACGATCGTACCGTCCCGCTCGACCAGAACGGCCGTGTTGAAGTGGTGTCCGTCGGCGGTGAGTTCGGCATAACCGAAACAAATCCCGATGCGATATTGGGCAGCCTGCTCGAACAGTGGCAACGTTGCGGAAGCTGGGCATGTCCCGCTCGAACCAGGCGTCGACCTCCGCTTGTTCGGTCATGTACCAGCGCGGGAAGAAGGTGGTGAGCGCAAGCTCCGGATAGACCACGAGATCGCACTTTTGCGCCCTGGCCTGATCAAGGAGATCGATCATCCGCCTCACGGCCGACTGCCGGCTGTCCGATCGATGGATCGGACCCATCTGGGCGCCGCCAATTCGAAGCACTCGGCTCAAGCCGTCCTCCTCAACGTCAAGGTCGCGGTCCGGCTTTCTACCACCCGCCACGGCATGACAAGCATAACAAGGGCAGCCGCCGCGGCCTGTCTGACGATCAATCCCATGTTGACAAGCATGTCCGCCTCGATGCGCCCAAGGTGCGACATTCCGGCGCGCGGGTGGCCAGCCCTGCCCGCTCCGCTCGCGGAGGATCAAAACCTAATGTGAATTCAATCCGTTAGTGCGATGTTGCGACACATCCGGCAGAGCCGCGCCGTTGCGACACTTCTCCGAAAAACGTCAGGTCGCTTCACATGGCGCCACAATGCCGCGCGGATTGCTTGATCGAATAATATCGCTCAATGATTCGGGGGGATCTGATGGGTAATTTGAGCGACATCCGAAATATATCGTCTCGGGACAGCATAGAAGTGCGCGACATTCGCGCGCTGGTCGCCCGGCATTTCGATGTCGACGTCGGGCGTGTTACGGACGATGCGCACCTGCGTAATGATCTTGGCGCCGATTGGCTTGACCGTCTGGAATTGCTGATCCTGATCGAGGATCAATTCGCCGACGTTGAAATGTCGGATGACGCCGATCAGATCGAAATCGTCGGCGATCTCATTCGGCACGTTCAATATGCCTTGACCGCGAGGCGCGTAGCCCGAGCGCGCGTCGGTACGATAGGCCGTTTTTTCCAAGCGTGACCGTCTCGCCCGGTCACGCCCCCGACGCGCGCCACGTCGCATGTGTACCAAAGCCGCCAGCAATCTGCGCCCACATCTCCATGGTCGCTAATCGGAGCGGCTCAGCACCGCTGACCCCGCCGGTCATCTCAAATTCGGGAGGGGCGACCTGGTATTCGAGCAGGTTGCCCTTGGCGATGGCGCGTTGAACCAAACCTGAGGCCTTGGCGGCTTCGACGAAATCACGAATCAAGGCAAGCCGTCTGGATTGTCCCTTCTGCATTGCGATCCCGACGCGATTGACGCCGTAGGCGCCCGGCAGCACCCGCGATCCTGGCAGCTGAATCGAAAAGTCTGCCAGGACCGGACGCGGGAACGCGAATGCGTCGGCATTTCCGGATCGCAAAGTGTCAAAGGCGTTTTCCGGCAATTCATGGGGAATGAGCTCTGCGTGCTTTGCAACGCGACACAGCGTCAACGCAGCAGCGTGATGCCGCACGAACGCGATACGAACGCCCGGCTGATCCGCGTCGGCGGCATTTTGGATCGCAGACCCAGCCGGCACCAAAAATGTGTACTCGAACTGGAAGACTGGGGGGGAAAAGTCCAGTTGTGCCGCGCGCGAGGGCTCGATCCCCATGAATGCGACGTCACCCGCGCCGGTCTTGAGGCACGCCACGACGTCCGCCGGCGTCGGATAGCCGGCGATCTGAGCCTCAATACCGAGGCTCGTAGCGAAACTGCGAATGAGCTCAATACCGAGAAATCCCGTGCCGATACCCTCGATCTCATGGCTAACGGGATCCTCGGCATATTGCGGGAGAAACAACGCCAGTCGAATTTTCCGGCCTTGCACCCAATCGGCCATACCAGTCTCTGCTGCTGATGACGGGGCTTCGGACGGCACTACCGCACCTCATGTTTGGGGACTAAACGGCGCATTCGGCCAAATGCTCGACAAGAAAACTTCCGAGCGGCCCTGAGACGCCGTATTGCACGTTCTCTGCAACGCGATCAAACCCAACTGACCGGCTTCGACCGTTCGCGCGGACAATATCGGAGGATAGACGGATACACGCGTACGTCTCAACTTGAACGAGACCAGGACTGTTCAACACGACACTAACTCGACGGTCGAAGAAAAATGGCGAATTGCGCGCAGTCCGTCATTTCGAAACAGCGCTATCGTCGATTGACCACCGGACCGCCGAGGCCAAGGATCATGACTTTCGCGGTCGCGATTTGGGTCGGCCAAAGGATCGACGTCATGCCGGTGGCAACTGCGACCTTCTGCGCGCCGTCTGCGGCGTAGGTGATCACGCCACCCGCGATCGCACCGCCGAGGTTCCGGGTCCACAAGGTCTGCCCGTCGGCAGCAGCAACCGCGTAGAAATTTCCCCCCATATCGCCGAAGAGCACGATGCCGCCGGCGGTTGGGGTGATGCCGCTTACAATCGGGTAATTGGATTTCAGCCGCCATGTCCAGGCGCCGCTATCGGCATCGATCGCGTAAAGCCAGCCACCCCAGCTTGCAACCGGATCCGGCGTTCCAAAGACATTGAACGGGTTGCGGGAGGCATTGCCGACCCAGAGATTGCCTTTTTCGGTGCGGACGATTTGATCTTCCGTTTGCAGCGTGACGGTGGTGCACCAATCGACTTCGCCAACAAAAATGAGATTGGTTTGTGGATCATAGGCTGGGCCGTTCCACTCGGCGCCACCTTGCGAGCCGGGGCAGAAGCGCGTCGGCGTATCGCGAGATAGCCGGGCATCGGCGTTCTCGATACGAGTAGCCGCCGTTCGATAGATCAGTTTGCCGGTGGCAAGATCAAACCCGTAAAGGAAACCATCCTTCGGCGCGACGGCCAACAAGCGCCGGCCTCCCCTCGTCTGGACTATGGCGGGGGCGGCGGAGACATCCCAGTCGTGCCAGTCATGCGGCACGATCGCGTGGTGGTTGCGGTAGGCGCCGGTCTTGGCATCCAGTACCACCATCGAACCGGCGTACAGATTTTCACCCTCACGGACCTCGCGGACGAATGCGGGTCCCGGATTGCCGCCGGGCACGTAGAGCAGGCCCGTTGACGGGTCGATGGTGTATGACGTCCAGGTCGCGCCACCGGAAATCGGCACCCAAGCTTTGTTCTGCCAAGAGGCTTCGGCGGCGGGCGGTAGCGGAGGGGCCGCCGGACCGCGAGGTTTATCGCTGGCGGCCTTCGGCACCAGATAGGCTTCCCAAACGATGTCGCCAGTATCCGCCGCAAGCGCGTACATGCGTCCTTTCACGCCTTTATACGCTCCTCCGGCATTGCCAACGAAAACAAGACCGTTCCACGCAATCGGCGCTGCGGGGACGGTCTCGCCCAGATCGGGATCTGCAATGACGGTTGCCCACAGCCGTCGGCCGGTTTTGAAATCATAGGCCAGCACACGCCCGTCCTGCGTGCCGCGAAACAGGCGGCCGTCCATATAGGCGACGCCACGATTGACACCCAGCGGGCTGGCAGGCTTGTAATTCTCATGCGTGCGCCAGTTCTCCTGGCAGGTCGCGGCGTCAATCGAGAAAACGTCGTGTTCGGTGGTGCCGACGAGGACGCCCTCAACCATCACCAAGCCGGTTTGAAAAGAGGTATATTGCTTGGTGTCGTAGGTACACAGCACTTTCAGTTCGCGAGCCGTCTCGACATTGATTGCGCGCAACGGCGAATAGCGTTCCGAGGTGAGTGTTCGATTGTAGCTCGGCCATTCCTCCGCAGAGACGATTGCATCCTCGGCCGACGCTCGCCATCCGACGGCGTTCGCGCCGTCCGCTCGTTCGAGGGTCGTCTTCGCTGCCGGAAAGTCCAATCCCAGGTAGTAATTGCGCGCGATCCCGACCAACCACGCCACCTGATTCTCGGACAGCAGGAATGGCACGGCGATGACGACAACGATCAGGGCGAGCAGCAGGAACCTGCGCATCGGTTCGGCGACTCCCAAAATGATGACATCTGATGCGGGAAATCGTCTAGCTGCGCAATATCAGGCGGCCACGCTAGCCTGTGGCGCTTCAGACGTCTGCATCATTCTTCCGAGCGTTCGCAATGCGGAACGTCGGCAACCGAATACGCGCTGATCGGCGGCTGGTCGGTCAAGAGCGAGTGGCTCTATGCCAACTTCGGCACCTTCCACTACGGCGACAAATCCCGCCAGCTGAACGGCTGCACCGCGGGCTGCGCCAGCGCCGACGTCAAGATGTCCGAATATATCTAGCGGGTTGGCATGAACTACCGCTTCGACTGGGCCAGCTACCGGTAAATTTCCGGTGTCGTGGCTAATCTAAGGGTAGATTGAGCCCTCCTGGAGATGTGACCCGGCGAATTGATTTTCGTCGGGTCATACTTTGGCGGGATAGGTTGCGAAAGCTGCGCGGCCGTCGCGGTAAATCGGGATCAATCCCAAGCACGGCACGCAAACAACATCACAAATCCGAGCAGCAACTTCTCCCGCAAACGCTCTCATCGCTCGCGGAAGGTGCGGGCGATCTGGACGCTAAGCGGCTGGCCATTGCGCGACGCCATGCGCGCCTCGAACAGTTTTTGC
>CAVWOV010000033.1:0-71140 GCA_963756715.1 uncultured Alphaproteobacteria bacterium
TCGACTGCGGTGACGTGTGCGCCGGCGGCCACAAGCTGGGCAGCTGCCGCCGGGCGCGGCGCAGAGATCCCAACGGCGCGGCCGGCGATGTCGCCGAGAAGCCGGGCCGGCAACGCCGCTGCGGCATCCTGCACCCACCATGCGCCATCCTCGTACCCCGGCAATGACGGCACCGGACCGTGCACGACGGCGCGCACCGAACGGTCGGCAGCACGCGCCCACCGAGCGTGTTTGCCCACAAGTCCGGTTCGTTCTTCACCGTCGATCGAGCGCCGGCTCTTGACGGTTGGCCAGCGCAATGGCGCGGGCGACTTCACCGCCGTACGTCTTGGTCCAGCGCGCCATGAGCCACTCCGGCGTATCCAGGGTAGCGGTGTCGATGGCGGTCAACAGTTCGGTGCCACTGCGGGCGATACGGCGGAGCACCGCGTTGACGAGGCTGGCGTAGCGAGAGGCGCGACGGTCAGCCTGCACGAGCCGCACCGAGAGATCGACGGCGGCGTGATCGGGAATTTCAAGCCAGAGAATCTGTGCGGCACCGATCAGCAGCGCAGTTTCGACCTGCGGAGCGTCGGCAGGCAGGCCTCGTTCGAGGAACTGTCCGAGCAGATATCGCAATGTGCCAAGCCGGCGCAGCACCGATCCAACGAGGCTTCGCACCAGCGCGCGGTCGCGCGCGCCTAGCGCGGTGAGATCGGAGGACCGGTCATCGAGCTGTTCATCGAGCGGACGGTGGCGGCGCAGCACGCCGTCGAGCAGGCTCGCGGCGATCGCGCGCGCAGCAAGGCCGGGCGGTTGCGGTTGTAGTGTGGCTTCGGCGGAGATCATCCGCGTCATGTCGCACGAAACCGCCACGCCTGCGAGCGGGCGTTCAGCTCCAAGGCCCGCGCGACTTGACGTGTCCCCACGCGCCGCTCGGAGCGGCTTGGCTGTTGCCGCCCCCACTCCACGGGCCGCCCGGATAGTTCGGTGCCGCCTGCGGCCGGCCGAACCCGCCGCGGCCCATCTCGGCGGCCAGTTGCGCAAGCGCCGCAATGCGGTTTTCGGTCGACGGGTGGGTCGAGAACAGGTTGTCCATGCCGTGGCCGGTGAGCGGATTGACGATGAAGAGATGTGCGGTGGCCGGATTGCGCTCCGCCGTCGGGTTTTCGATCTGGTGCGCTGCGCCGGAGATTTTGACCAGTGCGGAGGCGAGCGACTCCGGCCTGCCGGAGATCCGCGCGCCGAGTTCGTCGGCGGCATATTCGCGCGAGCGGCTGATAGCCATCTGCACGATCATGGCGGCGAGCGGCGCGAGGATAACCATGGCCAGCGTGCCGATCACACCGAGCCCGTTGTTGTTGTCGCGGTGGCCGCCGAAGAACAACCCGAACTGCGCGAGCATGGAGATTGCGCCCGCGATCGTCGCCGTGATGGTCATTGTCAGCGTGTCGCGATTGCGGATGTGCGCAAGCTCGTGCGCAATCACGCCTGCGAGTTCGTCGCGGCTGAGCATCCGGAGCAGGCCCGTGGTCGCCGCAACGGCCGCATGCTCGGGATTGCGCCCGGTCGCGAACGCGTTGGGCTGCGGATTGTCCATGAGATAGACGCGCGGCATCGGCAAGCCGGCCCGCTGCGCGAGGTCGCGCACCAGCCGGACGAAATCGGGCGCGGTCCGCTCATCGACCTCCTGCGCGCCGTGCATGGACAGCACGAGCTTGTCAGCGTTCCAATAGCCAACGAGATTCATCCCGGCGGCGAGCAACAGGGCCAACATCGCGCCGCTCTGTCCGCCGATCAGGAACCCGACACCCATGAACAGGGCGGTCAGCCCTGCCAGCAGGATGGCGGTCCGCAAATAGTTCATTCTCATCCTCCGCCGTTGGGTCGGCGCGCCTGCGCCGCTCCAACGCTTGAAACAAAACGTCGGAATGGAACCGGCCGGTTGCAAGATGCCGGCACCCGGGCGGGATACTTGACCTTCACGTGGCGACACGCATCTACTCGGCATGGACCCGGGAAAATCACCGCCGCCGGATGTGTCGGCATCTTCGCCAAAGAAGCCGCTGTCACCCGCCGCCGCGCGTGCTCTTGCCGAGGCTGCGGAGCGGCGCGCTGCCCGCGATGCCGCTGCCGTTGAGCCGCCGAAGGAATTGAATGGCCGCGGCGGGCTCGATCCTGTCCGCTATGGGGACTGGGAAAAAGACGGCCGTGCGTCCGATTTCTGATTGCGCAAACAGGCAAGATTCTCTTTATAGTTGTATTTAATTGTGACGCACCCTATGATAGTATTGCCAGACTAGGAATAAATCACCTATAATTGTGATTATGTTCTTATCATTGCGGACGCTCTCGCATCCTGCCCGCGGCGGCACCGCCATCATGGTGGCGGCGGTGTTTCTGCTCGGGCTCGCGGCCGGCGCGGCGATCAGTCCGGAGTTGTCCAGTCGCAAGGCCGCGGCGCACGCGGCCCCGCCAAACGCGCCGCCGGACCGCCCGGTCGAAAGGCCGGCGGCGAGCAGCGCCAATCATCCGGTGCAGGTCGTGCGGGTGCTGGACGGCGACACGTTCGAAGCGCGCGTCAGTGTCTGGCCCGGAATCGATATCACCACCAAGGTAAGGTTGCGCGGCATCGATGCACCGGAACTTCGCGCCCGCTGCGCGGAGGAGCGACCAGAGCGCAGTCCGCCCGCGATGCGCTCTCGCGTTGCTGGCGGAGGGCGCGGTCGGCATTTCGCGCG
Source organism: uncultured Alphaproteobacteria bacterium (assembly GCA_963756715.1). Taxonomy (GTDB): domain Bacteria; phylum Pseudomonadota; class Alphaproteobacteria; order Rhizobiales; family Xanthobacteraceae; genus VAZQ01. The sequence goes on from CAVWOV010000033.1 coordinate 2,721, forward strand.
TGTCGCCCGACAAGTATGGCGGGCGCGTCGTCGCCGATGCGGCGACCCGCAAGACGGCGGACATTTCGGCCGCGTTGCTGCACGCCGGACTGGTGCGGCGCTATGCGGGCGGCCGGCGCGAAAGCTGGTGCTGAAACGCAAACCGGACGGCAGAGCTTTGCTCCGCCGCCCGGTCTATCGACAATAATTCTTCGCTCGCCCGGCTCAGCGCGTCACGACGACCGTGGTGCCGAAGCCGACGCGGTTGTAGAGGTCGAGCACATCCTGGTTGTACATGCGGATGCAGCCATACGACACGAAGCCGCCGATCGAGCCGGGCTTGTTGGTGCCGTGGATGGCGTACTGGCCGCGGCTGAGCGTCATCGCGGCCGCGCCCATCGGATTGCGGCCCGAACCGCCTGCGATCACATTCGGCAGGCTCGGCTTGTCGCGCTTGACCTCGGCGGGCGGCGACCACGCCGGCCGCAGATGCTTGCCGTCGATGAACGCGGTGCCGCTCCATTGCTTGCCGGCGCGGCCGACGCCGACCGGATAGCGAATCGCCTTGCCGTCGCCGAGCACGTAGTAGAGATGACGCTCGCCGGTCTTCACCACGACCGTGCCGGCCGAATAGTTGCCGTTAAACCGATGATATCGCGAGCCTCGACGGACTGCGACGCCCCGGCCGTCACAGCGAGAACGACAGCGGCAGACGAGGCTGCCAGCCAGCGATTGAATTTCATGATCGCACCGTAAATGTTGCCGGTTATTCCCCTGATCGTCAATGCCCGGCTATCCTCGCCCCGGCCGAGCATCGATCGATAACCTTAATAACCGAAATGCGGTGCGCACTCAGCCAAAACTGCCGATTACGGTTAGCGTCTGGTTAATTTCCGGCAGCACTGTGCCGCTTGCGCCACAGCCGCGGTGCATAACTTCGAGATATGTTGTTCGCGCAATGGAACGCGGCGATACGAGGCGTTTGCAAGCGCTTTGCGCCGGGTCGATGCACAGCCGTTCCGCCGTGCGCGGAGGAATTGCGCGCGTCAGTTAGGGCCGTAGAGTCGGCGATGGCGAGTCTAGTCCCGGCGGATCGAGCGTGATGCTGCCGGCTGTCACGATACGGGTGAGGATCGTGTCGCCGGTCCCGCGTGCGTGGTGAACGACCGACGGTCGGGTGGGCTCGACGATCAGGTAGTGCATCACGCTCGGCAGACGGAAGTAGGCCGCAAGTTTAACTGTCGCGTCGATGCGGCGGCTTGATGCCGACACCACTTCGACGATGATGACGGGGTCCGACACTTCAAGCGAGGTCGAGGAGAGGTCTTGGCCGCAATGGACGAGGGCATCGGGCTCATACGCGGTTGTGTCGTCGATTCGAACGTCGGGCCGTCGGTCAATACCTCGCAGGGAAATACGGCGCTGCCGGAAGAGCGCCAGCAGAGGCGGCAAAGACGACGCCTTTCACTCGGTATGGCCGACGATTTCCGGCGACATAGGAAAGACCTCGCCCCGGAACAGTTCGTAGCGGCCCGGGCGGCCCCTCCGCCCAGGCCAGAAACTCGTCCACCGTCATGCGCGGCTTGGTCAGCACGTTCATGGCATAAAACATATGCGCCGCCGGCCGGCGAAACCAATCTTACGCTCTACGCACCCTTGCGGTTCTGCCGGTTGTTGACCAGGTCGTCGACCACCGTCGGGTCGGCGAGCGTCGAGGTGTCGCCGAGATTGCCGGACTCGTCCTCGGCGATCTTGCGCAGGATGCGGCGCATGATCTTGCCGGAGCGCGTCTTCGGCAGGCCGGGCGCGAACTGGATCAGGTCGGGCGAGGCGATCGGGCCGATCTCCTTGCGCACCCAGGTCACCAGTTCCTTGCGCAGTTCCTCGCTCGGCTGCTCGCCCGCCTTCAGCGTGACATAGGCGTAGATGCCCTGGCCCTTGATGTCGTGCGGGTAGCCGACCACCGCGGCTTCCGCCACCTTGGCGTGCGCGACGAGCGCCGACTTTCGACTTCCGCGGTGCCGATGCGGTGGCCGGAGACGTTGATGACGTCGTCGACGCGGCCGGTGATCCAGTAGTAGCCGTCCTCGTCGCGCCGGCAGCCGTCGCCGGTGAAGTACTTGCCCGGATAGGTCGCTGAAGTAGGTGTCGATGAAGCGCTGGTGGTCGCCGTACACGGTGCGCATCTGGCCCGGCCAGGAATCCGCGATGCACAGATTGCCGCTGGTCGGCGCCTTCCAGCACCTTGCCTTCGGCATCGACGAGCTGCGGGCTGCACGCCGAAGAACGGCTGCGTCGCCGAGCCGGGCTTGAGCGGGGTGGCGCCCGGCAGCGGCGTGATCAGGATGCCGCCGGTCTCGGTCTGCCACCAGGTATCGACGATCGGGCAGCGGCCGTCGCCGACGACGCGGTGATACCACTCCCAGGCTTCCGGATTGATCGGCTCGCCGACGGTGCCGAGCAGCCGCAGCGAAGCGCGCGAGGTCTTCTTCACCGGCGCGTCGCCGGCCCGCATCAGCGCGCGGATCGCGGTCGGCGCGGTGTAGAAGATGTTGACCTTGTGCTTGTCGATCACCTCCCAGAAGCGGGACATCGCGGATAGTTCGGCACGCCCTCGAACATCAGCGTGGTGGCGCCGTTGGCGAGCGGGCCGTAGACGATGTAGCTGTGGCCCGTCACCCAGCCGACATCGGCGGTGCACCAGTAGACGTCGCCGTCGTGATAGTCGAAGACGTATTGGTGCGTGATCGACGCGTAGACCAGATAGCCGCCGGTGGTGTGCAGCACGCCCTTCGGCTTGCCGGTCGAGCCCGAGGTGTAGAGGATGAACAGCGGATCCTCGGCGTTCATCTCCTCGCACGGGCATTCGCTCGTCACCACCGCGGCGGCCTCGTGGTACCAGACGTCGCGCACCGGATCCATGTCGACCGTGCGCCGGTGCGCTTACGACGATGACATGGTCGACTGAAAACCCGGCTTGCAACCTTGGCGATCGCCGCATCGGTGTTGGCCTTGAGCGGCACCTTGCGGCCGCCGCGCAGGCCCTCGTCGGCCGTAATGACGACCTTCGACTGGCAGTCCTCGATGCGGCCGGCGAGACTGTCCGGTGAAAATCCGCCGAACACCACGGAGTGGATCGCGCCGATCCGCGCGCAGGCGAGCATCGCGTAGGCGGCTTCCGGAATCATCGGCAGGTAGATGGTGACGCGGTCGCCCTTCTCGACGTTGCGGTTGCGCAGGATGTTGGCCATCCGGCACACCTCGTCGTGCAGTTCCTGATAGGTGATGTTCTTGGCGTCCTTCGGGTCGTCGCCTTCCCAGATGATCGCGACCTGATCGCCGCGCTTCGCCAGATGCCGGTCGATGCAATTGTAGGCGGCGTTGAGCGTGCCATCCTCGAACCATTTGATCGAGACATCGCCGGGGCCGAACGAGGTGTTCTTGATCCTGTGGAATGGCGTACCAGTGGATGCGCTTGGCCTGCTCGCCCCAGAAGCCATTCGGGTCAGCGATCGAGCGGGCATACATCTCGTGGTACTTGGCGTCGTCGATGAAGGCGCGCTCGCGCCACTCGGCCGAAACCTCGTAGACCTTCTCGGACATGTCCGTTGCCTCCACCCGGCGCGCACCTCGACCGGACGTCGCGCGCATTATAATTGTTCCAGTCTCCCGTCCATTATGCGACGGTGGGCTGACCAGCGACAAGACGCGGAATGTTCGACTTTGGTTGCCGGATTGCCGCGTGCGGCGTCCGGTGGTCGGCGAACCCTAGGGAGAGAGAGTCATGACCCGTCTGACCCGGTTCGCTTTTGCGATTTTGGCCGCGATGCTCGCGACCGCCGCTTCGGCCGAAACCTATCCGGCGCGGCCGATCCGGCTGATCGTCGCATTTCCGCCGGGCGGCGCGGCCGACCTCGTTGCCCGTCTGGTGGGGCAGCCGCTGTCGGTGCGGCTGGGCCAGCCGGTCGTGATCGAGAATCGCCCCGGCGCCAACGGCAATATCGCGGGCGAAGTGGTCGCCGCGCCGCGCCCGACGGCTACACGCTGCTGGCCGGACCGAGCGCGCTGTTCGTCATCAACCCGCACCTTTATGCCAAGATGTCGTTCGATCCGCTCAAGGAATTCGTGCCGATCGCCAGCGTGCAATTCAATACGCTGCTGCTCACCGCCAATCCGTCGCTCGGCTCGGTCAAGGACTTCCGCGACTTCATCGCGCTCGCCCGGAAGACCAAACCGCCGCTGTTCTATGCCTCCATCGGCAACGGCAGCGAGCATCACCTGGCGATGGAATTGCTGAAGCGGCAGGCCGGGATCGATCTCGTCCACGTGCCCTATAAGGGCGGCGGGCCGGCCGCGCTCGGGGTCATCGCGGGCGACGTGGCGGCCATGTTCGGTGGCGGCTCGGTCGGGCCGTTGGTGCAGTCCGGCAAACTGCGGGGGCTCGCGACCAGCGGCCCACGACGCTCCGCGCTGCTTCCCGATTTGCCGGCCATCGCCGAATTCTATCCCGGCTACGAGGTCTCGCTCTGGCAGGGACTGTTCGCGCCGGCGGGAACGCCGCCGGCCATCATCGAGCGGCTGCGCAGCGAAGTGAATGCCGTCCTGGCGCAGCCCGAATATGGCGCGAAGCTCGCCGCCGCCGGAGCGGGCGAACCCTTCATCACGACGCCGGAGGAATTTGCCGCGCGCATTCGCAGCGATCACGAGAAATACGGGAAGGTGATCAAGGAAATCGGCGTGAAAGTGCGGTGAGCCGTTGGCAGCCGCCGCTGCCGACGAGAACGGCGCAAGCGCGTTGCGAAATCCGTTAGCTGCAGTGCGGTTTCACCGCCGCGGCTTGAACTCCTGGTCGGGATACTCCGATACGTCCGGCGTCTTCAGGACGATAAACGAATGGTCCGTGGTGGCGTGGCAGGCATTGCATCCCGCGGTCAACTGGCCATAGGCATCGCCGAATTGGCGCGCGTCCCCGGTCTTGATTGCAGCCTCCAAGGCTGCGAGCGGCTCGGTCAGCGCGGCATCGAACAGATCGGGCACCGGCAATCCTTTCCACCGCGGGACTGCGGCCGACACCTTCGCCAGCGCTTGCTTCAACTGCGTGACTTCGTAGCCGGCAAGGAGCCAGTTCGCGTCGTGTCCGGCAAGGCCGAGCTTGGCGTGCCGCGGTTGGATGAACATGTTCATCAAGGCCCCCATCATTGGATTGAACGCATTGGGAGCATCGGCAGCCGCTTTCGGCGCGCTTTGTGCCAGACCGGACCGGTTCACGGTCGATGCGGCGACAGCAAGGATTGTCAGGGCGATCAGCGGATAGATAAACTTGCGCATGGCGGCTGCCTCTTCGGAATCCCAGCGGTGGAGATCGCAAGCGCCTATCGCTTCGGTTGGAAATCCTGGTTTGCGAACGCCGCTCCGTCCGGCACTTTGATCACGATGTAGGGATGGCCGGTGGACGCATGACAGGAATTGCATCCGGCCGTCAGCTTTTTGTAGTTCTCGGCGAACTGGCGCGGCTCGCCGGCCTTGATCGCAAAATCAAGCGTCCCAATCTGCTCGCCCACCGCGGACTCGATCAGGTCCGCCACCGGCGCACCCTTCAGCTGCGGAATACCAGCCGCGATCCTCGCGAACGATTGCTTGATCTCCTTGAGCGCATAGCCGGCGAGCGCCCAGTTCTCCTGCTGACCGGCGAGCCAGAGCTTGATGTGGCGCGGCTGGATGAGAATATTCATCAGGTCGCCCATCATCGGATTGTACGGCACCGGCGTGGCATCGGCCGGCCGCGTCTCCTGCTGCGCGGCGCCCGGGCCTGGAACGGCGAACGTCGCGATCGCCGCCACCATTGCGGCCGAAGCGATCAGGCACGTGAGCTTGCGCATGAATTTCCTCTCCAACTCGTTTTGTTGTTTTATTGTTGTTTCTATGCGGTCGCGACGGCCCGCTTACACGCCCATGGCGCCCATGATTGCTCCCATCAGCAGGAGCACGACCAGCCAATGTCCGCCATCGATCCACATGAGGCGCCAGTCGCGCCGCGCAAAGCTGTTGTTGACCAGCATGCTGGTGATGACGAAGCCGAGCCAGCAGAATGCCGCGCTGATCATGCCGGTCCTGATCGTCGAGCGGAATGCTCGCGCTCAGGTGCAGCAGCAGACCCGCCAGCATCCAGGCCATCACAACTTCGGCCGCGAAGGCATAGAGGAACGGCAGGTAGGCTCCCGGCTCCTTGCGCACGGCTGCCATCTTTTCCGGCGTAGTGCCGAGCGCCGCCATCCAGGTGTTGCCGAATGCCATGTACCAGGCTGCGCCGGCGAGCCACGCGGCAACCGCGGCAATCAGAATGGCCAGATAGAATTTCATCCCGTCCTCCCGGCGAAGGTCGGGTCAGCCTATCCTTCGGCGGGCAATCTGGGGAGGGGGCGGCGCGTGACAAGCGCGCCACGGTGCTTCAGTCCTTCAGGCCGCCCATGCGGCAGACCAACGCCCATTCCGACGCCGTCACTGGTTGCACCGAAAGACGGCCGTACTTGACGAGCGCCATCTCCTTCAGGCGGGGCGCCGCCTTGGTCGCCGCCAGCGTTACCGGCTTCGGCAGCGGCTTGATCGCTTTGACGTCAACTGCGACGAACACCCCCTTCTCGTCCGTGGGGTCGGGATAAGCCTCGCGGATAATTTCAGCGACGCCGACGATCTGCCGCTCGTCGCCAGTATGATAAAAAAATGCCAAGTCGCCCTTTTTCATCGCTTTCATGTTGGACCGCGCTGTGAAATTGCGCACGCCGGTCCATGGCTCGCCCATTGCGCCGCGCTTCATGCAATCGTCCCAGGAAAATTCCTCGGGCTCGGTTTTCACCAACCAGTGAGCCATTTATCCCTCCGCACGAAATGGTCGCGTCAGCAAATTCTCGATCGCCTCCTCAACGTCAATCCGGCCGTCGAGAATATCAGCGACGGCGCTCGCGATCGGCATCTCGATGTTCTTGGTGTCCGCCATCTTAACCAGAGCGGACGCACTGAAAATCCCTTCGGCAAGCTTGCCCTCGTTGCGAGCCTGGTCGACTTTCTGGCCTTTGCCGAGCGCAATTCCAAGCGAATAATTGCGCGACTGCGGGCTGGAGCAGGTCAGAATCAGGTCGCCGAGACCGGAAAGGCCCATCAAGGTTTCGGCGCGTGCGCCGAATGCCCTACCAAACCGGAACAGTTCTGCAAAGCCGCGCGTGGTCAGCGCAGCCGCTGCACTGGCGCCCAGGTGGCGGCCGACGACGATGCCGGCCGCGATCGCGAGCACGTTTTTGGCCGCTCCGCCGATCTCGACACCGCGCATGTCCGTCGAGTGATAGAGCCGGAACGTGGTCGACCCGAGTCGATGTGCGAGCTCCGTCGCCAGCTTTCCATCGCGTGCAGCAAGCGTCACCGCGGCCGGCAGGCCGCGCGCAACGTCGGTGGCGAAACTCGGACCCGAGAGGATCGCAGGGAGCGCATTCGGTGCGGCTTCCGCGATGACTTCGGTCATGAACTTGTGCGTGCCGCGCTCGATGCCCTTGGCGCAGGCGATCACCGGCGTGCCCGCGGCGAGCGCCGGCGCAAGCATGTTGGCGGCCGTGCGCATCTGCTGAGACGGCACGGCAAGCAGGATGACATCGTATCGACCGATGGCGTCACCGGCCGCAGCGATTCCGATACGGTCGTCGAGTTTGACGCCTGGCAGATACGGGCTTTCGCGGCGCTCCTCCAGCAAGTCGGCGCTGGCCTGGTCGCGCGTCGCGAGCAACACGGCGCGGCCGGCGCGCGCGATCACATTGGCGAGGGCCAAGCCCCAGGCACCTGCTCCAACGATGGCAATATGGTCAAACGTCATGAGGGCCCGATCGTCATGTGCAAGTGCAATGCAGAATGAGCGAGCGCTCGTCAATCATCCTTTCGCACAGAAACGGATGGTGCGTGACGTGACTTGATGGCGTCGAGCGGCCAGCGGGCATGGGGTATGGTTTCGAGCGTATCGGTCAGCCCGAGCGCGAGGCGCTCCGCGCCAGCCCAGGCGATCATGGCGCCATTGTCGGTGCACAATTCCACAGGCGGCGCCACCAGCATGGTGCCGGTTTCGAACGCGATGCGATGCAGCACTTTGCGGATCGCCTCGTTGGCGGCAACGCCGCCGGCGGCGACAAGCGCCGTAGGGGCGCCATAGCCATCCTTGAACATCTTCATGCCCATGCGCAGCCGGTCGGCCACGACGTCGACGATCGCCTGCTGGAACGATGCACATAGATCGCGGACGTCATCGTCGCTTAACGGCGCGACCTTTTCGGCTTCCAGCCGCAGCGCGGTCTTGAGTCCGGAGAGCGAGAAGTCGGCATGCGGCCGGCCGTGCATGGGGCGCGGTAGAAGGAATCGTCCGACATTGCCCTGCAATGCTTCTTTCTCGACCTGCGGCCCGCCCGGATAGCCGAGACCGAGCAACTTCGCGGTCTTGTCGAACGCTTCGCCGATCGCGTCGTCGACGGTTGTGCCGAGGCGCACGTAATCGCCGACGCCTAGCACCGCGACAATCTGCGTGTGTCCGCCCGAGGCGAGGAACAAGCAATACGGGAATGGCGTGGCGTCGGTGAGCCTCGCGGTGAGCGCATGCGCTTCGAGATGATTGACCGCGATCAGCGGCTTCTCGCAGACTAATGCGATCGCTTTGGCGGTCGTCAGGCCGACGATGACGCCGCCGATCAATCCTGGGCCGGCGGCTGCCGCGACACCGTCGATCTGGTCGAACCTCTTGTCTGCCTCCTGCATCGCGCGCGCGATAATGAGATCGAGCGCCTCGACATGGGCACGAGCGGCAATCTCCGGCACCACGCCGCCGAAGGCGGCGTGTTCGTTGACCTGCGACAGCACGATGTTGGACAGAATCCGGCCGGGACCAGCCGGCGGTCGTTCGACCACCGCCGCTGCGGTTTCATCGCAGGTCGTCTCGATCCCGAGCACAACCATCCAGGTTCCGTCCGATGCCACATCGCAAGCCGGGAAGCCGCTTTTCGGACCCTGCAGCGGGCCCTATGATCGTGCACTCCCAGCCGGCCTCGATCCGGCCTAGCATTGCGAGGTCATGAGGTGCAATCCTCGCCCGCCGCCGCAAGCTTGCACCGTGGCGTGGCCGTGCATGACGGTGGCGGCAGCCAACGTCAACGCGATGCCGCTTGCGCCGTCGCTTCGGCTTGATTGGCGTGCTGTTCCTCGTCACCCGGCCCGAGCCCGATGGCGAACGCACCGCGGCGGCCTTGCGGGCGCGCGGCCATCAAGTCGTCGTCGCTCCTTTGCTTCGCGTCGAAGCCATACCGGACGCCGGCCTCGGGGCAGGTTCCTGGGCCGGCATCATCGTGACCAGCCGCAATGCGATCCGCGTGCTTGGGGGGCACGCGCGCGCTCATGAACTCTTCAGATTGCCGGTGTTCGCGGTCGGGCGGCGCACCGCTGAGGCCGCCCATGCCGCGGGCTTTACCGACATCGTCTCGGCTGACGGCGATGCGCAGGCTCTCGTCCGACTTGTGCTGGGGCGGCGACGTCCGGGTAGCGATCCGTTGCTCTACCTCGCCGGCGCCGACCGCACCGGAGATGTGGCCGGCGTACTGACCGAAGCGGGCGTGCCGGTCGAGACCGCGGTAGTTTATCGTGCCGTGATGGTGAAGGAATTGCCAATGGCGGTCCGGGCCGCGCTGGCGGCCGGCGCGATCGATGGCGTACTGCATTTTTCGCGGCGCAGCGCCGACATTTACCTTAAATGCGCCCATTCGGCCCGAATGCTCGACAGCGCACTGGCACCCACCCAATATTGTCTCGCGCCGCAGGTAGCCGAGCCGCTCGCAGCGGCAGGCGCAAAGAAAATCGCCGTCGCACCCCGTCCCGAGGAGGCCGCGCTGCTGGACTTGCTGCGGCCATGATGGCGGTCAAATTGCCGCCCCGCCGATGCACTATGCGGTAGGATAGACTGTTCGGCGAATCGGCAGGGACCATACTGATGATCGGCGACGACGCTCCATCCTCCGGGCTGCCGGGCAGCGAAGCTCGTCGCCGGCCGGCACCGACGATCGAGCTTCCGGCGGTCGAAATCAAAAGCCGGCCGCAGCAAACAACCGAAACGGAGGCAAGTGTGCCCACAGGTGAAGGTCCCGAGCGGACGGATTCGCCGCCACAACCGGCGTCCGCTCCAACCGCAGGACCCGGTTTGGGGTCCGCCGATGGTATCTGGCGCCTTGCCGGCGCGGCCGTCGGAGGCGGGCTTGTGGTGCTTGCCGGATCGCTCCTCATCGGCACCGCGTTCCGTCCGGACAGCAGCAGCCCAGCGACCGATACGCGGTTGACGCAAATCGAGCGGCAGATAAGGGAACTCGCCAGCCGCCCGGCGTCGAACAGTACCGATCCCGGCACGATCGAAAGTCTGGCGAGCCGCCTGGCCAAGCTCGAAGGCGCGGCCGCGGGCTTGCGTGCGATGACCGGCGATCCGTCATTCGCCAACCGCATCGCGACGATCGAGGGCGAGGCAAAGGCCGCCTCCGAGATCATCGCGATCCTGGGACGGCGCACGGATGAAACAGCGACCGCCGCGCGCGACTCGCGGCAGCGAGCCGAGGTCAATGCGGCCGCGATCGCCGAACTCAAACAGACGATCGCAGGGCTCGGTGCGTCTCCGGTCGGACGAAGCGAGCTTGATGCGTTGTCGAGCCGCGTCGCCGCGGTCGAGCGCAGCGAAAAAACCCTCGAGGCTGCGCTCGCCAAGCGTCAGGCTGAGGGCACGCCCGATCGCTCGGTGCGCTTTGCGGTCGCCGCCGCCGCGCTGCAACGCGCGGTCGAGCGGGGTGAAGCGTTTGCTCCGTTGCTCGCGACGACGAAGCCGCTCATGCCGGACGCCAAGGCGGCCGCTCCGCTCGAGCCTTTCGCCGCCACCGGCGTGCCGTCGGCTACCGCGCTCGCGCGGCAGCTCACCGAGCTTGCGCCGGCGCTGTATCAGGCCGCCGGGTCGCCGCGCGACACCGGCCTGTTGGATCGATTGACGGCGAGCGCCGAGAAGCTCGTTCGTATCCGGCCGATCAACGAGGTTCCGGGTTCCGATACCAGCGCCGTGATCGCGCGCATTGAGTTCAAAGCCGCACACGCCGATCTCAATGGCGCGCTCGCCGAGCTGGCAAAGCTGCCGGCCGACGTGCGTGCACCGGCCGATGCTTGGATCAAGGCGGCGCAGGCGCGTGCGGCCGCCATTGCGGCCAGCCAGCAGATCGCCGCCGGCGCGTTGACCGCGCTCGGCAAGTGAATATTCACAGACTTGAAGTAAGGTCTCGATGATCCGCGTCATCCTCTATCTCGTCATCGTCAGCCTCCTGGCCCTCGCCGCGGTATGGCTGGCCGACCGGCCGGGCGAAGTCGCCGTCACCTGGCAGGGCTGGCGCATCGAAACGTCGGTCATGATGCTGGTGGTCGCCGTCGCGGCGGTCGCGGTGTCGGCCGTGATACTGTGGTCGATCTTGCGCGCCATCATGCGTTCGCCCGATCTGCTGTGGCGCTATCTCAGCGCCCGCCGCGGTGTGCGCGGTTATGTTGCGGTGTCGCAGGGTCTGATCGCTATCGGATCGGGCGATGTGCGCGCCGCCCGGAAATATGTCGACGACGCGAACCGTAATGCGCCCGGCGAGCCGCTGACCCTGCTGCTGAGCGCACAGACCGCGCAGTTGGCGGGCGATCGCACCGCGGCGGAGCGCACGTTCCACCTCATGGCGAGTCGCGACGATACCCGGTTGCTCGGCCTGCACGGCCTCTACATCGAGGCCCAGCGGCGCGGCGACGTTGCGGCGGCACAGCTGTTCGCCGAAGAGGCCGCCAAGCACTCGCACGCGCCGGCCTGGGCCGGACAGGCGGTACTTGAATTCCGCTGTGTGACCGGCGATTGGGCCGGCGCGCTCGATCGGCTCGACAGCAACATGAAGAGCGGCCTGATCGACAAACCCACCTACCGGCGCCAGCGTGCCGTGTTGCTGACCGCGCGCGCGCTCGCGACCGAGGAGATCGATCGCGATCGCGCCAAGCTGCTCTCGCTCGAAGCCGTGAAGCTTGCGCCGTCGCTGGTGCCGGCGGCGGTGCTGGCGGGCCGGCTGCTCGGCGAGTCCGGTGATCTGCGCAAGGCCGCGCGCATCATCGAAACGGCCTGGCAGGCCAATCCGCATCCCGCTCTGGCGGAGGGCTATGCGCATCTGCGGCCCGGCGATTCGGCGCGTCAGCGTCTCGTCCGCATTCAGGCGCTCGCCGAGAAATCACCCGGCAATATCGAGGCAGCGTTGGCGATCGGACGTGCCGCGATCGACGCCCACGAATACGCGGCCGCGCGCCGCGCGCTTGCACCGCTCGCGATCGTACCGACGCGGCGAGTTGCGGCGCTGATGGCCGAACTCGAACAGTTGGAACACAACGACGAAGGCCGCGCCCGGGAATGGATGACGCGCGCGTTGCGCGGCCGCCGCGATCCGGCCTGGACGGCGGACGGTTTCGTCTCCGATCGCTGGATGCCGGTGTCGCCGGCGACCGGCCGGCTCGATGCGTTTCAGTGGAAGGATCCCCTCTCCGGTATCGAGGGCGAGGTCATCGAGAGCAGCAAGGTTTCGGGCAGCCTGGGTGACGATGGGCGCGGCGATCGAATGCCCGCGCCGGGAACGTCGCAGGTCGATGTTCCGCCCGAACCGAAACCGGCGCCCGAGGCGCCCGCGGTCGAAACGCCGCGTGACCAGCCCGTGGTCGAGCCGCCGTCCGCCGAAGAGGCCCGCGCGCGTCGCACGCGCGGCGACGCCTCGGCCGTACGCCCGCCGGCCGTCATCCCGCTCGTTCATGTCCCGGACGACCCCGGACCCGAGATCGAGGGCGCAATCGAGCCGATTACCGACCCGGATGCGCCGCCCGACCGCTGGGGCCGGCTGCGGCAGTATTTCAAGACCTGAGAGGATGCCGGACCGCGCTGCGGCGCGTTGCTTGCCAACCTGCGCCGCAGCCGATATCAGGTCGCCGATGGGCCGCAATAGCTCAGTCGGTAGAGCACGTCATTCGTAATGACGGGGTCGGGGGTTCGAATCCCTCTTGCGGCACCACATTTATCTATTGGGTTTTCTTGCGTATTTTTTTCCAAAGCCTGCGGTTTCGGCCCTCAAAGACTCCTCGGGTAAGCACCGGCGCGTCAACCTTGGGGAGTGTGTAAAAATGCGATCGAGTAGGGTCGATGACGCGAAACAATGTTGGTAATTGTCTGTTTACTCCAGCCGCGCCCAGGGTTGAAGTTCAAGCGATCTGGAATCCGAGGGTGTTTCGAACTTTCGCCTGTCCCGCGGCACACCCTGGGTCGGGGTAGACGCTCCTGCCGCGGGAGGCGCCGCGGCGCCCCAGCGGATCAGTGCGGTCACCGAAGCCGATCGACTGCCGAGTCGCGTGTCCTTTCAACGTCTTCTTTCAACGTCGCGGTTCCCAGCTTGGGCAATGCGCGGGGTCGGAATCCGTTTCAAGGTCGCCATGCGGCAAATTCATTCCCATGCGCCCCCCTGCGTCGTTTCTAGGAATGTTGCGTACGCCGGCTGACCAGCCGTTTAAGTCTTACGGTCTGGCTGCCAGACGCGCCCAAGAAATACGGCCATCTCTAGCGCAACGGGTACATGCACAACATCGCTGCCGCCCGCCGCGTCGAGCCACTCAAATGCGACGTGCTGCCACGGTGTCACAGTCCTGGTCGATCGGGCGGGTCCATCGTCAGCGTAACCGGATCGACGCGGCTCACGCCCTCGGGGGCTCTCTTGACCTTTGTACCTTGTCGAAAGCAGAAAGCGATGAAACCAAAGAAGCCGATTACGACCAGGATACCAAACAAAGTTTGAAACGACATGGCTCAAACCCACCTAGTTGTCCCGGAGCGGCGCCCCGGTGTGAGTAAGAGCGTAGAAAAAACGGTACCCGCGCGACGTGACGGCCATCACATCCGGATGGACAAATCTCGTCCAGCCTGAGCCTCGAATAGAGGAGGGCGAGACGCAAGCATTCGCGTTGTTCATAGCCGCGACGGCGCTAGCGCTTCCCCAGCTTGTTTGTTCTGTACTCCTTTTGCGGCCTGCCCCCCGCGGGAGCAGGGACAGTTGCGTCTCGCGCTCTCGAAAGATCAGTCCCCCGCCGCCTACTGGTCAGAAACAGCAAGGCTATTTTCGGGTACCATCTCAAGCGCGCTTAGATCGGTGACCGCGCTTACAGATCGAACGTTCCTTAGATTGACTGCAAGCTTCAGACCCAATCCCACGCGCATTGTAACCAGGTCGACCAGTCGGGAATTTTCGATCGCCAACTGTTTCCAGTAGTTGCGGGTTTCCGGGTTCTGTTCCCGCGACAGTCGGTCAATAGCTTCGTCTATACGCCGTCGATACTCGGCTGCTTCGCTATCACTCATGATACGCACCGTACAAAACACACACTGAAGTACCGACTGTAGCAATCGCAATCGGGCGGCCGTGTGGCGTTACTTGCCATTTGCCAATATCTGCCAAGGCGCGCCGCGCCAGTTCACGGCGCGTTTCCTGGTAGGCCTTGATGCGGTCAGAGAATGCCTGCCCTGCCTCATCCGGCCGCACCGTCCGCCGTCATTCCGTGATGATGTCGCCGATCCGGTCGTTGGCCTTGATGAGGCCGGTCGCAAACGCCTTGGCGCCGGCGGCCTCGGGCGAAATGTAGATGCCGCAGGATTCCATCTCCGTGGTATCAAGCAGCGTTTTGACGCACGCGACGTTCAAGGCGCCCTAGAACGCAGATTCGAATTCACCGGCCAGCCCAGCTTGCTGCCGAGAGTTCACCACCGCGCCGGCGACGAGGGCAACGGTGACGGTAGCGAGCAGCACAAAGATCGCGTAGAGCTTGATCGAAATGGAAAAATGCGGCAACTGCACCTCGACACTCGCCCCCATCCATGTCGGTTTGACGGGCCAGAGCGACGATGAATCATTAACGCCGCGTTTGAGTTACCTGATGGTTTGCCAGGGGGGTCGATGAGCTTGAAAATCGCCGTGCAGATGGACCCGATCGAGCGGATTAACGTCCGCGGTGACTCGACGTTCGCGCTGCTGCTGGAGGCCCAGGCACGGGGCCACTCGATCGCCTATTACACGCCCGACCGGCTGGCGCTGCGGGAAGCGCGGGTGTTCGCCGCGGTGCAGCCCTTGCAAGTCCGCGACGAGGCCGGCAATCACTTCACGCTGGGCGAGCCGCGACGTACGGAGTTGAGCGAGATGGACGTGATCCTGCTGCGCCAGGACCCGCCGTTCGACCTCGCCTATATCACCACCACCCATTTGCTGGAGCGCATCCATCCGAAGACCCTCGTGGTCAACGATCCGCGCGAAGTCCGCGACGCGCCGGAGAAAATGTTCGTGATGGAATTTCCCGACCTGATGCCGCCGACGCTGATCACGCGCGACCTGGCCGAGATCAAGGCGTTTCGAGTCGAGCACGGCGACATCGTGATGAAGCCGCTTTACGGCAAAGGCGGCGAAGCGGTGTTTCGTCTGGCGCAGGAAGACCTCAACTTCGGCTCGCTCTACGACTTGTTCTCCGTGACCTTTCGCGAGCAATGGGTGGTGCAGAAATTCCTCCCGGCCGTGAAGCACGGCGACAAGCGCATCATCCTGGTCGACGGCGAGTTCGCCGGCGCGGTGAACCGGGTGCCGGCGCCCGACGACCTGCGCTCCAACATGGTGCGCGGCGGCACGCCGAAGGAGACCGACCTGACGCCGCGCGAGCGGGAGATCTGCCACAGGCTCGGGCCGGCACTGCGCGAGCGCGGGCTCATCTTCGTCGGCATCGACGTGATCGATGGCTTTCTCACCGAGATCAACGTCACCTCGCCGACCGGCATCCGCGCCATCAAGAACCTTGGCGGTGCCGACGTGGCGGCGATGATCTGGGACACGATCGAGGCGAAGCGGCGCTGAACGGAACGTCTTGCTGCCTAGTTCACTTAAATCCAACAGGCAAACGATCTAACGCGGTGCGGGTACTGGCCGTCCGGTCGCCTTCTCGGCCTTGAGACGCGCGATGGCCGCCTTGATGGGCGCGAACGGACCATACTTATGCTGCTGCTCGCTGAAGCCGTCGGCATAAGGTCCGTAGGGCGCATCGACCGGCTTGTTGAGCAGATCGGGAAAATCCTTGTCGAGCCCCGCCTTCTTCGGGCGCGGCTGCGACACCAGATAGGCCGCCACGTCCCACGCCTGCTCGGGCGAAAGCTGCGGGTTCAGGTAGTCCGTGCCGTGCGGCATGTTGAAGTGAATGAAATTCGCCGCCGTGATCAGCCGCGCCATGCCGGCGCCGTCGTTGAAGCTGTCGGAGCCCCACAGCGGCGGCATCATGTAGCCAAGATCGGTGGTCGGCAGGCTGCGGCGAATGCCCAGACCGTCGACGCCGTGACACAGCGCGCAGGTATTGCCGAAGACGACTTTACCGCGCACCGGATCGGCCGCGCGGTCAAGCTCCGGCATGGTGCCGGTTCCGAGCCCCGGCAGGCGCTGACCGGGCGCCACGCCGGTCGAGAGAAACTTGATGTAGGCGACCAGCGCCTGCATCTCGGGCGCATCGACCGGCAGCGGCTTGCCGTTCATGCTGCGTGTCATGCAGGCGTTGAGACGATCTTCGATCGTGATCTCGGCGCCTAAACGCGCGCTGTAGAGCGGAAATTCGCCGTAGAGCCCAAACAGCGCCAGGCCGAACTTCTTTGTGCCCGCCATCAGGTGGCAATTGCCGCAGGCGAGATTATTGCCGGCAAATCGCTTCGCCGGATCAGCGACTTCCGGACCGATATGCGCATAGGTCGCGGTCACCAGGTCGCGCCCGCGCCGGATCAACTGGCCGTTGGCATCGTTTGGCAGCGCACCGACTTCCGGCACGGTCCAGATCGGTGGATTAGACGATGCTGCGCTCTGCGCAAGGCTCGCGGAAATGTTGAAGACACCGGCGGCGGCAAGCAGCCAAGTCGCCGCGACCGCTGCGCCGACGGTCGCGTATCGGACCGGCGCATTGCTGTATGATGAATGCTTCAACCGTCGCCTCCCGGCGTGCTTGCAGCCTATTGCTCCAGCTTGAGCCCGGCAGAATCAATCACCTTTTTCCACCGCTGCAGTTCCTGTTCAAAGAACACATCGGCTTCGGCCGATGGAAGCCCTACCGGCACGATGCCCAGCTTCTGCATTTTTTCCTTAATTTGCGGTTCCTTGACGGCCTGCACCAGCGCGTCGCTCAGGATTTTCCGGATATCGTCGGGCAGCCCCTTGGGGGCCAGGATGACATTCCAGCTCGTGACGTGAAATCCGGGCAAGAGCGCTTCGCTAAGCGTGGGGACATCCGGCAATTGACTGAGCCGGTAATTGCTGGTGACGGCGAGCGGCTTCACATCGCCCGACTGCGCGAGCCCGATCACCGCCGGCAACTGCGGAAACATCACCTGCGTGGTTCCGGCACGCAGGTCCTTGAGCGCGATGCCGCCGCCCTTGTAGGGAACGTTGAGCATCTTCGTGCCGGTTTCCATCATGAACAATTCCGCCGCCAGCCGGTCGGACGTCGCGCGGCCGGACGAGCCGAAGTTCAGTTGGCCCGGTCTCGCCTTGAGATAGCCGACCAAATCCTTGACCGAATTGATCGGCAGATCCCTGTTCACCACCAGGACGTTGGCGAATTCGGCCGTGATCGCGATCTTGACGATGTCGCGCCGCACGTCGAATGGGAAATTATCGCGCATGAGCGGCGGAACGATCTGCCCGCCGAACCCGCCCACCAGCAGCGTGTAGCCATCCGGTGCGGCTCGCACCACCTCGCCCATGCCGATCGTCCCATCGCCACCCGGCTTGTTCTCGACGATGACGGTCTGGCCAAGCTTCTCCTGCAGCGCCTGTGCCAGCAGCCGGCCCATGATGTCTGCCACTCCGCCCGGCGCGAAGGCAACGACCATCCGGATCGTTCGCGTCGGGTAGCGCTCGGCGGCCGGCGCGCCGGCGCAGGCCAGCATGCCGAACACGGCGGCCAGCAAAGATATGGTCAAGCAACGCTTCATGTTGGCACCGGCACTTTGCTGGGCATGATCCTCGCGGTACTGCGGGCTTTGAATTCGCCGTACACGAACGGCCGGTCACGCGGCATCGAGGTATGCAGGTTCTCGGGCGCGATATTCGTCGGATCCGGATTTTTGAGCAGCGGCTGGATCAGCGCATCGTAGCTTGGATACATGAAGAACGGGATCGAATAACGCTCGCGGCCCGAGCGGTTGATCACGCGATGCAGCGTCGACGAGAAGATGCCGTCCGTCCAAACTTTCAGCACTTCGCCGACATTGACCACGAACGTTCCTTCGACCGGCGGCACCGCCACCCATTCGCCATCGCGGTTGCGAATTTCCAATCCGCCATTGGCGTCCTGCGCCAGGATCGTGAATGCGTTGGTGTCGGTGTGTGCGCGCGCGCCGAGATGCACGCCTTCCTCCTCCGGCCTCTGCGGCGGATAGTGCAGCAGGCGCAGCGAATTCATGTCCTTCTTGAAAAACTGCTTGAGCGTGCCCTCTTTCATCTCCAGCGCCAACTCAAACAGCTTCAGCAGTTCATATCCCAGCACATCGACCTTGTCGTAATATGACATCATCCTCGGCTTGAGATCCGGCATGGCGCTCGGCCAGGGAATCTTGCCGTGCAGCGGCAGGCCTTCGCGCAGGCCCGGATCGTCATCGGCAAGCGGCCGTCTGATCTGAAAGGCTTCCTGGAGATTTTCTGAAATACTCTTTTCGTTGCCCTTGGTCATGCCATGCAGGTAGCCCTGTGCATGGTTGTTCTTCGTCATCGAGACTTCCATCTTGGCGTCGAGCGGCAGATTGTGGAAGTCCGCGGCGGTCTGGAAGATCGCGTCGACGTCCTGCGTCGCGATCCGGTGATTCTTGATGTACATGAAGCCGACCCGGCCGCACACTTCGGCGATCTGTTCGGCAACCTTGTTGCGGGCTTCGTCATCTCCCGACCAGACGGGGGCGAGATCGATCACCGGAACGTCGGTGAAGGCAAGCTTGCGGGCAGTAGGCAACATCTGGCAACTCCTGCGATCCGGCGGCGGTCTGCTTTCTGCGCCGGAATTTTTCAAAATCAATGTTCATTTTACCCCTTTCGGACAGCACGCCAATGGCCTGCAAGCGCCGGGCCACCATGACGTGCAGACCATCTGGTGCCGTCGTTGATTTAAGGTACGAAACAACGGGAGGTCATCGGACACACGCCACGCGTGAAATCGTGTAAGCATCTTCCGCCGGAACAACCCTATCCAAGTCCACGTTTGACGTCGACGAAAGTCTCCCCGCCCGATGAGCCACACCGACGCCGTGCCGGGCTCCATCCTGCGCCACCGTCCGTTCATGCTCTATTGGGGCGCGCGCACCTGCGCGTCGCTCGGCTTCATGGTGCTGGGAGTCGCGGTCGCCTGGCAGATGTATGCGCTCACCGGCAGCGCCTTCGACCTCGGCCTCGTCGGGCTCATGCAGTTCCTGCCGATGGCGGTGTTCATGCTGGTGGCCGGCCAGATCGCCGACCGGCACGACCGTCGCCGCATGCTGCAGATTTGCCAGATCGTCGAAGCAGCGGTCGCGGCATCACTGGTGCTCGCCTCGGTCGCCGGCTGGATCACCAAGGAACTCATCCTGACCGCCGTCTTCATCTTCGGCGTCGCGCGCGCGTTCGAGGCGCCGACCCAGCAGACGCTGCTGCCGTCGATCGTGCCGGCGTCGCTGTTTCCCCGCGCGGTCGCCGCGTCCGCCTCCACGATGCAACTGGCGACGATCTGCGGGCCGGCGCTCGGCGGCTTTCTTTACACGTTCGGGCCAGCGGTCCCTTACACGATCTGCTTCGTGTTCTTTGTCGCATCGGCCTCTCTCCTCGCCTTCATGCACATCGCACCGCGCGAGCCGACCCGGACGCCCGTGAACCTCACCGCATTCTTCGCCGGCGTCGCCTATATCCGGCATAGCCCGATCATCCTCGGCGTCATATCGCTCGATCTGTTCGCGGTGTTGCTTGGCGGCACGACGGCGCTGCTGCCGATTTTCGCCAACGAAATATTTCACACCGGCCCCGAAGGACTTGGGTTGTTGCGGGCGGGCCCGGCGATCGGCGCGGTGACGGTGTCGGCTGTGCTGGCGAACTGGCCGCTCTCCCGCCATATCGGGCGGACGATGTTCTTTTGCGTGGCGCTGTTCGGTCTCGCGACCATCGTGTTCGCGCTGTCGAAATCATTTATTCTGTCAATGGTGGCGCTCGCGATCCTGGGCGCGTCGGATGCCGTCAGCGTGGTGATCCGCTTTACGCTGGTTCAGCTCGAGACACCCGACGAGATGCGCGGCCGGGTGAATGCGGTGAATTCGCTGTTCACCGGCACCTCCAATCAGCTCGGCGACTTCCGGGCCGGCACGATGGCGGCCTGGCTCGGCGCCATTCCGGCCGTGCTGGTTGGCGGGGTCGGAATTCTGCTGGTGGTGCTGATCTGGATGCGGGCGTTTCCGTCGCTCGCGCGGGTCGACAGCTTCTATAAGGAAAAGCCGGCCGAGCCAGCGGGCTGACTCCGGCTCCCGCATTGATGTTCGGCCGCCTGTGAGTCCGGGTTCAGCCGGGCTGGGACGGATTCGCGGCCGCCGACGGCTGGGCCAGCCAGTGGTTCAGGAACGCCGCGAGCCAGGCGCGGCCGGCCGGATCGTACACCGCGCGGTCGGCGAAATGCGCGCCGCGCGGCTTCGCGTTCGGCAGCAGCGTGCGCTCGTGCCCGCGCGTCGTCCACCGGCACATCATGGCGTGCGTCACGTCGGGGTGGAATTGCAGCGAGTAGCCGGTCTGGTAACGGAACGCCTGGACCGGAAAGCTGTCGCCTTCGGCCAGCAGCTCCGCGCCGCACGGCAGGTCGAAGCCCTCGCGGTGCCACTGATAGACCTGCTCGGGCCAGGGATCGCAGACCGCGAGCCCGGTATCGGTCGGCCGGATCGGGTAGTAGCCGACCTCGGCATGCCCGTCGGGATGCTTGTAGACCCGGCTGCCCAGATGATGCGCCAGCATCTGCGCGCCGAGGCAGATGCCGAGATACGGCTTGTTCTCGCGCAGCGGCACCGCCAGCCAGTCGATCTCGCGGCGGATGAAATCCTCGGTGTCGTTGGCGCTCATCGGCCCGCCGAAAATGATGGCGCCGGCATGCTCCGCGAGCGTCTCGGGAAGCGGATCGCCCAGCCGCGGGCGTCGCATATCGAGCGGGAAGCCGCGCTCGCGGAGGGCATTGCCGACGCGCCCAGGGGTCGAGTTCTCCTGGTGCATCACGATCAAGATCGGCTGCAACATGGCCAAATGGTCGAATCACGCTCCGAAAAATTAGCGAACCAACGCTTTCAGGTAGCCGCGAAACGAGCAGGAATTCAAGGCCATCTCAAGGAGGGCCGCCATGAAAGCCGCGCAAGGCTTCATTGCTGGCGAAATCTTTGCGATTGCGCGTGGCGGCGAGCAGGAGACGGCGCGGCACCAGGCGCGTCAGGACCGTGACCACCTTGTTGGACCCGCCCGGAACCACGATGGCGCGTCCCGCCTTGAGCCCGCGGTAGCCCTCGTCGGCGACCCGCTCGGCGGAGCGCGCCAGCATGCGCGGAAATGTCGTGCTGCTGACGCCGGCGCGCGCCTGGAATTCGGTCGGAACCGGGCCGGGACACAGCACGGTGACCCGGACGCCCGTATCCTTGAGTTCGTAATGCAATGCCTGGCTGAACGAGAGCACATAGGCCTTGGTGGCGTAGTAGACCGCCATACCGGGCCCGGGCAGGAAACCCGCGACCGATCCGACATTGAGGATGCCGCCCCGGTGGCGCTTGAGGCTGTCGATCCAGGCCAGCGACAGTTCGGTGAGCGCGCGCACGTTGAGATCGATCATTGCGAGCTGCTCGGCGCGATCGAGCGCCACCGCAGCGCCGAGCAGGCCGAAGCCCGCATTGTTGACGACGATGTCCGGCTCGGCGCCCTGCGCGGCCAAGGCCGTCGTCGATCTGCCGGACGGCGTCGCGCGCCTGGAGATCGACCGGCGCGACGATCGGGCGGCGGTGCCCGCGGCCGGCGATGTCGTCGGCAAGCGTATTGAGCCGGTCGGCGCGACGGGCGACCAGCATCAAATCGTGGCCGTTCGCCGCGAACACGCGCGCGAGCGCTGACCCAATTCCGGCGGACGCGCCGGTGATCAGCGTGACGGGTCGCTTTTCCTGCGTCACTGTTTCGGGGCCCCGCCCTGGTTCGCCACGCGGTGGCGCAACTCGATCCGGTCGTGCGACGAGATCCCCAGGAGATCGGCGGCGCGCCAGATCAGGTTCTCCTCGAACTCGCCAACATGGCCATCCGCATAGGCGATCTCCCACATCATTTCGACCATGCGCCGCCGGCCGTCCTCGTCCATCGAGCGGTTGATCAGGCTGGTGAAATGATAGAGGTCGATCGCATCGTGCTCGGCTTCGGTTGCCTCGGCGACCAACTTATCCGTCATTGCGTCATCGAGGCTGAACCACCGCTTGACGACGACGTGCAGCTTGGCGCGCTCGGCATCGGAGACCTCGCCGTCGATCGCCGCCGCATGGACCAGCATGGCGGCGGCCGCGAGCCGGTAATCATTGTCCTCGAAACGGCCGGGATGCTTGTCGCCCTCCGTGACGTCGGACAGGAACTTCTTGAAAGCTTCGAACATGGGTGGATCGCTTTGGGCTGATCGACGGCGTCACGTGGCATGCCGCCCGGATGAAGTCCAGCGGGGTATAAGCCGGTCAGCGGGTGCTGTTTGCTGCGGATTTACGCTTGCGGACGCTGGCTTCAAGGAGTTTGAGGTTGCTCTTGACGTAGGGATTGTTCGGCTCCTTCGCCTGCGCCTCGTCGAGCGTCTCGCGGGCGCGGCGGAAGTCGCCACGCAGGATGTAGGAGTATCCCCGGTTGTTGAGCAGTTGCGCCGTGGGGCCTGAGATCCTCATGGCCTGATCGTATGCCCGGTCGGCGAGAGCGAACCGGCGCAACCGGTCATAGACCGCGGCAAGGCCGACCCAGGCTTCGAGGTCGTTTGGACGGAGTTCGGCCGCGCGCCGGAAGTGACGTCTGGCCAAGCCGAAATTGCCGGCGTCATAGTACTTTTTGCCGAGGTTGATGTCGCTATTGGCCGTCGTGCCGGGCGAACCGTCGGGCGCGTGCTGCGCATGCGCATCGTCCGGGGCGGGCGGCAAGGTACCGGTCGTCGCCGGATCGTCGTCGGGCGACGCCGTCTGCGCGGTGCCGGCCGCAGAAGGGTCGCTGAGTTGCGACGGCGTCTCACAGCCGGTGAGCCACAACAGGCACGCGAACATCGCGACCAGGTGTCGGCCTGTTCTGGCGGCCATCAGGTTCCCCCTGGCCGGGCGATTGGATTAAGCCCGCCGCACGACGCACTGAGACGGGCCTCCGAAGGCGGCCAGGGGCAAGCTAGGAGAGGACGGTTAAGATTTTCTCGCCGATGCCGGCGCGTCCCGGCAGGGCCATCTTACGCCAGCAGCGCCGGTTTCGGCGTGGCGGTGGCGAGGCGCTCCTTCACGTGTTCCGCCACGCTCAAGGTATCGACCTTGCCGGAGCCGAGCATCGGCAGCTTGTCGACCGTCCAGACATCGGACGGCACCATGAAGTCGGAGGCGTGCTTCGACCTCGCAAACGCCTGAAAATCGGCACGGGTGGCATTTTTCTGCTGCGTCACCAGGATCAGCCGCTCGCCCCGGCGCGCATCCGGCACCGCCACAACGGCCGAGGGCACATCGGGCCACAGTTCCGACGCCAGCGCCTCGACAGCCGACAGCGAGATCATTTCGCCCGCCACCTTGGCGAAGCGCCTGGCGCGGCCCTTGATGGTAACGAAACCCTGCTCGTCGATGGTGACGATGTCGCCGGTATCGTGCCAGCCCTCGGCGGGCGGCTCGAGCACGCCGGGATTTTCGACTCTGAGATAGCCCAGCATCACATTCGGGCCGCGGACGAACAGCCGGCCGCCTTCTTCGACGCCCTCAACCTTGTCGAGCCGCGCCTCCATGCCGGGCAGGATGCGGCCGACGGTGCCAAACTTGTTGTACATCGGCGTGTTGAGCGCGAGCGCCGGCGCGGTCTCGGTGACGCCGTAGCCTTCGAGAATGCGCAGCCCGAACTTCTCCATGTAGGTGCGCCGCGTCGTTTCCTTGACGGGCTCGGCGCCCGCCAGGATGTAGCGCAGCGAACGGAAGTCATAGGGGTGCGCGACCCGCGCATAACCGGCGAGGAACGTGTCGGTGCCGAACATGATCGTCGCGTTCACGCCGTAGATCAGTTCGGCGACCGTCCGGTAGTGCAGTGGTGACGGATAGAGGTAGATCTGCACGCCGGAAACGAGCGGCAGCATCAGGCCGACCGTCAGCCCGAAAGAATGGAACACCGGCAGCACGTTGAACACCTTATCCTGGCGGCCGAAATCGATGCGGGCCGCCGCCTGCGCGGCGTTGGCCAGGATGTTGCGGTTGGAGAGCACCACGCCTTTCGGCACGCCTTCCGATCCCGAGGTGAACAGAATGGCGGCCCAATCGTCGGCCTGCCGTTCGATCAACGGCGTTTCGGCATTCAGCAGGCCGCGAATCTTGTCGCCGAACGTGACGGTCGCGCGAATGTCCTCCAGATAGACGATCTTGACGGTCTGACCGAGCGTCGCCACCAGATTGGTGAGCTTGCCTTTCTCGACGAACGAGCTTGACGTCACAATCGTGTCGAGTTGCGCCGCCTTGCAGGCCGCAAGGATGTTGGCGGCGCCGGCGGTGAAATTGATCATCGCGGGCACGCGCCCGGCCGACATCAGCGCCAGGATGGTGACGACCGCGCCGTTGGCATTCGGCAGCATGACACCGACCGCGCGGCCCGCGGGCGCCAGTTGCGAAAGTTTGCCGGCGAGAACCGAGGTGCCGACCAGCAGGCGCTTATAAGTGAGCGCGCCCGACAGCGGATCCTCGATGGCGATCCGCCCCTTGCCGTGCAGGCGCGCGGCATCGACCACCGCCTGGAACACCGTGCGGTCCGTCGAGGTGGTGCGGAACACCAGATCGGACATGATGCCGTAGAGCGCCGCGCCCGCGGCCAGCCGCCGCTTGCGGCCCTTGAGCTCAGGATCGACCGAGAGCTTCACCGGCTCCAGGATCGTGACCTTGACCTTCGGGAACCACTTGCGGCGCACCTGCTCCCTCGACAGCCGGCTGAACGGGGTCTGCTCAAGTCCCTCGATGCGCACCGGAACGACCACCGCGTTCGACTTGTCGGCGATCATCGCGGCGCCGTCATAGACCTTCATCAGGCTGCCGGTGACGGTGATGCGCCCTTCGGGAAAGATGATCAGCGCATTGCCGTTCTTGACCGCGTCGATCAACGTGCGGATCGCCATCGGCCGGAGTGGATCGAGCGGCATCGCGTTGGTGATTTTCAGGATCGGCTTCACCCACCAGCGTTTGGCGATGCCGATATCGATGGCAAAAATCGGCTTGCGGTTGCGCAACGACAGCGCCAGTCCGGCATCCAGGAAACTTACGTGGTTGAGCGCGATGATGACGTTGGAGCCGGCATTGTTGAGATTGTCGATCCCTTCGACCTCGATCCGGAAGAACGCGCGGTAGACGATCGACAGCGCGTCGCTGAGCGCGTTGGCCGGCATCGTGCGCCCGATCGCCACCGCGACCAGAAGGCTGGCGAGGCCGAGCAGCATGAACAGGCTCGACGTCGTCAGGTCCACCATTTGCAGAAGCGCGACGATCACCGAACTCCCCGCCATGAAGGCGGCGTTCATCACGTTGACGGCGGCCACCACGCGCGCGCGGCGGTCGGCGCCCGCCCACGCCTGCACGGCGGCGAAGACCGGCACGATGAACAATCCGCCGGCGATCGCCAGGCCGGACAGGTCGAAGGCAAACCGAAAGCCCCGTGCGGATTGGAAGATCGCCGTATAGCCCGCAAGCCCGGGGATCGACGCCGCGCCGTAGGTCGACCAGCCGAGGTCGATTGCGAAAATGCCCAGCAGGACCGCCCCGATCAGCGTCGGCAGCAGGACAATCCGGCCGGCCGCAAGCCACGCCGCCAGGCCTGAACCGACCGCGATCGAGATCGAGAAGATCGCCAGGCAGGTGGTGACCACCTCCTCGTTGCCGCCGAGCACGTTCTTCACCAGCGTCGGCATCAGCGACAGCGCGACCGCGCCGACCAGCCAAAACCAGCTCGTGACGATCGCGCCCCACCACAGCCGCGGGTCTTCGCGCAGAAACTTGAGCAGACCGCCGGTCGATTTGAAGACGTTCTTCTGGATGGTCAGGCCGGGCGCGGCCTCGCCGGTGCGCGGAATCAGCAGGCTCGCGCCCCAGCACATCAGCGAGAACACGATCATCAGCAGCGCGAACCGGGCCGGGTCGCCGCCGTTTTTGGCGGCGATTCCGCCCACGATGGTACCGAGCAGGATGGCAATGAAGGTCGCGCCTTCGACCAGGGCGTTGCCGGCCGGCAGCTCGGAGCGTTCCAGGTGATCGGGCAGAATGCCGTACTTGATCGGCCCGAACAGCGAGGCGATGACGCCGAACAGAAACAGCGCAAAAAACAGGATGGGGACGGAGTGCAGGCTGAATCCCAGCACCGCGATCATGGCGACGCCGATCTCGGCGAACTTGATCCGCTGCGCCATCAGCGCCTTGTCGTAGCGGTCGGCCATCTCGCCGCCGAGCGCGGAGAGGAAGAAATAGGGCGAGATGAACACCGCGGCGGCGAGCGTCACCAGGGCACCGGCGTGCGATCCCCCGATGTCGGGGTGGAACAGAATGAGAAAGACCAGCGCATTCTTGAGGAAATTGTCGCTGAATGCCGAGAAGAACTGGCACCAGAACAAGGGCGCAAAGCGCCGCGTCATGAGCAGGGACGACGACATTGCCTCTCCGGTCGTTCGCTCGGGCGGGGAGCGGCCCAGGCAGTGATCGGCTGCCGCAACGCTCATAGCAAGGAGGAGGCGATGGGGGCAAAAGGACAATTGCCATCCGCACCGGATTTGCGGCCTGCCGGCCCAAAATCGGTCGAAAATCGGAAATTAGCCCTTACAATCTACAGGCTCGGATAGAAAATTTGGGCAGCCCCTGGCGGGCCGCCCAATCTTTGGTTGCTGCGATTTTGCCGGCTACGCGGCGAATTTGACTACCCGCGGAGGGTTCGCACCGCCCTCGGCTGCATCAGGATGGCCGCCACGCTCAAACCGACAGCGGCCGCGGAGACGAGCGTAAAAATCGAGATCCACATTGCGTGACTCCCTTCTTCTCTCACCGAATTGCTGTTCTCAGCCGCACATGCGCTGGCCCGTCCGATAACGCCGACTAAGTTGCTGCGTTCCCGGAACAATTGGAAAACTTCGGTAAGAATTCACCGATTTCGTTGAGCCGCTGCCGTTTTCAGGTGAAATCGGTATCCGGTGGCAACCAAATCGGGGAATCGGCGATGCGCCTCGGCAGAACAGCTATGAGCCCCCTGCCGGGATCGGACCGGCCATGCCCTTCCTTCACGAACAAAATCCGGGTTACACAGAAAGCCCGCATCGACACCTGCCCGGCGTGCCGCTCGCAACACCGCCACCTTTTGCGCGAGCTGCGCAAACCATACAGCTTATAAGGAATACGGATCGCAGCGATGAAATTCACCGGCGAAATCATCATCGGCGCCCCGCGCGAGGCGGTATTCGAGAAGGTTCGTGATGCACGCTTCTTCGCGTCCTGCGTGGAGGGCGTTAAGGAACTCAACGAGATCGACCCGAACCACTACACCGCGGTATTGGAAGCGAAGGTCGCCTATCTGAAATTCAAATTTAACATCACGGTTGAAGTGGTGCGCATGGACGCGCCGCGCGAAATCGAGGCCAAGATCGAAGGGACGCCGTTCGGCATCGTCGGCCGGCTGACCGCAAGCTCGGTGACCCGGCTGGCGGACGAAGGCGAAGGAACCAAGGTGAGTTACGAAATTGATGCCGCGCTGACCGGCAAGCTCGGCAGTCTCGGACAGCCGGTGCTGCGCTCCAAGGCCAAGGAGATGGAGCGGCAGTTCGCCGAACGCATCCGCGCTGCCTTTGCGCCAGCATCCTCCGCGGGAGCATCATCTTAATCTCTCGCATCGGATGGCCGGGGCTTGTCGCGGCCATCCAAGATTTGTTTTATTCAAACCTAGAAATGTGGATGCCCGGCATGAGGCCGGGCACGACGACTGAAAGGACCGGGTTCGCATGACGCCGTTCGAACTTGCCGAACCCACTTCCCTTCCGGACGCCATCGGGCTGCTCGACCCCGACGACGCGACCGTGCGGCCAATCGCAGGCGGCACCGCCCTCATGCTGATGATGAAGTCCGGGGTCTTCCGCCCGACCCGGCTGGTGAGCCTGCGCAAGCTCGGTCCGCAATACGCGCGCATTGCGGTCTCCGCGGACGGCGAGCTGGCCATCGGCGGCATGACGCCGCTCGCCATGGTCGAGCATTCGCCCGAGGTCGCGCGCCACGCGCCGGTCATCCCGCGCGCAATGCTGCGGCTGTCGAATGTCCGCGTGCGCAACGTGGCGACCATCGGCGGAAATCTCGCTCACGGCGACCCGCACATGGACCTGCCGCCGGTCCTGATCGCGCTCGGCGCAAAAGTCGTGGTCACCGGCCCCACGGGGGAACGCACCATCGCGGTCGAAGACCTGTTCGCGGGCTATTTCGAAACCGTGCTGCACAAGAACGAACTGATCACCGAGCTGCGCGTGCCGCCGCAGGGCAAGATGCGTTCGGCCTACCTCAAATGCACCACCGGCTCGGCCGACGACTGGCCGGCGCTCGGCGTCGCCGCGGCGATCGAGGCCGAGGGACCTTCGATCAAGTCGGCGCGCGTCGTGGTCAGCGCCGCGACCGAGAAGGCCATGCGCCTCAAGGCAGCCGAAAAAATCCTCACCGGCGCCACCGTCGACGACAAGCTGCTGGCTCGCGCCGGCGATGCCGCCGCGGAGGAGTGCGAAACCATCACCGACGTGCGCGGTTCGGCGCCCTACAAGCGCGAATTGCTGCGCGTCTACGTGGCGCGCGCGGTGCGCCAGGCCATGAACGGATGAACAAAGTGACGGGCGACAACGAGCGGCAGACTGCGGTTCCCCTGCCCACCGAGTTCGCGAGCACGTTTGAGCGATAGTCTACTATGCAGAAAGCAGAGCAACACTGATGACTACGATTACCATGCCGGGCGGACAGGTCGGACGCTCGCCGCCCCGTCTCGAAGCGCGCGAAAAGGTCACCGGCCGCGCCGAATACACCCACACCATGCGCATTCCCGGGATGCTGCACGCCAAGATATTCCGCAGCACGGTCGCGCACGGCCGCATCAAGTCGGTCGATGTCAGCGAAGCCCGCAAAGTGCCCGGCGTCTTCAAGGTCGTGACCTCCGAGGACGTCATCAAGGTCATTCCCAACCCGTATTACGGCCCGGCCTTCCACGACCAGCCGATCCTGGCGATCGGTAAGGTCACCTATGTGGGCGAGCCGGTTGCGGTCGTGCTCGCCAAGGATCCGCACGTCGCCGAGGAAGCGGCCGCGCTGATCACCGCCGAATACGACGAACTGCCCCCCGTTTTCGACGAGGTCGAAGCCTTCGACAACAAGGTGCTGGTGCACGACGAACTCAAGCCCGCCGGCACGTTCGCCGACCTCAAGCACCTCAAGGGCCGCAAGGGCACCAATGTCGCGCTCGACTACCGGCTGCGGCGCGGTGACGTCGACAAGGCCTTCGCCGAGGCTGCGCATGTGTTCGAGCATACCTTCCGCACCCAGAAGGTCCTGCATCTCGCGCTAGAACCCTATTGCTCGATCGCCGACTGGAAGGAGAGTGGCGTCACCATTTATAGCGGCGCGCAGGGACCGTCGTTCGTGCGTACCGAGATCGCGCGGCTGCTCGGCTGGCCCGAGAACAAGGTGCGTATCAAGGTGCCCTATCTGGGCGGCGGCTTCGGCGGCAAGCTCTACATCAAGCTGGAAGCAATGGCGCTGGCGCTGTCGATGATCGCGCGGCGTCCGGTGAAAGTCGCTCTAACGATGGAAGAGCAGTTCTACCAGATCACCAAGCATCCAAGCACATTCCGCATCAAGAGCGGCGTCGACAAAGACGGCCGCATTGTTGCGCGCAAGTGCGAGGTGTTCTGGAACGGCGGCGCCTACGCGGATATCGGGCCGCGCGTGACGCAGAAATCGGGCTTCACGGCGTCCGGTCCCTACGACATCGAGAATGTGTCGATCAATTCCTACGCGCTCTACACCAACGTGCCGCCCGCCGGCGCGTTGCGCGGCTTCGGCGTGCCGCAACTCGTCTGGGGCTACGAGAGCCATACCGACCTGATCGCCAAGGCACTCAAGATTGATCCGGTCGAGTTCCGCCGCCGGAATGTCCTGCACGACGGACGCCCCCATCCGACCGGTCAGATTCTCAAGGATGCCCGGGTACCGGCCGCGCTGGAGCGCGTGGTCGAGCGCATGAACTGGAGTAAGCCGTTCGATCGCGGCAGCGGCACCATTCTTCGCGGCCGCGGCATCGCGATCGCCAACAAGGCGGTGATTTCACCCACCACGTCGGTTGCGATGGTCAACGTCAGCGCCGACGGCTCGACGACGCTCTATTGCGGCACCGTCGACATGGGCCAGGGCTCCGACACCGCGATGGCGCAGATGGTCGGCGAAGTGCTCAACATGCCGGCCGAGAGCATCCGGGTGGTGCCGCGCGATACCGACATAACGCCCTACGACATGGGAACGCTGGGCTCGCGCTCGCTCTTCCACATGGGACATGCGGTCAAGCTTGCCGCCGAGGAAGCGCGCGACAAGATCAAGGCGATGGCGCGCGATCTCGGCGAACCGGAAGGCAGCAATATCCCGCTTGCCGCGCTGTTCCAGAAGAAATACGGCATGCAGGCCGGCAATATCATCGGCACCGGCACCTACAAGCCGGACTACACGCCGTCCGACCCGGTGACCGGCTACTCGCCGAACGTGACGCCGTTCTGGATGTGCGCGGCGTCGGGCGCCGAGGTCGAAGTCGACACCGAAACCGGCAACGTCCGCATCATCCGGTACATCAACGTCGTCGACTGCGGCAAACCGATCAATCCGAAGATCGTCGAGACGCAGATTTCCGGCGCCTCGCTGATGCAGCTCGGCTTCACGATGTTCGAGAAGATGCATCTCGACGCCGGCCAGGTCACCAACGCGTCGCTGGCCGACTACAAGATTCCCGGCATCCATGACGTGCCGCCGATGGAATGCGAGGCGATCGACGCCGACCAGGCAAACGGCCCGTTCGGCGCCAAGGGCGTCGGCGAAACCGCGACGTTCTGCGGCTCGCCCGCGATCGCCAACGCCATCGACGATGCCTGCGGCGTCCGGCTGATGGAATTGCCGCTCAATCCCGAAGCCGTGCTGCGCGCGCTGCGCGCCAAGGCCGGCAAGCCGATCGAGGACGCATGACCATGAACGCCGCACGCACGATCAACTTCACGCTCAACGGCGAAAGCGTCAGCGCCGACATCAAGCCGCACCACAACCTTGTCGAGGTGCTGCAAAACGAATTCAATCTGCTGGGCGCACGCGAAAGCTGCGCGCAAGGGCTGTGCGGCTGCTGTACCGTGCTGGTTAACGGCATCGCGGTGTCGGGCTGCCTCTACCTCGCGGTCTTCGCGGATGGCGCCGAGGTAACGACGATCGAGCACGTGGCCAAGGGCGATACCTTGAGCCCGGTGCAGGAAGCTTTCATCGAGGCCGGCGCGTTCCAGTGCGGCTACTGCACACCCGGCTTCATCCTGATGACCGGCCAGTTGCTCGACCGCAATCCCGATCCGGATGATGATGAGATCAAGCATTATCTGTCCGGCAATCTCTGCCGCTGCGGCACTTATCCGGAGGTGATCCAGGCGGTGAAGATCGCGGCGCGCAAGCGCAAAGAGGCGGCCTGATTTGCGACGCTGCGCTGCGTCCTGGACAGAAGCAAGCATCTCGCGGGCTTGCTATAGCTTTCGACCGGAGCACGCGCGCGCATGACTACCGAACCCATGCATGTCGAGACCGACGTCCTGATCATCGGATCCGGCGGCGCCGGCATGTATGCGGCGATCGAGGCGGCACGTCGTGGCGCCGCGGTGTTCCTCGCCGATCGCAGCCTGATTGGACGCGGCGGCGCCACCGTCATGGCGCAGATGACGGTCGCGGTCGCGCTCGGCCAGGAAACGCCGGACCACTGGAGCCATCACTACGACGACACGCTCGAAGCCGGACGCGGGCTGTGCGACGAGCGGCTCGCGCAACTGCTCTGCGAGGAAGGCCCCGAGTGCATCCTCGAAATGGATGAATGGGGCGTCGGCTGGGCCCGCAAGGACGGCCATATCACCGCGACGATGGCGCCCGGACACGACCGGCCGCGCTGCGTCTATGTCGACTTTCTCAACACCGGCCCGGCGGTCTCGCGGACGCTGCGCACGGTGGTCAAGCGTACGTCCGGAATTCGCCAGGCCGGTGACCTGCTGATCGTCGATCTATTGCGCCACGACGGCGAGGTGGTGGGCGCCTGTGCGCTGCATCTGCCGAGCGGGAAGCCCGTCACCATCGCCGCCAAGGCAACGATCGTGGCGACCGGCGGACTGACGCGGCTTTACCGCCGCAACAGCGCCTCCGCCAACATGAGCGGCGACGGCTATGCGCTGGCGTTGCGCGCCGGCGCGCCGCTGATCGATATGGAATTCGTGCAGTTCTTCCCGATCGGACACCTTGCCCCAAGGTTGATCGGGATGGACCCGATCATGTGGGATCCGTTCCGCTACAAGCTCGGCGGCAAATTGCTCAACCGCGAGGGCGAGGAGTTCACCGCGCGTTATGGCGTCAGCGAGAGTGGGCGCTATGTCGTCACCCGCGATCTCGCCACCTATGCGATCGTCAAGGAGAACGAGGCCGGGCGGGGCTCGCCGCACGGCGGCGCTTATCTCTCCTTCCAGCATTGCTCGGAGGCCGAGTTGCGCGCGGCCTTCGGACCGGTGATCGACCGGCTGGCGGCGAACTACATCGACCTCACCAAGACGCCAATCGAGGTCGCGCCGATCGCGCATTACCACATGGGCGGTGTCGTCGCCGACACCCAGATGCAAACCGAAGTGCCGGGCCTCCTGGTCGCGGGCGAAGCGGTCGGCGGCGCCAACGGCGCCAACCGCCTCTCCGGCAATGCCATTACCGAAGCGCTGGTGTTCGGCCGCCGCGCCGGGGCGACCGCTGCGGAGCGCGCGAGCCGGAACCATCAGCAGGCATTCGTCCCGCAGGCTGCGCGCGCAACACTCGACCTGCTCGCCGCCACCACCGCGCGCCCGGACATCAACACCGCCGCTATGGTGCAGACATTGCAAGCCGCGATGGCGGACGACGCCGGTCCGTTCCGCACCGAGGCGAAGCTCAGGCGAGCGCTCGCCACCATCGGCGATCTCACCGGCGCGCTGGGGACGCGACCCGCCGGCGACGGCGGGGCGTTCGATCTGCAACAGCTCGATTGGTTCGACCTGCGCAACATGCTGACCGTTGCACGCACGGTCGCGCAGGCCGCGCTGATGCGCACCGAAAGCCGCGGCGCCCACCAGCGCGAGGACTTTCCCGGCATGCTGCCGGAATGGCACGTCAACCAGGTGCAGCGGCTTGACGGCGACCGCATCGTGCTGGAGTCCGTCCCGGCGCCCGCCCAGGCTGCCGCGCAATGACGGCCACCGCCACACTCCGGGTCTGGCGCGGCAGCGCCGCCAATGCGGGGCGCTGGGAGCATTACGACGTGCCGTTCGAGCCCGGCCAGTCCGTGCTCGATGGTCTGCGCTGGATCCGCAGCAACCGCGACCCGAGCCTTGCCGTCCGCTTCTCCTGCATCAATGCCAATGCGTGCAAGGAATGCATGATGGAGCTTGACGGGAAAACCGTCTATGCCTGCACCGCACGACTTGAGCCCCGCGCGATGACCTTGGCTCCGCTTCCGAACAAGCGGCTGGTCCGCGATCTCGTCACCGAAATCGCCCCGCCTGCCGAACGGTTCCTGGTAAAATAAACCTCCTGCGATCGAATAGGATTTCCGAGATGTTCCAGACCCGAAAAGAAGATTTGTCCGTACGAGCGGACGCCGGTCGCATTCGGCGACATGCGCGGTTGGATGGATGCACTGCGCGCCCATGACGAGTTGCAGGAGGTCAACGGCGAAGTCGACTGGAACATCGAGCTCGGCACCATCATGCGCCTCGCGCAAGGGCCCGGCACCGGCAAGGCGATCGTCTTCAACAATATCAAGGACTACAACAAGCCCGATAGCCGCTGCCGCCGCATCTTCGGCTCGTCGCTCAACAGCTATCGCCGCATCGCCATCATGATGGGGCTGCCGCCCGACACCCATCCACGCGAGCTCGTCAAGATCAGCCGCACCATCCTGACCGGCGCGATCCCGCCGAAGATCGTCGCCACCGGCCCGGTGAAGGAGAACATCCTCAAGGGCGACGACATCGACCTGTTCGACTTTCCGGCACCCTGGTGGAACCGGCTTGATGGCGGCCGCTATATCCAGACCTACGGCGGCTGCGTCACCAAGGACCCCGAGACCGGCGTGATGAACGTCGGGGTCTATCGCGGCATGATCGGCGACAAGAACAAGCTGCCGATCCTGATGTGGCGCGCGCAGCATATCGGCCAACATGCCACCGCCTGGGAACACGGCGGGGTCAACGAAATGCCGATCGCGATCGCGATGGGCTGGGAGCCGGCGCTCGCCTTCACGGGCGGCTCGCCGGTGCCGAAGGGCACCTGCGAGTACGACGTGATCGGCGCGATCCGCGGTGCGCCGGTCGAACTGGTGAAATGCGAGAGCCACGACCTTTATGTGCCGGCCACCGCCGAGATCGTGATCGAAGGCTTTCTGCAGCTCGACCCGGACAACTTCGTGATGGAGGGCCCCTACGCCGAATTCACCGGATACCTCGCGGGCGACAAGGCGCCGAAGCCCACGATCCGCGTCACCGCCATCACCCACCGCAACGACCCGATCCTGCGCGGCACCATCGAGGGCTCGCTGCCGGGCAGCTATTCGGAAAACGGCGTGGTGTCGTCGATCATGCGCGCCGCCACCGCCTGGAATGTGCTCGATCGCGCCGGCGTGCCCGGCATCACCGACGTGTGGTGCCCGCCGGTGCAGACCGGCATCAACGTGCTGGTGCGCATGAAGCAGAGCTACCGCGGGCAGGCCAAGCAGGCGGCCAATGCGCTGTGGGGCTCATCGGCCGCGCACGTGCGCTACAAGCACGTCACCGTGGTCGATGACGACATCGACATCCACGACTACGGGGCGGTCGACTGGGCGATCGCTCACCGGGTCAATGCGGGCGAGGATGACATCGTCATCATGCCGGCGACCTTCGGCGCCGGTCTCGATCCGTCCACCCGCAAGCGCGACCGCAATCCGGCGCTGTTCGGCACCGGCAAATGGAACCGGGTGCTGATCGACGCCACCATGAACCTCGACTACGACCCTGATCCGGACTTTGGCGGCGCGCGCTTCCCGCCGACCGTGTGGCCCGAGAAGGACGACCTCGACAAAGCTTACGCGCGCTGGAGCGAACTCGGGCTCGGCAAGCCGAAGGCCGGGTAAGCTCAGGCGTCGTCGTCAGGGACGCCCTCTTTCCACCGAGCCCGATCGGCGAAACGCCAGATCGGGCTTCGAAATCGAGAGAGCCTGCGCGCAAGCCTGCGACCCTGTTGCGCATTTTTTCGCAACATTTTGAACCGAAGCCGCTTGCGGCACAGGCTAGCGGAGGCCCAATCTTTATCCCTTGCCGCTCTTTGTCCCGTCGCACGAGAGGAGGTTCCTGTGAACAGACTCGTGATTGCCAGCGTGACAGCATTCTGCCTTTGCGTTGCGGCCGAACTGCCGGCTGCCGCTCAGGCGCCGAATCAAGACGTGACCTCGCAGTCGCCACCGCCGCCGGCCGAGCCCAAATATCTCGACATGAGTGCGGTCCCCGCTCTCACACCGGACCGGGTCATGAAGGTTCAGCAGGCGCTTCAACGAAAGGGCTTCGATGCCGGCCCGATCGACGGCATTCTCGGACCCATGACTAAAGAAGCCGTGCGCAAATACCAGGACCGGTACGGAATTAAGCCGAGCGGCGAGATCGACAACCAGACCCTCTACGCACTCGGCGGCGCCGAATTGGCAAGCCGCCCGGGCGGGTGATCAATACAGCGGGCAGGCCGGCCGACGTCCGCTGCGAAAAATTGCACGCCGTCCCGTCGCACGCCGTGGATGTCGCGCGCAAAAATGGAATTTTCGGAATAATTGTCGCAGGGGCGGAGAAACTGCCCTGACGGCACCCGATCGCAATGCTTTTGCCACCAATTCCTGGCCTCCTGTCGTTAGGGGCCGGGTTTCGGGGCTGGCGAGAAGCGTATTTCAAATCAGTGATAACGCGATAGTGAGGCAACGCAGCATATATTATGCTGCATCGCGGTAAGTATATGATTATAATCTATTAAGTTATCGATTCTTGAGCGAAACGGGGGAACTTGCATGCTGTTGTCTAAACCGATGGGCATTTTGCTCGTGTGCGGCGGCCTGGGGTTGGGATTGACCGCCTGCACCGAAGCCGAAACGTCGGTGCCAAGCGAAGTGGTCGAAGTCGGCGTCGTTACGATGCAGCCAGCCGTACGGCCCGTCATCCGTGAACTTCCAGGCCGGATCTCGCCGACACGAATCGCCGAGGTGCGGGCACGCGTGTCCGGCATCGTAATGGAGCGAACCTTCCAGCAGGGCGCCGACGTGAAAGCGGGCGACGTGCTGTATCGGATTGATCCCGCATCGTTCAAAGTGGATCTGCAGGCGAGCGAAGCCGCACTCGCAAAGGCGCAGGCCGTGCTCGATCAGGCGACGCAGCAGGCGAAGCGCGTCGAGACGCTGATGGCCGGTCGCGTCGCGACCCAGGTTCAGCACGAGACATCGATCGCCAATCTCCGTAAGGCCGAAGCCGACGTCGCCGCCCGCCAGGCCGACCTCCAGCGCTCCCGTCTGAGTCTGGAATACGCCACCGTGCGCTCGCCGATCAGCGGCCGGATCGGACGCGCCCTGGTCACCGAGGGTGCGCTGGTCGGACAGGGCGAAGCAACCCACATGGCGACCGTTCAGCAATTGGACACGGTCTATGCCGACTTCACGCAGTCGATCAGCGAGCTCAACGAGCTTCGGCGCAATTTCGAGAGCGGCGAACTCGAGACCGTCGCCCCGAAACCGCGACGGTGCGGCTGGTGCTCGATGATGGCACCCTCTTTCCGCATCCGGGCAGATTGCTGTTCACCGACGCCACCGTCGATCCGACGACCGGTCAGGTGACGTTGCGCGGCGCCTTTCCAAACCCGAAGCACGAGTTGCTGCCCGGCATGTATGTGCGCGTGCAGATCGAGCAGGGCATCGACAGTGACGCGCTGGCGGTGCCGCAGCAAGCGATCCAGCGCAACGATGCGGGCGACAGCGAAGTCTACGTGGTTTCCGACGACAATCGCGCGATCCTGCGACAGGTCCGGACCGGCCGCGTCGTCGACGATCACTGGTTGATCCAGGATGGTCTCAAAGCCGGTGAGCGCGTGGTCGTCGAGGGCTTCCAGAAGTTCGTTCCCGGGGCACGCGTACGGCCCGTGCCATGGCGACAGGAGCGCACCGCCAGTTCCGAGCCCGACACGCACAACATGCGCCGGGTCGAGACCTCGACCACGACAATAACCCGCTGAACGAGATTGCCGGTGCCGAGCTTCTTCATCGACCGGCCGGTTTTTGCGTGGGTGATCGCGCTGTTCATCTGCCTGATCGGCGTGATCGCAATTCCGCAGCTGCCGGTCGCGCAATATCCCATCATTGCGCCGCCGTCGATCTCGGTGAGCACCGCCTATCCGGGCGCGTCGCCGGAGAATCTCTACAACAGCGTGACGCGCCTGATCGAGGAAGAGCTTAACGGCGCGAGCGGCATCCTCAATTTCGAAGTCGACCAGCGATTCGCTGGGCCAGGTCGAGATCACCGCCAACTTCGTGCCCGGCACCGACACCAACCTGGCGTCGGTCGAGGTGCAGAACCGTCTCAAGCGCGTCGAGGC
Organism: uncultured Alphaproteobacteria bacterium; assembly: GCA_963756715.1. GTDB lineage: Bacteria > Pseudomonadota > Alphaproteobacteria > Rhizobiales > Xanthobacteraceae > VAZQ01. The sequence continues at coordinate 40,966 of CAVWOV010000033.1, forward strand.
GCGGCTGCCGCGCGCAGTCATTCAGCAGGGCATCCTGGTCGAGGAAGCGTCGACCGCCGTGCTGCAACTCGTCACGCTGCGTTCAACCGACGGCAGCCTGGACGAGGTTGGCCTCGGCGACTTCATGATCCGCAACATCGTGGGCGAGATTCGCCGGATTCCCGGCGTCGGCCGCGCCACGCTCTATTCGACCGAGCGGTCGCTGCGGATCTGGATCGACCCCGACAAGTTGATCGGCTTCAATCTGACGGCCGACGACGTGACCAAGGCCATCAGCGCACAGAACGCGCAGGTCGCCTCCGGCAGCATTGGCGCCGAGCCGAGCCGCAAGACTCAGCAGATTTCCGCCATGGTGCTGGTGAAGGGCGCAACTCGCCTCGCCGGAAGAGTTTGGCGCGATCGTCCTGCGCGCAAACCGCGACGGCTCTACGGTGCGGTTGCGCGACGTCGCCCGCGTCGAAGTCGGCGGCATGGCATACCAATTCACCACCCGCCTCAACGGCCAGCCCAGCGCCGGCCTCTGCGGTGCTGCTGGCGCCGACCGGCAATGCGCTCGCAACCGCGAACGCCGTGCAGGGAGAAGATGGAGGAACTGTCGAAGTTCTTCCCACCCAACATCAAGTACGAGATTCCCTACGACATCACGCCGGTGGTGGAAGCCTCGATCCACAAGGTGCTGATGACGCTCATGGAGGCCGTCGTCCTGGTGTTCCTGGTGATGTTCCTGTTTCTGCAGAACATCCGCTACACCATCATTCCGACCGTCGTGGTGCCGGTGGCGCTGCTTGGAACCTGCACGACGCTGCTGCTGCTGGGCTTCTCGATCAATCTGCTGACGCTGTTCAGCATGGTGCTGGCGATCGGCATCCTGGTCGACGACGCGATCGTGGTGGTCGAGAACGTCGAGCGCATCATGGCGACCGAAGGGCTGTCGCCGCGCGAGGCCACGCGCAAGGCGATGAGCCAGATCACCGGCGCGATCATCGGCATCACGCTGGTGCTGATTGCAGTCTTCATCCCGATGGCGTTCTTCCCGGGTTCGGTCGGATCATCTACCGCCAGTTCTCCGTCACCATGGTGGCGGCGATCAGCTTCTCGGCGTTGATGGCGTTGACGCTGACGCCGGCGCTGTGCGCGACACTGCTCAAGCCGGTCAAGAAGGGCGACGGCCATGTGGGCGGCGGGCTGTTCGGCTGGTTCAACCGCGGCATGCAGCGCGCCCGCGAACGCTATCGGGGCGGCGTGCGCTGGATCCTGCTGCGCACCGGCCGCGCCATGCTGGTCTATCTGTGCCTGCTGATCGGCGCTGGGCTGGGCGTTCGTGCGCATGCCGGGCGGCTTCCTGCCGGTGGACGACCAGGGCTTCTTTACGACCGACGTGCAGACACCGCCCGAAGCTTCGTTCAACCGCACCGCCGAGGTGGTGCGGCGGGTCGAGAACTATCTCATCAATCGCAGCGGCGTCGATTCGGTCAGCGTTTCTCACCGGCTTCAGCTTCCTCGGCCAGAGGCCAGAATACCGCGCAGGCCTTCATCACGCTGAAAGACTGGTCGGAGCGCGGCCCAAGGACTCGGCGAAAGCGATGTGGAAGACGCTAACCGGACGCTCGAGTCGATCAAGGACGCCAAAGTTTCCGCGCTCGAACCACCGCCGATCGACGAATCTCGGTAATTCGGCCGGCTTCAGCTTCCGGCTGCAGGACCGCGGTCAGCGCGGCTACGATGCGCTGATGCAGGCCAAGAGACCGGTTGCTTGCGGCGGCCGGCAAGAGCCCGGTGCTGCAGGACGTTTTCGTCGAAGGCTTGCCGCCGGCCGCGCAGGTGCAACTCGAGCATCGACCGCGAGAAGGCGGCAGCGTTTGGCGTCACCTTAGAGGACATCAACAACACGATCTCCACCAACCTCGGCTCGGCCTACATCAACGACTTCCCGAACCGCGGCCGTATGCAGCGCGTCATTGTCCAGTCCGATGACCAACGGCGCATGCAGGACGGACGACATCCTCAAGTTCAGCGTGCGCAACAGCCAGGGCATAATTGGTACCGATCACGTCGTTCGCACCGTGCATTGGGAGGTTGGGCCCGACGCAGATCGTTGAGCTTCAACTACTATCCGTCAGTGCGCATCAGCGGTGCCGCCAAACCGGGCTACAGCAGCGGCGATGCCATCGCCGAGATGGAACGGCTCGCCGAATAGCTGCCGCGCGGCTTCGGCTTCGAATGGAGTGGCCAGTCGCTGCAGGAGAAGCTCTCCGGTTCGCAGGCGCCGTTCCTTCTGGCGCTTGTCGGCCCTGGTGGTGTTCCTCTGCCTTGCGGCGCTCTACGAAAGCTGGACCATCCCGCTCGCCGTCATCCTCACGGTGCCACTCGGCATGCTCGGCGCCGTGCTGGCGGCAACCTTCCGCGGATTGCCGAACGACGTCTATTTCACGGTGGCTTGATCACCATCGTGGGGCTTGCCGCCAAGGATGGCATTCTCATCATCGAGTTCGCCAAGGATCTGCGCGCCCAGGGCAAGTCGCTGGCCGATGCCACCACCGAAGCCTGCTATCTGCGGTTCCGTCCGATCCTGATGATCGGGCTCGCATTCATCTGCGGCGTCGCCCCGATGGTGATCGCTGCCGGTGCTAGCGCCAAGAGCTAGCAGGCGATAGGCATCAGCGTATGGGCGGATGATTGGTGGTGGTGCTGGGTGATTGGTGGGTGTTTCGGCGGCTAGCCAAGCAGGTAAATCGACGGCATCAGCCGGGCCGCAACTCCGCGCGGAACACGCAACGACGTCGATTTCACTGTTGGCGTGATCGGCACGGTGGGGCTGGCGGCTTTCGCAGCCGCATTGCTTTGTGCCATCTTCCCTGCCGTCGCGATTGCGATAAAGTCGCCCGGAACGGCGCTATGCCGACGAGAATTCACGAGGAAACCTGCCGATGACCCAAACCGCTGTCACCATTCCGTCCGCCGGGCTGAAGCTCTCCGGCGTCGTCCACGTTCCGGACGATGTGCGCCCTGGCGAGCGGCGGGCCGCCTTCATCGTTCTGCATGGTTTTGGCAGCAACAAGAGTTCGTCGAACACCATGGAGCCCACCCAGGTGCTCTCTTCGCTCGGCTACGTTGTGCTGCGGTTCGACATGCGCGGCTGCGGCGAAAGCGAAGGCGAGCGCGGCAACCTGATCTGTCTCGAACAGGTCGAGGACACCAGCAGCGCACTGACGGTCCTCGCCAAGCATCCGGCGGTCGATCCCGACCGCATCGCGGTTGTCGGTTCAAGCTTCGGCGGCGCGGTTGCGGTCTACACCGGCGGCGTCGATCCGCGCGTCGCCGCGGTGATCTCGAACGGCGGCTGGGGCGACGGCGAGCGCAAGTTCCGCGGTCAGCATCCCGGCGCCGAGGCCTGGAAGAAATTCGCCGACATGCTTGCCCTGGGCCGCGGTTACCGCGCCAAGCACGGCAAGCCGCTGATGGTGCCGCGCTACGATATTGTGCCGATCCCGCCGCACCTACGCACCAACCTGGCGCAGAACTCGATTCACGAGTTCACCTCCGAGACCGCGCAGAGCATGTATGACTTCCGCGCCGACAACGTGGTCGGCAAGATCGCGCCGCGGCCGCTGCTGCTGCTGCATTCGTCGAACGACTCGGTGACCCCGACCGAGCAGTCGATCGAGATGTTCAAGCGCGCCGGCCATCCCACCGAACTGCATCTGATCGCCGACGTCGATCACTTCATGTTCGCCGAGGGCAACAAGCGGGTCTGGGACCTCGTCCGCAATTGGCTCAACGACTACTTCCCGGTCACGGCCGCCGTTCGCACCCATGCGGCGGAATGAGCCGTTGCGCCGGGTGACGTCGATCGCATCGCGCCGCGACGACCCGCGGCACACGATGCGCCGCAAACCGCTTGTCCGTCGGTCGTCGCGATGACCGAAGCGCAGGACGCCCCAGCCGGCCTTGGACTTGCCCGCGACCGGCATCTGTTTGGACCCGGCCCAAAGCGGATCCTGGCGCTGGACGGTGGCGGCGTGCGCGGTGCGATCTCGGTGGCGTTCCTGGAGCGGATCGAGAAGATCATTCGGGAAGAGCAACAACGGACTCGTCCCGCGGCCGCCGAAAGCGCGCCGCAACAAGCCGGCGCACCCACCACCGAAGCGCCGCATGTCGCGAGTGGCGCGGCGCCGGCTCGTCTGGGCGACTGGTTCGATCTTGTCGGCGGCACGTCGACCGGCGCGGTGATCGCCGGCGCGCTGGCGCTTGGCAAGAGCACCGCGGAGATCAAGGACTTCTACCTGAAGCTCGCGCCGCGCATCTTCTCCCGATCGCTCTGGCGGGTTCCCGGATTACAGGCGAAATTCGACGCTGGCGCTTTGCGGGAGGAGATCGACAAGATCGTCGAGGACCGCCGGCTCGACAGCCCCGATCTCGTGACCGGACTCTGCGTCGTTACCAAGCGCCTCGACACCGGCAGCCCGTGGATCCTCGCCAACAATTCCAAGGCGCCCTACTGGAATACGGTTGCGGCCGATCCCGCCACCGGCGCGAAGGGCTTCACCGGCAATGCCAAATACCGGCTGTCCAATCTGGTGCGCGCCAGCACCGCGGCGCCGCACTTCTTCGATCCGGAAGTCCTGGCCATCATCGAGGATGAGCGCGAAGAGCCGCTCGCCGATGTCAACGCCAAGCTCGCCGGCTACCCGTGGATGTCGCTGCTGGCCAGCAAGCTCCGCCTGCTGCTGCTCGGCTTCAAGCGCGACAAGGGCGGCCGGGAGCTCGCCGAAACTCATGGCCTGTTCGTCGATGGCGGCGTGACGCCGTTCAACAATCCCACCATGGCGCTGCTGATGATGACGCAGCTCAAGGGGTTCAACATCAACTGGCCGCTCGGACCGGACAAGCTGTCGATCATTTCGATCGGCACCGGCTCCAGCCGCACCAAACTGTCGTTCAAGGAACTGGGCTGGTTCGGGCCGCTGCGGGTGACGCTGAGCGCGTTGCTCTCGCTCATGGGTGATGTCGAAACGCTCTCGCTCGCCCAGATGCAATGGCTCGGCTACTGCCCGCAGGGCTGGGAGATCAATTCCGAGGTCGGCGATCTCAGTGCCGATGCGCCACCCGGCGGCAAGTGGTTCACCTTCCTGCGCTACGACGTGCGCCTCGAGGTGGACTGGCTGAAGAAGCACCTGCACCTGGACTTCACCGAGCAGGAGGTCGAGAAATTCCGCCGGATGGACGATCCGGGCATCATCAAGAATATCTACGCCATCGCCCGGCTCGCGGCCGAATTGCAGGTCAAGCGCGAGCACTTCTTCCCTGACGCCCCCATCACCAGTGGAGCGGGCGGGACGGTTGGCTGACCGGCGTCGCCAATCGACCAGCCGATCCTCTCCCTCACCTTCACTTCTGATGCGGCGTGCCGATGTACGGAAACTCCTTGAGAATGTCGGTATGCGGCTTCAAACCGCTGGGAGGGCATTCGCCCTTGGTGAGGAATGCCAGGCGGTAATCGATCACGTCGTCGGTGAACACGCGGCCGTTGGGATACTTCGCAGGCTTCGACGGATCGAAGCTCAGCACGTCGGGCAGCGTTCGCTCGGTGTCGATCGTCGCGATCGCTTCTTCGCGCGAGTAGTTTCCGGTGTGGCCCATCAGATGTATGAACTGTTCGAGCCAGCGATTGCGGTCGTTGACCGGCTCGCTGGCGTTGTATTCGAGTTTCGTGTCGTCGGTGTTGAAAAAACTGCTGACACTGGGATGGCCGGCGCGATCGACGTGGAGCAACTTGCCATCCTGCCGCACGCTGCATCGTCCCCAGATGTGCAGTTCGGGATTCGGCGCCAGTTCGCTCGTCGGCAGTTCGACCACCATCGAGAAGACGTTGGCTTCGGTATTCGAATCCACGCCGGTCCACGGCGGCGTGCCGGGCAGATGAAGCTCGGTGAAATTGCGCTTGCCCCGGATGTCGAACAGATTCTTGATGCCGTCGAAATCGAAAAAGAACGCATCGCTGCGGCTGCCGGCGAAGAACGTGTAGTCGCCCGCCTTGACGAGATTGGGCTTGGGACCGAACGAGACGTCCGCATCGGCGACGATCTTCTTCCCAACCGCCTCAGCCGAGCGCGATTCCGCGCCTTTGGCCAGAAACACGCTGAAGGTCTGCTTGCCGTTTTGCGGCTTCGAAAACACGTAGCTCAGCGCCAGGTCCGTCAGCAAATCCCCGTCGTTGTCGATGTTGAGCCGGTAGATGGCGTCCGGATGGAGCGCGTCGGCATTCGGATTCGCATTCAGGATGATCACCGTTCTCGACGGGTCTGTCGGCGACTGAAATGCGTAGAGATCGCACAGGTCGAGCCGTTGGTCGCCGAGCGGCGGGCCGAGACTGAGACCGGTGAAGTGGTTTGACATGCTTCGCCTCCTTATGAAGTCGAGAGTGGGTTGGACAGACAACCCCAGGATCAAATGCCGACGCTTTCGCTCTTCACCCCTTCGGGTACGGCGTGAAAATATAATCCTTCGCCGCCACCCCCGCGTGGCACGAGTACCCGCACCTGGCGTCGTTGCCATTAGGCGGACACTGAAATTATCTCATCCGGAACCGTCACAATCCATATGGTTTGGGCGGAAAATTTAGGCGAAGGTCCGCAGCAACTGGACGGTCGCGGCGCGAGGGACTGAATGTGACGTTGCAGACGATTTTAGTTGAGATTTCGGACCGCCGGGTCGCCACAGTGACGCTCAACCGTCCGGACCGCGGCAATGCCTTCAATCAGCGAATGCTGAACGAACTCGTGGCGGAATTCGCCGAGCTCGGCCGCGATAACGCGGTGAGGATCGTGGTTCTACGCGGAGCCGGCCGCCACTTCTGCACGGGTGCCGATCTGGCGGCGCGCGAGAGCGACGCTGCGGATCACTCGCTTGAGCCGCGCGCCGCCTTGCTTGACGCGCTCACAACGCTGGATTCGCTGCCGAAACCGACCGTTGCGGTCGTCCATGGCGGCGCCGTCGGCGGCGGTGCGGGCTTCGTGGCATGCTGCGACGTGGTGATCGCAACGGAGAGTGCATTCTTCTCGATTCCCGAGGTCCGGGTGGGGATGGCGCCGCTCGGCGTGGCGCCATTCCTCATTCGGGCGATGGGCCATCGCAGTTTCCGGCGCTATGGCCTGTCGGGCGAACGGATTTCTCCGGAGGTCGCATTGCGGATCGGTCTGGTGCACGAAGTCTGCGAGGCCGGGCAGACTGACGAAATTCTGGCCCGCATCACGGACGACCTATTGCACGGCGCGCCGGGCGCCATCCGCGAGCTGAAACACACGTCGGATCAATACGCTGTGCCGACGCTCGCCGCGGTGCGCGCAAACCCGCCGACGCATCACGGCCCGCAGTCCAGGAAGCCCGCGAGGGCATCGCGAGCTTCCGGGAGAAGCGCAAGCCGGGCTGGTATCCGCGGTGAGTTCTGCAAGAAGTCGAGCCGGAGCAATCAGTTACGGGCCAAAGGGAGTCGCATTGGACCTCGACGCATCCAAGAAAAAAGTCGCCGCGCTGACGGCGCCGCGCAACGCCGTGCTGGTCGGCGCCAGTGACCGCCCGGGCAGTTGGGCCGCCCGTGTCTGGCACAATCTCAACGCCTACCAGTTTCCCGGCCCGATCTACCTGATCAACCCGCGAAGGACGGAAATCTGGGGCAAACCCTGCTATCCGGACTTCAAATCACTGCCGGAACCGCCCGACCACATGGTGATCCTGGTCCCGGCCGCCGGCGTCGTCGAAACACTGCGAAGCGGCGCGGCCGCGGGAGCCCGAAGCGCAACGGTGTTTTCGGCCGGTTTCGGTGAGGGATTCGACACCGAGGCGGCCGTGCTCGGCCGCGAACTCGCCGAAGTCATCGCCGAAACCGGGCTCGCAGTGTCGGGCCCGAACTGCATGGGGAACATCTGCTCGAAAAGCCGGTTAGTCACCCTGACCGAGGACCGTGCGCTCTCGGTCCGGCCCGGTCCGGTGGCGCTGGTCGGCCAGAGCGGCGGGATGATGATCTACACCAACCAGTCGTTGATGGAGCGCGGCATCGCGCCCGGCTACCTGATCACCAGCGGGAACGAGGCCGGCCTGACGATCGCCGACTACATCGCGTTTTTCGCCGATCGAGCCCGAGCTCAAGGTCATCATCATCTACGTCGAGGCGATATCGGATACCGAGAAATTCAAAGCCGCCTGCCGGATGGCGCGCGCGGCCGGCAAATCGATCGTCGCGATCAAGCTCGGCCTGTCGGAAGCCGGCCGCAGCGCCGCACTGGCGCACACCGGCTCGCTCGCCGGCAGCGTCGAGGCGTTCGATGCGGTGGCTGGCGAGGTCGGCGTCGTCCGCGCCGAGACACTTGACGATGCGGTCGAGCTTACCGAACTGCTCGTCCATACCGGAGCGCCGACCGGCCGCCGGCTTGGCGCCGTGACCCTATCGGGTGCTTTTCGCGGCATGCTGCTTGATGCCGCCGAACGATACGGCCTCGAATTCCATGCGCTCGATCCCGCGACCACCGAACGGCTCAATGCGGTGCTCACGGTCGGCTCCCTGGTGAGCAATCCGATCGACGGCGGGTTCGGCGTGTTGAGCAGCGCCGACAACTTCATGGCCTCGATCGATGCGCTGCATGCCGATCCGAACGTCGACATGGTGCTGGTGCAGGAGGGACCGCCGCGCGCGCGTGGCGCCGACCGCAGCGAGAATTACATCCGGCTGGCCAACGACTACGCCGCCACAGCCACCAAGCCGATCGCTTTCATCACGCCGATCACGCTGGGGCATACGGACTACAGCCGGGACATTCGCGCCAAAGCCCCACACCTGTCGTTTCTGCAAGAGGCCTACAAAGGGCTGCGGGCGGTCGCGAGTGTGGCCCGCCGTGCGGAGCGCGAAAGGATTGCGAGTGCTCGGACTGTGGAAGCGACGGCACCCGCACCGGTACAGCGCACGATCATCGAGCGCGTACGCAGCCGCGCGAAACCCGAACCCATCGCGCTCGACGAAGCCGAATCGAAGAACGTGCTGCGTGCGTACGGCATCGCCACGCCGGCCGAGACGCTGGTCAACTCGCAGACCGCCGCCATCAAGGCCGCGGGCCGCATCGGCTATCCGGTGGTGCTCAAGGCGGTGTCGCCTACGCTGCTGCACAAATCGGACGTCGGTGCGGTCGCTCTCAACCTGGCAACTCCCGCGGAACTGACGGCCGCCTACGAACAGATGTCGCGCAAACTGAGCGGCCATGACCTCACCGGCATGCTGGTCTGCCAGCAGATCCGGGGCGGACTGGAACTCGTGCTGGGGCTGCATCGCGATCTTGAGATGGGTCTCGTGGTGATGGCAGGTAGCGGCGGCATTCTGCTCGAACTGATCAAGGATGTGGCCTTCTGCGCACCCCCGGTCAGCCGCGAGAAGGCGCGCGATCTGCTCGGCCGCATTCGCGGGGGAAAACTGCTGCACGGCTATCGCGGTGTGTCCGGGTTCGACACCGACGCGGTGGTCGATGCGATCGTCGCGCTGGGGCGGCTCGCCGCCGACCTTGAGGATGTCATACAATCGGTCGATATCAACCCGTTCGTGGCGCTGCCGAAGGGCGGCATGGCGCTCGACGCCTTGATCGTGCTGCAGCAATCGACACCCCGCTGACAGCTATCTCGCTAAAGAACCAGAACGCATAACCCGACGAAACCAAGAGGCAATGACCCTGTCACCACCGAAACAGCAGGACAAACTGAAGGAGATCGCGTTCTTCGACCACCACGCCAGCGCGGACGAATACGATGTCTTCACACCGGAATCGAGTGCGCGCCTGATCGAAGCCTTCGTGCGGCTCAGCGGCCTGCCCGGCGGCGCGCGCGTCGCCGATCTTGGTTGCGGATCGGGCGTCTTCACCGATCTGCTGTCGCGCGCCGGTTACGACTGTATCGGCCTCGATATCAGCCCCAAGCTCATCGAGATCGGCCGGCGCAAATATGCCGAGGTTGAGTTCATCGAAGGTGACGTCGAGCACCTGCCATTTCCCTCGGGCAGCCTCGACGGTGTGATGTTGAGCGGCATCGTGCATCACCTGCCCGATCCATCGCGATGCGCGGCCGAGGTCTGGCGCGTGCTGCGTCCCGGCGGCCGCTTCATGGCGTTCGACCCCAACCGGGCAAACCCGTTCATGTGGCTCTATCGCGACCGCTCGTCGCCGTTCTACAGCCCGGTCGGCGTGACCGAAAACGAACGGCCGATCCTCGCGCGTGAGGTTGCGGCGACATTCGAACGCGCCGGTTTCCGCGTTTCGTCGGATTATCTGTCCGGCTTGGCCTACCGCTACGTCGCGTCGTCGGGCGCGCGGCTGTTGCTGCCGATCTACAATTTCATCGACGCCACGATTTTCGGATTGCGGATCATGGAACCGCTGCGCCCATTCGTGCTGACCGCGGGCGTAAAGACTTGATGAACGATCTGCGCGGTTCCGGTCATCGCGCCCGCTCCCCTCGCAGGCGCACGTCGATTTCCGAAGACGAATAGCCGTAGCCAGCGTCGATTACTCATAGTCTGTCACTTGCTACAGTGCCGGTGCGCGTGGCCATAAATTGATTGAAAGAACCCGCTTAGTCGGAACCTCGGTTGTTACCCGGACTTATCGGAGCGCGGGCCGGCGTGCCCGGCCGACCCGCCGCGCGGCCAGAGGATCGTGGAGAGCCTGCGCGTCTATAGTTCGGCCTGGCGCGCAAGGTGTTGCTCAACCAGAGCGGGCGACACGCCGTTCCAAATCGTCAATCGCATTTCGTGATGGCAACTGTGGCAACCATAGACGCGCACATGCGCATCGGTTGTTTGAGAATGGGGGTCGATCCCTGCCAGATGCATTTCGTTTCCACAACGACATGCGGGTAATTCGTTGCAGCCGGGGACCAATAGACGTTCAATTGCAGACATGAAGCACCTCGCTTAATCCGGCTCTATTGCAACGCACAACCGCCACTTTTGTTTCACAATTTCTTGCGGCGTGCGAGCCGGGGGTCGCCCGAGCGTTAAAATGTGGACGCGCCCCAAAACTCACCGCGACGGGTCACAAGAGCGCGCAGGCCGCCCGCGAAGGGCGACGGCCAACGTTTCCGGGCCATGCATCCTTCGAGGCTCGTTTTGCTCGCGCCTCAGGATGACGGTCAACGTCCTTTGCCGCTGGTATTGTGCAAACAACCTTAAGCGAGAGGGCGGTCGCGGCGGTGCAATAACAGTGGTAGGCAGTGAGAACGATCCACCGCTCACCTCTCCGAACGAACCGAAATGCCGGCGCAGCGCGAGCTCGACATCGTCATCCCGGTCTACAACGAGGGCCGCAACATTGTCGCGACCCTTTCGACGCTGGCACAGCATCTTGCGACCCCTGCACGGGTACTGATCTGCTACGACCACCCAGACGACGACACCCTGCCGGCGATCCGCGATAACCCGGAGGCCTTTGCCGGACTTCCGGTCGAGTTCCTGCGCAACACCGGACGCGGCGCCCACAGCGCGGTGATGACCGGGTTCGGTGCCAGCCGCGCGCCCTTCGTCCTGATGTATCCGGCTGACGATCACACCAACGCCGCCATGCTCGACCGCATGGTGGCGCTCGCGCGCGGCGGCTGCGACATCGTCTGTGCCAGCCGCTTCATGCCGGGCGGCGCGATGGTCGGCTGCCCGCCGCTCAAGGCCGTACTGGTGCGCGCCGGCAATTTCTCGCTCCGCCGCCTGGCGCGGCTGCCCGCGAGCGATGCCAGCAATGGTTTCCGGCTGTTCTCGCGCCGCGTCATCGATGAGATCGCGGTCGAGTCCGATCAGGGCTTCTGCTACAGCATCGAACTGCTGGTGAAGGCGCACCGGCTGGGCTGGCGGGTCGGCGAAGTTCCGGTGCAGTGGTTCGAGCGCCGGCACGGCGCAAGCCGGTTCCGCGTTCTGAAATGGCTGCCGGCCTATCTGCGCTGGTACGCTTACGCCTTTGCCACGACCTGGCTGCGGCGCCCGCCCGTAACGGTCGTTCGCACAACCCACTAAATCGTAGAGTACATCGCATGGCCGGAAAATGGCCAAGAATCCGCAAGCGCAAGATCACCGAAGTCTCGCCGTGGATGAGCATCATCGAGCGGGAAGTCGAGTTCGCGCGCGGCGCGCCGCCGCAACTTTATCACGCGGTTGCGCAGGAGGATTACGTGTCGATCGTCGCGCGCACCCCCAAGGGGCGCTTCCCGCTGGTGCGGCAGTATCGGCCGACGATAGAAGAATACACCTGGGAATTGCCGTGCGGTCTGGTCGATCCCGGCGAGGATCCGGCCGAAAGCTGCCGCCGCGAGCTTCTGGAGGAGACCGGCTTTGCCACCGCGTCGATTCACCGGCTGGGGAACGGCTCGCCCTGCACCGGGCGGCTCAACAATCGCATTCACTCGTTCTTCGTGGAGACTGGAGAGCGTGTCGCCGCGCCCGAACCCGGCATGATCGTCGAACTGGTCACGGCCCGGCAACTCGCGCACATGATCCTCGCCGGCGAATTCGTGTCGCAACTCCACATCGGCACGCTGATGCTGGCGCATCTGCGCGGCTTCCTCGAACTGCCGGGCAAGACAGTCGTGGCGCGGAACACGGCCAGCCGCCAAGCCAGCACGCGCCCGAAGGCCGCGCGCTACGTCGCGGCGTGCCGCGCGTCCGGCCTAGCACCGTCGTCCCAACTGCGGAGCAAGCGGTCGAGGACCGCCCTCAACGCGACACCGGCCCGCGAGCGCGCCATCCGCGACATCATATCGGCGATTGATGGACATCGCTGCCGCAGCAGCGCCATGCCTTCGTCATGCAACCACACCGCGACCACCAGCAGCGTAAGCAGCCAGGTCAGGTAGTAATAGCGCGCATAGGTCAGGAAGAAGAGATTGACGCAATGCTGGGCCAGCGTCGCACCGGCGATGAGACGCAGCCAGGGGTCAGACCGTCCCCATCCGGCGACACGCACCAGCACGGCGATCGCCGCGAGATGCAGCGGCGCCATGACGATGAATTCGGACGGACCCGCAAGCCAGTCGCCGAGCTGGCGCAGCATTTGCGTGACGTGCTCGCCGGTGAAATCGAACCGCAGCAGTTCGGCGAACGCCGCCGCATAGGCCGACGGCGGCATCGATTGCGCGAGCGCGCTGGTGGTGGTGAACAGCACGAACACGCCGCCGTAGACCCAGTTGTGCAGCGCCATTCCGAACACCGGGAGGAAACCGGCGCACATGCCGGCGAGACGGCGGACTTGCAGCTGCCACAGCGCCGCAAGGCCCGCTCCGCCCAGCAAGATGCCGGCGGCGGGCGCGAGGTTCGGCCGCACGAACAGCGCCAGTGCAAACAACGCCCCGGCACCGCACGCCGGCCCGAAGCGGTCCCGCGAATTTCGATCGTACGGTTCAGCGCCGCGGGGACCGATCAGAAGAAGCAGGCCCGCGATAAAGCTCACATAGGCTGCCGGGTCGCCGAAGCCGCGCGCCGCCCACTTGATGTAAAGCACCAGGCTTGAGCCGAACAGCACGCCGACCGGTATCGCCGTGAAGGTCAGCGCGAGCGCCAGCGCCCAGCGCGACGGCAGGAAGCGGCGGAACAGCGCAAATACCAAAATCGGCAGGAACATCATCAGCGCGACATAACCGAGATAGCTTTCGCCGAAGATCACGTGCTCGAACGCGCGCAGGTAGCGCGTGCCGGGCGTGAAATAGAACACGCTCTCCTCGCCGCGCAGCGCGCCGCGAATATCGCCCGCCATGAGGTGCTGGAGCATCCCCCGCGCATAGCCATCGTAGACCAGGCCATCGTCGCCGGAATCGAACGGCCGCACGCCGCCGATGAAGCTCGGATCGTTCAGGAACGCGACGACCAGCGTGAGCACGATGAAGGTGAACGGCAGCAGCGTACGGCGCAGCCGCCAGACCGCGAGCAGCCATACCACCGCGGCGGCGCCGATCAGCGGCACGGCCGCCGCCGCGATCTGCCAGGTCCGCACTTTGGCAGTTGGATCGAGCCGCATGGCAAGCGGCGGATCGTTGCGGATCGCCACGCCGAAGATGCGCCGGCCGATATCGCCGGGCGTCAGCGTCCGGCACGCCATCGTGGGGTGACGGAGCGTGGCGAACTCACCGCCGCTGTCTTCCCACAGCACTTCGCCGCGCCAGCACAGCGCGCTGCCGGCGAAGGCCGCCGGAAAGCGGTACATCACGAACCAGGGCATCTCCAGACGCCATTGGTGCAGCAGCGCCGAGATGCGGCGGTCGCGCGTGGCGCGCGCGACATCGCTGGTGCGCGAATTCCAATTGTAGCGAACCTCGTTGATGAACCCGAGGCGGAGCCAGACCGGATCGGAGAAATCGATCCCCGATGACGCGCCGCGAATAGGCCGGATGACCGAAAATGCCGTCAGCCGAAAATGCGAAGGTGCGGTCGGGCAAGCCCATACCGCGCCAGCAGCCGAAGATGGCGGGATCGCAACGGCGGTCCGGCGGATAGCGGGCATCGAACTCGTCCGCCATGATGCGGAACACCGCAGGCGGCAGCCCGGCTTCGAGCGCGCCGCCGAGGTCCCTTCACCACAAAGACGTTGTGGCCCTCCTCGATGCGCGGCACCGGCAGCAAGATCTGCGCGAGGAGACATAGTCCGGCCACGGCCAGCGCGCCGAGCCAGCGCATGCGGTTCGCGGTTACCGTGCCGGCGAACACCAGCACGGCCGCAACCACCAGCAGTGCAAAGCGGGGCAGATCGTTGAGCGGAAGCCCGAGTGCCGCGAGCACAACCAGCAGGGCCGCGAGCTTCATCCAAGGCTGCGGGCGGGCGGCGTTCAATGGCGCGTTGTTCGCTGGCTGGATTGCGTTTAATTCAGACGGTAACGCCTCGCAGCGGTGTTGTCGAACCGGCGATCTCGACTATTCTGACCGCCTTCATAGAAGGGGCCGGCATGCATCCCGTGCTTTCGCTTTACGAAGACATTCTGGCGGATGGCGCCACGCTGGCGCTGCCGGCGCACGCCCGGATGATCTTCCTGGTGCATGGATCGGTGACGATCGCGGACCGCACGATCGCGGACGGCGAAACCTGGCACGGCGAGGGCGCGGTCACGCTGCTGGCCGGGTCGGCAGGCGCGTGCTGCTGGCGCTTCGAACTGACGGACGGCGAAGCACCGCAGAACGCATCGCCACAAACCGGCGTCGAGACCCGCAAGAAGATCGCCGCACCGCTCGCCACCCTGCCGGCCGGCGAACTGCTGATCCGCGGTGACAGCGTCGCGTTCCCGCCCGGCGGCTGCGCCTTCCTGCACCGCCATCAAGGGCCGGGCATCCGCTGCCTGATCGAAGGCGGCATCCGCATCGACACCCACGGCCGCTCCACGTCCTACGGGCCGGGCGGCGCCTGGTATGAGAGCGGCCCTGACGCGGTGTTTGCCCAGGCCGCGGCGGATCGTCCGAGCCGCTTCATCCGGGTGATGATCCTGCCGCGTGCGCTGATCGGAAAGAGTTCGATCGAACTGCTCAACGAGGCCGACAAGGCCAAGCCGCGTTCGCAGCAGTACAAGATCTTCGCTGACGCACCGATCGCATTCCGGCTGCCCACCTGAACCGAAATCGAGAAACGACTGGAGGACCCGTCCATGCCAAATCAGAAATCCACCACCCGACGGACTGTGCTGGCCGCAGCCGCAACGCTTGGAGCGGCCGCCGCGATCGCGGATCACGCGCAAGCGCAGACCGAGGCGAGAACCTTCGTGCTGGTGCACGGCTCCTGGCACGGCGGCTGGTGCTGGCGGCGAGTGGCAGACCGGCTCGAGAAGCGCGGGCACAAGGTCTACACGCCCACGCTCACAGGTCTGGGCGAGCGCGTCCATCTGCTGACGCCTGCGGTCGATCTCGACACCCACATCACGGACGTGACGAACCTGATCAAGTTCGAGGACCTGAAGGACGTCGTGCTGGTCGGGCACTCCTATGCAGGGCTGCATCATCTCGGGCGTCGCCGAGCAGGTCCTGCCATCGATCGCATCGATCGTCTTCATCGACGCCTTCCTGCCAGTGAACGGCGAGCGCATGCTTGACCTGACCCCGGCGAATTTGCGGGCGGCAGCCCTTGAGGCGCAGGCGAAGGGTGAAGCATCGCGCCCGATCGTTCCGGCGGCGGCGTTTCGCGTCAACGAGAAGGACCGCGACTGGGTCAATTCAAAGCTGACGCCGCAGCCGCTCGGCCCGACCTTTACGCCCAACAAGTTCACCGGCGCGCGCGACAAGGTGGCGAAGAAGACCTACATCCGGGCCGTCGATTATCCGCAACCGGCGTTCGACAAGTGGCTCGCTCAATGCAAGGCGGACCCGACATGGCAGGCGTTCGGAATCGAGAAATGCGGTCACGACATCATGGTCGATAAGCCCGACGAACTGACCGAAGTTCTGATTGGCGCAGCCTGACGGTTCGGTCCCGGGCTCCGGCTTCCAAGTCCGGCTGGCCCACGTGGCGGCCGGCCTTTCGGGCTTCACAATCGGCCGCTATGCACGGCGCGGTCGCGTGTCCCGGCTGGGCTCTCATGCGTACGTATGAACGTTTTCTTGTCGCCCTTACGCTGGTGTCCTGGTGCGCTTCGGGCGCCGCTGGACAAACGCCGCCGGACGCGCCCGAAAGAGCGGCGCCATCGCCGGTCGAGCCGGGAGCGCTGCCGCAGCCATCGACCGCCGATCCGGAACCGCAACCGGATACATCCGGCGACGAAGCACCGGAATCAGACGCCACCGTCGAGAAGGAGCCAGCCGCCGCCGCGAGAGGGGAAGGCGCCGGCGCCCGATCCGCGCGAGTCGATGTGCCTGCTGATCGAAGTCGGCGGCGCGGGCCCACGATCTGCCGCTGGAGTTCTTCGCCCGCGTGATCTGGCAGGAGAGCCGCTTCCAGGCCAATGCGGTCGGTCCGGTCACCCGCAGCGGCGCCCGCGCGCAGGGGATCGCGCAGTTCATGCCCGGCACCGCCGCCGAGCGCCGGCTGCTCGATCCGTTCGATCCGGTGCAGGCGCTGCCGAAATCAGCCGAATTCCTGCGTGAGTTGCGTGAACAGTTCGGCAATCTCGGCCTCGCGGCCGCCGCCTACAATGCCGGGCCACAGCGCGTGCGCGGCTGGATGTCAGGATCGCGGACACTGCCCGGCGAAACCCGCCGCTACGTGCTGGCGATCACCGGCACACCGGTCGACGATTGGGCGAAGGGCGCGAAAGGCGAACCCGGCCAGCCGGGGCAGCCGAATTGCCGGCAGTTGATGGCGCTGTTGCGGCGCGCGCCGAACCCGTTCGTCGAAAAGCTGCAGGAGCGGATCAATCTGGTGGCCGCCAGCCCCTGGGGCATCCAGCTCAGCGCCGGCTTCTCGCGCGACCGCGCGCTCTCGTCCTATGCGACCATGGCGAAGCGCTATGGCGAGGTGCTGGAAGGACGCGATCCGAGCATATTGAGCTCCGTCCTGCGTAGCCGCGGCACCCGGCCGTTCTATCAAGTGCGGGTCGGCGCGCAGACCCGCGCCGACGCCAACACGCTTTGCACCAAAATCCAGCGTGCCGGCGGTGCCTGCCTGGTGCTGCGCAACAAGGGCGTGGCGAATTGAATGTGCGCCGCGAGCGGCGCGTAGACGCTAACTCTATGCCCCAAAAAGCGAAAACCCCGCCGGGGGGAGGCGGGGTTTCCAGAGGGGTCGGATTGTCGGGGGGACAACAATCCGTGGGGGTTGATAGCTATTAGACGCGCGAGAACCGAAAAGGTTCAACGGTCGGCAAATTTTCTTTTACCTTAAATTGCTCGGCTTTGTTCTCGTTTTGGTCCTTGAGCATTCGCTGCTTACCACGATTGTTCAGCGGCCGGCGTCGAATGCCGCGGTGATATGCTGGGGCATGCGGCCGGGCGCCACCAGCATGGCGTCGAACCGGATGTCCCGGACGCGATCGTCGGCGTGCTGGGCAAGCCAGACTTCGGCCGCCGCGACGATCCGGGCGCGTTGTCGTTCAGTGACCGACCAGGCGGCGTCATCGAGCCGTTCGCGCGCTTTCACCTCGACGAACACCAGGAGGCCGCGGCGGCGGGCGACAATATCGATCTCCCCGACCGGGCTCTTCCAGCGCCGGGCCAGAATGCGGAACCCCTTCGCGACCAGCAGGGCGGCGGCCCGGCTTTCCGCCGAAATCCCGGTGCGAAACGCCACCTGGCGCGCCGGGCTGGGGCCTCGACCGCCGACGGGGCTTGGTCGCGGCCGCTCATTCGCCATGCCGGCGGTCCTTCGCCTAGTGTCCCGGTTCCGACGCTTGTATCCCTTTCCGAGAGCGCGTTTACAAGCGTCGGAACCAAAGGGACACTAGCAACTCTATGATTCTGGTGCGGCTTTGGATTTGACGTTCCTACAAAGGACTCGCGGCAACGCTGGTAGGAACGTCAAGTCCGCCGCACCAGCGCAAGCGCGCGCTGATAAACCTCGCGCCGCGGATGGCCGGTGGCGGCGGCGATTTCCGCGACGGCCTCCTTCACGGAGACGCGCTCGAGCGCATTGCGCAACAGGGTATCGAGTTCGGCGGCACCGATGTTGTCCGCATCCCGGTCGGGTGGGCCGACCACGATGACGATCTCGCCGCGCGGCTCCGCCGCCGTTGCGTAGTCACGGGCGAGCGTCGCGAGGTCGCCGCGGCGGACCTCCTCGTACAGCTTGGTGAGTTCGCGGCAGATCGCGGCCTCGCGCGGGCCAAGCCCGGCGGCGAGGTCGGCGAGCGCGGCCGCAAGGCGCGGCCCGGTCTCGAACAGCACGAGCGTCACCGGAATGCGGCTCAACTCGGCGATGCGGGCGCGCCGCTGCCCCTCTTTTCCCGGCAGAAATCCCTCGAACAGGAAGCGATCGGTCGGCAGTCCGGCAACCGTGAGGGCGGCGAGCACCGCGGATGCGCCGGGCGCCGCCGTAATGCCGTAGCCCGAAGCCTGTGCTTCGCGCACCAGCTTGAATCCCGGGTCGGAGACCAGCGGCGTGCCGGCATCCGACACCAGCGCGACGGCCGCACCCGCGGCAAGGCGGGCGAGCAGCTTCGGGCGCGCCTCGGCGGCGTTGTGATCGTGGTAGGGCATGAGCGGCGCGGCAATCCCATAGTGATTGAGAAGCTTGCCGGTCACCCGTGTGTCCTCGCAGGCGATCAGGTCGGCCGCCGCCAGCACCTCGAGCGCCCGCACGGTGATGTCGCGTAAATTGCCGATCGGCGTGGCGACCAGGTAGAGGCCGCCGGCCAGCGCTGGTGCCGTGACCGACTGGCCCTGCAGCAGGTAGCTCCCGCGGGTGGCGCGGTCGCGGCTGGTCGGGGGAGTTGGCCCCTCGGAGGCAGGCTGGCGCATCGGGGCACTCTAACATTCGCATCCCGTTTCGGCGGGCTCTTTCTGCCGGCGGCGAGGTGTGGCGAGCGAAGGCCAAATCCGCTCTCCTGCCGGTCGCCGCGCCCCCTCGTCACGGGCCGAAGAATTCGCCATACTTATCATCCAGTTAATGGGCGACAATGCAGGACGGCTGTTGTAGAATGAGGACGGCGTTGGGCTGTGGTGGAGACGCCTTGATGTATCGAGCATTGCAGGCGTGGCGTTCCGCGCGCGCGGTTCGCGCTGCGCCGTGGGCTGGATTTGTTGTCGCCGCTTTTCTGCTTGGCGGCTGCGGAGGCAATGTCTCGTTCGAAAACATCTTCGGCAACCAGCCCGCCGCACCGGCTCAGCCGGGCACCAATATCGGGACCGGTCAAGTCAAAGTCGGATTGATCCTGCCACTGTCGGCGGTCGGGAATGCGTCGGTCGCCGCGCAGTCGATGCGCAATGCCGCCGAAATGGCGCTGGCGGAATTCAGCAATCCCGACATCCAGCTCCTCGTCAAGGATGACGGTGGCAGCGCGGCCGGTGCACAACAAGCCGCGCAGCAGGCGCTCGACGAGGGCGCCGAGATCATCCTGGGTCCGCTCTTCGCGCTGACGGTGGGTCCGGTCGGCCAGGTGGCGCGTGCGCGCAAGGTCCCGGTCATTGCATTCTCGACCGATGCCAATGTCGCTTCACGCGGCGTCTATCTGTTGAGCTTCCTGCCGGAATCCGACGTTGATCGGATCATCGGCTACGCCGCCGGCCAGGGCAAACGCTCGTTCGCGGCGCTGGTGCCCGACAATGCCTACGGCACGGTGGCGGAAGCGGCGTTCAAGCAGGCGGTCGCGCGCCGCAACGGCCGCGTCATTGCGCTGGAACGCTATCCGCTCGACCGTAGCTCGCATGGAGGGACCTGCGCGGACCGTCGCGCAGGCGGCGGCGCGCGCCGATGCGATCTTTATTCCGGACGGCGCCGATGCGGTCACCTCGGTGGTGCGAACCTTGATCGCCAGCGGTCTCGATACCAAGAAGGTGCAACTGCTCGGCACCGGCTTGTGGGAGGACGCGCAGATATTCTCCAATCCGCAGCTCGACGGCGCCTGGTATGCCGGCCCCGATTCCGCTGGCTTCCGCGCTTTCTCGGCCCGCTACCGCACCCGCTACGGCCAGGATCCGGTGCGCACTGCTTCGCTCGCTTATGACGCCGTCGCGCTCATCGCGGCGCTCACCAAGACGCAAGGCAAGCAGCGCTTCTCCGAGGAAATCCTGACCAACTCCTCGGGCTTCACCGGGATCGACGGGCTGTTCCGCTTCCGTCCCGACGGCACCAACCAGCGCGGCCTCTCGGTGATGCGGGTCACTCCGACCGGCGGCCAGGTGATCAGCCCGCCGCCCAAGGCGTTTGGCGGTTCGGCCACCTGACGTGGAGAATGTCACGCCGGCCCCGATGTGCCAAAGCATGATGATTTTAAATCGCAGCCAGTTGCCAGAATTGGCGTGTATGCACCACTCCCCTTAAAAAGGGGAGGGTGGGAGGGGATCGGTTTACTGGCGCAAGATTTGATCCCCTCCCGGAGCGCTTTGGCGCTCCGACCGTCCCGCTTTTCAAGGGGAGGTGACCGCGTGCACGGCAGTTAGCGTGAGTCAACACGCGAACTCATCCTGCTCCAGGGTCAGGATCCATGTAAACGAACTGAACAAACTTGGATGACGACTTCGAGCCTCAGAACGGAACTCGATCAGCCGGCCGGAGCCTTGCCGGTGTTAACCACCGCTTGAGCATCGAAAGCCCGCTTGTAGGCGGGCCGCGCCTCGCCGCGCGCGACATACGCGGCCAGGTTCGGATATTCGTCCAGAATGCCCGACGATTTCAGCCTGAGCAGCACCGACACCATCAGCAAGTCGCCCGCGCTGAACGCACCATCGAGCCAGTCGGCATCGCCCAGACGAGCAGAAAGTTGGTCCAGCCGGTTACGGATGCGATCCTCGACCAGAGGCAGGCGCTCCTGACTCCAGGGCTTATCGCCCTCCAGGAGTTTGGCGGTGGTAAGTTCGAGGATCGGCGGCTCCACCGTGTTGAGAGCGGCAAACATCCATGTGATCGCGCGCGCCCGCGCATCGGCATCGTCCGGCAGCAGGCCCGCATGGCGCTCGGCGATATGGAAGACGATTGATCCTGTCTCGAACAGGGCGAGATCGCCCTCCTCATAGGTCGGAATCTGACCGAAGGGATGAAGCGCCAGATGCGCGGGCTCCTTCATCGCACGAAACGAAACAAGCCGAACCTCGTAGGATTGGCCCACTTCTTCAAGCGCCCAGCGAACACGCGTATCGCGCGCCAGTCCCTTGCCGCCATCGGGTGACCGTTCAAAGGCGGTAATCGTGATGGTCATCGTGAGGCTCCTCCTTCGCCAAAATCATCGGCTGCGGGGCCGGTAAGCTGTCAAAACAAGTTCACCGAGATTGGAGACGAACCCGGTCCATGTCTGGCTTGTCCGAAAGCGGACCTGACGCGTCGGCGCAGTCCGTCGGGCGGGTTGCGTGATTAAGCAGGAACGTACGTCAATCTCATCGCGTCCTCGCCGATCAGATCGCTGGCCACAAGGCGGAGCGGCGGCCGGGGGCCGGCGAAGAATGGCTTGCCGCGACCAAGCACGACGGGGCGGAAGTAGAGTCGATACTCATCGATAAGACCGGGGTCGGTCAGGCTTCGTGCCAGGTCCGGTCCGCCAACTGCAATCTCCCCAACGAGTTCGGCCTTCAGCCCACGTATCACCGCCTCGATGTCACCCGCGACAAGTGTGGCGTTGGGGCCGACCGACTTCAGCGAGCGCGACACGACCCACTTCGGTTGGCTTCGCCACGCCGCCGCGAAGTCGCGTTCATCCGCGCCCCACTCAGGATGGTCCTCGTCCCAATAGCGCATGACCTCGTACAAGCGGCGGCCGTACACACTGCCGGCCAGGCCGCGCACGTGCTCTATCCAGTGACGAAAGAGCGCGGGACCTGGCGCAAATTCCTGATGGTCGACATAGCCGTCCAGGGACTGGTTCATTCCGAAGACGAGCCTAGCCATGCTGCAAAATCTCCACCCCGGGTTCTTCAGAATAGCATGCGCGATTATGCAGAGAGGTTGGCCGCAAACTGGCTAGTGGTCCGATTCTAACATTCGCACCCCTTTTCGGCGGGCAATTTTGCGAATGTTAGAATTAAAGGACCACTAGCAACTATAAGTACTAGTGGAGTTTTGGATTTGACATTCGCTTCGTGGACTCGCGGCGAGGCGGGTAGCGAATGTCAAATCCACTCCACTAGGATGGCGGATGAATCTGTGGTTATCGCCCCCGCTCTACGCCGCGAGATCGGCCACCACCGCATCGAGCAGCGGAAAGCCCGCGAGCGTGACCCGAAGCATGCCGTTGGCGGTGGTCTCGACGGCGCCCTGCTCCTGCAGGATCGCGACGCGTCGCGGATTGAGCGGCCGGCCGGAAAGCTCCGCGTAACGCGCCGGATCGATGCCCTCGGCGAGCCGAAGGCCCATCAGCAGAAACTCGTCCGCCCGCTCCTCGTGCGACAGCAACTCGTCGGTGACAACGCCGTGCCCGCTAGCTTCGACCCGCATCAGCCAGCTCTCCGGCCGCTTCTCGGTCGCAGTGGCGCGGCGATCGCCCGCGATGTCGAGTCTCCCATGCGCGCCGGGGCCGACGCCGGCGTATTCGTGCCCGCGCCAATAGACCAGGTTGTGCCGGCATTCGGCGCCCGGCCGGGCGTGATTTGAGATCTCATAAGCGGGCAGACCGGCCGCCGCGCAGGTCTCCTGCGTGGCATCGTAGAATGCGCGCGCGGTGTCTTCGTCGAGCGTGACCAGTTTGCCGGCTTCGTGCAGCGCAAAAAACGGCGTGCCCTGCTCGATGGTGAGTTGATAGAGCGACAGGTGCTCGCCCGCCTCCGCGATCGCGCCCTTGAGTTCGGCCGCCCAGCCGGCCGGGGTTTGCCGTGGGCGCGCGTAGATCAGGTCGAACGAGTAGCGGTCGAAATGCGTGCGCGCGACCGCGACTGCGTCGAGCGCCTCGCGCGCGCTGTGCAGTCGGCCAAGTTCTTTCAGCGCCGCGTCGTCCAGCGCCTGCACGCCGAGCGAAACCCGGTTCACGCCGGCGGCGCGATAGCCACGAAAGCGCGTCGCCTCGACGCTTGTGGGGTTGGCTTCGAGCGTCACCTCGGCGTCACGGGCGACCGGCCAGTGCCGCGCGATGGCGTCGAGGATTGCTGCCACGCTCGCGGGCTGCATCAACGACGGCGTGCCGCCGCCAAAGAAAATGGACGTGACCGTGCGGCCCGGAACCCGCGCCGCCGTCGCGGCGATCTCGGCCGCGAAGGCGCGCACGAAGCGTTCCTGGTCGATCGCGGTGTGGCGCACATGGCTGTTGAAGTCGCAGTAAGGACACTTCGACAGGCAGAACGGCCAATGGACGTAGACGCCGAACGCGGGCGTGGCCTCTGGCGCGTGCGAGATGGCTCGATCGTCAGCGCTGCCCAAGACACGCCTCCGCGAGCTTGAGGAATGCGCGGGCGCGATGCGAGAGGCCTTTGCCGCGCGGCGGCAGGCCGTGCTTCTCGTCGGCCGGCATCTCGCCGAAGGTGCGGCTATGACCGTCCGGCAGGAACATCGGATCGTAGCCGAAGCCGAGCGTGCCGCGCGGCGGCCACACCAGCGTGCCGTCGACCGTCGCCTCGAAGTCCTCGGTATGACCATCCGGCCAGGCGACGCAGAGTGCCGAGACGAAATGCGCCCTGCGCTGGCCGGGTGTCGACGCGCCGCAAGCACGCAATTCATCTTCCACGCGTTGCATCGCGTGCTGGAAGTCCTTGTCCGGTCCCGCCCAGCGCGCCGAATAAATGCCCGGTGCGCCATCGAGCGCGTCGACCGCGAGACCCGAATTATCCGCGAACGCCATCAGGCCGGACGCCGTCGCAGCCGCGATCGCCTTGATGCGCGCGTTGTCACGAAAGGATGTGCCGGTCTCGTCCGGCTCACCCAGCCCGAGGTCCCCGGCGGAGACGGCCTCGATTCCGTAGGGGAGCAAAAGTTCCCGCATTTCCCGCAGCTTGCCTGGATTGTGCGTGGCGATCACAAGCCGGCCGCTTATCGCGCGGTGCATCGGGTCAGCCGCGCCATCTCGCATCAAAGCAGCCGATTCGGGCGGGTCGGCGCGACGGTTGGATGCATTCTGCGACATGCCGGCTTCCAGCGACTCCTCGGTGCTGGATGCTCCGCTTTCCGCGGCATGACAACAAAAATAACGCTCACATCACGGCGATCTTCTGCAGGTCGACGAGCTTGCCGATGCCCTTTTTCGCCAACGCCAGGAGTTCAAGGAGCTGCTCCTCGGAGAACGGAATTTTTTCGGCGGTTCCCTGTACCTCGACGATGCGTCCGGCGCCGGTAAGGACGAAATTGGCATCGGTATCGGCTTCGGAGTCTTCGGCGTAGTCGAGGTCGAGCACCGGCGTACCCTGCCAAATGCCGCACGAGATGGCGGCCACATGGTCGCGCAGCGGCTCGCCTCTCAGCATCTCGCGCGTCTTCATCCAGGCGACGCAGTCGTGCAGCGCCACCCAGGCACCCGTGATCGCGGCCGTGCGGGTGCCGCCATCGGCCTGGATGACGTCGCAATCGATGGTGATCTGGCGTTCGCCGAGCGCCGCAAGGTCGAGAATGGCGCGCAGGCTTCGCCCGATCAGCCGCTGGATCTCCACCGTGCGCCCGCTTTGCTTGCCGGCCGAGGCCTCGCGGCGCGTGCGCTCCGATGTGGCGCGCGGCAGCATGCCGTATTCGGCGGTGATCCAGCCGCGCGCCTGACCCTTGAGCCACGGCGGCAACCGGTCCTCGAGCGTGGCGGTCACCAGCACGTGGGTGTCGCCGAACTTCACGAAGCAGGAGCCCTCGGCGTATTTCACCACGCCGCGCTCTAGCGATACGGCGCGCAGCTCGTCGGGCTGTCGGCGGCTTGGCCGCATGCTGGTCTCCTGCTCATCGTCTTTTCAACGGCTGGGCTTTTTAGGTGCGCACGGCCGCCACCACAAGGGCGTAGTTCACTCAGGCTGAATGCCGGCGTCCTTGACCATCTTGCCCCATTTGACAAGCTGGACCTTCACGAAGTCGTCGAGCTCTTGCGGCGAGCTCGAGAACGCTTCGAAACCCACCTTGCCGAGCGTCGATTTGACATCCGGGCTGTCGATGATCTTGCGCAGCTCGGTGTTGAGCAGCTTGATGACGGCCGGGGGCGTGTGGGCCGGGGCGAAGAGACCCGCCCAGGAATCCATATCGAAGCCCGTAACACCCGCTTCATCCAAAGTCGGAAGCTCGGGAATCAACGAACTGCGCTTGATCCGCGACACCGCAAGCGCGTTCAGTTTGCCCGCTTTGACGTGGGGCAGGCCGGTCACGAGGTCGGTGAACATCATCGACACGCGGCCGCCCAGCACGTCGTTGATGGCCGGTGGCGAGCTCTTGTAGGGCACATGCAGCATGTCGAGCTCCGCCCAGTGCCTGAGCGTTGCGCCGGCCACGACTCCCGACGTGTTGCCGCTGGCGAACGACAGCTTGCCAGGACGGTCTTTGGCATATGCGATCAATTCCTTGACCGACTTCGCCGGAATGCTGGGGTTGGTCACCAGCATCAGCGTGTAGCTGCCCATTCGCGTCACCGCGGTGAAGTCCTTCACCGGATCGTAGCTGACATTCTTCATCAGGAACGGGACGGCCGAATGCGGGCTATTGGTGCTCATGAGCAGCGTGTAGCCATCCGCGCGGAGCGCGCGACGTATAGCGCCGCAAGCGCGCCGTTTGCGCCCGGCCGGGTTTCGACCACGACGCTCTGCTTCAGGGCCGCGCCGAGGTGCTGGGCGACCACGCGAGAAATGGTATCGGTGGCGCTGCCCGGCCCGAACGGCACGATGATGGTGATTGGCTTGCTTGGATAGGCTTGCGCGCGGGCTTTATCGTTCGGGCCGGCGCAGCACAGAGCGACGACGGCGGCGACAAGAATCTGGACGAGATTCTTCACGGCCGTACCTCCCTGTTCCTGGATTGCGAGGTCTTGTGCTTTGGCCGGACCGTCCTCGCGTATCGGCAGACCTTGACCTTCAGGGAACCTTAGCGAACATGGCCCACTTGGTCGATCACAGCTTGAGGCCGCAATCCGATGACGTTGTCGCAGCAATGATCCCGGCCTGCCCCGCACCGCGCACGCCGAGCCGGCCGAAAATCCCGCTGCCGCCGAAGGCGTGCGACACGCATTGTCATGTCTTTGGGCCGGCGGCGTTATTTCCCTATGCGGACGACCGCAGCTACACGCCGCCGGACGCGCCGCTGGAAAAATATCTCGGTATGCTCGACACCCTCGGTTTCGAGCGCGGTGCGCTGGTGCAGGGCAGTGCGCACGGCCGCGACAATTCGGCGATGCTCGACGCGCTGGCGCGGCGGCCGGATCGGCTGCGCGGCGTCGCGGTCGCGGACGAGACAGTGCCGCCGGCCGAGCTTCGCCGCTGGGATGCGCTCGGCGTGCGTGGCTTGCGCTTCAACCATTTCTTCCGCGACGGACAGTTGCATTACCGCGGCGGCGTCACGCTCGATTCCGCGCGCGTGCTGGCGCCGGTCATGAAAGAACTCGGCTGGCATCTGCAGCTTTGGATCGACATCAAGGACCTGCCGGACACCATCCCGATTCTGCAGTCGATCGGCGTACCGGTGGTGATCGACCATATGGGCCGCAGCGACGCGCGCGCCGGAACCGGGACGCCGGGCTTCCAGAGCCTGCTGCGGCTCGTGGAGAGGGCGGCTGCTGGGTCAAGCTGTCGGGCGCGCATCGCATCAGCCAGAGCCCGCCCGACTATCCGGATGCCCGGCCGTTCTGCGAGGCGCTCGTGCGGGCGAACCCCGAGCAGCTTGTGTGGGGCAGCGACTGGCCGCATCCGCGCATGGATGACGAGATGCCGGATGCCGGCCATCTGCTCGATCTGTTCCAGGAGTGGACGCCCGATGAGGCGGCCCGCCACCGCATCCTGGTCAGCAATCCGGCGCGGCTTTATGGGTTTCCGCGTAACGGAGGTTTCGTAAGCAGGTGCGGTTCGCGCCACCCAACGGGGATCCCCGCTAGCGCGGTTACAACGTTGCCCATGACATTTTCGCGTCCTGTCAACGATCGCTATTTCGAGGACTACATTGAAGGTGACGTCTTTCGCTTCGGCAGCATCGCGGTTGCGGCGGACGAGATTGTCGCCTTCGCCAAGCAGTTCGATCCGCAGAGCTTCCACACCGATCCCGAGGCGGCCAAGCAATCGCCGTTCGGCGGTCTCATCGCCAGCGGCTGGCACACCGCAGCCCTGATGATGCGGCTGTTCGCCGATCACTATCTGACCCACGTCGCGAGCCTCGCGTCGCCCGGTATCGACGAATTGCGATGGCTCAAGCCCGGGCGTCCGGCGACACGCTGTCGATCCGCGTGACTGTGCTCAAGGCTGCGCCCTCGAAGTCGAAGCCCCATCGGGGCGTCGTTACCTCCGGGGTCGAGGTCCTCAATCAGGCCGATGATGGTGATGACGCTCACGGCGGTGAATTTCATCGCCCGGCGCACTCCCGGCTGATGAAGCCAACTTGTTCCAGCCCTGCCCGTCACGACCAGGTCGCAAAGCTCAAGCCGGTGCCGGTGCCGGCCGCGGTCCGGTAGCCCGGCACGTATTCGAACCAGTCGAGATTGAGGTGTCCGACGGCGCCGGCGACCGCAACCCAGTTGAGGATCTCGGAACTGCCGGCATTGAGCTTGTTGCGCGGCAAACTCCGCAGGAACGCCGCGTCCTTGTCGGCGCAGGCCCGCAGGATCGCGCGGTCGAAATCCTCGTCGACCAGGAAATGGCTCAAGCCGCCTGACGCAGCACGCCGATCCTGGCGTCGCCCGGAAACCGCGCGACCGCCTTGCCGATGGCTTCGCCAGCTCGTAACAGCGCCGCGGCCGCGGCTGTGTCGGCGGAAAGTAGGTGTTGAGGAAGATCGGCACCACCGGCACGGCCGTTCGCTGTCCATGACGTGGCGATGGACGTAGGCCACCGCGTGGCCTTCTCCTTCGCCGTCGCGCAGCCGCTTGGAGCTTGCGAGATCGAAGCCCGCGTCCATCAGCGATCGATCAGGTGCAATGCGAGCGAAGAGTGGACTGGATAGTCGCGCGGCGCATCCTGTTCGAAGAACGCTGCGCGGTTCTTGATGTACCAATCGGGAAAGTGCGAATAGGTCTCGTGCTGCTTGTTGTCGTTGCGGATGGTGTCGCCGTAGGAACCGCGAAGGCGGGCCGGCAGTCTTCCAGATAGCTCTCGTTCTGGTCGTCACCGAACACTATCAGCGCATCAAGCTTTGCGGCGGTGAGCGTCTGCCGCAGGTGCTTCATCGCCGCCCGCGCGGTGTTCTGCCGCTCGACCAGGTGTTCGGGTCCGACCATGCCGGACAGCTTCGGGTCGGCCTTCAGCAGCAGATCGTCATAGCTCGTCGGGTTGCCGTCCTTGTCGCGGTGCTTGATCTTCATGTCGGTTTCGCGGGAAGCGCGGCAACGTTTCGTCCGCCGCGAGCAGCATAGGCGTGTGCGACGTTCCCATGCCGAGCACGATTTTCGCCATCGGTCCTCTCCTCGGTTCCGTTCCTGGCCATCAGGCCTGTGCGGCGTCCGCGTTCATTCCGGCTGTGCGCACAGCGCTTCATGGCATACTCTAACGCATTGTTGCAGCGCCGGGAGGCCGCCGTTCCTGATTTGGGTCAATACTTTGGCCCTTACCCGGCCTGCTTGAACTTGGTCCGGCGAATGGACAATTGTCTGTGCTGTTGAGTTATTGGAGTGGCTGCATTGGCCCAGGATGTCCAGATCGGCGCGACGCAGGTGAGCTTGGCCCAGCTCAACGAGCGCTCGCGTGACATCTTCCGGCAGATCGTCGAGAGCTACCTTGCGACTGGCGAACCGGTGGGTTCCCGCAATATCTCGCGCCTGATTACGACGCCGCTGTCGCCCGCGTCGGTCCGCAACGTGATGTCGGACCTGGAACAGCTCCGGGCTGGTCTACGCGCCGCACACCTCCGCCGGCCGGCTCCCCAGCGAGTTGGGGCTGCGCTTCTTCGTCGACGCGCTCATGGAGATTGGCGATCTCGGCGAGGCCGACCGGCGCGACATCGAGGCCAAGGTCGCGTGGCCGGCAGGTCGATGGAAGCGGTGCCTAGCGAAGCCTCCGGCATGCTGTCCGGGCTCACCCGCACCGCCGGGGTGGTGCTGACCGCGAAATCGAACGCCCGCTTCAAGCACATCGAGTTCGTGCGGCTCGAACCCGAACGGGCCCTCGTCGTACTGGTTGCGGAGGACGGCCAGATCGAGAACCGGATCGTCGCCATTCCGCCCGGACTGCCGTCATCGTCCCTGACCGAGGCCCTGGCAACTTCATCAACGCACATACCCGCGGCCGGAACCTGCCGGACGCCAAGATCGAACTGGAGAAGGCGTTGGAGGCGGAGTCCAGGCGGAACTCGACCAGCTCACCCAGAAAATCGTCGCCGCCGGCTTCGCCAGTTGGTCCGGCGGCGACGGCGATGATCGCAAGCTGATCGTGCGCGGGGCGGCGCACCTCCTGGAGGACCTCAAGGCGGTCGAGGACCTGGAGCGGGTCCGGCCGCCGTTCGACGAGCTTGAGACCAAGCGCGGCGTGATCGATCTGCTGGGCCGGGCCGAACGCGCCGAGGGCGCCCGCATTTTCATCGGATCGGAG
>CAVWOV010000034.1:0-76094 GCA_963756715.1 uncultured Alphaproteobacteria bacterium
CTATTGCCGAGCGTAGCCGCGCTTGGCCATGCAACTGTCGTACACGTCGTCAAATTTGAACTTCGATCGGACCACGGAGCCGGCCTCGGCCTTGGTGGCCTCGCCGATGCGGTGGCCCGGTCGATCTTGGCCTGCTAAATCACAGCCAGGTAGTTTGGGTTGGGTCGGTCCAGGCCAGGTTCACCGGGCGTGCTGGCGCACCAGGAAGCAGCACTGCCAGTGCCAAGGAAAGACAACGGGACGACGCGGCCATGCGGTTGATTATACACCGCGCGATGAGCGTCGTCTTGTCGATTTCAAGTTTGCGGGCCGCGTGGCAGAGGCGTTTCCGCGCGGTCGCACGGCGGGTGCCGTCGAAGAGTTAAGTCAGCCAGAAAAATAATAACACGGCGAGCACCACGTTGACCAGGACGAGGGTCAGAATCTCTATTCGCGTCATGAGCTCTGTCCTGAAGGCAGCTCACCGCAAATAACCTAGCGGCCAAATGCTTCCGAGAAAAGGCATTATCGCCTTATCGCGGTCAGACATTCGCTTCCGCTTATGGT
Source organism: uncultured Alphaproteobacteria bacterium (assembly GCA_963756715.1). Taxonomy (GTDB): domain Bacteria; phylum Pseudomonadota; class Alphaproteobacteria; order Rhizobiales; family Xanthobacteraceae; genus VAZQ01. The sequence continues at coordinate 547 of CAVWOV010000034.1, forward strand.
GCCGTCGCCTCGCAGATACAAATCGCGTTCTCCAGCATAGCTTGGAACACCAGTTCCAGCTCACCGGGTGAACTGCCGATGACCTTGAGCACCCTGAAGTCGCGGCGCGCTGCTCACGCTCCTCCGCCAGTTCGTGTTGGAGCGATTCATCTGCTCTTGCAGGGACGCAGAATTATCGGAAGATCGCGTGCCACGCCGTGCGCTGCTGCTACGTTTTCGTGCCGGGACTTTGGATGTTTTCGTACCAGTCGCACTACGCCGCTTCATGTCCGCCCCCAGGCCAAGGACAAGGCATCGTAGCGACTAGACCCGGCGATACGGAAGAGGCGCGGCGTGGACTAGGATCGGTTTTGTGCAGTGCGGCCTTAAAGCCGGCCGAAATGACGTTCAGGGCTCGAAACCGGAAAAGCTCAGAATGAGCAAATGATTTCTCCTGTGCGCCCCTAAGCGGACATAGGCAGAGCGAATAGGTGACCGGCCATGCCGTCAAGAACGCCCCGCATTGATTTCTGTCTGTCAGCCGCGCACGTTTAGCAAGCGTGCCCAACCCCTTGTCTACCCGTTCCAGGTTCGCTTTCGACCTGCGCAAGCGCGCCGACCGCGGTAAGTGCGAAGGCCGCAAGTCATGGGCTGAAATTAATCCCGAACTGGTCGCCGAGGCCAAGCATCTGCGGCGTCGTTCACCAAAGGGTGGTCAACGTTCGCTGCGTGATGTTGCTGCCGAGCTTGCGAAACTGGGCTTCGTCAATGAACGTGGCGCGACGTTCTCGGCTTCGTCGGCGCAGTCGATGATTGCTTAGGTGGTCGCTACAGCAGCAGCCTTCCGCTTCCTGCGCCAGCCCATCAATCCCAGCACGCCGAGGCCGGTGGCAAACAGCGGGAGTGCGGCTGGGAGTGGGGTTTGTGAGATTGCAGCCACCGCTAAACCTTGAATCCAGGATTGGTGTATGGAGCGCCACAAATAAAGCTGCAACCCGTTTGAGGCGGGCCGTAACCCATCCACGGCCATCCAACTTACACTCGTTAGTGATGTCAAACTAAAATCCGATATTTGAAAACCACTCGCGGTTTGGCCGTTGAAAATTGCATATTGGTTAACGCAGACATCCGAGGATGCACAGGTAATCCAAAGAACATTGTAGTTGGTATTCGTTCCGCCGTAGATAGAAGGATCCGCCGGGACTACTTGCAATCCATCCGGTGGGGTAGACGATGCTGCTTTGAACAGCATTAGGCAGACTAACCCCAACAAGATAAATCTCGGTGCCGTTGCCAGGGCCGTTAGTGACTGAAAAATCATACATCCAACTTCCAGGAGAACCGGTAACCGTGTAGCTCACGTCGACGGGGTTTGCTTACGCTACTCCGACCATCCCGAACAGAATTAGTGACGCGAAAACGCTAGCTAATTTTGCTTTCACAAGTACAGCCTGAAATAAACTGGATAAGATCGCATGAGACGCTCCTCTTATCGGCGCTTGGCTGACACAAGATCCATCCTGCCCCCTATTGGGCGCGCTGCATAGGGCCGAGTGGCCGATTTACTGCGCGGTGGAAGGCCGTGGTACCCGCGCCATTTCCGGTTCGGGCCAATCACGTCATTTACGCACCGCAGCAGACAGCGTCCTTATTCAATCACCTCGTCGGTGAGCGCAAGCAACTTCGGCGGGACGGTGAGGCCGAGCGCCTTCGCGGTCGTAACATTGATGATGAAATCGAACTTGGTCGGCTGTTCGACCGGGATGTCAGCTGGTTTCGCCCCGCGCAGAACCTTATCAACAAGGTCAGCGGCGCGTCGAAACAGGTCCAGGTAATTTGGCGCGTACGACATAACCTCCATCTGCAACAATCTCCTGGAAGCCGTGCATCGTTGGCAGACGCGCAGCGAGCGTCAGAGTGTTGATGCGTACCCGGTTCGTGTTGACGAACGCATCTGCAGCGACATAGAGCGCCTGTGCGGTCCGGCTGGCCGACTCGATAGCGGATGCGATATCTTCCTGGCGTTGGAACTCGAATTTTGTAGTTTCGATATCAATCGCGCGGGCCGCCGCGTCAAGCTGCTGTACCTCCAATATTGAACCAGAATTACCCTTATTCGCCATGATCTTGAGCCGGCGTAGATCGGGAACAATCTCGCGCAAGACTGCAGCCGCTTGCCTGCGGTATCGTCATGTTGGGTCGACAGCCCAGTGACATTGCCGCCTGGCCGCGCCAGGCTCGCGACAAGGCCGCTACCAACTGGATCGCCTACCACCGTAAAGACGATTGGAATAACCGATGTCTGTTGCTTCGCAGCGACCGCCGTTGCGGTGCCCCAGGTTGCAATGACATCGACCTCGCGGCGAACAAGCTCGGCTGCAAGTTCGCTGAACCGCTCAGAGTGGCCATTCGCCCAACGATATGAAATAGCAACGGTGCGACCATCGATCCAGCCGAGTTGGGCCAGCCGCTTGGAGAAAGCGGCGACCCGCGGGAGCGCCGTCGGAGCCGTGCTTGGTCCGAGAAAGCCGATCGTTGGTACGTGTATGGCTGGCTGCGCTCGCCCAGCGATCAGCCACGGCACCCCCGCGACGCCAATAGCTTTGATGAAATCGCGTCGCCGCATTGCCCACCCCGAACTGGACCGCGCCAATCTTAGCTTTCCAGCTAGGCCATCAAATCAGGAATTTGCGCCCAGCGAAATGGGGTTCGAGGGTCTGGTTGCGCGGTAGCAATTCGGCGCCGCGCATGTAGGTTGAGGGTCAGACGCGTCACATTCGGCTGCCGTCTCCGGTTTCCGTATGTCCGCTATCCTCCGTTTACAACAGCCACTGATGGAAACGCAATTTCGCCGTCATGGGCCATAAGGAGCCCTGAGCAACGGCGGCAAAGCAGGCTCTATTCGATCACATCGTCGGCGAGTTGCTGCAGAAGTGGCGGCACATCTAAACCTAACGCACTTGCGGTCTTTAAATCAGCACCAAGCGGAATTTGGTAGGAAACTGTACGGGTAGATCGCCCGGCTTTTCACCTTTGAGGATGCGATTTGCGTAAACGCCCGCACGACGATAGTTATCTCCGATATCATTTCCATAAGCTAGTAGTGCGCCGTTCTTGGGCGCGGAGAGTGCAGTGAAAATAGTTGGTAGCTTGTTCTGCAGCGCGATTGCGGCGATTTCTTTGGAGTTTCTGGTACGAAGGGACCTGGCATAGCCACGAGCCCGCAATTAGGCTCTTCGCCTGAGATACGATCAAAGACCTAAGCTCGGTCATGCTGTTGACCGGCGCAACGACCGGCACGATACCAAACGAATTGGCCGCGGCGCGGAACGGCGACAAGTAGATTGCGTGGTAGGGCTCAGCGACCGGATTGTAGAAGATTGCAATACGAGTAAGGCGCGGAGCGACCGCCTTCAGTAGCTCAACATATTTGCTGATTACGGAAGGTTCTAAATTGACGAACCCAGTGAAATTGCCGCCAGGCTTAGCCCAGCTTGCAACTAAGCCCTGACCGATTGGATCGACGATGTTGGCGAAAATCACCGGGATCGTCCGCGTCTCGTCTTTAAGAATAAGCGTCGTCGTTGAAGTGGAGGATAAAATAAGATCAGGATTCGAATGGACAATTTCTTTTGCCAGCTGGCGTATCCGAATGATTTCGGTAGCCCAAAAGTACCAACTCCGTAAATTGCTGCCTTCAACCCACCCAAGCTGCTGTAATCCATCGTGAAAAGCCGCGGCCCAGCCTTTAGCTTCTGGGTGGTCTTCCGGGAAATGCATCATGACTGAAATCCGGCGAAAACTTGCTTCTGCGAAAGCTACGCGTGCGCGTGCCGCAGCCGAAACGCTCAGTAAGTAGAGAAATTCGCGTCGTCTCATTGCTCTCGCCGCCCTGAGCTTGTTTGATTACAGCAAAAAAATCGGCACCGCGAAACTCGGGAAAACGTCAATTTGCAGCGCAACATTTCTGGCCCGCACAAGTCGGAAGTGGGTCAGACACGTGACATTCGGTTACTGCCTCCGGCTCATGCATGTCGCTATCCTCTGTTTGCGACGGCCACTGATGGAAACGCGATTCCGTCGTCATGGGCCACTTTGAGAACCTGAGCAGCCGCAGCAAAATCCATCCTTATTCGATCACCTCGTCGGCGCGGGTGAGCATTGTCGGCGGAATGCTGAAGCGCAAGTCTCTAGCGGTCTTGAGATTGATTACGAGTTCGAACCTTACGGGCTGCTCGATCGGAAGGTTGCCCGGCGCTTCCCCCTTGAAAATCCTGTCCACATAGCTCGCCGCGCGACGATAGAGATCGGGATAGCTTACGCCGTACGACAGCAGCCCTCCGGCTTCAGCGAACTCTCTCGCTGGGTAGGCCGTTGGGATGCGATGCTTCGCAGCGAGTTCCGCGATCAGATAGCGGTTTGCCTGGGTGAGCCCGTCGATTCCCACAAGCACTGCCTCGGCCCGCTCGCGGCTGGCGGCCTCAAACGCGGGCGCAAAGTCGTTGGCCGTGCGCACGTCGATAAACTGGGGAAGAACCTTAAGGATTGGAGCGGTCCGCGCGATCTCAGCGCGCTCCCCGGCCGACATTGGGTTGCTCATATTGGCGAGATGAGCAACTCGCGTGAGACCAGGGATTGTCTCCGTCAGCAGTTCTAGCCGTTTCCCTTCCAGTTCGGTTACGAACGCGCTGAGCCCAGTGACATTCCCGCCTGGATGCGCGAGCGATGAGACTGCTTCGAAAGCGTCACCGATCGCAGCCATGACTATGGGGATCGTGGTTGTGGCTTTCTTGGCCGCTAATACGGAGGGTGTCCCACGGGTCACGATTATGTTGACGCGCCGGCCAACAAGCTCGGCCGCTAGCGCCGGATAACGTCCGGTATCGCCGCTAGCGAAGCGATATTCGATCTCGTAGTCCCGGCCCTCCTGGTAACCGCGTTCGCGCATGCCTTGATGAAAAGCAGCGATATTGGCGGCATTCAGTGCGACCGATGTCGTCTCCAACACTCCGATACGGTACACCTTGCGTAATTGCGCTCGCGCTGTGAACGGCCACGTTGATGCCGCGCCACCGAGCAGGGTGATGAACTCGCGCCTTCTAAGCCGATCGAATGGCATTCGCCGCTCCCTAGCCAGCGTGGCAGCATAGCGGATTGGCAAGGATCAGTCAGGATCTTGCTGCGCTGCGGGACTTTGATCCAGAGACCAAGAGCCCAGCCGCGATCGAGGCGCAGAAGGTGCGGTCGGAGAACTGGAACAAGTAGGCCGGCAATGTGCGGACGGTTCACCCGGAATTACACTTGGCAGCAAATTCATGCCCTGTACCGCCTCACCGCGCCCGCGGCCATTCCCAACCTTCGGCCGATCTACAATGTTTGTCCCACAGATCCGGTCGACACCATCGTTGCGAACGACGGCAAGCATGAGTTCGTCGAGATGCGTTGGGGCCTCGTGCCGTTCTGGTGGTCGAAGCTACTCAAGGAATTGCGGCTCGCGACGTTCAACGTTCGCGTCGAGACGGTGACGACCAAGCCGTTCTTCCGCGAACCCTTCAAAAGCAAACGATGTCTCATGCCGGTCTCTGGCTATTACGAGTGGCAAGACCTCCCTTCCGGCAAGCAGCCCTGGTACTTCACCGCTCGCGATGGCTCGCCCGTTCTGACCGTCGCCGGGCTTTGGGATGAATGGAAAAACCGCGAGACCGGCGACCGCATCAAGTCGTGTGCCATGATCATCTGCGAACCGAACGAGTTCGTTGCCGAGGTCCACGATCGAATGCCGGTCCTGTTAAGCCTGAGCAGTTCGACCATTGGCTGAGCGGAGACATGGGAGTTGAGGAATTGAAACCGGCGCCGAACGACTATTTGCAGCGCTGGCCAGTCTCCAGGCGCGTGAACAGTTCGAAGGCCGACAAGGACGACGCCACGCTCGTCAATCCAATTCTCGATGACCCAAATGCGCTCAAAGATGTCGCCGAGCTATTTGGCCAGGTCGAAAGCCCGGAGCAATAGGCTGCTTCCGATATGCCGCGAATCTGCTAAGCGTCCGCCGCATGACGACCAATTCCGGCGCTCAGTTCGAAATCTCTCTCGATGGCGTACCGCGCACCTATCGCGATCGGCATGACCTGGCCGTCGAGGCGGCCGGGAATCTCAAGCGAGACAACCACCGCTGCGAGGTAGCGGTGCGCGACATGCGGACGAATGAGCAGACCATTATCGGGCACCAATTGCCCTTAGGCATAAATGTAGGGGCGGATTACCCGGACGGAAAAGCGGCCGTCACTAGCCGGCGGAGAACAAAACGGCACCAGCGTGCCTTCTCCGAGTCAAAAAAGGCCCCGAAGGCGTGAGGGAGCCTGCCGGGGCGTTTACAAAGCGCCGACTTCGATGGATGGCAAGTTAATAAGAGAACGGAAACGATTGCTCGCTAGCATCCCGATTGTTGGGTACCTCGTCCGTCCTAACAAGGGGAGCCTCCAGCACCGGTCCGAATGCTGGGGGCTTTCTTTTTGTTCGCAATGACTTAGCGGCGCGGCCGTGGATTCGTTTTTGATCCTGTCGGCTGTCCGACTTGGCCACGCTGCAAAACGCACCAGCGGCGGCTCTCTGAGTTCAAAAAAGCCCCGGTGGTCGAAGGGACCACCGAGGCTCTAAGTACGGGTGTTAGCGACTCACACATTATTCGATTCGCCGTTGTGCGGAAGATGCCGGGATCCGATTGCGGGAATTGTGTGGACACGGCAACGGGCGGCATGGCCTCCCCAAAATCGAGAGACCACCGGGTGAGACCGCGCCGAACTTGAGGACCAAACAATCGATGGCAACCAAAGTCAGCGGCCTGCTGCGAATCAAAGAAAGAGGCCCCGAAGTCATGAGGGACCATCGGAGCCTGAAGTGGGGCTTACGCAGTGTAAGGTAGACGCGATGACCGTAGCGCCATGCCGGTGATGCGGCAAATGCCCGTTCGGGGTATGTGCCGTGACTCAGCCGCGTGCGTGGGTTCGATTTTGAACCGCCCCGAGTTTGCCGGAGGCTGTTTGGTTTGAAGTACGCCGCCATAGCGGGTGCTTCCAGCATGGCGTAATAGCGCTCCTCAGCTTCTGCTGGCGGGATGTTGCCGATGGGCTCCAGGAGCCGCCGGTTATTGAACCAGTCTACCCATTCCAGGGTTGCGAACTCGACCGCCTCGAACGATCGCCACGGTCCACGCCGATGAATGACCTCGGCTTTGTAGAGGCCGTTGATGGTCTCGGCGAGAGCATTGTCGTAGCTGTCTCCGACGCTGCCGACGGAGGGTTCGATGCCAGCCTCGGCCAGGCGTTCAGTGTACTTGATCGAGACGTACTGGCTGCCTCGGTCGCTGTGGTGGACAAGGCCTCCGCGATGGATGGGCCGTCGGTCATGCAGGGCCTGCTCCAGCGCGTCGAGCACGAAGCCCGCGTGCGCCGTCCGTGATGCCCGCCAACCGACAATGCGCCGTGCATAGGCGTCGATCACGAAGGCGACGTACACAAAGCCAGCCCAGGTTGCCACATAGGTGAAGTCGGAGACCCAAAGTACGTTCGGACGTGGCGCCCGGAACTGACGATTGACGTGATCCAGCGGGCAAGGAGCTGTCTTGTCGCTGACTGTCGTGCGCACCGGCTTGCCCCGGATCGCCCCTTGAAGGCCCATATCGCGCATCAGCCGCTCCACCGTACACCGCGCCACGTCATGGTTCTCGCGCCGCAGTTGCCGCCAGACCTTGCGCACGCCATAGACTTGGAAGTTGTCATCGAAGACCCGGCGGACCTCGGGCTTCAGTGCGGCGTCACGCTTGGCACGTGCCGATCGCTTGGCAGGATCAGCACGCCGGGCGACATGAGCATGATAGGTCGACGGGGCGATCGGCAAGACTTTGCAGATCGGCTCGACCCCATGCGCCTCGCGGTGATCGTCGATGAAAGCGATCATGGCTTGAACCGGCGGTCGAGCTCCGCCTGGGCAAAATAAGCGGACGCCTTGCGCAGGATCTCGTTGGCCTGCCGAAGCTCACGGTTCTCGCGCTCCAGCGCCTTCAATCGATCGACCATATCGGACGGAACACCAGACCGTTTACCGCTGTCGACCTCAGCCTTCTTGACCCACTCATTGAGCGTCTGTGGTGTGCAGCCGATCTTGGTAGCGATCGATACAACCGCTGCCCACCGCGATGCATGCTCGGCCTCGTGATCCAGAACCATCCGCACCGCACGGGTGCGGACCTCGGGGGAAAACTGGTTCGTCGTTTTGCTCGTCATGGCTCCACCTTCTCAGGAGTTGGAGCCTCCGATCAACCCGGGGCGGTTCAATTTCGAACGTCTCGGCTGTCTGACATTAGCCGCATTGCAAAACGCACCGGCGGCCTGCTCTGAGTCAAAGAAAAGGCCCCGGCGATACGCGACAGCCGGGGCCGAAGAAGTTTGCTTCTTGCAGGATCGAAGTTGCGCGTCGAATGAGACCGCAACGCGCCCTGGTAATGACGACCGTCCAGCGGACGAGTCTCTATACATGATACATGTCGCGAGCGTGTCGCGTGGAGCTGCCGACAGCGGTTGGGAAGCATTGAAACTAAACGAGAATATATGCGACATGCGCGACATGATGGAGCGGGCACAAAGTGGGTTAAGTTATTGATTTTATTGGTGCCGGGTGAGGGACTTGAACCCCCGACCAACGGTTTACAAAACCGCTGCTCTACCGCTGAGCTAACCCGGCGTTTCTTGACGGAGCAAGCTGATGCGCAAAAGCCACAACTGATGAATTCGTCAAAATTTAACCTATCAAAAATCTCCCGGAGTGTCTGATAGAATTCGTTCGCGTTCAACCTCGGGGAGGCCGGAATGCTAACGACTATCATCCTCACTGCAATCGTGTTGCCGGGGCTGGCCCTGGCGCGTGCGTCACATGAGATGCCGCAGCCGCAGAACGCCCATCGCCGGGTGCGGGCACGTCGCGTCCGATAGATCATGACGAACGCCTGCCAATCGCCGCTGGCGCAATGTTCGGACCGTTGGGGAAGGCACGTTGAGCCATCAAGCATCGGTCGTGGTTTCCGCGGTCGGTAGTAACTAATTAATATTGTCGGATAATTTCCACCGCATCTTAACCATCGCCCCACACCCCACCGCCTAGATTGCGGGCACTGGGATCGGGAGTTGTGTTAATGCGTGCGGGCATCTCCGCATTGGTGCTCGTTCGGCTGGGGTCCGCGGTGCGGGTCGCCCCGTCCGCCGCCCGGCGGCGTCCGACCGACTTCCAGCAATCATCGACAACCCGAATCCCTATCCGCTCGACGTCGAGACCATCGGCGCGGTCCCAATCGGCCGGCGCGTCAGATTTCTCGTCGCTGGAAGCGGACCGCAACACGACAACCAGTCAACCACTGACGGACGAAGGCCAACCCGAGGAGTGTCATGTTTAAGTATCAATTTCGTCTCTTTACCATCGGCGCAGCGGCCTCGCTCGTGATGATGGCCCAAGCGGCCGCGCAATGCTGCCCGCCGGTCGTCAGCCCGTGCTGCGGTCCGGCGGTCGTGGCGGGACCACAGATGTACGTGGTGAACCAGGGCCCGGTCTATTCCGGACCCGGTTCTTATGTCACGCAGCGCAACTACATCGAGGGCGACCAGGTGGCGCCGATCGGCTATCCGTATGTCGGCTACGTGGCGGGCGACGCGTATGCACCGGGCTACAGCTATTATGGCGGCGGCTATCGCCGCTATGCGGGCCGTCCGTATATCGGCCGGTCGTATATCGGCCGGCCCTACGCCTATCCGCTCCGGCGCGGCTTCGTGCGGCGTGCAGGGCTCGGTGTCTATCCGGCCTACCGGCGCGGACCGGTGCGGGCGATTTATCGCGGTGGCCCGGTGCGCGTGAACCGGGGCTATATCGCGCGCCGTCCGCTGCGCTAATTTCGCTCGCGGCCAATCTTATGGCGCGTCAGGCGGCTTGATCGCATCAAGCCGCCTGGTCGCGACATAGAGCGCGAGCGCGGCCGCATTCGACACGTTGAGACTTTTGATCCGGCCGGGAAGATCGAGCCGCGCCACCGCGTTGCAGGTGGCGCGCGTCAATTGCCGCAGCCCCTTGCCCTCCGCGCCGAGCACCAGCGCGAGCGGTGCGCGCAGCGGCAGGTCGCTGAGATCGCCGTCGCCCGTGCTGTCGAGCCCGACCGCGAGGTAGCCGCGCTCCTTGAGGGTCTCCAGCGCGCGGGCGAGGTTCTGCACCGTGACGATCGGTACATATTCGAGCGCGCCGGAGGCTGACTTCGCCAGCACGCCGGTCGCTTCCGGGCTGTGACGCGCCGTCGTGACAACCGCGGCCACCGCGAAACCGGCGGCGGTGCGCAGGATCGCCCCCACGTTATGTGGATCGGTGATCTGGTCGAGTACGAGCACCGCGCCGGGCGTCGCGATCTCCTCGATCTCGGGCGAGGGCAGGGGGTCGGCTTCGAGATAGATGCCCTGATGCACCGCATCGGGCGGCAGCCGTTCGGCGATTGCGCCGGGGCGCACGATCTCGGGCTCGATCGGCGTCGGCACGCCCTCCTCGGCGAGGCGGCGCGCTGCATTTTCCGTCGCCAGAAACTTGCGAATGTTCCGCGCCGGATTTTCCAGTGCGGCTTTGACGGTATGCCAGCCGTAGAGTGCGGTAGGACCATCGGGCTGCAACGCCTCCCGGCGGGCGCGCGTGAAGCGTTCGCGCCGCTCCAGCAATTCCCGCGTCGCGCCCGGTTTGGCTCCAGTCGGGCGCCGGTCGTGGGGTCGCTGCGGCATTCTCGGCGGTCCTTCGTGATGTGCTCACGCGTTGTGCCACAGTCCCGCGCGGTACGGCGAATATCAAGGCGAGGAACTTGTCCGTATTCTCCGCCGGAACGAACCCGCGCCTTTTCGTTGAGCCGCGCATTGAGAAGATGCCCCGGCGCGAACTGGCCAGCGAGCCGGGCCAGTGCCCGGCCCTGCAAAAGGCCCCGGAATCGATGGCTTTCTGACGCCGGCGGGTGTTTTGCGGCCAGCCGATAGGCCGCGCCGCGGTTGACACCGGGAACGACCCTCCCCATAAACCCGCCCTGCCAGATAACCGCGTCCACGGGCGCGATATCCGATGGCGAGCGGGGGAGTGTCCCGAGTGGCAAAGGGGGCGGACTGTAAATCCGCTGGCTTACGCCTTCGTAGGTTCGAGTCCTACCTCCCCCACCATCCAAGGTCAGGAATTGGGGTCAGTAACCAGGTGCGAATGCCTTGCGATGACTGATCACCGATCTCCGATGCGGGTGTAGCTCAATGGTAGAGCAACAGCCTTCCAAGCTGATGACGAGGGTTCGATTCCCTTCACCCGCTCCAACCGATCGCCGGCGCCACGCAAGCGCGTGGTACTGGAACGTCCGCCAAGCATCCCTATCTAGAGGCACGGCCTCGCTTTAGAACGCAAGCGGTCCGCGCGCTTCCAATAGCGCAGAGTATGAAAGAGAAAAACCCATGGCCAAAGAGAAATTCAATCGCGAGAAGCCGCACTGCAATGTGGGGACGATCGGGCACGTCGATCACGGCAAGACGACGCTGACGGCGGCTTTGACGAAGGTGTCGGCCGACAAGGGCTGGTCGAAGTCGTTTGTGTCGTACGACCAGGTTGCGAAGGCGTCGGAGAGCCAGGGCCGGCGCGACCCGACCAAGATTCTGACGATCGCGACCAGCCACGTGGAGTATTCGACCGACAAGCGCCACTACGCGCACGTCGACTGCCCCGGGCCACGCCGACTACGTGAAGAACATGATCACCGGTGCGGCGCAGATGGATGGCGCGATCCTGGTGGTGTCGGCGGCCGACGGCCCGATGCCGCAGACCCGCGAGCACATTCTGTTGGCCCGCCAGGTGGGCGTGCCGTACATCGTGGTGTTCCTCAACAAGGTGGACGTGGTCGACGATCCGGAGCTGCTCGACCTGGTCGAGCTCGAGGTGCGCGAACTGCTGTCGAAGTACCAGTTCCCGGGCGACACCGTGCCGGTGATCCGTGGCGCGGCGATCAAGGCGCTCAACGGCGAGAAGGGCGAGTTCGCCGACGAGGCGATCCTCAAGCTTTACGAGGCGCTGGACTCCTCGGTTGCGCTGCCGGAGCGTCCGATCGACCAGCCGTTCCTGATGCCGATCGAAGACGTGTTCTCGATCTCGGGCCGCGGCACGGTGGTGACGGGGCGGATCGAGCGCGGCAAGATCAAGGTCGGCGAGGAAGTCGAGATCGTCGGCCTGAAGGACACCAAGAAGTCGGTGGTGACGGGCGTCGAGATGTTCCGCAAGCTCTTGGACGAGGGTGTTGCGGGCGACAACGTCGGCTGCCTGCTCCGCGGCGTCAGCAAGGACGAGGTGGAGCGCGGCCAGGTGCTGTGCAAGCCGGGCTCGGTGAAGCCGCACAAGAAGTTCAAGGCCGAGGCCTACATTCTGACCAAGGAGGAGGGCGGCCGTCACACGCCGTTCTTCAACAACTACCGTCCGCAGTTTTACTTCCGGACCACCGACGTGACCGGGCAGTGCACGCTGCCGGAGGGCACCGAGATGATCATGCCGGGCGACAACGCGGCGATGGACGTCGAACTGATCACGCCGATCGCCATGGAGGAGAAGCAGCGCTTCGCCATCCGTGAAGGCGGCAAGACCGTCGGCGCCGGCGTCGTCGTCAGCATCACAGAGTAAGCGACGGCAGCGTCAAGGCTGCCAATCACACTGCCGGGACGGGCTTCGTGCCCGTTCCGGCATTTTTTTGCCGGTGGCTTGGGGCCGCCGGCCGTCAGCGCCAGAATGGGCGGCGGCGGGGCGAACGGAGGGCCGGCCAAGAAGCGGGCTTGAAATTGGCCGCCCGATCATGCATCTACACCCTGCGGCGGACCGATGGGCCGCCGCAAGCGCTTCCGGAGGAGTGTAGCTCAATGGCTAGAGCACCGGTCTCCAAAACCGGGGGTTGGGGGTTCGAGTCCCTCCACTCCTGCCACGCGTAGTCTGGCTCGGTCGTCAAAGTACATATTATTCAACGGCGTACGGCCGAACGCTGACAGAGCGGCAGGCAGCTCACGGCAGCTAGATGGTGACACGGTAAATCATGGCGATCAGTCCGTTTAAGTTCTTGCAGGAGGTCCGAACCGAGGCCCAGAAGGTCACTTGGCCGACGCGGCGCGAAACCGCGATCACCACCGTCATGGTTTTTGTCATGGTGGCGATTGCCTCGATTTTCTTCCTCATTGCGGATCAGGTCATGCGTTTTGTCGTCACGCTCGTGCTCGGCATTGGCGGTTGAAGGAATTCGGCGGAAATGAACGCCATGACTAAACGCTGGTACATCGTCCAGGCCTATTCGAACTTCGAGCGCAAGGTCGCCGAGTCGATCCGCGAGCAGGCCAAGCAGCGCCATCTCGACAGCCTGTTCGAAGAGGTCATGGTGCCGACCGAGAAGGTCGTGGAGGTCCGCCGCGGCCAGAAGGTCGACGCCGAGCGCAAATTCTTTCCCGGCTACGTGCTGGTGAAGATGGAGCTGACCGACGAGGCCTATCACCTCATCAAGAATACGCCGAAGGTGACGGGATTCCTCGGCGCCGACAACAAGCCGATGCCAATCTCGGACGCCGAGGCGGAGCGCATCATCCACCAGGTGCAGGAGGGCATCGAGCATCCGAAGTCGTCGATCTCGTTCGAGATCGGCGAGCAGGTACGGGTGTCGGACGGTCCGTTCGCGTCGTTCAACGGCATCGTCGAGGAGATCGACGCGGCCCGTTCGCGCCTCAAGGTGGCGGTGTCGATCTTCGGACGCGCCACGCCCGTCGAGTTGGAGTTCGCGCAGGTGGAGAAGCTTTAGCGAAACCGGAAGGCGGTCCGCCGCCTTTCAAAACGAACGTGGGAGGAAACGGCGGCCGCCAACCGTCCGGACATCCGCACCACGAACCCTGAACCGGCCCACGCGGCCAACGACAGGAGCAAGTTGAATGGCAAAGAAGATCACCGGATACATCAAACTGCAGGTGCCGGCGGGGGCGGCCAATCCGTCGCCGCCGATCGGCCCCGCGCTCGGCCAGCGCGGCCTCGCCATCATGGAGTTCTGCAAGCAGTTCAACGCCCAGACCGCGAAAGAAGAGAAGGGCACGCCGATCCCGGTCGTGATCACGGTCTACGGCGACCGCTCCTTCACCTTCGAGATGCGCACCCCGCCGATGTCGTTCTTCCTCAAGAAGGCGGCAAAGCTTGAGAGCGGCTCGAAGACCCCTGGCCGCGATAGCGCCGGCACCGTGACCAAGGCGCAGGTCAAGGAAATCGCCGAGAGGAAGATGAAGGATTTGAACTGCGACACCATCGAGGCCGCCATGCGCATGGTGGAGGGCTCGGCCCGCTCGATGGGCATTCAGGTCGGGGAGTAACCGCCATGGTTCAGCTTGCAAAACGGACTCGTGCGCTGCGTGAAGGCGTCGATCGCGATAAGACCTATTCGATCGAGGAAGCCGTGAAGATGGTCAAGGATCGGGCGAAGGCAAAGTTCGACGAGACCATCGAGATTGCGATGAATCTCGGCGTTGATCCGCGTCACGCCGATCAGATGGTGCGTGGTGTGGTCAATCTGCCGAACGGCTCCGGCCGGACGATGCGGGTCGGCGTATTCGCCCGCGGCGCCAAGGCCGATGAGGCCAGGGCCGCCGGCGCCGATGTGGTCGGCGCCGAGGATCTGGTCGAGAAGGTGCAGGGCGGCAACATCGACTTCGACCGCTGCATCGCCACGCCCGATCTGATGCCGCTGGTTGGCCGGCTCGGCAAGGTCCTGGGTCCGCGCGGCATGATGCCCAACCCCAAGGTCGGCACCGTGACCATGGACGTCACCGGTGCCGTGAAGGGCGCCAAGGGCGGCTCGGTCGAATTCCGTGTCGAGAAGGCCGGCATCGTGCAGGCTGGCGTCGGCAAGGCCTCGTTCTCTGCCGACAAGCTGGTGCAGAACATCAAGGCGTTTGCCGATGCGGTGCAGAAGGCGAAGCCGCCGGGCGCCAAAGGCACCTTCATCAACCGCGTCGCGGTGTCGTCGACCATGGGGCCGGGCGTGAAGGTCGAGCCGGGCTCGGTGCTGGGCTCGGGCGGCACGCAGCAATAGCCGCCGCACTCATAGCGAAGCTTGCTTGTCCCGGGCCTGCGAATGCAGCGTCCGGGATAATGCTTTTCAGGGCCCCAGGAGCGCCGCGGCGACTACTGCGGCTTGATCCCGGCGTCACGGATGACCTTGGCGATGCGTTCGACGTCGGACGCAATCAGCTTGGCAAACTCGGCTGGCGTGCTCGTCGTGATGTCGACAGCCTGCGGCGCGACCTGGCGTATCACATCGGGTGATTGCGCTGCCTTGACGAATTCCGCGTTGAGCTTGGCGATGATCGCGGAGGGCGTGCCCAACGGCGCCACGATGCCTTGCCAGACTTCAAGCTCGGTACCCGGGATAGCCCGCCTCCGCCATGGTGGGGACATCGGGGAGCGCGGCGGAACGCTTGGTCGCGGTCCAGCCCAGCACCCGAAGCTTGCCGCCCTGCACCTGCCCAATCGCCGAAACGTAGGAGCTGAACAGAAAATCAACATTGCCGGCGACGAGGTCGTTGATCGCAGGACCGGCGCCGCGATAGGGCACGTGCGTCATCGGCACGCCGGCCTTGAGGCGGAACATCTCGCCCAGGATGTGTCCGCCGGAGCCTACGCCTTGCGAGGCAAAGTTTGCACCGCCCGGCTTGGTTTTGGCGAGCTCCACGAGATCCTTGGCGCTGCGCGCGGGCGAGCCGGCCGGCACCACCAGCACGCTCGGGAACGAAAACAGCGGCGTGACCGGCTCAAAATCCTTGATCGGATCGAAGCGGATGTCTTTGGTGATCGCCGGCATGATCGCGAACAGGCCGTTGTTCGCGAGAAACAAGGTGTAGCCGTCCGGCAGTGCCTGCTTGAATGCCAACGCCGCCGGCACGCCGCCGCCACCGCCGCGGTTATCGATCACCACGTTGAGCTTGAGGTTCTGAGCAACTTTTTGTGCGACGATGCGTGTCACCGTGTCCGAGCTGCCGCCCGGCGGGAACGGAACGATGATCGTAATCCCTCGTGACGGAAACTCCGATTGCGCGATTGCGACCGGCGGAGTCGCCATCCAGGCGATCAGCGTGCAGCAAAGTGCGACGAGTACCCGCATGATATCCTCCCGTTGAAATTCGCCGGATTTGTCCGGTTCAATTTTGTCGCTGGCGAGCGTTCATGCCGCCTTTTTCCACAACTCCGCCGTCGCAATCTTCGCGCCTTCCGCCAGAGAGCGCAGCTTCGCCCACATGATCGAGGGGTGTACCCGCTGTGCAAAAGGACTTTGCGCGAAGCCACAATCGGTGCCGCCCATCACGTGCTCGCGGCCGACAATCTTGGCGAGGCGGACGATGCGTTGCGCCACCAGTTCCGGATGCTCGACGATGTTGGTGGCATGGCTGATGACGCCGGGGATCAGCACCTTGCCGGCCGGCAGTTTCGCAGTCTGCCATACCGTCCATTCATGCTCATGCTGCGGGTTAGCCGCCTCGAAGCTGTAGTGGCCGACATTTACCTGCAGCAGCAGGTCGACGATGTCCTTCATCGGCACGTCGAAGGCGTGCGGGCCGTTCCAGCTACCCCAGCAGATGTGATAGCGCGAGCGCTCCGACGGAATGTCCCTGAGCGCGTGGTTGAGCGCGTCGATGCGCATCTGCGCCCAGGCACGGTACTGCGCCTCGCTCATCGGCGGGACCATCTTCTCGTGCATGTAGGGCAGGAACGCGTCGTCAATCTGTACATAGAGCCCGGCATCGACGATCGCTTTGTATTCCTGGTGCAGGCAGTCGGCGAGCGCGAACAGCAGCGCCTTCTCGTCGGAATAATGTTCGTTCTTTGCGCCCGGAAGTGCGCTGGCCGGCGCTACCACTGGCAGGAATGCGCCGCCGGCGTTCGCCTTGGCGGCGGCCGATTTGAGATTGGCGATGTCGCGTTTGACCTGCGTGTCTGAATAGGTGAGGGGGCCGTTGACGACGAAGCGTTTGCCGAGTCGCGCGCCCAAGCCGGAAAGCCGGTCGTATTCCGCGTAGAACTCAGGAAAGGCCACGCGATCCTGTCCGCCGCCCGCGGAGGCCATCGGGTCCGCGAGTTCTTCGGCAGTTGCTGCCCGGGTGCCGATGCCGCTCAGCCGGTCGTGAATGTAGAATGCCCAATTGCGGCCCTTGCTGAATTCGCCGTCGCTGACGATGTCGATACCAGCCTCGACCTGCTGGCGGACGACTTCTTCGATCAATTCTTTCAGGCAGTTCTCGTAGGCGGACTTGTCGTAGGGCTCGCCGGCCTCGATCTTCCTGAGAAATTCAACGAGTTTCGTCGGGCGTACCAGGCTGCCGACGTGGGTGGTGCTGAATTCGATTGAGCATGCCGGTCACATTTTCCTCCCTTTTGCCCAGCATCGTGGACCGTGCGGCTGAAATCCTCAATATGGCCAATCGACATAAGGCGGGCGCGACATTCGGCGCCCGGTAAGGTATCGGACCCCTCGAACCGAGGCGGACGCTTTGCGGCGTGGGCATCCGGTATTCCGGGGAAGAGCGTAAACAATCTGACGGATTTCCGACGCCGATGATTGAGCCTTGGTCCGATGGATTACATATAGTGGTGATAATCATCAGGCGCGGCCGATTGAGTCGAATGCAGCAAGTCGATCCGATCGAGCGGCGGCAAGAAACGACAACGGACGACGGTAAATATCTCAGGGGGCAAGCAAGTGAGGAGGCTGCCATGACGGCTCGGCCGTTGCGGTTCATGATGCTGGCGCTGTTCTGGGCTTGGTCGTATGGCGCAATGGCGCAGTCGGCTTCGCCGAACCAGCAGCAGGTGCTTTCGGCTGAGCAACTCGATCAGTTGCTGGCGCCCATCGCGCTCTATTCAGACCCGCTGCTTTCCGAGGTGCTGATGGCGTCGACCTATCCGCTCGAAGTGGTGCAGGCTGATCGCTGGGCGAAGTCGCACAGAAGCCTGAAGGGTGACGCGCTGACCGATGCACTGGCCAAGGAAAGTTGGGACGACAGCATCAAATCGTTAGCGCGGGTTGCGACCGTGCTCGCGATGATGAGCGACAAGCTCGATTGGACGCAAAAGCTCGGCGACGCCGTGCTGGCGCAGCAGGCCGATGTCATGGATTCGGTGCAGCGCCTGCGCGCTCGCGCTCAGTCCAATGGCAAGCTGGAATCGAACAGTCAGCAGACCGTCAACGTCAAGTCCGAGAACCAGCAACAGTACATCGTCATTGAGCCGGCTTCGCCGAGTGAAATCTACGTGCCTTATTACCAGCCTGCGGTGGTCTATGGTGCGTGGCCATACCCGGCCTATCCGCCGCTCTATTTTGCGCCGCCGCCCGGCTACGTCACCGCCAGCGCATTGGCGGCTGGAGTCGCTTTCGGTGCCGGTGTGGCGGTCGGTCACGCCGTCTGGGGAAGCTGCAACTGGGGCGGCCACAGTATCAATGTGGTCAACAACAGATCGGTGAACATCAACAATTTCAATCGCAACGAAGCGAACTTCACCAAGTGGCAGCACAACGCCGAACATCGTCACGGCGTGCACTACAACAACGACGCGGTGCGCCAGCAGTTCGCCCGCCATGGTGACCCGGCAGAGCGGCAGTTTCGGCAGGATTTCCGCGGCAAGAACAGCGAGCAGGTGCTCGACCCGGCTCGGCGCGATCGTCCGAATGCCGGCGACCGGGTCGATCATGGTGATGGAGCGCGCCCTGGCGGAAACCGAACGGCCGGCGCCAAACAGCGCGAGGGTGCGTTCGAACAAAGCCACTCCGGCCGCGCCACGCGTGTGCAATCCGAGCGAGGGCATCACAGCTACGCCGGCGGCAGCGCTGCCCGACATGCCGGGGGTGAGCGCGGTCGCGGCCGACGATAGGTCACAGCACAATGCGAAATTTGGTTGAGGCGGACATGAGGCACATCTTCGCATTTTTCCGGAACGGCGGAGCTGCGCGGTTGGCGGTGACGATGGTCCTGTTGCTGGCGGGGGTATCCCTGGCAAGCGCGCAGCAGTTGTTCCAGACTCCCGAAGACGCCGGCAAGGCATTGGCAGCGGCTGCCGAGTCCGGCGATATTCGGGCGATCATGCGCGTGCTTGGTCCCGATGGGGCGGAGGTCGCATCGTCCGGCGACACGGTTGCCGATGGCAATGCGCGCAAGCGGTTCGTGCAGGTATTTGAAAACAAGCATCAGGTCGTGATGGATGGCCAGGACAAGGCCACGCTGGTCGTTGGCGATGGCGAGTGGCCGTTTCCGATCCCGTTGATCCGCCGGAACGAAACCTGGCGGTTCGACGCGGCGGCGGGCAAGGAGGAAATCCTGCAGCGCCGCATCGGCCGCAACGAATTGAGCGCGATTCAGGCCTCCCTCGCTTACGTCGATGCGCAGCAGGAATACGCTGACAAGGACCGCACCGGCGCGGGCGTTGGCATCTACGCCCAGCGTTTCGCCAGCCGGCCCGGAAAGAAGGATGGGCTCTATTGGGCGGCGTCCGCCGGCGGAGAGGAAAGTCCGATCGGCGAGCTCGTTGCTCGCGCCACCGCCGAAGGCTACCGCGTAGGGCAGGGCCGCGTGCCGTTTCACGGCTACTACTACAAGATACTGACCCGGCAGGGGCCGGACGCGCCCGGCGGCGCTATGGACTACGTCGTTCGCGGCAATATGATTGGGGGCTACGCCCTGGTCGCCTACCCGGCAGAGTACGACAATTCCGGGGTGATGACCTTCATCGTCAACCAGCAAGGCATCGTCTACGAGAAGGACCTCGGCCCCAATACCGCAGGGCTGGCGTCCAGCATGACGGCCTACGATCCGGGTTCCACTTGGCGGAAAGTGGTCAACGACGGCATCCCGCAGGCTGCTGCCGGCCGATAGTTCAAGACGGTCATAATTTCTTCGCGTTATCGCTTGGCAAAACCGGCGGAAGACGCTAGATAGGGCCAGGGCGTGCTGGCCCGGTGTGTCGGCGCGCCTATGCGCGTCTTATGAAAATCATGGTGGTTAGGACCTTTCTCCTTTTGGGCATCCTGCGGGATTTATCTGAAGGGGACGGGGCCGATTACGATTTTCTGATAGGCGCCAAAGGCTTCCGGCAGTTTCCGGAAGCCGATCCTGTCCAAGACTGCAGGCGCCGGGCGTGCCCGGCTTAATTTACCAGCCTGCACAGATGGGGAAGACCGTTTTGAGGCCAAAGCCTCGCGACCGGTTCGAACCTCGGGAACCTGGCGTGGTCATGCCACGTCTGGGGGCAGGAAATGAGGAGCGTCGTCCTTGCCCTGGGCTGTTCGATTTGCAAGTTCGGGCAAATTTGGGGTGAGACGGCAGGTCGCAACCGGCGGTTTCCGCATTTGACGGCGGGCCGCCAACCGGAAAGAGCTTGCAGTGGATCGAGCGGCTAAGAAAGAGGCTGTCGCGGCCCTCAACGGTGTTTTCAAAGACACTGCTGTGGTCGTCGTCGCCCACTATTCGGGCCTCACGGTGCCCCAGATGCAGACTCTGCGAAAGCAGATGAAGCTCGCTGGGGCGACGGTGAAGGTCGCGAAGAACCGTCTCGCCAAGATCGCTCTCGAAGGCACCGACGCAGCGGTGATCGTCCCTTTGCTCAAAGGGCCGACCCTGATCGCCTATTCAGGCGATCCGATCGCTGCGCCGAAGGTCGCCACCGACTTCGCCAAGACGAACGAGAAGTTCGTGATCCTGGGCGGAGCGATGGGAAAGACCGCGCTCGAACTCGAACGCCGTCAAGGCGCTCGCAGCGTTGCCGTCGCTTGATGAATTGCGTGCCAAGATCGTCGGCCTGATACAGGCCCCGGCGACCAAGATCGCGCAGCTCGTCAGTGCGCCGGCCTCCAAGGTCGCGCGTGTGGTCAAGGCCTATGCCGAGAAGAGCGAGGCGGCGTAGTCAGCAATCTCAACTGGTTTTGAAGCAATAGGACGCAAGGACAATGGCTGATCTGCAGAAAATCGTGAATGACCTCTCCAGCCTTACGGTGCTGGAGGCCGCCGACCTCGCCAAGATGCTCGAGGAGAAGTGGGGCGTGTCCGCCGCAGCCGCCGTGGCGGTCGCGGCCGGTCCGGCTGCCGCAGCGGCTCCGGTCGAGGAGAAGACCGAGTTCACCGTCATGTTGACGGCGATCGGCGACAAGAAGATCGAGGTCATCAAGGAAGTGCGCGCGCTGACCCAGCTCGGCTTGAAGGAAGCGAAAGACCTCGTCGAGGCCGCTCCCAAGGCCGTCAAGGAAGGCGTCACGAAAGAGGAGGCCGAAAAGGCCAAGGCCGCCCTCGAAAAGGTGGGCGCCAAGGTGGAACTCAAATAAGTGTGATCAGAATTCAGCGGTTCCGGGGGAGATTCTCCCGGAATCGCTCCTATTTCTGCTGACAGCAGCAGAAATTCCGAAGGTTCGGCCGCTGGCCGAATCGAATAAAATCGGTGCCTCGACGCCTGTCCTGATGGTCGCGATGGATTGCGGCTTTCCGGAGAGTCGTCCCGGCCCCCCGGCGGTTCGACAGAGAGAGACAATATGGCAGCGCAGACGTTTACAGGTCGCAAGCGCGTAAGAAAATTTTTCGGGAAAATTCAGGAAGTTGCAGAGATGCCGAACCTCATCGAGGTTCAGAAGGCATCCTATGACCAATTCCTGCTGGTGAAAGAGCCCCTCGGCGGACGGCCCGACGAGGGGCTGCAGGCCGTTTTTAAATCGGTATTTCCGATTTCGGATTTCTCCAACAGCTCGATGCTGGAGTTCGTCAAATACGAATTCGAGCCGCCGAAATACGATGTCGACGAGTGCCGGCAGCGCGGCATGACCTATGCGGCGCCGCTCAAGGTGACGTTGCGCCTGATCGTGTTCGATATTGACGAGGAGACCGGTGCCAAGTCGGTCAAGGACATCAAGGAGCAGGATGTCTACATGGGCGATATTCCGCTCATGACCAACAACGGCACCTTCATCGTCAACGGCACCGAACGCGTCATCGTCTCGCAGATGCACCGCTCGCCCGGCGTGTTCTTCGACCACGACAAGGGCAAGACGCATTCCTCGGGCAAGCTCCTGTTCGCCGCGCGGATCATTCCTTATCGCGGTTCCTGGCTCGATATCGAATTCGACGCCAAGGACATCGTGCATGCGCGCATCGACCGGCGCCGGAAGATTCCGGTGACGTCGTTGCTGTTCGCGCTCGGCATGGACGGCGAGGAGATCCTCAACACCTTCTACAAGCAGATTCCGTACAAGCGCCACAAGGAAGGCTGGCGGGTGCCGTTCGATGCCAACCGCTTCCGCGGTTACAAGGCGATCAACGACCTGGTCGATGCCGACTCCGGCAAGACCGTGCTGGAGGCCGGCAAGAAGCTGACCGTGCGGCAGGCCCGGCAGCTTGCCGAGAAGGGGCTCAAGGCCCTGCGCATGACCGATCAGGAATTGATCGGTCACTATCTCGCGGAGGACCTCGTCAATCCGAAGACCGGCGAGATCTATGCTGAAGCCGGCGAGGAACTGACCGAAAAGAACCTCAAGCTGCTGATCGAGCAGGGCTACAAGGAATTGCCCCTGCTCGACATCGACCATGTCAATGTCGGCGCCTACATTCGCAATACGCTCACGGTCGATAAGAACATGACGCGCGAAGACGCGTTGTTCGACATCTACCGCGTGATGCGCCCGGGCGAGCCGCCGACGCTCGATACCGCGCAGTCGATGTTCAACTCGCTGTTCTTCGATTCCGAGCGCTACGATCTCTCGGCGGTCGGCCGCGTCAAGATGAACATGCGGCTCGACCTCGACGCGCCCGACACCGTTAGGGTGCTGCGCAAGGAAGACATTCTCGCGGTGATCCGCACCTTGCTCGACCTGCGCGACGGCAAGGGCGAGATCGACGACATCGACCATCTCGGCAATCGCCGGGTGCGCTCGGTCGGCGAGTTGATGGAGAACCAGTACCGCATCGGCCTCCTGCGCATGGAGCGCGCGATCAAGGAGCGCATGTCGTCGGTCGATATCGACACCGTCATGCCGCAGGACCTGATCAACGCCAAGCCGGCGGCGGCCGCGGTGCGCGAGTTCTTCGGCTCCTCGCAGCTCTCGCAGTTCATGGATCAGACCAACCCGTTGTCCGAGATCACGCACAAGCGGCGGCTCTCGGCACTCGGGCCGGGCGGCCTGACCCGCGAACGCGCCGGCTTCGAGGTGCGCGACGTGCACCCGACGCACTACGGGCGCATCTGCCCGATCGAGACGCCCGAAGGCCCGAACATCGGCCTGATCAACTCGCTCGCCACCTACGCGCGGGTGAACAAGTACGGCTTCGTCGAGACGCCGTACCGCAAGGTCAAGGACGGCCGCGTCAGCGACGAGGTGATCTACCTCTCGGCGATGGAGGAGGGGCGCTACACCGTCGCGCAGGCGAACGCCGTAATCGACAACCGCGGACGCTTCACCGAGGACATGATCATCTGCCGGCATGCCGGCGACGTGCTCCCGGTGGCGCGCGACAAGGTCGACTTCATGGACGTGTCACCGAAGCAGCTCGTTTCGGTCGCGGCCGCGCTCATCCCGTTCCTGGAAAACGACGACGCCAACCGCGCCCTGATGGGCTCGAACATGCAGCGTCAGGCGGTGCCGCTGGTGCGCGCCGAGGCGCCGTTCGTCGGCACCGGCATGGAAGGCGTGGTGGCGCGTGATTCGGGCGCCTCGATCGGCGCCCGCCGCACCGGCATCGTCGATCAGGTCGACGCCACCCGTATCGTGGTGCGCGCAACCGAGGAAGCCGACCCGACCAAGCCCGGCGTCGACATCTACCGGCTGATGAAGTTCCAGCGCTCGAACCAGAACACCTGCATCAACCAGCGTCCGCTGGTGAAGGTGGGCGATCAGGTCAAGAAGGGCGACATCATTGCCGACGGTCCCTCGACCGAGCTCGGCGAGCTCGCGCTCGGGCGTAACGTGCTGGTCGCGTTCATGCCGTGGAACGGCTACAACTTCGAAGACTTCGATCCTGCTCTCCGAGCGCATCGTGAAAGACGACGTCTTCACCTCGATCCATATCGAGGAATTCGAGGTGATGGCCCGCGACACCAAGCTCGGGCCGGAAGAAATCACCCGCGACATCCCGAACGTCTCGGAAGAGGCGCTGAAGAACCTCGACGAAGCGGGCATCGTCTACATCGGCGCGGAAGTGCGTGCCGGCGACATTCTGTGCGGCAAGATCACGCCCAAGGGCGAGAGCCCGATGACGCCGGAAGAAAAGCTGCTGCGCGCGATCTTCGGCGAGAAGGCCTCCGACGTACGCGACACCTCCTTGCGGGTGCCGCCGGGCGTGCAGGGCACCGTCGTCGAAGTGCGCGTGTTCAACCGTCACGGCGTCGACAAGGACGAGCGCGCGCTCGCCATCGAGCGCGAGGAGATCGAGCGTCTCGCCAAGGACCGCGACGACGAGCAGGCGATCCTCGATCGCAACGTCTACGGCCGTCTGGCGGAGTTGCTGGAAGGCCGCCAGGGTATCGCCGGTCCCAAAGGCTTCAAGAAGGACTCGAAGATCAGCCGCGCGGTGCTCGAAGAGTATCCGCGTTCGCAGTGGTGGCAGTTCGCCTCACCGAACGACAAGCTGATGGCCGAGATCGAGGCGATCCGCAAACAGTACGACGAGTCGAAGAAGGGTCTTGAGCAACGCTTCCTCGACAAGGTCGAGAAGCTGCAGCGTGGCGACGAATTGCCGCCCGGCGTGATGAAGATGGTCAAAGTCTTCGTCGCCGTGAAGCGTAAGATTCAGCCCGGCGACAAGATGGCCGGCCGCCACGGCAACAAGGGCGTGGTGTCCAGGATCGTTCCGATCGAGGACATGCCGTTCCTCGAGGACGGCACGCATGCCGACATCGTGCTGAACCCTCTCGGTGTGCCCTCTCGTATGAACGTCGGTCAGATTCTCGAGACCCATCTTGGCTGGGCTTGCGCCGGCCTGGGCCTAAAGATCGGGCAGGCGGTCGACTTCTACAACAACAGCAATGGCAAGCACGACACCAAGCCGCTCAAGGAGATGTTGAAAAAGATCTACGGCGACGACGACACTATCAAGTCGCTCGGCGAAAAGGACCTGGTCGAGCTTGGCAGCAACCTTCGCCACGGCGTGCCGATTGCAACGCCGGTGTTCGACGGCGCCAAGGAGGCCGACATCGAGCACATGCTCGATCTTGCCGGCCTCGACCGCTCCGGGCAGGTGACGCTGCATGACGGGCGTACCGGCGAGGCGTTCGATCGCAAGGTGACGGTGGGCTACATCTACATGCTCAAGCTCCACCATCTCGTGGACGACAAGATCCACGCCCGCTCGATCGGTCCGTACTCGCTGGTCACCCAGCAGCCGCTGGGCGGCAAGGCGCAGTTCGGCGGCCAGCGGTTCGGCGAAATGGAGGTGTGGGCGCTCGAAGCTTACGGCGCCGCCTACACGCTGCAGGAGATGCTGACGGTGAAGTCGGACGACGTCGCCGGCCGCACCAAGGTGTACGAGGCGATCGTTCGCGGCGACGACACGTTCGAGGCCGGAATTCCGGAATCGTTCAACGTGCTGGTCAAAGAGATGCGCTCTCTCAGCCTCAACGTCGATCTGCATAATTCGAAGCAGGGGCGGCCAGGCTCGGGTGCGGAATCGTCCGAGGCGGCTGAGTAGCGCACAGCGTCATGGCCGGGCTTGGCCCGGCCAACCACGCCTGCTTCCGCTTGTAGAAAGCGAGGCGTGGATGCCCGGCACCCGGCCGGGCGTGACGATCGAGAAACAGAATTCGACCGTCATAGACGGTCAGTGACATACCTCCAGACCGGAGAAGACGATGAACCAAGAATTGATGAATCTTTTCAGCCCGCAGGTGCCGGCTCAGGTCTTTGACCAGATCCGTATTTCGATCGCGAGCCCCGAAAAGATTCTGTCGTGGTCGTACGGCGAGATCAAGAAGCCGGAGACGATCAACTACCGGACCTTCAAGCCCGAGCGCGACGGCCTGTTCTGCGCGCGCATCTTTGGGCCGATCAAGGACTACGAGTGCTTGTGCGGCAAGTACAAGCGCATGAAGTACAAGGGCATCATCTGCGAGAAGTGCTCGGTCGAGGTGACGCTGTCGCGCGTGCGGCGCGAGCGCATGGGCCATATCGAGCTCGCGGCGCCGGTCGCGCATATCTGGTTCCTGAAGTCGCTGCCGTCGCGCATCGGGCTTCTGCTCGACATGACGCTCAAGGACCTCGAGCGCATTCTGTACTTCGAATACTACGTGGTGCTGGAGCCCGGCCTGACCGCGCTCGAGGATCGCCAGTTGCTGTCGGAGGACGAGTACCTCAAGGCGCAGGAGACTTACGGCGCCGACAGCTTCACCGCGCTGATCGGCGCGGAAGCGATCCGCGAGATGCTCAAGGCGCTCGATCTCGACAAGATGCAGGCCGACCTGCGCGCCGATATCGCAGGCTCCGACTCGGACGCGAAGAAGAAGAAGCTCGCCAAGCGGCTCAAGATCGTCGAGGCGTTCCAGCAGTCCGGCAACCGGCCGGAATGGATGATCCTGACGCAAGTGCCGGTGATCCCGCCGGACCTGCGGCCGCTGGTGCCGCTCGATGGCGGCCGCTTTGCGACGTCGGATCTGAACGACCTCTATCGCCGCGTCATCAACCGCAACAACCGCCTGAAGCGGCTGATCGAGTTGCGGGCCCCCGATATCATCATCCGCAACGAGAAGCGGATGCTGCAGGAGGCGGTCGACGCGCTGTTCGACAACGGCCGCCGCGGCCGCGTCATCACCGGCGCCAACAAGCGGCCGCTGAAGTCGCTCGCCGACATGCTCAAGGGCAAGCAGGGCCGGTTCCGTCAGAACCTGCTCGGCAAGCGCGTCGATTATTCGGGCCGCTCGGTGATCGTGGTCGGGCCTGAGCTCAAGCTGCACCAGTGCGGCCTGCCGAAGAAGATGGCGCTCGAACTGTTCAAGCCGTTCATCTATTCACGGCTCGACGCCAAGGGGCTGTCCACCACCGTGAAGCAGGCCAAGAAGCTGGTTGAGAAGGAGAAGCCGGAGGTCTGGGACATCCTCGACGAGGTGATCCGCGAGCATCCGGTGCTGCTCAACCGCGCACCGACCTTGCATCGCCTCGGCATCCAGGCGTTCGAGCCGGTGCTGATCGAGGGCAAGGCAATCCAGCTTCATCCGCTGGTCTGCGCCGCCTTCAACGCCGACTTCGACGGCGATCAGATGGCCGTGCACGTCCCGCTGTCGCTCGAGGCGCAGCTCGAAGCGCGCGTGCTGATGATGTCGACCAACAACATCCTGCACCCGGCCAACGGCTCGCCGATCATCGTGCCGTCGCAGGACATCGTGCTCGGGCTCTACTACCTCTCCATCATGCGCGAGGACGAGAGCGAGAAGTATCCGAAGGTGTTCGGCGACATGGCGCAGATCGAGCACGCGCTCAACGCCAAGGCGATCGATCTGCATACCAAGATCAAGTATCGCTGGTACGCCGCCGACGACAAGGGCGTGACGACGCGTTACTGGTACGACACCACGCCCGGCCGCGTCATGCTCGGCAACGTGCTGCCGAAGAATCCGAAGATCCCGTTTGACGTCGTGAACAAGCTCATGACCAAGCGGGAAATCTCCGGCATGATCGATCAGGTCTACCGCCACTGCGGGCAGAAGGAGACGGTGATCTTCTGCGACCGCATCATGGCGCTTGGCTTCCACAATGCGTTCAAGGCCGGCATCTCGTTCGGCAAGGACGACATGGTGGTGCCGGGCTCGAAGTGGAAGATCATCGACAAGACCCGCGAGCTCGCCAAGGAGTTCGAGCAGCAATACAACGACGGCCTGATCACCCAGGGCGAGAAGTACAACAAGGTGGTCGATGCCTGGTCGAAGACCACGGACCAGATCGCCGATGAGATGATGAAGGAAATCTCCTCGGTCAAGAAGGTGCCGGGCCAGCGTGAAGGCCAAGTCAACTCGATCTACATGATGGCGCATTCCGGCGCGCGCGGCTCGCCCGCGCAGATGCGTCAGCTCGCCGGCATGCGTGGCCTGATGGCGAAGCCGTCGGGCGAGATCATCGAGACCCCGATCATCTCGAACTTCAAGGAAGGGCTCTCCGTGCTCGAGTACTTCAACTCGACGCACGGTGCCCGCAAGGGCCTCGCGGACACCGCGTTGAAGACCGCCAATTCCGGCTATCTGACGCGCCGGCTGGTCGACGTGGCGCAGGACTGCATCATCACCACGTTCGACTGCGGCACCGACGCCGGCATCAGGGTGCGCGCCATCATCGATTCCGGGACGGTGGTGGCCTCGCTCGCCAGCCGCATCCTCGGCCGCACCACGGCGGAGGACGTACGGGACGCGACCTCGCATGAGGTCGTGGTACCGAAGGGAACGCTGCTGGAAGAACGGCACGTCGAGGCGATCCTCGCCGCCGGCGTGCAGGAGTTGCGCATCCGTTCCGTGCTCACCTGCGAAACCACCAACGGCTGCTGTGCGGCCTGCTACGGGCGCGACCTGGCCCGCGGTACCCCGGTCAACATGGGTGAGGCGGTTGGCGTCATTGCTGCGCAGTCGATTGGCGAGCCCGGTACCCAGCTCACGATGCGGACGTTCCACATCGGCGGCGCTGCGCAGATCTCCGAGCAGTCGTTCATCGAGTCGAACTTCGACGGCACCATCAAGATCAAGAACCGCAACATCGTGAAGAATTCGGACGGCCAGACCGTCGCGATGGTGCGCAACATGGTGGTTGCGGTGCTCGATCCGGACGGGACCGAGCGCGCGGTTCACCGTATCCAGTACGGTGCCCGCGTCCTCATCGACGAGGGCGACAAGATCAAGCGCGGCCAACGTATCGCCGAGTGGGATCCGTACACGCGGCCGATTCTCACCGAGGTCGAAGGCAGCATCAGCTTCGAGGACTTGGTCGAAGGTCAGTCGATGTCGGAAGCGCTCGACGAATCGACCGGTATCGCCAAGCGCGTGGTCATCGACTGGCGCACGGGTTCCGCCCGCGGCCAGCAGGACCTGCGGCCGTCGATCGTCATCAACGATAAGAACGGCAAGCCGCTCAAGCTCAGCCGCGGCGGCGAGGCGCGCTATCTGCTCGCGGTCGACGCCATCATCTCGGTCGATCCGGGTACGCATGTGAAGGCGGGCGACGTCATTGCGCGTATCCCGACCGAGAGCGCCAAGACGCGTGACATCACCGGCGGTCTGCCGCGGGTGGCGGAGCTGTTCGAGGCGCGCCGGCCGAAGGAAGCCGCGGTGATCGCGGAAACCTCCGGCACCATCCGGTTCGGCAAGGACTACAAGAACAAGCGCCGGATCATTATCGAGCCAAATGCCGAGGATGAGGAGCCGCGGGAGTATCTGGTCCCGAAGGGCAAGCACATCCATCTGCAGGATGGCGACGCCATCGAAAAGGGCGACAACATCGTCGAGGGCAACCCCGCGCCGCACGACATCCTGGCGATCAAGGGCGTCGAGGAACTCGCCGCCTATCTGGTCAACGAAATCCAGGACGTCTATCGGCTCCAGGGCGTGGCGATCAACGACAAGCACATCGAGGTGATCGTTCGCCAGATGCTGCAGAAGGTCGAGATCAACGACGCCGGCGAGACCGATCTGATCCAGGGCGAACAGATCGATCGGATCGAGATGGACGAGATCAACGTCCGCGCGGTGGATGAGGGCAAGAAGCCCGCGACCGGAACCCCGGTGCTGCTCGGCATCACCAAGGCCAGCCTGCAGACGAAGTCGTTCATCTCGGCGGCGTCGTTCCAGGAGACCACGCGCGTGTTGACCGAAGCGGCCGTCAACGGCAAGGCCGACACGCTCGACGGCCTCAAGGAGAACGTCATCGTCGGCCGCCTGATCCCGGCGGGAACCGGCGCGATGATGAATGCGCTGCGCGAGGTCGCCGGCAAGCGCGACGCGCTCATCCTCGAGGAGCGCGAGCGGGAGGCCATCGCCAAGGCTGCTGCGGCGGAAGCCGCGGACGCGGCCGAAAGGGAGGCGGCGAATGCCGTCGAACCGGCCCAACTGCCGGCGGCCGAATAGCCGCGTTCACATCGATCGAACCATGAGCGGCCGCCTTCGGGCGGCCGCTTCTTTTTTGGCAAGGCCGCTGACCCGGCCGATCGGTGCCCTGACCTCGTTCCGATGAGGGCCTGTTCCCGGCCGCGCGACGGTGCTGCGGTCCGATCTTTGCTTCTCCTGGCGCGCCGGTGCGTGCCTGCTGGAGGTAGGGATAATCGATGCCCGTGCACATCAAACCGAACCTGCTTGGGGCAGCCGTCGCGGCCTCACTGCTGCTTATCGCCGTTGAGCATTCGGTGGCGGGAGGCGAATGGCCCGACGGGCCCTACAAGGAGTGGTTCCAAAACCTCCAGCGCCCGGACAACGACCAGCATCCGGAACGAAGGTTCGATCCGAAGTCGCTCTCCTGCTGTGGCGCAGCCGATGTCGTGAAAACCAGGTTCAAGGTCGAAAGCGGCGGCGGCCGCTATCCCGAAGACCGCTGGTATGCCTGGAGCAAGGACGAATGGATTCGGATACCGCCTGAAAAGATCGCCAAAGAGTTTGCGCCGAACGGCGAAGCCTATCTGTTCATGTGGGCCGGCACGATTCAGTGCTTTGTCCGTCCCAAAGGTGGCCTTTAGCCCGCGCCCTTTCGTCTCAATCGACGATACAGAGTGCAAGGTATGAGCGCGGCTTGGCGCAGCTTCAGTAGGATATTTCCCGACGGTAAAGGATTTTGGAGGACACTGGGCGCGGGAACCGGGATGCAGTGTGGCAGCGTTGTCGCGGTCCTGAAAATTCGCCGTCCGAAGAGGTTGAACACCCCAAAAAGCCCTTTTTGTATCCCTGACTTAAGACCAAGTTGCCGACCCGGCCCAGCCGACGCTGGCACGAGCGACGATCCGAGCCCTGAAATCACGAGCCGCGCACCGCCCGATGGAAACGCTCCTCGTCAAGATTTTCGCTACGGCGCTGGCGCTCAGTCAGGTCACGACCGGACCGAATACCGTCAAGACGCAATTTGACCGGGTCGCTGACCAGCAGGAGGTCAGTGGCCTGCTGCAGGCCGGCTGCACGCACATGCGCAAGGCGTTCGACATCGAGGACATCAACCTCGATGACTTGATCGCCACCGCCATGGAAGATCCGCAGGCCATGACTGGCGAAATCAAGGCGTTCCGCGGCATCAACTTCGCCGACCTGCTCATCGCCTACCGGCAGTTCTGCAAGGGCGAGAAGGTCGAAAAGCCCGCGGTCGATCTCGGCGATGTGATCGATTTCTATAACCACGCGGTGGCGGACCTGCCGGATCACACCCGTCTCAAGGGCATGAAGCTGCCGGGCGCCAGTGCCGTGCTCGACGGCAAGGGTCAGCGGTTCGCGGAGGTGTTCGAGGAGAACCAGCGGCGCGTATGGGTGCCGATCTCCGACATCCCCGAACAGGTGCAGAAGGCCTTCATCGCGGCTGAAGATAAGCGGTTCTTCCAGCACAAGGGCATCGACGAGCGCGGACTGATCCGGGCCTTCATCGGCAACCTCGCGCATTCCGGCCGCCCGCAAGGCGGCTCGACCATCACCCAGCAGGTGGTCAAGAATCTTCTGGTCGGCGATGACCTCACTTATGAGCGCAAGATCCGGGAGATGATCGTCGCGACCCGGGTCGAGAGGACGTTGAGCAAGGGAGAGATTCTGGAGCTTTACCTCAATTCGACCTACCTCGGACGCAGCGCCTGGGGCATCGAAATGGCCGCGCGCAGCTATTTCGGCAAGTCGGCCAAAGACCTGACGCTGCCCGAGGGCGCGCTGCTTGCCGGCCTCACCAAAGGCCCAAACTACTACAATCCGGACCGCCACCCCGAGCGTGCCCGCGAGCGCCTGGGCTACGTGCTGACCCGGTTGCAGGAAGAGGGGACCATCACCCCCGAGCAGAGCGCCAAGGCGCTCAATCCGATGCCCACGCTGATTGCCTATGAACGCCCGCGCCGGGACGTCGGCTTCCACTTCGTCGATCAGGTTGCCCGCGAGGCCAAGAGCCTGGCGGGAATCGCAGGCATCACCGCGAATTCCTATACGGTGCGCTCCACCATCAATGTGCCGCTGCAGCGTGCCGTTGAAAGCGCTTTGCAAGAGGGTCTCTGGCGGTACGAACGTAGTGCCGGCCGCAGCCGTTTCGTGCGGCCCGAAGCGAACCTCGCCAAGGCCATCACGGCAATCGAGGGCGATCCCAAGAAATCGGCCGACAAGCGCCCAAGCTGGCAACGCGCGCTGGCGAGCGCACGGATGCCGCTTTACGACGTGCACTGGACGCCGGCGGTGGTGGTCGAAAAACCCTCCGGTAAGAAGGGCGGGGCACTCCGCGTCGGCTTGGCCGACGGAAGGATCTTGCCGCTGTCGGCTGACGGATCGATCCAAGCCAAGCTCAAGCTATCCGATGTCGTGTTCGTCAAGGTCACGGAAGCCAAAGCCAAGGGCAAGTCGGTCGGGCGTGCCGAGATCCGCGTGCGGCCGAGCGTGCAGGGCACCGCAGTGGTGCTGGAGAACAAGACCGGGCGCATCCTCGCAATGGCCGGGGGATTTTCCTATCCGCTGAGCCAGCTCAACCGCGCCACGCAGGCACAGCGCCAGCCGGGCTCAGCGATCAAGCCGCTGAGTTATCTCGCGGCGCTGCGCCGCCTGCAGCCCAATACCTATGTGAGCGATGATTCGATCACGCTGCCGCCGATCGGCAATGGCCTTGCTCGCGAGCAGGATTACTGGACGCCGCGAAACTACGATGGCGGCGGCGGGGGTGTCCTGACGCTGCGCCGTGCGCTGGAGAATTCGCGCAACCTCGCGACTGTGCATTTGCTCGATGGCGGCATCGACGACACGCCGGAAGCCAGCCTCGATCGCGTCTGCGCGCTGGCGTTGGAGGCGCAGATCTACCGCGAATGCGTGAAGTATTACCCGTTTGTGCTGGGCGCGCAGCCGGTGCGGCCAATCGACCTTGCGGCGTTCTATGCGGCAATTGCCAACGAGGGGGTCCGGCCGTCTCCTCATGTGGTCGAATCGATCGAACGCAACGGCCTGATGGTCTATCGACGCGATCCGAAGTCCTCGGTTGCGATCGGATCGGCCGACCGCGTGGCGTTCTATCAGCTCAAAACCATGATGCAGGGCGTTGTGGCCCGCGGGACGGCCCACTCGATTTCGTCGCTTTCGCCCTATGTTGCGGGCAAGACCGGCACCTCGGACGAGTCAAACGACGCCTGGTTTGTCGGATTCACCAACGAGGTAACGGTCGCGGTGTGGGTCGGTTACGACAATGCCGCCGGCAAACGGCGGACCCTCGGGGGCGGCACGACCGGCGGTAGCGTTGCCGTCCCGATCTTCGAGCCAATCATTCAGGCGGTGTGGGCGAATAACTCGCCGAAGACGGCGCTGGCGCCACCATCCGCGGAGGCCAAACGCCAGTTGTCGTGCCGGTCGGTGGATGTTGAGTCGGGCGAGCAGGTCTCGCGCCGGAATGCCAGGGGGCCGGTCGAGTGCTTCCGGATCGACCGCACCGGCCAGATCATCGATACCCAGTATCAGCTTGTGTCGCGCGAGGAGACTTATGCCGAGCGCGATCAAGGCTATTATTCGAATCCCTTCGGGTTCATCGAGCAGTTTATCCGGCCGCAATATTATTACGACCAGCGCCGCGACAGTGGGAATAGCTATTATTACAACAATGGCCGAGGTTATGTTCGAGTGCCGCGCGAATCGGTGCGGCCGCCTGCGCAGTATTACGGTCAATACCGGCGTGATCCACGAGCCCAGCAGCAAACGCGCGAGCAATATTATGGACGGGAGTCGCAAACGCCGCAGCGTGTCGATCCGAACTATAATTGGGGCTACCGGCGATAGCGCATCGATCCGAACGACAGTCGGGGCCATCGGCAATACTGAAAGCAGCATGATGCCGGGAAAAACGCCTGTTACCTTGCTGTTTGGACTGGCAATGCTGCTGGTGAGTTCGCAAGCGCAGGTCCGCGCGGAAGACTTCAAGATCACCGATGTCGACTCGCTCGCCGGACTGGCTGTCGATCAGCTCAAGCCGAAGACGATCCTGTTCATGGACAAGCCGGCGGACGAACTGGTCGATCCGGACGCTGGACTGCTGAAATTTGAGGACTGGGCACAGGCGAAGCCGATCCAGAAGCAGTTCCTCTCGCCCTATCCGAGTTATGTCGAACCGATGGTCGAACAGACGGTCGACGGGGTCCGCAAGCGATACCGGGAGAAGCTCCACATGTATGTGGCGGCGGCGCGCTACTCGCTGGCGCGCGCCCCGGAGGCGCTCGATCTCGCGAGCCTTGTTGCCCTGCCGTTCATCGAGAAGATCGATCCGGCGATCAAGCATCGCCTGATCACGGCGGCGGAGGCGATCTCGCCGAAAGATCCGCGCGCGGTGCATAACCAGCATCCGCTGCGGCGCTGGTGCGAGGCGCGGCCGGTCGTGATCTGCATCCACTCCGAGTACAAGTTCGAGGGCAAGCTGCCGCTGGGCATCCGGATTGCCAACAAGATTCGGGAGGGTTCGAAGCGCATCGCCGAATCGCTCGAATTCGAGAGCGAATTGACCCTCAGGAGCCCCGAAGAAGTCACCGAGATGGGGCTTTCGGCATTGACTTCGCTCGATACACCGCCGGTCGGGGCGCTCGAACAGAGCATCTTTTATGTCAATCAGGTGATGCAGTTCGGCAAGCTGCTGGCGGTCTTTCAGCGCCATCCGACCGACGCCAACCAGACCGTCGTGACGGTATTTCTGGCGCTGGCGGTGGAATCGAATCTGCTCGGCAAGAAAAAGGAGTTCGGCAAGATCCCGGTGTTGCGAAATCTCGTGCCTGCTCAGGTCCTTGCCGGCAAGAGTTCGTTCAATACCGGAAAATCCATCAGCGCCGGGCTGCCGGTTTATGCGCGCAATCAGATCAAGGCCATTGCTGCGTTGATCGAGAGTAAATGACGCCCCGCCGCTCAGGCGGTTTGATCGGGCCTGCACGCTGAAGGCGCAATGCCGGCTTCGCTGGTCGGGCTCTGCCGCACGCCGAATAGGCAAAACCCTCGATTTTTCGGCACTTTGCGCCTTGACTTCGCCATCCCCCGCCGATACATACCGCCCACTTTTCGGCAGGCGGTGAGCTTCGCTTGCTCGGCACGGCATGCCCGAACCCCGCTAAACCTTTGAGATCATTTGGATCTCTTGGCTGCGGATGGGCGCAAGAAGCCTCGAGGAAAGAAGCTCAGACGCTGCCTCTGACTGAAGACTGTCAGATGAGAAGTGCATGATCGTTCGCGCTCACGCGCGGGCGGTCCTCTGTGGAACGGGTGAGCGCCTGCCGCTGGGAGCGGGATGGCGTTCCTCCGTTTTGCGCGCTGGAAAAGGTTCGCGCACCGGTTCGCCGAATGCGCAACGCAACGAAGGACGCGAGGCGCGATGCCCACTATCAATCAGCTGATCCGCAAGCCGCGGGTCGTGCAGCACGCGAAGAAGAAAGTGCCGGCGCTGCAGCAGTCGCCGCAAAAGCGCGGCGTGTGCACGCGCGTCTACACCACGACCCCGAAGAAGCCGAACTCGGCATTGCGCAAAGTGGCGAAGGTGCGGCTCACGAACGGCTTCGAGGTGATCGGCTACATCCCGGGCGAGGGCCACAATCTGCAGGAGCACTCGGTGGTGATGATCCGCGGCGGCCGCGTCAAGGATCTGCCTGGCGTGCGCTACCACATCATTCGCGGCGTGCTCGATACGCAAGGCGTGAAGAACCGCAAGCAGCGTCGTTCGAAATATGGAGCCAAGCGGCCCAAGTGATTTGGGCCGTTTTGTATTGAGAGAGATCAGAGAGACGTCCGATGTCCCGTCGTCACAGTGCCGAGAAGCGCGAGATCAACCCGGACCCGAAATACGGGAACATCGTGGTCTCGAAGTTCATGAATTCGATCATGCGTGCCGGCAAGAAGTCGGTCGCCGAGAATATCGTCTATGGCGCGCTCGATATTATCGAGGGCAAGACCAAGTCGAGCCCGGTCGGCGTGTTCCAGCAGGCACTGGACAATGTGATGCCGGCGATCGAAGTGCGCTCACGGCGCGTCGGCGGCGCCACCTATCAGGTGCCGGTCGAGGTGCGCTCCACCCGCCGGCAGGCGCTGGGCATCCGCTGGATCATCACGGCCGCGCGCGACCGCAACGAGAAGACGATGACGGAGCGGCTGTCGGCCGAACTGCTCGACGCGTCCAATAACCGGGGAAACGCCGTCAAGAAGCGCGAAGACGTGCACCGGATGGCAGAAGCCAATCGCGCGTTCTCGCACTATCGCTGGTGAGGGCAACCGTGAGCGAACAAGGACTGATCTGATGGCCCGCACGCACCCCATCGAGGACTATCGCAATTTCGGCATCATGGCTCACATCGATGCCGGGAAGACGACGACGACCGAGCGGATTCTCTATTACACCGGCAAGAGCCACAAGATCGGCGAGGTGCACGACGGCGCCGCGACCATGGATTTCATGGAGCAGGAGCAGGAGCGCGGCATTACCATCACGTCGGCCGCCACCACCGCGATCTGGAACGGCAAGCGCCTCAACATCATCGACACACCCGGCCACGTCGACTTCACCATCGAGGTGGAACGCTCGCTGCGCGTGCTCGATGGCGCGGTCTGCGTGCTGGATTCGAACCAAGGCGTCGAGCCGCAGACCGAGACGGTCTGGCGGCAAGGCGACAAGTACAAGGTTCCGCGCATCGTCTTTGCCAACAAGATGGACAAGATCGGCGCTGATTTCTACCAGTGCCTGAAGGATATCGTTGATCGCCTCGGCGCCAAGCCGATCGCTATTCAACTCCCGATCGGAGCCGAACAGAATTTCAAGGGCATCGTCGATCTCGTGCGAATGAAGGGCGTCATCTGGGACGACGAGGCCCTGGGCGCCAATTATCACGACATCGATATTCCGGCGGATATGGCCGAACTGGCCAAGGAGTACCGCGAGAAGCTGGTCGAGGCCGCGGTCGAACTCGATGACGATGCCACGACCGCTTACCTCGAGGGCAAGGAGCCCGACGAGGCCACGATCAAGAAGCTGATCCGCAAGGCCGTGATCACCGGCGCATTTTTTCCGGTGCTCGCCGGCTCCGCGTTCAAGAACAAGGGCGTTCAGCCGTTGCTCGACGCAGTGGTGGACTATCTGCCGTCGCCGCTCGACGTGCCGCCGATCACGGGCGTCGACAGCAAGGGCAACGAGGTCGTGCGTAATCCGTCCGACACCGAGCCGCTGGCGATGCTGGCTTTCAAGATCATGGACGATCCGTTTGTCGGCACCATCACGTTCAGCCGCATCTATTCGGGCCGGCTCGAGAGCGGCACCGGCGTCATCAATTCGACCAAGGACCGCAAGGAGCGCATCGGCCGCATGCTGCTGATGCACGCCAACAATCGCGAGGACATCAAGGAGGCCTATGCGGGCGACATCGTCGCGCTGGCCGGCCTCAAGGAAGTCCGCACCGGCGATACGCTTTGCGATCCGCAGAAATCGGTGATCCTGGAAAAGATGGAGTTTCCGGACCCGGTGATCGAGATCGCGATCGAACCGAAGTCGAAAGCCGACCAGGAGAAACTCGGGGTGGCGCTGGCCAAGCTGGTGGCCGAGGATCCGTCATTCCGCGTCCATACCGACCAGGAATCGGGCCAGACCATCCTCAAGGGCATGGGCGAGCTTCACCTCGACATCAAGGTCGATATCCTCAAGCGTACCTACAAGGTCGAAGCCAATATCGGCGCGCCGCAGGTTGCCTATCGCGAGAAGCTGACGCGGCCCGTCACGGTCGACTATCAGCATAAAAAGCAAACCGGCGGCACCGGCCAGTTCGCGCAAGTCAAGATCGTCGCCGAGCCGCTGCCACCCGGCACCGGATTTGAGTTCGAGAACGAGGTTGTCGGCGGCGCGGTGCCGAAGGAATACATCCCGGGCGTCGAGAAGGGCCTCGAGTCGGTCCTTGGGTCGGGCGTGCTGGCCGGGTTCCCGGTGGTCGATCTCAAGGTGACGCTGATCGACGGCCGCTATCACGACGTGGATTCCTCGGCGCTGGCGTTCGAGATTGCATCGCGTATGGCGTTGCGCGAGGCGCTGCAGAAGGGCGGCCCGGTGCTGCTCGAGCCGATCATGAAGGTCGAGGTGGTGACGCCGGAGGACTATACCGGATCGGTCATTGGCGATCTCAATTCGCGGCGTGGCCAGATTCAGGGCCAGGACCGGCGCGGCAACGCCAACGTCGTGGTCGCGATGGTGCCGCTCGCCAACATGTTCGGGTATGTGAGCAACCTGCGTTCGATGTCGCAGGGGCGCGCCACCTTCACGATGCAGTTCGATCACTATGAACAGGTCCCCTCGGCGGTTGCCGAGGAGATCAAGGCGAAGTTCGCCTGACCCCCTGAAGTCTAGAGATTACGGAAGGACACGGAGAGTCCCATGGCCAAAGAGAAATTCAATCGCGAGAAGCCGCACTGCAATGTGGGGACGATCGGGCACGTCGATCACGGCAAGACGACGCTGACGGCGGCTTTGACGAAGGTGTCGGCCGACAAGGGCTGGTCGAAGTCGTTTGTGTCGTACGACCAGGTTGCGAAGGCGTCGGAGAGCCAGGGCCGGCGCGACCCGACCAAGATTTTGACGATCGCGACCAGCCACGTGGAGTATTCGACCGACAAGCGCCACTACGCGCACGTCGACTGCCCCGGGCCACGCCGACTACGTGAAGAACATGATCACCGGTGCGGCGCAGATGGATGGCGCGATCCTGGTGGTGTCGGCGGCCGACGGCCCGATGCCGCAGACCCGCGAGCACATTCTGTTGGCCCGCCAGGTGGGCGTGCCGTACATCGTGGTGTTCCTCAACAAGGTCGACGTGGTCGACGATCCGGAGTTGCTCGACCTGGTCGAGCTCGAGGTGCGCGAACTCCTTTCGAAGTACCAGTTCCCGGGCGACACCGTGCCGGTGATCCGTGGCGCGGCGATCAAGGCGCTCAACGGCGAGAAGGGCGAGTTCGCCGACGAGGCGATCCTCAAGCTTTACGAGGCGCTGGACTCCTCGGTTGCGCTGCCGGAGCGTCCGATCGACCAGCCGTTCCTGATGCCGATCGAAGACGTGTTCTCGATCTCGGGCCGCGGCACGGTGGTGACGGGGCGGATCGAGCGCGGCAAGATCAAGGTCGGCGAGGAAGTCGAGATCGTCGGCCTGAAGGACACCAAGAAGTCGGTGGTGACGGGCGTCGAGATGTTCCGCAAGCTCTTGGACGAGGGTGTTGCGGGCGACAACGTCGGCTGCCTTCTCCGCGGCGTCAGCAAGGACGAGGTGGAGCGCGGCCAGGTTCTGTGCAAGCCGGGTTCGGTGAAGCCGCACAAGAAGTTCAAGGCCGAGGCCTACATTCTGACCAAGGAGGAGGGCGGCCGTCACACGCCGTTCTTCAACAACTACCGTCCGCAGTTTTACTTCCGGACCACCGACGTGACCGGGCAGTGCACGCTGCCGGAGGGCACCGAGATGATCATGCCGGGCGACAACGCGGCGATGGACGTGGAACTGATCACGCCGATCGCCATGGAGGAGAAGCAGCGCTTCGCCATCCGTGAAGGCGGCAAGACCGTCGGCGCCGGCGTCGTCGTCAGCATCACAGAGTAAGTTGGGCGCGTCGTGGCCGGGCATTTCCCGGCCATCCGCGTCTTAGAGAATAGACGAGCAGGACGTGGATGCCCGGCACAAGGCCAGGCGGACGGGCGAGAGAGACGAAACAATGAACGGCCAGAATATCCGCATCAGGCTCAAGGCGTTCGATCACCGCATCCTCGACGCGTCGACGCGCGAGATCGTGGCGACCGCCAAGCGCACCGGCGCTCAGGTGCGAGGTCCGATCCCGCTGCCAACCAGGATCGAGAAATTCACGGTCAACCGTTCGCCGCACATCGACAAGAAGAGCCGCGAGCAATTCGAAATGCGCACGCACAAGCGGCTGCTCGACATCGTCGATCCCACGCCGCAGACGGTGGACGCATTGATGAAGCTCGATCTTGCCGCCGGCGTCGACGTCGAAATCAAGCTCTGAGCCGAACAGGAAGACGAGGACCACGCCAATGCGTTCCGGGGTGATCGCACAAAAAGTCGGAATGACCCGCATCTTTACGGATGGCGGCGAGCACGTGCCGGTGACGGTGCTGCGGCTTGCCAACTGTCAGGTCGTGTCCCATCGCACCAAAGACAAAAACGGTTACGTCGCGGTGCAACTTGGCTCCGGCACCCGCCGGCCCAAGAATGTGACAAAGGCGGAGCGCGGACATTTCGCGGTATCGAAGATCGAGCCCAAGCGAAAGCTGGCGGAATTCCGCGTCGATGAGAAAGGGCTCATTCCGGTCGGCGCTGAGATCACGGCGGACCATTTTGTCGTCGGTCAGTTTGTCGATGTCACCGGCACCTCGACCGGCAAGGGCTTTGCCGGCGGCATGAAGCGCTGGAACTTCGGCGGACTGCGTGCCACGCACGGCGTTTCGATCTCGCACCGCTCAATCGGTTCGACCGGCGGACGTCAGGATCCGGGCAAGACGTTCAAGAACAAGAAGATGCCGGGCCACATGGGCGTCGATCGCATCACCACACTCAATCTGAAGGTGGTGCAGACCGACGTGGAGCGCGGCCTCATTCTGGTCGAAGGCGCAGTTCCGGGCGGCAAGGGCGGCTGGATCACGGTTCGCGATGCGGTGAAGAAGGCGTTGCCGAAGGATGTGCCGCAACCCGGCAAGTTCCGTCTGCCGGACGCAGCGGCGGCCGACAAGCCGGCCGACGGTGCCGGGACGCCTGTGCAGGAGGGCGCGTGACATGGAAATGAAGATCATGTCGCTCGACGGCGATGCCGGGGAGTCGCTGACCCTTTCCGACGATATCTTCGGTCTCGAGCCGCGCAAGGATCTGATCCACCGCTACGTCGTCTGGCAACTTGCCAAGCGCCGCGCCGGTACGCACGCGGTCAAGAACCGCGCGGAGATCAACCGCACCGGCAAGAAAATGTACCGCCAGAAGGGCACCGGCAGCGCGCGTCACGGCCCAGCCAAGGTCAACCTGTTCCGCGGCGGCGGCCGTTCGTTCGGCCCGGTGGTGCGCAGCCATGAGATCGGCTTGCCGAAGAAGGTCCGGGCGCTTGCGCTCAAGCACGCGCTGTCGGCCAAGGCCAAGGACGGCGGCATCGTGGTGCTGGACAAGGCGAGCATGACGGACGCCAAGACCGGCGCGCTGCAGAAAAGCCTGGTCAAGCTCGGGCTCGAATCCGCGCTGGTCATCGACGGCGCCGAGGTGGATGTGAACTTCGCTCTCGCGGCGCGCAACATTCCGAATATCGACGTGCTGCCGGTCCAGGGCATCAACGTCTACGACATCCTGCGGCGTCAAAAGCTCGTACTGACCAAGGCGGCCGTCGAAGCGTTGGAGGCACGGTTCAAATGAGCACCAGCGATCCACGCCACTACGACGTCATTCTCGCGCCGGTGATTACCGAAAAGGCGACGACCGCGTCCGAGCATAGTCAGGTCGTGTTCAAGGTCGCGCGCGACGCCACCAAGCCGCAGATCAAGGAAGCCGTGGAGAAGCTCTTCGACGTCAAAGTCAGAGCCGTGAATACC
Source organism: uncultured Alphaproteobacteria bacterium (assembly GCA_963756715.1). Lineage (GTDB taxonomy): Bacteria > Pseudomonadota > Alphaproteobacteria > Rhizobiales > Xanthobacteraceae > VAZQ01. The sequence goes on from CAVWOV010000034.1 coordinate 42,329, forward strand.
AATGTTCGCAAGGGCAAGGTCAAGGCGGTCAAAGGCAAGATTGGTGTGCAGTCGCCGGTTAAGCGCGCGATTGTGACGCTCGAAGAAGGCCACCGCATCGACGTGACGACGGGCCTGTAGGGAAACGGCACGATGGCACTCAAGAATTACAATCCGACCACGCCGAGCCAACGCCAGCTCGTGCTCGTCGATCGCACCGGGCTGCATCGTGGTGCGCCGGTCAAGACGCTGACCGAAGGCAAACACTCGAGCGGTGGCCGCAACAATACCGGCCGGGTAACCGTGCGATTCCGCGGCGGCGGCCACAAGCAGGCCTATCGCGTCATCGACTTCAAGCGCCGCAAGTTCGATGTGCCGGCGAAGGTCGAGCGCATCGAGTATGATCCCAACCGCACCGCGTTCATCGCCCTGCTCAAGTACGATGATGGCGAACTGGCCTATATCCTGGCGCCGCAGCGGCTCTCGCAGGGCGACATGGTCATCGCCGGCGAGCATGTCGACGTGAAACCGGGCAACGCCATGCCGACGGGCAACATTCCGATCGGCGCCATCGTGCACAACGTCGAGATCAAAGTCGGCAAGGGCGGCCAGATCGCGCGATCGGCCGGTACCTATGCGCAGATCGTCGGGCGCGACGGCGACTACGTCATCCTGCGGCTCAATTCGGCCGAGCAGCGTCTCGTGCACGGCCACTGCATGGCGACGATCGGTGCGGTGTCGAACCCCGACAACATGAACGTCTCGCTGGGCAAGGCGGGGCGCAAGCGCTGGATGGGTCGCATGCCGCACAATCGCGGTGTGACGATGAATCCGATCGACCATCCGCACGGCGGTGGCGAGGGGCGGACCTCGGGCGGCCGGCATCCGGTCACGCCTTGGGGATTCCCTACCAAGGGCAAAAAGACGCGCACCAACAAGTCCACCAGCAAGTTCATCCTGGCGAGCCGCCACGCGCGGAAGAAGAAGAAATAGGCGAGGACCGCATCATGGCACGTTCGGTTTGGAAGGGTCCGTTTGTCGACGGCTATCTGCTCAAGAAGGCAGAGGTCGCGCGCGCGTCGGGCCGACACGATTTGATCAGGATCTGGAGCCGGCGTTCGACCATCCTGCCGCAGTTCGTTGGCCTGACCTTCGGCGTCTACAACGGCCAGAAGCACATTCCGGTGATGGTGACCGAGGAAATGGTCGGTCACAAGTTCGGCGAGTTCGCGCCGACCCGCACGTTCTACGGTCATTCGGCCGACCGCAAAGCCAAACGCTCGTCGGGGCCGTCTTCGGCGCCCGCCGCGTCATCGTGAACATGGAAAGCGAGCCATGAGCAAGAAAAAGCGCGAACGCGTGCTGTCAGAGAACGAGGCGCAGGCCGTTGCGCGTATGCTGCGCGTGAGCCCGCAGAAGCTCAACCTGGTCGCGCAACTTATCCGCGGCAAGAAGGTCGCCAGCGCGCTGGCGGATCTCGAATTTTCGCGCAAGCGGATTGCCGGCGATGTGCGCAAGTGCCTGGAGTCGGCGATCGCGAATGCCGAGAACAACCACCAGCTCGACGTCGACGATTTGGTGGTTGCGGAAGCGCATGTCGGCAAGGCGCTGGTGATCAAGCGTTTCACGCCGCGCGGTCGCGGCAAAGTCGGCAAGATTATGAAGCCGTTCGCTCACCTGACGATCGTCGTCCGTCAGGTCGAAGCAGCGGCGTCCTAGGAGCAGGTTCATGGGTCAGAAGGTCAATCCAGTCGGCTTGCGGCTTGGCATCAACCGCACCTGGGATTCGCGCTGGTATTCCGGCAAGGGCGAATACGGCAAGCTCCTGCACGAAGATATGGCGATCCGTGCGGAGTTGATGAAGCAGCTCAAGCAGGCCGCGGTTTCCAAGATCGTCATCGAGCGGCCGCACAAGAAGTGCCGCGTGACCATTCAATCGGCGCGACCGGGTGTGGTCATTGGCAAGAAGGGTGCAGACATCGAGAAGCTGCGCAAGAAAGTGGCCGAGCTTACGGACAGCGACGTTGTCATCAATATTGTGGAGATCAGGAAGCCCGAACTCGATGCGCAACTGGTTGCCGAGTCGATCGCGCAACAGCTCGAACGCCGCGTTGCGTTCCGCCGCGCGATGAAACGGGCCGTGCAGTCCGCCATGCGGCTCGGCGCCGGCGGCATCCGCATCAATTGTTCGGGACGCCTCGGCGGCGCCGAGATCGCGCGCATGGAGTGGTACCGCGAAGGCCGCGTGCCGCTGCATACGCTGCGCGCCGATGTCGATTACGGCGTCGCAACTGCATTCACCACCTACGGCACCTGTGGCGTGAAGGTCTGGATCTTCAAGGGCGAGATCATGGAGCACGACCCGATGGCGCAGGACAAGAAGATGGCGGAAGGCGACGCAGGGCGTCCGCCCCGTCACGCGGCCTGAGCGACGGCGAACAGGGATCGAGAAGGCGTAAGTCATGCTGCAACCGAAGCGCACCAAGTTCCGCAAGGCGCACAAAGGGCGGATCAAGGGGCTCGCGACGTCCGGCGTCGATCTGGCCTTCGGGCAGTTCGCGCTCAAGGCGCTCGAGCCTGATCGCGTCACCGCGCGCCAGATTGAAGCGGCGCGGCGCGCGCTCACGCGCCATATGAAGCGCGCCGGTCAGGTGTGGATCCGCATCTTCCCGGACGTTCCGGTGTCGAAGAAGCCGCTCGAAGTGCGCATGGGTTCCGGCAAGGGCGCTCCGGAGTTGTGGGTCGCCCGCGTCAAGCCGGGCCGGATCATTTTCGAGATCGACGGCGTGTCGGAGGGGACCGCGCGCGAGGCGCTCGGGCTCGCCGCCGCCAAGCTGCCGATCAAGACGCGCTTCGTGGCGCGCATCGCCGAGTAGGTTGTCGAGGAGCCGATCATGAAGCCGGATGATGTCAGAGCACTGACCGTCGATCAGCTCGACGACGAGGTCCTGAAGCTCAAGAAAGAGCAGTTCAACCTGCGCTTCCAGCGCGCAACCGGTCAACTCGCCAACACCGCGCGGGTACGCGAGGTGCGCCGCGACATCGCACGTATCAAGACCGTCGCGACGCAGAAGCGCGCGGCGCAGAAATAGGACGAGGACTAGTAGATGCCGAAGCGCACACTCCAAGGCGTCGTGGTAAGCGACAAACAGGACAAGACCGTTGTCGTGCGCGTCGAGCGCCGCTTCACGCATCCGGTGATGAAGAAGACGGTGCGGAGTACGAAGAAGTATTACGCCCACGACGAAACGAACGAATATCACGTGGGTGACCTCGTATCGATCGAGGAGCGCCGGCCGCTGTCCAGACTTAAGCGCTGGGAAGTGGTGCAGGGCGAGAAAAAGAAGAAGGTCGTGTGAGCGCCATGAGCCTGAAGACCATGTGTGTAACGGCAGCAGCGAGGAGAGCATCATGATCCAGATGCAGACCAACCTCGACGTCGCGGACAATTCCGGCGCGCGCCGGGTCATGTGCATCAAGGTGCTCGGCGGCTCGAAGAAGCGCTACGCCACCATCGGCGACATCATCGTCGTCTCGGTGAAGGAAGCGATCCCGCGTGGCCGCGTCAAGAAGGGCGAGGTGATGAAGGCCGTCGTGGTGCGCATCCGCAAGGATATCAAGCGTGCGGACGGCTCGATCATCCGCTTCGACCGCAACGCGGCTGTACTGATCAATGCGCAGGCCGAGCCGGTCGGCACCCGTATCTTCGGGCCGGTGCCGCGCGAACTTCGCGCCAAGAACCACATGAAGATCATTTCCCTCGCGCCGGAGGTGCTGTGATGGCGGCGAAGATCCGCAAGGGCGACAAAGTCATCGTGACGACGGGCCGCGACCGCGGCCGGACCGGCGAGGTGATCGAGGTGCGCCCGGATGACGAGCGCGCCCTGGTGCGCGGCGTCAACATGGTCAAGCGTCACCAAAAGCAGACCGGCGCCCAGGAGGGCGGCATCATTTCCAAGGAAGCGTCGGTGCATTTGTCCAATCTGGCGCTTGCCGATCCGAAGGACGGCAAGCCGACCCGCATCGGCTTCAAGTTCGTGGGCGAGGGCGACGGTCGGCGCAAAGTGCGCGTTGCCAAGCGTTCGGGAGTCGAGATCGATGGCTGATAAAGCAACGAAGGCCGAAGGCAAGAAGCCCGACAAGGCGCCGCGGCCCGGCAAAGACGAGAAGCCGCAAGCCGCGAAGGCACAGAAGGGCGACGGCGGCCGGCAAGGGCGAGGCCGCCCCGAAGGCACCTAAGGCGAACAAGCCGGAAGAGCGCGTGACGCCGCGGCTGCGGACGCATTTCGACGAGGTCGTGCGCAAGAAGCTGACCGAGGAGTTCACTTACCAGAACCCGATGCAGGTGCCGGTGATCCAGAAGATCGTGATCAATATGGGCATCGGCGAGGGCGTCAATGATCGCAAGAAGGTCGACGCGGCTGCGGCTGACCTTGCGCTGATTGCCGGCCAGAAGCCCGTGATCACTAAGGCCAGAAAGTCGATCGCGACTTACAAGCTCCGTGACGGCCAGGCGATCGGCTGCAAGGTGACGCTGCGCAAGGCGCGCATGTACGAGTTCCTCGACCGGTTGGTCAACATCGCACTGCCCCGCGTCCGGGATTTCCGCGGCCTTTCGCCAAAGAGCTTCGATGGCGGCGGCAATTACACGATCGGGATCAAGGAACACATCATTTTTCCCGAGATCGACTACGACAAGGCGGCCGATGTCTGGGGTATGGACATCACGGTTTGCACCAGCGCGAAGTCCGACAACGAGGCGCGCGCGCTGCTTGCCGCATTCAACTTCCCGTTCCGGCAGTGAGAGCAGGCGCTTGATCCCGAAAATTGGATAGCGGTTTTCGGAAAAGATCAGGCTCGAACAACGGCTCTCAAACGCGGAAAGCCAGGAGACCTAGATGGCGAAGAAGAGTTCGATCGAAAAGAACAACCGGCGACGCCGGATGACCAAGACGTATTCAGGGCGGCGCGCGCGGCTCAACGAGATTGCGCACGACAAGGACAGACCGATGGAGGAGCGTTTTGCCGCCACGCTCAAGCTTGCCGAGTTGCCACGCAATTCGTCGGCGACGCGTATTCGCAACCGCTGCGAAGTAACCGGCCGGCCGCGGGCTTATTACCGCAAGCTCAAGCTGTCGCGCATCGCGCTCCGGGAACTGGGCTCCAAGGGCTTGATTCCGGGCCTCGTGAAGTCGAGCTGGTAAGGAGGATCGATCGATGTCCTTGAACGATCCGCTCGGCGATATGATCGCGCGCATTCACAATGCGCAGATGCGCAAGAAGTCGAAGGTGTCGACGCCGGCGTCCCGGCTACGCGTCAGCGTGCTCGACGTACTCAAGAGCGAAGGATTCATCCGCGGCTATGCTGCGATCGATCACTCCAACGGGCGCAAGGAGATCGAGATCGAGCTGAAATACTTCGACGGCGGGCCCGTGATCCGTGAGATTTCCCGGGTCTCGAAGCCCGGCCGCCGGGTCTATGCTTCGGTGAAGGCGCTGCCGCGCGTCAACAATGGGCTGGGCGTAGCGATCCTGTCGACCCCGAAAGGCGTAATGGCGGATCACGACGCCCGTGACGCTAACGTGGGCGGCGAGATCCTCTGCACAGTGTTCTAACGAATGCGAACGGAATAGAGCCATGTCTCGTGTTGGAAAAAAGCCGGTCGTCATTCCGTCTGGCGTCAATGCCAGTGTCGAAGGACAGATGGTGAAGGTGAAGGGGCCCAAGGGCGCGCTTGAGCTCATGCTGCACGACGACGTCTCCGCCAAGGTCGAAAGCGGCAACGTGACGATCGACCCGAAGTACGAGACCAAGCGTGCGCGCGCGATGTGGGGAACCTACCGCTCGCTGGTGGCCAATCTCATCGAGGGCGTCGCCAAGGGCTATGAGCGGCGGCTCGAGATATCGGGCGTGGGCTACCGCGCTGCGCTGCAGGGCAAGAATTTGCAAATTCAGCTCGGCTACAGCCACGACATCGTCTACCCGGTTCCCGAGGGCATCACGATCACGCTGCCGAAGGTCACCGAAGTGGTCGTTGCCGGCATTGACCGCCAGAAGGTCGGCCAGGTTGCGGCCGAAATCCGCGCATTCCGCAAGCCTGAGCCCTATAAGGGCAAGGGCGTCAAGTATTCCGACGAGTTCATCTTCCGCAAGGAAGGCAAGAAGAAGTAATGGGAGCTGGCGATGGCCACGGTCGCTGACCGAACGGTACGAAGACGAGCAAAGGTGCGTCGGCATGTCCAGCGCGCTGCGGCGGGCCGTGCGCGGCTCTCGGTCTTCCGTTCATCGAAACATATCTATGCGCAGGTGATCGACGATCTCAAAGGTGAGACGGTCGCATCGGCGTCCTCGATGGAGAAGGATATGCGCGGCGGACTCAAGACCGGCGCCGACATCGCCGCGGCGAAGGCGGTCGGCAAGCTCGTCGCCGAGCGTGCCGGTGCCAAGGGCGTCAAGGACGTGATCTTCGACCGCGGCGCCTATCTCTATCACGGCCGTGTCAAAGCGCTGGCGGATGCCGCGCGTGAGGGCGGACTCAACTTCTAACCAGGTGACGAGAATGGCCGAACGGGAACGCAGAGGCGGTGGACGCGAGCGCGAGCGCGAAGACAGCGAATTCACCGACAAGCTCGTCCACATCAATCGTGTGGCGAAGGTGGTGAAGGGTGGCCGGCGCTTCGGTTTCGCGGCGCTGGTGGTTGTGGGTGACGAAAAAGGCCGGGTCGGCTTCGGCCATGGCAAGGCGCGCGAGGTGCCGGAAGCGATCCGCAAGGCGACCGACGCCGCCAAGCGCGGGCTGATCCGCGTGCCGCTGCGCGAAGGCCGTACGCTGCATCACGACGTGGCGGGCCGGCACGGCGCCGGCAAGGTGTACTTGCGCGCAGCCCCTGCCGGCACCGGCATCATCGCCGGCGGCCCGATGCGCGCTGTGTTCGAGACGCTTGGCATGCAGGATGTGGTGGCGAAGTCGCTCGGCTCATCCAATCCTTACAACATGGTGCGGGCAACATTCGACGCCCTGAAGCACCAGGACAGCCCGCGGTCGGTTGCCGCGCGCCGTAACATCAAGGTGTCGTCGCTGCAGGCGCGCCGCCGCGAGGCCGGCGCCGAGAGCGAGCCGGTAGCGGACTGACTGAGCGGCAGGACAGTGCCGGGAGGCCGATATGAGCAAGAGTGATAAAGTCATCAAGGTTGAACAGACCGGCAGCCCGATCCGCCGTCACCATGGCCAGCGTGAGACGCTGATCGGGCTCGGACTGAACAAGATCGGGCGCATGTCCGAACTGCCGGATACGCCCTCGACGCGCGGCATGATCGCCAAGGTGGCGCATATCGTGCGAGTGGTGGAAGAAGCGAAGTAAGCGCACGCTGATGTTCGGGATACGCATGCGGATAGGGCCTTCTGTGCCAGCCCCTGCGATCTTGTCTGTGGCTTGACGCGCGAGAGACGAGGATACTGCTATGAAACTCCACGAGCTTGCGGACCGTCCGGGCGCCCGCCAGAAACGCCACCGTATCGGTCGCGGTATCGGGTCCGGCTGCGGCAAGACCGGCGGTCGCGGCGGCAAGGGCCAGACCGCGCGTTCGGGTGTCCGCATCAAGGGCTTCGAGGGCGGTCAGATGCCGCTCCATCGCCGACTGCCCAAACGCGGCTTCAAAAACACGCCGTTCGCGCTGAAGCTGAACGAGGTCAATCTCGACCGGGTGCAGACGGCCATTGACGCCGGCAAGCTTGATATCAATGCGAGCGTCGATGCCGCCGCGCTGATCAAGGCCGGGGTGCTTCGGCGCGCCAAGGACGGCGTACGTCTCCTGGGCGGCGGCGAACTCAAGGCCAAGGTGGCGTTCTCCGTCTGGGGTGCGTCCAAATCCGCAGTGGCGGCGGTGGAGAAGGCCGGCGGCTCAGTCACGATCCTGGCGCCGGCGCGGGAGGCAGAGGGCGAGGCTGCCTAGTGTCCTTCGCTTCCGAAGTTCGTGATCCGTCGCAGCACAGTCTGACGTGAACTTCGGAAACCAAAGGGCGGGGTAGGAGCTTGAAATCGGCGGCACTAACCCCATAGGAAATGACGATCCGCTCCCCCATATAGCAGGGGCGGCTGACTGGGGGCGGCGGGACGGGAGCTTCAGCGCATGGTTTCGGCAGCAGAGCAACTTGCTTCGAATCTCAATTTCTCGGCGCTAGCCAAAGCTGAGGAGCTGAAGAAACGCATCTGGTTCACGGTGGGTGCGCTGCTGGTCTACCGCTTCGGGACTTACATCCCGCTCCCCGGCATCGATCCCTCCGCCTGGGACCAGATTTTCCGCTCGCAGGCCGGCGGCATCCTCGGAATGTTCAATATGTTCTCCGGCGGTGGCATCCACCGCATGGCGATCTTTGCGTTGAACATCATGCCGTACATCTCGGCCTCGATCATCATTCAGTTGATGACCACGGTTTCGCCCACCCTCGAACAGCTCAAGAAGGAGGGCGAACAGGGCCGCAAGGTGATGAACCAGTACACGCGGTATCTCACCGTCGTGTTGGCGGCATTTCAGTCCTACGGCATCTCGGTCGGCCTCGAAGGGGCCGGCAATGTCGTGAGCGATCCTGGCTTCTTCTTCCGCATCTCGACCATGATCACGCTGACCGGCGGCACCATGTTCCTGATGTGGCTTGGTGAGCAGATAACCTCCCGCGGCATCGGTAACGGCATTTCGCTGATCATCCTGTCCGGCATCGTCGCCGAACTGCCATCGGCGATCGCCGGGACGCTTGAACTCGGCCGGCAAGGCGCGCTGTCGACGGGCCTCATCCTTCTGGTCCTGGTGATGTGCGTCGTGGTGATCGCTTTCATCGTGTTTATGGAGCGCGCTCAGCGGCGGCTGCTCATCCAGTATCCGAAGCGCCAGGTCGGCAACCGCATGTTCGAGGGCCAGTCCTCGCATCTGCCGCTGAAGCTCAATACCTCGGGCGTGATCCCGCCGATCTTCGCCTCCTCGCTGCTGCTCTTGCCGACGACGGTGGCCAATTTCAACGCTGGCGGCGGTCCGGAGTGGTTCCAGACGCTGACGACCCAGCTCGGCCACGGCCGGCCGCTGTTTCTCGTTCTCTACATCGCGCTGATCGTGTTCTTCGCCTTCTTCTATACGGCGGTCGTGTTCAATCCGACCGAAACCGCCGACAATCTGAAGAAGCATGGCGGGTTCATACCCGGAATCCGCCCGGGCGAACGCACGGCCGAATATATCGACTATGTGCTCTCGCGCATTACCGTGATCGGCGCGGCCTATCTCGCCATCGTGTGTTTGATCCCGGAGATCCTGATTTCCTACGCGGCGGTGCCGTTCTACTTCGGCGGTACTTCGCTTCTGATCGTCGTCAGCGTGACGATGGATACCGTCGCCCAGGTCCAAGGCTATCTGTTCGCGCACCAGTACGAAGGTTTGATCAAACGCTCGAAGCTGCGGGGCAAGCGTAGATGAGATTGATATTGCTCGGCCCGCCGGGGGCCGGCAAAGGCACTCAGGCTCAGAGGCTCGTTGCCAAGCACGGAATTGTGCAGCTTTCCACCGGAGACATGCTGCGGGCGGCCGTCAATGCCGGTACGCCCGTCGGTTTGCGCGCCAAGGACATCATGGAGCGCGGCGAGCTTGTTCCTGACGATGTGGTGGTCGCGATCGTCGCCGACCGGATCGCCGAACCCGACGCCCGCAACGGCTTCATCCTCGACGGTTTTCCTCGCACGGTGCCGCAGGCCCATGCGCTCGACCGCATGCTTGCAGAGAGGGGCCTCAAGCTCGATGCGGTGATCGAGCTGAAGGTCGATGAGGGTATTCTTGTCAAACGCATGCAGAACCGCGTCGCCGAAATGCAAGCGCGCGGCGAGCAGCCACGTGCGGATGACAATCCCGAAATCCTGCATCGCCGGCTGCTCGCTTATCGCGCTCAGACCGCGCCGCTGGCAGGCTATTTTCAGCTGCAGAGCGTGCTGCGGTCGGTCGATGGTATGGCCACCGTCGACGAGGTTTCACGGGCCATCGACACGGTGCTGGGCAACGCCCGAAAGAAAGCGCCGATTCGGAAGGCTGCGAAGAAGAGCGCCGGGAAAATCGGCAAGACCGCTAACAAGACCGCTAACAAGGCTGTGAGCAAGAAAGCTGCCGCGAAGCCGGCTGTGCCCAGGGTTAACGGTTCGAAGTCACGCAAGGCCGAATCGCGCGCCGATGCGGGCCGAAACGCGACGAAAGGCGGCCGAAAAGGGGCGAAAATACCCGCCAAACAGCCGAAGTCGGCGAAGCCGCCGCGCAAGGCCGCGGCGCGAAAGACCACTGCCCGCAAAAGCAGTCGCCCGCAGAGGTTGACGAAGCGCAGATGAATCCATTAATAACCCCAGTATCCAAGTCGTGAAGTCAAACGATGCCGGGCCCCTGGGGAGCGGGGGAGGGTGTCGCGTTATCGTTTGCGGCATCCGCTGATTTGATAGGCCGCCGGCCCTGAGCGCCGGCAACAGGAGAGAACAGCCGTGGCCCGCATCGCCGGCGTCAATATCCCGACCAATAAGCGCGTCGTTATTGCATTGCAATATATCCATGGCATTGGCTCGAAAAATGCCAGTGAAATCATGGAGAAAGTAGGGATTCCGGAAGAACGCCGGGTATCCCAGTTGACGGATCAGGAGGTGCTCCAGATTCGCGAAGTGATCGACCGCGACTACCTCGTCGAAGGCGATCTCCGGCGCGAAACCGGCATGAACATCAAGCGATTGATGGACCTCGGATGCTACCGGGGGTTGCGGCATCGTCGCGGCCTGCCCGTGCGCGGCCAGCGGACCCACACCAACGCTCGCACCCGCAAGGGCCCGGCCAAGGCAATTGCCGGCAAGAAGAAATAACTCCGGCCGGCAGGCAGGTTGATCACCCGCGAAGGCTGAGTGCGCGGCGACAAATGAATTGATCGGCCCGGCTCTTTGCACGCCGCGCCGCGAAAGGATCGAGAATGGGCAAAGAAGCTACCCGCGTCCGCCGGCGTGAACGCAAGAACATCGCGTCGGGCGTGGCGCACGTGAACGCCACCTTCAACAACACCATGATCACCATCACCGATGCCCAGGGCAATACGATCGCCTGGTCTTCGGCGGGTACCATGGGATTCAAGGGATCGCGCAAATCGACCCCCTACGCGGCTCAGGTTGCGGGCGAAGATGTCGCCAAGAAGGCCGCCGAGCACGGCATGCGCACGCTTGAAGTCGAGGTCGCAGGCCCCGGCTCGGGCCGCGAATCGGCGCTTCGGGCGTTGCAGTCGGCGGGCTTCACTATCACTTCGATCCGTGACGTGACGACGATCCCGCACAACGGCTGCCGGCCACGCAAGAGGCGCAGAGTATGACAGACGATGTTCTCATCCGGCGGACCGATGGGTCTGCCGCCGCCGAATCTTCCCACGGGGCGGAGTGGAATGCGCGGCCGGCCGCCGCGCCGCTCAACGCGATGGGTGCCAACGTGACGATCCAGAAGAACTGGCAAGAGCTGATCCGACCCAACAAGCTCCAGGTTACGCCGGGAGTCGATCCGAAGCGCGAGGCCACCGTGGTGGCCGAGCCGCTGGAACGCGGTTTTGGCGTGACACTAGGCAACGCGCTGCGGCGCATCCTGCTGTCGTCGCTGCAAGGCGCGGCCGTGCAGTCGGTGCACATCGATGGCGTGCTCCACGAATTCTCGTCGATCGGCGGCGTGCGCGAGGATGTGACCGACATCGTGCTCAACATCAAAGACATCGCCATCAAGATGCAGGGCGAGGGGCCCAAGCGCATGGTGGTGAAGAAGCAGGGCCCCGGCATCGTCACCGCCGGCGACATTCAGACGGTGGGCGACATCGTGGTGCTCAACCCCGATCTCGTGCTCTGCACCCTCGACGAAGGCGCCGAGATTCGCATGGAGTTTACGGTCAACACCGGCAAAGGCTACGTGCCGACCGAGCGCAACCGTCCAGAGGATGCGCCGATCGGCCTCATCCCGGTCGACAGCTTGTTCTCGCCGGTGCGCAAGGTTTCCTACAAGGTCGAAAACACTCGCGAAGGGCAGATTCTCGACTACGACAAGCTCACGATGACGGTCGAGACCAACGGCGCGGTCACGCCGGATGATGCGCTTGCCTACGCGGCCCGCATCCTGCAGGACCAGCTCAACGTCTTCGTCAACTTCGAGGAGCCTCGCAAGGAGGTCATCACCGAAGCGATCCCCGATCTCGCTTTCAATCCTGCCTTCCTCAAGAAGGTGGACGAGCTCGAACTGTCGGTGCGTTCGGCCAACTGCCTCAAGAACGACAACATCGTTTACATCGGCGACCTTGTGCAGAAGACGGAAGCCGAGATGTTGCGCACCCCGAACTTCGGACGCAAGTCGCTCAACGAGATCAAGGAAGTGCTGGCGCAGATGGGATTGCATCTCGGCATGGAAGTGCCGGGCTGGCCGCCGGACAATATCGACGAACTCGCCAAGCGCTTCGAGGATCATTATTGAGATGTGTCATTCCGGGGCCGGCCGAAGGTCGGAACCCGGAATCCATGAATAATATGGATGAATGGATTTCGGGCTCCCTCGCTTCGCCTGGGCCCCGAAATGACGCAACAGGCACGGACAGGAGTACGCGATGCGTCACGGCAAGGCCCATCGGAAGCTCAATCGCAAACACGAGCATCGCGGCGCCATGTTCAGCAACATGGCGGCGGCGTTAATCAAGCACGAGCAGATCGTGACGACGTTGCCCAAGGCGAAGGATTTGCGGCCCATCGTCGAGAAACTCGTCACGCTCGGTAAGCGCGGCGACCTGCATGCACGCCGGCGGGCAATCGCCGAGATTCGCGACGTCGCCATGGTCAAGAAATTGTTCGAGGTTCTCGGGCCCCGCTACAAGGACCGTAACGGCGGTTATACGCGGGTGCTCAAGGCCGGCTTTCGCTACGGCAACTCCGCACCGGTTGGTGTCATTGAGTTCGTCGATCGCGACGTCGAAGCCAAGGGCAAGGATTCCGGACCGATGCATGACCGTGCCGATGCCGGGTCAGTACCGGCCTGAAACCATCGGACGATGTAACGCGATGTTTGGGCGGCGCTGGGCGTCGCCCTTTTTCGTGGAGGCCGTTTTGCGCTGTCGCCACGCAGGGGTATTCCGGCAATTTGCGTTGGGACTGGTCTTAAGCGCGATTATGCTCGCAGGCTGCGCCGCGGGCACGTCGACGGCGCACGCTCAAGACACATTGGTCAGCGCCGCTGACCGTGGCGAGACGGTGATCGTCCGCAAGCTGCTCGCCCAGGGCGCACAGGTGAACGCGCGCGACGGCCGCGGCCGCACGGCTCTGCTCGCCGCGACGCAACGCAATCACATCGACATAGCGCGCATGCTCATCAACGAAGGCGCCGACGTCAATGTCAGGGATTTTGTCCAGGACTCGCCGTTTCTCGTCGCCGGTGCTGAGGGCCGCGCCGAAATCCTCAAGCTGATGCTGCCCGCGGGCGCGGACCTTGGCAGTGTGAACCGATTTGGCGGCACGGCCCTGATCCCAGCCTGTCACTACGGCCATGTCGAGGCGGTGAAAGTGCTGCTCACGTCCGCAATCGACCGCGATCACGTCAATAACCTCGGTTGGACTGCGTTGCTCGAAACAGTCCTTCTCGGTGATGGCGGTCCGCGTCACACCGAGATTGTCCGGCTGCTTGTGGCGGCAGGCGCAAATGTCAACTTTGCCGATCGAGAAGGCACGACTGCGCTCTTTCACGCCCGGCAGCGCGGCTACGCCGAGATGGTTCGTATCCTGGAAGCGGCCGGTGCGCGATGAAACGAGAACGGGTGCGCGTCTGCGGTTTGGCGTGTTCGGCCGCCACATGTTTCTGGTGAAAACCGATTGGCAGGCCCGACGAACAGGGTATCTTGCGGCCGGGACGACCGCTCGATGAATGACGGTGAACCGTCATATGGGAGGGAGCAGCATGGTTAGGTTTGGCCTATTGGGAATCGCGGCGTTGCTTGCGACCACTGCAATCACGCAGGCGCAGTCGCCGGTCGAGCGCGGCAAGTATCTCGTCGAAACCGTGATGACCTGTCACAACTGCCATACCCCGATGGGACCGAATGGGCCACAGTTCGACAAGGCGTTTTCCGGCGGGCTGCGTTTCAACGAACCGCCGTTCGACGTGACCGCACCCAACATCACTCCGGACCGGGCGACCGGGATCGGCGCCTGGAGCGATGCCGACCTCAAGAAGGCGCTGCGGGAAGGCATCAAGCCGAGACGGCGTGCAAATGGCCGAAGTGATGCCGACGAGCCTTCTACAAAATCATCACGCCGGGCGATCTCGACGCCATTGTCGCCTATCTGCGTTCGATCCCGGCGGTCAGCAACAAGGTGCGCGACCCGGTCTACAAGATGAAGATTCCGCATCATGTCTTCCCGGGCGCGGAAAAGCCGATGCCGGAGGCCGACATGAGTGACAAGCTCAAGCGCGGCTTCTATCTCGTCACGATCGGGCATTGCCTGGAGTGCCACACGCCCTTCGGACCGCCCGGTACAGGCGTCGATTTCGGTAATTCGCTCGGCAAGGGCGGGCGGGAGTTCCCCGGCCCCTGGGGCAAATCGGTGTCGCGCAATATCACGTCAAGCAAGACCAAGGGCCTCGGCGACTGGAGCGATGCGGAAATCAAGCGCGCCATCACACATGGCGTGCGTAAGGATGGCACCAAGCTCAAACCGCCGATGGGGTTCCCTTACTACGCCAAGATGACCGACGGTGACGTCGACGCGGTCGTGGCCTATCTGCGTACGCTGCCGCCGAAGGAGTAAGGCCGAGCATCAGCCCCAAGCGGGCATCCTGACAGGGGGTCATAAGCCATCCGTCACATGAGGCTTCGTGTTTCTCTGGATGATGGCTCAATCGATTTACTTCTTCTTCCGCTGCGGGCGCTCGCCGATGACGTCATAGACGTCGGCGGGCGCGAAATCGTCGGTGATGAGATCGGCGCCGACGGCCTCTGGCGGCAGCTTGGCGAGCCGACGCTGCAACATCGGCGGCAATGGAAACCGGAAGCCGTGGCGCTCCTGCAGCGCTGCCGCTCGCGCCGCCAGGGTTGTCCTGTCGAAGGCCGGCGCTGCGGTTGCAACGGCGATGACCTCGCCGAGCCCCGTGGCATAGAGGTCGAGCGTCGGAAAGACAGCCGCCAAAGTCCGGACGGTCGACGCGTAGAGCTTCGATCCGTCGTGGATGTTGAACGCCACGGCCCCGCCCGGGGCGAGACGCTGTTTGAGCAGCGCATAGAACTCGCGGGTCAGCAGATGCACCGGCACATAGCCGCCCCGATAGGCATCGACGAGAATCAGATCATGGAGGTCCGAATTGCGATGCAGGAAAACGCGCCCGTCGCCGCTGCGATAGCGCATGCGCGGCGTTTCGCTGATCCCGAAGTAGGTCTTGGCGGCCTTGATCACGCCAGGATCGATTTCGATCGTGGTGATCTGTGCGGCCGGCATGAAACGCCCGAGATACGTCGAGATCGAGCCGCCACCCAACCCCAGCATCAGAATCTTCTTCGGGACGTCGGGATAGATCGTGGCGATGGTCATCAACTGCGTGTAGCGAAGCGGCAGGTCATCCGGATCGGTGAGATTGACCACCGACTCGGTGTAGTCCCAGCCCTTGAGCTGGAACGACATCGTCAGTTGCGGGCCGCGCTTGGTCACGAAGATATCGTTGTATTCGGTTTCGATGTGGGCGATGCGGCCGTCGGCACGCTTGAGCATCGCCGCGCGTGCGCCCTCGTTGATCACGCTCTCTGCCCAGCCGGCGGATGCAGCGAGCGTCACGGCCGCGAGCGTGCCCAAGCCGACCGCCAGGCAGAGTGCTCGCGCGCGACGCCGCTCGGTCCGCGCCAGCGCCAGAAGAAGCAGGCTGCTGACCACGCCGGCGGCGCCGAGCGCGAGTGTGATGGCGCGCGAGCCGATCGTCGGAATCAGCAGGAACGTGGTGCCGAGTGTTCCGACGATCGAACCGGCGGTCGAGATTCCGTAGACGGTGCCTGAAACGCGGCCAGAATTGAGCGCGGACCGCAGCAGAAGACGGATTGCGAACGGCGAATACATGCCAAGCAACGCCACCGGAAAGAACATGATGGCGAGCGCCGCGCTGAGGCTGCCGAGGCGGATGTCGTCGATCCGGTCGAGCACGAATTCCAGGACGGCTTCGGCGAAGGCCGGCAGCGCCAGGAGGTAGGCTGACGCCAGCAGGACGATCACCGCCAGAACCGCCATCGAGGGGGTGCGGTCGGCGGTCGCGCCCCCGAGGAAATAGCCCACGGTGAGTGCCATCAGCACGGTCGAAATCAGCGCGGCCCAGGTATAGATGCCACTACCGAAGTAAGGGTTGAGATAGCGCGATCCGAGCATTTCGAAGCTCATCACGATGGCTCCGGTGATGAAGGCTGCGGCATAGATCACGGCGGCATGAATTGGGGAAATTTTGGGGGGAACGCCGGCCTCTGCGCCGGTCAGCACGACGGCGGCTGCGGGGTTTTGATGCGGGTCTCGTTGGTTCACGGGGGCCTCGGATCGGCAGGAATCCGGGCATTCTAACCGGTGAACAGGTCCGCGGGTTACGGGAAATGCCCCCCGGCTCGCCCTTCATTTGCCGCAGCATTGGGCCTATATCAGCCTGATTCAGATCGGGGATTTGCCTATGTTTGCGCGCTCGAATTCGCCCTGGATGCTTGCAATCCTCCTGTTGGCCACGCTGGTCTACGATGCCTCCGCGCAGGACCGCCGGGTTCCGACATCGCCAAGCGAGGTGCGGCTGTCCTACGCAACGGTGGTCCAGCGTGTCGCGCCCGCAGTGGTCAACGTGTACGCCGCCAAGAC
Source organism: uncultured Alphaproteobacteria bacterium (assembly GCA_963756715.1). Taxonomy (GTDB): domain Bacteria; phylum Pseudomonadota; class Alphaproteobacteria; order Rhizobiales; family Xanthobacteraceae; genus VAZQ01. The sequence goes on from CAVWOV010000034.1 coordinate 59,189, forward strand.
CGTGGTCAACCGCAATCCGTTGCTGGAAGATCCGATTTTCCGCCGGTTTTTCGGCATGCCCGGAATGGGCGGACCGGGCGAACAGGTGCAGCGCTCGCTCGGCTCGGGCGTTGTGGTCGATGCCTCGGGCCTCGTCGTCACCAACAACCACGTGATCGAAGGGGCAGACCAGGTGAAGGTCTCGTTCGCCGACAAGCGCGAATTCGAGGCCGAGATCGTACTCAAGGACGCGCGCTCTGACCTTGCCGTGCTGCGCGTCAAGGCACCGGGCGAGCGGTTCGCCGCGCTGGAGTTTTCCGATTCCGATGCGCTCTTGGTCGGCGACCTGGTGCTTGCCATCGGCAACCCGTTCGGTGTCGGCCAGACCGTGACCCACGGCATCGTTTCTGCAGTGGCGCGCACCCAGGTCGGGATCACTGACTACCAGTTCTTCATCCAGACCGATGCCGCCATCAATCCCGGCAACTCCGGTGGCGCGCTGGTCGACCTTGGCGGTAAGCTCGTCGGCATCAACACCGCGATCTTCTCACGCTCCGGCGGCTCGCAGGGCATCGGCTTTGCGATTCCAGCCAACATGGTGCGGGTCGTGGTCGCATCAGCGCGCGATGGCGGCAGCGTGGTCAAGCGGCCTTGGCTGGGTGCGCGATTGCAGGCTGTAACGCCCGAGATCGCCGAGAGCCTTGGTCTCAAGCGTCCGGCCGGCGCCCTGGTGGCCTCGGTGATGCCGCACAGCCCGGCCGAGCGGGCCGGCATCAAGACCAGCGACCTCATCGTGTCGATCGACGGCCTGATCGTCGAGGATCCCAACGCCTTCGACTACCGCTTCGCAACCAAACCCCTCGGTGGCAAGGCGCGGATCGGTGTCATGCGCAGCGGCAAGGAAACCGCCACGATCATTGCGCTTGAATTCAGCACCCGACACGCCGCACGACGAGATCGTCATTGGTTCGCCGTCGCCGTTTCAAGGCGCCAAGATCTCGAACCTGTCGCCCGCGCTGGCCGACAACATGCGCCTCGACGCCTCTCTGCAGGGCGTGGTGATCGTCGACATCGCCAATGGCTCGCCGGCGCAGCGGCTCGGTTTTCAGAAGGGCGACCTCGTCCTCTCGGTCAACAACACCAACATCGCCAAAACCCGTGATCTGCATCGCGTCGCCGCTCAACAGAGCCGGGTGTGGCGCATCACCATCATGCGTGGCGGGCAGCAGATGTCGGTCGAGCTGCGGGGATGAAAGCAAGGGCCAAGCGTGGCGGACCGAGCCTGTTCGCGGCTGCGGGGCTCGACCGTGACGCGCCACGGCCCCTTGCGGACAAACTGCGGCCGGCCCGGCTGACCGAGGTCGTCGGTCAGGACCATCTGCTGGGCCCCGATGGCACGCTGACGCGCATGCTCGAAACCCGCACGCTCGGCTCCCTGATCTTCTGGGGGCCGCCGGGCACCGGCAAGACCACGGTGGCCCGGCTGCTGGCCGACGCGACCGAACTGCACTTCGAGCAGATCTCGGCGATCTTCTCGGGCGTTGCCGATCTGAAGCGCGTATTTGACGAAGCGCGCGCGCGCCGTGAAACCGGGCAGGGGACGCTGCTGTTCGTCGACGAGATCCACCGCTTCAACCGCGCCCAGCAGGACGGTTTCCTGCCCGTGATGGAGGATGGCACCATCGTGCTGGTCGGCGCGACCACCGAAAATCCATCCTTTGAGCTGATTGCGCCGATGCTGTCGCGGGCACGCGTTCTGGTGTTCAAGTCGCTCGACGCGGAGGCGATCGGGAAATTGCTCACCCGCGCTGAGGAGATCGAAGGCAAGCCGCTGCCGCTCGATGACGAGGCTCGCGCCTCGCTGGTCCGGATGGCGGACGGCGATGGCCGCGCTGCGCTCACGCTCAGCGAGGAGGTCTGGCGCGCCGCACGTACCGGCGAACGATTCGACGCCGCGAAGCTGCAGGAAGTGGTGCAGCGCCGTGCTCCGATCTACGACAAGAAGCAGGACGGCCACTACAACCTGATCTCGGCGCTGCACAAGTCGGTGCGCGGCTCCGATCCCGATGCCGCGCTCTACTATCTCTGCCGCATGCTCGATGCAGGCGAGGATCCGCTCTATCTCGCACGGCGCGTCGTCAGGATGGCGGTCGAGGATATCGGGCTTGCCGACCCGCAGGCACTGGTGATCTGCAACGCCGCCAAGGACGCCTACGACTTCCTGGGCTCGCCCGAGGGCGAACTCGCTATTGCTCAGGCGGTGATCTACGTCGCGACCGCGCCGAAGTCGAACGCTGCTTACGTGGCCTATGGCGCCGCCATGCGGGCCGCCAAGGAAGCGGGCTCGCTCCTGCCTCCCAAGCACATCCTCAACGCGCCGACCAAGCTGATGAAGGCCGAGGACTACGGCAAGGGCTACGATTACGATCATAACGCCCCCGACGCGTTTTCCGGCCAGGACTACTTCCCGGAACAGCTAGGGCGGCAGACCTTCTACGATCCGCCCGACCGCGGCTTCGAGCGCGAGATCAGGAAGCGGCTGGACTATTGGACGAAGCTGAGGAAAGAGCGGGGCGCGACGTGACCATCATTCGACAAACGGCGGCCGTGGTGTGCGCGGGCATCGCCACATCAGCGCTGGCGGCCGCGCCTTTCGACGGCCGGTGGACGGCGGATATGAGAGCCTGCACAGACGAGGGCGCACATCACGTCGCCGGTTGCGATCAATTCACTGTCGCTGGCCTGGCCTGGAGCGTTCTGCGCAATCGGCACGAGCTATCGTGTGCGCGACGTCTGGCATATCAGCGCGCAGTGCTGGGGCGAGGGGATGGTCAGCAACGTTCCGATCCGCCTGCAAATGCGAGAGCGAGCGTCTCGTGCTCGACTGGGCGAAGGCGCGCCCGGAAGAATTGCGGCGCTGTCCATGACCGCCCCCGTGAAGCAAAAGCGAGCGGAAGCAAGCGCCGCGATCGGGTCCACCGCGTCTGCCGGGGTGCAGACCGTCAAGGTGACGACGGACGAATCCGGCATGCGCCTCGACCGGTTCTTCGAGGCGCGGTTTCCCGGGCTGTCGTTCTCCCACATCCAGCGCATCATCCGCAAAGGCGAGGTGCGCGTCGACGGCAAGCGTGCGCAGCCCAAGGACCGGCTGCAGGGCGGGCAGGCGGTGCGCATTCCGCCGCTCAAGCTCGATGCGCCCAAACCCGGCGCAAACGCCACCGAAGCTCAGAAAACCCGCGCCTTCCTCAAATCGATTACGCTCTTTGAGGACGACGATGTGCTGGTGCTCAACAAGCCGATGGGGCTTGCCGTTCAGGGCGGCTCGGGCACCACGCGTCACCTCGACGGCATGCTGGAAGTGATGCGGGATTCGAAAGGCCAGCGCCCGCGCCTGGTGCATCGGCTCGACAAGGATACCGCCGGCTGTCTGCTGGTGGCGAAGACACGCTTTGCAGCGACGGCGCTCGCCAAGACCTTCCGCACCCGATCGGCGCGCAAGACCTACTGGGCGCTGGTGGCCGGCGTGCCGAAGCCGCGCCAGGGCCGCATCTCGACCTTTCTCGCCAAGGAGGAGCGCGAGGATGACTCGTTCATGCGGATTGCGCGTCACGGCGAAGAAGGCGCGAGCCATGCGGTGACGTTCTATGCGGTCGTCGAGACTGCGGCGCGCACGCTGGCGTGGGTTTCCCTCAAGCCGGTCACCGGACGCACCCACCAGTTGCGCGCGCACATGGCGCATATCGGCCACCCGATCGTCGGCGACCCGAAATATTTCTCGATCGAGAACTGGGAGTTGCCCGGCGGCATCCAGAAGCGCCTGCATCTGCTCGCCCGACGGATCGCCGTGCCGCATCCGCGCGGCGGGACCATTGATGTCACCGCTCCATTGCCGCCGCACATGCAGCAATCCTGGAATCTGCTAGGATTGGACGCGCAGCGTTACGACCCGATCGACGAGTCGCCCGAGGAGTAAGCCGCCGTTCCGGCTTGATCTGCGATGGCCCGCTTTGGGGACCCGCGCACCGGGACTGGCGCACCGGCTCTTCGTGCCTACCTAAGACAGGTCAGCACATGGCAGGGCCGGATCAATGCGAAATCTGACGGTGATCGCGCGCGTGGCCCTGCTGCTCTCGGCAAGCCTTGCGCCAGTGTCCGCACAGGTTCCCGGCATCCTCCCGCCCCCCGACCTGCAGAACCGTATTCCGGCGCCGCTGCCGCCACCGCCGAAGCCGCTCGCGGTGCCTCTCGGCGAGAAACCGCCGCCGCCGAGTGTCTACCAGCCGCCACGGCTGCGGACGCAAAGCGACCGGACGGTGGATTGCGTGCAGCAGGGCAGCGAGGCCGGCCTGCATGGCGGCAAGCTCGATACCTATACGCGGCGTTGCGCCAATGCGAATTAACCGGCGTTCGCACGGCGCAGACCTGGTTGCGCCTCGCCGTACTCGGCCGTTGAAGGTTCCGGCAATGTCGGTTGGCGCCATCGCCATTGGCGCAGTCGCAATCGGTGCGGTCGCCATTGGCGCCATCGCGATTGCGCGCGTGGCGATCCGACAGATGGCCGTCAACAAGGTCCGCGTCCGCTCGGTCGAGATCGATGACCTTACGGTCAAGCGGCTTCGCGTGCTTCAGAACGAGCCCGAGGACTGACGGCGCGGTCCGATAGCGGTCGGAAGACCTACCGCAGGCTGGCGTTGATCTTCTCCAGCGCCGCCGAGCCAGGGCACAGCTCCTTTTCGGACAGCGAGTTGAGCGGCACTTCGACGGTATTGAAATGACGGTGCAGGTCTTCGGGCTCGCGGTCGACGTAGAGCAGCCCGGTGACCACCTGACCCATCGCGGCGTGCCGCTGCAGAAAGCTCATGGCGCCCAGCCGGTCGTGGGCGTCGTAGTCGGCAGCCACCTTCTTGAGCACGAGTTTCGAGCCGTCATGCTGCTCGACGATCTCGACCGAGCCCGGCTCGTACGCAACGGTGATCGGCGCGCGGCTGGTGATGAAATCGAGCCGGTTCACCGCCTCGTTATGCTCGCGCACATAGTCGAAGCTCTTGGTCGAGCCTTCGTGGTTGTTGAAGGCGATGCACGGTGAGATCACGTCGATGAAGGCTGCGCCCTCGTGCTCGATCGCCGCCTTGATCAGCGGGACGAGTTGCGGCTTGTCGCCGGAAAACGAGCGGGCCACGAACGTCGCACCAAGCTGCAGCGCCATCGCCACGAGGTCGATGGAGGAGTCGGCATTGACCACGCCGCGTTTCGATTTCGAGCCGCGGTCGGCAGTCGCAGAGAACTGACCCTTGGTCAGGCCATAGACGCCGTTGTTCTCGACGATATAGACCATGTTGACGCCGCGCCGCATGGCATGGGCGAACTGGCCGAGTCCGATCGAGGCGGTGTCGCCGTCGCCCGATACACCCAGATAGATCAGGTCGCGATTGGCGAGATTGGCGCCGGTAAGCACGGACGGCATGCGGCCGTGAACCGAATTGAACCCGTGCGAGGCATTGAGGAAGTAGTCGGTGGTCTTTGACGAACAGCCGATGCCGGAAATCTTTGCCACGCGATGCGGTTCGATCGACAGTTCGAAGCAGGCCTCGATCACGGACGCAGTGATCGAATCGTGACCGCAGCCGGCGCACAGCGTCGAGATTTTTCCCTCGTAGTCGCGGTGCGTGAAACCGAGCGCGTTCTTCGGCAGCGACGGGTGATGGAATCTGGGTTTGGTGATGTATGTCATGATACGATCTTGCGCAGCGGAGTGACTTTGAGGGCGTCGAGATGGTCGCCGATGGCGCGGGCGATGAAGCGTGCGGTAATCGGCGTGCCGTCATAGTGCAGGATCGGAACGATCCGCATCGGATCGATGCCGCACTCGTTGATGATCAGCGAGCGCAACTGCCCGTCGCGGTTCTGCTCGACCACAAATACGAAGTCATGGTCGGCGATGAAATCTGGCACGTCCTGATGGAACGGAAACGCGCGCACGCGCAGCATATCGAGCGGCTTGCCCTTGGCTTCGATCATGCCGATGGCTTCGTCCATCGGCGGACTCGACGAGCCGTAATAGATCACGCCATGTTTGCTGGGACTGCCGGCGTCGCGCCGTACCGGCCGCGGAACAAGGCTCTTGGCGGTCTCGAACTTGCGCAACAGCCGCTGCATGTTGTCCGCATACGGCGCGCCTTCCTCGGTGTAGCGCGCATAACGGTCGCGCGACGTTCCGCGGGTAAAGAATGCGCCCTTGGTCGGGTGCGTTCCCGGATAGGTGCGATAGGGAATACCGTCGCTGTCAACATCGAGATAGCGTCCGAAATCCTTGCCGGAGTTGAGATCGGCGGCGGTCATGACCTTGCCGCGGTCATATTTCTTGCTGTCGTCCCATTTCAGCGGACGGCACAGCCGGTGGTTCATGCCGATTTCGAGATCGAGCATCACGAAGACCGGCGTCTGCAGCCGGTCCGCAAGATCGAACGCCTCGGCGCCAAACTCGAAGGCTTCGGCCGGATCCTCGGGGAGGAGCAGGACGTGCTTGGTGTCGCCGTGGGAGGCGTAGGCGCAACTGAGGATGTCGGACTGCTGCGTGCGCGTCGGCATGCCGGTCGAGGGGCCGGAGCGCTGCACGTCGAACAGGACCGCGGGAATCTCCGCGAAATAGGCAAGACCCAGGAACTCCTGCATCAGAGAAATGCCCGGACCAGAGGTCGCCGTGAAGGCGCGCGCGCCGTTCCAGCCCGCGCCGATGACGATGCCGATCGAAGCAAGCTCGTCCTCGCCCTGCACAATCGCGACTTTGTTCTTCTTGCTGTCGGTATCGACGCGGAGCTTCTTGCAGTACGAGGTAAACGCGTCGGCGAGCGAGGACGATGGCGTGATCGGGTACCAGGCGCACACCGTCGCGCCGCCATAGACCGCGCCCAGGGCGGCGGCCGCGTTGCCCTCGACGAAGATTCGGTCGCCAACCGCATTGGCGCGCTTGAGCTGGAGCCCGATCGGGCATTGCAGGTTCATCATCGCCCAATCGCGGCCGAGATGGAGAGCATGCTTGTTGGCGTCGAGCAGCTTCTCCTTGCTCCTATACTGTTCGCCGATGAGCTTCTCGATTTCCGCGACGTCCATGTCGAGCAGCGCGGACAGCGCGCCGAGATAGATGATGTTCTTGAAGAGCTGGCGTTGGCGCGGATCGGTGTATTCGCGGTTACAGATCGCGGTCAGCGGTACGCCGATGACGGTGATGTCCTGGCGAAACTTCGAAGCCGGCATTGGTTTGGTGGAGTTGTAAAACAGATACCCGCCGGGCTCGATCGAGGCCACGTCCTTGTCCCAGGTCTGCGGGTTCATCGCCACCATGAGATCGGTGCCGCCGCGTGCGCCGAGATGGCCGGCCTCCGAGATTCGGACTTCGTACCAGGTCGGCAGGCCCTGGATGTTCGACGGAAAGATGTTGCGTGGCGCGCACGGAATCCCCATGCGCAATACCGCGCGCGCGAACATTTCATTGGCGCTGGCGGAGCCGGAACCGTTGACGTTGGCGAACCGGACGACGAAGTCGTTTACGCTGCTGATCGTGCTTGTACTCGGCATTGGTCATCCGCGTGAGTCATGTCGATGAGATATTTTTTCATGTCCCAGGCGCCGGTCGGGCAGCGTTCGGCGCACAGTCCGCAGTGCAGGCAGACGTCCTCGTCCTTCACCATCACACGGCCGGTCTTGAGGTCGTTGGCGACGTAGAGGTCCTGGGTTGGGTTCTTGGCAGGCGCCTGCAGACGCGTGCGCAGGTCGGCTTCCTCGCCGTTCTCGGTGAAGGTGATGCAGTCCATCGGGCAGATATCGACGCAGGCGTCGCATTCGATGCACAGCGTCGATGTGAACACGGTCTGCACATCGCAATTGAGACAGCGGTGGGCCTCTTTCAGCGCGAGTTCGAGATCGTAGCCGAGTTCGACCTCGGCCTTGATGTCCCGCAGCGCCACCACTTTGTCGCGGAGCGGCACGCGGTATCGCTTGTCGGGCGCGATATCGTTGTCGTAGCTCCACTCGTGGATGCCCATCTTCTGGCTGACGATGTCGACCATCGGGAGCGGGCGGTCGCTGATGTCCTGGCCGTTGCAGAATTTGTCGATCGAGAGCGCGGCGTCGTGGCCGTGCGCCACCGCCCAGATGATGTTCTTCGGTCCGAAAGCGGCGTCGCCGCCGAAGAACACCTTCGGATTGGTTGACGCCATCGTTTCCGGATCGACCTTGGGCATGTCCCATTTATCGAACTCGATGCCGATGTCGCGTTCGATCCAGGGGAACGAGTTTTCCTGGCCGACCGCGACCAGGACATCGTCGCACGGGAAAAGTTCGTCGGGCTCGCCGGTCGGCACCAGGTTGCGGCGGCCCTTGGCGTCGAATTCTGCTTTGACCTTCTCGAACACGACGCCGGTCAGCTTGCCGTTGTCGTGGATGAACTCCTTCGGCACCATGTAATTGTGGATCGGGATGTCTTCGTGCATGGCGTCTTCCTTTTCCCAGGGAGACGCCTTCATTTCCTCGAAGCCCGAGCGCACCACAACACGCACATCTTCACCGCCAAGGCGGCGCGAGGAGCGGCAGCAGTCCATCGCGGTGTTGCCGCCGCCGAGCACGATGACGCGCTTGCCGATCTTGTTGATGTGCCCGAACGAGACCGAGGACAGCCAGTCGATGCCGATGTGAATGTTCTTGGCGGCTTCCTTGCGGCCGGGAATATCGAGATCGCGTCCGCGCGGGGCGCCGCAGCCGACAAAGATGGCATCCCACGGTTCGGCGAGCAGAGCCTTCAGGCTGTCGATGCGCCTGCCGCCGACGAACTCGATGCCGAGATTGAGGATGTAGTCGCACTCTTCATCAATCACGGATTCGGGCAGGCGGAAGCGTGGAATTTGCGTGCGGATCATGCCGCCCGCCTTGGGGTCCTGATCGAACACCACGCAAGTGTAGCCGAGCGGTGCGAGGTCGCGCGCGACCGCGAGCGAGGCCGGTCCGCCGCCGACCAGCGCGACGCGTTTGCCGTTCTTGTGTATCGCCGGCTTGGGAAGGCGGTCGCGGATGTCATCTTTGTAGTCGGCGGCAACGCGCTTCAGTCGGCAGATCGCGACCGGTTCCTTCTCCACGCGTACGCGCCGACAGGCCGGCTCGCATGGCCGATCGCAGGTCCGTCCGAGGATTCCGGGAAAGACGTTCGACCGCCAATTGATCATGTAGGCGTCGCTGTAGCGGCCCGCCGCGATCAATCTGATATATTCGGGGACTGGCGTGTGTGCAGGGCATGCCCACTGACAATCCACCACCTTGTGGAAGTAGTCCGGCGCCGCAATGTCGGTATTTTTCATGGACTCCTCTGCACGCACCCTTGCTGCGCTTCCCTGGACCCCGCGCGAACAAGTGCCGGCCGGTCTTCCGTTGGTTCGGCTTGTCAACCGCCGATTCCGGCGCGGATACTAGTTTAGGGTACTTCGAAATTCCACCACTACATTCGTCATCACAAGACATTGTATGGTGCCGCTTTGGTGTTGCTGCATCGCGGCCGAAGAGAGGCAACGGGTTCACGTAAAGTTTCTGTATGCAACATTCGCGTTACTTTGCAAGATATTGAAACTTAAAGATTTTTTTCTTGCCCGAGAAAACACGAATTCGTTGTCGCGATGTTGCGTAGCTCTGCTTCGCTCATTGCTTCTCATGATCGCTGCATCGCACAATCGCTTGCTCGATGGCTTGGTGGCATTGAGAGTTTGCATCGACGTTGAATGATCCGCCCACTCACCCCATTCTGAGGCCATGCGCGATCTGTTCGAAGATATGTTTACTGGCGAGCCGGCCGATCCAATGGCTGCGGCGCGGCGCGCAACGCGGCCGCAATTGCGTAAGCGCTTCTACGAGCGGGCAGGGGTCGTCGAAATCGACGGGCAATTTCATATCGAGCTCGACGGGCGTGCGGTGCGGACGCCGGCGCGCCGTGAACTCGCGGCGCCGACCCGAGCGTTGGCCGAAGCGATCGCGGCCGAATGGCAAGCACAAGGCGCCTTCATCGACCCGGCGAACATGCCGCTCACGCGCCTCGCCAATACGATCATCGATGGTGTGGCGGACACCGCTCCTGCGGTCGTAGCCGAGGTCACCAAGTTCCTCGGGTCGGATCTCTTGGTCTATCGCGCCGATGCGCCGCTAGGCTTGGTCGAACGCCAAAACCTGGCCTGGGATCCGGTGCTTGATTGGGCGCGCGACCGTCACGGGGCCAAGTTCGTAGTCTCGGCCGGGATAACATTTGTGACGCAACCGGAGGCATCGCTCGCCGCTGCGCGCGCCGCGATACCCGGGGATATCTGGCGGCTTGGCGCGGTGCATGCGATCACCACGCTCACTGGTTCGGCACTGATCGCCCTTGCCGTGCTCGATGGCCGGCTTGACGCCGAGGCGGCCTGGAAGGCGGCCCACGTGGATGAGGATTGGAACATGGAGTTCTGGGGCCGTGACGAGCTTGCGCTCGAGCGCCGCGCCTTCCGTTTCGCCGAGATGCAGGCAGCCTGTCTGGTGCTGCGGACGGCCTGAGCCGATACCCTCGGGAGCCGGGCCTATTTCTTTGTCAGCGTGCCGAAGGCCACGATCGTATTCTCCTTGACGCTGCCGAACCATCCGACGGCGAGCTTGTCGCCTGAGCGCGCGACCGTGATGGTGCCGTCCGGGCAGCGGCCACCCTTGTCGACCTGACCCTGGGTGATGATTTCGATGAAGAACGCATAGGACCGCGACGAGCCGACGCGGGTGAGTTTTCCCGCGCATTTGAGGTCGGGATACTTTGTCTCCATGCCTCTGCCGGTAAAGGAGATTTCGAACTTGTAGGGTGTCGTCGTGCCGATCTGGGTGAGTTCGCCGACCCAGGTGCCGTTGATGTCGGGCCCCGAACGGCTGCCGCTCCGCTTCATTTTGGAGTGCTCCGCGGCCGGCGGCGGCGGTGATTTGGTTTCGGGTTCGGGGGCAAATTGGGCCATAGCGGGCAGGGCCACGACGGCGGTCGCGGCACAAGCAAAAAGCGCAGCAGCAAAGAAGCGTGATGCCCTGGTCATCATCTCTCCCCTCATGTCCCGTTAAGCCGAGGAAAAACGTCCCGGCTCAAGTCTACCCCCAAACACGTCATTCGTGAACCGAGACAATGGCTTGGATAAGGCTCGGGCTTGGATAAGGCTCGGGCCGCCGCGTCTGAAGTCCGGCACAACCACGGCCAGACGCGCGTCGGCCCGGATCGTGCGGCCACTATACGCCCAGGAAACAGGCATTTGGTGGGGCTGCGGCGTTTGGCGGCGGCAGTACTGGCCCGAATCCAGCCGCGTGCTAGCATATTGCATTGCACCGCGCTCAGGGGGGCTGCCGCCGATGAAGGATATCCTTGAAAAGCTTGACGAACGCCGCACCCGCGCGCGGGAGGGCGGCGGCCGCGCCCGCATCGAGGCGCAGCACCGCCGCGGCAAGCTGACCGCCCGCGAGCGCGTCGAACTCGTGCATGGACAAGGGCTCATTCGAAGAGTTCGACATGTTTGTCGAGCATCGTTCGGCCGAATTCGGCATGGAGAAGTCGAAGATCCCCGGCGACGGCGTGGTGACCGGCTGGGGCACGGTGAACGGCCGCACGGTGTTCGCCTTCGCCAAGGACTTCACCGTCTTCGGCGGCTCGCTGTCGGAGACCCACGCCCAGAAGATCGTCAAGATCCAGGACATGGCGCTCAAGGCCCGCGCGCCGATCATCGGGCTGTTCGACGCCGGCGGCGCCCGCATCCAGGAGGGCGTCGCCTCGCTCGGCGGCTACGGCGAGGTGTTCAAGCGCAACGTGCTGTCGTCGGGCGTCATCCCGCAGATCAGCGTCATCATGGGGCCGTGCGCGGGCGGCGACGTCTATTCGCCGGCGATGACCGATTTCATCTTCATGGTGCGCGACACCAGCTACATGTTCGTCACCGGCCCCGATGTGGTGAAGACCGTCACCAACGAGGTGGTGACCGCGGAGGAACTCGGCGGCGCGTCGGTCCACACCACGAAGTCCGGCATCTCCGACGGCGCCTTCGACAACGACCTCGAGTGCCTCCTGCAGATCCGCCGCCTGATCGACTTCCTGCCGCCCAACTGCGAGGCGGGCGTGCCGGAATGGCCGTCGTTCGACGACATCGAGCGCGAGGACAAATCGCTCGATACCCTGATCCCCGACAATCCCAACAAGCCCTACGACATGAAGGAACTGATCCTGAAGGTCGTGGACGAGGGCGACTTCTTCGAACTCCAGGAGGCCTACGCCAAGAACATCATCACCGGCTTCGGCCGCATCGCCGGCCGCACCGTCGGCTTCGTCGCCAACCAGCCGATGATGCTCGCGGGCGTGCTCGACATCGACGCTTCACGCAAGGCCGCGCGCTTCGTGCGCTTCTGCGACGCCTTCAACATCCCGATCGTGACGTTCGTCGACGTGCCGGGCTTCCTGCCGGGCACCAACCAGGAATACGGCGCGCTGATCAAGCACGGCGCCAAGCTGTTGTTCGCCTACAGCCAGGCGACCGTGCCGCTGGTCACCGTGATCACCCGCAAGGCGTTCGGCGGCGCCTATGACGTGATGGCGTCAAAGCATGTGGGCGGCGACGTCAACTACGCCTGGCCGACCGCGCAGATTGCGGTCATGGGGGCGAAGGGCGCGGTCGAGATCATCTTCCGCGCCGACATCGGCGACGCCGAGAAGATCGCCGCGCGCACCAAGGAATACGAGGGCCGCTTCCTGTCGCCGTTCGCCGCCGCCGAGCGCGGCTATATCGACGACGTGATCATGCCGCACGCCACCCGCACCCGCATCGCCCGCGCGCTCGCCATGCTGCGCGGCAAGCGCGTCGAGATGCCGGCGAGGAAGCACGATAATTTGCCGGTGTGAGCGTAAGTAATACGCATTTTGGGACATTTCAGTTGCGACGCAACGGCTGGTGCGTTGGTCGTCATCGCACCCGCCGGCTGATGACCTCCAGGCAAGAAAATGAGGAAAAACTGGCGGCGTAAATCAAACCTGGAATCCATCTTAGCCTTGCCGCCAAACTGTCCCGTAAACCGGGACCACCTCAATCGCCGCGCAGCTTCGTGTGGCTGACGTCGAGATGGATGCCGAGGCTCTGGTGGCCCTCGGGCAGCAGGTGCTCGACCGCCGCCAGCGCCGCAGCCTCGATCAGGTTGATCATTACCAGCGTCGCTAAGACGGCGATGCGGCCGGAGCCGACGAACGGCGCGGTCTGGTCGGGCGTGACGACGGTCTCGGCGGTGCCGGTGAGGCCGGGCGTGATGCGGGTGAGGTCGGGCATGGGGGATGATGGACGCAGAGGCTGCGGCGATCAATCGGCGCAGCGGTCGCGCGGTTGTAGCCCGCATGGAGCGGAAGCGGAATGCGGGGGGCAAACGAGAGGGCGGTCCCGGATTTCGCTGAGCTCCATCCGGGCTACGCTTGCTTCGCCCTACGGGCTAGAGAAGTTTGGCCCTTTACGATACCCGGTCTTTGCTTGAGGCCGGCCCGGAATACGCTCAATAATCTTGTTCTTTATCATCTTGTTGAAAATCCGCTTTACGGAGTTCTCTGATCCTATGAAGGTGATCTCTCGTGCTTTCGAATTGTTGATTTCAGGGTTTGCCCTCAAGAAGTCGCAGATAATTTCCTCGGGTGAAGCCAACTTCTCGTGACGTAAGGTCACTTTTACTCCGCCGTCGAGTTGCTCGATTACCGGATCACGAAACTTCAGCTTTCTCATCGCCTCAAATGCAGTGTTCAACCCCTCTCCGACATCTTTGTTTGGTGGATTTTGATATTTATTGATTAAGCGAACAATTCTTTGATTGCGCGCGAAGCGTTCTTCAAGAATGTTGTTGATCGTCACATGCGCGGGCAAAACACCGGGGCTTTGCACCGAGCTATCGCCAAATCTTGGTGACCGACGGGGTCAGGCGGCAGCGGTTTGAGCTTGCGATCTGACGACCTCCATGCCGTCGTTGAACTTTACACCCATGATGATCTTGGGCAACTGGTTGTAACCGCGCAGGCGATGCCAGCTCGTCTCGGCTGACTGTGCCAGCTTGAACGTCATGGCAAGCGCCGTCTTGTTCGAGAGGCATCCTTTCGACCTTGTCGTTCGATGTCGGACGGTTGCGAAGGTGCTCTCGATCGGGTTGGTAACCGGTATGAGGATCACGGTGCCCGCTCATCTGGCTGGGACAACTTTGGTCCTGGCGTATGGTGTTGACCATCCGGGACGAGGGGCACCGGGAGCACGTCAGTGGGCAGGCCGATTCGTACGATGAGCCGAGAGCTCGTGTTAGTAGCTGGCCGCCCCTGCGACCTACCCGGTTGCGCCGTGAGCGCGGATCCGTAGTTGTCGTGTGGCCCACTGCTCCCGTCGAACCACAGGAGAGAGGAGCAGGAAATGCAACGCGTGATCGGCATGGACATCCACCGCACTTTCGCGGAGGTGGTTTTCTGGGAGGCAGGTCGGCTCCGGTCGGTCGGGCGGGTAGATATGACCCGCTCGGGGCTTGAGGGGTTTGGTCGCAGCTTGAGCAAGGAAGACGAGGTCGTCGTCGAGGCAACCGGCAACGCGATGGCGGTGGTGCGGGTGCTCAGCCCGTATGTTGCGCGAGTGATCGTAGCCAATCCGCTACAAGTGAAGGCGATCGCACATGCTCACGTCAAGACAGACAAGATCGACGCAGGCGTGCTGGCGTCGCTGCGGGCAGCGGGCTTCCTGCCGGAGGTCTGGGTACCCGACGCGGATACCGAGTGCCTGCGCCGACTGGTGGCTCGCCGCAACCAAGTCGTTCGGCATCGGACCCGGATCAAGAATGAGGTGCATGCCATCCTGCAGGCGCATCTCATCCCGCCGTGCCCGCATGCCGATCTGTTCGGCCGGCTGGGCCGGAGCTGGCTCGGACGGCAGGAGGTGCCAGTCGACGAGCGAGCCGCCGTCGAGCGGCACTTGCGCGAACTCGACCGGCTGGGCGAGGATCTTGAGATTCTCGACCGCGAGATCGCCGAGAGGGTGATCGAGGATCCGTCAGTCAAGCGTCTCCTGACCATCACCGGCGTCAATATCATCGTTGCGGCAGGCCTCGTCGCCGCGATTGGCGATATCCGACGCTTCTCCTCGCCGCAGAAGCTCGTGAGCTATGTCGGGCTCAATCCGCGGGTCCGTCAATCGGGTCTTGGTTTGGCGCAGCATGGACGCATCAGCAAGCGCGGTCGTAGCCACGCGCGCGCCATGCTGGTCGAAGCGGCCTGGGCTGCCTCCAAGGCGCCGGGCCCGCTGCGTTCGTTCTTCTTGCGTATCCGAGCCCGACGTGGTCACCAGGTCGCAGCGGTCGCCGTGGCACGCAAGCTCGCCGTGCTCTGCTGGCATTTGCTGACCAAGGATGCCGAGTACCAATGGGCGCGTCCCGCGCTGGTCGCCAACAAGATACGCGCGATGCAGCTACAGGCTGGACAGCCGGCAAGAAAGGGCAACAAGCGCGGCGCGGCCTATGCCTACAACATCAAGGAACTGCGCGACCGGGAGATCGATGTCGCGCGCCACGCTGAACATGCCTACGAACAGTTCGTCAGCCGATGGCAGCCGCGTGGTCCTGGTAAGCGGCGCACGGGTGCCGCCAATGAGGAGCGACGGTGACGGCTGCGCGGCCGGGCTGACATCCTCGGGCCCGGCTCTTTGCCACGCGGTCACCCGTGCCCCTCCAGAATAGCAGATCACGCAGCAGAAAAGACTTGTCGATCTCATCCGTCGTGCGCAAGTGCTTCCAGTGCTCAGCGGGGAAGTCGTAGAAGGTGAGCAGCACGTCACGATCCTTTACCAGACATTCGACCGCCTTGTCGTACTTCGCGCCGTAGAGTTCCGCGAAAGCATCGAAGGCAGCCTCGGCGTCCTTCCTGGTCTCAGCCATCCAGATGTTTTGGAGCGCCCGCTTGGCTTTGCCCTGCAAACTCTTCGGCAGCCTGTTGAAGACGTTGGCAGTCTTGTGCACCCAGCAGCGTTGCTCGCGCGTCTTGGGCCAGACCTCGGGAAGCGCCTTCCAAAATCCGAGCGCACCGTCGGCGACCGCGAGTTCCGGCCCCATCGCAAGTCCACGTCGCTTGAGATCGAGCAGAAGCTCCTTCCACGACTGCGCACTCTCGCGCACACCGTCGACCAAGCCGACCAATTCCTTCTTGCCCTCCGGCGTCGCGCCGATGATCACGAGCAGGCACTGCGCGTCATCCTCAAGGCGGGCCTGCACGTGGATGCCGTCGACCCAGAAGTAAACGTAGCGTTTGGCGGACAGGTCGCGGTCGAGCCAGCGGGCGTGTTCGTCGACCCAAGCCTCTTTCAACCGCGCAATGGTCGAAGCAGACAGTCCGCCGGCGTCCTTGCCGAGCAAGGCAGCCAACGCCTCCTCGAAGTCGCCGGTGGAGATGCCCTTCAAGTAGAGGATCGGGATCAGCACTTCGAGGCTCTTCGTGCGCCGCGCGTAGGGCGGCAGAATGGTCGGGCTGAAGCGAATCCGTTCACCACCGACAGCCTCCCGGTCGCGCACCCGCGGCTGGCGCACCGCTACCGATCCGATGCCGGTCATGATCGCGCGCTCGGGCAGATGCCCGTGACGCACGACGCGCTGGTGGCCCGCCTCGGTCTTAAGATCGGCATATCGCCCCAGGAAGTCAGCGACTTCCGTCTCGACGGCCTGCGTCAGCAGGGCATGCGCCCCGTTGCGCAAAATCTCAGTGAGCGAATCGGTGAAGGTCCCTGGCTGAGCCAGCTTGATGACGTTAGTGTCGGTCACGGCGTATCACTCCTTTGGTGGAGAAGTGGAGGCGTCGAACACCCCCACGATACGCCGCCTTACCCCTTCATGCCGTCACCAACTTCCGCGCATAGCT
>CAVWOV010000035.1:0-364268 GCA_963756715.1 uncultured Alphaproteobacteria bacterium
CCATTCCTTACCAGAAAACTTGATGGTGTCTGCCATCGCTCGGCCGATCCCGCCGAACGTGGCGGAAGGCCGGGCGTCAGGACAGCGGGCCGACGGCGGCGCTCAGCCGGCCAACATCCGCCACCACCACGGCCGGGACGAGCGTTGGTGCCGCAACGCGGTCAGTTCGCCTTCCAGCCGGGCCGCCGCCTCCCGGGCGGACATCAGGTCGGCGGTCATCCGCAAAAGCTCGGCCAGCAGCCGTGCTGCCTGTTCGCGCTCGGATGCGGCCGAAAATTCGCTCCGGCGGCCGGCCACCAGCGCCTCCAGTTTCGCGATCTCGGCCTGCAGCGTCTCGATTTCCGCCTTGAGCCGGGTGGCGGTCGCGCGATGCCCGGCCGGTGCCCGGTTGAACTGGTCAGCGGCCATCGAGCGCCTTCGCGAGTTCAGGCATATGGGCGGCCCCTTCGCACACATCGAGATCGGCACCGGCGAGATCGTCCCCGATGGGCTCGGTGCGACCCCCGAGGTGGGCGCCAGAAAGGCTTCGGCGACCGTGTACCACGAGAGCCGGCTCTCCGGCCGCTCCAGGCCGTGGCCCTCGTCGCGGTAGAGCACGTAGGTCACCGGCAATCCGTTCGCTGTCATCGCGGCGACGATCTGCTCTGATTCGGCCTGCTCCACCCTGATGTCATTTGCGCCCTGTCCGATCAACAAGGGCTTGCTGATGGCGCGCACCCGGTGAAGCGGCGAGCGCTCACGCAACAGCGCGCCCGGCCCTCCGCGGTTCGAGGATCGCCGATACGGCGGCTACCGCTGTTCAAAAGCGACCGGCCCTTGCCGGATTCACCGGGTTCGAGCCGGTGCGAATGCGAGTTCCCTAGCATGGAACCGAACGCGGCCGAAAACGCTTGGAAGATTGACCTCACTGCATCCGTTTGTCGATTGCGGGAAAACACGATGGCGGCCGGCGCGGCGTCGAAAAAGGTGATTTATGCGGCGCTTGCCGGAAATCTGCTGATTGCGGTGACGAAATTCACCGCGGCAGGGTGGACGGGAAGCTCGGCGATGCTGAGCGAAGGCGTTCATTCGCTGGTCGACACCGGGAATCAAGCCTTGATGCTGTACGGGATTCACCGCGCAGCCAAACCGGCTGATGAGCAGCATCCGCTCGGCTACGGACGCGAACTCTATTTCTGGTGCTTCATTGTCGCACTGCTGATTTTTTCGCTCGGCGCGGGCGTGTCCTTCTATGAAGGGATCACGCACATCCAGCACCCGGTTGTGATCGTCGATCCGACCGTCAACTATGTGGTGCTGGCGCTGTCCTTCGTGTTCGAAGCGGCCTCCTGGTGGATCGCTCTGCGCGAATTCGACAAGCACCGCGGCGAGATGGGTTATTTGGAAGCCGCGACCCGAAGCCGCGATCCCACCTCGTTTCTGGTGCTGTTCGAGGACACGGCGGCCCTCATCGGCATTGTCATCGCATTTGCCGGCACCCTGGCGGCGGAACGCCTGGCGATGCCGGAACTCGACGGCGTCGCATCCATCGGGATCGGCATCGTGCTTGCGGCGACGGCCGTTTTCCTGGCGCGCGAAAGCAAGGGCCTGCTGATCGGCGAACAGGCACGCGAGCCTACGCGGCAATCGATCCTGAAGATCGCAGGAGAACACCACGGAGTCGGCAGTGTCGGGCGGCTTATTACCGTGCATTTGGCCCCGCAACAGGTTGTCGCGATTGTCGACGTCGACTTTGCCGACGAACTCTCGGCCGCCGCGGTCGAACGCGCGGTCAGCACGCTGGAGCGTCAGGTGAAGGACAAGCATCCCGATGTGATTGCGCTGTTCATTAATCCCAAGAGCGTCAGCCCGACGAGTGCCGTGCTTCGTCGGCGGGCAGACGAACTGGCGGCAGCCGGATAGTGCGGCCGCCCGCCGCGCCAAACTCGGAAGGAGGATAGGAACGTTGCCTGATCTCGATTGGATGTTGCGGCTGCTGGCCGCTGCGGGCGTCGGTCTGGCGATCGGGCTCAATCGCGATTTGCGCGGCAAGCCGATCGGCATGCGCACGCTCGCCCTGGTGTCGCTTGGCGCGGCGATTGTTGCGCTGGCGGCGATCCGGTTTGGCGATCTCGCCGCACACCCGGACGCGCTCAGCCGTGTGGTGCAGGGCATCATCCAGGGAATCCTGACCGGCGTTGGATTCATCGGCGCCGGCGTCATTCTTCGCGACCGGCAATCGCAGACCGTTTATGGGCTGACCACCGCGGCGACCGTGTGGGTGACGGCGGCGCTCGGAATCGCCTGCGCGCTTGCGGCGTGGAGTCTGGTGCTGGTCGGCACTGTCCTGACTTTGATGATTCTACTCGGCCTTCGCTGGATCGAACGCCGGGTGTTTCCGCAATCCGATTAGCCAGCATCGCGGTGCCAGCCGCGCAGGTAACGGCCCGATCAGGAGCAATCACTCGTGCAGAATAAGCGAGATGCTGGGCGCACCGGCAGCAAGAGGGCGCAGCAGAGGCCAGCCAGAAGTCGCGGCAGCCGGAAGGCTTCGTCGCCGGAAGAGATGACCGAGCAAGAGGTTGTGGATATCGAGGAGCGTTCGACCCCGCGTTCCCCCGTCATCTACGAAATTGTACGGCGCCACGGCGAGGAGGAGATGGCCCGGCCGACGGTCTCGCTGTGGTGGTCCGGCGTGGCAGCCGGCCTCTCGATCAGCTTCTCGCTTCTGGCGCAGGCCATTCTGCAAATGCATCTGCCCGATGCGCCCTGGCGCCCGCTCGTCAGCAGTTTTGGATATTCGGTGGGATTTCTGATGGTCAGTCTGGGACGGCAGCAGCTCTTTACCGAAAACACCATCACGGTCGTGCTGCCGGTCATGGCGGATTTCTCGTTATCCAATCTGGGCAAGCTTGGCCGCATGTGGAGCGTCGTGTTCGCTGCGAACATGGCGGGTACGCTGATTGCGGCGTTGTTTTGCACCTTTACGCCCGTGATCACGCCCGAACTTCGCCTCGCGATGCTGGAGATCAGCCGTCATGCCGTCGCTGGCGGCTGGGTGGAGCTGTTTTTTCGCGGCATTACCGCGGGCTTTCTGATCGCCGCAATGGTGTGGCTGATCCCGAGCGCCGACACGGCGCAGTTTCATGTGGTCACGTTGATGACCTATCTGATCGCGATCGGCGGTTTCGCCCATATCGTTGCCGGCAGCGTCGAGGCTTTTCTGCTGGTCTTGAACGGCGAACTCGGATTAGGCGCGATGCTTGCGAACTTCACGACACCGGTCTTGCTGGGCAATATTTTTGGCGGCACGGTGTTGTTCGCCGTCCTGTCACACGCGCAAGTCATGGAGGAAATCTAGGCGCATTCGGCCGAGAGATTGCGGTCAAGCAACGTCCAGGTCAGTGTCAGGCTGAAAATTCAGCGGCCGCTGCGACAGGTCGCTTGCGCCTGTCAGTGCCTCGAGGAAATGCTCGCTCCAGGCATGAATATCGTTCTCGGAAATGACCCGAAACAATTCATCCTGGCGTTCGCGGCGCTCTTCGAGCGGCATCGAGAGTGCCCGCGCGATGGACGCCGCGACCATTTCGGGATCGTAGGGATTGACGAGCAGCGCCGCGGAGCATTCGGCCGCGGCGCCTGCGAACCGCGACAGGATGAGAACACCGGGATCGTCGCGGTCTTGCGCCGCGATGTATTCCTTGGCGACGAGGTTCATGCCATCGCGCAGCGGCGTAACCAGTGCCGCCCGCGCCGAGCGGTAAAGGCCGGCGAGTTCGCTGCGGCTGTAGGACTGGTTGACATAACGGATCGGCGTCCAGGCCGCTTGCCCATAGGTGCCGTTGATGTGTCCGGCCGCGGTGTTGATCACCCGCTCCATTTCCACATATTCCTGAATTTCGGACCGGCTCCTGGGGGTGATCTGCAGGTAGGTTACCTTGCCGCACCGGTCCGGATAGAGCGCAAGAAAGCGCTCGAAGGCGTCCATCCGTTGCGGAAGTCCTTTCGAGTAATCCAGCCGGTCAACGCCGATCATCATGTCCCGTCCGGCGAGGCTCTCGATAACGTTCTTGACCATCGGCGAGCGAGCCGACCGGCGCGCCAGCCGGTTGAATTCGGCGGTCTCGATTCCGATCGGGAAGACGCCGATGCGCAGTTTGCGGCTTGGGGTTTGAAATCTCAGTTCACCGCACTTCTGAAAGCGGCACTCGCTCTCCAGATAGCGCGCAAAGTTCGCCGCATCGCCAATGGTTTGAAATCCCACGACGTCGTAGTCGGTCAATTGAGGGATCAGCCATTCGTGGTTGGGCAGCGCCGTGAGAATCTCGGGTGGCGGGAACGGAATGTGCAGAAAAAACCCGATCTTGTTGCGGTGGCCACGCTCCCGCAACATCCTGGCCAATGGCATCAAATGATAGTCGTGGATCCAGACGATATCGTCATCCCGCAGCAGCTTGTGAAGCTGCATTGCGAAAAGCGCGTTGACGCGCCGGTAGCCGCTGAGGTCGCGGCGCAAAAATTCCGCGAGATCGAGCCGATAGTGCAGAATGGGCCAGAGCACACGGTTGGCGAAGCCGTTATAGTATTCCTGGTAGTCAGACTCGGACAGGTCGGTCAGCACATAGGTCACGTTGCCATGCTGGTGGGTGGTGATTGCGATATCCTCGTCGCGCGATACCTCTCCGCTCCAGCCAAACCAGACACCCGGATTCCGCTTCAGGAGAGAGCGAACGGCGACCGCAAGACCGCCTGCCTGATGCGAACCGTTCGGGCTCGGGACCGCGACGCGGTTCGAGACTATGACCAGACGCGACAAATTCCACCTCCCGGCTGCGCGATCACCGCGGAGCCGATATCACACGACCAAAACTGTCCAACAGACTCACGGAGGTGCAGCCACGAATCCCGGTTCGTAGATCAATCCGCGAGCGGCAAGGCGATTGCGATGCGACAATTAAAATCAAAATTGTTCTCGGCCGCACCATAGTAACGTCCTGCGAATATAAGAGTTCCGTGCCGAAGGCTAAGCCTGTCAGGTTAAACTACTGCCAATCTGGCGGCGTGCAAAGCTCGTCGAGGCCTTATGAGCGAGCAGGCAACAGTTGGGCCCCGTGGAACAAAGACGCGGCCGCGTCATTTTCAGGTGGTCAATCCACAAAGGGCGCCGTTTTGATTACCCAACTGCATCCGCCGCTGCCGCTCGAAACATCCAAGGGGCCCGGCTGGGCTCATTTCGTCATCGACTATGGTCCGGAATCCGCCCTGCTGTGGGTTGTTTTCATGGATGCCGACGGTGCCTGCTGGACGGTGCCAAATCCCGAAATTCGCATGTGCTATAATTGGACGCTCGGCCGGCGGAAGAGCGACGACGCCACGCGTGAACCTCCGATGCGGTTTCCCCGTCCTGCCGGCTCGGCGGCCTGAGGCACCCAAGCTCTGTTTGAGATGTGAAAGCACCCGCGCGCTCCGGGATGCGTATGCGCCGGCCGCTGCCGCGTACTCAACTGCTCTTTCGGCCGGGATAGCGCGACTGCTTCAGCAGTTTCGCCAGATGTGCGGCATTGGATGCCAGCACAGGCGTCCATTCCGCCACCGCCTTTGGCGTGGTTTTCAGGTCGAGATAGACCTTGTCGCCCATTGCCTCGCCAACCCAGTAGGTCACTCCACCGGTTGGAATGGTGAAGCCGACCTCGGCGAGCGCCTGGCAGACTTCGGCGGCCACATGATGCGCACCGTCTTCGTTTCCAACCACGGCCGCGAAGCCCACCTTGCCGTAGCTCGGCATTCTCTGCATGTCGTCGCGCTCACCAAGAAAGGCGTCCATTCGCTCCAGCACGCGCTTGGCGATGCTCGACGGCTGGCCGAGCCAGATCGGCGAGCCGATGACAAGGATGTCGCATGCGAGCACGCGCTTGCGCAGAGCCGGCCAATCGTCGCCATCGCCCTCGTCCGAACTGACACCGGGCTTGATGTTGAGGTCCGCGACGCGGACAGTCTCGCCGTCCGCGTCATACTCCTGGAACGCCTCAAGCAGCTCGTTCAGTAGCCTCTCCGTCGAAGACGGTCCTGGGGACGCCTTCAATGTGCAATTTAGTGCGAGAACTTTGAGAGCCATCGTGATCCCGCTGATCTGAAACAACAACGCCCAAACATCCGACCGCTATGCAGCGACCGGCTTGCCCCGGGACGGTCTACTCGGCCTCCTGGTTGACCACACTCTCGGCGATCTTGGTGAGGGTGAGGTCGGTCTCCTTCTCCTCCCGCAAGGTGGCATCCAGGAGTTGCGCGGC
This sequence comes from uncultured Alphaproteobacteria bacterium, assembly GCA_963756715.1. Taxonomy (GTDB): domain Bacteria; phylum Pseudomonadota; class Alphaproteobacteria; order Rhizobiales; family Xanthobacteraceae; genus VAZQ01. The sequence continues at coordinate 6,270 of CAVWOV010000035.1, forward strand.
GTCGTCGAGCCCCAGCTCCTCGGCCCAGGTCTTGAGCGTGCCGTAGCGTGAAATCTCATAGTGCTCGACGGCCTGCGCCCCGGCGAGGAGGCCCGGATCGAGCGCCGGCGAGGCCTTGTATTCTTTCATGATCTCCTGGCCTTCGGAGATGATGCCGACAATGGCATCGCAGGTCTTGCCCTGCGCCTTCTTGCCGATCATTTCGAAGATCTGTTCAAGCCGGTCGACCTGACCTTCCGTCTCTGACCGGTGCTTCTCGAAGGCGCTGCGCAATTCATTGGACTTCGCAGCCTTGGCCATCTTCGGAAGGGCGGTGAGAATTTTCTTCTCGGCGAAATAGATATCCTTGAGCGTATCGTGGAAGAGGTCGTCGAGCTGCTTTGGTTCCTTAGCCATCGTTTTGCCTCCGTGGAAAACCAAGGCTCAACGCGCGGCTGCGCAGCGTGTTCCGAAATCGCGGCGGCGTCATTCGCGAACCGACCCTGCGGGCCCGCCAACCAGGCGAGCCGAATGTGAGTGTTGGAACTCGGGGTGCGCCCGGCGCGGAACAACCCGCCCGTCCATCGACTTGTCGGTACACACAGCCGCACCCGCGGCGCATGACGAGTGCCCTGACTTGAGCGCCCTGAACAAACAAACGCTGTCGCTTCTTGCATCTCTCTCCCTTCTTCTCGCCGCCTGTGGCGATGCCGCCAAGCTGCCCGAAGAGGCGAGCACGGGCCCCAACCCGACCATTCCGGCGCCGGATTCGTCGCTCATCCCGACCGTCAACATCGCTCCCGCCAAAGGCTGGCCGGCGGGAATGAAGCCCACGGCTGCGTCGGGCCTGGCGGTTGCCGCCTTTGCGCAGAAGCTCGACCATCCGCGATGGCTCTATGTGCTTCCGAACGGCGATGTACTCGTCGCCGAGACCAATGCGCCGCCGCGTCCCGAGGAAGGTAAAGGGCTGAAGGGCTGGATCATGCAGTTCGTGCAGAAGCGCGCCGGCGCGGGCGTGCCGAGCGCCAACCGCATCACCCTGCTGCGCGACACCGACGGTGACGGCATTGCGGAAACCAGATCGATATTCCTGAAAGGCCTTAATTCGCCGTTCGGCATGGCGCTGATCGGCAAGGACTTCTACGTCGCCAATACCGACGCGGTGATGCGTTTCCCGTACACCGAAGGACAGACCGAAATCACCGCCCCGGGCGAAAAGGTGGTCGACCTTCCGGCTGGTCCGATCAACCATCATTGGACCAAGAACATCATCGCCAGTCAGGACGGACAGCGCCTCTATGCGACCGTCGGCTCTAACAGCAATGTCGCCGAGAATGGCATCGAGAAAGAGGACAACCGGGCGGCCATTCTGGAGATCGATCTGAGCGCGAAAAAGTGGCGGGTGTTCGCGTCGGGACTTCGCAACCCCAACGGACTGGCCTGGCAGCCGCAAACCGGTGCGCTCTGGACGGTGGCGAATGAGCGCGACGAACTCGGCAGCGATCTCGTTCCCGACTATCTCACGTCAGTGAAGGAAGGCGCATTCTATGGCTGGCCGTACAGCTATTACGGGCAGCATGTCGACACGCGCGTCTCGCCGCAGCGCCCGGACCTGGTCGCAAAGGCAATCGCGCCGGATTACGCGCTCGGTAACCACACGGCGTCGCTCGGCCTCACCTACAGCGGCGGCACGCTGTTGCCTGAGGCGTTGCGCGACGGCGTATTCGTCGGGCAGCACGGCTCCTGGAATCGCTATCCGCGCAGCGGCTACAAGGTGATCTTCGTGCCGTTCGCGAATGGCGTCCCAAGCGGCAAGCCCGTTGACGTTCTGACCGGCTTCGTCAACCAGGACGATGAAGCGCTGGGACGTCCGGTCGGCGTCGCCATCGATCGCGCCGGCGCCCTGCTGGTGGCCGACGATGTCGGCAATACCATCTGGCGGGTCGCGCCCGCGACCACGCGCGTCGAGCGGTAACTGCGCTCGCCAAAGCGCCGCCGGCGTTCGGCTTCAGTAGTAGCCCGGCCGGGCGCCGAAGCGATAATTGAAGCCGACGATGAACGTGTTGATGTTTTCGCTGATGCTGAACGGGAACGACGTGGTGGCCGCCGGGAAGGCGGCGGCGCCGGCACCCGTCAATCCGAACGTCACGTTCCTGTCGCCGAATCCCAGATAGGCGTACTCGACGAACAGTGACCAGTTCCCCGCAAAGAGCCACTCAGCGCCGACGCCGGCGGTCCAACCGATCAGTGTGGAGCTTGCAGTTGCGAGCGGAATGTCGAATTGATCCCAGCTGTAATTGTGGTGCGTCGCGGCGATGCCGGCCTTGGCGTAAATGATTGCGGTGGGGACGATGGTGATGCCGACGCGTCCGGTGACGGTAGCAAACCACGGGATCGTGCCGTTGCTGCGGAAGGCTGGGTTGGCCTGCCAGACGGTATCGCCCTTCATGGCGGCGCCATCGACCAAACCCTGGATGCCGAACACGAAGCTGCCGACCTGATAGTCGCAGCCACCCTGCACGCCGCCAACCAACCCAAAGGTCTGCTGCGTACCGAGGTCGCTGCCACCGATACCGAAGCCAAACTGGTTCGTTGAGTCGCTGACGCCCGCCCAGCTCGAACCGGTCCCGACGTTGCCGCCGACGTAGCAGCCGGTGAAATAAGTCTGTGTCCGGTAAACCGGCGCGGGCCGGGCAATCGGCAGATCGGCGGCATTTGCCGCGTTGCCAAGCAACGCGATCAGAGCAATGCCTGCAAGCGAGATCGTCCTCATCATTACGCCCCCCACTGACGCAACCAACCGGACCTTGAGATACTCAGGGCATGCTAGCCCGCCAGCCGAGGGGAGTCCGTAGCGCGGCGGCCACAGCCCAAGGCAAATCACGCGCCGCGCGATGGGGATAATGTCTCATGGCTAATGCGTCCACGCCCGAAGCGCGCGGGATGACCGCCAAGGCCAACCTCGCTTCGGCGCGCACGCGACGTCTTGCAAGTGCGCACGCGGCGCCTCGTCGCAACCCCATCGGCGGGCGAAATGCCCTTGCGCGGGCCGGTTGAGGCCGCGTACCTTTTGCCCAACACGGAGCACCATCACCCTGAACGCCTCAAGCGTTCGGGCAACGAACTCCAGGGATAGAGAGGAACGCCATGAAATCGATGCTGAAAGCGACCGGATTTGCCGTCGGTCTCGCAGTCGCGCTCGCCGGACAGACACAGGCTGCCGATCTCAAACTGATGACCGGTCCGCAAGGCGGCTCGTGGATCCCGCTCGGTGGTCAGCTCAAGGATCTGTGGGAAAAAGCCGTCCCGGGCACCGCCATCCAGGTGTTGCCGGGTGCCGGCATTGCCAACGTGCGCGGCGTCGAGGAAGGCAAAGCCGACATCGGCTTCTCGAACTCGATCTCGGCGGTCGATGCGATCTCCGGCAAGGCGCCGTTCAATAAGCCGCACAAGAACGTCTGCAACGTCGCGACGCTTTATCCGCAATATACCCAGTTCGTGGTGCTGGCGGATTCCGGCGTCAACAGCTTCGCCGACCTCAAGGGCAAGAGCATCACCACCCAGCAGCGCGGCAATACCGGCGAACTGATCACCAAGCAACTGCTCGAGGCGAACGGCCTGTCGTACAACGACGTGAAGGTCAGCTTCGTCGGCTATACCGACTCGGTGAACCAGATGAAGGACGGGCACGCCGTCGCCTTCGGTCTCACCACCCAAATCCCGGCCGGCGCCATCATGGATCTTGCCGCGGCACGCGACATCAAGCTGATGGACCAGTCCGCCATCATCGACAAGATGCGCAAGTACAACCCGGGCTATAAACTGATCACCATCCCGAAGGGCACCTACCCCAAGCAGGACAAGGACGTCGGCGTGATCGGCTTCTTCACGCACATCGTGGCGTCATGCAAGCTGCCCGAGGAAACCGTCTACACCATGACCAAGACGATCGCGAACAACACCAAGACGCTTGCGACCGTCGCCAAGGACATCGCGGCGCTCACGCCGAAGGCCATGGGCCAGGATATCGAGGTGCCGTTCCATCCCGGCGCCGCGAAGTTCTACAAGGAAGCCGGCCTGCAGGTGAAGGTCCACTGATCGGCCGCGCCGGTGCGGGCATCGACATCCGCGCCGGCGCTTTGCTTCTAGCCGCCTTATCCACGGGGCAGGCGTGACCGGCATGACAATCGACAGGAGCTACGCCGGGCTGGTCCGGCTTGCCATCATCGCCATCGCGGTTGCGATGGCGCTGTATCACATGTGGGCGATCGCCTTCGGTTCGCCGGAGGCGTTCTATTTCCGCGGCACGCACCTGATGTTCGCGATGGTGCTGCTGTTCCTGATTCATCGGCGATCAGGCGCCGCGGAGGGCACGCCAACACCGCTCGACTACGTGCTGCTGGTGCTGTCGGTCGCGCCGATCATCTATCTGTTCGTCAACTACGAATATTTCGTCACGCGCATTTTCTACATTGACGATCTGACGCCGACCGACATGGTGATGGGCACCATCATGACCGTGATGGTGCTGGAGGGCACGCGCCGCGTCATCGGCTGGTCGTTGCCGCTCACCGCGATCATCTTCCTGGCCTATGGGCTGTTCGTCGCGAAGCTCGAACCGATGCGGATGATCGATCAGCTCTATATGACGACCGAAGGGATCTTCGGCATTCCGCTGTCGGTGTCGGCGTCCTACGTGCTGATCTTCGTGCTGTTCGGCGCGTTCATGGAGCGCACCGGCACCGGACAATTGTTTATGGATTTCGCCCTGGCAATCACCGGGCACGCCGCCGGCGGACCCGGCAAGGTGTCGGTGTTCTCGTCGAGCCTGTTCGGTACGATTTCCGGCAGCGCCGTCGCCAACGTCATGGTCGATGGCCCGATCACCATTCCGCTGATGAAGCGCTCGGGCTTCGCGCCGCATTTTGCCGCCGGCGTCGAGGCGGTGGCGTCGACCGGCGGCCAGATCATGCCGCCGATCATGGGTGCGGCCGCCTTCGTGATGGCCGAGTTCATCGGCGTGAGTTACGGGCAGGTGGTGATCTGGGCGATCATCCCCGCCGTCCTTTATTACCTTGCGTGCTTCTCGGCGGTGCATTTCGAGGCCAAGCGGCGCGGGCTGGTCGGTGTGCCGCGCTCCGAACTCCCCAAGATGAAAAACGTGCTGCGCGAGCGCGGCCATCTCTTCATCCCGGTGCTGGCCATTCTGGCGGTGATGTACAGCGGCTACAGCGCGCCGCTTGCGGCGCTCGCCGGCACGCTGGCCTGCTTCCCGGTCGCGCTGCTGCGCAAGTCGACCCGCGGTTACGTCACGTTCGCCAACATCATCGACGCCATGGCGGACGGCGCGCGCAACTGTCTGCCGGTCGCGCTGGCGTGCGCCTGCGCCGGCATCGTGATCGCGGTCGTGACCTTGTCGGGGCTCGGCATCGTGTTCACGCAGTTCGTCATCGGGCTGGCCAAGGACACGCTGCTGGCGGCGCTGGTGCTCACCATGTGCGCCGGTATCGTGCTCGGCATGGGCATGCCGACGACGCCGGCCTACATCATCATGACGGCGCTCCTGGTGCCCGCCATCATCAAGCTTGGCGTCGTGGTGCCGGCGGCGCACATGTTCGCGTTCTATTTCGCCATCCTGTCGGCGATCACGCCGCCGGTCGCGCTCGCGGTGTTCGCCGCCGCCGGTCTTGCCAAGGCTGATCTCTGGGCGAGCGGCTGGGCGTCGGTGAAGATCGGCTTTGCCGGCTTCATCGTGCCGTTCATGTTCGTCTACGAGCCGGCGCTGCTCATGATCGGCGACTGGCCGACAATTCTGGCGAGCTGCGTTACCGCGGCGGTCGGCGTGGTGCTGTTCGCATCCGGCTTGCACGGCTACCTGATTACCAAAACTGCCCTCTGGCAGCGCGTGCTGCTGGTTGTGGCCGGCTTCCTGCTGATCAAGCCCGGCCTCTACACCGATCTGGCCGGCGCCGCGGTGGCGAGCATCGTGATCGCGGCGCAAATGCTCGAACGCCGCAGCGCCGCCGAAATCATCAAGCAGACCGCACAATGACATCACGCAAGCGTCCCGAAGAGCTGCGCAGCCACCGCTGGCTGGGCGTCAACGACATGCGTTCGTTCGGCCACCGCTCCCGCCTCAAGCAGTTCGGCTATGACGGCGAGGACTGGAACGGCAAGCCGGTCATCGGCATCGTCAACACCTGGAGCGACATCAACGCCTGCCATGCGCATTTGCGCGCGCGTGCCGAGAACGTGAAGCGCGGCATCCTGCAGGCCGGCGGTTTTCCCATCGAACTGCCGGCGATGTCGCTCGCCGAGCCGTTCGTGAAGCCCTCGACCATGCTCTATCGCAATTTTCTCGCGATGGAGGCCGAAGAGTTGCTGCGCTGCCATCCGATCGACGGCGCGGTGCTGCTCGGCGGCTGCGACAAAACCACCCCGGGCCTGATCATGGGCGCGATCAGCATGGGCATTCCGGCGATTTACGTGCCGGCGGGCCCGATGCTGCGCGGCAATTGGCACGGGCAATATCTCGGCTCGGGCTCCGACGTCTGGAAATACTGGATGGAGAAGCAGGCCGGCAATATCACCGACGCGCAATGGGAGGAAATGGAGGGCGGCATCGCGCGCTCATTCGGCACCTGCATGGTGATGGGCACAGCCGCAACCATGATGGCGATCTCGGAGGCACTCGGCCTGACGCTGCCGGGCGCTTCGTCGATCCCGGCCGCCGATGCCAATCATCCGCGCATGTGCGGCGCCGCTGGGCGGCGCATCGTCGACATGGTGTGGGAGAACCTGACGCTCGACCGTATCCTGACGCCGGCCGCGTTCGACAACGCCATCAAGGTGCACATGTCGCTCGGCGGCTCGACCAACGCCATCATCCATGTGGTGGCGATGGCGCGTCGCGCCGGCATCAAGCTTGATATGGAGCGCTTCGACGAACTGTCGCGCGAAGTTCCGGTGCTCGCCAACATCCGCCCGTCGGGCAAGTACCTGATGGAGGATTTCTTCTATGCCGGGGGCTTGCGGGCATTGATGGTGGCACTGAAAGACCGGCTCGATCTCTCCTGCCTCACCGTGACGGGCGAGACCATCGGCGAGAACATCGCCGGCGCGGAAGTCTATATCCCCGACGTCATCCACTCGCTCGCTGATCCGATCTACGGCGAGGGCGCAACGGCCGTGCTCAAGGGCAACCTCGCGCCGCGCGGCTGCGTGATGAAGCCCGCCGCCGCGGAGAAGCGCTTCCTCAAGCATCGCGGCAAGGCGATCGCGTTCGAGGACTACAACCACATGGCGCGCGAGGTCGAGCGCGACGATCTCGATGTCACGCCCGATCATGTGCTGGTGCTCAAGAACGCAGGCCCCAAGGGCGGTCCCGGCATGCCCGAATGGGGCATGCTGCCGATCCCGAAGAAGCTCGTGCAGGCCGGCGTGCGCGACATGGTGCGCATCTCCGACGGCCGCATGAGCGGGACGAGCTACGGCGCCTGCATCCTGCACGTGTCGCCGGAAAGCTACGTCGGCGGGCCGCTCGCTTTCGTGCAGACCGGCGACGAGATCGAAGTGGATGTGGACGCGCGCCGCATCCATCTCGCCGTCTCCGAGGAGGAAATGAACCGCCGCCGCGCCGCCTGGCAGGCGCCGCCGCCGCGCTACACCCGCGGCTATGGCGCGATGTTCTCTCAGCATATCGGCCAAGCCGATGAAGGCTGCGACTTCGACTTCCTCGAAGGCACCGCGCCGACCGCTGAGCCGGAAATCCACTGAGGCGGGCCCGCCGGGCGAACGCCGATCCTCAAGTTGAAAATGGGACCAATCGATGAAACTCGTAAGTTATCTGCAAAACGGCGAAGAGCGGCTTGGGCTGTTGGAGGGCGACACGATCGTCGATCCGCTTTCGGCATCCGGCGACCCGGCGATATTCGGCAGCGCGCTGGCCTTCATCAGGTCCGGCGAGCGGGCGCTCGCGGCGGCGCGATCAATCCTGGCAAATCCGCCGAAGGCGGCGACGGTGCCGCGCACCAGCGTCGTGCTCGCGGCGCCGTTGCGGCCCTCGACCATCCTGTGCAGCGGCAGCAACTATCACGATCATAACGCCGAGAAGGCGAACACGCCGATCAGCGGCAAGGAGCCGGAATTCTTCGTCAAGACCGCCGATTGCGTGGTCGGTCCCGGCGAGCCCATCATTTACGATCCGCTGATGTCGAAGAAGATCGACTGCGAGACCGAACTAGCGGTCGTGATCGGCAAGCCAGGCCGGCACATTCCGGCCGCGAGCGCGCTCGACCACGTCTTCGGGTACACGATTGTCAACGATGTCACGGCGCGTGATCGCCAGGTGCGGCGTACGCCGGAAGGCATGACCTGGTACGAACTGGGCAGCGGCAAAGCGTTCGATTCCAGCGCACCGCTCGGACCGTGCATCGTCACCGCCGACGAGCTCGGCGATCCGCAACAGCTCAAGCTGCAATCCCGGATCAATGGCGAACTCCGGCAGTCGAGCAGCACGTCCAATATGATCTGGACGTGCGCCCAACTCATTCACTTCTTCTCCCGCAACTTCACGCTCAAGCCCGGCATGGTCATCATCACCGGCACGCCCGCGGGAACCGCATGGTCCGTCGACAAGGAGCTTGGCGGGAAAGGCGTCACGCCGCCCGGCCTGGTGCCGGCAACCCGCTATTGCCTGCCGGGCGACCTGGTCGAGTGCGAAATCGAAAAGATCGGCGTCCTGCGCAATCCGATCGCGGAGGCCGGCGAGGGTTTGGCGCAAAATTCCGCGCGCACCGCTGCAGAATAACAACGGCGGAAAAATCCGCCGGTCAACACAGGGAGGAGTTCATGAGTGCTCACAAGTGGCTTGTCGCCACGACCATCACGCTGCTGACGTCGTTCGCCGCCACAGCGGCGCAAGCGCAGACGCAGACTTGGCCCACGCGCAACATCACCATGATCGTGGCGTTCCCGCCCGGCGGACAGGCGGATTTGGCGGCAAGACCCGTGGCGGCGGCGTTGGAAAAGATTCTCGGCAAGTCGGTCGTGGTCGATAACCGTGCCGGCGCAGGCGGCATGATCGGCAATGCCGCGGCGGCGCGCGCGGAGCCGGACGGCCACACTCTGCTGATGGCGCTGTCCTCGATGGTGTTTCTGCCCGAGGCCGAGCGGCTCTATGACCGCAAGCCGTCATACGAGATGGACCAACTCGTGCCGATTGCGCGGGTGCTGGCCGATCCGGGCGTGCTGGCGGTGCGGAAGGATTCGCCCTATCACTCGGTCGCTGATCTCGTCGCCGCCGCCAAGAAGCGTCCCGGCCAGATTTCGTTCAGTTCGTCCGGCAATTACGGCGCCTCGCATGTTCCGTTCGAGATGTTCCAGCAGGCCGCCGGCATCAAGCTGCTGCACGTGCCGTACCGCGGCGGCGGGCCGGCGCTGACTGCGTTCATCGCCGCCCAGGTCGACATCACCGCGCAGGCGCCCGGCGTGATCAACCCGCACGCGCGGGACGGCAGCGTGCGGCTGCTGGCGCATTGGGGCGGCAAGCCGACGCCCGAACTCAAAGGCATTCCGACCATGATCGAGCTCGGCTATCCGGGGGTCGAGTACTACATCTGGGCCGGGCTGTTCGTACCAAAGGGCACGCCGGCGGCGGTCATCACCCGCTTGCGCGATGCGATGCGCGAGGTCATGAACAACCCGCAAGTCACCGGGATCTACCAGAAGGCCGGCAGCCCGGCGGCCTACCTGGATCAGCCGGAATTCGCCGCCTTTGTCGCGGCGGATGCCAAACGGCTGATTCCGGTGGTCAAGAAAATCGGCAGACTGGACGAGAAGAAATGAAAGACGGCGAGAAATGAAAATTGGACTGTTCGATCACGTCGAAGCAGCGGATCGCCCAATGGCGACGCTGTTCGACGAGCGTCTCACCTTCGCCACGGCGGCCGATGAGGCGGGTTTCTATTGCCTGCACGTGGCGGAGCATCACGCCACCCCCCTCAACATGGTGCCGGTGCCGGGTGTCTATCTCGGCGCCGTGGCGCGTGCGACCAAGCGGATGCGGCTGGGGCCGCTGGTCTACCTGCTTCCGCTCTATTCGCCGCTGCGGCTGATCGAGGAAATCTCCATGCTCGATCACCTTAGCCACGGCCGGCTCGAAGTCGGGGTCGGACGCGGGGTCTCGCCGTTCGAGCTGAAATTTCACAAGGTCGAGCACGAGGACTCGCGCGAGATTTTCATCGACGCCTTCAAGTGCGTCAGCGCCGGCCTGACCACCGACGTGCTCAACTATTCGGGGCCGTATTACAAATACGAGAACGTGCCGATCGCGTTGCGACCGCTGCAGAAGCCGCATCCGGCATTCTGGTACGGCTCGTCCAACACCATCGGTTCGACCTGGGCGGGCGAACACGGCATGCACTTCGTCAGCCTCGGCCCGACGCCGTTCGCCAAGACCAACATCGACGCGTTCCGCGAGGCGCTCGCCAAGCGCGGCGGGCCGGCACAGCCGAAAGGCGAATTCCCAGGCGGCACCGCGATTGGCGTGCAGCGCCACATCTTCGTCGCCGACACCGAGGAGGAGGCCGTCCGATTTGGCAAGCCGGCGATGGACCTTCACCTTGCGCAACTGAACTGGTTGCGCGCCCAGCACGGCGTGACCGGGTTGACCTCGCGGCTCAATGTGCCGCGCGGGGCCACGTTCGAGGACTGCGTGGCGGATGGATCGGTGATTTACGGCACCCCGCAGCGCGTGTGCGAGGAAATCGAGCGGCAGGTGTCCGAGCTTGGCGTCAACTACCTGCTCACCTATTTGTTTCTGGGCAGCATGACGCTGCCCGAGGCGCTGCGTTCGCTGGCGCTGTTCTCGACCGAGGTCATGCCGAAGCTCGCCCGGTTGTGATGGTCAGCGCGTGGTGCTCCGCCGGTCGTCCCCACGAAAGTGGGGACCCAGCGCATCGCAAAGCGCATAGGCGCCAAGGCCGGCGCTGGCCCTCTTGGCCAAACTGTGCGAGATTCCATCGAAACATACGAGGTAACACCATGACACATGCCAGGGTCACCGGGGTCCGGAGCATCGAACTCGGCGTCCGCGATCTCAACCAGTCGGCCGATTTCTACACCAAAGTCTGGGCGCTCGAAGAGGTCGCCTCCGAAGGTGACGCCATCCATTTCCGCGCGACCGGCAGTGAGCACCATGTGCTGACCGTCCGCGAGCGGCCGAAGCCGAGCCTGCTCGGCGTGCATTTCGCCGCCACCGATCGTCTCGCCGTGGACCAGTTGCGCGCCAAGGCGGAAGGTTATGGCGTCAAGGCCGGCGACACCATGCAGCTTCCTGGCGGCGCCGGCGGCGGCTACGGCTTCCGGTTCGTCACGCCGGACGGCATGCCCATGAGCATCTCGTGCGACAGCGTGCAGCATCCCAACATCGTGGTCGATCGCTCCCGGCCGACCAAGATCAGCCACGTGGTACTCAACAGCGCCAAGACCGACGACCAGGTGCCATTCTTCGTCGACGTCCTGGGCTTCAAGCTGTCCGACACCTCGCACATGATGGAGTTCCTGCGCTGCAGCGCCGACCACCACAGCGTGGCGATCTTCCGCGCCAACGGTCCCTCGCTCAACCATGTCGCCTACGAGCTGCCGAACATGGACGGCCTGATGCGTGGCACCGGCCGGCTGAAGAAGAATGGCTTCGAGATGGAATGGGGCGTCGGCCGTCACGGCCCCGGCAGCAACGTGTTCTCCTATTTCATCGAGCCGAACGGCTTCGTCGCCGAGTACACCACCGAGCTCGACCAACTCGATGACGCCAGTCATGTGCCGCAGGGTCCGGACTACTGGGACAAGGTCTCGCCAACGCCCGACCGCTGGGGCACCGCGGGCCTGCCGTCCAACCGGATGCGCTTCGCCATGTCGGGTGGCATGTATCTCGGCGAAGAGCCGCCCGAGGGCGTGCGCTGCGAGGACGTGATTGGGCGCAAGCTCGGCTGAGCTGTCTCGCATGAACGGGATCGCTCACTCTCCGTTCGTCCCCGCGGAAGCGGGGACCCAGAGCCACAAACACTGAGCGTGCGGCCCCTGGGTTCCCGCTTGCGCGGGAACGAACGGAGAGAGTACTTGTGAGCGACGACATCCCGTTCGACAAGCAATTCGATCTCGCTCCCGACACGGTGGACGAGGTCGCGCCGGGGGTGCGCCGCATCCTTTGCAACAATCCCGGGCCGTTCACGTTCAAGGGCACGGTGTCGTACATCGTCGGGCGAGACCGCGTCGCCATCATCGATCCCGGTCCGCTCGACGAACCGCATATCGCGGCGCTGCTCGATGCCGTGCGCGGCGAAACCGTCACGCACATCTTTGTCACTCACACCCATCGAGACCATTCGCCGGCGGCAGCACCCATCAAGGCAGCAACCGGCGCGCCGGTCTATGCCGAGGGGCCGCATCGCCCGTCGCGGGAGCTCAATGTCGGCGAGGCGCCGCGGCTCGACGCCAGCAACGATACCGATTTCAAGCCCGATCATGGCCTCGCCGACGGCGACGTCGTCGCCGGCGATGGCTGGACGCTGGAGGCGGTCACGACCCCCGGGCACACCGCAAACCACATGGCTTTCGGCCTGCGGGAGGGAAACCTGCTGTTTTCGGGCGATCACGTCATGGCCTGGTCGACGCCGGTCGTCGCGCCGCCGGATGGCGCCATGAGCGATTACATGGCGTCGCTGGAAAAGCTCGCGCAGCGCTCGGAGCCGGTCTATCTGCCCGGGCATGGCGGCATCGTGCGCGACGCACCGCGCTTCGTGGCCCATTACATCCGCCACCGCCGGGCGCGCGAAGCCTCGATCCTGCACCGGCTCGCCAAAGGCGAGGCTGATATTCCGACCATCGTGCGCGCGATTTATATCGGGCTCGATCCGCGGCTCACCAAGGCGGCGGGCCTGTCGGTGCTCGCGCATCTTGAGGATCTGGTGGCGCGCGGACAGGTGCTGACCGACGGTACGCCGGCGATCGGCGGCAGCTACCGCTCGCGTTGATTTCGGTTGCGATTTCGCTTGGCTGTCGGCGGTGATTTTTTCTCCGGCGCCGGCGTAGCCGGGCGTGTCGACTTCTGAGTCGCAATGGTGTCGTCGATCTCGTTCATCAGGCTGCGGATACGTGCGGCATTGGCGCCGAAATCGAAGCTGCCGTAGCGGGATGATGAGCGGATGTCGATGCGCGTGCCGTCGGCGTCGGCCCGGACGCGGACGATCACGTCATCGCGAAAGCCCATGATCGGCGTGCGCGCGACCGCTTCGATGCGGCCTTCGCGGCGCGCGGCCTGCGGCGCGCGCGCATCGACGATGCGCCATTTGCGCTTGGTGATCACCGCATAGGCGGCGTCATAGGTTGCCTGTGGCGATGCATTGACGGTCAGCGGTCCGATATCGGGATAGCTGCGCCGCTGCTGCTCGGCGGCATAGAGCCCCGCATACGCGATAGGGTTGGCATCGCGCGGCCGGACACGCGCGAGCGCCTCGTAACGCGGCGGGTCGAGCGGATCGGTGGTGATGTCGTAGATCAACGGCAGCTTGTAGGCCCGGATGCCGAGATAGGCCGGGTACGCCAGCAGTAGCAGCGAAATTCCCATCGCCCCGAGCGCGGCCCCCATGCCGGCCAGCCCCTCCATCCAGATCACCACCAGGGCCGCCAGCGCCAGCAGGAGCGCGATGCCGGCGATCGCCAGCGCGCCCACGAAGGTCGCGATGGCCGGTTTGATCTCAAGCATGCCCGACCGCACGATGATCACCGCGAGGAACGAGGCTACAAACGCGAAGACCGCGGTTCGCCGCGCCCAGATGGCGAGCCGCGACGTCGGCTCTTCGTGGATATATCGGCGGCCCATCGACGACCCTTATGATGCCGGGCAGATACGTTTGAGCGCCGCCCATTCCGCCGCGTCGAGCAGCGGCCGTGTCGGCGCCGAGCCGGCGATCGCATTGATGAAGGCGACGCGGCTCGGCGTATCGGGATGATCGAGCAGCAGCTTCGGCCCGTGATGCGTCGTCCCGGCAATCCGAGACAGGATGGTGCCGAGCGCGCGCGGGTCTCCACCGGTCTTTTGCATCAACGCCACGCCATAGCCGTCGGCCGCCCTTTCCACGTCACGCGAGTAACTGGTCTGCAGGATGGTCTTGGCCGCGAAGATGACCGCACCACCGCCGACAAAGTCACCGAGCAGCATGCCGAACAGAAACGAAAGTCCGGCCCCCTCCAGCACTGAGCGGTTGCCGTCGCGGTGGGCGACATGTCCGATCTCGTGCGCCAGCACGCCCGCAAGCTCATCCGGGGTCTCGGCCTTGTCGATCAGGCCCTGGAAAACGTAAACGTGCCCGCCCGGCAATGCGAAGGCATTGGCCTCGTCGCGGCGCACCACGACCGGACTGAGCGGCAAAGGCAGGGCGGCCGACGCCTCGAGTTGGCCCATGAGCTTGTCGAATGCCGCACGTCCTGGTTTCTCGCCCTCGGCATTCCCGCATTCGAATGCGGCACCGGCGTGGCCGGTGTCGATGGAGCGCCGTACCTGGGCGTCGATGGCGTTGCCGAATTTGCGCTCGACCGAATAGGGCACCAGGGGGGCCAAGCGGGTGGCGATGGCGGGCACGCCGAAGATCGCGACCGCAAGGAGCGAGGTGGTGGCGGCAATGCTCCAGGCGATGACCTTGGACCGCTCGCGGCGCCCGGTGCGGCCGCTGCGATCGACCGGTATCGACAAGTCGTCGATGGCGGCCGCCAGTTTCGGCTCGCGGACTTCAAGACGCGCGAGGAGGGGACTTCGCACCTTGCCGAGACGCAGGACACCGTGCGGCGCCGACAATTCCTCGATCTCGTCATAGGCCCATTCAGCCAAGCTCTTGCCGTCCGGCGCGCGAATTCGCAACTCGACGGCGCCAAGCTCGACCGCAACCTCCCGGCGCGCGGTGGTGATGCCGTCGAAAAAGATACCGGGGCCCGCCGATGTCATCTCAGATTCAGATCCCGCCCACATTCAAGGCGTCAGCCAAGCCTTCGCCGATCGGGGAACTCGCCTCGCCGGCCGCCGAGACATGATCGAGCACGGCAAGGCCGGAGATGTCGAGCGATTCGACCACGCAGCGCCACAGCCCAACCTTGACCGTCGCCTGATAGATGGTCGAATACCCCAGCACGGTGGCGACGTACAGGCCGATCGCCGCAGTGGTCGCGAAGATCTCGCTGAATATCGACTCCGATCCCGCGACCAGGGCGCCGACAACAAGCGTGCCGATGATACCGATCACGATGGCCGCGAGCGTAAAGAGAAACGCGTAGCCAAAGAAGCGGCCGTAGATTCCGAGTACCTTGCCGATGCGCAGGCGGGACGTTACCGCGAGATCGCCGAAGCGCAATCCCGATGCCCACCAACGCAGCAATATCGCGTGGAAGACCGGGTAAAGAACCACCACCGAGGCAAGCGTCCACAACAGCGTCAATCCGCCCATCGCCGCCACGCTGCTGAGCCCATGGGCAAACAGCCACACCCAGAACGCCTCGCCGCCCGCGTTCGCCGCGGTCTCGAGCCCGCCCCAGTCGATGCTGCCGAGCGTGGCAACAAACCCGACGGTCAACGGCACCATGAGCAGAACCCAGAGCAGAACGCCGCGCAGAAAGAGCTGTGAGCCGGAGCCTTCGAAACGGCCGGGCAGATCGCCGAAGAACGTGTGGCGCATCTTGAAGCGTTCGAGGCGGGCCTGGGCGGCGGGGTAGGCGAGGCCGAGTGTCAAGACGATCAGCGTCCACCAGAACAAGGCGCAGACCGCGTAGCGCCAGGGCGAGCCGGTCTGATGAAAGCGCACGCCGCGAAAGATCGTGCGGGTAAGACGGTAGCGGCGCGCGCGGTAGACCGCGTAATGGCCGAGCAAAGTCAGCAGGACGAAACTGAGCAGGCCCGACATTTCGCCGAGCGCTCCGCCGCCCAGCGTAATGAAGAAGAACGCGGTGTAGAGCGGCACCAGGATGGCGAGCGCCATCAGAAAGCCGATCAGCAACTCGCGCGCGGTCCCGGTATATTCGAAGCCGTCCCCTGCGAGTTCGGTGTTCGACCACAGGAAGCGGCGGACGTCGGTGGTCAGCCAGAAGCGATAGATGCCGAGCGTGAACATCAGCAGCACGCCGCCGCGGATCAGCAGCCGCCAATAGTACCGGCCGTCGCCCAGAAAGCGGACGACGCCGTCTGCCGGCGCGGCGGTGTCGGCTAGCGCCGGCGCGGCAGCCGCATCGAGGGTGGACATGCGTGGCCTTCAGGGAGCAGTCGGTTGGCTGCGGCGCACCTTATCGCACCGGGTCATGGGGAGGCGAGGGGAGGTGTGAAGGGAACTTCAGCCGTTATGCGGCGACGCCCGGCAACACATAGTCCTTGAAGCGGCTTCCGCAGCTCGGTCTTCAGGATCTTGCCGGTCGCCGTGTGCGGGATTTCGTCCACGAAGGCGACGTCGTCGGGAAGCCACCAGTTGGCGGTCTTGCCGCGCATGAAGCCGAGGATGTCCTCGCGGGTCGCCGACTGATCCTTCTTCAGCACGACGACCAGCAGCGGCCGCTCGTCCCATTTCGGATGCTTGACGCCGATGACGGCCGCTTCGGCGACCTTGGGATGGCCGACCGCCAGGTTCTCCAGATCGATCGAGGAAATCCATTCGCCGCCCGACTTGATGACGTCCTTGGCGCGGTCGGTGATCTGCATGTAGCCGTACTTGTCGATCGTCGACACATCGCCGGTGTCGAAGAAGCCGTCACGATCAAGGATGCTGACGTCCTCCTCCTTGAAATACGCACGGGCGACCGCGGCGCCGCGCACCTTGAGGCGGCCGAAGGTCTTGCCGTCGCGCGGCAGTTCCTTGCCGGCGTCGTCGGTGATCTTCATTTCCACCCCGAACGGCGGGTGGCCCTGCTTCACCTGCACATCCAGCCGTTCCTCGGTGCTCAGCTTGGTATATTCCGGCTTGAGCGAACCGAGCGTGCCGAGCGGGCTCATCTCGGTCATGCCCCAGGCGTGGCACACCTCGACGCCGTAGACCTCCTGAAACGTCTTGGTCATCGCCCGCGGACAGGCCGAGCCGCCGATCACGACCTTCTTGAGATGCGGCAGTTTACTGTCGGTCGCTTCGAGATGCTGCAGCAGCATCATCCAGACCGTCGGCACCGCGGCTGAGAAGGTCACGCGGTAATCGTTCAGCAGTTCATAGATCGAGGGGCCGTCGAGCTTCGCGCCCGGCATCACCAGCGTGGCGCCGGACATCGGCGTGGTCAGCGCGAGCCCCCAGCAATTGGCGTGAAACATCGGCACGACCGGCAGCACGGCGTCGCGGCACGCCACGCCCATGGCGTCGGGTCCCATCGCCATCATCGAATGCAGCACATTCGAGCGATGCGAGTAGATCACGCCTTTCGGATGGCCGGTGGTGCCGGAGGTGTAGCACATGCCGGCGGCGGTCCGCTCGTCGAAGCTTTTCCAGGCGAAGTCGCCGTCGACCTCGCCGATCCACTCCTCGTAAGCCACCGCGTTTCGCAGCGATGTCGCCGGCATGTGGGCGGCGTCGGTCAGCACCACGTAGCGCTCGATCGACGGCAGCCTGTCCGCCATTTTCTCCATCAGCGGCAGAAATGTCAGGTCCACCATCATCACACGGTCTTCGGCGTGATTGATGATCCAGGCGATCTGGTCGGGGAACAGCCGCGGATTGACCGTGTGATAGATCGCCCCAATCCCCATGATGCCGTACCAGGCTTCGAGATGCCGCCAGGTGTTCCAGGCGAGCGTCGCCACCCGGTCACCAAGCCGGATGCCGTCGCGTTCGAGGCGCTGTGCGACCTTAAGGGCGCGGACGCGCACGGCGGCATAATTCGTGGTGTGGATCGGCCCTTCGACGGAGCGCGAGATGACGGCGCGCTCGGGATGGTTGATTGCGGCGTGATCGATGACGCGATGGCACAACAGTGGCCAGTCCTGCATCAGCCCCAGCATGGTGTTCCCTCGATGAGCGGCTTCTTGCTTTTGTCTGAGACTACCGAGGCATCTGCGGTCATTCAACCGAGTGAAATCGTTCCCCGGCCGCCGCTCGCGTCCGGCGCGGGGCGCTTGGTCCGGGCTCACCCCTGGCGTGCAAGGCCAAATCGCGAGATATCGTGTCGGGTCGTTCCGGTCATGGCGAGTTCGGCGAGGATCTCGCCGATCACCGGGGCGAACTTGAAGCCGTGGCCCGAGCAAGGCGAAGCAACGATGACGTTTTCGGCCCCCGGTACCCGATCAAGGATGAAATCGCCGTCCGGCGTCATGGTGTAGAGGCAGGTCCTGGCGTCGATGAGCCGGCCGTTCGCGGCCGGGATATGGTCGGCCAGCACGCTTCGGATCAGCGCCTCGTCGTCGGCCGTCACGGTGCGGCTGCAGGTGTCGGGATCCACGGTCTCGTCCTGATGATGGTGCTTGGCAACTTTCACGCCTGCACCCCCGTGCGGGGGGATGCCGTAATGAATGCCATGCCGGCTCTCGATGAGGAAAACCGGAAGCCTGCCCGGTGCCGTCAGTTCCACGTCGGCGGGCTCGAACCAGCCGGTCACCTGCCGTGTCGCCCGCAGCGGGAGTGCGGGCAGCAGCGATTTCGTCCACGCGCCCGCGGCGACGATCACGGTGCCGGCCTCGATCGGGCCTGAGGCGGTCTTGATGATCACCGAGGCGCCGCGCGGCTCGATTGCACGCACGGTCTCGCCGGTGCGAATCTGTGCGCCTGCGGCGACCGCCAATGTCGTGAACGCCGCGATGGCGGGTTCGACCTCGACAAATCCGCCATCCGGTTGCACCACGCCGACATAGTCCGGCGGCACCCGGAACGCCGGAATGCGCCTCATCAATTCACCTGCGGTCAGCACCTCGTGGCGGAGCGCGTGGCGCTCGGCCGAGGCGAGCGTGCCGCGCACCAGAACGCCGTCGGGCGGGCCGATCTCCGCGATGCCGGTGACATGGAGCAGCGGTCGTCCCGCGGCGGCTTCCAGGTCCTGCCACAGCGCGTAGGCGCGGCGCACCAGCGGCACATAGGAGGGATGCTCGAAGTAGCCGAGCCGGATGATCCGGGTGAGACCGTGCGAGGATCCGCGGTCATGGCCCGGAACAAAGCGGTCGAGCCCCAGGACCCGCACGCCGCGGCGGGCGAGCTGATAGAGCGCCGCGCTTCCCATGGCGCCAAGGCCGCAGACGACGACATCGAAATGAGCCATGGGTCGGCTTCGGTTCCCCTCGGCGGCGCGCGCTGCCTTCGCGGCGCTTCACTGCGCCGGTGGGGAAATATCCGCTCCCGCAGGGGCGCCGTCCATTGGATTGCGGCGATCTCCTGCGGTACTTTGACGGGCGGCCGCAATGGCTGCGTCGACCGGAGCACGAACCGCCATAAAGCCGCAATTTGTACGGAAATCCGTCTGGTGAAGTCCGTGGGGGTCATGGTTGCGCTGGTGGCGGTGTGCGATATCGCGCTCGCCGAATCGATCCCGTTGCCGATGCCGCGGCCCGTGCCCGCAGACACCGCGCAGCCCGTTCCGTCAGCCGAAGCGCCAGCGGCGCCGTCCGCCTGCTTCCTGCGATTGACGTCCAAGTTCGCCGATGCGTCGGCACTGCCGCCAATGACAGGCGCGGGCGGCTGCGGCGCCGAGGATGTCGTCCGGCTCGAGGCGATCATCCTGGCCGACAAATCCCGGGTGGCCGTGACGCCGCCGGCGGTGGTTCGTTGCAGCCTGGCGGAGGCAATCGCGCAGTGGGTGCGTGAGGACGTGGTGCCGGCGGTGCGTCCATTTGGATCGCCGCTCAAGACTCTGGACAATTACGCGTCGTACGACTGCCGTGGCCGCAATCGCGTGGCCGGCGCCAGACTCTCCGAGCACGGCAAGGCTAATGCGCTCGATATGCGCTCGATCAAGCTTGCCGATGGCAAAGCCCTTGGCTTTACCGATGTCCATGTCGGCAAGGACCTTCGCTCAGGCTTGATGCAGACGGCCTGCGCGCGGTTTACCACCGTGCTCGGTCCGGGCTCCGACGGCTATCACGAGGATCATGTGCACATCGATCTGGCCGAGCGCCGGAGCGGCTACCGTATCTGTCATTGGGATGTGCGCGAGCCGGGCGAGCAGCCCGTGGTCGAAGTGGACGTTGACGCGAAGGCGAAACCGGTGCCGTTGCCGCGACCTCGGCCATTCGCACGGGCGAAGATTCGCGGATAGGCCATCGCCGATGGGCGAGATACCGGGCGAGATACGTCACGCGTCGCCGGTAACCCAAAATGAAAAGGCGCCGGACTTTCGTCCGGCACCTTCTCGGCCCCCTCATGATATTTGGTTGTCGCTCGCTCAGTCCGGCCGGTACGATGTCGCGGCCGCAACCTGCGGATTACTCGGCGAGTCACCCTGCTTCGGCGCCAGCACAACCACGATCGATCCCGTCTTGACCTTATTGTAGAGGTCGATCACGTCCTCGTTGGTCATCCGGATGCAGCCCGATGAGATCGATTGACCGATATATTCGGGCTGGTTGGTGCCGTGGATGCGGAACAGCGTGTCCTTGTTGCCCTGGTAAAGGTAGATGCCGCGGGCGCCCATCGGATTGTGCGGTCCGCCCTCAACGAAGTTCGGGATGTTGCCGAGCCGCTTCTTGATGTCCGCGGTTGGCGTCCAGGTCGGCCACTCTGCCTTGCGGCCAACCCTGGCGATGCCGTACCAGGACAGCGCTTCCTCGCCGACGGTCACGCCGTAGCGGATCGCCTTGTTGTCCGCGAGCACGTAGTAGAGGTAGTGCGCATCCGAGTCGACCACGATGGTGCCCGGTGCCTCTTTGCGGTGGTACTGCACGATGGTGCGTTGGAAGGCTGCGGGGATGTTGGCCTTCGCGTAAGGTGCGTTGGCCAGCAGCTTGCGGTCCCGCGCGGTGAAGTTGGCGTCCGATGCAGCCTCAATGGTTCCCTGCATGCAACCGCCGAGCAGGACTCCTATGAGAATGAACGTGAATCCCCGTAGCATAGCTGCCCCTTTTTTCTGCCTGCTTGGCGTGCCTCTACGCCGGTTTCCCCGAACTCTTTCAACCACCCCAATTAGCTAAAAGCATAGGGCGCTTCTAGGGCCTTGCGGCGCCAGAGGCGATTGTGTCCCGGACCTGTTGCAAGAATGTCGCGGAAACGGGAGCGGCCTGTGGGAAAATGGGACACATCTCTTCGAAAGCCGCTCGGGCGCAGCATGACAGACGCGATAGTTCCCACTGTGTCCGATCTAATTTATGCAGGATTTATACCGAGGGCAGACGCGGCCATTGAATGTCACGATAGGATAAAATTTCTTGCCCATTTCTGCCGTACTCGGCCGTCATCACGCTCACGCTCAAGTCGTCGCAAAAAGACGAATAAGCATTCGACGAGATCACAAGCGTAACGACAACAAGAACACTTAGTGGAGCCGGAAATGAAATCGACCATTAGCCAAATCGCCCAGGACAATCGCCGCCAAGCTGCGAGTCTCGACAGCCGCTACGGCGAGATCGGTATTCCCGCGGTGGCCGCGGCGCTGCAGTACAAGACGGAAGTGAAGAACCCTGCTGCTGCGCTGGTGGTGCTGCCGCCGGAAGATCGCTGGTTCCCCGAGATGGCGGCCTGACAGGCGCGCGTGGGCGAAGCCCGCGCACCCGCCTCCCGCTGCCGTTCAACCCAACCTGCCTCGATTCTCCGTTCGGTGACGGCCGGGTTGGCGTTGCTCTCTTGCGCAAAATTCTTGCATGACAAGGCGTGATTGGCCATCACTTGGCCAGTCACATCGGTTTCGTGACTTCGCGCTTGACTGAGGTGCGCCTGACTGGGGTCAGGTGTTCGGCAGGGAGCCGGAGGGGTCATGCTGTCAGTCTATGTTCCGAACGGCTCAGCGCTTGAACGCGTCCCGGTCGCGTCCGATGGCGACATCCCGGTCAACGCGGTCTGGTTCGATCTCGTCACCCCGACATTGGCGGAAGACAAGCTCCTGGAGCGCCATCTCGGCATCGCGGTGCCGACGCGCGAGGAGATGCAGGAGATCGAGGTCACCAGCCGCCTCTATGTGGAAAATAACGCCCGCTACATGACGGCGACGCTGATGTGTCAGTCGGACACTGACATGCCGAAGACGACGCCCGTCACCTTCATCCTCTCGGGCCATCGCCTGGTCACGGTGCGCTACGACGAGCCGCGGCCGTTCATGATCGTCGGCAGCAAGCTGGCGCGGGTGTGCCCGCAGGGCGTGACCGGCGAATCGGTCCTGATGGACCTGCTCGATGCCGTCATCGATCGCGCCGCCGACATTCTGGAGCGGATCGGCGCCGAGGTGGACCAGATCTCCCACGTCATCTTCGAGTCGGAGGGCGAGACCACCCGGAGCCAGCAGGACATTCTCAAGGGCATCGGCCGCAAGGGTGACCTCACCTCGAAGGTGCGCGAGAGCCTGGTCTCGATCGGCCGGCTGCTGCTCTATCTCGCCAACGAAGGCGACAGCATGAAATGGGCGAAGGAGGCGCGGTCGCAGTTGCGCGGCATGCAGCGCGACGTGCAATCGCTCTCCGACCACGCGACCTATCTGGCGAACAAGATCACCTTTCTGCTCGACGCGCTGCTCGGCGTGGTCTTCATCGAGCAGAACAACATCATCAAGATTTTCTCGATCGCCGCGGTGGTGCTGATGCCGCCGACGCTGG
Source organism: uncultured Alphaproteobacteria bacterium (assembly GCA_963756715.1). Taxonomy (GTDB): domain Bacteria; phylum Pseudomonadota; class Alphaproteobacteria; order Rhizobiales; family Xanthobacteraceae; genus VAZQ01. Next base: position 28,987 of record CAVWOV010000035.1, read on the forward strand.
TGGCGTCGCTCTACGGCATGAATTTCAAGCACATGCCGGAGCTCGATTGGCGGTTCGGCTATCCGTTCGCCATCGGGCTGATGATCGTGGCGGCGCTGCTGCCCTACTTCATCTTCAAATGGAAGAAGTGGCTGTAGGCGCGGGGCGGGATCAGGTCCGCATTTGACCGGTGGGGCTGTCGCAGCGGCGAGAGCAAGTAGGGCAATAAGGGCGAGCCAGCGCCCGCCCGGGTCCTCCAGGGCTTCGTTGCGTTATGTCGCCGGCATGGGGTCTGCTCCGAAGCGGTTAGCGCCCACCGTCCCGCGCAAACAGGCCCAATAGAGCAGCACCAGGGCGCCAATGCCCGTGAAGCCGAGCAAAAACCACCAGCCGGAATAATCGATATCGTGCAAACGTCGGATGGCGATGCTTAAGCTAGGCAAGAACAATATCCATCCGAGCGCGTCGAAGCCGCTGAACGGGCTGAGCAGGCTGAGTTGCGCCCCTGGATTTCGCCACTCGTCGATCTCCCCGATCACGATGCTCACGATCACGGCGAAGAGTGTCCAATACCAATATTCGGATCGGATCGAGCGTCCCGAGAAATTCACGTAGTTGCGAAAGCCAGATTTGATCGCCCCAATGAAGTTCACGGATCGCTCCCTGTCTTGCCGACACTTAAGTAGTGAGTGAGACTAATACCGCTTCTGTTCGGCCGCACGAAGGGCCCAGTCCGAGATCCGGGCCGACCCGGTAGGCAAACCTTCCCGCTAGGTCCAATATCCGGAGACATGGTGCGAGCACCACGTTGTTTTTCTGCTAACATAAGTGTTGTTGGCGGCAATCGCCGCCTGCAATCTTGGACGATATAGCGTTGAATTTAGTCGGTAGCACTGCAGCGTGGGTGGCGGTGGCAAGCTTCGTTGCGTTGATTGCTGGATTTATAACGTCCGATGCCTAGAGGCCAAAGGCGAGAGCGCCCCGCCGAAGTGATCGGCAAGACTGCATGATTGATCGGCCTCGACGTGCCACCGACGTTGTTTCCCTCCTACGGTGGGCGATCGGATAGCACTTAGGTTGGAGCGCAGAGTTCACAAAACTAATAGCGACAATCATCTTTGATATAATCGAGAGTCAGCTTGAGATCCTCCGCCTCGCGCTCTGCAGACTTCGCCTTACCGTGCCTTGCTATACTGGTCCAAGCGTCCTCCACAATCGCGACGCTCTGTGCCTTTGTAATGATCGCCTTCTGCTCAGCAGTCTTTAGGAGACGGCACGCTGTCGACATGCCGGCCGCTGAACTCGAAACTCCGGTGTACACAAGCCCTGCACCAAAACCGATTGCGGCACCTATCGCGACGATAACAACGAGCAACAATGCCTTTAAAACTGTCATCGCAACCTAGCAATCTTTGTCCGATAGCACTGCATACCGACGAACATCCTTCTTAAGGCCATCATCCGAACTGCTCGTCAGTACCGCATCGAACAAGACCGTTCGCGCCTTGGGCCCCAAAAATTGCGACTTCTTCGCTGCTTTGATGATCTCGCACATCATTCGCTCTTCGATCAAGTCTCCAATAGCTGAATACCGATGAGCCGTAGCGACGAACGCTATGGTGGTAGAAGCTAAGAAGGCTGCTCCAGCAACGGCAATAAATCGCATCAGGGTACTCGCAGATGAGCCGCGTGGGGCCGTCGCCCTTCGAGGCCCTCGCTTCGCTCGGGCACCTCAGGGTGACGGGGAAAGATGGTGCCGTTTAGATACCCTCGACGCTACACGTGCTGGCCGCCGTTGATGTGGATTTCGGCGCCGTTCACGTAGGACGACATTTCGGTGCACAGCACGTAGATGATCTTCGCCACCTCGTCGGGGGTGCCGAGGCGGTGCAGCGGAATCTGCTCGACGATCTTCTCGGTGCCGGGGGAGAGGATCGCGGTGTCGATCTCGCCCGGCGCGATGGCGTTGACGCGGATGCCGAGCGGGCCGAAGTCGGCCGCCATTTCGCGGGTGAGTGAGGCGAGAGCCGCTTTCGAGGTCGCGTAGGCCGCTCCCGCAAACGGGTGCACGCGCGAGCCCGCAATCGACGTGACGTTGACCACCGCGCCTTGCGCCGCCTTGAGCTCGTTGACCAGCCCGCGCGCCAGCATGATGGGGGCGAAGAAATTCACCCGGAACACATGCCGCCAAACGTCGAGCGCGGTGTCGATCGAGGACAGGCGTTTGCCGCCCTCGGCCTTGGGCGAGATCGCGGCGTTGTTGACGAGTGCGTGCAGTTCGCCGTTCTCCAGCCGCTGCTTGATCTCGGTGATCGCGGCAAGCGTATTTTCCGGCTCGGCGAGGTCGACCTGGATATGGTCTTCCGGTCCCATTTCCCATGGGCAGTTTTCCGGAAATGGATGGCGCGAGCAGGTGATCACGCGCCAGCCCGCGGCCGAGAAGCGCTTGACCGTGGCGTGGCCGATGCCGCGGCTTGCCCCGGTGAGCAGGAGCGCGCGGCGCGGCTGGTTGGAGTGCGGCGTCGGCATTGAATGGTCGGATCCCAAGTGTCGGATCCACACTACCTCATGGGTAGAGCCGCGTCTTGCTCCAAGGTGCGCCAGTTCCGGCGCGGTTGAATTCGATCCGGTCGTGCAGCCGGTAGGGCCGGTCGTGCCAGAACTCCATCCTCAGCGGCAGCAGGCGGTATCCCGTCCAGTTGGGCGGCCTTGGAATCGTCCCAAGCGCGAACTTCGCCGCAGTCAGTGCAATTGCCTTTTCGAACGCCATGCGGCTTTCAAGCGGCGCCGACTGCTTGCTCGCCCAGGCGCCGATCTGGGCGCCGCGGGGGCGGGTGGCGAAATAGGCGTCGGCCTCGGCGTCCGTTACCCGCTCGACCGGGCCGCGCAGCCGCACCTGCCGGTTGAGTGATTTCCAGTGGAACAGCAGGGCGCCCTTAAGGGTTGCGTCCAGCTCCAGCCCCTTTGCGCTGTCGATGTTGGTGTAGAAAACGAATCCCCGCTCATCGAAACCCTTCATCAGCACCATGCGGACATTGGGCAGACCCTCCGGGTCCACGGTGGCAAGCGCCATCGCCTCGGGCAGGCCCGGCTCACTCGCGGCGGCTTCCTCGAACCAGGATGCAAATAACCTTAAGGGCTCATCGGCCTCGGTAAAATCATCGCTCGTTAACCAGATCGGGTGTTTGATCGGAGCCGAGTCGGACATTCTGCGGAGTACCTAGGTGTTCGCGTTGGTGCCAAGTTTCCGGCAGCGCCCTTATAGAGCATGGCCACGGCAGTGGCACAGAGCATCGCTGCGCCTGCCAGCAGGGGCTTTGGTGGTCGGACTCGCGTGCGCGTCCGGCGGCTGCAGCTTCTCCTATCAGCTCGATTCGCTGTTCGGAAAAAGCGAGGACAAGGCCGAGCAGGTTGGCGCAATCGCGTCTGTTGCCGCCAAGCCCGGACAGGACCCGGCCGAAGCAGACCTCGCGATTGCGCGCGCCGCCGCCAGCGAGGTGCTGGCCAGGGGCGGCAAGGACGCGAGCCTGCCCTGGGAGAACCCGGAGACCGGCGCCCGCGGGACCGTCACGCCGATTGCGGCCGCATACACGCAGGATGGCTTCCTCTGCCGCGATTTCCTCGCAAGCTACGTCAAGAACAGCACCGAGTCCTGGATGCGGGGCGAGGCCTGCCGGTTGCACAAGGGCCGCTGGGAAGTGCGCAATCTCAAGCCCTGGCAGCGCACCTGATCGCTTCCGCTTGTCATCGCCGTTGAATTTCCGCCCCGTGCGCGTTGCGGTCCGGGACGGCACTCCCCACATTTTGCCATAGTGGTCGGGGCGGCCGCCCAGCATCCAGGCGCGCTTACAGACTGAATGGACAACGGTCTTCGGTCCGGCCGGAGGCTGACGGGAAGAGGGACGGGAGTTTTTGACGATGCGCGACCCCTATGAGGTGCTCGGCGTGTCCAAGAGCGCGAGCGCTCCGGACATCAAGAGCGCCTTCCGCAAGCTCGCCAAAAAGCTCCATCCGGACGCCAACAAGCACGACAAGGACGCGGCGGCGAAATTTGCCGAGCTCAATGCCGCCTACGAGATCGCCGGCGACGCCGACAAACGCAAGGCGTTCGACAACGGCGAGATCGACGCCGAAGGCAAGCCGCGCTTCCAGGGCTTTGAAGGTTATGGCGCCGGTCATCCGGGCGGTGGATTCGGCCGGGAAGGCAATTTCGAAACGTTCACCTGGGGGCCCGAAGGCGCCCGGCGCAGCGGCGCCCATGCGGGTGCCGGCGGCTCATTCGGCGGTTTTGAGGACATCTTGAAGGAAGCGTTCGGCGGCCGGGCGGCCGGTGGCCGCGGCGCGCGCCCGGGAGGCTTTCAGTTCGAGGCTGATGATATGGGCGGCGGGCAGGGCGCAGACATCGCCGCCTCATTGACCATTACGCTGCCCGAAGCTGCCAAGGGCGTAAAGAAGCGGGTCGAACTGCCGAACGGCAAGGAGGTCGAGGTCAAGATCCCGGCCGGCCTCGCCGAAGGGCAGCAGATCAGGCTGAAAGGGCAGGGTCAGCCGGGTTTCGGCGGCGGCAAGGCCGGCGATCTGCTGATCAGCGTCTCGGTTGCGCCGAATCCGGTGTTCGAACGCGACGGCAATGATCTTCGGCTCAATCTTCCGATCACGCTCTACGAGGCTGTGCTGGGCGGCAAGGTTCGCGTGCCGACGCTCGATGGCGCGGTCGAGCTTGCGATTCCTGCCGGCACGAGTTCGGGACGCACCTTCCGCCTGCGCGGCAAAGGCTTTCCGGCGAAGAGCGGAAATGGCGACCTCATGGCGACCGTCCGTATCATGCTGCCGGAAGGCGGCGATGCCGATCTCGAGGCGCTGATGAAGTCCTGGCGTGACACCAAGCCTTACGATCCACGCAAGGATTTGATGTAGTCGGCGCCGCCGCCATCTGCCGCGGCGAAATCCACCGCAACATTTGACTGCAACAGCCCCGGATACACGACCTGTAAACCGGCGCATGCCAGTTTCGCCGGATGCTGAATCGCCTCCCGGTTGATCAGAAGCGCTCCGCCGTCGATCCTTCTGCCATCCTGTTCAAGGGCGCGGGCACCTGGGACGCCATCGCGGTCGCGGTCGCCGGGATGGCTCCCACCATGGCGATGAATCTCAATCCGCAGGAACCGGCCGAGCATGTCGGCCGGGTGGTTCCGCTCGTCTTCGCGCTGTCCACCTTGATCGTGCTGATGGTCGCATGGTGCTTTGCCCGGCTGGCCAGAGAACATCCCAATGCAGGCTCCGCCTATGGGTTCGTCGCGGCAATTCTCGGTCCGCGTGCCGGGCTGGTGGCCGGCTGGATGCTGCTCGGAACCTATCTGTGCTTTGCGGTCGTCGGTCTCGGAGCCTTCGGTCTCTTCGGTGCCAATCTTCTGCAGCGCATCGGCCTCTGGCACGATGCGTCCGGCTTCGGCCTGACGCTGATTGCCGCCTGCGTGGTCGCGCCGCTGAGCGTTATTCCGACGCGCCGCGCCGGGCTGGTGCTGATCATTCTCGAAGGCGTCGCGGTCGTCGCGATGCTGCTGATGGCCTGCGCGGTGCTGCTGCTGGTGTTTGGCGGGCACGGGCCACAGGGCGATCCGCCGTTGCGTGATCTGTTCGTCCCGACCGCGGGCGTCGGTGCTTCGGCCATCGCCATGGGGCTGTCGTTCGGACTGCTGTCTTTCGCCGGCTTTGAGCAGGTCGCCACTCTGGGAGAGGAAGTCCGAAAGTCCAGATTTACGATCCCGCGGGTGCTGATCGGCACCGTCCTTGGCGCGGGAATTGTTTTCACGATCGTGACCGCGGCCCAGACGCTTGGCTTCGGCACCGATCCGGCCGGGGTCAAAAGCTTCACCAAGTCCACCTCCCTGCTGGCCGATCTGTCGGCTCGCTATTTCGGTGGCTGGTCGGGCGACCTGTTCGACGGGCTGGCGCTCTGCTCCGCGCTTGGCGGCGGATTGGCCGCGATCGTGGCGGCCTCCCGGATCCTGTTCGCGCTCTGCCGGGATCTCCTTCCGTCAAGCCCGCTCGGGCGGATTTCCGACGTCAGCGGCACGCCGCGAAACGCCGCCGTCGCCGTGGTCCTGGCGGCGATCGCCGGCTACGCGATCATGCGATTTCTTTTCCATGCCTCGGGATCGGATGCCTTTTTCTGGGGCTCCACGCTCGGCGCACTCGCGCTGCTGGTTGCCTATCTGCTCGTGGTCATCAGCGCGGCCGGTGCACTGCTGCGCCCATCGGGACTCGGCAAACGATGGCTGCTGGTCGTTCCCGCGTTCGCGGTCGTGGCCATCGCCTATACCCTCTGGGTCAATGTCTATCCGCCGCAGCCCGGCGCCTATCGGGTAATCCCGTGGATCGTCCTCGCCTGGGCCTGCGCGCCCGTGCTTGCAACGCTTCTCCACCCAAGGCTGCTCAATCTCATTACGTCGGGCTTTCTGGCGGCGAGCTTCCGCGCGCCGCGGGATTGAACTTCTTCGGGTCGCGATCATCGGCGAAGATTGGAGTGGCGATGGCTATTCGTTTTTCGGCCGCTCGATGATTTCATACGTGCAGTCGAATGCCGCCGCGGCGATGCGATAGGTATCCTTCGGATCCTTGGGATCGCGGACGATCGCGTCCTTGGGACGCGCGATCATTGCCTCTCCCCATGGCGCCGTGAAAGTGAACGTGCCGTCGCCGGGTCGAACGATGAAGTAGCGCATGTCATTGCCGCGCGGACGATAGGCCGACCACCCGCGAACGGCCGGACCGGTCGGTCCTTCATAGCGCTCCCGGAATTTGGCGGCCCTGACCAGGATTTCCTCGTTGCCGGTTGCGGGGCAACGGTTGCGGACCACCATGTCGCCGGCTTCCGCCGGCGGGCTTTGGGTTTCTTTGCCCTCGCCCGCAATGACGGTCACCACAACCTCGCCCGGACGCGCAGGGCGCGCGTCGACCGGCTTGGTCTTGCGTGCAAGGCCCGTCCGTTCGCTCTGGGCGGCGCGCGCGAACAGGTCGGCAATATCGATCGGCGATTGCGCCAGCGCTACTGGCGCAAGCCAGATCAGGCACACCACCGCGGGCAACGGAGTTCGGGGAACGCGCCTCATGAGATGCGCAATACTCCTGGATTGTTTCCACGGGCGTCCGCCGCATCTTAGCGCTATGTCCCCAGGCGACATAGGGAGCGCGTCCGATAAGAGCCGAACAATGCTTCTCGCCTTGCGGCGCTAAAATGTTCCAGAATAACAATGCCGCGCCCCGGCACCGGCCAACAGTTTAGCATCAGGAGGCAACTGCCAATGAGCGTCGCTACCGAGGTCACCGCGCTGAACGTTGCTTTCGACGACTATCCGCACACGCTGCCGCTCAAGCGCGGTGAGATCAAATCGCCTCATCTGGCGCTCGCCTTCAGCGACATCAGGCCGGCCAACCGGTTCTTCAAGCCGATGGTGCGGGAACTCAAGTTCGACGTCAGCGAAATGGCGATTGCGACCTTCGTGCAGGCCAAGGCCTATGGCAAACCGCTGGTGCTGCTGCCCGCGACCATGATGGGCCGGTTTCAGCAGGGCACCATCCTGTGCCGCTCGGCAAACCCGATCGTGCCGGCCGATCTCGCCGGCAAACGCGTGGGTGTGCGCGCCTACAGCCAGACCACCGCGGTGTGGGTCCGGGGCATCCTGCAGAACGATTACGGCGTCGACATCAACGCGATCCATTGGGTCACACAGGAGGACGGTCACGTCGCCGAGTATCGCGAGCCGGAGAGCGTCGAGCGGGTGGGTGCCGATAAGAATCTGCTGAACATGCTGCGCGAGGGTGAGCTTGACGCTGCGATCTATGGCGCCGATCTGCCGAAGGATCCAGCGCTGACCAACGTCATCGCGGATCCGGAAGCTGCCGCACAGCAATGGTATGCGAAACACCACGTCGTGCCGATCAACCACATGGTGGTGGTGACCGAGACGCTTGCGAAATCGAATCCCGAGGCGGTCAAAGAAATCTACCGCCTGCTGGCGCTTGGCAAGCAGGCCGCCGGCGAACTACCGGCGGGCGCGATCGACTTCCTGCCGTTCGGTTTTGATGCCTGCCGTCCGGCGTTGCAGACGATCGTTAAATATGCGTTGCAGCAAAACCTCATTCCGCGGAAAATCGACGTCGAAGATTTCTTCGACAACACCACGCGCGCGCTCGGAAAATGATTTGAAGCGTGCGGCTCGTAAGGCTCAGGTTGCGTCGATTTTACCCTTTAGCCTCAACGGGATGATTTAAAATTGCGGTGTTCCGCCGGTGCTGAAATTTGTTTACCGAATCAGCGCAGGATGGGACGTGAATGTTGCGCCGTGCGGGTCGACAAGTTGATCGACTTTTGCGGCCGGCCGCGCATATCCTGCGGGGCGGAATCAGAGGCTGGAGCGCGGCTCGACCGCCGCTTATTTCCTGAACATCTCGGAGCGTGTCTTGGAGACTGTCGTGGCGAAACGCGTCGGGCGGGTTGCTTCAAAAGCTGACCGTGGCGGATTCTCGGCTTTGCATCTGGTGCTCCTTTCGGGAGCGGCGGTGGCGTTCATCGCAAGTCTGGCGAGCCCCGCTGAGGCGCAATCGCGCCGGTCGAGATATGTGTCGCCCTATTACGGCTATTACTACGGCGCTCCCGCTCCCGCGCCGCGCCGGGTACGGCAGCACTCGGACAGCAGCCGGAAGGCCGAACCCAAAACGGTTCCGGGCTTTGGCGAAATGCCGAAGGGACCGCTGCAGATCATCGTCTCGATCGGCAGCCAGAAGGTCACGCTTTACAGTAATGGCGTGCGCGTCGCGCAGGGCGGCGTCTCGACCGGCGTGCCTGGCCATCCGACTCCGCTCGGCGTCTTCAGCGTGATCGAGAAGGATCGCCATCACCACTCCAACATCTACAGCGGCGCGCCGATGCCGTTCATGCAGCGCATCACCTGGTCGGGCATTGCGCTGCACGAAGGCGTCCTGCCGGGTCATCCGGCATCGCACGGCTGCATTCGCATGTCGCGTGACTTTGCGCAGAAGCTTTGGCCGATTACCCAGCGCGGCGTTCGGGTCATCGTCGCGCGGCCCGATCTCGCGCCTGTCGAGTTCACCCATGACAAGCTGTTCGTACCGAAGCCGAAGCCGTCAGGGTCTGACGTCGCCATGAACGAACCGATCAGGCTCGCCCAGGTGGTCACGGCTACCAAGGAGGGAGTCACCGTCGTCGATATCACGCCGATCGAGGGCGATCCGACGCCCGCGCCGGCCGCCGACGTCAATGTTCCCGCCGCGCCGGCGTCTGCTGAAGTCGCGCCGCCGAAGGATGCGCCGAAGCCCGCCGAAACCATGGTTCAGACGACCGAAGCGCCCGCCGAAGCGGTGGTGAAATCGACCGAAGCGCCGGTCGAATCGGTCGTTCAGTCGACCGAAGCGGTGCCGGAGCCGGTGTCCGAGGGCAAGACAGCCGACGAGCCGGTGACCGCAACCGGCGCGGTCCAGCCGACGGCGCCCGCCGAAGCCGAGGCGCCACCGGTCGAATTGCGCAAGGCGGTGGAGTCGCCGCAAATTGAGGCTCCGAAGCCGGTGGTTGCAGAGCCGGCGGCCGTCGAGCCAGCGCCGAAGCCTGTCGTTGCCGAACCGAAGCCCGCGGCTGCGGAGCCGAAGCCGGTAGCCGCAGAGCCGAAACCGGCGCAAGCGGTACCTGCCGTAGCCGCGCCCGTCAGTACTGAGCCGGCGAAACCGGAGCCTGGCCTGGTTGATCCGCCCAAGCCCATTGCGCCGCGGATGAAGGCGGCCGATCAGCCGCAAAAGCGGACCGGCCACGTCGCCGTGTTCGTCAGCCGTAAGGAAAAGAAGATCTTCGTGCGCCAAGGCTTCGTTCCCCTGTTCGACATGCCGATCACGATCGATAGTCCCGAACACCCGCTCGGCACGCACGTCTTCACCGCGATGGGCGCGACGGATGACGGGTCCGGCATGCGCTGGAATCTGATCACCGTTCCGTCGGAGCCGGCGCGGGCCTCCGAACCGTCCCGCGACCGCCGTCGCCGCGGCCGAAATGAGCCGGCGGTGGTGCACGCGCCCGTCAGCAACAAGTCGCCGTCGAGCGCGGCCGAGGCGCTCGATCGCATCCATTTCCCACAGGAAGCGATTGACCGTATCAGCGAACTCCTGATTCCGGGCTCCTCGCTGGTGGTGTCCGACGAAGGGCTGGGCCGTGAAACCGGCCGTGGTACGGACTTCATCGTCCTCACCCGCTGATCCTGCTTTGCCAGTGGCGATGCGAAAATCGATCGGCTAGGCTTTTAGAGCCTGCCGGTCGAAAAAAATATTCCCTGCCGGGCAGGCAGCGGAGGAAATGCATGAGTCACTCGTGGATCGCGCCGTCGGCGCGGCGTATGTCAATCGTTGCCTGCATGGCAACCGCATGGTCCGTGGCGGCGGCGACCGAACCCGCGCAGGCACAAACCTGGCCGACCAAGACCGCCCGCGTGATTGTGCCGTTCTCTCCGGGCAGCGCCACCGACCTGCTGCCGCGGATCGTGTTCGAGAGCGTGTCGGCGAAGGCCGGGCATCCCATCATCATCGACAACCGGCCAGGCGGTGGCGGCGCTATGGGCGTTAACGCCGTCGCGAAGGCGGAGCCGGATGGCAATACGCTGCTCGTTCACTCCAACGCATTGGTTACGGCGCCCGCGATCCAGGCCATGCCATATGATCCGGTCGCGGACTTCGCCGGCATCACGCCGCTCGGCGCGGTGCCGCTGGTCCTGGTGATCAAGCCGGATCGCGGCATCAAGACGCTCAAGGAGCTTGTCGACGCCGCCAAGGCGAAGCCCGGCTCGTTCAACTATGCCGCCGCCGGCATCGGCACCCCGCCGCACCTGACGATGGAGCGCTTCCGTATCGCCGCCGGCTTCACCGGGCAACTCGTTCCGTTCCGCGGCGCGCCGGAAGCCATCACCGAGATCCTCGGCGGGCGGGTGGATATGTATTTCTGTCCGATCACGCCGGCGATGCCCTTCATCCGTGACGGCAAGCTTTTGGCGCTCGCGGTGTCGAGTGCAAAGCGCGCCACCGCGTTGCCCGAGGTGCCGACGACGGTGGAGGCCGGCTTCCCAGATTCCGACTTTGATTTCTGGATCGGGCTCGCCGCACCGAAGAAAACCCCGCGCGATATCATTGCGCGCATTCATCAGGCGACCGTGAAAGCTCTTGATGAACCGGCCGTCAAGGAAAAGCTCGCCAAGCTCGGCGTCGAGCCAATGATCTCGACACCAGAGGCTTTCGATGCGCGTATCGCCAAGGAAGCTCCCAACGCGGTTGCGCTCGCCAAGGCGGCCGGCATCGGGCTGAAGAAGTAGACGATATTCAAGCAGCGCAGCGTCTCTCAGCCCGCTTGCGAGCGGGTCAAGAGGCGTTGCGCGTGCTCCGATAATCGGGCCGCGCAGGGTGAACTGCGTGGGATCATGCCATGTGCCGCGGCCGGAGAATGTCATGCGGCAGACTAGGAGACCGGGGGAGGCGGCAACTCGCGCTCGGCTTGCTCCAGGAGGCGTTTCTCCCAGCGCAGGATCAGCATCGGCAACCCTACAAGGACCGCAATCGCCACGAGCGTGAGGACGATCGCCGCCGGCGCAGCCATCGCGGCGAAGGCCTCTCCGAACGCGAAGCCTCCCACACCGTAGATCGTGACCCAGAACATCGCCGCCGCCGTGCTGGCGATATAGAAGCGAGACAAGGGCATCCTGTTTGCGCCCGCGAGCAGTGCGGCCATGTTGCGGAGAAAGGGCAGAAAGCGGGCGATGAACACGAAGCGGCCGCCGTAGCGCAGAAACAGCCATTGGCCGATCCTGACGCGATCGTCGTTCAATCCGACACGCTTGCCGTATCGCTTCAACAGTGAATAGCCGAACTTCCGGCCGATCCAGAAGCCCGCGATATTGCCAATAATGGCGGCCGGGATGGCCGCGGCGATCAGCCAGCCGACGTCGAGTTGACGGGTCGTGGCGGCGAAGACTCCCGCGGCGATCAATGCCGTTTCGGCTGGTACCGGCACGCCAATGGTTTCAAGTGCAATGAAGATGGCGACCAGCCACACACCGTAGTTGGCGATGATTTGCGTCAGGTCCATCTTCAACCATCGCAATCCCGGCAGCAGGCGAAGGGCGGCTGCGCGTGGTCCACATATCCATAGAGCGCAGGGCAGGCAAAGCGAAGCGTGTCGTGGCGGCTCGATGTCGCTGTGCGACTATCCGGGGCGCGGCGCATTGCCCACGGCCCGGTTTGAGTGGCGATCGGGTTTGCCAATTCTCCGTCGCAACGATTGCCGGATGGTCCGGGCTCAGGGATGATGTTGTGGCTACCACCCGAAGGTCATCATGTTCGAAAATTTCACCCGTACCGAGATCAAGACGTCTGGCGCGCGCATCGTCACGGTGCACGGCGGGAAGGGACCGCCGCTCCTCCTTATGCATGGAAATCCGTTCACACATCTTTCCTGGCATAAAGTCGCGCCGCGGCTGGCCGAGGAGTTCACCGTGGTGGCGACCGACCTGCGCGGCTACGGCGACTCGGAGAAGCCGCCCGGCGGCGAGGACCATTCGGGCTATTCGTTCCGCGCCATGGCGCAGGACCAGGTCGAGGTGATGGCCGCGCTCGGGTTCGATCGCTTCTATGCCGCCGGACATGACCGCGGGGCGCGTGTTCTGCATCGCATGTGCCTGGACCACCCGAACAAAATTTCCCGCGCGGCGATCCTCGACATCATCCCGCAGCATCATCTGTTCACTCACGTGACCAAGGCCTGGGCGACGGCCTCCTATCATTGGTTCTTCATGATCCAGCCCTACGACATGCCGGAGCGGCTGATGAGCGCGGACCCGGATTTCTTCATCACCAAGAAGCTTGCGAAGACCAAGCAAGGCCTGAGCTTCTTCGGTCCGGCGGCGCTCGAAGAGTACAAGCGCTGCTTCCGCAATCCGGCGACCGTGCATGCCATGTGCGAAGACTACCGCGCCACCGCCACGGTCGACTTCGATATGGATACGAAAGATTTCGCGGCCGGCACGAAAATGGCCTGCCCGGTCTTGCTGCTATGGGGCGCAACCGGTGCGGTCGGCCGCAATCACAGGCCGGCCGCGGTGTGGCAGGACTACGCGACCGATATCCGCGGCGCCAAGGCGCTGCCGTGTGGTCACTATCTGTCCGAAGAGGCGCCGGAGGAAACCTATGCCGAGCTGCGCGCCTTCTTCGCGGATGGGGAATTGCCGTAGAGCCAAACCCCATTCGAGCTGGGCGCTCCTCTTAATCTCCGCTCGTTCCCGCGAAAGCGGGAACCTAGTGCTGGCTGGGGCTCTGAGGGCCCACCTTCGCCTTCGCGGGCACGAGCGCAAGGGATAGCTCTTAGCGCGAGGCGGCGTTCGCCTTGTCGGCGAACGAATTGTCGAAGGTGTCCTTAAGGTCGATCTTCAGTTTTTCGATCGACGGGTCCTCCGTGGTGAGGGCGCGGTAGGTGGCTTCGGCCCAGGCCGGCTTGACGCGGCCATCCTTGGTGAAGGCGCCGCGGTTGAGTTCGATCATCTTGGCATAAACCGCGCGGTCGCCGCCCGCGTAATACTCCTTCGGCACCGTATTGACGATGTCATCGGTCGATGCCTTGTCGAGCCAGTGCATCGCCTTCACGATGGCGTTGACGAACGCTTGCGTCGTCCTGGGGTTCTTCTTGATAAAATCGTCGGAGAGATAGAATGACGAACCGGCGATCGGCCCGCCGTAGAGTTCATCAAGGCCCTTCGACGTCCGGGAATCGACGATCGGAACCAGGAGGTGGTCACGCTCCAGCAGCAGAATCGCCGGGTCAAAATTCGACATCCCATCGATCTGGCCGGACTTCATTGCGGCCACCGCCGCCGCGCCGGTGCCGACGCCGATAATCGACACCTTGTCGACAGCCATGTGATCCTTGGCGAGCAGAAGCGCGAGGGCGAGGCTCGAGGCCGAGCCCGGCGAGGTCACGCCGATCTTCAGCCCCGCCAGGTCCTTGGGCGAGTGGTAGCCCTTGGCCTTCTCGGGCGAGAGACCGATCACGGTGCCAATCGAATTGTTCTGCAGGGCGACCGCCTTTATGCCGACGCCCTTTGCGCGCATCCTGATGGTGTGCTCGTAGGCGCCGCACACCACGTCGGCGCTGCCGCCGACCAGCGATTGCAGCGCGCGCGAGCCGCCGGCAAAATTATTGATCGTGACGTTCAGCCCTTCCTTTTTGAACAGTCCGAGCTGCTCCGCAATCGTGAGCGGCAGATAAGCAATGAGCGTTCTGCCGCCGACCGCAAGCGTGAGGTCCGGCTTTTCGAGTTGCGCCAGCGCGGGCGACCCGCCCATGAAGGCGGCTACCAGGGCAATGATGATGATACGGCCGCGCATGGCGTCCTCCTTTTTTTGATTGCGATTTGCTTGCTGCGGAAGGCTCAGGACGACTGAACCGCTGCTGGAGCGCCGAGGAAGTTCTTCACCGCGTAAATCAGCAGATGGCGGTTGTTGCTCGAGCCGATGCTGTGCGCGGTGTGCGGCAGGATGACGAACTGGCGATCGCCGTTCGGCAACTGACGGAAGAAGTCGAGCAGATCGTCGTTGGTGGAGTTGCCGTCGTGCTCGCCGCGCAACATCATCACGGGCGAAAGCACTTTCTTAGGATCGACCAGTGGCAGGTTCACCGCCATGTCGAGATAGGTTCCGCTTGGAATCTGGTCGCCGAACTTCATCTCCGCAGCGATGATTGCCTCGGCCACCGCCGGATCATAGGCCGAGGCATGGCCGTCGCGGGTGAAGATTGAACGGATCATGGCGGCATCGCGCTTGCGGCGCGGATTGGCACGCAATTCGGCAGCCCGGGCGGCGCGCCGGGCGATTTCCGCCGATCCCTTGCCCTTGTACGTGAAGGCAGAAAGCATAAGGCGGTCGACGTGCTCGGGCTCCGTCTGTGCGTAGGCACCGGCGCGGATGGCGCCCGAGGACGTCCCATAGAAGTGCATCTTCTGTTGCCCGGTCTCCTTGACGATGACGGGAATCGCAGCCTTGAGATCCTCGACGCCGCTGGCGATGTCCGAGTTGTTGCCGGAACTGCCCGAGTGGCCGTAGCCGTCGTGGTCCATCGTCCAGACATCGTAGCCGTAGCGGGCAAAGATGTTCATGAAGGAGTATTCGCCCTTGCCCGGAACCGTCAAATCGTAGGACGAGCGCGTGGAGTTCGACGAGCCGTGCACCAGGAACAAAATCGGTAGCGCGGGTTCACCGGGTTTCGGGGCGCCGACGCGCTTGCGCCACAAATTGAGCCTCACATTGCCCTTGTTCGCCCAGTACTCCGAACTCCATACCGGAGCGTCGGCCGTCGACGCGACCTGCGCATGCGCGCTCGCGGCAAGGCCGGAAACAAGTCCTGCGCCGACGCCGAGGCTAGCCCCTTTGAGGACGGTGCGGCGTGGAAAGGCGTGATCGGCAGTATGGAAATCCTCGGTCATGGCGTCCTCCTGACAGCGCATCTGAGCCCGTTGTTCTTGGTTCGACAGGACCGGCAACCCCGGGCATTCGGGCGCGCGGCTTGAGATTGGTTGTAGCCTAGCAGATCGCCGGGGCAATCGGCAGGTGGGTTATTCATCTGTGGACCGGCTTTGGCGCAGCAAAGGCGCCCTCGCGCCATCCCGGGAGTTTTGCTAATCGTGGGACGCCATCGGTTTGGGACCTCGCTCTCGCCATATTGGCCGGCTGACGCAACCGCGGGATGGAAATCGCGAGCCGCAACGTCGATATGAGCGGGACAGCGAAAGAGTTCCCTGCGTGACGGACCCACCGATGGACGCCAAATCGACCGATCGTGAGCCCGGCGTCCTCAGGTCGCTGCACGCGATGGGGCGCGTCTGCGACCAGAGGATCGGGTGGAGCCGCATCGGCTTCTTCGTGAGCGTCGCCATCATCGCGGTCGCTGCGGTCGTTCTCTATCGCATTCTGCGCGATATCGAGGTTCACGAGGTCATCGAGGCTCTGGTGACGACCAAGAAGCGCGATATTGCGCTGGCCGCTTTGTACGTCGCCGGCGGCTATTTCACGCTTACGTTCTACGATCTGTTTGCACTGCGGACCATCCGCCGCCCGGACGTGCCGTACCGGGTGGCGGCGCTCGCCGGTTTCACCAGCTATTCGGTCGGTCACAATGTGGGTGCCAGCGTATTCACCGGGGGCGCGGTGCGCTACCGCGTCTATTCGGCCTGGGGCGTCAGCGCCATCGAAGTCGCGAAGATCTGCTTTGTCGCCGGGCTGACGTTCTGGCTCGGCAACGCCACGGTGCTCGGACTAGGTATTGCCTACGTGCCGCAGGCCGCTTCCGCGATCAATCAGCTCCCTCCTTGGCTCAATCGCATCGGAGCAGTCCTCATTCTCGTTGTGCTGGCGCTCTATGTCATTTGGGTGTGGCGCCGCCCGCGTACCGTTGGACGGCACGGCTGGAGCGTGACCCTGCCGGACGGGCCGCTGACGCTGTTGCAGATCGGCATCGGCATCGTCGATCTCTCGTTCTGTGCGCTCGCGATGTACATGCTGGTGCCGGGCGAGCCCAATATCGGGTTCATCACGCTCGCGGTGATTTTCGTTTCGGCGACGCTGCTCGGATTTGCCAGCCATGCGCCCGGTGGGCTCGGGGTCTTCGACGCGGCGATGCTTGTTGCGCTCTGGCAGTTCGACAAGGAGGATCTGCTGGCCGGGCTCCTCCTGTTCAGGCTGCTCTATTACATCGTTCCGTTCGCGCTCTCGCTGCTGATTCTCGGCGGCCGTGAGGTCCTGCTCGGACTCCGCGCGTCTCGCGCGCGCGCCGCGGCGCTCACGCCGACCGTTGCTGCCGATACCGCAAAACCCGCCGATGCGCGCGTGCAAAAGTCGGACGTTCTTTGATGCCGCAAGTTGGGCTTGAGTTCCGATTCCAGAATTCGCCGATTGCGGCACGTTCTCGATGGGATACCGTTATCGAACACGCTGGTAAAATCCGCGATTCTCATGTCCTTTGAATCCAAGACTTGCAACCACATCTGCTGCACGACACTCGCGCGATACGAGATTGAGCGGCGGCCGGGAGCCTTCCGGTCATAGCGGACGCCATGACGGCAACCCACGATAGCGGCGGATACCGGCGCCTGGACCATTGGTTCGACAGGCTCAAGCGTGCGCGCCGAGTGCTGGCGGTGACGGCAATCGCGTTCGCCGTCCTTTGGCTGACCGGGGTGTTCGGGCTGATCCTCGCTCTGGTGGCTTTCGCCATCGCCGCCGCTGCCACGGTCGCGATGGGTGAGATGGAACCCGTGCCTGCTTTGTCGTCTGAGGAAAATCCACGGCCGCGGGCCCGCGACGAACTCATCGCGGCGGTGTTGGCCGGATTGCCAGATCCGGTGGTGGCGCTCGACCGTAGCGGTGGCGTAGTGGCGACAAACGCCCGCGCTGGCGCGATCGCGCCCGCGCTGCGTCGCGGCGAGCCGGTCTCGGTCGGGCTGCGAAATCCCGAAATCCTCGATGCGATCCGGCGGGCGCGGGCGAGCGGGGCTGCCCAACGCGTCGAGGTCTTCGATCGCGTGCCGATGGATCGTTGGTATGAAGTCATCATTTCACCGATCGCAGACGGCAGCGCAGAACCATCGTCCGGTCTGATGCTGATGGCGTTCCGGGACCTGACGCCGCTGCGGCGGGTTGAGGAAATGCGGGCCGATTTCGTGGCCAACGCGAGCCATGAACTGCGCACGCCATTGGCGGCACTTTCGGGATTCATTGAGACGCTGCAGGGTTCTGCGCGCGACGACGCCGTCGCACGCGAACGCTTCCTCGCCATCATGCAAGCCCAGGCGACCCGCATGGCGCGCCTGATCGACGATCTGCTCTCGCTGTCGCGCATTGAGCTCAACGCCCACCTGCGTCCGGACAAGGCGGTCGATCTGGTCGCCATCGTCCGGCAGGTCGCCGATGGCTTGCAGATGCTCGCGCATGATCGCGGCGTCGAGGTCAAGGTGACGGCACCGACGAAAACGTTGCCGGTTCTGGGCGACCGCGACGAACTGCTGCGCGTGTTTGAAAATCTGGTGGAGAACGCGCTCAAGTATGCCTCGTCCGGCAAGCGTGTCGACATCATGCTTGAGGTTGCTGACGGGACGGGAGCCGGACGTGAGGCCCGCGTGACGGTGCGCGACTACGGTCCGGGGATTGCGCCCGAGCATCTGCCGCGGCTGACCGAGCGCTTTTATCGGGTCGACGTAGCGGAAAGCCGGGCACAGGGCGGCACCGGCCTCGGGCTGGCGCTGGTGAAGCATATTCTCAACCGGCACGGCGGCCGGCTGACCATCGACAGCAATATGGGGCAGGGGGCGACATTTACCTCCCATCTGCCGCTCGCGAACCGCGCCTGGAGAAAATCTGCAGTTTTCCACAAGGACTTAGACTGTCATCTAACTGTCATGGAGCGATCATAGAACCATGACATGAGACGCATAGGTGTTTCCGCGGCCCCGGAACGGATCCAGCCATCGCGAGTGTCATCCGGGGCGCGTGGCTACAGCAGACAACAACAACAGCAGCACCAGCAACCAGGGACGCGACCATGAAACCGCGGGCAATCGCCTGTGCGGCTTTCGGCATTTCGTCCCAGCCAAAACAGGAGAGAGCATTGAGACTTTTGCAGACGGTTACTGCGGCCGGCTTTATCGCCGCCATTTCGATCGCGCCCGTCGCTGCCGCCGACATCTCCGGCGCCGGGGCGACTTTTCCCTATCCGATCTACGCGAAATGGGCCGACGCTTATAAGAAGGAAACCGGTAACGGGCTGAACTATCAGTCGATCGGTTCTGGCGGCGGCATCAAGCAAATTAAGGCGAAGACCGTGACGTTCGGCGCCAGCGACGCGCCGCTCTCCGGCAAGGACCTTACCGAGATCGGTCTTGCCCAGTTCCCGGCGGTAATGGGCGGCATCGTGCCGGTCGTAAACCTCGAAGGTATCAAGCCCGGCGATCTGGTGATCGATGGTCCGACTCTCGCCAAGATATTCCTCGGTGAGATCAAGACCTGGAACGATCCTGCAATTGCGAAGCTCAACCCGAGCGCCAAGCTGCCGAAGCAGGCAATCGCTATCGTGCATCGCTCGGACGGCTCCGGCACAACTTACAACTTTGCCTACTATCTGGCGGACGTGAGCCCAGACTGGAAGTCGAAGGTTGGCGTCAACACCTCGGTGCAGTGGCCGGCGGGCATCGGCGCCAAGGGCAATGAAGGCGTCGCCAACAACGTGGCGCAGACCAAGGGGGCGATCGGCTATGTCGAGTATGCCTACGCCAAGCAGAACAAGCTGACCTATACCAAGATGGTCAACAAGGCCGGCAAGGCCGTCGCCCCGACGTCTGAAGCCTTCCAGGCCGCGGCGGCCAACGCCAATTGGAAATCGCAGCCTGGCTACGGCGTGATCCTTGCCAATCAGCCTGGCGACCAGTCGTGGCCGATGACGGCGGCAACCTGGATCCTGGTCTATAAGAAGCCGGTCGATGCGGCTGCCACCGGCGAAGCGCTGAAATTCTTCGCCTGGGCCTACAAGAACGGCGGCAAGATGGCCGAGCAGCTCGACTATGTCCCGATGCCCGCCAACGTGGTCAAGGACATCGAAGAGTCCTGGAAGAGCGAGATCAAAGACGCCAGCGGCAAGCCTGTTTTCGCCGCGATGTGATCTCTGGCAACGGGAGAGGGCGCCGTGGATGGCGCCCTCTCCTTGTCCCACCACGCTCTCGAGTAACGACTTGAATTGCGGCCGAGACGCCGCTTGAGTGGCTTTCCGACCTAGCCGGTCATCATCGGAGAGCCTGGATGAAGCCCGCCAGGAGGGGAACCGTGGTTGACGTTGCGTTACAGGGCGCCGCCATCGAGGCTGGTGCGGCATCGCGCGCGCGGGCGCTTGACCGGCTGCGTCTTGGGGACGCGGTTTTTTACGCGCTCACACGCGTGGCAGCCATTGCCGTCCTGGCCATTCTTGGCGGCGTCATCTTGTCGCTGATCATCGGCTCGATCCCGGCTATCCAGGCCTTTGGATTCAATTTTCTGATTGACGAGACCTGGAATCCGGTCACCGAGAAATTCGGCGCCATTGCGCCGATTTACGGGACGATCGTCACATCCTTCATCGCGATGCTGATCGCTGTGCCGATCGGGTTGATGATCTCGGTGTTTCTGACCGAACTCTGTCCGATGTGGCTGCGCCGTCCGATCGGAATCGCGATTGAGTTGCTCGCGGGCATTCCGAGCATCATCTACGGGATCTGGGGCCTGTTCGTGTTTGCGCCCTTCTTGCAGCAGACACTGCAGCCCTTTCTCATCACGATTTTCGGCGATATCCCGATACTGTCGTCGATCTTCGCCGGGCCGCCTTACGGCATCGGGGTGCTTACGTCAGGCCTCATCCTCGCCATCATGGTGCTGCCGTTCATCACGTCGATCTCGCGCGACGTGTTTGATGCCGTGCCGCCGGTGCTCAAGGAGGCGGCGTATGGGCTTGGCTGTACCACCTGGGAGGTCGTTCGCTACGTCGTGCTGCCGTACACACGGGTCGGCGTCATCGGCGGCGTGATGCTGGGCCTCGGGCGGGCGCTCGGGGAAACCATGGCGGTCACTTTCGTGATCGGCAACGCGCACCGCATCTCGGCGTCCATTCTGGCGCCGGGCACGACGATTTCGGCGACGATTGCCAACGAGTTCACCGAGGCGGTGGGCGATCTCTACACCTCGTCGCTGATCACGCTCGGCCTTATCCTCTTTGCCATTACCTTCATCGTCCTTGCCTGCGCCCGCTTGCTGCTGCTGCGCATGGACCGGCGGATCGGATAGCGCCATGGAAAAGCTCTACGCCAGACGCCGGCGCCGCAACGGAATTGCCATGGGGCTGTCCTTGGCGGCCACCCTGCTGGGACTCGGCTGGCTCGTGTTGATCCTGGGTGAGCTATTGTGGCAAGGCTTTTCCGGATTGTCGCTCAGCGTCTTCACCGAGATGACGCCGCCGCCCGGCTCCGCCGGCGGGCTGCTCAATGCGATCGTCGGCAGCCTGATCATCACGGTGCTTGCGGTGGTCATCGGTACGCCGATCGGCATGCTGGCCGGCACCTATCTGGCCGAATACGGCCGTTATCACCGGCTGAGTTCCGTGGTGCGGTTCATCAACGACATTCTGCTCAGCGCGCCGTCGATCGTCGTTGGTCTGTTCATCTACGAGGTAATGGTAGCCCCGATGGGGCATTTTTCCGGGTACGCGGGTGCGGTGGCGCTTGCCGTCATCGTCATCCCGGTCGTCGTACGCACCACAGAGGACATGCTGACCCTGGTACCGAACGCGTTGCGCGAGGCCGCCGCCTCGATCGGATTGCCGCGCTCGCTCATGATCCTGCGCATCGCCTACCGTGCGGCGCAGGCCGGGATGATCACCGGCGTGCTGTTGGCGGTTGCCCGCATCAGCGGCGAAACCGCGCCGCTGTTATTCACCGCGCTCAACAACCAGTTCTGGTCGACCAACCTTAACGCGCCGATTTCGAGCCTGCCCACCGTCATCTTCCAGTTTGCACTCTCGCCCTACAAGGACTGGCAGCAGCTCGCCTGGACCGGGGCGCTGATCATCACCTTCACCGTGCTCGCGCTCTCGATCGGCGCGCGAGCATTGTCCGGATCGAGAAAGATGTCATGAATACAGCCGTAGCCACGCAAGCCACCGTTGCCGTTCCCACTGTCACGCATCTTGTCGAAGGCACCGCAAACCTGGTCGAAAAGATATCGATCCGGGGGCTCAAGTTCTTCTACGGCGAGAGCTTGGCGCTGAAAGAGATCAACATCCCGCTCTATAAGAACAAGGTGACGGCATTCATCGGCCCGTCGGGCTGCGGCAAGTCGACCTTGCTGCGCGTGCTGAACCGCATGTACGACCTCTACCCGCACCAGCGCGCCGAAGGCGATGTGATGTTCGACGGCAAGAACATTCTGTCGCCAAAACAGGACCTCAACCTGTTGCGCGCCCGCATCGGCATGGTGTTCCAGAAGCCGACGCCGTTCCCGATGTCGATCTACGAGAATATCGCATTCGGCATCCGGCTCTACGAGAAGCTTCCGCGGTCCGAAATTGACGGTCGCGTCGAAACGTCGCTCAAGCGCGCGGCGTTGTGGGACGAGGTGAAGGACAAGCTCAGCGCCAACGGGCTCTCGCTCTCCGGCGGCCAGCAGCAGCGGCTTTGCATTGCGCGGACTGTCGCGGTCAAGCCGGAAGTCATCCTGTTCGACGAGCCGTGTTCGGCGCTCGATCCGATCTCGACTGCGAAGATCGAGGAACTGATCGACGAGCTGAAGGAAGACTACACGATCGTGATCGTCACTCACAACATGCAGCAGGCGGCACGCGTTTCCGATTTCACCGCTTTCATGTATCTCGGCGAACTGATCGAGCTCGATACCACCAGCAAGATGTTTACGGCGCCAAAAGACCGCCGCACGCAAGACTATATTACGGGCCGCTTCGGCTGAGCCGTGCGCCGCGTCGTCTCCGACTGGCGAAGGGAAAATCGCAATGATGAACGAACATACCGCCAAGGCATTCGACATCGACCTGCAGGAGTTGGGCCGCATGGTCGCCGAGATGGGCGGTCTCGCTGAGAAACTGATTGCCGACTCGGTCGCCGCGCTTGCCAAGCGCGATATTGAGCGGGCCAAGCGCGTGATCGAGAGCGATGCCAGCATCGACGCGCTGCAGAACGAGATCGAGGAAAAGGCCGTGCTGACCATCGCCCGTCGCCAGCCGATGGCGGTGGATCTGCGCGAGGTGGTGGGTGCACTTCGTGTCGCCAACGATCTCGAGCGTATCGGCGACCTCGCCAAGAACATCGCCAAGCGCGTCGCGCTCACCGGCGACTTCCATCCGCAAAAACTGATCCGCGGGGTCGAGCACATGGCGTCGATGGTGCTCACCCAGCTCAAGTCGGTGCTCGACAGCTACGCCACCCAGGATCTCAACAAGGCGCTCGCGGTCTGGAAGGGTGATGAGGAGGTAGACGCGCTCTGCACCTCGCTGTTTCGCGAACTGATCACCTACATGATGGAAGACCCGCGCAACATCACGTTCTGTATTCACCTGATGTTCTGCGCCAAGAATATCGAACGCATGGGCGACCACGCGACTAATATCGCCGAAACCGTGCACTACATGATCGAGGGGCGCCCGATCGCCGATCAGCGCCCAAAAGGCGACACCACGACGCTTGCCACGCTGGTGTCAGGCGATTGAGATGGCTGGACACTGAGGTGGCTGGATGAAGGCCAACATCCTGATCGTGGAAGATGAGGAAGCGCTGACGCTGTTGCTGCGCTACAACTTGGAGGCGGAAGGCTACGGGGTCGAGACGGTGGCGCGCGGCGACGACGCCGATCTGCGGCTGAAGGAAACGGCGCCCGATCTGCTCATTCTCGATTGGATGCTGCCGGGTCTGTCCGGCATCGAGCTTTGCCGCCGGCTGCGGGCGCGGCCCGATACCAAGGCGCTGCCCATCATCATGTTGACCGCGCGTGGCGAGGAGAGCGAGCGCATCCGCGGGCTTGTAACCGGGGCCGACCACTACGTGGTCAAGCCGTTCTCGGTGCCGGAGTTGATCGCGCGCGTCGGCTCGCTGTTGCGCCGGGCGGCGCCGGAGCGGCTCGCCGACGTCCTCGCGTTCGGCGACATCGTCGTCGACCGGGAGAAGAAGCGCGTGTCGCGTGGGGGCCGGTCGATCGATCTCGGACCGACCGAGTACCGGCTGCTCGAGTTTCTGATGGAGCGGCCAGGCCGCGTGTTTTCCCGCGAGCAACTGCTCGACGGCGTGTGGGGATCGGACATCTACATCGACGAGCGCACCGTTGACGTCCACGTCGGGCGGCTGCGCAAGGCGCTCAACCGCGGCCATGACGATGACCCGATCCGCACCGTGCGGGGGTCGGGCTACGCGCTCGACGACCAGTTCGGCAAGGCGGATTGATAGTCCCGCCCGGGGGCCGCGGAAGCATCTCCGCCCGGATGAGCTATGCCCCCGGTTATTCCCCGAAGATTAAGGCGCCCTCTCCGTTCGTGCCCGCGAAGGCGGGCATCCAGGCTTTCTTACGTGCGCTTCGCGCGCTGGGTCCTGCTTTCGCGCGGGGACGAACGAGGACGTGATTCAACCCCGGAAGAATCCCGGTCTAATCCGTCGTCTTCGGCGGCATGCGATCCGCAAGCGGCGGCAGGAACCGGTCGGTGTAGATCGTTGCCGGATCGGGGCTGGCTGCGAGCTTATAGGCAGACACCATCGCGTCGATTGTCTTCTTCAGCTTTTCCGGCGTGACCGAACTCAGCCCGTTTTTCTTCACGTGTGCCGTGTTGGTCAGTCCCAGTGCGATGTCGAGCCGCACGGTCTCGATGTTCAGCTTCATCATCGCATCGCGGCCCTTCAGCACGGCCAAAGCCTTCTGCGGTGATGCGATGGTGTCCTTGGTGCCCTGATTGAGCGCCTTGACGACGCCGCGCACGGTCTCGGGATTTTCGTCGGCGAACTTTTTCGTCGTCACCAGGGCGAGACCGTACATATCGGCGCCGAAGTCGGAATATTTGAGCACGAACAGATCATCGAGCGTGAAGCCGAGTTCGAGCGCGGCCGGAATATTCGAATTGGTGAAGCCGCCGGTGCCGTCGACCTCGCCGCGCTTGAGCATGGGGCCGAACAATTGCGGCTGCACCGCCACCCAGTTGATCTTTGCGCTTTCGGCGTTGGCGGCCTTGAGCAGGATCGAGATCGTGTCATGCACGGCAGTGCCGGGACCGCCCGCGATCTTTTTGCCGTTGAGATCGGCCGGTTTGCGGATGCCCGCGGACTTGCGCGTGATCACCGCAAGCGGCGACTCATCGAAGCTCATGTAAACCGCAATCAGCGGTGACGACGGATTGGCCGCGTTGAAACGGATCATGGAGGGCAGGTCGACCCAGCCGAACTGGTAGGCGCCGCCGGCGACGCTGACCGCGACGTTGGTGGCGCCTTTGCCGGCATCGAGGGCATCGACGGTGACGCCCGCCGCTTTGAAATATCCTTTATCCCGAGCGACGAAGTAGGGCGCGTGAGTGCCCTGAATGATCCAATCCATCATGATCTTGACGTTCTTCACCTCGGCGGAGGCGGTCGCGGCGGTGCCGAGAACCAAGACGAACGACAATGAAACCAGCCGAACAAGTGCACCAATATTGAAGAATTTTCGCATGTTGCTACCGGAGCGGGCGCTGATCATGAACTACCTCCCTCAATGTCGAGCAATCCTCATGTTCGATGCAGAGTTGTCAGCGTATTGCAGCTTGGCATGACGTTCAACGATTGCTAGCATTTTTCAAATGCTGCCCATCATGCTTCAATCTCCATCGCACACGACAACCCGATCCGAAGCACATTCCGTGCCAGGATCGGCGAGATGCGTCGTGCGATGATCGACGTCTTTGGTCTGCTGATCGAGTGAGAGAAAATGGAGAACGCCATGCTGAAACTCCCGGGCCACGGACGCTACGATTATTCGCCGATCGTCAAGCGGCCGGATTACACATGGCCCGGCGGCAAGCGGCTGGCGTTTTATATCGCGCTCAACATCGAGCACTTTGCGTTCAACGCCGGCCTTGGCATGGACCCCTCCGAGCGCAGCGGCCGGCAGACCACGCGAAATTTCGCCTGGCGCGACTACGGCAACCGGATCGGCAACTGGCGGCTGTTCGAGATTCTCGACGAGTTGAAGCTGCCGGCGTCGATCCTGCTCAACAGCAGCGTCTGCTATCACTATCCGGACATCATCGAGAAAATCAAAGCGCGCGGCGACGACGTGCTCGGCCACGGCCGCACCAATGCGGAAGTGCTGCGCGGCATGTGGGAGCACGACGAGGCGCGGGCCATTGCGGAATGCACCGAGGTCATCGAGAAGCACATTGGCGTGCGGCCGACTGGCTGGATGGGCGCCGGCGCGCTTGAGACTAACGTCACGCCTGATCTCTTGAAGGAGGCGGGCTACACCCATCTGCTCGACTGGCCGGTCGACGACCAGCCGATCTGGATGCAGACCCGCGCGGGCCCACTGCTCTCGGTGCCTTATCCGATGGAGTTGAACGATGCCGGCGCGCAGGCGCACCGCGACCAGACCGGCCGGCAATTCGCCGAGATGATCGTCGACCAGTTCGAGGAGCTGCTGGAACAGTCCGAACGCCAGCCGCTGGTGTTTGCGCTGTCGCTGCATGGCTTCATCGTCGGCCAGCCGTTCCGGCTGCGGCCGGTGCGGCAGGCGATCAAGCATTGCGTCGAGCACAAGCTCAAGGACCGGGTCTGGTTCACGCGCGCCGGCGACATCGCGAAATACTGCGCGTCGCTGCCGAAAGGCATCGTTCCGGGCAGTTGAACGCGCGCAACCGAACCCCAACGCAGGAGGCCGTCGTGAATCTCCAGGTTGCCAAGGACGCCGCCGTCACCAGGACGCATCTGCTGCAATCCGCTCCCGACACCATCCATTGGGGCTATTTCGACGGCGGCCTCGATCCTGTTCTGACTATCGATTCCGGCGACCGGGTCGTCATCGAGTGCGTGTCCGGCAACCCCGAATGGATGCCGCCCGCCGCGGCCGGCTTCGAAATGCTGCCCGAACTCAAAGCGATCCACCAGCAGGTCAAGCGCGGCACCGGGAACCACATCCTCACCGGCCCGATCTTCGTGCGCGGGGCGGCAGTCGGCGACGTGCTGGAAGTTCACATCCCGGAGATCGAGTTGCGGCAGAACTGGGGATACAACCTGTTCCGCGCCTATGGCGGCACGTTGCCGGAGGACTTTCCCTACTACCGCATCATTCACCTCGCGCTCGACCGCCAGCGCAATCTGGCGATCCTGCCGTCGGGCCTGACGGTGCCGATGCGGCCGTTCTTCGGGCAACTCGCGGTCGCGCCGCCGAAGCCCTTCGGCCGGCAGAACAGCAAGGAGCCCCGCGAGTTCGGCGGCAATATCGACTGCAAGGAACTCACCGCCGGCAGCACGATCTATCTGCCGGTCCTGAACGAGGGCGCGCTGTTCTCCACCGGCGACGGTCACGCCGCCCAAGGCGATGGCGAAGTCAACGGCACCGCGATCGAAACGGCGCTCAAAGGCACGTTCGATTTCCACGTTCGCAAGGACCTCGGCTGGCGGCTGCCGCGGGCGCAGACCCCGACCCACTTCATCACCTTCGGCCTCGATACCGATCTCGACGACGCGGCCCGCCAGGCGCTGCGGGAGATGCTCGACTGGATCGTCGCGCTCACCGGCATCTCGAAGGACGAGGCCTATTCGCTGAGCAGCTTTGCGGTCGACCTGCACGTGACGCAGACGGTCAACAACGTCAAAGGGGTGCATGCCATGATCGACCGCAGCATCCTGCGGATGGCATAACTCTTGTATCCTACTCTTGTATCCGGGTGCCTGCACACGCCCGGATCGGTCGCAGCAGCCGGGGCCAGCCGGTGCATGATCGCCGCACGGAGACACTGAGGTAGGCATGAACTTCGTCAGCCTTGATCGCGTCTCGTTGCGCTACGGCGAGGACGCCGACGGAACACTCGCCCTGCACCGGGCGACGCTGGAGGTCGACAGCGGCGAATTCGTCGCCGTGGTCGGGCCTTCCGGTTGCGGCAAATCGACGTTGATGAAGGTCGTCACCGGATTGTGGCCGCCCACCGCCGGGGCGGTCGCGGTCAGCGGGCGCGCGGTCAATGCGCCGCTGAGCATCGCCGGCATGGCCTTTCAGAACCCCACGCTGCTGCCGTGGCGCACCGCGCTCGACAACGTGATGCTGCCGCTCGAGATCGTGCAGCCGCATTGCGCGCGCCTCAAGCGCGAGAAGGCCACCTATCTGGCGAAGGCGCGCGATCTGCTGACGCTCGTTGGCCTGAAAGGCTTCGAGGATCATTTTCCCTGGCAGCTATCGGGCGGCATGCAGCAACGCGCCTCGCTCTGCCGCGCGCTGATCCACGACCCGACGCTGCTCATGCTGGACGAGCCGTTCGCCTCGCTCGATATGTTCACGCGCGAGGAGCTATGGCTCGCGCTGCAGGAACTGTGGCTGGCGCGCAAGCCGACCGTCATTCTGGTGACGCACGATCTGCGCGAGGCGGTGTTTCTCGCCGACCGGGTGCTGGTGATGAGCGCCCGGCCCGGCCGGATCATTGCCGAGCGCGTCGTCGATCTGCCAAGGCCGCGCAAGCTCGACACGACCTACGAACCGTATTCGGTCGCGCTGGTGCATGAACTGCGCGAGCACATCAGCGCCGCCCGCGCGACCGCGGCGTAATGGAGGACCGTTCCCTGACCGCGACCGAAATCCTCGATGACGCTCCGCCGGTACGGCCGCGCAAGCCTTACCTGCTGCGGCGCAAGACGCTGCGGCGCGTGCTGCCGTGGGTCGTGATCATCGGCATCTTCGTCGTCTGGGAAATCGTGGTCCGCGCCTTCAACATCGAGCAATTCGTGCTGCCGGCGCCGTCCGCCATCTTCGCGTCCGGCTGGGAGTGGCGCGAGCCGCTCCTGGTCAACGCATGGCAGACGTTCATGACGACCGCGGTCGGCTTTCTGGTCGCGGTGGCCATCGGGCTCCTCGGTGGCGTCGCGCTCGGATCGTCGACCTTGGTGTACGACAGCTTCTATCCGGCGTTGATCGGCTTCAATTCGATCCCCAAGGTGGCGGTGGTTCCGATTCTGGTGATCTGGTTCGGCATCGGCACCGTTCCGGCGATCATCACGGCGTTTCTCATCGCCTTTTTCCCGATCCTGGTGAACGTCGCGGTCGGCATCGCGACCGTCGAACCCGAACTGCAGGACGTGCTGCGGGCGCTGGGAGCGACCCGCTGGCAGGTCATCCGCAAGGTCGGGCTGCCGCGATCGATGCCGTATTTCTTCGCCTCGCTGAAGGTCGCGATCACCTTCGCGTTCGTCGGCACGATCGTCGCCGAGACGGTCGCGTCCAATAACGGCATCGGCAACCTGATGCTGGTGGCGTCCTCGCGGTTCGAGGTGCCGCTGGCGTTTGCCGGCCTGCTGGTGACCGCCGTCATGGGGATCGGGATGTACCTGGTCACCGCCACGATCGAACGGCGGATGACCGGCTGGGCGACGCGCGGCGCCGACGGCATGATGCCCGGGCAGGGCTGAGCGATCGGCGGTCGTCATGCCCGCACTTGGCGGGTATCGACGCCCATGCGTCGAGAAGCTTCAAGGAACTCGTGCAGGGCCAGGTCAAGACGGACAAGAAGTTCGCGGAAGCGCTGCTGCGCGAGGGTGTGGATGCGATGCTGCCGGGACGTCGAGACCGGCAAGACCATCCTGCGTGACACCATCAAGGCAACGGTTGGCTTCGAGAAGCTTGGCGAGGCCACCGACACCCCGCCGAAGAGCCTCATCCGCATGTTCGGTCCGCGCGGCAATCCGCAGGCCAAGAACCTGTTCAGTGTGATTGGCACCTTGCAGAAGCGTGCGGGCGTGCAGCTCCACGTGAGCGGTTAGTCAGGGCGTACGGCGCAATAGCGAGCGCAGCGAGCGTATTGCGCCGCTATCAGTTGGCGGAATACGCGTCGCTTTGCTCCGCAATTCCGTCCTTGGGCTACAGGTTATGTCGACTTCAACCGAAGCGCACCGCGGATATCGGCGGATCAAGCAAATAGCTCCCGATCTTCCGATTTTCTGTAATGTCCTTTTTGATTTCGTCGACTGTTCGGAAATCGCCTGGGAAGAAACTCACCACCGGCAAGACCGGAAGGTTGAGATAGAAAACGTCGCACGTTTTGTAACTGACATAGCCGAGATGTGAGATACTGCAAAGCTGCTTCTGTACCGGCTCCGCCTTGAAGGTCATCATGAGACCAAATGGTGGAAAAGCAATTTGGCGAATACGTGAGCGTCGCCTCCCAAACGCATCATTCCGGTTACGCCCGATTGTCTAGTTGAGGTCGAATTCCTTCGGATCAAGCAGATAGGTCCAGATTTGCACGTTGCCGGGAAGCAGCCGACGCTCACGGTCCAGCACGAATTGGACGAGCTCAGGGTGTGCCTTTCGGAATTCCGGTCCACACGCCGAGAAAAACATCACCACGATCTGCTTTAGAACTCGGAGCGGAAAGACCCGGTACGGATATGCCAGAGACATCTTTCCCGTCGGAACAATTCAGCAAGATATCGCTTGGTAGGCAAAGTCGACATCCGCCGGTCCGTACCATGACCCCGTATCACTATTGCACTTGCCACCCCGAGCATGCGCGACCCGCTCCGCGCTGATTGTATTTGCCCTCTTTGCCTGGCTCGCCGGGCGTCCACTTCCCGCCAATCAGTGACTCCAGCTTTGCTTGGAAAACCCTGCGATCGTTGAACGCAGCCTCCGGCGGCACGTGTTCGAACGTCAGCTTTCCGTAAACTCCGCAGATACAGCAATGACCAAGAGTATCAGCCACGAACACGTCCTCATCGTGTTCACGATGTAGGAAGCCATATCCAGAATTTCAATTTGGCGTCATACAACGGCAAATCTATGCGACCAACAAAGCCGCCCCGATCGAACCCCTCACATATTCCCATGCCCGCGCTTGACGGTCTGGCGCATCGACGGTGCGGTGACCTGGTCGGAGATCTGGATGTTCCAGATTTCGGTTTCGCCTTGCTTTTCGAAGTCGGCGAACAGCTTCGGGATCACCGACACATCGCGGATCTCGTGGCCGCGCAGGCCGAAGCCCTTCGCGATGTTTTCGAGCGCAGGCCGGCCGAAGATCGCCAGGCTGTCGTCGAGGCCGTCGGCGCGCAGCTTGTGAAATTCCGAACCGTAGCCGCCGTCGTTCATCGCGCAGATCAGGATGCGATAGCCGTGCCGCTTGATGGTTTCGAGCTCCTGGATGTTGAAGAACAGCCCGCCGTCGCCTTCGAACAGCACGATCTTGCCGTCGCGGCCTTGCCGCCGCGCCGCCGCGACGCCGAGCGCATACGACAGGCCGTTGCCGACCGCGCCGAATTCGCGGATCGTGGTGTAGCGATCCGCCGGCCGGCCGCGCATCTGGGTGTTGAAATAGGCCTGATGGCCGCCGCCGACGACGATGTCCCAGTCCTTCGGAACGACCGCGTCGATGGCGCGGACCGCCTCGCGTGGATCGAGCAGGCCTGGCGCGATGTCGAACTGCATCGAGTCCGCCGGCTCGGTCGCAATGCGATGCTCCAGCTCTTTCGTGCGGATGGTCGCCGCGGTCGGCTTGCCCGCACCGAGCTTCTTGTCGAGGCCGGCCAGGATCGCCTCGACGCCGGCCAGCGCATCCGACCGGATGTACATGTCGGCGGCCTTCTGCCCGTCGCGCAGGCCGCGCGGGGCATCGTCCAACTGGATCCTGAAGGCCTTCCCCCAGTAATGCCCGCCACCGACGTAGTAGGAAAGGCTGGTGCCGATCGCGAGCACGACGTCCGAGGACTCGTACATTTCCCTGCCGAGCGACGTGAAATAGCTGCCGGAGATGCCCAGTCCGAATGGATGGTCGTGGAACAGACCGCGCGCGGGCAGCGAGGTGGAGAGCAATGCGCCGCAGCGATCGGCGAGCTTGATCACCGCATCCCGCGCACCGGACCACAGCACGCCGCGGCCGCCGAGGATGATCGGCCGCTTGGCGGTGGCCAGCCGCTCGACGGCCTCGGCCACGAGCTCGGGATCGGGGTGCATGCGCCCGACCTTGGGCTGGTACATCTCCGAGGTCTCGTAGGGCTGGTTGGCCATGTGCTCGACCTTCTGCAGGTCGTAGGGAATGCCCAGCACCACGGGTTGCCGCTCGTATTTGGCGATGTGGAAGGCCTCGCGGACGTAGTCCATCATGCGCGGGATGCTGTGCGCGGCGATGTAATGCGCCCCGGTCGCCGTCACCAGCGGCGCCTGGTCGATGGCCTGATTATAGAACTTGGCGTTGATCGGCGCCTCGCCGGCGAACACCACCATCGGCAGGCGGCCGCGAACCGCGGCCGGCAGCGCCGTCATCAACTGGGTCACGCCAGGGCCGCACGTGACGGAGGCAACGGCGACTTTGTTGGTCGCCACGTTGTAGGCTGTCGCCGCCGCCACGGTGACGTGCTCATGCCTGACGTGGACGCTTTCCACGCCCGGAAGTTTGGAAAAAGCGGTGGACCAGTGCATGTTGCCGTCGCCCATCAGGACGAACTGCGTGTCGACTCCCTCCGCAAGGAACGCTTCAGCGAGGGCTTCGTAAAGTTTGGGCATGGGCGCGGTACCATCGGTTGGGGCGCCCGCCGATGGCACCCTTGCCGCCGTTGCAACAATTGGGATTCGGCAGGTCCCGCTGGCGGCTCGAAGGGGACGCTACATCAGGCCTGCGCGCAGGCGGAAGGGGGCGTCATCTTTTTTCTTGCCGCGCACGAGTCCGCTCCTGGCATATCGCGTCAGTTGGCGGCAACAACAATTCATATCTTTACGCCGGCCGCTTCCAGCAGCGAGCGCGCCTTGGCGCGTTGATCGTCCGAGATGACGAGACGCTCGGCAAAATCACGGCCCGCGGGGCGCGTGGCGTCGATCCCCATCTTGGTGACGGTGAAGGTTTCGGGGTCCGAGGTCGGGTCGAGGATCGCACCCTTGGCGCCCGGGATGAAGAAGATGTCCTTGTCGGGCCGCACCCGCGTCGCGACCGCCCACATCACGTCGTTGGTGTCGAAGATGTCCACGTCGTCGTCCACGACGATCACGTGCTTGGTGTAGAACTCGGTGCCGAGCGTCGCCATGATCGCGGTCTGCGGTTCGCCGTCCGCGATCTTCTTCATCGAGATGTAGGCGGCGAACGCGCCGCAGGAGGTGTGCGGGACGTGCACCGCCTTGACGTTGGGCAGATTGCGCCGCAATGCGTTGAGGATTTCGCCCTCGCGGGTGATGCAGGACACCAGGATGTGATCCTTCGACATGCCGGACGTGACGCTCTGGAACATCGCGTCGCGCCGCATGCGCACGCGATGGGCGACGAACACATGTTGCGTGCTGCGGTAGGAGGCATAACCCGTGAACTCGCCGAACGGTCCTTCGGGCTCGCGGACGTCCGCCAGGATCTCGCCCTCGATGACGATCTCGGCGCCCGCCGGCACCTCAAGATCGCCGACTCCGCACCGCGCCACCCGGTACGGTTCGCCGAACAATCCGCCGATGATTTCGAATTTCCGCACCTGCGGCGGATAGGCGTAGACCATCGAGCCCATATAGTGCAGCGGATGCGTTCCGATGGTGATCGCCGCCGGCAGTGATTTGCCCTGTTCTTCGGCGCGCCGCTGGAATTCATACATCCGGCGGCGCGAGTGCAGCGAGAGGCCCAGGCGATTCTTGCCCTTGAGCATCAGCCGGTGAAAGCCGGTGGTGTCGACGCCGGTGATCGGGTCGCGTGCCGAAATCTGGCCGGCGGTGACATAGGGGCCGCCGTCGACGGTAAACTGCAGCGGGATGGGCAGTTCGTCAGGTCGACGTCCTCGCCCTCGATCACGACGTCGTGCCACGACGCAGCGGTGACGACCTCGCAGGGGATGTATTTCTGGCAGCGCTCGCGGAACGCCGTCGGCAGGTCCTTCGGCTCGACGCCGAGGCTGGCCGCAAGCAGCTTGCGGTTGCCGGCGACGTTGGTGACGACCGGCATGCTGTAGGCGGCCGGTTTCTCGAACAGGATGACGGGGCTTTTCCCCGCACGTTCGAGCTCGAATGCGATCGCGGTCATGTCGAACCGCGTGTCCACCGGCTGGCGAATTCGCAACAGTTCCTCGGGGTGATCCGTTTCCACCATCTGGAGGAAACCGCGCAGGCTTTGATTGTCGTAGTTCGCGGTGCTCGTCATGAAATCCCCGATGTGCTCGTCAAGCCGATCATAGTATGTCCACTACCGAAAACACAGGCCCGGCCCATCCACGATCCCGTTCAACAGGACTTAAGCGCATGACCGACCGTCTCGGCTACCGCCTCAAGCTCGGCGTCGTCATTCCCTCGACCAACTCGATCGTGCAGCCCGAAACCGATGCGATGCGGCCCGCAGGCGTCACCAACCACATCGGCCGGATTCATATTCCCGACCTGCCGCTGACCAACGATTCGGAATTCGCGCAGATCATGACGGCGATCGAGCCGGACCTGTTCGGTGCGGTCGACCGGGTGATGTCGTGCAAGCCCGCGCATGTGATCATGGCGATGTCGATCCCGACGTTCTGGGGCGGCATCGCGGGCGCGGGGCATCTGAAGACCCGGCTCGAAGCGCGCGCCGGCGTGACCGTGTCGCTCGGATCCCTGGCCTGCGCCGAGGCGTTGCGAAAGTTTCCACAGGTCCGCAGCATCGGCATCCTGACGCCCTATCAGCCGGTCGGCGACGCCCATGTTGCGCGGTTCTTCGAGGAAAACGGCTGGCGCGTCGGCGCCGTCCACAGCCTCAAGCGCCCGAGCGAAGTGCTGATCGGTCACGCCACCGAGGGCGAGTTGCGGGACGGCCTGAAGGCGCTCGCGGCGCAGGGCGTCGATGCGATCGTCCAGGCCGGGACCGATCTCGCCATGGCCGATCTCGCCGGCGAGGCCGAGCGATGGCTCGGTGTTCCGGTCATCGCGATCAACGTCGCGACCTATTGGTCGGCGCTGCGGGCCAACGGGATCTCCGATCGTCAGCAGGGCTTCGGCGCGTTGCTGGCGGAGCATTGAGCGACCGCGCCGAGGTGTCCCGGTCACAGCCCGAGATAGGCCTGGCGGATCGCCGGGTCGTCGGCCAGGACCTTCGTGGTGCCGCGCATGGTGACCCGGCCGGTTTCGATGATCAGCCCGTGGCGGGCGATCTCGAAGGCGGTCATCACGTCCTGCTCGACCAGCAGGATGGTGATGCCGGTGCGGTTGATCTCCAGCAGCGCCTCGCTCAGCCGCTCGACCAGCCGCGGCGCGAGCCCGAGTGAGAGTTCGTCGATCATCAGCAGCTTGGGCCGCGACATGATCCCGCGCCCGATTGCGCACATCTGCTGCTCGCCGCCGGACAGCGTGATTGCGTCCTGTCGCTGCCGCTCGCGCAGGATCGGGAACAGCGTAAATATGAATTCGAGATCGCGCCGGACCTCGGCGTCGTCGCGCCGAAGATAGGCGCCGAGAATGAGGTTGTCGTAGACATTCAGGCCGCGAAACAGCCTCCGCCCCTCCGGAACATGCGCAATCCCGCGGGCCAGAATCTGGTCGGGGGGAAGCGCCGTGATGTCCTCGCCGGCAAACCAGATGCGGCCCGAGGTCGCCGGCACCAGCCCGGAGATCGTCCGCAACAGCGTGGTCTTGCCGGCCCCGTTCGAACCGACGATGCAGGTGATTTCGCCGGCCTCGACGGCGAGGTTGATGTCCCACAGCACGCGGACATCGCCATACCCGGCGCTCAGCCCCTCGATCGTCAGCAGCGGTTCAGCCAACGGTCATCTCCGCGCTGGCCCGGCGGGCAAACTTCTCGCCGAGATAGGCTTCTATTACCCGCGGGTTGCGCACGATCTCGGTCGCGCTTCCTTCGGCGATGAGCTGGCCGTGATGCAGCACCAGCACGCGCTGGGCGAGCGACATCACGACCTTCATCAGGTGCTCGATGATCAGGATGGTCACGCCGCGCTCGGCAATCTGCCGGATCAGCCGCAGCGCGCCGTCGATCTCGCTGGCATTGAGCCCGGCATTCACTTCGTCCAGCATCAGCACCTTGGGCCGCATCGCCATGCTCTTCGCCAGTTCCAGGCGCTTGCGGCCGGCGAGCGTCAGCGCCGAAGCCGGCCGGTCGGCGAATTGTGCCAGCCCCATCAGGTCGAGCTGTTCGCGTGCGATCTCCATCGCGGCGCTCACGCTCGACTGCGCTCCGCCGAACAGCGCGCCCGCCGCGACGTTCTCCAGCACCGTCATGCGCGGGAACGGCTGGACGATCTGGAAGGTGCGCGCGATGCCCCGCCGCGCCGCCTCGAAGGGACGCTGGCCGGTCACATCCGCGCCCTGAAACCGGATGCGGCCGGAGGTCGGCTGGTGGACGCCGGTCATCAGGTTGACCAGCGTCGTCTTGCCGGCGCCGTTGGGACCGATCAGCGCGACGATCTCGCCCTCTTTGAGAGCGAAGCTCAGATCGTCGATGGCGTGAATGCCGCCGAAGTACTGACTGAGCCGATCTGCCACCAGAATGGTCGTGCTCATGTCGCGACCTTCGGCCGGCGGATCGCCCGCGCAAGGCGCGCGGCAACGTCGCGGTAGGACAGCGCGAGCAGGCCGCCCGGCAGGAAGAAGATCAGGACGACGATCACCGCGCCGAGGATGGCCCGGTTGTAGTCCAGGAAGTTCGCCCAAAAGACTTCTTCAAGCAGCGTGAAAACGGCGGTGCCCACGACCGGACCCAACGCGGTGCCCGGCCCGCCGAGCAGGCACATCACCGGCACCTTGATGGACATGATGATGGAGAACGAGTTCGGTCGGGTCGATATATCCAATCCAAGAGGCGTAGGCGGCCCCGACGGTTCCGCAAAACAGCGCCGAGAGCGTAAAGGCGATCACCTTGTACCAGGTGGTGTTGATGCCCACCATGTTGGCGGCATCCTCGTTCTGTTGGATGCAACGCAGTCCGAAGCCGAGCCGGCTGCGATCGACCACGATGGTGATCAGAAACACCGCGACCATGATCAGGATCATGACCAGGAGGAAGATGCGGGCGACCACGTCAGGGCCGCCATCCATCAGCGGCAAATTAAGCCCGTCGCCGCCACCCGTGACGCTGTCCCACGACGAGATGACAAGGCGCACGACCTCGACGATGCCGATCGAGCCGATCGCGAAATAATGGCCGCGCAGCCGCAGGAGGATCGACCCGAGCGCGGCCGCGAACGCGCCGACCGCCAGGGTCGCAAGTCCCCACGCCAGCACCATCGGAACTCCGGCGCGTTGCGACAGTGCGCCCACGTAGCAGCCGAGCCCGAAGAACGCGGCCGTGGCGAAAGATGGGTAGCCGGTAAAGCCGCCGATGAAATTCCACGACAACGTCAGCGCCGAGAACATCGCGATCATGATCGCGAGCCGAACGACATAGTTGGTCGCCCACAGCGGCGTCGAGGCCAGCGCGATCACCACGGCGGCGAAGATGACGTATTGCAGCCACCGCGCCATCACTCGTAGCCTTTGACGCCGGTCAGGCCGGTCGGCTTGACCACCAGCAGGATCAGCATCAGCACGAAACCGACCGTGAGTGCGTGCTGCGGTCCGAAAAACTGTCCGGCGAAGCTCTCGATGATGCCGAGCACAATGCCGCCGGCGAGCGCGCCCTGCACGCTGCCGAGACCGCCGATGACGCAGATCACGAATGCCTTGCCGAGATAGGTGCCACTGAGGTTGGTGGTCACCGGGTAAACCATGGCGAAGATGGTGCCCGTCGCCCCGGCCATCAGCGCGCCGATGCCGAAGGTGACGGCGTAGATGCGGTTGACCTTGATGCCCATCAGCGCCGCCGCGGCGCTGTCCATGCGCACCGCGACGATCGCCCGGCCGACGCGCGACCGGCGCATGACGACATAAAGCAGGCCGGTCAGCAGCAATGCCAGCACCATTCCAAGCAGGCGATCGACCGGAATGACGATGCCGCCGATGTCGAGCGTGCCAAGGTCGAGGGTCACGCGTCGCGGCGTTGCCGTGTAGTAGACCGTCATGAAATTGTAGAGGATCAGGTCGAGTCCGAAGGTCAGCGTCAACGTCGTCAGCACCGGCTGGCTGATCACGCGATTGATGGCGATGAGCTGTGTCAGGTAACCCAGGATGTAGAGCAGCAGCGCGACTGCCGGCAGTGCGAGCAGCGGATGAATGCCGTAGCTGTGCCAGGCGAAATATGTGAGGTAGCCGCCGAATACGATCAGCGAGCCGTGCAGCATGTTGATGACGTTCAGCACGCCCCACACCAGCGAGAAGCCAACCGCCAGGCAGGCATAGAGCGCGCCCAGGACGATCCCGTTCACCAGCGTCTGCAGATATCCCATCGCGCCCCGTCACCGCTTGCCGGTGCATCCCGTGGAAGGCGTACCGATGCCAGCCTCCGGACATGCTGGCCGCGCCAGGTGATCCAAGCAAAAACCGGGCCCGCGGACGAGAGGTGCCCGCGAGCCCGGTCGATTTTACGTCATCACTTGATCAACGTCATAGCGGCGTTCTTGACGTCGGCCGGAGCCAGCACTTTGACCTGCTTGCCCTGCACCTGGATGATCGGCAGGTCGCGCGGCTGGTTCATGCCGTTGGCGCTGAACTTGATCGGGCCGTAGAACGTGTCGATGTCGGTCTTCGCGAGTGCATCGCGCACCTTTTTCTTGTCGAGCGAACCCGCGCGTTCGATCGCATTCTGCAGGACCACGGCCGCGACCGCGCACGAGGCGTGGATGTAGTCCGGGTCGTGCTTCTCGTGGGCGATGAAGTCCTTATAGAAGTCCGCAGTGGTGGGCCACACACCGACGCCCTTATAGTTTGTGGCTTGATGCCACCAGCTCGCACTGGTCACGCCATCTGCAAGTTCGCCGAGACCGTCGACATATTCCTTGTAGGCCGGACCGGCCAGCATCGTGATGATCGGCGCCTTCACGCCGAGGTCCGCCATCTGCTTGCGCACCAGGATCAGGTCCTGAGTGTAGCCCGTGACGTAGATCCAGTCGGGCTTGGCGGCCTTGATGGCAGAGAGCGAGGCTGAATGATCCATCGTGCCGACGGCGTAAAGCTGATCGTAGACCACATCCAGTCCCGCCGCTTTCGCGGCCGCCGAAATGCCTTGCGCCGTCGCTTTCGGAAACACGTCGTCGCGGCCGAGCACGGCAACCCGCTTGAGCGCCGGCATCTGCTGCTTGAAGAATTTCACCATCGGGCTGAACAAGCCCGCGTTGGGGGACAGGGTTCCGAACAGATAGCCTGAGGTCCGGTCGAAAACCGACTCGGACGATGCCGCACACGCGATCATCGGGATCTGGTAGCGGGTTGCGATGGTGCCGACGATCTTGGTGTGACCGGACCCGAAGGGGGACATCAGGAAGTCGACCTTGTCGTCGGTGATAAGCTTCTCGGCCAACTGGCCGGCGCGCTGGCCATCCGACTGATAGTCGTACTTGACCAGTTGGACCTTCATTTTCGTTCCGCCGACATTGATGCCGCCGGCAGCATTGACCTTATCGAGCCACATCTTCCACGTGACGTCCTGCTTCTTGGCTTCGTCTGCAAGCCCGCCGGTGAGCGCTAGCGGCGCTCCGATCTTGATCTCCGCGGCCTTTGCGGCCGGGGCCGATAGTCCGATGATGGCAATGCCCGCGGCGATGATCAGCGCGCCGGAGTAGCCGGTAGTCCTGGATTGCATGATTGCCTCCGGTTTGAATTTCAGTCCCGTAAAGCTCTGGCGGAGGATCGCCGGATGGTTGTCCAACACCTCGATGTCTCCGCCTCCGGCGTGAGCCACCGCCATGCTAGCGCACACGCAAACTCCGTGTTGATCAAGGTTTAGGCGCCTGCGGCAGGAAATTGACCGCGAATTGTGCAGCGGGTTTGTGGGATTCTGCTGTTTGGCAGTGCGACTGCCGCTAAAGTATCATGGTGCGTCGCACTCAACGGATACGTCATCGGAGACCCTGACTTGAGCGAAACTGGTGTGGGAGCGCGGCTACGGCGAAAGGAGGACGACCGCTTCCTCCACGGCCGCGGCCAATACATTGGGGACATCCGCTTCCCGCGCATGCGCGAAGTGGCGTTTGTCCGCAGCCCGGTGGCGCATGCGCGGCTTACCGGCGTTCGCATCCCCGAACATCTGCGATCCTCGGTATTCACCGCCAAGGACCTGACTGGCGTGCTGCCGATCCGGGCGGTGTCGACATTGCCGGGGTTTCAAGTCTCGGAGCAGCCGCCGCTGGTGACCGACAAAATCCGTCACGTCGGCGAACTGATTGCGATGTGCGTGGCCGATACGCGCGCCGAAGCCGAGGATATCGCCGCCGAAGTGATCGTCGAATACGAGGAATTGCCGGCGGTTGTCGACATGCTCAAGGCGCAGGAGCCCGGCAGCGTGCTCGTGCACGACACCATCAAAAGAAATGTGGCCCTCGAAGTCGGCTACGACGGTCCTGTCGAAGCGGCAGCCAAGACCGCAGCCCGTGAAGGTCACGCGCGAACTGCGCACCGCACGGCAGGTCATGTCGCCGATCGAATGCCGGGGCTTTGTGGCGTTGTGGGACACGCGGCTCAGTCAGCTCATTCTCTACGGTGCATCGCAATTCCCGCATGTCATGCGCACCGGGCTCGCGCAGGTTTTGCAACTGCCGGAAATCCAGATCCGCGTCGTGTCGCCCGACGTCGGCGGCGGCTTCGGCTACAAGGCGATCGTAGCGTCGGAAGAAACCTGTCTGTGCTGGCTGGCGATGCGGTGCGGCCATCCGGTGCGCTGGCTGGAAGACCGGCGCGAACAGCTCACCGCGAATGCGAACTGCCGCGAACACCACTACGTCATGTCGGCATACACCGACGAACAGGGCAAATTTCTCGCCTTTGAAGCCAAGGCGGCGGTCGATTCCGGCGCCTATTCGGCCTATCCGTTCACCTCCGCGATCGAGCCGTCGCAGGTCAGTGCAATCTTGCCGGGCCCGTACGACATCCCGGTCTATCGCTGCAAGGCGGCGGCGGTCGTGACCAACAAATGCCCGCAATTGCCTTATCGCGGCGTCGCGCGGCCGAACGTCTGTTACGCGATGGAACTGATGATCGATGCAGTCGCGCGGCGGATCGGCCGCGAGCCCTACGAAGTTCGGTTGGCGAATCTCGTCCGGCCGGAGCAGATGCCGTTCGACAATGTCACCGACAAGCATTTCGACAGTGGCGACTACCCGCAACTCTTGCGCAAGGCGGTCGCAGCCATCGACCTGCCGGGCATCCGCGCCCGGCAGAAGCGCGGCGAGCCGGACGGCCGCCTGATTGGCCTAGGTATTTCGGTGTTCTCGGAGCAGACGGCGCACGGCACCACCGCCGACGGCAAGCGGCGCGCGCTCTACGAGCAGGCGTTCGCGCGCATCACGCCCGACGGACGGCTTGAGGTCCGGGTGGGGATTCAGAGCATCGGGCAGGGGCTTGAAACCACGCTGGCGCAGATTGCCAGCGAATGCATCGGTATCGATCCGGCCAATGTTCTGATCAAGCTCGGCGATACCGAAATCTCGCCCTATTCGAGCGGCGCCTGGGGATCGCGCGGCATCGTCTGGGCTGGTGGCGCAACCGCGCGCGCCTGCAAGGAACTCGCGCAACGCGTGGCGGAGATCGGGGCGGCGATGCTGCAGACCGACGCAAAGTCCGTCACGGTGCGGGACGGTGGCGTCTTCGGCCCCCATG
Organism: uncultured Alphaproteobacteria bacterium; assembly: GCA_963756715.1. Lineage (GTDB taxonomy): Bacteria > Pseudomonadota > Alphaproteobacteria > Rhizobiales > Xanthobacteraceae > VAZQ01. Next base: position 70,420 of record CAVWOV010000035.1, read on the forward strand.
GCAGCGTTTCGCTGGGCGACATTGCGCGCGCGTTCTATCTCATGCCGTCCGATCTGCCCGGCGACATCAATCCTCATGGCCTTGAGGTGACCGGAGGATATGCACCGGAGCGGCTCACCGGCGTGCACACCGGATCGGCCCACGCCACGGTCGTGGCGGTCGATCCGGAAACCGGCGGCGTGGAAATTCTCGACTATGTCGTGGTCGAAGACGCCGGCGTGTTGATCAACCCGATGATCGTCGACGGCCAAGTGCAAGGCGGCACCGCGCAGGGGATCGGCGCGGCGCTGTTCGAGGAGATGCCGTTCGACGCGCAGGGCCAGCCGCTGGCGTCGACCTTGGCGGACTATCTGCTGCCGGGATGTCCGGAGGTACCGAATGTCCGCATCCTTCACATGGAGACGCCGTCACCCTATACCGAGTTCGGTCAGAAGGGCGTCGGCGAGGGCGGTGCGATCGGGCCGGGAGCGGCGATCGCCAACGCGGTGAACGATGCGTTGCAGCCGCTCGGCGTCGAGATGTGCGAGATACCGATCACGCCGCGCCGCATTCTCGAAGCGCTCTCCAGGCCGCGACGCGCCGCCTGATCGAGCTTAACAATTTCCAATTTTCAGGTGCCGTGCATGGCTGATGAAATCATTCTTGAAGGCGATGTCCTGGTCGTGGGCGGCGGCGGCGCCGGAATGTTCGCGGCGGTCGCGGCGGCCCGCAATGGCGCGCGGGTACTGCTGCTCGACAAGAACGTGGTCGGGCGCGGCGGCGCCACCATCATGGCGCAGATGACCTGCGCCTCCGCACTCGGCGAGGCGGAGCCGGACAACCCGCAACTGCATCTCGAGGATACGCTCGGCGCCGGGCGCGGCCTCTGCAACGAAAATCTCGCCGCTCTGCTGTGCGAAGGAAGCCCCAAGCGCATCCGCGAACTTGGGGACTGGAAGGTCAATTGGGCACGCAGCGACGACGGCAAGATCAATCAGGTCAAGGCGCCAGGTCACAGCCGAAAGCGCTGCGTGTATGTCGATTTTTTGAGCACGGGTGCGGCAATATGCGCGGCCCTGCGCAACAAGACGAGCCGGGATTCGAGCATCCGGCGGCTCAGCAATGTCAGCGTGACCGACATCGTGGTGCGCGATGGCGAGGTCGCAGGCGCGGTCGGGGTCGATCTGCCGACCTCCGCGCCCGTCAAGATCAAGTGCAACGCAGTGGTGCTGTGTACCGGCGGTATGACCAAGATGTTTCAGCGCACGACCGCGTCCAACAATCTGGCCGGTGAGGGCGTCGGACTGGCGCTGCGCAGTGGCGCGCGTGTCATCGATATCGAGTTCCTGCAGTTCTATCCGAATGGGCATCTTGCCCCGCGCATGGTCGGTCTCGATCCCACAACGTGGGAACCGACCCGGGTCAAGCTCGGCGGCCGCCTGCTCGACGGCAACGGCGAGGAGTTCCTGCACCGTTATGGCGAGGGCGAGGGCGACGGCGGATCCTACGATACGGCGCGCGATATCCTGACCTACGCGATCTACAAGGAGGTCGAGGCGGGACGCGGATCGCCGCACGGCGGCGTCTATCTGTCCTTTCAGCACATCGACGAGCAGAAGCTGAAGGATGCGCTCGGGCCGGTGATCGAGATTTTCCAGCGCAACAATATCGATCTCGTCAAGCAGCCGGTCGAGGTGTTTCCGATCGCGCACTATCAGATGGGCGGAGTCGAGGTGGATGCCGACATGGCGTCCACGGTACCGGGCCTCTATGCGGCGGGCGAGCTTGCCGGTGGCGCCAATGGCGCCAACCGGCTGTCCGGCAACGCTCTGCCGGAGGCCGTGGTGTTCGGCGAGCGCGCCGGCGAGAAGGCCGCGCAATATGCGTCCCGCAGCAGGACGGCAAAATGGGACGACGCGGCGGCGCGTCCGCACCTCGATCTCCTTCGAAAGCTGTCGGGCAGGAACACGGCCGGCGAAGTTTCGCCGAACCAGCTCATGGGCGAACTCAAGAAGCTGATGTGGGGCAAGGTCGGCGCGTTCCGCAACGGGCCCGACCTGGCGGCGGCGCTGGAGCGCATTCGTGCGATGCGGCGTGACGATCTCGACGATCTGACGGTCTCCGCCCAATCGACCTACAACACCAGCCTGGTCGAGTGGTTCGAGCTGCGCAACGGCCTGCTGGCGGCGGAAGCCGTCGCCACCGCCGCGCTGGGCCGGGAGGAAAGCCGCGGCGCCCACCAGCGGGATGATTTTCCCAAGGCGGACGACCGCTTTCTCGCCAATCAGCGCCTGTCGTTGCACGGCGATCAACTGGCCTCGGCTTTTGCGAAGGTGCGCGCATGACCGCTTCACACACTGCTGGCGATGGCCCGGTCAAGACGGCGAGGCTGCGCATCTGGCGTGGCTCAAATCGCGATCACGGCCGCTACGAGGATTTCGACGTTGCGTTCGAAGACGGCGATTCGGTGCTGGACGGTCTGGTCCGCGTCCGGCTCACCGGCGATCCGGATTTGGCGTTCCGATATAGCTGCTTCAACGCCAACGTCTGCAAGGAATGCACCATGCTGATCGACGGCAACGTCGAATACGCCTGTATCGCGAAGCTGCGGGCGGGCCTCATGCAGCTTGACCCGCTGCCGAATCTTCCGATCGTGCGCGACCTCGTGACCAACACGCTGTCGCACAAGGAACGATTCTGATGCGCGGGATTGCGATATTGAGCGCTGGCTCGCCGGTACCAGGGTGGCTGCCGGCAGCCCAATGGACATCTCTCCGGAAGTGAAACCGATATGAAGCCTGTCGCGTTTGATTATGCGCGCCCCGCCACGCTGGCCGACGCCGCCAGGCTGCTGGTGCAGGCGAACGGGTTCTCCAAAGTGCTGGCGGGGGGCCAGTCGCTTGGGCCGATGTTGAACCTGCGCCTCGCCCAGCCGGACCTGCTGGTCGACATCACGTCGATACCAGAATTGACCACCGTGACGGACGACCGCGACGATCTTCAAATCGGGGCCTGCGTCACCCATGCCGACATCGAGGACGGCCGTGTCCCGGATCATGTCCAGGGCTTGCTTCGTCAGGTTGCCGGTCGCATTGCTTACCGCGCGGTGCGCAATCGCGGCACGATCGGGGGGAGCCTCGCGCATGCCGATCCGGCGGCGGATTGGGTTTCCGCATTGGCTTTGGTCGGCGCGCAGGCTGTTGTCTGGACGCCGCGCGGCAGCCGGACCGTCGCGGTCGCCGATCTGATGCTCTCGTCGTTCACCACGGTGCTCCAACCCGATGAACTCATCCAGTCTATTCGCGTGCCAAAGCTCTCTGCGGGCGCACGCTGGGGATTCTTCAAATTCAGCCAGAAGGCCGGCGAGTTCGCCCACACCATTGGCGGCGTGCTGCATGATCCGGCCCGCGGCCGGTTTCGCGCCGTGATCGGCGCCATCGAGACCGCCCCGATCGTCGTCGCGGATGCGGCTTCGTTGTTTGGCGGTGCATTCGGTTCCGATCTGGGCGAGCGCCTCGATCGCCGGGCAGTGCTGCAACTTCTCGACGGGAAAAACGTCAAGGACGAGTACCTTCGCAGTCTTGCGCCGGTCGCGCTCAAGCGCGCGGCAAAACAGGCGTGCGCCTCGTGAAGCCGCTGTCGCTCGCCATCAATGGCAACAAGGTGCAGGCCGAGATCGAGCCGCGCCTGAACCTCGCCGATTTCCTGCGCGAGCACCGGTTCCTGACCGGCACGCATATCGGCTGCGAGCACGGCGTCTGCGGCGCATGCACCGTCATGATCGACGGTGCGCCGGCACGCTCCTGCATCACGTTCGCGGTCGCGGCCGACGGCGCCGAGGTCACGACGCTGGAGGGCTTGGAGGACGATCATGTCGTGAACGTCTTGCGGGAGGCGTTCTCCGAACATCACGGTCTGCAGTGCGGCTTCTGCACGCCCGGAATGCTGATGACGGCCCGTGACATCGTCACGCGTCTGCCGGACGCCGACGAGCGGCGAATCCGATTGGAGCTTTCGGGCAATCTGTGCCGCTGCACCGGCTATGTGGGCATTGTGGAGGCGGTCAAGAGCGCGCTCGCGACGCTCAAGGCATCGGATCGCGCCGGCGCCCCGGCGGCGCGGCGGATCGGTCCCGTCGGCTCGCACCGGCCAGCCAAACCGCAGGATTTCTCTCAGAGCACTCTGGACGGCAACGTCGCGAGGAAACCGCCGCCCGCAACGAAGGGCGCCGATGGCTTCGCGGCGGTCGATTGGGCGGCAGTCGAACGCGACGGCGTCGAATTGCGTCAGTCGTTTGCCATCCCGTTCGACCGTCCGGCGGTCTGGCGCTTCTTCGCCGATCTGGACCAGGTGACGCAGTGCATGCCGGGCGCGCGGCTGACCACGCCGGTGGAAGCCGGCCGCGCCGAGGGCGAGGTCGCCGTCAAGCTTGGTCCGATTGTCAGCGCGTTCCAGGGCGTGCTTCAGGTCGAGCGCAACGACGAGACGTTCCACGGCGTTGTCCGCGGTGCCGGTCGCGATACCAGAAGTCCATCAAGCGCGCGGGCAATCATCGCCTATGACGTTCGCGCGCTCGACGCGGCGGCGTCGCAGGTCGACGTGTCCGTGACGTTCCTGCTGTCGGGCGCCTTGGCGCAATTCAGCCGCTCGGGTCTCGTGAAGGATGTCGCCGATCATCTCACGCGGGTGTTTGCGCGCAATCTCGAAGCCCGTTTGTCAGGCGCGCCTGTGGTGGCCGCCCCGGCTCAGGTGCTGGATGCCGGCGCGGTTGCACGGTCGGCGATTTGGACGCGAGTCCGTGCGGTTGTCCGCAAGATCTTCGGCCGCTAGGCGAGGAAGGGCCGTGGTTGCGGGCAGCCTTAACTCTCGACATGAATTCTCTGTTGGTACGCCGCAACTGGCGCTTGCAGCCTATGCCCAGGATTCAGGCAGTCACCGACAAACGGCCATGCTAGAAAGTCTTTGCCATTCTCACATATACTGATTGCAAGCCCATCAACCGCCGCTGACGACGGAGACCCCACATGTCCGACAACAAGCCCTATGACCTCCTGCTGCGTGGGGGACACGTCATCTGTCCCGCGTCCGAAATCAACGGCGTAATGGATGTCGCAGTCCGCGACGGCAAGATCGCCGCCGTCCAGAAGGACATTCTGCCGGCCAGCGCCAAGGAGGTCGTGGACGTTCGCGGGCGTCTCGTGATCCCTGGGATGATCGACACCCACGCCCATGTCTACCGCTATGTCAGCGGGCGCTTCGGCCTGGATGCCGACATGGTCGGCGTCCATTCCGGCGTCACCACGCTGGTCGATCAGGGCGGCCCGTCCTGCATGACCTTCCCCGGGTTCCGTCACTTCGTCGCCGAGCCGGCCAAGACCCGGGTTACGCGTTCCTCTCGTCGTACCTCGTGGGCGGACTTGAGGGGCACTACTATCCGAACCTCTACAGCCCCGAAGGCATCGATATCGACGCGGCGGTGAGGGCGGCCGATCAGAACCGCGACCTGGTGCGCGGCATCAAGGGACACGCCGAGATCGGTGGCTTTGCGCGCTGGGGCATCAAGGTCCTGCAGATGTCCGCGGAGATCGGCCGCCAGACCAAGCTTCCGGTCTACGTCCATTTCGGCCAGCTCTGGGGACTCCCCAAGAGCGGGGCCAACGGTGAAGACGCCGACACCATTCTCGATCGGGTGATCCCGGAACTGCAGCCTGGCGATATTCTGGCTCATCCCTTCACGCGACACCCCGGCGGCTTCGTCAACCGGGAGGGCAAGGTCCATGAAGTGATCCGCGCCGCGCTGGACCGCGGCCTCAAGGTCGACGTCGGTCACGGCAGCCACTTCTCTTATCGCCTTGCGCGCAAGGCGCTCGATGCCGGCATCGTTCCCGACACGCTGGGCGCCGACATGCATGGATACAACACCTATGTTCCGCCGCCGCGCCGGGACGCCGACCGAACACCCCGACGACGAGAGCGCACCCGTTCGCCGGGCAGGCGAAGTTCAGCCTGACCTCAGGCGATGAGCTCGCATGCTGGCGCTCGGCCTGTCGATCGAGCAGGTCGTTCCGATGGTGACGACCAATGCGGCCGCGATGCTCGACCTGTCGGACGAGCTCGGGACCTTGCGGCCCGGCGCCGCCGCCGATGTCTCGGTGCTGTCGGACGAGCGCGGCCGTTTTGTTCTGCGCGACAATGAGAAGACGCAGGTGGTGGCGGAGCGTCTGTTGCAGCCGGTGTTCTGCCTGCGCGCCGGCAAGCGCTACGACGCAAACGCCGTCATCTTGCCGGAAGCAGTCGCCGCCTGAACGCTGGCATGCGGATAGGCGAGCCTATCGCGCCTGAGTTGATGCGTTTTCTCCGTTGGTTCCCGCTGAAGCAGGAACCAACGGATAGCACTCGGCGATTGGAATTCTGATTCCCACTTCCGCGGGGACGAACGGCGCGTGAGCGATTTCACGCAAGATGTGATGCGTTCTAAGCCGGTGACGCATTCACTTGCGGCCTACGTCCTCAGCCGCGGAACGGCGGCCGCCGGTCGCGGCGCAGATTGGCCGGCTGATACGCAATGCGCGAGTGAAAGCCGCAATAGGGTCCGGTGTTGATGCTCTGGCCGCCGCAGAAGAAGAAGTCTGCAGCGCCGGGATCGCCGATCGGCCAGCGGCAGGTGTCTTCGGTGAGTTCGAGCAGCGTGCGGCGTTGGCCGAGCGGGACGACGTTCTCGACCAGTTCGGGCTCCGGCTCCGCCTCATAGTCAAACGCTTGCGCCAGCGCTGTGTTGCCTCGCACCGCCGGACGCGACACGCGCATCATGTGTTGCGGGCGCGGCTTTCGCGGCCGCGGTGCCGACGACGACGGTGATTTCGCCCGGCCGGATAATCCGAGCCGATGCACCTTGCCGATGACCGCGTTGCGGGTGATGCCGCCTAACTCGCCCGCGATCTGCGAAGCGGAGAGGCCGTCGCCCCACAACTTTTTCAGCGTCTCGACGCGTTCGTCAGTCCAAGTCATGCCTCAAGTCCCCGGCAGTTGTTACGGCGGGACGTCTCGACAGAATCCTACTACGAGTCCGGGCAACGAACGGTTGGCCCGACGCATACTCCTACTAACGATGTACTCAGAGACAGTCCGCCGCACGAAATGTCTTATTCTACAATCGAAAACTACATTATGGCGGGAGTCGGGCGCAAGAGTCGGCATTCGTCGCGTCCACATGTTCCGATGTGGATAGGGGAAGCGTCCACACTTATTCCATCGGTGTGTGGCCCTTACGCTCACATCGGGGCCGCCAGCGTTAATTCCTGCGGTGACTAAAGCCCTCCGGCGCGTGTTGACACCCAAGCGCGCTACAATAGAATGGCTTAACCGTGCCGCCCGTTGTGGCGGCACTTTCATTTCGGATCAACATTGGCACGGCGAATGAGCACCGCTCAGACATCGCATCTGCTTCCGACCTTTGCGCGCGTCGACCTCGCGTTCGAGCGTGGCGAGGGCGTGTGGCTCGTCGCGACCAATGGCGACCGCTATCTCGATTTCACGTCCGGCGTCGCGGTGAATGCGCTTGGGCACGCGCATCCCCATCTCGTGGAAGCGATTGTCGAGCAGGCCAAGAAGCTTTGGCACGTTTCCAATCTCTATCGCATCCCCGAGGGCGAGCAACTCGCGGCACGGCTCTGCGAGGCGAGCTTCGCCGATTACGTGTTCTTCACAAATTCGGGCGCCGAGGCGATGGAATGCGCGATCAAGATGGCGCGCAAGTTTCAGTCCGCCAACGGCAAGCCCGAGCGTTATCGCATCATCACCTATGAGGGCGCCTTCCACGGCCGGACTCTGGCGACGCTCGCGGCCGGGGGCCAGCAGAAATATCTCGACGGCTTCGGTCCGGTGGTCGACGGCTTCGACCAGATGCCGTTCGGCGATCTTGCGGCCACCAAGCGCGCGATCGGGCCGCAGACCGCCGCCATCCTGATCGAGCCGATCATGGGCGAGGGCGGCGTGCGCGTGGTGCCGCACGAGTTTCTGCGCGCGCTGCGCACGCTCTGCGACCAGAACGGGCTCGCTGCTGATTTTCGACGAGGTGCAGACCGGCGTCGGCCGCACCGGGCAGTTGTTCGCCTACCAGCGAACCGGCGTCGACGCCTGACATCATGGCGCTTGCCAAGGCGCTGGGCGGCGGCTTCCCGCTCGGCGCCTGCCTCGCCACCGCGGAGGCCGCCAAGGGCATGACGCCCGGTACCCATGGCTCGACCTTTGGCGGCAATCAGCTTGCCATGGCGGCCGGCAATGCGGTGCTCGACGTGATGCTGGCGCCCGGGTTCTTCGATCACATGACGCGCGTGTCGCTCCTGCTCAAGCAGAAGCTCGCTGCGATCAAGGACCGGTATCCGACTTTGATCGCCGAGGTGCGGGGCGAAGGGCCTGCTGGTCGGATTACGCATGCTGGTTCCGAGCGCCGATCTGGTCGATGAATTGCGCGCCGAGAAGATGATCACGGTGGCGGCCGGCGACAACGTGGTGCGGCTGCTGCCGCCGCTGATCGTGAGCGAAGAGGAGATCGCCGAGGCGGTGCGGCGCATCGAACGGGCTGTGCGATCGCCTCGCCGCGGCGCATGCGAGGCCGCGCCCGCAGGGGGCGGCCGGATGAGCGCGAACGGCGTCCGCCATTTCCTCGACCTGACCGAAGTTCCGAAGGCCGAACTGCGCGGCATGCTCGAGGCGAGCCGCGCCATGAAGGCGAAGCTCAAGCGCAAGGGCCCGCTCGCCGAGCGGCCGCTCGCCGGCAAGACGCTGGCGATGATCTTCGAGAAGCCCTCGACGCGCACGCGGGTCTCCTTCGACGTCGCGATGCGCCAGCTCGGCGGCGATGTCATCATGCTCACCGGCCAGGAGATGCAGCTCGGCCGCGGCGAGACGATCGCCGACACCGCGCGCGTGCTCTCGCGCTACGTCGACGCCATCATGATCCGCATTCTCGATCCACGAGTCGCTCGCCGAGCTCGCGGAGCATGCGACCGTGCCGGTCATCAACGGACTGACGAGGCGCTCGCATCCCTGTCAGGTGATGGCCGACGTCATGACCTTCGAGGAGCATCGCGGCCCGATCCGCGGCAAGACCGTGGTGTGGACCGGTGACGCCAACAACGTGCTCGCGTCCTGGGTTCATGCCGCCGAGCGCTTCGATTTTCAGCTGCGGGTCGCGACGCCGCCGGAGCTCGCGCCCAAGAAATGGCTCACCGACTGGATCAAGACGTCAAAGGCGGCCGATGCGCATCGGCACCGATCCGGAGGAGGCGGCGAAAGGCGCCGACTGCATCGTCACCGATACCTGGGTGTCGATGGGCGACAAGGACGGCGCGCGCCGGCATAACCTGCTCAAGCCCTATCAGGTCAACGCCCGGCTGATGGCGCGGGCGAAGCCCGACGCGCTGTTCATGCACTGCCTGCCGGCCCACCGCGGCGACGAGGTGACCGACGAGGTGATCGACGGCCCGCAGTCGGTGGTGTTCGACGAGGCCGAGAACCGCCTGCACGCCCAGAAGGGCATCCTGGCCTGGTGCCTGAACGCGGGCGCGCTGAGGCCCGCTCGGCAGGCCAGGAACTCGTCGGCGAGGGGTCACTTTCCGGCCCGATGGCACTATATATGCCGCCATGACTGATCCCGATCTCGCCATCCCGGTGCGCGCGCCTGCGGCGACTTCCGCGGACGACACCATCCTGCCATTCCAGGTCGAGGCGCTCGATCTGCGCGGCCGCTTGGTGCGCCTTGGCCCCGCGGTCGACACCATATTGTCGCGGCACAATTACCCTGCGCCGGTGGCCAAGCTGCTCGGCGAGGCCATCGTCCTCACCGTGCTGCTCGGCTCGGTGCTGAAATTCGAGGGCCGCTTCATTCTGCAGACGCAGACCGACGGGCCGGTGCGGATGCTGGTTGTCGATTACCGGACGCCCGGAAACGTGCGGGCGCTCGCCCGCTTCGACAAGCAGCGGGTGGCGGCCGCCATCGCCGACGGACCGGTCGACCCCGGCGCGTTGATCGGCCGCGGCCATCTCGCCATGACGATCGACCAGGGGCCGGATACGGCCCGCTACCAGGGTCTGGTCGCGCTCGAAGGCAAGGACCTGGAGCATGCCGCCCACGAATATTTCCTGCGCTCGGAACAAATCCCGACGCGGGTCCGGCTGGCGGTCGGCGAGGAATTTCCGCCGGCGCCGGCGGCACCAGCCATCGCTGGCGCGCGGGCGGCATCCTGCTGCAGTTCCTGCCGCTCAGAAGGAGCGGGCGCGGCATGCCCGATCTCGATCCGGGAGACGCGCCGGAAGGGATGGAGTTGCACGCCATCCCGGAGGACGACGCCTGGGTCGAGGGCCGCTCCCTGGTCGCGACGGTCGAAGATGTGGAGTTGCTCGATCCGGCGGTGTCGGCCGAGCGTCTGCTCTATCGTTTGTTCCACCAGCGCGGCGTGCGGGTCTTTCGCGCCTCTGCGCTCAATGCCGAGTGCTCGTGTTCGCGTCGGGCGTGGAGGCCATGCTCAAGAGCTTCCCGCAGGACGACCGCGATCACATGGTGGAGAACGGCGAGATCACGGTGACCTGCGAATTCTGCAGCTCGACCTACGTGTTCGAGCCCCAGGAGGTGGCAGACGGAGTGGCGGACGGTCAGGAACAATGACCGTGCGCGCACCGGACGATCAATTGATCGTTCGCGCCTTCTGCGGCGGGTCGAGCGAGAACGCCGGAACCTCGATGTCGAACGCCTCGCCACCGTCCGTCACCATGCCGTAGCTGCCGACCATGAAGCCCGACGGGGTCGGCAGCGGTACGCCGCTGGTATATTCGATATTCCTCGCCGGGCTTGAGCAACGGGGTTTCGCCGACCACGCCGGCGCCGCTCACCTCCTGCAGCTTGCCGTTCGCATCGGTGATGCGCCAGTGGCGGGTCTTGAGCTGGACGGTCTCGGCGCCGAGGTTGGTGAGCTTGATGGTATAGGCCCAGAAAAAATATCTGTTCTCCGGCGAGGAGCGGTCGGGCAGGAATTGCGGGGTCACCTTGACCTCGATCTGGCGGGTCACGGCCCGGTAGGACGGTTTGGCAGCGGTCATGGTTAAGTCTCTTGCCCCCCTTGGGCAAGGTGCCACATAGATTGGACCAGGGAAATTGTCGCGGTCTAGCCGCCACGTCGTCATAGCGCCGTGTCGTAACCCAACGGCATCGGATTAACGGCTATGCACGACCGGATCTGTCCATTCGGCCGCATTGTGTGAGGTCATTCGTCGGTCGTGACCGCCAATCCGCGAATCTGATGCTATGCACCGCGGCAGCGTTCGCGTCGCGATTGCCGGCTAGATGCGAGAAGCTGGCGCTCCACATCGCGGCGATGTGATTTAAACAATACTTAAGCGTTGGCGGCCGTAACTGAGCTGCGCGACGGCGATGGCGGTCGGAGCCGATGCTCGATCTGCAATGAAGCCGGGCGGCGATGATGTGGCGCTGCCGCTGGCGGCCGCAGCGTCGGCGCCCTGTTCCGTCCCTGCAACACGGCGGACGATATGGCGCGGGACATCGCAAAACTGCTTGTCGACGAGAAACCCGATGTGGTGATATGGCAGACTGCAACTGTTGATGCCATCGCCGATTGAGCCGATTGTGTTTCGTGAAGCGCTCGAAGCATTGGCGTACTCCACAAGGGGCGGGTACGGCCAAAAACGATAAACGGTGTGAACAGGGACGTTAGACCATCATGCATCGCTACCTTCTTCGGCGTCGCGTGCCCCTGTTGTTCGCGGCGGCGGTCGTCCCGCTGACGTTTGCGGCCGCGTGGGCCGAAGCCCGGGTCCGGTGGCGCTGTCCACCCCGCGACGGCACCGCGGTCGCCGTCGCGGCTCGCGCGCCCACGTGCGTCGTGGATACCAGCAAGGCCCGCTTCGACACGCCGCTGGTGCGGGTCTCGCGGCGGCTTGCGGCCGGGAGGCCGCTCAAGATCGTTGCATTGGGCTCGTCCTCGACCGGCGGCGCCGGCGCGAGCACGCCGGCGGCGTCCTATCCGAGCCGGCTCGAGGTCGAACTCGCGCCGCTGTCTCCGCGGCACAAGATCACCGTGCTCAACCGCGGCGTCGGCGGCGAGAAGCCGCGCGACATGTCGCGCGGCTTCGAACCGACGTGATCGCGGAAAAGCCCGATCTGGTGCTCTGGCAGGTCGGCACCAATTCGGTGCTGCGCGACCATGCCGTGCATGCCGCACGCGACGCTGCTGCACGACGGCATTGCGCGGCTGAAGGCGACCGGCGCCGACGTCGTGCTGATCGATCCGCAATATGCGCCGAAGGTGATCGCCAAGAGCGAACGCACGACGGCATGGTTGCGCTGATCGCGCACCGCCGCCAAGGCGGAGCATGTGTGATCTGTTCCAGCGCTTTGCGCTGATGCGCCAGTGGCGCGAGGTCGACGAGCTGCCGTTCGACACTTTCCTGTCGCCGGACGGGCTGCACATGAACGACTGGAGCTACGCCTGCCTCGCCAAGTGGCTGGCCGGCGCCGATCGCCGAAGCGGCCACGCGTCCGACCGCGACCGCGGCGGCCCGCGAGCGCGCGCTGACGCTCGCGTCGTCGCGCTCACACCGCCTTCAAGCGCGTCGTCAGATCCTCGACCAGATCGTCGGGATGTTCGAGCCCGCATGACAGCCGCACCAGTCCGTCGCTGATGCCGAGCTCGGCGCGCTGCGCCGGCGTGAGGCGCTGGTGCGTCGTGGTCGCCGGATGGGTGATCAGGCTCTTGGCGTCGCCGAGATTGTTGCTGATCTTGCACCAGCTTGAGCGCGTCCTGGAAGCGGAACGCCGCCGGCCTTGCCGCCCTCGATCTCGAACGCGACCAGCGTCGAGCCGCCGCGCATCTGCCGGCGCGACGATCTCGGCCTGCGGATGGTCGGCGCCGGCCGGGATAGATCAGCCGCGTGATCTTCGGATGCTCGGCGAGCGCGTCGGCGATCGTGGCCGCGGTGTCGGTCTGCCGCTGCACGCGCACCGGCCAGCGTCTCGAGCCCCTTGAGCAGCACCCAGGCGTTGAACGGCGACATCGACGGGCCGGTCTGGCGGATGAAGCTGTGGACGTTGTCCTGGATGAATTTCTCGCGAGCCGAGGATGACGCCGCCGAGGCAGCGGCCCTGGCCGTCGATGTGCTTGGTCGCCGAATAGACGACGCAGTCGGCGCCGAGCTGCGAGCGGCTTCTGGTAGAGCGGCGTCGCGAACACGTTGTCGACGACGAGCGTGGCGCCGGCCGCGTGCGCGATCTTGGCGACCGCGGCGATGTCGATCACTTCGAGCGTCGGGTTGGTCGGGCTTTCGAGGAAGAAGGTCTTGGTGTTCGGCCGCATCGGCGGCGCGCCATTGGTCGAGGTCGGTGCCGTCGACCAGCGTCGAGGTCGACGCCGTAGCGCGGCAGGTGGTCCTCGACGACGTAGCGGCAGGAGCCGAACAGCGCCTTCGGCCGCGACGACATGGTCGCCGGCGCGCACCTGGCCCATCAGCGCGGTGGTGACCGCCGCCATGCCGGTCGCGGTCGCGCGCGCGGCCTCGGCGCCTTCGAGCGCGCACATGCGCTGCTCGAACATCGTCGACGGTCGGATTGGAGAAGCGCGAATAGTGGTAGCCGGGCTCTTCGTCCTTGAAGCGCGCGCTCGGCCTGCGCGGCGATGTCGTAGACGTAGCCCTGGGTGAGGAACAGCGCCTCGGAGGTCTCGCCGAACTGCGAGCGCAGCGTGCCGGCATGCACGAGCTGGGTTTCGGGGCGGTATGCTTCGGTCGGACGCGGTCTTGGACGCGGGCATTGCGGGCCTCCTTCAGCCAACAAAAAACCGGCCGGAACAAGTCGTCGGCCGGGCACACGCGTCCCCGGCCTTTTAGCGATTTGTTTTACGTGGCTGCAAGCCGGCCGGCTCAAATGACCACGGGATAAGTACGGCTCATACGCGCGCCGCGCCTTTCCGTCAAGCGCGGTCGTCGGCTAACGCATCGCGGTCATGGCTGAGGACAGCGGATGCGACCGACACGTGCCGCTCGCCTTTGCCGTGGATCAGAAGGGCATCCTGCCCGACCACATGATCGCGGCGCTCGCCGAGGCGGGCGCGATCCGTCGCGCGCGTACGACTTCGCGCCGACCAGATCCAGCCGGCGAGCCTCGATCTGCGGCTCGGCGAGGTCGCCTATCGCGTGCGCGCGAGCTTCCTGCCCGGCCCGCGCACCACGGTCGCCGAGCGCATCGACGAACTGAAGCTGCACGAGATCGCGCTCACCGACGGCGCGGTGCTGGAGACCGGCTGCGTCTACATCGTGCCGCTGATCGAGAGCCTGGCGCTGCCCGACGACATCTCCGCCGCCGCCAATCCGAAAAGCTCGACCGGCCGGCTCGACGTGTTCACCCGCGTGATCGCCGACGAGACGCGCGGCTTCGACCGCATCGAGGCCGGCTATCACGGCCCGCTCTATGCCGAGATCAGCCCGCGCACCTTCCCGGTGCTGGTGCGCGAGGGCTCGCGGCTGTCGCAAATCCGCTTCCGCCGCGGCAACGCGCTGCTCGACGCCGACGCGCTGCGCGACGCTGCATGCGCGCGAGCGGCTGGTCGACGACGATGACGCCGATGTGGGCGAGGGCGTCGCGGTCAGCGTCGATCTCGCCGGCTCGACCTTGCCGGCGCCGGCGAACGGGCATCGTCGGCTATCGCGCCAAGCGCCACACCGGCCTGATCGATGTCGAGCGGCGCGCGGCTACGACGTCGCCGATTTCTGGGAGCCGATCACGCGCGCGCAAGGACGAGAGCCTGATCCTCGATCCCGACGAGTTCTACATCCTCGCCTCGCAAGGAGGCCGTGCAGGTGCCGCCCGACTATGCCGCCGAGATGGTGCCGTTCGATCCGCTGGTCGGCGAGTTCCGCGTGCACTATGCCGGCTTCTTCGATCCGGGCTTCGGCTATGCCGGCGCCGGCGGCGCGCGGCGCGCGCGCCGTGCTGGAGGTGCGCTCGCGCGAGGTGCCGTTCATCCTGGAGCACGGCCAGACCGTCGGCCGGCTGGTCTACGAGCGGATGCTGGAGCGGCCGACAGTCGCTCTACGGCCAGGGCATCGGCTCGAACTACCAGGCGCAGGGCCTGAAGCTCTCGAAGCATTTCGCGCCTGACGCCGAATTCCTTCCGCCGCCACTGCAATCATCCCGAGCCGAACGTCCGCGCCCAGCGCCGCGATGACCCGCGGCTTGCGATCAGACCGAGAGGAAGCTGCGTTGCACCGTCACGTCGCCGGCGAGGTCCGCCATGCGGCCCTGCCATTGCATCTGTCCCTTCTCCAGAACATAGACGCGATCGGAGACCAGTTCGGCGAAATGGATGTTCTGCTCCGACAGCAGCACCGAGAGGCCTTCCTTCTTGAGGTCGATGATCGTGTTGGCCATCTGCTCGACGATCACCGGTGCGACGCCTTCCGACGGTTCGTCGAGCAGCACCAGCAGCGGGTTGCCCATCAGCGTACGAGCGACCGTCAGCATCTGCTGCTCGCCGCCGCTCATGTGGGCGCCGAGCCGATCCGGCATCTGGCCCAGATTGGGAAAGAGCGCGAACAGCTTCTCGGGTGTCCAGGACGGCGCCGGGCGGCCGTCAGGAAATTGTCGATGCGGCTGCAAGCCGATGTCGAGATTCTCCAGCACGGTGAGGCCTGCGAAGATGCGGCGGTCCTCCGGGACGAAACCCGAGGCCGCGCCGTGCGATCTCGAAGGCCTTCAGCCGGGAAATGTCCTCGCCGAGAAAGCGGACCGTTCCGGCGCGGCGCGCGATCAGCGCCATCAGCGTTTTCATGGTGGTCGATTTGCCGGCGCCGTTGCGGCCCATCAGCGCCACGACCTCGCCGCGGCCGATCTCGAAGGACAGATCAAACAGGATCTGCGCCGCGCCGTACCAGGCCTTAAGCCCGTCCACCTGGAGTATCGGTTCAGTCATGATGCCGGAACCTCGGCGCGGCGCGCCGGCGTGCCGCCGGTGCCGAGATAGACCTCCTGCACCTGCGGATTGTCCCTGATCGCATCGGCGTCACCGGACGCGATCAGCCTGCCGCGCGCCAGCACGATGATGTGGTCGGCGTACGCGAACACCACGTCCATCGAGTGCTCGGTAAACAGCACGGAAATCTTGCGCTCGACCACCAGCCGCTTGGTGAGCGCAATCAGGTCGTTGCGTTCGCGCGGCGCCATGCCGGCGGTCGGCTCGTCCATCAACAAAAGGCGAGGATTGTTGGCGAGCGCGATCGCCAGCTCAACACGCTTCACGTCGCCATAGGCCAATTCCTTGCAGGCGCGCTCGGCGTCGCCCGCCATCCCGACCTGGTCGAGCAGTTCGATTGCGCGTTCGCGATGCCGACGGGTGAAGCTCGTGGTGAATTGGAATATCTCGCCATGGAAGCTCGCCAGCGCAAGCTGCACGTTCTCCACGACCGTCATCGAGCCGAAGGTCGCGGCCACCTGGAAAGTGCGGCCGACGCCGAGCCGCCAGATGTCCCGTGGCTTCAGCCCGACGATACTGCGTTCGGCCAGAATGATGTCGCCGCTGTCGGGCGAAAGCTGCCCGTTGATCATGTTGAAGCAGGTCGACTTACCGGCGCCGTTGGGGCCGATCAGCGCGAGAAATTTCCCCTGCTCAACATCGAAGCTCACGTCGTCGACGGCACGGACGCCGCCGAACGACTTGCGCAGCGCGCGCACCGACAGCACGCTCATCGCCGCACCTTTTCGGTCCATTTGGCAAGCGTGCCGACAATGCCGGCGGGGAACACCAGGACCAGCAGCAGGATGATGGCGCCGAGCAATGCGCGCCAGTATTCCGTCTGGCGCATGATGGTGTCCTGCAGGATCATGAAAACGGGCGCCCCGACCAGTGGCCCGATCAGCGTCTGGATGCCGCCCAAGAGAACCATCACCAGCCCGTCGACGGAACGCCCGACCGCGATGGTTTCGGGCGAGATCGAACCCTTGGCGAAGGCAAACAGGCCGCCCGCCACGCCGCAGATTGCGCCCGCGATCGCGAAGGCGATCCAGTGCACCCGTTTGACGTTGATGCCGATCGCTTCCGCCCGCAGCGGGGAATCGCGACCGGCGCGCATCGCATAGCCGAAGGGTGAGAACAGCATTCGCCGCATGAACAGAACGCCGCAGACCGTGAGCGCGAGCGTCAGCAGGAAATAGCTCCAGCGTTCCGTGAACGGTGCGGTCGGCCAGATGCCGAGAACGCCATTGGAGCCGCCGGTCAGGTCCTCCCACTGGAACACGATCGCCCAGACGATCTGTGCGAACGCGAGTGTCAGCATCGCCAGATAGACGCCGGAGAGCCGGACCGCGAACCAGCCGAACAGCAGCGCGCCGGCACCCGCCGCGACCGGCGTGACCAGCAGGGCGAGCGGCATGTTGGCGGCGAAGAATTTGACCAGCAGGCCGGCCCCATAGGCTCCGAGACCGAAGTAGGCGGCGTGCCCGAACGAGTGCATGCCTCCCGGTCCCATGATGAAATGCAGACTGGTCGCGAAGATCACGGCGATCAGCACGTCGATGCCGAGCACCAGCACGTAGGGGTACCAGGGCTCGATCAACGGCAAGAGGATCAGCGCAACGAGTAATGCCGCACCGGCAAGTTTGAGGGCGGTGGTGGCCGGGCGGATCGGATCATCCTCGGCGGACGGATTGCGTACCGCGATCTGCGGACGGCCCAGCAGGCCGTACGGCCGCACGATCAGGACCACCGCCATCACCAGGAACTCGGCGACCAGCGTGAGCTTCGAGAAATTGACCGAGATGCCGCCGAAGTCGACCACGCCGATGGCGATGCACAACGCCTTGATCTCGGCGATGATAACGGCAGCGAGATAAGCGCCGGTGATCGATCCCATGCCGCCGACCACCACGACCACGAAGGCGTCGCCCAGGACGGTCAGGTCCATCGCCAGGTTGGCGGGCTCGCGCGCGAGCTGCAGCGCGCCGCCAAGGCCGGCCAGGAACGATCCGCAGGCGAACACCGCGGTGAACAGCAGGGCCTGATTGACGCCGAGTGCGCCGACCATCTCGCGGTCCTGGGTGGCCGCGCGAATCAGACGCCCGAAGCGGGTCTTGGCCTGCAGCAGGTAGAGCAGGAGGAGGACGAACGGACCGGCGAAGAGCAGGAAAAGGTCGTAGGTCGGAAAGCGGCGGTGAAGGATCTCGATCGAGCCGCGCAAGCCCGGAGCGCGCGGGCCGAACAGGTCTTCGTTGCCCCAGATCCAGAGCGTGGCGTCGTTGATGACCAGCAGCACCGCGAAGGTCGCAAGCAACTGGAAGAGCTCGGGTGCCTGATAGATGCGCCGCAACAGCAGGACTTCGATCGCGGCGCCGATCGCCGCGACCGCAAGAGGCGCCAGCAGCAGGCTGCCCCAGAATCCGAGCCCGCCACCGACCTTGGTCGCAATGCTGTAGGCGATGTAGATGCCCAGCATATAGAGCGAACCGTGCGCGATGTTCACGATCCGCGTCACGCCGAAAATTAGCGACAGGCCAGCTCCGACGAAGAACAGGCCGGACGCGGAGGCGAGTCCGTTGAGCGCCTGAAACAGAAGGGCGTCGAGCGTCATCGATAAGTTGCGCGGTGACCGGCCGACAAGCTCCGGTCATTCCCGCGCAAGCGGGAACCCTGCCTTCGTTTGCGCAGACATGCGGCGGCAAAGCTGGGTCCCCGCTTTCGCGGGGACGACTGGAGTGGGATGCGTTTGCCGCCCAATGCTTCCGCCAAGCCTTATTCTGCCGCCGGACGAAGCTTCTTCACCTCGGCATCGGAGGGCAGCACGCTGGCACCATCGACATACTTGAAATCGCTCATGGTGCCCTTGCCCTTTTCCAGCGCGATCTTGCCGACATAGGCACCCATGGTCGCCTGGTGATCGCTGGCCCGATAGACGAACGGGCCAAACGGGCTGTCGACCTTGAGCCCTTTGAAGGCCGCGATCAGCTTCTCGGTGTCGGTCGAACCCGCCTTCTTGATGCCGGCCGCCAGCGATTGAATGGTCACGTAGCCGACGACCGAGCCGAGGCGCGGGTAGTCATGGTATTTCTTCTGGTACGCGTCGACGAAGGCCTTGTGTTCCGGCGTGTTGACCTTGTCCCAGGGATAGCCGGTCACGATCCAGCCGACCGGCGCTTCGTCCTTCAGCGGATCGAGATATTCCGGCTCGCCGGACAGCAGGCTCACGACGGGGCGGTTCTTGAACACGCCGCGGGTATTGCCTTCGCGTACGAATTTCGCCAGGTCCGCGCCGAACAGTACATTGAAGATGGCGTCCGGCTTGGCGTCGTCGATCGCCTGCACGACGGCTCCGGCATCGACTTTGCCGAGCGGCGGCGCCTGCTCGGTGACAAATTCCACGTCGGGCTGCTTGGCCTTCATCAGCGCCTTGAAGTTGGCGGCGGCCGACTGGCCATACTCGAAGTTCGGATAGACCAGCGCCCAGCGCTTTTTCTTCGCCGCCAGCGCGTCGGGCAGCATCATCGCCACCTGCATGTAGGTCGAGGAGCGCAGGCGGAAGGTGTATTTGTTGCCGTTCTGCCAGGTGATCTTGTCGGTCAACGGCTCGGCGGCGAGAAAGAACACCTTCTTCTTGCCGGCGAATTCCGTGACCGCGAGCCCGATATGCGACAGGAATGTGCCGGCCAGAATATGCACCCCCTCGCGGGTGATAAGCTCGTCGGCCACGCGGACCGCATCGCCGGGATTGGCGCCATCGTCGCGCGAGATGACTTCGAGCTTCTTGCCGAGCACGCCGCCCTTGGCGTTGATCTCTTCGACCGCCATTTCCCAGCCCTTCTTATAGGGGTCGAGGAACGCAGGCTGCGATTTGTAGCTGTTCAGTTCGCCTATCTTGATCGTGTTTTGCGCGAAGACGGGGCTGCCGAAGCAAACGGCACCTGCGCCTGCGGCTGCGAGCCGCAGCAGTTGGGATCTCGTGATCATGCGCGTTCTCCGTGGAAGGTCGATCGCACTGAAGATGTGCAGCCATTTTCTTTTGGCATTTCTGCACAAATAGTCCGTTTCGCCCGAAACCTTGTCAAGGTCACATAAGCGCGCGCGATTGCCGCAAATCACGGCATCTGCGGATCATGCTCAGCAGCAGAATTCATCTAATGGATGGGCAAATGCCTCTCCCTCCGTTCGTCCCGTGCAGGTGGGGCCCCAGTATTCGCGAAGCAGAAAAGTACTGGATTCCCGCTTGCGCGTCGCTTGCGCGGGAATGAACGGAGTGTGTGGCTCGATTCGAACGTACGCCTGCGTCACTTGCGGTCGCGCAGGCGGTCCATCAGCGACTTCTCCTGGCCGCCGTCGATTTCGATCTGGGTACCGTTGACCATCTGCATCAGCGGCGAAGCCAGCATGACGACGAGGCTCGCGACTTCCTCGACCTCGGCGATGCGGCCCATCGGGATCGAAGACGGCGCGAGCTTGTCGGCTTCATCGAGCGGCAGGTTCATGTCGCGCGACATCGCCGCAACCAGCCCGGCCCAGCGCTCGGTCCGCACCGGGCCGGGATTGACCGCGCAAAAGCTGATGCCGTGCTTGCCGTATTGTCCGGCGAGCGACATCGTGAGGTTCTGGCCGGCGGCGTTGGCGGCACCCGGGCAGATTTCCCAGTAGGACGGTTTCACGCCGTCATTGCCGATGAGGTTCACGACGCGGCCGCCGCCCTGCTTGACCATGATCGGCAGCACGTAGCGCAGGCAGCGCACATAACCCATGAACTTGAGCTGCAGGCCCTTCTCCCAGTCGTCCTCGGTCAGATGTTCGATCACGCCGCCGGCCGCGGAACCGGCGTTGTTGACCATGATGTCGACCCGGCCGAGCGCCTTGTGGGCCTGCTCGATGAAGTTCTTGGCGTCGGCGTCCTTGCGCAGATCGGCCGGGATGGCGACGATCTTGCGGCCGGTGGCCTTGGCGATCTCGGCGGCGGCGGCTTCGAGCGGCTCCTTGCGGCGGGCGCAGATCACCACGTCGACGCCTTCCTTCGCCAGCAACAGCGCAATGCCCTTGCCGATGCCCTCGCTGCCGCCGGTCACCAGCGCGGTCTTGCCTTTGAGCTGAAGGTCCATCTCGATCTCCTTGAACTGATGACTGCGGTTTACGCGTGGGGCTTGTGGGACAGCCAGGCGCCACGTTCCGCCTCGGCGAAGAATTCGGCGAGCGCGGCATTGAACTTCTCCGGCTCCTCGCTGGTCAGCGTGTGACCGGTGCGCGGCACGACCACCAGGCCGGCGGTCGGCGCGGTGCGGCGCAGGAACACGCTGGCGTCGAGGCACCAGTCGTCCTCGTCGCCGACTACGATGAGCAGCGGCGGCGTGAATCTCTTTAAGTCGGCCTGCATGTCCCATAGGGTCGGGCGCTTGGCCTGCAGATTGGCCATGGTCAGCGAATGACCGAGCGGCGAATGCTCGCTCAGCATCTTGACGAAATGCGCATAGCCGCGCGGATCCTTGTTCTTCTGCGACTGACGGGTCGGGCCGTCGCCGTACTTCACCGCGGCGTCCGCCATCGTGCTCTGGGCGAACATCTTGGCGGTCTCGCGCGAGGCGGCGCGCGACTCCTCGACGATCTTGGGGTCTGCGCTCGAACCGTAGCCGCAGCCTGCCGCCGTCACCGAGATGCAGCGCGCCGGGATACTGGATGCCGACATGCAGCGCGGTGGATGCGCCCATCGAGTGGCCGACCACGTGCGCCTTGTCGATCTTCAGCGCATCCATGACGGCAATCACGTCATCGCGGAAGACGTCCTGGGTGTATTTGCCGGGGTCTTCCGGCACGTCGGACGGCGGGTAGCCGCGCTGGCTGTAGGTGACGCAGCGGTGCGAGCGGGCGAAGTGCCGCATCTGCGGCTCCCACGTCCGGTAGTCGGCCGCGTATTCGTGAACGAACACAACCGGCGTGCCGCTGCCTGCTTCCTCGACGTAGAGTTTCGTTCCGTCGGGTGTGGAGATTTTTGGCATGCGGGACTTTTTTGAAGTGAGCGTGCAACGCAGTCGATTTTCGGAATGGCAAGGGTATTCAACTCATTCTACCCATGCAAGGCGAGGCGCTGCCGCGCTGGTAGTCGCTCCCTCTCCCCGTCTGGGGAGAGGGTTGGGGCGAGGGGTTACAACTCGACCGATAGACCTTAACCCCTCACCCCACCCCTCTCCCAATGGGAGAGGGAGCAGACCACTGATGCTGCGCCGTTGCTACTTCCAAGTTGCGTGTCACTGAATGCGCATCGGCAGGAGCTGCAACCGCAACTCACCGACCGCGCCGCCATAGACCGGCTTGAAATTCGGATCGCTGATGTGGGCCTGCGGAAAGCGCGCCAGTAACCGCGTGATTGCGATGGTGATGGTGGTGCGCCCCAGGATGTTGCCGACGCAATGGTGCGGACCCGCGCCGAACGACAGGATGCGCTTCGGCTTGCGGTGGATGTCGAACCTTAGCGGATCGGGAAATGCGTCCGGGTCGTAGTTCGGCGCCAGCGGCGACGGCCGCACCACCATGCCTTTGAGAATGCGGGTGCCGCCCACCTCGGTGTCGCGCGTGGCAATGCGCGGGAAAGTGAAGTAGCCGTTGCTGCCCAGCCGCAGGCATTCCTCGATCGCCTCCGGGATGAGCGACGGATCGCGGATCAATTGCGCGCGCTGGTCGTCGTGGGTATAGAGCAGATAGAGCGCGCCGCCGGCGGCCCGGCTGGTCGCCGACAGTGATGCGCCGCAGATGCCGAAAATCTGGTCGAACAGTTCGCGGTCGTTGAGCTTGTCGCCAGCATCGCGGGCATTGACAAGGTCGCTGATGAAGTCCGGGCGCGGGCTCGCGCGCCGCTCATCGATGATGACGTTGATCTCCTCCATGGTGCGGTCGAAGGCGCGGCGCAGCTCCGGCGACCACGACTCGCCGGGCTTCACGTAGGTGGTACCCGGAATGAGGTCGTGGAACGCGGTGAACACCGCTTTGCGGCGCTCGTCCATCGCCACCATCGCGGTCAGCAGTGCGTCGACGACAAGATGCGCGCCGTAGTCCTGCATGCCGTCGAACGCGGGGCCGTTCGCCTCGATGCGGTCGAGCATGCCGTCGACAATGCCGGTGATGCTCTCCTTGAGCTGTTCGATCCGCCGCGACGAGAACGCCGGCATCAGCAATCGGCGGACGCGGGCGTGCTGCTCGCCGTCCATCTGCGTGACGAACTGCGCGTCCATGATCTTGTTGAACTGCTCCCAGCCCGGTCCGCGCGGCATCTCCGATGCAAAGGTCTGTGTATCCGAGAAGACTTTGTGCACGTCGGCGTAGCGGCCGACCACGACCTGAGGCTGGCCCTGGCCCAGCACGTAGAACGGCGGCCGCCGTGCCCAATCGGCCATGTGCTGATGCGCATTCGCCTTGAACTCGGCGCTGCCGAGGTCAATGTCGACGACGTTGCTTTGATCCAGTTCCAGCGTTGACAACATCATTCCTCCGAAATCAGCCACCCAATATCGCCTTGGCGGCGTCACCGACCGCCTCGACGTTCTCGCCGCAATCCAGGAAGGCGACAATCCGGCACGGGCAGCCTTCGAGCCCCTCGTAACGCCAGGGGAACGCTCCGATGATAGCGCGCTTGTTGAGCATCAACTCGATGTCGCCGCCGAGATTTTCCGCGTGCAGCAACCCTTCCTGGAACGCCCAGTTGTGGAATGGAAACACGTCAGCGGAGACCTTGCGGCCGGATTTCTTGTGGGTGTACTCGAACGTGCCAAAGAACTCACCCGGCGTCTTGCCGTGCTTCCTGGTGAACTCCTCGGCGAGGTCCGGCCGCATGTAGCGGATCGAGGTGTTCATGGCGTGGTCGCAGGAGCCGGTGTCCATGCCCCACCACTTGATCTTCTTCTTGAACATCCAGTCGAGTGTTTCGAGGCTCGGGCCGGGGTGGTAGCAGAAGTAGCGCACCAGGTCCTGCTGCGACTGGCCCTCGTAGTGCTTGTGCCAGCCGGTATGCAGAATCAGGATGTCGCCCTCGCGGATATCGGCGCCTGCGCTCTCGATGATCTGCGGCGTGATCACCGCCCAGTCGGTCATGTGCTTGGAGATGTCGACCACCACGCCGCGGTTGCAGAGATAGTCCAGCGGCAGGTGCGCCATGTCGCCCTGGCGGTTGTCGGTCGCGTGCATCGCGCCGTCGAAATGCGTGCCGACATGCAGCGCGGTGTCGATGCGCTGCGCCACGATCCGCACGGTCTGCAGGTTCTGCGCGTAATACATCTTGTTGCCGGCGTAGCCGACCCAGCCCGGCGTGTGCACGTTCATCACGTGAGTCATATCGATGATTTTCATCGCTTGTTCCTTTTGGTCGAAGGTGGTCAGCTTGCGGTTTGCTGGAGCGGGATTAGGACCGCTGATACGCAAGGGGAGTCGATTAAGTCAATGAATGCGCAGCGGTGTCGGTCGGCTCCCTCTCCCCGTCGGGGAGAGGGGTGGGGAGAGGGGGATCGAAGCCTATCGATGGATCGTAACCCCTCACCCCAACCCTCTCCCTATGGGAGAGGGGGCCCACCGCTTCTGCCGGTCGATCATCGAAATTCAACTTCTCTCGGCCCTGAGCCGACAACCGAAGATCACCTATGAACCTGCCAGCAGCGGCGCTGATCGGTCAACCGGTCGATCGGGCGGAAGACCTGCGATTTCTCACCGGCCGGGGCAAGTTCGTCGACGATCTTCAGCGCGACGGCATGCTGCACGCGGTCGTGCTGCGCAGCCACGTGGCGCACGGCCAAATTCGCACGATCGATGCATCCGCCGCGCGAGCGCGGCCCGGCGTTCACGCGGTGATCACCGCCGCCGAGATTGGCGAAGTGCCGGTGATCCCGCTGCGGCTCGCCAATCTCCCGGAGTTCAAGCCGTATTTCCAGCCGGTCATCGCCAGCGACAAGGTGCGTTACGTCGGCGAGCCGTTGGCGGTGGTGGTGGCGGACAGCCAGGCGCAGGCCGAGGACGCGCTCGACGCGATCGGCGTCGACATCGAGCGACTGCCGGCGGTGGCGGACCGGTATGCGGCGGCGAGCGACGAGTCGCTGTTGTTCGAGCGCAACGGCAGCAACCGCGCGATCCGCTATGCGGTCGCCTTCGGCGATGCTGACGCCGCGTTTGCCAAGGCGCCGTACACGCGCCGCGAGACCTTCCATTGCCACCGCCTGACCGGGCTGCCGCTGGAGACCCGCGGCTCGATCGCCGAATGGAACGCCGACAAGACCAGGCTCACGGTGTTCGGCGCCACCAAGGTCTTGTTCTTCAACCGCCGGATTCTGGCGCCGATGCTCGGCATCGCCGAAACCGACATCGACATGCTGGAGCCCGATGTCGGCGGCGGCTTCGGCGTGCGGGGCGAGTTCTATCCGGAGGATTTTCTCATCCCGTTCGCGGCCCGGCTCACCGGCCGGCCGGTGAAGTGGATCGAGGACCGCCGCGAGCACCTGATGGCGACCAATCACTCGCGCGAGGTCGATTGCGACGTCGAAATTGCCTGCACGCGTGACGGTACGATCCTCGC
Organism: uncultured Alphaproteobacteria bacterium; assembly: GCA_963756715.1. Lineage (GTDB taxonomy): Bacteria > Pseudomonadota > Alphaproteobacteria > Rhizobiales > Xanthobacteraceae > VAZQ01. The sequence continues at coordinate 95,974 of CAVWOV010000035.1, forward strand.
GATGCGGGGCCACGTCTACGGCGACATGGGCGCCTATATCCGCACCAACGGCGGCGTCGTCCCCGCCAAGGCGGCGCAATTCCTGCCGGGCCCTTACCGCATCCGCGACGTTGCCTTCACGGTCGATGTCCTGATGACCAACAAGACCCCGGTCGGCACCATGCGGGCGCCCGGCCGCTTCGAGGCGAACTTCTTCCGCGAGCGGCTGCTCGACATGGTGGCGCGCGATCTCGCGCTCGACCCGATGGAGTTCCGCCGCAAGAACCTGATCGCCGAAGCCGAACTGCCGTTCGCGACCGGCAAGCTCGTGCCCTATGAGAGCGAGACCGAGTTCGACACCGGCGACTACCACGCGACCTTCGCGCGCGCGTTGAGCGAACTCGGCTGGGACCAAAAGAAGTCGCTGCAAGGGCGGTTGATCGACGGCCGCTACCACGGCCTTGCGGCCGTTCCGTTCGTCGAGAGCAGCGGATCGGGCAAGGAGAATTCGCGCCTGGTGGTGGAGCCGGACGGCACGGTGACCGTTTATGTCGGCTCCTCGGTGCTGGGGCAGGGGCTCGAGACCACGCTGGCGCAGGTTGCCGCCGATACGTTGAAGCTGCCGTTCGAGCGCATCAAAATTCTGCACGGCTCGACCACCTATCTGCGCGAAGGCTTCGGCACCTTCGCGTCGCGCTCGATGGTGGTCGGCGGCTCGGCGGTCGCGGACGGCTGCAACAACCTTCTCGCCGCGATCCGCGCCGCCGCTACCGAGCGCTTCGGCCTCCCCAACGAGGCAATCGAGATTGCTGACGGCGTGGTGAGCGCCGGCGGCAAGCGCGCAAGTCTTTCGGATTTCGCCGGCGTCGAGGCCGAAGGCAGCTTCGCGACCACGATCCGCACTTACAGTTACGGCGCTCATGCCTGCCATGTCGCGGTCGATCCGCGCACCGGCGGAGTCGAGATCATCGACTATGTCGCCATCGAGGATGTCGGCCGCGCCATCAATCCGCACATCGTCCACGGCCAGGCGATCGGCGCACTGGCGCAAGGGCTGGGCGGCGTGTTTCTCGACCAGATCATCTACGACGCGGACGGGCAGATTCTCAACGCATCGCTCGCCGAGTATCTCGTGCCGACCGCATCGGATTTCCCGAACATCCGCGCCATCACGATGGAATTGCGCCGCTCCAAAACGAATCCGCTTGGGGCGAAAGGAGCCGGCGAGGGCGGCATGGTGGCGGTGGCGGCGACGGCCGCCAACGCGGTTGCGGCGGCGCTCGCGCCGCTCGGCGTCGAGGTCCGCGAACTGCCGCTGTCGCCGGCGCGGCTGTGGGCGTTGATCCATGGAACCGCGCCGCCGTCGCCCGTTGAAGGTTTGCGGCGTTCAGAACCCGCGAGATAAACGGCGGGTCACGGCCGGCCAAGAATGTGGGCGTCCGCCGGCGACCAATAGAGCTTCACATTCATTCCGCGCCGCGGCATGTCGGCCGCGGCCCCGACCATGCGTGCGCGCAACGGCAGGCCGTGGGTGGTCCCGATCACCAGGAGCGAGTCACCGTAGTTGATGACTTCGTCCACGGTCATGTCGAATTCGTTGTCCGCATTCTCGCCATGCCCGGAGGCGCGCAGCCGTAGCCGCTCGGGCCGGATCAGCAGTTCGATCTCGCCGGACGCTCTCGCCGGCTGCCCCTCGGGGGCGACGCGCACCGGGCCGATGGCTGTCAGCTCGACCCGGCCCGGTTGCGCGGGATCGATCCGCCCGGCGAAGATATTGCTGTCGCCGATGAATTGGCCGACGAACCGGCTGACCGGCCGGTTGTAGACATCGAGCGGCGCGCCGACCTGCTCCAGCCTGCCGTTGCGGAAAACCGCCACCCGGTCGGACATCGTCATGGCTTCGGTCTGATCGTGGGTGACGTAGATCATGGTGATGCCGACGTCGCGGTGGATGCGCTTGATCTCGACCTGCATCTGCTCGCGCAGGTTCTTGTCGAGCGCGCCCAAGGGCTCGTCGAGCAGCAGCACGTCCGGATTGAACACCAGGCCGCGCGCCAGCGCCACGCGCTGCTGCTGACCGCCCGACAACTCGCGCGGATAGCGGCCGGCGAACTGGCTGAGGCCCACGAGATCGAGCACCTTGTCGACGCGCGCATCGACGTCGCCCCGGGGGAAACGCCGCATCTTCAGCGGGAACCGCACGTTCTTCGCCGCCGTCATGTGCGGAAACAGCGCGTAGTTCTGGAACACCATGCCGATGTTGCGCTCGTAGGGCTTGCTGAGCACCAGGTCCTTGCCGGCCAGTTCGATCGCGCCGCTGGTCGGAAACTCGAAGCCCGCGATCATCATCAGCGTCGTGGTCTTGCCCGACCCGCTCGGCCCGAGGAAGGTAACGAACTCGCCGCGCGCGATATCGATGGAGATATCGTCCACGGCATTGGTTTTGCCGTCGTAGGATTTGACGATGTTCCGCAGGCAGAGATAGCCGGACCCCACCGGATCATCCCCTCGCTTGCGGTTTGGCGACGATCAACGCATCGACCACCACGCAGCCGCGGCCATCGGCGCGCGCCTTGATCGGGTTGAGGTCGACCTCGGCGAGAACATCGGCGTTGTGGTGGGCAAAATCCGCCAGCGCGTAGAGGCACGTCGCCAGGCTTTTCACGTCGGCCGCCGGCCGGCCGCGGACCGCGCTGAGCAGCGCCGCACCGCGGGTCTCGGCAATCATCGCTTCGGCGTCGCCCTCGCGCAGCGGCAGCGTCCGCAGCGCAAAGTCGCGGGTGACTTCGATGGCGATGCCGCCCATGCCGAACGCGATGGTCAGGCCGAAATCCGGGTCGCGCGAAATGCCGGCGAACACCTCGACACCGTCGGCGACGAATTCCTGCACCAGGAAGGCCAGATCGGACGGCCGCTGTTCCAGCTTCTCGACGCGTTCGTTGAGCTGCGCGAAGGCGCGGGCCAACTCGTCGTCGCTACGAAGATTGACCGCCACCAGCCCCAGGTCGGACTTGTGCGCGATTTCGTCGGACAGCACCTTGAGCACCACCGGAAAACCAAGTTCTCGGCCGGCCGCGGTGGCCTCGCTAAGCGTCGTGACCCGGCGCTCGCGCGACACCGGCACGCCGTAGGCCGACAGCAACTGCTTGGAATCGAACTCATTGATGGTCGGCCGGCCGGGTTTTGCGGCGATCAACTCGGCCAGTCCGGATTGCGGCTTGACCGCAGGCGTGCGCACCGGCGGCTGCCCGCCCATGTAGCGTCCGACACGATCGAGCGCCGCGAGGCCCTGGCGCGTACCGCCGATCACCACGAGACCCTCCTGGCGCATCGCGTCGACCTGCTGCCGGTTCATCACGCCCGAGCGGGTACTCAGGAGGTAGTACGGCTTGCTGGATTGGCTCGCGGCCTTCGCCAGCATGGTGACATTCTCCAGCACGCGGCCCGGATGACCGAGCAGCGGTTCGTTGCTGGTGTCGCTGCAGTACACGACCGACGAAATGCGCTCGCTCTTGTCCACCACCGACATGGCGTGCGGGAGGTTGACCGCATAGTTGCCGTTGCCCCAGGCATCGAACGGGTTGCCGTCGCCGGTAATCCGCCCGATCACGCTTTCGGCGTCCTTGCGCTCCGCCGGCGAGAGCGGCGGCAGGTCAAGGCCGAGCACCGTCGCATTGTCGAGCATCAACTCGGCTAGGCCGCCCGAACCGGTGATGACCGAGATGCCGCGCCCGCGCGGCCAGCGCGCACCCTGGCAAACCGCGAGCACTTCGGTCATCTCGTCGAGATCGTTGACCTCGATGGCGCGATGGGCGCGCAGCAGCTCGGAGAACACGCGCGATTCTCCGGCCAGCCCGCCGGTGTGGCTGGTGATGGCGCGCTGCGTGCGTTCGGTCTTGCCGACCTTGAGCACGACCACTGGCTTGCCGGCGTTCGCGGCCCGGTCCAGCGCGGCGACGTAGCGCTCGGGTTCGCGCACCGACTCGGTGAACGTGCCGATCACCTTGGTGTTGGGGTCGTCGATCAGATATTCGATGTAGTCGACGGTTCGCGTGACCGCTTCATTGCCCGCCGATACCGAAAGGCTGATGCCGAAGCGGCGCAAATCGGACAGCATGGCGATACAGACCGAGCCGCTCTGCGAGATGAAGCCGACATTGCCGGCGAGTCCTACCGGGTCCATCACGGTCTGCTTGTAGGTAGTCACGCGCGCCGGCGGATTGATGATGCCCATGCAGTTGGGGCCGCAGACCGGCATGCCGGCTTCGCGGCAGAACCCGGCAATCTCGGCCTGCAGCCGCGCGCCATCCTCGCCGAGTTCGGCAAAGCCGCTGTCGTAGATTACCGCCGCCCGCGCGCCGCGCCGCGCCGCCAGCCGCAGCTGCTCGGGAATGAGCGGATTGCGGATGCTGAAGACGACGACATCGGGCGCTTCCGGCAGGTCGGTCAGGGTCGGATAACAGACGTGGTTGAGCACGGTCTGGTACTTCGGATTGACCGGATAGATCGCGCCGGGGAAGCCGAGCGCGCCGAGCGACTCGATGACCGAGCGCGCCGGGCTCGGCCGGTCGGTCGCGCCGACGATTGCCACCGACCGGGGTTTGACCAGGGGATCAAGCTGCATGGGTTGTCCTTTGACGAAAGAAAAGCGAGATCAGAACGCCGAGCAGGACCGCGCCGGTCAGCAGCGTCGACACCACGGCGATGACGGGATCGGATTCGAGCCGGATGCTTTCGAACATCTTCTTCGGCAGCGTCGAGGCATCGCGGCCGGCGATGAAGATCGCCACCACTGCCTCGTTGAACGAGTGCAGGAAGGCAAACAGCGCTCCGACCAGGATGCCGGGCCGCAGCACCGGCAGCGTGACCCAGAAGAACGTGCGCAACGGCCCGGCGCCGGCGCTCATCGCGGCCCGTTCAAGATTGCGGTCGAAACCCTTGAGGCTGGCGGCGATAACCAGAAAGGCAACCGGGATCGATAGCACGCTGTGCGCGACGATCATCCCGGTGCGCGTGCCCACCAGATAGACAGCGCTGAGAAAGCCGTAATAGCCGAGCGCACTCACCACCGCCGGCACGATGATCGGCAGCATGATCATCAGATTCAGCGCGCTCTTGCCGTAGAACTTGTAGCGCACGAAACCGAACGCTGCCGGCAGTGCGACCGCCATCGTGAAGACCATCGATCCGAACGCAATGATGAACGAGTTGGCGGTGGCCTCGAGCCAGGCATGGCTGGCGAAGTACTGCGCGTAATACCCGGTCCAATAGCCCGGCGGCGGGAACTCGAACGAGATCGCCGAACTGAACGACATCGGCACGATGATGAAGATCGGGGCGACCAGAAAGATCGCGACCAGCCAGGCAAGTGCCAGCGGGATCCTGGTCATCGCCTAACCCCAGAGCCGGTCGAGCCCGGCAAACCGATTGTAGATGCCGAGCAGGAACAGCGTGACGGCGAGCAGAACGACCGCGATTGCGGACGCGAAGCCCCAGGCGAGAAGGTCCTCGATCTGCTGGCTGATGAGCTGGGAGATCATCATGTCCTTGGGCGTGCCGAGCAGGATCGGCGTGATGTAGAAGCCAAGGCACATGGTGAACACCAGCACGCAGCCGTTGACGACACCGGGGAGGCTGAGCGGAAGGAACACATGGCGGAAGGCCGTGAACGGAGGCGCGCCGAGGCCTTCGGCCGCGCGCAGGTAGGATGGATCGATTTTGCGCATCACCCCGTAGAGCGCAAGCACCATGTAGGGCAGCAGGACGTGCGTCATGCCCAGCGTCGAACTGAAGGACGTGAACAGAAGCTGGGGCGGCTTGCCCCAGCCGGCCAACGCGTAGATCGCCGTGACCGGGCCCTTGTTGCCGAGGATCACCAGCCAGGCATACGTGCGCACGACGAATCCGGTCCAGAAGCTCAATCCGACCACCACGAGGAAAATGATCGCCACCGCGTCGTTGCGGCGCGCCATCACGTAGGCGAGGGGATAGCCGAGCACGAGACAGGCGACCGTGACGATCAGCGATGTCTTGAAGGTGTTGATCATCACGTTCGCATAGAGCGGAACGGTGAACAGGCGCCGGTAGTGGTTGAGCGACACGGTCGGATCGGTAACGCTGAGCAGCAGCACGTAGCCGATCGGAATGATGAACAGCACCACGATGGTCAATATCGCCGGCGCCAGCAGCAGCCCGGCGGTCAAGCCTTCACGGGGCGGTCGGGCATGCGATGTGACTTGTTGCATCACCGCGTCCGGCGTTCGCGGAGCTTGCGCATACTGGGTGCAGGCGCTTCCGGGTCAGGCGAAGAGCTTTGTTTCAGGTGCTCGGGATCGGTCGGCAATTTGCGCGCCGGCATGAAATCGAGGGTTTTCGGATCGGAAAGGCTATCGACAAGGGATGTAGAAAGCCAAGTCACGCGCCCGCAAGTTGTGCGCGACGGCGGCCGCAGCGAACGGGTCCACCAAGGCCGTAGCCCGCGGGGACGTGACAAAATGCCTTCGATCGATCCCATCGCCCTTTGCCCTGTCGCGGCCGCTCTCCGACACAAGCCGCGCCTCGGCACGTTTGCAGGTGAGCACGCAAATTATGTAACATGAAAACTGCTGGGAACCATTCAGCCGCAAGTTGCTGGAGCATCGCGCCGAACCATTCAGATGGACAAGATCGCGCCCGTGCTCGACAGCCCGGCTCCGCCAATGAGATGACCAGTGAGGGATGACATGACAGGTCGAATTCTGATTTCCCGCCGAAGGATATTGACCCTGGGCGGCGGCTCCGTGATCGCTGCGCCCTTTATCATGCGCTCGGCGCGCGCCCAGGCCCGGACCGTCTATGTCAACTCGTATGGCGGCGTCTGGGAGACCGCGTGGAAGAAGGCGTTCTTCGATCCGTTTACCGCGCAAACCGGAATCCAGATCAAGCCGGTGCCCGGCGTGTCGTTCGCCAAGCTCAAGGCGCAGGTGCAGACCAAGAATTACGATTGGAACGTCATCAATATCGGCGACGTCGAATACGGCCAGGCGGTGCTCGAGGGCCTGCTCGATAAGGTCGACAAATCGGCCGCCGGGGCGGATCAGTTGCCGCCGCAGATCGTGCGCGAATTCGGCATCACCAGTTATTCGCTCGGCACCAATCTGGTCTATCGCAAGGACAAGTTTCCAAATGGCGGCCCGCAAAGCTGGGCGGACTTCTGGGACGTCAAGCGGTTTCCCGGGCCGCGCTGCCTGTTCGACCGGTCGTTCACGTGTCTCGCGTTCGCGCTGCTCGCTGACGGCGTGCCGGCCGACAAGCTCTATCCGATGGACGTCGACCGTGCGTTCCGCAAGATGGACCAGATCAAGCCGCACATCAAAGTGTGGTGGAAGCAGGGGTCGCAGTCGCAACAGCTCATCCGTGACGGTGAGGTCGACATGATCGCGATGTGGAGTGCGCGCGCCGTCGACCTGATCAAGGACAAGGTGCCGGTCGAAATCGTCTGGAACGGGGCCGAAATCTACAACGCCAACCTGCTGGTGGCGAAGGGCGATCCCAACGCCAAGGCGGCGTGGGAGTTCTGCGGTTTCGTTGCGCAAGCCAAGCCGCAGGCGGACTTCGCAAACATTCTGCCGTACGGACCCGCGAACCCGGGCGCACGGGCCTTGATGACCGAGGCGAAGCTGCGACTGACCCCGGCCTGGCCCGAGCACGAGAAGATCGGGTTCACGCACGACGCGGCCTGGATCGCGCCACGCCTCGCCAAAATACGCGAGCGCTGGACGCAGTGGCTCACGACGTGAGCGTTATCGAAACCAGGCAAACAGCAGGCCTTCAGGAAACGGCACATGCAAGAGGTATACAAACAGGCCGTAAAATGAAGCCCAGGCGAAAATCGTGAGGGCAAGCGTAATTGGCCATCGCTCTTTCGCCACTTGAGGTAGAGAAAAGTCATAACCGCTACGGCTATGGAAAATCCAAGCAACCAGATGGCGACAAAGTAACCCAGTATCCAGGCGCAGATTTTAACGATGTCGCGCGTGGCCTCGTGGTCGCGCGCTTTGACCCAGCCACGACGGAGCATTTTGACCACGCCCGCAATATCCAGATCCAACTGAAGGAACGCGAGCGGCAAGCCCAGGAAGCCGACGACCCAGGGGAAAAGACCCGGGCGGAATTGCCAGTCCCATGCGTGCCACAGCGCCCACGCGAACAGCGCGACCACAAACAGACTGAAGGCCGGCATCGAGATCGAGACCGGGACGGCGTCCCTGGTTTGGAGTGCCGCGACCTCGGCCAATTCTTTGTACCGGGGCTTGTTCCGCTTTTCCCGCCATCTCTGAAACACCGGGTAGAACGTCCCCAGCACAATCAAAGCAAACAGGCCTATGACGCTGGGGAAGCCGAGCCATTCCAGCCCGTAATTGTCGATGGACAGAAAGAGGTTCTGTTCCGCCAGCTTTCCCAAGACCAAGCCCAGGATCAACGGAGGACGGGGCCAGTCGGTCTGCACCATGACCCATCCCAGCGCGCCAAAGGCGAGCATCGTGATGACGTCGCCCAGCGCGTTGTTTTCCGCAAAGGCGCCGATGTAACTCAGAATCAGAATGAACGGAATTACCAGGGTGCTTCGCACCTGGGTGATTTTGGCGATTTGTCCCAGAAAGAGAAAACAGACCGCCGTCGTGATGATGTTGGAAACGACAATGATCCACACGAAGGAAAAGGTCAGCGAGAGATGGCCGCCTTTGGAGGCCGGGGACAGCATCTCCGGTCCCGGAACCAGACCTTGGATGAGAAATGCGCCCAACAGGATCGCCGTGCTGACGCTGCCGGGAACCCCAAAGGCGACGGTAGGGACCATCGCGCCGCCCAGGGTCGAATGGTTCGCTGCGGCCGGGCCTAAAACTCCCTCGACCGCGCCTTTGCCAAAGCGCTCTTTGTCGGGGGAGCTTTGTACGGCATGGGCATAGGAGACCCACTGGGATACGGCGCCGCCCATGCCGGGAATGATCCCGATATAAGTGCCGAGAGCACTGCAGCGAAGAACCAAGGCCCAATGGCGGAAGGTATCCTTGACCCCTTGGAGGACGCCGCCGATTTTCCCCACATCCGACTTGGCAATGCTGGTCCCTGCCGTCGCCATGTCGATGATCTCCGGGATGGCGAACAGGCCGAGCGTCGCAGGTACCAATCGAATTCCGTCCCAGAGATAGAGCGATCCGAAGGTATATCTTTCGGTACCCGAAATGGGATCGAGCCCGACCAAAGAAAACAACAGCCCGAGGCACGCCGCGACGAGCCCTTTCACGGCAGATCCGCCGGTCAGCGAAGCCAGGAACGCGATGCCGAGCATGGCGAACATGAAGTACTGCGGCGAACCCACGGATAAGACCAAGGGCCTCACCGCTGGAATGCAGATCGCCAGACACAGCGCGCCAAATATCGCCCCCACAAACGAACTCATCAACGCAGCTCCGAGGGCGCGCCCGGCCTCCCCTTTCTTTGCCATGGGATGGCCGTCAACAAGCATGGAGGCGGTGATGGGTTCTCCCGGCACGCCGAAGAGGATCGACGTGATGTCACCCGTGGTGGCGGTAACAGCCGTCATTCCGAGGAGAAATGAAAAAGCCTCCACCGGGGTCATTGGATAAATAAAAGGAAGCATCAGGGCCAGGGTGACCGGCCCGCCAATGCCCGGCAGGATTCCCACCATGAAGCCGATGGCGATCCCCAACAACTGGAGAACGAAGGCCTTCCAGGTAAAGAGCTGGATCAGGCCTTGGAGACAGGCATCGAGGATGTCGACCATCGCAGAATTCCAGCGAGGCGCGCGGCAGCCGCCACGCCCCCGCAGAAGATGGACTGCGCTAGTGGTCCAATTCTAACATTCGCACCCCGTTTCGTTGGGTTCGTATTGCGAATGTTAGAATCAAAGGACCACTAGCAAGTATAAGTTGCTAGTGGAGTTTTGGATTTGACATTCGCTTTACAGACTCGCGGCAAGGTGGGGTAGCGAATGTCAAATCCACTCCACTGGTCGCCGCTACATTTTCTTCTCACCGCCGGGTATCAGGAGCTTTGCCAATTTGGACTTGAATGCCGGATCGAGCTCGTAAAGGCCGGCCATCAGTTTTGCGATCGTCGGGCCATCGACCGGATCGATGTCCACCTTGGATTTTTTTGCGTCCTGCAGAAGCTCGGGATCGCGCAGCGTTTCCATGAACGCCTTTTGCAAAAGCTGGAGACGATCTTGAGGAAGGCCGGGCGGCGTGGTGAAAGGTCGCGCACCCTGAGAATAGGGGCCATTGGCAATGCTAAGAAGCTTCCGCGCCTCATCGGTCTTGGCATACTGGATTGCCCGAGGCACATTCTTGAGTTGCGGATTGGACTTCTCAGTCGTCTGCAGGACGATGTGTACCTCACCCGACTGCAGCCCCTTCGCCCATGTCGGCTTGATCGATTCCCAAGCCCAGCAGCCGCCATCGATCTCTCCGGACTCAGCCGCCAGCCGGATCTTGGCGGTGCCTTTGTATCCCTCGACAAGTTTCATCGGCAGTTCCAGCGCCGCCTGCACGAGCCGTGGCACGTCGTCTGTGGTGGAGCCCGGACCCGTGCCTCCAATCTTGATCGGCCTCTTGGACTTGAACCAGTCGTCCATCGTGTTGATGCCGCTGGCTTTGGTCAAAGCGCAGACACCCGAGTCAGGCGTGGGAACTCCGAGCCAGCCAAACTTTCTGCCGTCAAACTTGGCCGCTTTGTTCCCCAGCACCTGTTGGAGCACCAGGGGCCCGATCCAGTTGCCGATCACTGTCCCGTCGTGCGGGGCTTGATTGTAGATATAATTGGCGGCGATCAGGCTTCCGGCTCCGGTTCTGTTTTCCACCACCACCGTGGGGTTGCCGGGGAGATGTTTTGCGAAGTGCCGCGCTATCAGGCGGGTATAGGTGTCGAAACCTCCGCCGGCCGAGAAGCCGACAACGAAGGTGACAGTCTTGCCCTTGTAAAATTCATCCGCTGGCGCTCGCGATATGACGACGAGAGAAAGCGCAGCGATCGTTGCTGGAAGTAGCCAGGTTCGTTGTTTCATAACTTGCTCCCTCCGCTTTTGTTGAAATGACTCTGGATCATTTTTGTTGATTTGACTGTGGATCATACAGCCGGCCGGGACCATCCTGATCTGTCGCGACGATCTGTCGCGACAGATTGGTTTCCGCCAACGCCGACTGGCTCAGCACCAATGAATACCGGGTTTGCCGCGAGCCTTTTGCATCGGCGCAAAGCAACAGGATTCAGGAAACGAGCCCGTCAGGCGGAGGAATCTATGAAGATCGTTGTCATCGGCGGCACCGGCCTGATCGGCTCGAAGACCGTCGCCATTCTGCGCCGGGGCGGCCACGAGGTCGTCGCCGCTTCGCCCAATACCGGCGTCAACACCATCACCGGCGAGGGCCTCAAAGAAGTCATGGCCGGCACGCAGGTGGTGATCGACCTCGCCAATTCGCCCTCATTTGAAGACAAGGCGGTGCTGGAATTCTTTGAGACCTCCGGTCGCAACCTTCTCACGGCGGAGGCCGTAGCGGGCGTCCGGTACCATGTCGCCTATCCATCGTCGGAACCGACCGGAGCCCAGACAATGGCTATTTCCGCGCCAAGGTCGCCCAAGAGAAACTGATCAAGGCCTCCGGCATCCCCTACACCATCATCCGTTCGACCCAGTTCCTGGAATTCCTCCGCGGCATCGTCGCTTCAAGTGCGGACGGAAACATCGTCAGGATATCGCCCGGCTATTCCAACCCAAGCTGCGGTGCACGTTGACGCAATTTGTTCGAATGCCGCGTCCGGATTCCGAAGTTTGCATCAGAGATGCGCAACCACATCTCGCAGTAGTGGCAACCCAGGTACGGTCGGCATCTTCCGCCCGATGTTTGCGTTGGGCGAGACATCGCATTCGCGTCATAACAACCGCTGCTGCATTTGCTCACGGCGTTCCTGGAGCCGCTGCTGCATTTGCTCACGGCGTCCTGGAACTCGTCGCGCCGTACAGCGAGCTGCTCGAAGTTTTGCATCCGGCAGTAAGCAGACATTGACGGTTTTTGTGGAGTACAAGCCTGAGCAGGGCGGCGGCGTGCGCCGCCGATTCAAATTTTCAGGAGTGAGTGAATGACGCAAGCACAAGACGTGATGGTGCGCTACGAAACGGACGACAGGGTCAGCATCATCACGCTCGACCGCGCCTCCAAGCTGAACGCGATCAATTCGGCGATGAAGGATCAGATCATCGCGGCGTTCGCGCGCGCCGAGAAGGATGCGGCGACATCCGTCGTCGTCCTGCGCGCGGAAGGCCGCAGCTTTTCCGCCGGCTTCGATATCGGCATGTCGCCGGATCGCGGCAAGTCCGACGGCGCGGCCGATCCCAATACCTGGGATCCGATCCTGCACCGCAGCTTCGATTTCGGCATGGCGCCGTGGTCGAACACCAAGCCGGTGATCGCTTCGGTCCAGGGCCACGTGCTGGGCGGCGGCTGCGAGTTGACGATGATGTGCGACCTGACGATCGCCGCGGATGACGCCAAGTTCGGCGAGCCCGAGGTACGATTTTCCCATCTGGGGCCGGTGATGGTGATGCCGTGGATCATCGGCCTCAAGCGGGCGCGCGAGATGCTGCTGTTCGGCGACCTGATCGACGCCAAAACCGCGCTGGAATTCGGCATGATCAATCGCGTGGTCCCGGCGGCCGACTTGCGCGAGGCCACGATGAAATATGCCAAGCGGCTGTCGCAGATCTCGCCGGAAGCGTTGCGCTGGGGCAAGCGGGTGATCAACCGGGGTGCCGAGATTGCCGGCTTCCGGGCGGCGATTGAATCCGGGGTCGACTCGTTCGTGGCGCTCTATGCCACCAAGACCCAGGTGGGCGAGGAGTTCGGCCGCATCGTCCAGGAGAAGAACCTCAAGGCGGCGCTCGATTGGCGGGCGGCGCAATTCCGCGAATAGGGCGGCCTCCCGTCGGCAGCAGCTTGATCGAGCAGGAAGGAACTCGCCCGTAGGCAGATTCCCGAGAACCCGATAACATCGGATTCCATTGATTCGTCGCTGGGACTCACAGCCGAGGAGATGGCAGGTGGCGGGCTCGATCATCACTGTGGCGACCATGAAGGGCGGCAGCGGCAAGAGCACCGTTGCGAGCTGCCTGGCGGTGTATTGGCAGCTTTGCGGCCGCCGTCCGACAATCATCGACGCCGATCCGCAGCGCTCGATTGCGCGGCTTGCGACCCGTGAACGGGCGCTCGGCGGCGTGCCGGTGGTCGAAGACGCGACCGAGTGGGCGTCGGTGACGGCGCATCAACTGGCGGCCAGCGGCGGCCCGGTTATCATCGATACCCCGGGGTTTCGCTCCGAGACCACGCTCGCCTGCCTCGAGGCGACCGATTTCGTCCTGGTTCCGGTCAAGCCGTCGCCGTTCGACGTCGACCGCATGCTGGACACGCTCAATATCCTGATCAATGGCGCGAGCAGCCGGCGGCCGGCGTTCCGCTGCCTGCTGACCCAGACCACCCGCGATTCCGTCATCGCCAAGCACATTCGCGACGAACTCGCCGAAGCCGGGTTCCCCCTGCTCAAGAGCGAGATGACGAACCGCGTCGTCTACGCGGAGGCCGCGCTCTGGGGCGCGACGCCTAGCCTGATCGACAGAATGGGACCTGCTGCTCGCGAGATCGCGGCGATCGCCGAGGAGATCGACGGGCTCATGGGTCTCAGGCAGGCGGCCTGAGCATGAGCACGAAGAAGCTGCCCAAGGCCATCCGGACCACCGCCGCCGAGATGCGCGATGCAGCGGCCGGAACTGCGGCGTACGAGACGACGCCGCCCGACCTGAAGGTGGTGCCGGCGCCCGCCAAGGATGCGCCGACTGCTTCCGGCGCCGGGGAGGCGGTGCTCCATCCGCTCGTGCCGGTCGCGCCCGACGCGGCGCAGCGGCTGACCTGGGCGCGCGACGTGGTGCAGCGTCACGCCGCCTATTCGGTGGTCGGCGGCATCATTCCGTTGCCGATCGTCAATTTTGCCAGCGTCGCGACCATCAACGTCCGGATGGTCAAGATGCTGGGCGAACTCTATGGCGTGCCGTTCGAGCGCAACCGCGCGCGGGCCATGGTCATCGGCCTGATGGGTGGCATCATGCCGACCGGCGTCGGCGCGCTCACGACCTCGACGCTGCTCAATATTCTTCCGGGCGCCAATCTCATCGGCCTTGCGATGTCCTCGGTCACCGCGGCGGCCTGCACCCGCGGCATCGGCCGGATCTTCGTCGAGCATTTCGAAAGCGGGGCGACGACGTTTGCGCTCCCCGCGATCAAACCGCGCTGACCGTCGATCCGCGGGTGATCCGCCGGGTCACCTGCGCAAGTCTGGCTCACGGGGTGGCCGGTTGCTCCTTGATCTCCGGCTCCGGCATGACTTCGCGAATCCGGCTGCGGTCACCTTCCGTATGCAGCGTTAGATGCCGGTTATGGAACACCTTGAGCGTCGAGCGGTGCCCGATCGATATGATGGTCGTGGTTGGCAGCCGCTCGTGCAGCAGGCGGTAGACGCGGGCTTCGGCGGGTTCGTCCAGCGACGCCGACGCCTCATCGAGAAACAGATAGTCCGGCGCATGCAGGATGGCGCGCGCGATGCCGAGACGCTGCTGCTCGCCGAGCGACAGAATCCGGTTCCAGTGTGCTTCGTCGGTTAGCCGCTGCGCGAGCGCCGGCAGCCCGACCGCCACCAGCACCTCGGAGACGCATGCCGATTCGAAGGCGCCCGCCTCCGCCGGATAGCTCACCGCTTCCTCGAGGCTGGCGACCGGGAAGTAGGGCCGTTGCGGCAGGATCATGAGCTTGGCGCCGCGCGGCACCACGATGTTGCCGGTGGCGAACGGCCACAGGCCGGCAACCGCGCGGAAGAAGGTGGATTTGCCGCCACCCGACGGCCCCGTCACCAGGGCGTGCTGGCCGGCCTCGATGACGATGTCATCGCTGGCGACGAGCGGCGCACCGGAGGGCAGCCGGACCGACAACCCTTCGATCGTCAGCCCGGTCTTGGTTTCGTGGGCGGTGACGTCGACCCGCGGCGACGAGGCGGTGGCAGCGCGCGCGACCGCGATCGAGTGGTCGAAGCCGTCGAGCCGGGCGATCACGGCGCGCCATTCGGCGAAATCTTTATAGATCGTGATGAAGAACGACAGTGCACCCTGCACGCTGTTGAAAGCCGAGGAGGTCTGCACCAGGGCGCCAAGCTGGATCACACCGGAAAAATAGGCCGGGCTGACGACAACGATCGGAAAAACGATCGAAATCTGGGTGTAGCCGGTGGTGAAGAACGTGAGTCCCTTCTGCCGTGACATGATGAGATGCCAGTTGCGGACGACGTTGCCGAAGCGGCTGTACAGCCGCTTTGATTCGGTCTTTTCGCCGCCCAGCATGGCGATCTGCTCGGAGTTCTCCAGCACGCGCACCAGATTGAAGCGGAAGTCCGCCTCGTATCGCTGCTGGTTGAAATTGAGCGGAATGAGCCGCCAGCCGATCCAGTGCGTGATCGCCGTGCCGGCAACCGCGTAGATCAATGCCGCCCATACCAGATAGCCCGGGATCGTGGTGATCTCGAAGCCAAATATCTGGAATGGTGCGGCGTTCGACAGCGTCCACAGGATGACGATGAACGACGCCAGTGTCACCACCGCGCTCAGCATCCCGACGCCGATCGTCAGCGTGCGCTCGATGAACAGCCTGATGTCTTCAGCGATGCGCTGATCGGGATTGTCGGCGGTGTCGCCGAGCAACTGCATGCGATAATGCGTGGCGTCGTCCAGCCAGTTGTCGAGATACTGCCGGGTCATCCAGCGGCGCCAGCGGATCTGCAGCCACTGATTCAGGTACAGCTTGTAGACGTGCAACACCGTCGCGGCGGTCGCAAGGACGCAGTAGTACAAAAGCTGGTGGACAAAGACATCCCAATCCCTGCCCTGCAGGGCATTGTAGAAACTGTTCTGCCAATACGTGAGCAGGACCGTGACGCCGACGAGGCTGAGTTCGACGGCGATCACCGCGGCAAGCAAAACGCGGCCGGGCCAGCGATCCTCCGATCGAAAGTATGGGATGGCGAGCCGCCAGATGGTGGAAAACGACGAGACGATGCCGGTCACAGGGCTCTCCGACAGGTTTGCTTCGGTATGGGTTGCATATTGCCAATCGTCGCTCGCGTTTCGATCGGACATTTCGCCAGCCCGGACCGTCCGGCGCTGACGTGAACAAGGCCACTCGCCTCATGCGATCTATTGCGCCGGCCGACAGTCGTGCGGCCAAGCGAGAGGATGCCGATACCGAGCTTCCGCCGCCGCGTCACCGGGTGACGAATTCTTCTGCCCCGTGAACGGATTGGCGTTCTCAATTGCAGTATAAACTCCGGTACCCAGTTGCGATGACGCGGCTGTGATTTTGCTGCCGCGCGACTCGTCTTCAGAAGTCCGCATCATTCTTGCCGCAGAGTCCGACATGCAGATTTCTGAACCAAAGCCACACTAGATCAATAAGTTGCTAGTGTCCTCGATTCCGAAGTTCGAAAACGACCGTGCCGCGGAATGATACGAACTTCGGAATCGGACCACGAGCGTCAGTGCTTGTTCGTCGAATCCGGCGTGGCGACTGAATCTTCCGTCTGCCGGTTCATTTCAGCAGCTTCCTGCATGCTTCTGATCAGGCTATTTGGACGCATGTCGGTCCAATTCCGGTTGATGAATTCAAGGCAGGCCGCGCGGCTGTCCTCCTTGTGGACGATCGTCCAGCCCTCCGGGACTTCGATGAAGGTCGGCCAAAGGGAATGCTGTCCCTCGTCGTTGACCAGCACGTGGTAGATGCCATTTTCATCTTCAAACGGATTTGTCACATCGGTCTCCCTTGACCACGCCAAGCGTGCGGCCGTCGGCTCCGTTAAGGTCAATCAGTCGGCGACGCTTCCCGTCAAGCTAGCGGAGTGGATTTGACATTCGTTACCCACCTCGCCGCGAGTCTGCGCAGCGAATGTCAAGTCGGTCGCGTTGCTGGCGGCGTGGCCGCTTCCATACGGTCTTTTTACGGTAGCCGGAGCTTTTTTGAAGCAGCATTCGATCAAATATTCCTATTAATAGCCATCTTTCGCAAGTAGGCGGCTCGGAAATACTGTATAGCCACTTGGCACCGGTTCCGCACGTATGTTAGTATTCTTGGAATTCTCGTGCTGATGAGGCGGTGTTAACGCAGGGTCGATTTTTGACGCTTGGCAAGGGATCGGACGTGGCTCCGTCCGCGGGCGCGAGCGCGATACAGCAACGCGATACAAGCCAATACGAAAGGATCCGTAGATGTCACAGGAAGCGACCGGTTCGGGCACGGCCGAGATAAAGGATCCAGCCGTCGAGGCTGCCCCGCCCCCGATGACGATCGAAGAGCGCGACGAAGCTGCGGAAAAGCTGGTCGACCGTTTCACGTTATGGTCCGGGGGCGCCGGGCTTATTCCGATCCCGCTGGTCGACATCGCGGCGGTTGGCGGCGTCCAGATCCAGATGCTGCGACGCCTTTCCGAACTTTACGATGTTCCGTTTTCCGAGAATGCCGGGAAATCCGTGCTGGCAAGTCTGGCCGGGTCGCTGATTCCCGCCAGTGCCGCCAGTACGACTGCGATGGGGCTCACCAGCGCGCTGAAGCTGATCCCGGGAATCGGCACGATCATCGCCGCGGTGACCATGCCGGCGTTTTCGGCCGGCGCCACCTATTTGATCGGAAAAGTGTTCATCCAGCACTTTGCGTCAGGCGGAACGCTTCTTGATTTCAACCCGCCCGACTATCGCGAGTTCATCAAGGCGCAGAAAGAGAAGCTGGACGCGCAGAAGGATAAATTGACGGCCCAAAAGGACAAGTTGACGGCCCGCTATCGCCGGTCGCCGCCCGCCGCTCAGCCCGAATCTCCGCCCCCAAGCGCGTCGAATAATGCGCCCGCGGGCACGTGATCGTATTTGACGCGGACAAGGATCCCTCTGGAAGATGACCCCGATGCCCAGGTGTCAGGTGGCGGGTCTGTCAGGGGAGAACGCAGCGGAGAGGGAGAATTGATATAATGGGCGAGGCAGTTCTTATTGTCCTTTATATCTTTTTCTGCCTTCTGACCGGGCTCTGCGGCAGTCAGCGCCGCATGGGATTTTTCGGCACGTTCATCGTGTCGCTTTTCATTACCCCGGTGTTGATGTTGCTGGTATTGGTCTTTACCGCGCCACGCGACGAGCAGCGGCGTCGCCCGCAGGGCAACTGAGTGCCGTTGCTGTCGACGAAACGGCGGCTCGCCGCGTCGGGTTGGGGCCCCGCGGGGGCGTAACCGGGTCACTTCGCGCTAATGTCATTCTTTCAACTTGTTCGCCGCGAAATGCAGAGCTCCCTGCAGCGGCTGGCCGTCATGTCCTGTCTTGGGGGCTTGAGCAACGCAACAATTCTCGCCGCGATCAATTCCGGTGCGCAAGATGCGGGCAGCGGTCACGTCAGTGTCTGGGCGGCGGCGCTTTTTGTCGTCGCGCTCTATCTCTTTATCAAGACGCAGCATTACATCTTCATAACGGCAACCGTCGAGATCGAGGCGATCATCCACAGTCTGCGAGTGCGCCTGATGGACCAGGTGCGCCGCTCCGAGCTTCTTCCGCTCGATGCGATCGGACGCTCGGAGATCGTGGCCGCCATCAACAAGGATACGGCGGCGCTCACCCAGGCGACCAACATGTTCGCCTTTGCCGGGCAGGGGATCGTTCTGGTTATCTTCGTCGGGATTTACGTCGCGTATCTGTCGATCCTGGCGTTCGTGATAAGCGTGACGATTCTCGGCGTGGCGGCGGTGATATTTCACGCCAAGAGTCATCAGTTGGACGCCGGAACGCGCGAGGCCGCCCAGTGGGACAATAAATTGTTCGATCGCCTGATGGACCTTCTCGACGGGTTCAAGGAGGTCAGGCTTAACAAGGCGCGCAGCGACGACCTGTACGACGACGTCATCGAGGTGTCGCGGACCGCCGCCAACATCAAGATCCGGACGCAGAGCGAAACCTTCAAGCGGTTGGTCTTCTCGCAGACCTCGATGTATCTCCTGCTCGCGTCGATCGTGTTCGTGGTTCCGACCTTCAGCAACACCACCGACGGCTCGATCACCAAGACGACGACGGCCCTGATGTTCGTGGTCGGGGTGTGCATCGGCTTCGTACAGACGATCCCGATCCTGACGGCCGCGAATGCCGCGGCGGACAACATCGAGCGGCTCGAGGAAAGACTGCGATTGATCTCCTCGAACTCGCAGGAGGGACCGGGAAGTCCGGCGGTTCGGTTCGATAAGATCGAGATGCGGAATATCTTGTTCCGTTATGTCGACAAGCTGTCCGAGGCGGTGTTCCAGGTCGGGCCGGTCGACTTCACCCTGCGTTCCGGCGAGCTCGTCTTCATCACCGGCGGCAATGGCTCGGGGAAGTCGACCTTCCTGAAGGTGCTCGCCGGCCTCTATCTGCCGGATTCAGGCACGATCACGCTCGATGGCGGAAGCGTTAACGATCGCACCCGCGACGATTATCGTGCTTTGATCTCGGCGATTTTCGTTGACTATCATCTTTTCCGGCGGCTGTATGGGATTGCCGATCCTGATCCCGATGAGGTCGATCGGCTGCTGACGGAGTTCCGGTTGCGCGATAAGACGCGCCTCGCCGATGGCGAGTTTACCACTCTCGATCTATCAAGCGGCCAGCGTAAGCGCCTTGCTCTCATCGTGAGCATGCTGGAAAAGCGGCCGCTGCTGTTGCTGGACGAGTGGACCGCTGATCAGGATCCGGAGTTTCGTCGCAAGTTTTACGACGAGCTGTTGCCGGCATTGCAACGTTCGGGCGCCACGATAGTGGTCATAACCCACGATGATCGCTATCTCGACGAACTGAAGATTCCGGCTCGCAGGCTTCGGATGGATGAAGGTCGCTTCGTCGGGCGGCATTCCGTGGAGAACGGCTGATGAGAGCATATCCGACCCTGGAGGGAACGCCCCTTCCGCCACCGAAGAAGAGCTGGTGGCGGCATTTCATCGAGCACCGGCTGCCCGGCATCGTCATCTTCCTGATGGTCGTGTCGCTGATCGTTGTCGTGCTCTATCCCTACATGGTGGTGTCGGTTCCGAGCGGTCACGTTGGCGTCCTGTGGAAGCGGTTTGGCGGCGGCACGGTGCTGGATCGCCGCGATTTGAAGGACGAGGGCCTTCACATCCTCTTTCCCTGGGACCGGCTGTTTCTGTATGACCTGCGATTGCAGTCGATCACCGAGACCTACCACGCCATCACCAAGGACGGCGTGAGCATCGGAGCGACCATCAACGTCCGATTCCGGCTGCAGCACGACTTCGTCCCTAAGCTGCAGCAGGCAGTCGGGCCGGATTATCTGAATTTGCTGGTGCGCCCCGAGATCGGCAGCCGCGTGCGCGAGGTCATTGCCGAGTACACGGCCGAAGAGGTCTATTCGACGAAGCGTCAGGAGATTCAGGATATCGGCCGCGAGCGCACCAAGAAGATGATGGGCGAGATGGCCGAACGGGAAACCGGCGAGCTGCAAAGAATCAAGCTGAGCGAGACGCTCAAAATCTACGACGTGCTCATTTTGGATATCGAGCTGCCGGCGATCGTGGTCAACGCCATCAATCGCAAGATCGAACAGTATTATGTCTCGGAGGAGTACAAGTTTCGCGTTGAGCGCGAACGGCGGGAGTCGGAACGCAAGCAGATCGAGGCGGTCGGTATCCGCAATTTCCAGCAGACCGTGAGCCAGGGAATCTCGGATTCCTATTTGCGATGGCGCGGCATCGAGGCGACGCTTCAACTCGCACAATCGAACAACGCGAAGATCGTGATTGTCGGCGGCGGCAAGGACGGTCTTCCGATCATTCTCGGTAATGTCGACGCGCCGGCGACGGCGCCCGCAACGCGGCCTGCTCCCCCGGAGGGCGATCCGGCCGCGAAGGAAAGACCCACGGCGGCAGGTCCGGCAAAGCCGCTGGAGAAGACGCCGGCGACCGGTCTGGCGACGCCTGCTGAGAAGGCGCCGCCCGCCGATGCCACGCCTTCGTCGGCGGCCGCGACGCCGCCGGCGTCGACACCGGCTCCGCCACGTCAGTCGTGGCCGCTGACTTTGGCCGACTTCGAGGCCATGCTGTCCCGACTTGTGCGTCCGATCGATCCGAATTCGGCGTCGAAGCCGCCGCAATCGACCGAAGGACGGACGGCTCAGCCTTAGCATAACGGCTGTTCGGCTACGCTCTCGGGGACCTCTCCGCCCCGATGGGAGACAGGAACGCCACCGCCACCAGGTGCGTCGACACGCAAAATCGCAGGTCGACGACCCGGCCGTTGCGGACGGTGGCGGTACGCTCCGGGAAACTGACTTCGACGTCGTGATGATCGAGAAAGGTCTGATCGAGCGGAAAAACCGCCTTGTACGCCGCTTCCTTGGCGACAAAGAGCAGCCGTCCGCCGTACGGGTCGTGACCGATATTCAGCCGCTCGGCGGGCGTCGCGACCAACTCCACCAAGTCGGGCGGCAACGGTTCCGCCGGCTCGATGTCGATGCCCAGCGCGCCGACCTCACGCTGTAGCCCGACCGCCGCAATCGCGACCCGCGCGTCGTGGGCCATGGAGCCAACGACGCCCGCCGGCCAGATCGGGGCGCCCGAGGGGGATTTCAGCAATTCGTAATCCGGGATCCCCAGTCGCGCGAGGAGTTCCCGTGCGACGAGACGCGCCGCCCCGCTCGCTCGGCGCACACCGACGACGCTTGACGCGAATGCCTGGGTTTCATTGGGCAGCAGGGCATCTTCGTCGCCTGGTAAGATCAGCCGGTGCGCGATCATGATCCCCGGCACAACGAGCGCGGCGGTCGCCGACTCAAGCGAGGGATCCGTGGTCGCGGTCATGATTCGAACAGGTCAGGGGTCGGCGATGATACCATCCGCAGCGCGGGCGCGCGCGGCTTCATGAAGGCAGGTCATCGGCCAGGGGTGACGCATGATGCGTCGGCAGAGAAACCGGGGAACGTGCGGGGCTATCGAGTTCGCTCGCCAGCACCCGGCAAATCTCGGCGACCGGAGCGGGGTCCATCATGGTCTCGTGCGTGCACTCGATGCGATGGACCTTGATCCGGCCGTCGACAAAGGGCTTCCAAGTCTCGATCGGCGGCTTCGGTTCGCCTTCTGTCGCCACGAAGAGCAGCATGTCGCCGTGGAATCGCTGCGGCGAGAATCTCCTCATGAGGCGGGTGCTGTTCTCGAACGAATCCATGATGGCTTGATGGTGACGTTCGGCGAGCACTGATCGAATGTGCCCTTCGCGTTGAAGAGTTTCCAGCATAGCTTCTAGCGGCGCGTTGGCCACACCGGCGAAAAGAACTTCCTTTTCGCGTTCCTCGTCATTCGGAAGCAGCAGCGTCTCACGATCGCTTGGATAGCTATCGAGAAGGGCGAGCACAGCGACCTCTTCGCCGATCGACTGCAGGCGCGTGGCGATTGCATGGGCCACAAGACCGCCAAACGACCAGCCGAGTAGGTTGTAGGGCCCGACCGGTTGAACTTCGCGAATGAGGTTGAGATAGTCGGCCGCCATGTCCTCGATCGTTTCGGGAAACGCATCTTGCTCCGTTAGATTTCGGGCCTGCAATCCGTAAATCGGATGATCCGGCGGTATGTGCCGGATGAACCTCGAATACGGCCAACTGAATCCGCCCGCGGGATGAACGCAAAATAACGGGCGCGAATTTCCCGACCGGCGAATTGGCAGTAGCGCCTCAAAATCGGAATGGCTCGGTGCATCCGCCGTGAGCTGTCTGGCGAGCGCCGCCACGGTCGGGGCCTCGAACAGGCTGCGGATCGCGATCTCGACATCGAGCGCGGCGCGGATGCGGCCGATCAGCCGGGTGGCCAGCAGCGAGTGTCCGCCAAGCTCGAAGAAGTTGTCGTCGATGCCGACCTGCGCGAGCCCCAGCGTCTCGGCAAACAAACCGCACAGCACCTCCTCGTGCGGCGTGCGCGGCAGACGCCGCAGCGCCATGACGGGCGCCTCCGGCTCGGGCAGCGCCCGCCGGTCGAGCTTGCCGTTCGGCGTCAGCGGCAGCCGAGGGAGCACCACGAACGCCGCCGGCACCATGTAGTCCGGCAGGCTCGATGACAGGTGCGCGCGCAGCGCCGCCGCATCCGGCGCCGTCGCGCCGTCGGTTGCGACCACATACGCCACCAGCCGCAGCGAACCACTACCGCTCCCGCCTGCGGCGCCAGCGTCGTGGGCGTTATCGGATGTCTGACTGTCTTGCGAAGTGGGCCCGCCATCGCGCCGCGCCACCACGGCGGCCTGCGCCACGCCCTCATGGCGCTTGAGCGCCGCCTCGATCTCGCCCGGCTCGATGCGGAAGCCGCGCAGCTTCACCTGCGCGTCCGCCCGCCCCAGGAAGTCCAGCACCCCATCGGGCCGCCAGCGCGCCAGGTCGCCGGTGCGGTACATCCGGCTCCCCGCCGGACCAAACGGGTCGGCCACAAACCGCTCCGCCGTCAGACCCGAACGCCCCAGATAGCCCCGCGCCAGACCCGCACCCGCAACATACAATTCGCCGCTCACGCCCGGAGGAACGGGACGCAGACCGTCATCCAGCACGTACACCTGCGTGTTCCAGATCGGACGACCGATCGGAATGGACGGCAGCGGTTGTTCGGGCAGAGCGGCGGCGTCGGTAATTTGCCACGACGTGATCTGGATCGTGGTCTCGGTCGGTCCGTAGAGATTGACCAGCGGTATGTGCAAGCTGGTGACGGCATCTCGCGCTGATGTTGCGGGAGAGCGCTTCGCCGCCGGCAAACACTCGTTTGAGTCGCCGCAATGCGTCCGGCGGGGCAGCAGCGAGGACCGTTTCCAGCAGCGAAGGGACGAACTGCGCGACCGTGATGCCTTGGCGTTCGATGTAGCTGGCGAGTTGGCCGGGATCGCGCGTTACCGCCGTGGGCGCGATGCAGACGGCCGCGCCGGTCACCAACGGCAGCCAGATCTCCCAGCCGGCAGCGTCGAAGCTGATGGCGGTGCGGGCCAATACGACATCGCTTTCGTTGGCCGGATATTCCTGCCGCATCCACAGCATGTGATTGGCAAGGCCGCGATGGGTGACGGCGACGCCTTTGGGCTGGCCCGATGAGCCTGAGGTGTAGATGACGTAGGCGGTGGAGTGCGGGTCGATGCGGCCGGGCGGTGCGGTGGTTGGGTGACGCGCGATGGCGGCGGTGTCGGCGTCGAGGTCGACGATGCGGGCGGTGTGGGCGGGCAGGCGTGTGAGCAGCGCGGTCTGGGTGACCAGGAGCGGGGCGCCGGCATCGCGCAGCATGAAGGCGAGGCGCTCGGTTGGATAATCCGGATCGAGCGGCAGGTATGCGGCGCCGGCCTTGAGGATACCGATGAGGGCGATGACCATGTCGAAGGAGCGCTCGACGCAGAGCGCCACGATGGTCTCGGGTCCGGCGCCGAGGGAGCGCAGGTGGTGCGCAAGCTGGTTGGCGCGGGCGTCAAGCTCGCGGTAGCTGAGGCTTTCATCCTCGCAGGTGAGCGCGACCGCGTCCGGGGTGCGGGCGGCCTGCCGGGCGAACAGCTCCGGGATGGTGGCGGTCGGGGATCGGGCGGGCGGTGTCGTTCCAGTCGGTCAGGATGGTGCGGCGCTCGGCGGCGGAGAGAATGTCGAGGCTGCCGATGGCGCGGGTAGGGTCGCTGACGGCGGCCGTCGAGCAGCCGGGTGAGGCGCTCGCCGATCGCCTGGACGCTGGCCGCATCGAACAGGTCGGCGCGGTAGTCGAGCCGCAGCCGCAATCGTTTGCCCGGCGCCGCCAGCAGGCTCAGCGGATAGTGCGTGGCGTCGTGTCCGGCGATGCCGGTGACACGCAGGCCGCCAGCTTCGGTAGCGAGGCCCGCCTCGTCGACCGGATAGTTCTCGAACACCGTCAGCGTGTCGAACAGCTCACCCAAGCCAGCCAGCCCCTGGATCTCGGCCAAGCCTAATTGCTGATGTGCAATGAGCCGCGACTGGCTGTCCTGCAACTCCCTGAGCAGGTCGACGAACGGCTTGGCGGATGGCAGCTTGAGACGCAGCGGCAGCGTGTTGATGAACAGCCCCACCATGGTCTCGATGCCGGCAATCTCCGGCGGCCGGCCCGCCACCGTGACGCCGAACACCACGTCGTCGCGGCCGATCAGCCGGCCGAGCAGGATGCCCCAGGCGGCCTGGATGTAGGTGCTGAGCGTGAGCCCCTGGGCGCGCGCCTGCCGGGTCAGCGCCGTGGTGAGTTCTTCGCTCAGTTCCAGTGAGAGTTGTTCGGGCACGGCCGGCGCGCGGGTACGCTCGCGCGGTGCCAGATAGGTCGGCTCCTGCAGTCCGGCCAGCGCCTCGCGCCATGCGGCCGTCGCGGCGGCATGGTCCTGCCGGGCGATCCAGGCCAGATAGTCGCCGTAGGGGGTGACACGCGGCAGCGCCGCAGCGGCGTCACCGTCTTGGATGCGATGTTGGGCGCCATCCTGGGCGTGGGCTTGGCGGTTGTGCGCATAGAGCGTGAGCAGTTCGCGCACCAGCACCGGCAGCGACCAGCCGTCCAGCAGGATGTGATGGCTGGTGAGAACGAGCCGGTGCTCGCCGGCGGCGAGCCGGATCAGCGCAAAGCGCAACAGCGGCGGCGCGGCCAGATCGAAGCGCCCGGCGCGATCCTGCGTGAGGAGATCGGCGAGACGTTGCGTACGCGCGGCCTCGTCCAGCAGTGACAGATCGATGTTGCGCCAGTGCGGCTCGACGTCCGGCACGATGACCTGCACGGGCCGGTCGAGGCCGGTATGCCGGAAGCCCGCGCGCAGGTTGGCATGACGCTGGATGAGCCCCCGCGCCGCCGCCGCCAGGGCGTCGGCGTCGAGCGCGCCCGCGAGGTTGAGAACCAGCTGGATCGTATAGACGTCGGGCGCCTGCGCATCGTACAGCGCATGGAACAGCAGGCCCTCCTGCAGCGGCGCCAGCGGCAGGATGTCGTCGATCCGCGGGTATTGGCGCTCCAGCTGCATCGATCTCGCTCTGGGTCAGCTTGCACCAGCGGCAGATCGCTCGGCGTGCGGCCGCCCGCACCGGGCACAGTCGCATGCCGCGCCAGTGCCGCGAGTGCCCGGAACCAGCCCTGCGCCAGGTCGCGCACCATGGCTTCATCGATCAGCGCCGGCGCCCACGTCCAGGTGGCGCTGAGGCCAGGCCCATCGGGCCCATCGAGGGTCAGCGCATTGATCTCGATGGCATGCGCCAGGGCCAGCGCCGGATCGCCGCCGCCCAGCGGCACCGCCTCGGGCGCGGCCGCCCAGTCCGCCGTGCCGTCCGGTGCCGCGGAGCCGAAGCGTCCAGGGAAGTGCCCAGGGAAGCGGCCGAGATAGTTGAAGCCGATCTGCGGCGTCGGCAGCTGCGCAAGCTGCGCGGCGGTCTGCGGGTTGAGGTAGCGCAGCAGCCCGTAGCCCAGCCCGTTGTCGGGCAGCGCCCGCAACTGCTCCTTGATGGCTTTGAGCGCGCCACCCAGTGCCGGGCCGCCCGCCAGCGCATCGTCGAGATCGAGCGCGCTTGGATTAGGCGCACTTGGACTAAGCGCACTGGGATCAAGCGCACTTGGATCAAGCCGCACCGGGTAGAGGCTGGTGAACCAGCCCACCGTGCGCGAGAGATCGAGGTCGGCGGCGATCTCCTCGCGGCCAAACTCCTCGCGGCCAAACTCCTCGCGGCCATGACCTTCGACATCGACCAGCACGGCGTGCCGGCCGCCACTGCGGCCATGCCGCCGGCACCAGTCCGTCACCGCCAGCGCCAGGCCGGTGAGCAGCACGTCGTTGATGCCGGCATGGAACGCCGCCGCCACGCGGGTCAGCAATGCGCCCGTCACGGTGGCGGGCAGCGTCAGCGTGAGCTCCCGGGCGGTGCCGGTGCGGTCGCGGGTACGGTCGAGCGCACCGTCGAACAATGACAGCACCGGCCCATCCCACATCCCGGTCCAGAGCGGCAGTTCGGCGATCCGAACCGGATCCTGCGCGTTGGCCGCAAGTTCATGGGCCCAGCGCCGGAACGAGCTGCCCGCCGCCGGCAATGCGGGCGTGCGGCCCTGCGCAATGCTCTCCCAGGCGGTCTTCAGGTCAGGCAGCAGGATGCGCCACGACACGCCGTCGACCGCCAGGTGATGGATCACCAGCAACAGCCGGCCCGCATCTTCCCGGCCGGCATCGAACCACACCGCCTGCAGCATCACGCCGGCGGCGGGAGCAAGCCGTCCGGCGGCCGCTTGCGCCTGCTCGGCAATCACGGCGCGCCGGGCCGCATCGTCGAGACCCGGCGATATCCACCCGGCGCAGACAGGCGTTCGCCGATACCGCGCCCGAGGGCGCCACCTCCAGGCGCCATGGTGTCGCGGTGGGCGCCACGGTGTTCGTCAGTGCCGGGCAGGGCGCCGGAGCGGGCGCCGCTGTGCTGCCCGGTGCTGCCGCAATCCCTTCTGCCGCATCGCCGAGCCGCAGCCGCAGCGCATCGTGGTGATCGAGCAGCGTCTGCAGCGCGCCAGCCAGATGATCCTCGCGCAGCGCCGCCGGCACCGTCACGAGCATCGCCTGGTTGAAGCGGTCGATCGGCCCGCCGCGTTCCGCCAGCCAGCACATGATCGGCGTCGCCGGCAGCATCCCGGTGGCGATGTCGAGACGGGTGACGGCGCTCTCCCGCAGGCCGTCCGCCACCGCCGCCAGCGTCGCCACCGTCTGATGCTGGAACACCGCGCGCGGCGTGATCATCAGCCCGGCCTTGCGGGCCCGGCTGACCAGCTGGATCGACATGATGCTGTCGCCGCCAAGCGCGAAGAAGTTGTCGTCGATGCCGACCTGCGCGAGCCCCAGCGTCTCGGCAAACAAACCGCACAGCACCTCCTCGTGCGGCGTGCGCGGCAGACGCCGCAGCGCCGCAACCGGCGCCTCCGGCTCGGGCAGCGCCCGCCGGTCGAGCTTGCCGTTCGGCGTCAGCGGCAGCCGATCCAGCACCACGAACGCCGCCGGCACCATGTAGTCCGGCAGGCTCGACGACAGGTGCGCGCGCAGCGCCGCCGCATCCGGCGCCGTCGCGCCGTCCTTTGCGACCACATACGCCACCAGCCGCAGCGAACCACTACCGCTCCCGCCTGGCGCCAGCTCGTGGCCGCCGTCTTGCGAAGTGGCCCGCCATCGCGGCGCGCCACCACGGCGGCCTGCGCCACGCCCGCATGGCGCTTGAGCGCCGCCTCGATCTCGCCCGGCTCGATGCGGAAGCCGCGCAGCTTCACCTGCGCGTCCGCCCGCCCCAGGAAGTCCAGCACCCCGTCGGGCCGCCAGCGCGCCAGGTCGCCGGTGCGGTACATCCGGCTCCCCGCCGGACCAAACGGGTCGGCCACAAACCGCTCCGCCGTCAGACCCGGACGCCCCAGATAGCCCCGCGCCAGACCCGCGCCCGCAACGTACAACTCGCCGCTCACGCCAGCAGGAACAGGCCCAGATGCATCGTCCAGTACGTACGCTGCGATAGTTCCGGCATCGGGCGGCCGATCGGGATCGTCGAGCTCAGCGTCATCACCGGTCACCGACAAGCTAAGTCGCATCGATCGTTGCTTCGGTCGGGCCGTAAAGATTATCGATGCTGCGCAATGCGGCATGCAGATTTGACAACTTCTTGCTGCAGCGAGATCGTGAAGAGCGCTTCGCCGCCCAGATGCAAGCTGATTAATCGCTACCTCAAAGTTGCGGGTCGCCGTAACGAAGAACGGACTGCAGATAGGACGGCACGCAACTGACGAACGTCTTGATTCCGGTGTCGGATCGACGAGCTTGGCCGGAAGTCCGACGGCGCTTCGCGGACGCATCGGCGATCACGACCGTCGTGCCGCCGCCAACAAGCGGCCAGAAGCAACTGTTCGATCGAGGCGTCGAAAGCGAACGGATGATAAGCTGCAGCCCTGAATCGTCGCGATCAACTCGAAGTTCCTGCATCCAAGCGTAGACGATCTTGTTTGCGAGATTCGCATGCGTGACGGCGACGCCTTTGGGTTGGCCGGATCGATCCGGAGGTGTAGATGACGTAGGCGGTGGAGTGCGGATTCGATGCGGCCGGCGGTGCGGTGGTTGGCTGACGCGCGATGGCGGTGATCCAGCCGGTCAAGCAGGATCGACCGTCGGGCATCGTGGGTCGGGCAGCCTGTCGCGATCAGCGCGGCTGTGCGTCAGGAGCACTGGCGGCCGAGCATCGCGCCAGTCATGAAGGCGAGCCGCTCGGTTGGGATACTCCGGATCGAGCGGCAGGTATGCGGCGCCGGCCTTGAGGATACCGAGGAGGGCGATGACCATGTCGAAGGAGCGCTCGACGCAGAGCGCCACGATGGTCTCGGGTCCGGCGCCGAGGGAGCGCAGGTGGTGCGCAAGCTGGTTGGCGCGGGCGTCAAGCTCGCGGTAGCTGAGGCTTTCATCCTCGCAGGTGAGCGCGACCGCGTCCGGGGTGCGGGCGGCCTGCCGGGCGAACAGCGCCGGGATGGTGGCGGTGGGGATCGGGCGGGCGGTGTCGTTCCAGTCGGTCAGGATGGTGCGGCGCTCGGCGGGGGAGAGAATGTCGAGGCTGCCGATGGCGCGGGTAGGATCGTTGACGGCGGCCGTGAGCAGCCGGGTGAGGCGGCCGGCCAGCATGGCGGCGGTCGCTTCGTCGAACAGGTCGGCGGCATATTCCAGCACGCCCGCGATGCCGGCCGGTGCGCCGTCAGGGGCGCGCTCCTCGGCGAGCGCAAACGACAGGTCGAACTTGGCGCTGGCGACCGGCACCTCCTCGAATGAGGTGCGCAGCCCCGGCAGCTCGAGGCTGACCCGGGCGTCGTTCTGGAACGCCAGCATTACCTGGAACAGCGGGTGATGCGACAGTGAGCGCGCCGGGTTGAGCACCTCCACCAAACGCTCAAATGGCAGCTCCTGGTGGCTGTAGGCCGCAAGGTTGCCGGCCCGCACCCGCGCCACCAGATCGCCGAAGCCCGGATTGCCCGAGGTGTCGGTGCGCAGCACCAACGTGTTGACGAAGAACCCCACCAGGCCGTCGAGCGCATGATCGTGACGCCCCGCCACCGGGCTGCCGATCGGGATGTCGGTACCGGCCCCCAGCCGGCTCAGCAGCGCCGCCAGCCCGGCCTGCAGCACCATGAACAGGCTGGCGCCGTTCTGTCGCGCCAGCGCCAGCAGCTTGGCATGTAATCCGGCATCGAGCCGCAGCGGCACCCGGCCGCCCCGGTAGCTCGCGACCTCGGCCGCGGCCGGTCACTGGGAAGCGCAATCGCCTCCGGCAGGTCCGCCAGCGTCTGCGTCCAGTACGCCAGCTGGCGCGCGATGGCGCTTGCCGGATCGCTCTCCTCGCCCAGAACCTCGTGCTGCCACAGCGTGTAGTCGGCATACTGCACGGGCAGCGCCGGCAGCGCATCGGCCTCCGGCGCGACGCCGCCATCAAGCCGCGCCGCATCGGCGCGGGTGCGATCAAGCCGCGCCGGATCGGCGCGGGTGCCATCAAGCCGTGCCGCATAGGCCTGCGCGAGATCGCGCGCCAACGGCCCAAGCGAGGAGCCGTCGCCCGCGATGTGATGCAGCAGCAGCAGCAGCACGTGCTCGCGCCGATCGGGCGCGGGCTCACCGGACCTGCGCTCACCGGACCTGCGCCGGACCTGCGGTTGCCCGGCGCGCTCTCTCCTGACGCGCGCTCTCCTGACGCGCTATCCCCCGGCGCGCGGTCTCCCGATGCGCTTTCCGCCTGTGCGCCATCTCCCCGTGCGCTCTCGCCCAGCGCAAACAGATGCGCCCGCAGCGGCGGCTCACACGACAGGTCGAAGCCCCGCTGCTGCGGCGCTGCGCAAAGCGTCCGTCAGGCCGTCTGCGGCGATTGCCTCCACCCGCAGCTGCGGCCGCGCCGCACTCGCCGCCAGCACCTGCTGGCGCGGCACCCCCAGGGTGTCGGGGAACACCGTGCGCAGGCTCTCGTGCCGCGCCATCAGGTCGCCGAGCGCCAGCTCGAGCGCCGCAACGTCGAGATCGCCGGAGAGCCGCACCGCCAGCGGGATCGTGTAGGTCGCGCTCGGACCTTCCAGACGGTTGAGGAACCACAGCCGGCGCTGCGCAAACGACAGCGGCACTTCGGCGGGACGCCGCATCACCCGCAGCGGCGCGCGCGCCGCCGTTGCGTCCCCCAGCCGCCGCACCAAGGCCGCCACGGTCGGGGCCTCGAACAGGCTGCGGATCGCGATCTCGACATCGAGCGCGGCGCGGATGCGGCCGATCAGCCGGGTGGCCAGCAGCGAGTGTCCGCCAAGCTCGAAGAAGTTGTCGTCGATGCCGACCTGCGCGAGCCCCAGCGTCTCGGCAAACAAACCGCACAGCACCTCCTCGTGCGGCGTGCGCGGCAGACGCCGCAGCGCCATGACGGGCGCCTCCGGCTCGGGCAGCGCCCGCCGGTCGAGCTTGCCGTTCGGCGTCAGCGGCAGCCGAGGGAGCACCACGAACGCCGCCGGCACCATGTAGTCCGGCAGGCTCGATGACAGGTGCGCGCGCAGCGCCGCCGCATCCGGCGCCGCCGCGCCGTCGGTTGCGACCACATACGCCACCAGCCGCTGCGAACCACTACCGCTCCCGCCTGCGGCGCCAGCGTCGTGGGCGTTATCGGATGTCTGACCGTCTTGCGAAGTGGGCCCGCCATCGCGCCGCGCCACCACGGCGGCCTGCGCCACGCCCTCATGCCGCTTGAGCGCCGCCTCGATCTCGCCCGGCTCGATGCGGAAGCCGCGCAGCTTCACCTGCGCGTCCGCCCGCCCCAGGAAGTCCAGCACCCCATCGGGCCGCCAGCGCGCCAGGTCGCCGGTGCGGTACATCCGGCTCCCCGCCGGACCAAACGGGTCGGCCACAAACCGCTCCGCCGTCAGACCCGAACGCCCCAGATAGCCCCGCGCCAGACCCGCACCCGCAACGTACAATTCGCCGCTCACGCCAGGAGGAACGGGCTCCAAACCGCTGTCCAGGACATAGATTTGCAGATCGGGCAAGCCGCGACCAACAATGCTGCCGGTGCCCGCCGTTGTCGCCACGTGGTCGAGTGCGATGTGACTGACATGCACCGTCGTTTCGGTGATGCCGTACATGTTGACGAGCCGAGGAGTATCGTCCGGGTAGTGGCGGTACCATTCGCCAAGCCGTCTGAGCTCAAGCGCTTCACCGCCGAAAATCACATAGCGCAGAGCATGCTGTTTGCTTGAAATCGGAATCCGCCAGCGCCGCTTCCATCAATTGATAGAACGCGGACGGAGTCTGATTGAGGACCGTCACGCCTTCCCGAACGATCAGGCTCAGAAACTCGGTGGGCGTGCGGCTGGTGGCATACGGGACCACGACCAACCGGCCGCCATGCAGCAGGGCTCCCCAAATTTCCCATACCGAAAAGTCGAAGGCGAAGGAATGGAACAACGTCCAAACATCATCGGGGCCGAAGTGGAACAACTCTCTTGTCGTATCGAACAGACGAACGACATTGCGGTGCGTAACCGAGACGCCCTTCGGGTTTCCGGTCGAGCCCGAGGTGTAGATGACGTAGGCGGTGTTATGCGGCAGGAGCCTGTTCGGGGGTGAGAAGGTGGGCGCGCGCGAAATCAGCGCCTGGTCCACGTCGAAACGCACGATCTGCATGCCCTCCGTTGGCAATCGATCGAGCAGCGTCGATTGGGTGACCAGCGTGACAACACCGGCATCGGCCAGCATGAAGGCAAGCCGCTCCGGTGGATAAGCCGGGTCGAGCGGAAGATAGGCGCCACCGGCCTTGAGAATACCGAGCAATCCAATGAGCATTTCGGGCGAGCGCTCGACGCACAGCCCCACGATGGTTTCGGGCGCGACCCCCAGCGCCTGCAGATGATGGGCAAGCTGACTTGAGCGCTCGTCGAGCTCGCGATAGCTCAGGCTCACGCCCCCGAATACGACCGCAATAGCGTCAGGTGATTGCGCAACCCGGCGAGCAAACAACTCAGGCAGCGTGGCCGCCGGGATTTCAAGGGCCGGCTCGACCGCAGCGGTCGCTTCATTCCATGTATGCAGAATGGTCCGCCGCTCGCCGGCGGTAAGAATATCTAGGCTCGCGATGGTGCGGCCGGAATCCGCAAGCGCAGTCAGCAATCGCAGAAATCGCTGCTGGCGGTCCGCAACATCATCCGTGCTGTGAATTGCCGGATTGGCATCGAAATCGATCCGAAGCGGACCGCCGTCCAGCCGGTCGTAAACTTGGATCGACAAGTCCTCGACCGGCCCAAGCGAGAGGTTTTTCGCCTCCGCCCGATGGCCCGCGAAATCGAAAGCCATAGTCGAACCGCATGATATTGAGATTGAGTCCGAACAGCGACCGAGCATCGTCGATGCCGCCAAGCTCCCGCCGTAGATCCGCAATCTGAAAACGTTGGTGTTCCAATCCGTCACGAATTTGCCGAGCGGCGCGACCGATTACCTCGGACACGGTCATGCGAGGTTGCACGGCGAGCCGCAATGGCAGCACGTTGGAAACCATTCCGGGAATGCGTCGTGCCGCGCCGCTGCGCGCGGCGACCGGCAGGCCGAAGGTCACATCTGTCGCGCCGGTGAGGCGATGCAGGAAGATTGCCGTGGCTGCGGCAATGAGATGCGGCAGGCTCGCTCCCGCATGGCGCGCGGTTAATTCGAGCTGGTCGGCGATGGACCTGGGCAGATAAACGGTGTGACGAATGAAGCCGCCGGACTTGCCGGTACGTTCGCCGCCCAGACTTACCTGGTCGGGCCGATCGGTCAGACGGTCGATCCAGTATTGCCGATCTTGTGCGAACTGCTCGGACGCGACATAAGCCGCATCCTCATCGAGCAAATCGGCAAGGGTTCCGAATGCGCCGCCAAGGGCGGCCGGCCCAACGCTCAACCTGAGTGTAGATGTCCGCCAGGCGCCGGGCGACCAGCGCCATTCCCAGCCCGTCCATCACGATGTGATGATAGCGTGCGTACCAGAAGAACCGGTCAGGCGACGCCCTGAACAAGGCATATGAGAACAGCGGTCCGTGCGTCGGATCGACCGGACGCGCCAGATCGGCCCTCATCCATGTTTCGGCCTCGGCGCGCGGGTCGGGCGCATCGCTGACGTCGATGAATGGCATCGACCACGCCGGCGCTTCGCCGACGACCTGCCGCGGGCCGTCCGGGTGCTCGACGATCCGGACACAAAGCGCCTCGGATTCGATGACGACCTGGTGTAATGCCTGCTCGAACAAGTCCGGGTCGATGGGCCCGTGAATCTCAATGTATTCGCCAATATTGTAGGCGGGACTCGATGGGTTAATCTGCTGAGCGAACCAGATTCCGATCTGGCCGGCGGAAAGCGGAAAACCAATGGGGTCGGAGATGTTACGGGTGACGTCGATTCTACTGTCACCGTCAGGCTTGATCGAAAACACCTAAGACCTCATTGAGCATGCCCCTGAGCTCGGTTGAAGCGGGCATAGTGTATGCGGTGTTTCGGTATGTGTTAACCGCAAAGTTGGTAGCGGGATGAAGGCGTTAGGATCAAGTATCGAAGTGGGCCGCCAAGCCCTCGCTGGCGCCGAACGGGAAATCCTCCGTGGCAACCCTAACGTCTTGCGGCGGCTCCAGCCAGAGACGTATCTTTGTGGCCTGTTGATGAATATCAATACCTTGCGCTTGTGGTTGTGTGCAGGAGGCTGGAGCGGACGATTCCGAGGGAATTTCTCTGCGTCCATATGGTCTGTTGCGCCAAGCGAATCGCCGGCCGCCAGCGCAGCGCAAACGCCAACCATCCAATAATACTTCATTTCTTCTTGTGGTCTATTCGCATCGACTTGCTTTGGCAGGGGTACGCACCGCGCGCCTACGGCATCGAAGGACTCGACCAGGGCCGCCTCGTCACGCGGAAATCGGGCGATTTTAGAATGATCCGTTCGCGTGATTCGGCGGACTATTGGGGGTTCTTTGTACGCGGCTTGCCCCACGTCTGTGGCGGCATGTGGTTTTCCGGTGCCACCACCACTTGGCGCGAGGCTTGTCTCGGTGACGATGTCGTGAATATTAGTTGAAGCGATATTCTTGCCTTCTCCTGCCCCCGATCATCCCCAAAGAGACAGCACGCTCTATGAAGAACATGCCGATTTACGAGGCGCTCGCGCAGGCGTTCGCGGCGGAGGGTGTCGACACCCATTTCACCCGATGGGGATGGAAATATGACAAGGCCGAACTCTGGAACACTCTCGTGTCGGATAAATGGTGAGCCCAAGCACGCGCCGCCCCGTGGGGCGCGGTCACGGCAAGATGTAGGACGGTCGCAGGCTGCCGCCAGCTTCGCGGTTTTCCCGTCACGCGGCTGTGAAACGATCGGCCTGGAAGAATGCGGCTGCGCGACTATGTGTAGGGCGGAGACGCCGGGGCTGCCGCCATGTCCATTCGACCCGTCAAGCGGATCATCAAGTCGACGCCAACTCTGGAAGGTGCCGGGGTCAAGCTTCATCGCGCCTTCGGTTTCGGGGAGACCGCCGAATTCGATCCGTTCCTGCTGTTCGATGATTTCCGCAACGATCGTCCCGACGACTACCGCGCAGGATTTCCCTGGCACCCGCATCGTGGGATCGAGACCATCACCTATGTGCTCGCTGGAACGGTGGAGCACGGCGACAGTCTTGGCAACAAGGGCCGCATGGGCGCCGGCGATGTGCAATGGATGACGGCCGGCAGCGGAATTCTCCACCAGGAGATGCCGAAAGGCGACGAGCGCGGAAGGATGCATGGCTTTCAGCTTTGGGCCAACCTGCCTGCGTCGCTGAAAATGACGGCACCGCGCTATCAAGACATTCCAGCGATCGAAATTCCGGAAATCGTCGATGACGACGGCACCCGTGTGCGGGTGATCTGCGGCGATTTCTGGGGGAAACGTGGACCGGTCGATGGGACCGCGGCGGAGCCGCGTTATCTCGACATTTCCGTCCCGGCCGGCCGGCGTAAGACCTTGCCGGTGGAGACTGGCCGGCACGCATTCGCTTACGTGTTCGAGGGATCAGGTACGTTTGCCGACGCGTCGCAGCCGTTCGGCGTTCTGACCGAAAAGGCGAGCGCAGCGGGAGACGTTCTGATCCGCGAGCGGGCCGGCAACCGGTCATTGGTCCTGTTCGACCGCGGCGACGAAGTTACCGTGCAGGCGGGCGACGATGGCATCCGGTTTCTGCTGGTATCCGGCAAACCGATCGAGGAACCCGTGGCGTGGTACGGACCGATCGTGATGAACACAAACGATCAGCTTCAGCAGGCGGTTGCCGAATTGCGCAACGGCACCTTCATCAAGCACGGCTGACCGCCGCCCAAATCCTGTGACGCAAATGGCTGTCAGGCCATCACGCTGTCCGGTTCGCGTGCGGGTATGAGGTGCCGAAGCTTCGGCGCGACGTGTTCCATGAACAGCTTCAGCGAGCGCGTGCGCTTTTCCCGCGTCGCCCAGTCCTTGCCGGTGACGAGCAGCAGCGTGCCGAAACCACCTGAGGCTTCGTAGAATTCCTGGAGCTGGCGAGCGACCTCGTCCGGATCTCCGAGATAGTAGACGCCCGCATCGGCGAGTTGGTCGAACGAAGCATCGTCGCCCTCGAACTGCCAATTGTAGTTCGACTTGAGGATCCTGATGAGGCCGCGCTCGGTCTGAAATCCCAGTTCGTAGGTGATTGCGGGACGTAGATCGTCCATCGCCTCGCGGCGGGAATCGGCGAGGTAGACATAGCGGGCGACCGTGATGTTGCTGAGCGGCGACTTATGGCCGGCCGCGTTCGCGGCGCTTGCGTAGCGATCTGCCTTCTTCCGGATGAATGGCGCGGGTTCAAGCTGCGCCGAGAGCAGCGTGTAGCCCCGCGCTCCGGCGAGGTCGATCATGTCGCCGGTGTCGGTCGCAGTCGCCATCGGCATATGCGGCTGATGCAGCGGCCGGGGCGTGGCGACGATATTCTTGCCACGCCAGTACTTGCCGTCCCAATCGAAGGGCTCTTCCGAGGTCCAGCATTTCAGGATGAAGTCGAGCGATTCGCGCAGCCGCGGGCGACGGTCTTCATGGGATAGGCCGCGTTCGCTCGCGAACAGGGGATTGGGGAATCCCGAGCCGAAGCCGAAGATGAAGCGGCCACTGCCCATCACGTGATCGGTGACCGCTGCCTGGATGGCGGTGTCGACGGGATGCGCCAAGTGGATCAGCTTGACGGCGGCACCCATCCGGATCTGCTTGGTCAGGGCGGAGGCCTTGCACATCAGGAGCTCGGGGACCGGCAACGTGTCCACTTTATTGATGTAGACCGGTTCGCCATGATGCTCGCTGATATAGGCGTCACGGAAACCGAGCTGATCTGCGAGAATGATCTCCTGCAAGTCCTCTTCGTAGGTCTGAGATGCGGTGGTGTGAGGGCGAAAGCCGTTCGAGAAGATGCCGAATTCCATTGATAATGCAGCCTTGGTTCCCGACGCGGGTGGCGCGGATTAGTTTCAATTCGACCGGCAGCAGTGATTAAACGAACTTTCGCGATGCGGTCAATTGGTGCGGCCGCATGCGTGCGTTGCGGCTCCGAAGGCGCGGTAACTCAACCGGGGAATTGCCTCAGTGTGGCGTCGCGCAGCGAGGCGCGTGAGATGCGGGAGAACCTCGTCGCAAAAGCATGGCAATTCGGGACAGGTGACGACGGACAACCCGGTTCGCCGGACGCAGGGATGGCGATGCAATCGCGCACCCCTGGACATCACGGTTGCCGCCGTTCCTTCACCTTGTCACGAGCGCGGTTGTCAGGTCCGAGCCTGCGCATATTTGCCGGTGAGTTGATGCGTGAAAGGCTCCTTCGAGCCCTTGTTCTGCATGTCCAGCCGCGTCTCCCGGCCCCAGGTGCGCTTGAGATCGTCGCGCACGTTGAAGCGAAGCTTGCCGAGGCCTTCGGTCTCAAGCTCGATGACGTCACCGTCCATGAAGGAGCTCAAGCCGCGGTGGTTGGTGCCGGTTGCCAGCACGTCGCCCGGTTCGAGCGTATGGATCGAACTGACCCATTCGATGCAACGCGGGATCTTGTGCGCCATGTCGTCGGTGTTGAAGTTCTGCTTGACGGTGCCGTTCACGGTGAGCCGGATCTGCAGCTTGTGCGGATCGGCGATCTCGTCGGCGGTCACGAGGTAAGGCCCCATGGGCGCAAAGGTATCGCGTGATTTCATCTGGTAGAACACGTTGCCGGGCGGTGGCAGCCCGCGCGCCGAGCCATCGACGAAATTGACGTAGCCGAACACGTAGTCCATTGCATCGGCGGCCTTGACGTTCTTTGCCCGCTTGCCGATGACGACCGCCATCTCGGCTTCGCCTTCGAAGATCGTCGCCGGCACGTCGGGGAGCACCATGGTGTCGCCGGGGCCGATCACGGCGTTCGGCGACTTGTGAAACGCGTTGATCGGGGCCGGCTCGCTGCGCGTGCCGTCCTCCATGTAGTTGACGGCCATACAGTCGAGATTGATGGGGCGCGGCAAGGGCGCGCGAATTCGCACGCCGGCGACCGCGACGCCGGTGCCCCGCGCCACGGCTTCCTCCAGCCGCGGACGGAATTCGGCAAACCGTTCAATCACGCCATTGATGAGATCATGCGGTCCCGTGTGCGGAATGCCCTGCACCACGGAGGACACATCGACCACCGTGTCGCCTTTGAGCACGCCGAGCTTGTAGTCGTCGAAGTACAGAATCTTCATTGCAGTCTCCGGAAATGAGAAGGTGACAGGGAAGGGCGGTCAGTCTTGTTAGCCGGGGCGGCTCATTCCGGTGGGAATTGACGCCATGAAGAACGCCGCGCCGCGGTCGCACGAAAACATTCTGAGCGTCAACGGCATTTCCCACCCTATACCGACCGGTCTTGAGCCGATCGCAACCATTCGTCCTTTGAATTGTTGCGCATCGTGCCGCCCGCGTCCAGGGCTGCCGGCGATTTCAGAAGGATTGCTCACGCCGTAGCCGGCGACGTATGATTGCAGAAACAAAGACACGAGCCGGGAGACGCCCGCATGACCGCAGCAGACCGGATGTACGATGTGGGAGGCGTCCTGCTGCCGCGGCCGTTCCAGGCCCGCCGGCTGGGTCATTTCGCCCTTTGGCACACCGATCTCGACATGGCGCGGCGGCTTTATGTCGATGCCCTGGGTTTTCGCCATACCGACAAGATCATCCGGGATGGGAAGCTCGCCGCCGTCTTTACGTCCCATGGCACCGACCACCATTCGCTCGCCGCCATTCACGCATCGACCGCCGAAGGCGTGCGGAAGGCGCACTACGAGAAGGGCGTGTTCGTCAACCAGATCTCCTTCCAGGTCGGTTCGCTCGAGGAGGTCTTCAACGCGCGCGAGTATTTTGCAGAGCGGCAGGTGTATATCAGCCGGCTTGGACGTGATTTCCCGGGCAGCAACTGGGCGGTGTACGTACTCGACCCGGACGGCCACCGGGTCGAATTCTATTACGGTATGGAGCAGATCGGCTGGGATCGCCGCAGCAAGCCGGCCGCCGCTTACGTGCAGGCGGTGCGCAACGGCTTCACGCTGCCGCAACCGTCGGAAATGACCGAGATCACGCAGGCGGAGGAAAGCGGCGTCGATCTCGACAGCGGATTTCGCCCGACTGAGGAACTGCCTTGCGAGTATTGCGTCGGCGGCGTGATGCTGCCGCGGCCGTTCAAGGTTACCAAGATCGGACCGGTCAGCCTGTTCGTCGCCGATCTCGATGTGTCGGAGCGCTTCTACACCGAGTTTCTAGGCCTGACGGTTACGGAAGACGTGTCTTATCGCGGCCATCGTTGTGTATTCCTGCGGTGTGGGGCAGATCACCACACTATCGGGCTTTTTCCGTTGGCGTTGCGCGATGAACTTGGGCTCAATCCGGCGACGACGCTGATGAGCATCGGAGTGCAGGTTGCGTCCTACAATCAATTGAAGGATGCGATTGCATTTCTGCGCGACAGGGAGCTCCGCTTCATCGACAGTATTCCGTGCGATCTCCATCCTGGCATCGACTACGCCGCCCATGCAGTCGGCCCGGACGGGCATTGCATCCAGCTCTATCACAGCATGGAGCAGATCGGATGGGACGGCCGCCCGCGCCCGGCGGAGCAGCGCCGGCGTGTCGCCTCCGACTGGCCGCAGTCGATCGAGGCGTTGCCCGACACCAATATGGATCAGATCCTGCAGGGACCGATGGGGTAGTGATTAGCTTTGCGTTTTCCGGGGAGTGGCGAAGCCGCGAACCCGGAGTTCACGAACTGGCGTTCCGCAAGTCGGGTTGAATAGGTTCCGGATAGCCGGTCCGCGGCTTCCAGCATGACCGCGCAGGGCGGATTGAGGTTCGGCGCCGCGTTCGTTGATGCGCGGCACGATGGCAATACTCATTCTTGCCGGAGGAGTTATGCTGGCAAATGGCTTGCTCCGGCGATGGATCGGGGCTGACAAGATCGCGACCGCGGGCGTGCGGGGCGACAGCGGATGAGCGCTGGTCCGGACATGCGGTTCAAGCGGAATATGGGGAGAGCTCTATGAGTGCTGAGTTCAAAGGCCGGCGCGAGGACCTGCGTCTGATCACCGGGAAGGGGCAATACACCGCGGACTGGAATCTTCCAGGCCAGGCCTATGGCCACTTCCTGCGTGCCGACCGCGCGCATGCGGAGATCATATCGCTCGATGCCCGCGAGGCAGTCGGCTCTGCCGGGCGTACTCGGCGTGTTCTCGGGTGAGGACCTCGCCAAGGCCGGCTACAAAAGCCCGCGGCCGCTCATGCACTTCAAGGGCAAGGACGGCGCGGTGCTGAAAAATCCGCATCGGCCGTCGCTGGCGCAGGGCCGGGTCCGATTTGTCGGCGAGCCGGTTGCGCTCGTGGTTGCCGAGAATGAGATCGCCGCGCAGGACGCGGCCGAACGCATCGTGGTGGAATACCGCGATCTCCCGGCGACGGTCGCGCCTGAGGACGCAATCGCGCCTGGCGCGCCCGAACTGCACGCCGATGCTCCAGGCAACCTTGCCCTCGATTACGAGTATGGCAACCGCGACGCTGTAGATGCCGCATTTGCCAAGGCGGACCACGTCGTGCGCGTCAAGCTGCACGCTCAGCGCATCTCCGGCGCGCCGATGGAGCCGAAATCGGGTCTCGCGGCCTTCGATCCCCAGACCGGACGCTTCGACATCTACATGCCGACCCAAGGCATGTCCGACATCATGAAGGAGTTCGCGCACGTTACGAGCCTGACGCCTGAACAGTTCCGCATTCACGCCAAGGATGTCGGCGGTGGGTTCGGCGTTCGCAATGAGGTCTATCCGGAATTCGCGGCGCTTGCCTTCGCGGCACGCGCGCTCGGCCGCCCGGTCAAGTGGACGGGGACGCGCGCCGAATCGCTGTTGAGCGATCATCATGGGCGAGGGGTAACGCTGACCGGTGAACTAGCGCTCGATTCCGGCGGGCACTTTCTCGGGATGCGGATGGAGTGGCTGGTGGATGTCGGCGCCTATTCGTCGAATGCCGGCCCGTTCACCAACACGGCGGCGGCACCGACCTCGATGGCGGCGAATACCTACCGCACACCGGCGCTCTATGGATTGAACCGCCTGGTATTCACCAATGCGACGCCGACGGCGCCGTATCGCGGCGCCGGCCGGCCGAGCGTATCGTATCTCGCGGAGCGGCTGGTCGACGAGGCGGCCCGTATCACCGGCATCGATCGTATCGAACTGCGCCGCCGCAATATCCTGTCCAAGGATGCATTCCCCTATAAGACGCCTTCCGGCTCGACCTACGACAGCGGCGATCCAGGGGCGCTGCTGGACGAGGTTCTGCGCGTCGCCGATTGGGACGGGTTTGAAGGCCGTCGCGTCGAAGCCAAGGCACGCGGTAAGCTGCGCGGTATCGGCTGCGCAGCCTTCATCGAGCCGTCCGGCGGCCTTGGCCAGGAAGAGATCGCAATCAAGTTCGATGCGAACGGTTTGCCACAGCTCTTCACCCTGGCTGGGCCGTCAGGACAGGGCCACGAGACTGTGTTTCCCGATCTTGTCGCCGGCGTCCTGGGTATGTCGGCCGACAAGATCACCCTGCGGGCGAGCGATCCGGACGGACCGCCCCTCGTCGGCACCGGCTCGTTCGGTTCGCGATCGCTGATCAGTCATGGCGGCGCCCTGTCGGTCGGTGCGCACGAGGTGGTGCGCAAAGGGCTGGCGCTCGCCGCGAAGGAGCTCGAAGTCGCCGCTACGGACATTGTGTTCGAGCAGGGGCGGTATCGCGTGCCCGGCACCGATCTGTCGATCAGCCTGGAGGACTTGGCGCGCAAGCATGCCGGCGGCGAAAGCCATCCGCTCGACGCGGTCGCCAAGATCGCCACCGCCGCCGCATTCCCCAGCGGCGCGCATGTTGCCGAGGTCGAGATCGATCCAGAAACGGGCGTGACCGAACTCCTTCGCTATGCGGCGGTGGATGATTGCGGGAACATTTACAATCACACGCTCGTCGAGGGCCAACTTCTGGGCGGAATCATGCAGGGACTAGGCCAGATCTTCGGCGAGCACTGCATGTATGACCGGGAAAATGGGCAATTTCTCACCGGCACGTTCATGGATTACTACATGCCGCGCGCCGACATCCTGCCCGAATTCTCGCTGCACGACCGTCCGACGCCCTCGCCCAGCAACCCGCTCGGTGCCAAGGGTGCCGGCGAGGCCGGAACGACCGGCTCGATTCCGACCGTTGCGAATGCCGTGATGGATGCACTGGCGCCGCTTGGCATCCATCATCTCGAAATGCCGTACACTCCTCACGCCGTTTGGGCGGCCATTCAGTCCCGTGGGACGACATAGGCGGCGGATGCCAAAGGCACCTTCGCCCACGATAGAACTCACGAGATAGCCACCGCTTTGCAACGTCGGTTGGCGAAACCTATCGGCGCACATTGCCGCCAGCCAATTGCGTCGGTGACGTGGATCGAAATATTCCGGGCAGCGTGAACCAGTTTCACGCG
Source organism: uncultured Alphaproteobacteria bacterium (assembly GCA_963756715.1). Lineage (GTDB taxonomy): Bacteria > Pseudomonadota > Alphaproteobacteria > Rhizobiales > Xanthobacteraceae > VAZQ01. Next base: position 139,102 of record CAVWOV010000035.1, read on the forward strand.
CGGCGCTGGTGGCCGACTGTCCGGAACGCCGGCTTGCTCATCGGCTTGGCATTGGTCGCCCGGGGGGAACATGCCGTAGGCGACGGCATGACGGTGGTCTGCTGCTGGCCTTCAAGAGCGGCAAATCCGCGGGAAATCTTGCGCAAACAAGGGTAATGCTGCGGTTCCGGCCGCGTTCGCGGCGGACGGCGTGCATTGCACTGCCGTCCAATTGGCGAGGACGTTGACCCAGCCGACAGGCAATCACGCATGAACCGGGGGCTGCGGGGAAGTTTTCAGTGCCTCTGGAACCGGCAAAATTTCTTGCCGGCTTCTTGCGTGGCGTCGTCGGCCGATGAGCCGCAAAATCGCGCTAGGATCGGACCTTGTGGAACGCTAGAATATAATTGGAATTCCGTCGTTGGAATTTCGGCAGGCGGGCGTTATCGTCAAGGACCTAACCAGGAGAGCGGAAATGGCTGTGGGCAAAGTGAAGTGGTTCAATCCGACCAAGGGCTATGGATTTATCCAGCCCCAAGGCGGCGGCGGTCGGGACGTGTTCGTGCATATTTCAGCGGTCGAGAAGGCTGGCCTTTCCACTCTGAATGAGGGGCAGACGATCGAATACGAAGAAGTATCAAATCGCGGCAAGACGTCCGCCGAAAATCTCAAGGTGAAGTGACATCCGATCCGGGTGCAAGTCCGGATACAAGTTGTCGACCTCTCAAGCGTTTTCCGAGCCAGCCTTGAGAGGTCGCGGCCTTGAACCCAAATAGACCCGCGCGCCGCCCTCTTCTTTGACGATCAGTGTTTCCTTGTGCGGCCGCGCCGATTGCCTCCCATGGGACATATTGTACTTCATTGGCTTCTTAGGTTCAGCGGATTGCGTCACGCTTGCTCAACGCAACAATATGCGTGAGATGAAGCTGATCATCATCACCGCACGCCCTGATCCGTCCAACCGGCCGCTGCGGCGGATCAGTTGACTTTGATGTGATTGGCTTCGACGATCTTTTTCCAGTGAGCGATCTCGTCGTCGATCTGCCGCCGCATCCCTTCAGGTGTTGTCGGCATCCCGATGTTGCCGCCTTCCTTGAGCCTTTGCTCGACGTCCCGGAGTTTGAGCGCGCGATGGATCTCGGCGTTCAGGCGCTCGACGATTGGCCGCGGCGTATGTGGGGCGGCCGCCATGCCGAGCCAGGACATGTAATGCACCCCGGGCAGTGTTTCGGCGACAGTCGGCGCGTCCGGCATCAGCAAATAGCGGCCCGGCGAAGTCAGCGCTAAGGCCCGGAACTGGCCGGTGGCGATGCGCGGGAATGCGGAGGTCGCAGGCTCCAGCATCACGTCGACGCGCCCGGCGAGCACGTCGGTAACCGCGGCCGACGAGCCGCGGTAGGAGACTGGCAACATCTCGATCCCGGCCTTCATTCCAACCCAGGTGCCGATCAGGTGATAGACCGCTCCAAGGGAGGTGATCACATAGCTGAGCTTGCCAGGCTGGGCCTTGGCGCGCGCCAGCATGTCCGGGAACGACTTGATCGGGGAATCCTTGGGGACCAAGTACACAAACGGATACGAACAGACCATGGTGATGCAGGCGAAGGTGTTGTCTCCGTCGAATGGGAATTTCCCGACCGCCGCGCCGCTGGCGTAGCCGGCGGTCAGCAGGGTCATGGTGTAGCCATCGGGCTGCGCGTGCGAGACGATGGAAATGGCGATCCCGCCGCCGCCCCCGGTGTTGTTCTCAATCGTGATCGCCTGGCCGAGCGGTCCTGTCATCTTGTCGGCGAGTAGTCTGCTGATGATGTCGGGGCTGCCGCCCGGCGAAGTGCCGACCAGGATGCGCAGCGAACGCTGCGGCCAATTCTGTTGGGCGCGGGCAGGGAGGGCTGATCCTGCGGCGAAGGCGGCGGAGAGTGCAAGAGTCCGGCGGCGAGTCAGAAGCACGGCGTTTCCCCTTATTGCCGGTGTCGATCGCCCGGCTTCTATTTCTATAGACGCAACGTTAGCAGGGATGCGGGGGGCTGAAACAACGCCGCGCCAGTACTTTTGCGGGGCAAAGCGCCGCACGGCCTCATGTCAAAATGCGACTTGCTGGTCACCGCGACTGGCGATGCGCCGCCATCGTGCTGAAAATGCAAATATGAGTTGGAAATTGCCGGAATATTCGGAAACTCTTTCCTTGAACAACACCGATTGGAAATGAGCCAGGGTATGAAACTTTCATTCAGCCACGTTGGATTGTTTGTGACCGATCCGGAAAAGATGGTCGATTTCTACACCCGTCATCTCGGCCTTGTGATTTCGGACCGCGAAAAAAGGCCCGATGGATCTGAGATTGCTTTCCTCACAGGTGATCCGCGGGAGCACCATCAGGTCGTGTTGGCGTCCGGGCGGCCGGCCGATCTGCAATACAGCATGATCCAGCAGATTTCGTTCCGGGCTCCATCGCTGCCGGCGCTACGGGAGGTTTACGACAAGCTGCTGAAGGAGCCGATCGTAGAACTTGGAGCGGTGACGCACGGCAACGCCATATCGTCTTACTTCCGCGACCCGGAGGGAAACCGCCTTGAGATATTCATCGACATGCCTTGGCATGTGCCACAACCGTTCCGCGTCCCGCTCGAAATGGGGCGGTCAGACGAACAGCTCCTGTCGTTTGTCAAGGAGAGCGTGCGCTCCCAAGCTGGATTTATTTCACGGGCGGAATGGAGCGCCGGTATCGCAAAGAAAATTCAACACGCAGACCAGCAATAGACTGCCCTTGGCCTTTTACCAGCAACGGACGCATCGCAACTGAGCAGGTCCTTCCGGCTTGCCTCTGACGGCGAATTTCGACGTGCGGACCGGTGTGCAGACCAGATTAGCTTGCGGCCACGATGGTGCCGCGGCATTCACCAAAGCCGATGGGTGCAAAGCCCTCGCGGCGGCAGTGCGCCCGCATAATCACCGTATCGCCGTCTTCGAGGAACCGGCGGCTCTCACCGGATGGCAGCGTGATCGGCTGACGGCCGCCGGCGGAGATTTCGAGCAGGCTGCCGAGGCTGTCGGCGGTCGTGCCGGAAATTGTCCCGGTGCCGAAGATGTCGCCCGGTCGCAGATTGCAGCCGCCGCTGGTGTGATGCGCGACGAGTTGGTTCACCGTCCAATAGAGGTCGCGTGCGTTGCCAGCCGAGAGCCGATGCGGCTCGAGGCCCTTCGCCTGCATCGTTGATGTGAGGAGAAAGACCTCAAGGTCAATGTCGAGGGCGCCGCCCGCCTGGTCGGCCGCGTCGAGCAGATAGGGCAGGGGCGCCGGATCGCCAGCGGGTCGTGGCGCCTGTGCCAATCGGAATGGCGCCAACGCCTCCGGCGTCACCACCCAAGGTGAGACAGTGGTGCAGAAGCTTTTGCCAAGGAAGGGCCCGAGCGGCTGGTATTCCCAGCCCTGAATGTCGCGCGCGGACCAGTCGTTGAGCAGGCAGAAGCCGGCGATATGCTGCGCGGCTTCCGAGATGCCGATCGGGTCACCTAGGTCGTTGCCGGGGCCGATCCAGACGCCGAGCTCAAGCTCGTAGTCCAAGCTGCGGCAGGGGCCGAAGGTGGGAACCGTTTCGTTCGCCGGTTTACGCTGGCCGTCGGGGCGGCGGACCTTCGCCCCCGACGCGCCAATCGACGAGGCGCGGCCGTGATAGCCGATTGGAACATACTTGTAGTTCGGCATCAGCGGATTGTCCGGCCGGAACAGCTTGCCGGCGTTGGTGGCGTGGTTGATGCCGGCGAAGAAGTCGGTGTAGTCGCCGATGGCCGCGGGCACTTCAAGGCGGCAGTCGGCGGCGCGATGTAGGAGTTTGTCGCGCAACGCTTCGATCTTTGCGCGGTCCTTGCCGTCGGCATCGAGGATGTCGCCGATGCGGTGGCGCAACGCCGTGCGCGCTTCGCGACCGAGCGCGAACAGCGGATTGAGTGTCGCGCTCGACGCCGCCTTGGCCGCTTCGGCGGAAAGGCCTTCGAACAGGCCGAGTTCAAGTGCGGCAGCAAGATCGAAAATCTCGTCGCCGATTGCCACGCCGCCGCGCGGCGCGCCGCCTTGCGGCGCGAAGATGCCCAACGGCAGATTCTGGATCGGAAACTCGGCGTGCTGATTCGCCGAGGCGACCCAGCTTCGCCGCCCCGGCGCATGGGTATCGTCGATCATGTTGTCAGGTCCGGTTTCCTGGTTGCCAACGCTCACGGTCGGTTGGAACGTAAACGCCGTGGGTCATGGCCATTGGCCTGATCGCGATCACGGCTGGATCTTGGTCGGATCGAAATGCTTGCGCAGCCCCTTCCAGCAATCGAAGTAATCGTCCTGTCGTTCTTTCAGCCCGGCGGCGTAAGCGGTCGGCCGTTGCGGATACTGGGTCTCGAACATGAAGGCGAGGGTGTTTGTCAGCTTCGTCGGCTTGAGGTCGGTCCGGCTGGCATGTTCGAACGCCTGATCGTCCGGTCCGTGCGGCAGCATGCAGTTGTGCAGCGACATGCCGCCCGGCACGAAGCCTTCGGGTTTGGCATCATAGACTCCATAGACCAGCCCCATGAATTCCGACATCAGGTTGCGGTGATACCAGGGCGGCCGGAAGGTGTTCTCCGCCACCGCCCAGCGTTCAGGAAAGATCACGAGGTCGATATTGGCTGTGCCGGACGTTTCCGACGGCGCCGTCATCACCGTATAGATCGACGGATCGGGGTGATCGAACAGCAGTGCACCGACCGGCGAGAAGCGGCGAAGATCGTATTTGTAGGGCGCATAATTGCCGTGCCAGGCGACGACATCGATCGGCGACTGGCCGATCTCCGCCGCGTAGAGTTCTCCGCCCCATTTCACGTAGAGCGTCGAGCGCTCTTCCTTGTCTTCGTAGGCGGCGACGGGGGTGAGGAAGTCGCGCGCATTGGCGAGACAATTGGCGCCGATCGGGCCGCGATCCGGCAACTGGAAGGCCCCGCCGTAGTTCTCACAGACGTAGGCGCGTGCCGGCCCATTGACCAACTCGACCCGGAAAATCACGCCGCGCTGGATCACGCAGATTTCGCCGGGCTCAATCTCGATCACGCCGAACTCGGTACGGAACCGCAACCGGCCTTCCTGCGCGACGATGAGCATTTCGCCATCGGCATTGAACAGATATTCGTCGCGCATCGAGGCTGTCACCAGCGCCACATGGGCCGCCATGCCGGCGCGCGTCTCGGCATCGCCGGCGGTGGTGATTGTGTGAAGCCCGGTCATGAACGTGAGTTTTTCCTCGGGGATCGGGATCGGGCTCCAGCGCAGTTGCCCGATCGCCAGGTCGCTTTCCTCGCGCGCCGCCGGCGCGGTGCGGATCAGCCCCTTGTCGATCTTCCGGTAACGGCCCGAATGCTTCACGGTCGGCCGAATTCGGTAAAGCCAGGAGCGCTGATTGGTCGACTGCGGCGCCGTGAAGGGCGAGCCGGACAATTGCTCGGCATAGAGACCGTAGTTGATCCGTTGCGGCGAGTTCCGGCCAATCGGCAGCGCGTCCGGCAGCGCCTCGGTCTCGAACGAATTGCCGAAACCCGACATGTAGCCGGGCGTGAGTCCGCCGCGATAGGGGGCGGTTTTGCATCGGCAAGCGATGCGTGTTGCACGTTCATGGCGGTCCTCCGAATTAGTTCTTCAGCATTTCAATCGTGGAATTGAGGATGTCGCGGGCCTCCTTGTGGCCCTTGCCCTCCATCTTCGCCACCCACGCATTCCAGAGCGGCTCGCCGGCGACCTTGCGCCAGCGGTTTACCTCATCGGGCGGGACCACATAACGGTCGATTTCGTAGTTTCCGGCCTTCGCCCGATCGAGCGCGGCCTGTTCGGCGCTGTCGAAGAAATTCTTGCCCCAGAATTTCGCGCCGACCGCGCCGCTTACGCTCATGATCTGATCGCGTACGTCCTTGGGCAACGAATTCCATTTCTGCTTGTTCGCGCACACTGAAAAATAGGAGTCGTAGAACGGCGCCAGGGTGTAGTTCGTCACCACCTCGTAGAGCCGGAAGGCTTGAATCGCTTCCCACGGCACCGCCGCGCCATCCACCACCCCCTTGTCGAGGGATTGTAAAACGTCCGGCATCGGAATGAGGCTCGGCACCGCGCCAAGTGCTTTGGCCATCTCGGTGGGAGGTCCGCCCAGGACCCGGAGCTTCATGCCCTTGAGGTCTTCCAGCGTTTTCACCGGCTTCTTGGAGATCAGGAGGTTGGCTGAACTCGTATGCAGCACGATCGGTTGAATTTCATCGTATTCCTTCTGAATGGACGGGAATTTCTCGTAGAGCTTCCACAGCACCTCACTGCTCTTCTCCGCCGTGGTGAGCGGCAGCAACGGCAGCGATATGACGTTCGACAGAGGCGTCTGCTCGGGCCAATAGCCCTGGACGCACCAGCCCATGTCGGCGACGCCGCTGCGAATGTCCTTCCACATGTCTACGCCTTTGATCAGCGTTTGGGACGGATAGAGCTGAATCTTGACGCGGCCATTTGTGGCTTGCTCGACCTGCTTCAGCCAAGGTTGAAGCGCGTGTGTCGAGCCCCATCCGGTCAGCGAGTTCTGGTCGGCGAAGGTCAGTTTGATGTCCTGCGCGTGGGCCGGGCTGGCGGCGGCGAGAGCAGCCGCGAGCAAGCCGCCGAACAAGAGCGTTCTTCTCTCGAACATCCGTTCACGTCCTCTTGTTTGCCCGGCCGATTGATCGTCGCCGCCTGGAGCCCGTGCCTGCCCCTGGGGCGGCGCAGGGGCTCCGACCGGCACGTAGATTAGAGCGCCTCGGCACCAGTCGGCAAATGCCTCGCCGTCCACTTCAAGGCAAGTTCAAGACGCGCTTGGCGATGATATTGCGCTGGATCTCCGAACTGCCCGCGAAGATCGTTTCGCGGTGGCTTTGCAGGAACGACAGCGCGGGGTTGACGGTGCCGTCTTCGACCACAACCGCCTCCAGCATGGCGCCGTCGCTGCCGCAGGCTTCGACTGTGAGGAGGGTGATCTGCTGGGCAAGTTCGCTCGCGGCAAGCTTGAGAAACGATGATTCCGGACCAAGCTGACGGCCGGTCCGGGTCAGGGCGACCGCATGTTCGTAGGCCGCGGCCAGCGAAAGCACTTCGATCTCGGCGGTCACGAGCTTGTCGGCGAAGACCGCATCTTGCGCCGCCAGCGCGGCTGCCGCTTTCTTCAGCCGCGTCAACGCGGCGACGCACTTCTGCGGGTTCGAGCTTTGCAACCGCTCTTGCGCGAGGAGCGCATTGGCGATCCGCCAGCCATCGTTGACCGCACCCACGACGTTGTCGCGTGGCACCCGGACATTGTCGAAGAACACTTCGGCCAGTTCCTCGTCTTCCGCGATCGTGCGGATCGGGCGCGCCGTAATGCCGGGCGTTTTCATATCGATCAGGATGAACGTGATGCCCGCCTGCTTCGCGGCTTCTGGGTCGGTGCGCACCAGAGCAAACATCCAATGCGCATTGTGCGCCCAGGTGGTCCAGATTTTCTGGCCGTTGATCACGAAGTGGTCGCCATCGAGGACTGCGGAGGTGCGCAAACTGGCGAGGTCGGAGCCAGCCCCTGGCTCGGAATAGCCTTGGCACCAGATCGTGTCCCCCGACAGCATGCCCGGCAGGTGCCGTGCCTTCTGCTCCTCGTTGCCGAGTGCGATCAGGATGGGCCCGACGTGACCGACGGCCTGCGCAGAGATTTCCGGTGCGCCGGCGCGGCCAAGCTCTTCCATCAGGATGATCTGCTGTTGCAGGGGGGCGTCCATTCCGCCGTGCTTCTTGGGCCAACGCGGCGCAATCCATCCGCGCTGGAAAAGCTGGCGATGCCACCATATCGACCGCGCGACCGCGGGCCGGGTCGGAAGATGGCGCAGATCGGCGGGCAGCGTCTGCTCGATCCAGGCGCGAACCTCCTGGCGGAAATCCTCGTCGCTCCGGTCCGGATTGCGAATGCTCGGCAGCGCGGCGCCCGAGCGGCCGGCGAGCAGTGCGGAATAGCGACGGCGCTGAAGGGCGACGGGACCACATGTCGCGGCCAGCGTCATGGCCCGCTTGAGCATGAGGCCGATGTCGTGCTCGTTGGTGAATCCGATCGCTCCATGCATCTGGATGCCGGACGGGATCACCGCGAGTGCGGCTTCGGAAGCCTTGATCTTCGCGGCGCAAGCCAGAGCTTCGAGATTGTCATCGAATTGCGCAAGCTTGGCAGCTTCGTAGAGCAGAGAGCGGGTGGCTTCGACCTTCACGTGATCGTTTACGGCGCGGTGCTGCAGCGCCTGGAACGAACCGATCGGACGGCCGAACTGTACCCGTATACGAAGATAGTCGAGTGTGCGGATCGCCGCAGCGTGCATGATTCCGAGCAACTCGGCTGCCAGCCCGAAATTGAGAATGATGCCGATCTTCCGCATCAACGCATTTGCTGCCGCACCGCGCGCCAGGACGATGGTATCGCCGCCACGGACGTCCTTTAGGCTCACGTCGCCCAGCACGGTTCCGTCGATCGCGATCTTCTCCGTGACACCGACGCCTTTGCAATCGCGCGGTAGATAGACCAATGCGGCCTCGTTCTCGATCAGGGCATTGATGACAAACCCGGTCGCAGCCGAGGCGGACGGAACCGCGACCCTGACGCCCGAGAAACAGACGTCTTGCGATCCGCCGGTAAAGACGATCGGATGATCGTCACCACCAGCCGAATTCGCAAAGGCCGGCACAATCAGCGCCTTTCCGGCGAGGGCGTCGTCCAGCATGTCAGGCGGGAGTGGTGCTTCGCTCCCCGCGAGCGCGACGATGCCGCCGATCGCCGGCGTGAGCGGAGCCGCTGACAGCGCGCCGCCCAGTTCCTCGGCCACCAGGCATAATTCGGTCAGTCCAAGTCCGCTGCCGCCCTGATCCGGCGGCAGCAGCAGACCGAGCCATCCGGCGGCGGCTGCTTCCTCGAAATCGCGCACCGCGAAGCGGCCAGGCAGTGCGGGCAGCCGGCGCAGCGGCGCACTGGGTCCGAGGCGTTTGGCGAAAGCGCCGACGCTCTGCCGCAGCATTGACTGCTCTTCATTCAGCAGAAGGTCCATGACGCACTCTCACATCCAGGATGACGTTCACTCGGGTCGATCGGGCACCGCAGCCGCATTGCAGCCAATCCGCGAGTTTGGCGATTGTGCAGGTGGCCGTTGCGGCGGGTCGATCGTGCGTTCGCTTGACCACCTTAGAATGAACCGGCACTTTCAGAAAGTCGGCCGCTTGCTCCCATCTTCCACCCCCACGCCAGGCCGGACCAGTACCAGAGGGAAACATGCCGAAGAAGCAGATCACGTCGTCCAAAATCCGCCAGCCGAACGGGCATTTTTCTCAGGCGACCATGATCGAAGCGCGCGGCCGGATGGTCTTCATTTCGGGCATGACGTCGCGGCGGGCCGACGGCACCATCGCGGGTGTTGGCGATATCGAAGCCCAGACACGGCAGGTGTGCGAGAATCTGAAGGCGGCCGTAGAGGAAGCCGGTGGAACCATGGACGATATCTGCCGCGTCGACGTGTATGTCCGCAACATGGAACATTTCGACCAAATCCATAAAGTCCGGCGGGAGTTTTTTAAGCCGCCGGCGCCGGCCTCGACCATGGTCGAAATCTGCAAGATGACCTCGCCCGACTATCTGATCGAGATCAACGCCATCGCGGTGATCGCGGACTGACGGCGCGGTGCCGACTGGCGCCGCCGCTCACAGCTTGATGCGGAGCAGGTGCGCGATCTCGCCGACAATGCCGCGGCGGAACAGCAGCACGCAAATGACGAAGATCGAGCCCTGCACGACGAACACCCACTGACCGATGGTGGTCAGATAGTTTTCCAGCGTGACCACGAAGAACGCCCCGGCGACCGGCCCGAACACGGTCCCGAGGCCGCCGACCAGCGTCATGAGGATGACTTCGCCCGACATCGGCCAGTCGACATCAGTCAGCGACGCAAGCTGAAAGACGATTGCCTTGGTGGCGCCGGCGAGCCCTGCGAGGCTCGCCGAGAGAACGAAAGCGACGAGCTTATAGCGGTCGGTGTGATAGCCGAGTGAAATGGCGCGCTGCTCGTTCTCGCGAATGGCCTTGAGCACCTCGCCGAATGGCGAATTGATAATGCGGTGGATCAGCAGAAAGCCGCCGAGGAAGATCGCCAGCACGGTGAAATACATGTTGGTCTGATTGGCGAGATCGATAAATCCAAACAGCTTTCCGCGCGGTACTGCCTGGATGCCGTCCTCGCCATGGGTGAAGGGCGCCTGGATGGCGAAAAAGTACATCATCTGCGCCAGCGCGAGCGTGATCATGGCGAAATAGATGCCCTGCCGGCGGATCGCGAGCGCGCCGACAATCAGGCCGAGCAGGCCGGCGAACAACGCGCCGCCGATAATGGCGAGTTCCGGTGGGAGCGGCGGCAGCGGGATCGCCAGCCATTGCCACGAGCCAAGCCAATAGGGCAGGCTGATTGCGCCGACCTTCGCGAGATGCGCGGACACATAGGCGCCCCAGCCGAAAAACAGCGCATGGCCGAATGACAGCAGTCCGACGTAACCGATCAGCAGATTGAAGGCGCAGGCGAAGAGCGCAAAACACAGCGCCTTCATCAGAAAGACCGGATAGGCAAACGCCGGCGCGACGATCAATGCGCCAACCATGACGACGAACGCGATCAGTTCGCCGTACGAATGCGCCGGCGCCGTGGCGGTCGTGGGCGTCGCGGCGACCGGTTGCTCCACGTCAGGCACTCCGTCCGAACAGGCCGGCAGGCCGTACCAGCAGCACGATCGCCATGACGATGAAGATCACGGTATTCGACGCCTCCGGGAAGAACACCTTCGTCAGTCCCTCGATGATGCCCAGGCCGAAACCAGTCACGATTGCGCCCATGATCGAGCCCATGCCGCCGATCACCACGACCGCGAACACCACGATGATGAGATTGGCGCCCATCTGCGGGCTCACGTTGTAGATCGGCGCCGCCATCACACCGGCCAGCGCGGCCAGCGCGACGCCAAAGCCGTAGGTGAGGGTGATCATGCGCGGCACATTGATGCCGAAGGCACGTACCAGCGATGGGTTCTCGGTGGCGGCGCGCAGATAGGCGCCGAGCCGCGTGCGCTCGATCACGAACCACGTGCTGAGGCAGATGGCGAGTGAGAACACCACCACCCATGCCCGGTAGTTCGGCAGGAACATGAATCCGAGATTCCGCCCGCCCTGCAGTTCAGGAGGGACGGCGTAGGGCAGCCCGGACGAGCCGAAGAAATTGCGGAACACACCCTCGATAATGAGCGCAAGGCCGAAGGTCAGCAGCAGCCCGTAGAGATGATCGAGCTTATAGAGCCACTGCAAGAACAGCCGCTCGATGAGAATACCGACCGCGCCGACCAGGATCGGGACCAGGACGATCGCCCACCAATATCCCAATCCACCTTGCTTCAAGAGGAAGTACGCCGCGAACGCGCCCATCATGTATTGGGCGCCGTGGCTGAAATTGATGATGTTGAGCATGCCGAAGATCACGGCGAGCCCGAGGCTCAGCAGCGCATAAAATGAGCCATTGATCAGGCCGATCAGCAGTTGCCCGAACAGTGCCTGCGAGCTGATGCCGAAGATTTCGAACATGAGCCGTCACTTTGCCGAGCCGAGGGCGGATGCGCATCCGCTCCCCGGCTACGGTTGTTCTTATCGTTCGTTCAGCTCTTGACCAGGGGGCACCCGCCAGCGGCGAGCGGGCGGAATGCCTGATCCGCCGGAATAGTGGCGCGCACCTTGTAGTAGTCCCACGGCCCTTTCGACTCGGATGGCTTCTTCACCTCGAACAAATACATCGGGTGAATCTTGCGGCCATCGGCGCGCACCGTGCCCTTGCCGAACAGTTTGTCGTCGGTCGGCATTTCCTTCATCTTGGCAACGACGGCTTTGCCGTCGGCGTCGCTCTTGAGCGCTTCGACGGCCTTGAGATAGTGCGTGACGGCCGAATAGACGCCGGCATGCACCATGGTCGGATGGATGCCTTTGTCCTGCGGCGCGAATTTCTTGGTGAATTCACGGTTCGCGTCGTTGAGATCCCAGTACCAGGCCTCCGTCATGATCAGGCCCTGGGCGGTCTGCAGCCCGAGGGCATGTACGTCGGTGATGAAGGCGAGCAGCGCGGCGAGGTTCTGGCCGCCCTTGGTGATGCCGAACTCGGAGGCCTGCTTGATCGAGTTGATGGTGTCGCTGCCCGCATTGGCGAGGCCGATGATCTTGGCCTTCGAGGCCTGCGCCTGCAGCAGGAAGGACGAGAAGTCGGTGCCCGGGAAGGGATGGCGGACCTTGCCGACGACCTTGCCGCCGTTCTTCTCGACCACCGCTGCGGTGTCGCGCTCGAGCGCATGGCCGAAGGCATAGTCGGCAGTGAGGAAGAACCAGGTGTCGCCGCCGGTCTTCACGATCGCCTGACCGGTGCCGTTGGCGAGCGACCAGGTGTCATAGGTCCAATGAATGGTGTTGGGCGTACATTTCGGGCCGGTCAGATCGGACGTCGCGGCGCCCGAAACCAGGAACACCTTGTTCTTGTCGCGCACGATCTCGTTCACCGCGAGCGCGACCGATGAGGTCGGAACGTCCACGATCACGTCGACCTTATCCACGTCGATCCACTTACGCACGACGTTCGAACCGACGTCCGGCTTGTTCTGATGGTCGGCGCCGACGATCTCGACCTTCATGCCCTTTGCGGCCGCGCCGAAGTCCTCGACCGCCATGCGGGCCGCGATGACCGAGCCCTGGCCGCTGAGGTCCGAGTAGGTGCCCGACATGTCGTTCAGCACGCCGATCTTGATAACGCCGTCGGTGTATTGCGCCTGCGCGGCGCTGCTTCCGAGCGCGACGGCGAGCGCCGCGAGGCTGATCAGTGTCTTCATGAGGCATTCTCCCTTGCGATTTGTTCAGACATTGGCAGAAATTCACACGCCCAGATAGTCATGAAGCTTGCCGACATTGGCATCGAGTTCGGAATTGGCGAATCCGTCGATGATCTTGCCGTGTTCCATGACGTAGTAGCGGTCGGCGACAGTCGAGGCGAAATGAAAATTCTGCTCGACCAGCAGAATGGTGAAGCCGCGTTGCTTGAGGATGCCGATGGTCTTGCCGATCTGCTGAATGATGACCGGTGCCAACCCCTCGGTCGGCTCGTCCAGCAGCAAAAGACGGGCGCCCGTGCGCAGGATGCGGCCGATGGCGAGCATCTGTTGCTCACCGCCGGACAGCTTGGTCCCCTGGCTAGTGAGACGCTCCTGGAGATTGGGAAACAGCTCGAAGATCTGATCGAGTTCGAGACCGCCAGGCTGCACCCGCGGCGGCAGCAGCAGGTTCTCCTGCACGTTGAGGCTGGCGAAGATGCCACGCTCTTCTGGACATAAGGCGATGCCGTGTCGGGCAATGCGGTCACTGGATAGGCCGATCAGTTCGCGGTCCTCGTAGCGCACTGAGCCGGTGCGCCGCCCGACGATTCCCATGATCGATTTGAGCGTCGTCGTCTTGCCGGCGCCATTGCGGCCAAGAAGCGTCACCACTTCGCCGGCGCGCACATCAAACGCGACGCCATGCAGCACGTGCGACTCGCCATACCAAGCCTGCAAGCCATCCACTTCCAGGAGCGGCTTGACGCTGGGACTAAGCATGCCCGACTCCCAGATAGGCTTCGCGCACTTTCGGGTCGGCCGAGACGGTCTTGTAATCGCCTTCCGCCAGCACCTGTCCGCGCGTGAGCACCGTGATGCGATCGGACAGAGTTCGCTACCACGCTGAGATTGTGCTCGACCATCAGTACGGTGCGGTTGGCGGCGACTGTCTTGATCAAGGCGCTGATGCGCTCGATGTCCTCGTGCCCCATCCCGGCCATCGGCTCATCAAGCAGCAGCATTTCCGGGTCGAGCGCCAAGGTGGTCGCTATCTCGAGCGCGCGCTTGCGGCCGTAAGGCAGCTCGACCGCCGCCCAATGCGCGAACGAAGTCAGGCCGACGTCGCCGATGAGCGCCATCGCCCGCTCGTTGAAGCGATCAAGCACGCGTTTCGAACGCCAGAAGTCGAACGAGGATCCACGCTTGCGCTGCAGGGCCACGCGGACGTTTTCGAGCACGGTGAGGTGCGGAAAGACGGCGGAAATCTGAAACGAACGAACGAGGCCCAACCGTGCGACATCGGCCGGCTCCATCGCGGTGATGTCGTTTCCCTTGTAGGTGATGCGACCGCGCGTCGGCCGCAGAAACTTGGTGAGCAGATTGAAACAGGTTGTCTTGCCGGCGCCGTTCGGTCCGATCAGCGCATGAATTGTGCCGCGCGCGATGCGCAGACTGACGCCGCTCACCGCAACGAAACCGGCAAACTCCTTCGTGAGTTGTTCGGTTTCGAGAATGAAATCGTCACGCAAGACTAAACTCTCCCTTATTGGCCATTTTGGTTGAAACGGCCCGACGGCGTCCAGGGAAATCCGAATGATACTTTGTGACTAAACGAGACAAGACGACGCGCGCGACACTGTCGGTTCGACGCCTTGAAACCCAGCCGCGCTGCGCAGATCGGAGGTCATTGCCTGGCACAGGCATATCCGGCTGCCCACGGATAAAGGCTTTACGTTTTGCTGGCAGGATTCGCGATCTCATGGGTGCGGGGGTCGCGATGACAGTCACGGAGTGGCGTGCGGAGCGGAATCGCCAATCGATCGCGCGGCTGACCAAGGCATTGCCGCCAATTTTCCCGGCTGCGGTGCTCGCGCATGCGCTGGGGCGGCCTTTCATCCCCCCAACCCCGCGGCTCGCCGTCGACGCGTATTGGCGCGCCCACCCGATTCGCGCCGACCGGCTCGCGCGGCGGCTGGCGACCCGGAGCGGCACGCCGGCGGGGTGGGAATGGACGCTTGGATCAACGCCCGCGGCCGGCTTGCCGGCGACCTTTCGTGCGCCGCCGGCACCCTACCGCGACGCCCGGTTCAGCCGCGGCCCGGGCCATTGTTGTGTCTGCGGTCAACCGGTCTATCGCCTAGGATGGCACCGCGATCTTTGGGACAAGGGGCCGAATCCAAATGCCGGCTGGCACTCTGGATGTGTCATCGCGTGGCGGCTTTGGAACGCCCCGAGTGATTTCGCGCAGGTGCTAAAACGGCGGCAGATGCGACGCTGCGTGCAAACCGGCGCGCGCCTCTGGAAAACTGCCGAGGTCGATCATCGAACGCCGCTGTTTCGGGTCTGGCGCGAGCATCGGAATACCTCTTGGCCCGACCTTCTGACTTTTTGGGGTGTTCCGAATCTGCAAGTGATTAACAGAGATGCCCACGTTGCGAAGTGCGCTGCGGAGGCGCAATACCGGGGACAACGTGGGGTAGATGCGCAATGATAGCCCAATTTTGGCGATTAATTTGGTCTATGGCTTCGCTTGCGCGCAGCAAACGATCTTGAGGAGCGAAAGTGCGCCGCGCAAACAACTATAAGTTCCCTTCCCCTGCCATTCGCAAATCACATCCCTATCCAGCGAATAAAGTTTATTCGCGTCATAATTTATTAATGATAATGTGTGCTGATTAACGTTAATACTTGGATAATATCATGAATTATTAAATGAAATTGACCGCGCACATAGAATTAATTATGCTTAACCTGTCGGATCGGGGGCCATTGTTGAAATGTCTGACTACCGGGTGCTATCCGCCGGGGATACGGCGATCGTCGTCGAATTCGGGGAACAGATCGATCGTAAAGTAAGCACAACGGTGCTTGCGCTCGCGCAGCGCATGGCTGAGGCGCAGTACGAGGGTGTAGTCGAGTGCGTGCCGACCTTCCGATCGCTGATGGTACATTACGACCCCCTCCTGCTATCGACTGATACGCTGGTCAGGCGGATCGACGAGCTTGCGCAAGGCTTGCAAACCACCACGCGGGCGGGCCGTCAGTGGCAACTGCCGGCCTGCTACGATGCGTTAATCGCCCCTGACCTCGACGACGTTGCCGCCCGAACAGGTCTTTCGCCCGCTCAAGTGGTCGAGTGTCACAGCGCGACGACCTATCACGTCTATATGATCGGGTTCATGCCGGGCATGGCGTATCTGGGCGATGTCCCCGAGGTGCTTCGATTGCCCCGGCGCTCGACCCCGCGAATCAAGGTTCCGGCAGGATCGCTTGCCATCGCCACCATGATGTCATGCGTCTACCCGTTGGATACCCCGGCTGGCTGGCACCTGATCGGCCGGTCACCGGTCCCCTTTCTGATTCGCCGCCCGCGGCCCGCGGCGCTGCTCGCGCCGGGCGATACCGTGCGCTTTGCCCCCGTTTCGCTGCGGGAATACGAGGATCTGTTGGCCAAATCCGCCATAGGCGCCCTGACCATCCGGCCGGTCAGCGAGACGTTGGAAGCCGCGGCATGAATGCCGGATTGCGCATTCTCGCGCCCGGTCTACTCACGACCGTGCAGGATATCGGCCGGCCTGGCCATCAGCGTCTGGGCATTCCCGTCAGCGGGGCGCTGGATCCTGTCAGCCTGCGTGCTGCCAACGCGCTGGTAGGCAACGCGCCGGGTGCCGGTGCGTTGGAAGTGGCCTATGTCGGGCCGACCTTCGCGGTCGATGCCGACGATGTCCGGCTGTCATTCGTTGGGGCGCAGGCGCCGATCGACATCCTGCCGGAGATTGGCGCCGCCACCGGGCGACGTGTGCCGTGCATGCGCAGCATCCACCTGCAGCGCGGCGAAGTCGTGCGGATCGGGTCGTTGACGGGCGGGGCCGTGCTCTACATGGCAGTCGAAGGAGGCTTCGACATCGAGCCGGTGCTCGGCAGCCTCTCGACCTATATCCGCGGTGGCTTCGGTGGCTGGCAGGGGCGCGCGCTGGTCGCGGGCGATTGGCTGCCGCTCAACCGAGCGAGCGTGAGTGATCGCGAGGATTGCGAACTGGTCGGGCTTGATCTCAGCCCGCCCGAGCGCTTCCGCACTATTTTGGGACCGCAGCACGATTATTTTGCGACCCGCGAGATCGATGCATTTTTCGGCACGGATTACGTGGTTTCCCCAGGAGCGGACCGCATGGGCATGCGGCTTGACGGCTACCAGCTCGACCATGCCCGGCACACCACGTTTGTCTCTGACGGCATCGCGCCCGGCTCGATCCAGGTACCGGGAAATGGCCAGCCGATCGTCTTGCTGGTCGATCGCCAGACCGCCGGTGGCTATCCGAAGATCGCGACTGTCATCTCCGCCGACATGCCGGCGCTCGGCCGCGTTCCGATCGGTGCGAAAATCGCATTCGAGCCGATCTCGATCAACGCCGCTCAGGCGTTGCGACGCGAACTCGTCGCTGAGATCGATGGAATTCGCGATCGAATCGTGCCGATCAGGCAGACCGGTGCCGCCCTGGTCCCGTCGCTGCTTGATAGCAATCTGATCAGCGGGGTCGTCGACGCGCGCGGCTGGATGTAGCCATACCTTTGCCCTCCGAAGGTGCCGACCACGATCTAAGATTGACCAATCGACGCGAGCGCATCTGATGGGCGATCCCGCCAGCAACGTCGAATCGCCGGCCGGGCGCTTGCCGCCGACAAAGCCGCCGGACGACGTGCCGCGCGGCATTCTCTACATGATCGCCGCGACCGTGCTATTCGCGATCACGGCCGCGCTGGCGAAGTGGCTGGTCGCCACCTACCCGATCGGCGAGGTGGTATTCTGTCGCTCGTTCTTTTCGCTCGTCATCTGCGCTGCGTGCATCCTTCCGGTCACCGGCCTCGGAGTATTTGCCACACAGCGGCCGGGCACGCATGTCGCGCGCGGTCTGTCGCAGTCGATCTCGCAGACCTTCAGTGTCATCGCGTTCATGCTGATGCCGCTCGCCGGCGCGATTGCGATCAATTTCTCGGCGCCGCTGTGGTCCGCGCTGCTGTCGATCGTCTGGCTCAAGGAGCGGGCGGGCCCAGCCCGCTGGATCGCATTGCTCTCCGGGTTCTTCGGGGTGCTGATTGTCGCCAATCCAGGTGCGGACTCCCTGACGCTCGGCGCGTTGTTCGCACTCGGTAATGCGGTGATGTACGGCAGCGTCACCGTTGCGGTGCGCGGCATGACGCGGACAGAATCCGGAAACACACTGCTGATGTGGCAGATGGCCACTATCGCGGCTTTCCATTCGCTGTTGCTGCTGTTTGGATTCCGGTGGCCCACCACGTTCGACGCGGCTCTTTTGATTTTGAGCGGTGTTGCGAATGCAAGCGGGCAGTTTTTCTGGACCAGGGCGCTGCAGCTCGCACCCGCAACTGCGGTGTCGCCGTTTTATTATCTCATGCTGGTCTGGGCTCTTATCATCGGATTTTTGGTGTGGGGCGATGTGCCGACTCTCGGGTTGCTGATTGGATCGGGGATCGTCGTGGCGTCCGGATTGTTCCTGCTGTGGCGTGAGGGGCAACGCAAACGGTCGGCATCACCGGCCATCGCCACGACCGAAGCCGTTCGGAGCAAGGCCCGTGCGAAGGGTTAGGAAATTGGCGGCGGAGGGGACTGGCGACTAATGCCCAGTTTCCGAAGCTTGTAATAGGCACACTCGTACATGAACTTCGGAAACGAGGCGTACTAGCGAGTCCATGATTCTAGTGCCGCTTTTCGATCTGAAATTCTTAATCGAGTTTGCTGCAAGCGGTGCAGGAACTTCAAATCGGCGGCACTAGGCCGCCAGCGTCTTCTCGCTCGACCAGGTCGCAACGATCTCAGGGATTTTTTCAACGGGAACAGGCGCACTGAACAAGTAGCCTTGCGCCTCGTTGCAGCCGAGCGCCGCGAGGAATTCCTTTTGCCCCTCGGTCTCGACGCCTTCCGCCGTCGTTTTCATCCCCAATGCCCGAGCAATACTGACAACCGCCTGCACGATGACCACATGCTCAGTGCCCTCGGCGAGGTCGGAGACGAAAGCGCGATCCACCTTGATCTTGTCATAAGGGAATCTACGCAGGTAGCTCAAGGACGAATAGCCCGTGCCGAAGTCGTCCATCGAAATGCGGACGCCAAGCTCCTTCAGCCGGTGCAAGGTCGACAGCGTCTTCTCGCTGTTGTCCATAAAAATCCGCTCGGTGATTTCGAGCTCGAGGCGCTGCGGCGCCAGGCCGGTTTCGCGCAGGGTCAATTCGATGACGTCGAAAAGATTGGGCGTCGAAAACTGGACCGGGGATAGATTGACGGCGATCTTCAGATCGTTCGGCCATTTCACGGCAACGCTACATGCCTCCCGGAGCGCCCATGCTCCGAGCGGCAGGATGAGCCCGCTATCCTCCGCCACCGGGATGAAGACGACCGGCGGCACCATTCCTTTGACCGGGTGGCGCCACCGTGCCAGCG
The DNA here is from genome assembly GCA_963756715.1 of uncultured Alphaproteobacteria bacterium. GTDB lineage: Bacteria > Pseudomonadota > Alphaproteobacteria > Rhizobiales > Xanthobacteraceae > VAZQ01. The sequence continues at coordinate 158,449 of CAVWOV010000035.1, forward strand.
CCTCGAAGCCAGTAATGACGTTGCGCTGCAGATCGATGATCGGCTGGTAGTGCAATTCCAGCTGGTTCTTATCAAGCGCCTCCCGCAGATCCATTTCGATCTGGCGGCGGTCATTGATTTCCTCGTTCATCGACTTTTGATAGAAGCGGTACGTGCCTCGGCCGTTTGCCTTGACCGCATAGAGCGCGAGATCGGCAGCCTTCAGCAAGTCGTCGGAATTGTCGCCATCTTGCGGCCCAATCGCGATGCCAATGCTCACGCTGGACAGAATGCGGTGGCCGTCGACTTCATAAGGCTGGCTGACGACTTCGGTGAGGCGGGTGGCCAGAGCCTCGAGCGCAGCGCGGGATTCGACGGCAGGCACCACGATGGCGAATTCATCGCCGCCCAACCGAGCGAGCATCTCGGTTTCCTGCAGAGTCCCCCTGAGTTGTTTGGCGACTGCTTGCAGGAACAGATCGCCGACCCGATGACCGAGGGTATCGTTGACCACCTTGAAGCGATCCAGATCAAGAAACAGCACAGAAAATTCCAGCGGCTTTTTTGCGCCGTTCGGTGACGTGCGCTGCCGCCGGCTCACCTCGTCGAGCGTGGCGCGGAAGACGCGCCGGTTCGGCAGGCCGGTCAACGGATCTTCGGAGGCTAGCCGGGCCACATGAGCTTCAGCCTCGGCGCGTTTCGTGATGTCCGAGAAAGTCTGTACGAAACTGCCGTCCGGCAAATGCCCACTGCGCACCTCGATGACGGTGCCACTCGGCATCTTGCGTTCGCTAATCGTGAAGTCGGCGTCGACGGGTTTGAGGGTGCGTTTGGTGTTACTATTATTGTGAACGCCCGTGCGGGTCTGGAATTCCACCAGTTCGTCAAACCGGGGTGGATGCTCGACAAATTCGGGAGGCAGATCCAGCAGTTCGCCACACCGGCTATTGATGATCGGAATCTGCAAGTCCTTGGTGACCAGCATGATGCCCTGGCTCATATTTTCCAGGGTCAGTTGCAGCTGATCCGCCTTTTGCCTTGCCTTCGCTTCGGTCCGAAGGATCTGCTCCATCGCGGCAAGGATCAACAGCGTCAGAACGATTCCCACAATCGCGTGCAAACGCAGGTTGGCCCACGATCGTTGGAAAATGTCGGCTTTGCGGATGCTGACGCTCACCCACAGAGGATGGCCTCGGACCTTTCGAACAGTGACCAGTCGGGCTTCACCGGTGCTTGCATCCTTGTCTTCGAATGTGGCGCCACCATCTGCTTGCATGTGCTGCGCGAGCTTGGTGCCGTTGATGTCTTGACTCAGTGCATAACGTCCAACCGCATTGCCGCCCGATGCGCGCACCACACCGTCGCTGCCGATCATGGAGATTGCGCCGGATGACCCAAGATCGAACTTGTCATAGAACGAAGTGAAGTGAACGGGATTGAGCGACGCTACGACGACGCCCCCGATGGTGCCGTCTTTATTTAGGAAGCGCCGTGTGAATTGAACCGACCAATGCCCGCTGGCGCGTCCGATTACCGGCTGGCTGATGTACAGATGGTCCGCGGTGCTCTTCAGTTGAACCTTGATGTGCTCCCGGTCCGCGACGCTGATCGCCGGCGCGGATTCAGTGCGGGCGTTGGACCAGCGGATGATTCCTTTGGAATCGACGATCGCGGCCTGGACGATGATTTCGCTGAGTACGTCCGCCGATTGAACAATCGAATGGATCGAATGATAGTCGTCCGACGCCTTGCGGGTTTCGACCGTTCGCCGCAAATACAGCAGGGCCTTGTCGATCTCGCCAATCGACCGCAGGACGTTCTCCTCGAACAGCATTGCGAAATTTTGATTGGCGCGTTCGGCTTCTCGTTCGTCGTTCTCGGTGCTTTCAAAGTATTTCGTGATGATGCCTGCCCAAAGCATGACGATGATCGTCAAGCCCAAGATCGCGGTGCCACGCCGCTGGGCTACGAGTTTCGGCAACTGCAGGATGTGTAAATTCATTTCTGCGTTTCATTGTTGAAATTTCAATTAAGCTAATCGGCCGAAGTGTGGATCACCTTAAATTTTGCGACAGGCTTGCACTCTGGTTAATGAATGCCGACCGGCATGGCGCGCCCTCAACCGTCAACAGTCGGAGTGATCGAGCTATGCCGCACTCAGGCGCAAGCGGGAGGTATCGGGCGGTTCCAGAAGGTCGCGTTCGCAATCATGGATTGTACGCTTGGGAAAAGCTCTCTGAGCGAGTTCCGGCCTGCCTCTTTGTTCACGTGATTTGCAACACTGATTTGCAACTCTGCCGATCGTGGCCGTCTAAATCGTCGCCCCGCGGACAAAATCAAAGCAGCTTCAGCACCCGCTCGGCGTTACGATAGGCAACCTTCGCCATGTCGGCCGGAGCGAGTGGCTGGCGCTTGAGGAACTCGACCGCGGCTACATTCAATTCATAGGGCCAATCGACGGAAAACAGCACGTTGTCCACGCCCAGTGCCGCAACCGTGCAGGCGAAGGCCGGCGTCGAAAAGTTCCCGCTGCAGGTCACCACGAGGTTCTCAGTCAGATAATCGAGTGGCGTTCGCTTCAAGCCGCGGCGCGCGGCCGCCAAATGCGTCTGGTCATTGATCCGGTGCAGCATGAACGGCAGGCCCTCGCCGAGGTGCCCGAGGATAAACGTCAGCTTGGGGAAGACGTCGAACACGCCAGCAAACATCAGCCGCAGAAAGTGCGCGCCGGTATCGATGCCGAATCCCCACGCTGCCAGGGCCAGTTCCTCATAACCTGCAAAGTACGCCTGCATGACCGCGGGATGCGGCTTGCTTGGATGCAGGTAGATCGGAACGCCGAGCGCTTCAGCGCACTCGAAGATGCTCCAATATTTCTTGTCGTCGAGGAAGCTGCCCTGGGTGTGACCGTTGATCATCGCGCCCTTGAAGCCGAACGTCGTAACGGCACGATCAAGCTCCTTGGCGGCCGCGGCGGGGTCTGCGGTCGGCAGCGCGGCCAGGCCGGCAAAGCGGGATGGATGCGTCTTGATGGCCTCGAACAAAAAATCGTTGGCCTCTCTCGCCACCGGCACAGCGGCCGTCGCATCAAGCGCCTGGCAACCGGGCTGATTATGCGACAGCACCTGCAGGTCGATGCCTGCTGCATCCATTGCGGCGAGACGCGTGTCGCCGAGGTTGAGCAATTCCGCCACCACGTCGAAGCCGAGCAATTTCTCGCGATCGTTGCCGCGATGTGCGCCGGGCGGAAGATTCTGCTCCTCCCGCGGCAGGATGAAGTGCTCCTCAAGCGCAATGATTCTCAACGCATCCTCCGCTGTCACCCGCGGGCCTGGCCCGGCGGAACCCCTCAACTTCGCATCAATACGATCCCGGTACCAAGATGATCGCATCGAAACTGGCGCGAGTTTCGGATTCAAGCGTATCGCAACTCGGCTAAATGCATCGTGCGTTGTCAAGCCCGCCGATGACAAATGAATGGATTTGCGCGTGCGTTGCAAACCCGCGCGCGTGCCGATACGGTCCACGTCTCGTCATCGCGACCGACATCCATGTCCGATTCCCCGATTGCCGCCATCGAGCTTCATCACGTCGCGCTGCCGACGCGACGTGAACACAAATGGACCGGACTGACCGAACCGATCGGCGGCTATGTGCTCGTCAAGATGACGGATGCCGCCGGCAATGCCGGCTGGGGCGAGGCGCCGGCGCTGAAGGACTGGGGTGGCGAATTCGGCCGCTACTTCGGCGAGAGCCCGGGCACGACCATTGAGGTCATCACGCGCCATCTCACGCCGGCGGTGAAGGGCTGCATGCCCGGCGAGATCGCCGAACTGCACGCGCGGATGGACCGCATCATCAAGGGCTATCCCTACGCCAAGGCGGCCGTGGAGTTCGCGGCTTATGATCTCGCCGGACGGCAGTGGGGCCTGCCGGTGCATCGTCTTCTGGGCGGCGCGGTGCGAAAGAGAATCCCCGTCACCCATTCGATCGGTCTGCTGGGCTTCGAGGAGGCCGAGCGCGAGGTTGCGCAGGTTGCGCGCGAAGGCATCCGGACCATCAAGATCAAGGTCGGGGTCGACCCCGATCGCGACGTCGAGATGGTGCGGCGCATCCGCGAGACCGTGGGGCCGGGTGTCGCGCTGTGCTGTGACGCCAACCAGGGTTACAAGACGGCGGGCGAGGCGATCCGCACCTACCGGCGGATGGAGCGTTACAACCTGATCTATTTCGAGCAGCCAGTCGAAGGCATCGAGCATCTCGCCGCGGTGGCGCGCGCCATCGACGCGCCCGTGATGGCGGACGAAAGCGCCTGGAACGCGCACGACGTTATCCAGATCATCGAGAAGCGGGCGGCGCAGATCGTCTCGATCTACACCACCAAGCCGGGCGGGCTCTATCGGGCCATGGAGGTCGCCGCCGTGGCGCGTGCGGCAGGACTGATCTGCAACGTCAACGGCTCGGTGGAGACCGGCATCGGCAATCTCGCCAACCTCCAGCTCGCCGCGGCGGCATCGTCCGTGGTGCTGTCCTGCGTGGTGCCGGTGTCGACACCGGCCGAGGCGCAGTCCGGCCAGGTCGGCGGCATCTACTACAAGGACGATCTGATCGTATCGCCGATGCGCCTCGTTGACGGTGCCATCGATCTGCCGCTCGGTGTCGGCATGGGCATCGCCGCCGACGAAGCGAAGATCAAGCGCTACAGCGTCGCACAAGGGTAGGGGCATGCGCCAGGATGTGATCGCGCGCCAGGCGCGCGCCATGCGGGACAATGGCCTCGACGCCATCGTCTCGATCTCGCCGGAGAATTTCGCCTACGTCACCGGCTTTCTGTCGCCGACGCAGCCGCTGATGCGCTGGCGGCACGCGATGGCGGTGGTCGATGCCGGAGCGCGAAGTCGCGCTTTGCGTTGTCGACATGGAGGCGAGCACCATCCGCGCCAAGTCGCCGCCGGGAACCGAGATCGCGATCTGGCGCGAATTCAAGTTTGACGCCATGGCGGTGCTGGCGGATTTGTTGCGCAAGCGGGGGCTCGCCGAGGCCAGGATCGGTGTCGAGATGGATTACATCCCGGCAGGCGATTTCACCGCACTACGCGAACTTTTGCCCAAGGCGGAATTCGTTCCAGCGCAAGCATTGCTGGCGCGGCTACGCGAGATCAAGACTCCGGAGGAGATCGAGATTTTGCGCCGGCTGTCGCGCATCGCCGACAAGGCGATCACCGACGCCTATCACGCGGTGCATGCCGGATCGACCGAGATGGACCTCGCCGCGGCGCTGACGCGAGGCATTTACGAGCAGGGCGCCGAGTACTTCAAGCTGATGATCGTGGCGACTGGCGAACGCAGCGTGTTCCCCAACGTCGGGCCGACGGACCGTGTGCTCAAGGACGGCGACGTCTGCCGGGTGGAGATTTTTCCGATCATCGGCGGTTATCATGCCGGCGTCTGCCGTACTGCCGCGGTCGGCGCCGCGCCGCCCGAGGCCGAGCGCATCTGGGCGAACCTCACCGAGTGCAAGCATCTGCTGCTCGATGTTATCAAGCCGGGAGCGTCGACGAAGACGATCTACGATCTCTACATCAAGAAGGTCGGCGAGCTGAAGCTGCCGCCGATCTCGTTCATCGGCCACGGTATTGGCCTGCATCTGCATGAGGACCCATATCTCGGGCCGACCGACGATCGTGAACTGGAGGCCGGCATGGTGCTCGGCATCGAGCCGCTGATCTACGAGACCGGGTTCGGCTTCGGCATGCAGAACAAGGACATGGTGCTCGTGACCTCAGGCGGCTGCGAGTTGTTGTCGGACTATCTCGATACCGACCGGTTGCTGATCATTAATTGATCTGCGGTTGACGCCGAAATGTGCGGCGGTCGGGCTCGCAATTCGCGTTGCGAGTGCTACGTTCGTTGTGCCGGGCCCGCCAACGTAAACGAGATCGAATATGCGTAGACGTGACGTGCTGGCCACCGGTATGGCCTCGTTGTCGCTTGCCCTTACCCGCTCGCTGCCTGCCTCCGCCCAATCCAAGTTTCCCGAGCAGACCGTCAAGATGGTCGTGCCGCGGTCCGCCGGCGGCGTTGTCGATGTGGTCGCCCGCATCTGGGCCGAGCAGGTCAAGGGCGAACTTGGCAACGTTCTGATCGAAAATATCGGAGGCGCTGGCGGCACCATCGCCGCGGCCGCTGTAACGCGGGCTAAGCCCGACGGTTACACCTTGCTGGCCGGCACGACCAGCGAGTTGGTGATCAGCCCGGTGATCATGAGCCATCCGTCCTACGACCCGGTGAAGGATCTGGCGCCGGTCGTGATGACCGCGGTGTCGATCTCGGCGCTGATGGTGCACGAGTCGGTCCCGGCGAAGACGCTCCAGGAGTTCATAACCTACGCCAAGGCCAACCCCGGCAAGCTGTCCTACGGTTCCGCCGGCGTCGGCACGTCGGCGCATTTGTGCGCCGAGTTGTTCAAGCAGCTTGCCGGGCTGCCGGACATCGTGCATGTGCCCTACAAGGGTGCCAATCCGGGGCTCGCCGACTTCTACAGCGGACATCTGCCGATGTTCGCCGCCAGCATCTCCCCGCAGGTGCTCGACATGCACCGGCGCGGAAAGATTCGCATCCTGGTGGCGGGCAGTCCCAAGCGACTGCAGGGTGCGCCGGACATTCCGATCAGCTCGGAAGTCGGCTTCCCGGACTTGATTACGCTCATGTTCATGGGGGTGTTCGCGCCCGCCGGTACGCCGCGCGCGGTGATCGACAAGATCGCGGCGGTCTCGAACAAGGCGATGGCCGATAAGGCCGTGCAGGGCAAGCTGATCAAGGCCGGCTTCGAGCCGGTGATCGGCATGGGCCCGGACGAGACCGCAAAGTTCGTGCATGACGAGCTGGTGCGCTGGACGCCGTTGCTCAAGGTTTCCGGTATCAAGATCAATTGATACCGGACGCCGCCGCTTGCCCCGCCGTCACGTCCGAGCGCGCCGGGGTTCGAATGGCCGGTTGGTTAAGCTGCGCATGGGCGGCCCGCGGACCCGCAGCTTGACGCTTGAAAGACTTGTCTCCTATCGTCCGCGGCCTTTGCTTTCTCAGACCCGCCAAACGGTTTTTCGATGGACGTCAACGACCAGATTCACGCCCAGCTCGTCAAAGCAGGCGTCACGCTTGCCGCCAGCCTGCCGGACGACTGGGTCAACAATCTCATCCGCCGCGTGGCCAAGGATAACCAGATCCGCCACGTTCCAGTCGGGCGCGAAGCGGAAACCATCGCCATCTGCGCGGGCGCGTTCTTCGGCGGCGTGCGTTCGGTCGCGATCATGGGCAACACCGGCCTGCTCACCTGCACGGGCGAGATGGCGACGCTCTGCCTGCGCCACATGATCCCGGTGTTCTGCATCGTCAGCGGTCGCGGCTCGATCGACGACCACAAGGTCTATCAGGAGGTGCAGGGCCGCCGCACCATCCCGCTGCTGCAGGCCTACGATTATCCCTACAAGGTGATCGACAAGCCGGAAGAGATCGAGAGCATCCCCGACGCCTATGAATGGCATCGTCTGCAGAAGCGTCCGTTCGTGCTGTTCCTGACCAAGAAGCTGCTCGGAGTGAAGAACGCATGAAGGCGAACGAGACCATGCGGGTGCTGGCCAAGCACCGCGGCGATGCCATCGTGGTGTGCGCGCTCGGCATGGCGGCCAACGAGTGGTGGGCGGTCACCCAAAGCGAAGACAGCTTCTACATGCACGGCGGCATGGGGCTCGCCTCGACCTTTGCGCTCGGCATGGCGCTGTCGTTTCCGGAGACCCCGGTCTGGGTGATCAATTCCGACGGCGGGCTCTGCATGAATACCGGTACGCTGATTACGGAAGCCGGACAGCAGCCGCGCAACATGAAGCACTTCCTCGTCGACAATCAGTGCTACCAGACCGTCGAGACCATGCCGATGGTCAACCAGGACGGCGCCGACTACACCATGATGGCGCGTGGCGCCGGCTTTCAGCGCGCCGTCACCATCGACAACACCGCCGATCTCGACAAGCAGATGCCCGAGATCGTCGCCGCACCCGGGCCGTATTTCATCCGCCTGCGTGTCGAGGCCGAGCCCGACTACCAGCGCGTGCCGCCGGCCACGTACGAGGGGCCGGAGATGAAATACCGCTTCGGCCGTGCGATGGAGAAGAAGCTCGGCATCAAGGTGTTCGGTCCGCGCGGCTATTGACTGTGTTCGACGAACCTTGCGCCTCTCGTAACAACGAGGGCCTTGTCGGATGTCACACAACTGCTCTTGACAAAATTCCTATAGGAATATATTAACAGCCACCTCCGCTCTCCGCAAGGCGCTGTCATGACGCGTCGCCGGAAGGAGCGGGGAGCGGCGGGCGTGAAGCCGGCCGCGGTGGAGCGACGGGGAGGCGCAGCCCCCACCCAATCGGGGGCGCGCGTCCTCGCAAGACGCGCGGCGCCCCGATCGCAAGGGGTGCCAAAGGGTGCGCGTAGCGCACGCACCCGAGGCGCCTCCCCGGCGCTCCATTCCCTCGTTCGAGGAACGGAAAAAGGGAACAGGCGGTGCCCACGCCTTAAAACAGCCGGGCAGCGGAGCGTTGGCTATCATAATGATTGGCTCGTCATGTCCGCGCTCGCGGACATCCACGTTTTAAATCACGAATCGAATCAAAGACGTGTATTGCCGGGGCAACATGACGACGAGAGAGTATCGATCATTTCGAAGGTTGGTCTAAGATTGCGGGAGCATGTGGGCTTTACGGCATCTTCGCCTGCTCGTCGAACAGTTCGATCATGTTGCCGTCAGGATCGTAGACGTAGATCGTCAGCCCATAGAGCCCGTCGTGCAGGTCGCGGTCGAACTTCACGTTCGCCTGCTTGAGCCGCGCCGCGATCGCCGGCACGTCCTTGGCCTTGAAGGCGATGTGGTCGATCTGCGGCGACTTCTCGACGCCGCCGCTGGTGAGCGCGAGCCCCTGCAAAAATGGCACAAATGGCCGCCCGTCCGGCAGTGGCTTGGCGTTGCGGGGCTTGAAGCCAAGCAGGTCCATATAGAACTGCTTCGACCGGTCGATGTCGGCGACCTTCAGCAGCATGTGGGCGTATTCGCTGACGCCCGCGATCGTATCGGTGGTCATGCTCAGTCCTTTCTCTCGTCGCCCATCACGCCGGCGAGTGCCCAGTCCTCCTTGGGTACTTCCTGGATGATGACGTGCAGGTTGGTCGGCTGACAGCCGGCATGCTCGACCATCGCATTGGTGATGGCTTTGCAGAGCGCCCGCTTCTGCGCGGGCGAGCGCCCGGTCCACATCTGTACGGTCACGACGGGCATGTTCGGTTCTCCATCAAGGATCGTCCTGCAGGATTTTCTCGATCCGCTCGCGAATGCCGCCCCATTGGCTGGCGCCGACCGTGACCGGCGCGCGGCTGCCGAGCCCGCGTCCCCAGATCGCCTTCAAGCCGAGGCGCTTGGCGGCCTCGAAATCCACGCCGCCCGGTGGCGCAGCGAGATCGACGATCAGCGCATGCTTCGGCAAGTTGTGCGAGCACATCCTCGCCGACAACGCGCGTCGGCACGGTCGAAAATACGAAATCAAGCTTAGGCGCGAGCGCAGGCAGTTCATCGAGGGTATGCGGCGTCGCGCCAGCGACATAGGCGGCTGAGCGCTGTTCGGGATTGCGCGCGGCCACATGGGTGTGCGCGCCGAGTGCCACGAGGTAACGTGCCAGCACCGCGCCAATGGTGCCTTGGCCGACGACCACCGCATTGGAGTTATGAATGGTGATGGCGCTGTTCTCGATGACGATCTTGAGCAGGCCTTCGACGATCGCGGGGGTTCGCTGCAGCATCAGGCTGCGATCCCATTCGTATTCGTGCAGCTTGATCGACAGCGCGTCGCAGTGCGCCTTCAGGTTCTTGTCCGCCCAGCCGAGGATGATGTGCGCGTGCGGCGCCATGCCGGCGAGCATGGCGCGATCCGGGATGATCGGTGTCGTTGCGGCAGGCGCAAACAGCGCGCCATTTGCCGCGATTCCCGGAATCGGAAACAGCGCGAAGCGCGCCCCCTTAAGCACCGCGGCCGGATCGGCGAGATGCTGCACTCCGGGGATGTCGTGCTCGGGCCATGGGAAACCAAGCGCGCGCACCTCGGCGCCGGTCGCGCCCGCGCGGCGCGCGATTTCCTGCTCGCGCTTGTCGCCGCCGAGCATACCGATCACGAGGTTCGGCCAATCGACCGCCAAAGCCTTGACTCGCTGCGTTGTGTGACCCCGACCAGCTTCATTAAGCTGTTCCGGCCGGGGTCCGCAATGCCCTCTCGCGCGGGTCTGCTAAGGCAGTTTCAATTCGGCGCGCGGCGGTAAGTAGTCCGGACGGTAGACCGCGGCGATGTCCGGCGCCGGGAGCTTGAAGGTCTTCGCCACCATGTCGATGGTGTGCTTCATTCGTGCGGGGTCGATGGCGCTCAGGCCTTCGCGCTTCACGTGGTCGGTGGCAATCGCATTCTTGATCACAAGCTCAAGACGCCCGCGCTCCACCTTCTCGTCGACCAGCGGTTCACGCTTCTTGATGGCGGCGATGGCCACGCCGGGATCGGCTATCGATGCCTTCAACGCCTCGGTAAAGCCCTTGAGCACCTTCTTGACGGTCTCCGGGTTCTTGGCGGCAAAATCGGGCGTGGTCAGGATGACATGGCCGTAGAGCGCGACGCCGTAATCGGCAAAGCGCATGATGTTGAGTTCATTCTCGGTGATGCCGAGGCGCCCAAGGCCCGCAAGATCGGTGATGAGCGCGGTGGTTGCGTCGGTCTGGCCCTGCACCAGCAGCGTTTCGCGCAATTGCGCGGTGACGTCGATCCACTTGATTGAAGCGAGATCGACGCCGTTGGCGGCCGCAAACAGTGGGAACATCACGCGGCTCGAGGCGCCCGGCGGCGAAGCGATGCGTTTGCCGTTAAGGTCGGTGGGCTTGGCGATCCCCGATTTCTTCAGCGCCAGGATCAGCATGGGGGCGGCGTCGTAGACCTGGAAAACGCTGATGACCTTGGTGGCCTTCTGCTTGCCGTTGAACTGGATGAGCGCGCCGAGATCGGCGAACGCCATGTCGTAGGCGCCGCTCGCAACCTTGGTGATGGTGTCGGCCGAGCCATAGCCGCGGTCAACCTGTACGTTGACGCCCGCGCGCGCGAAATAGCCGCCGTCGGCGGCAAGCACGAACGGCGACTGCTGGCCCTGGATGGCGAAGTCGAGCGCGAATTTGACGGACGGCGTCTGCGCGATCCCGGGCGCGGGTAGCGCCGCCAGAAGAAGGGCAGCGAGGGCGGCCCGGACAAGCGATGGCGTCATGGTTGTTCTCCTTGATCGAGCGATCATATCCCGGCAATGAAGCAACCAGACGGGGCAGGACGGCGCATCTGGCATGTTGTACGCGAACGGTGCTCGCCGCCATGCAACTCTCATTCCGGTGCCGGCGGCAGCGGCGGGGCGACGCCATCCGGCAGCGGGATGTCGTGGCAGTTGAGCGTCATCGCGACCATGGTGTAGTAGCCGATCAAGGCGGTTAGTTCGACCACGCCGGTCGCCTGCCAACGTGTGAGCACGCGCCGGTAGGTCTCCTCGCTGACCGTTTTGCGCCGGTTGAGTTCCTCCGCATAGTCGAAGACGGCCAGGCCGTCCTCGTCGAGCCCGGCCGGTCGGCGGCCGGCATGAACATCGTCGATCACCGCCTGCGGCAGGCCGGCTTTCAGCGCCATCTGTGCATGGATGTACCACTCCAACTGGGCGTGGCAGTGCCGCCCGGTCACCAGGATCGCCAACTCCTTGAGATGCGGCGGCAGCGACGTCCGGTAGCGCAGCAATTCGCCAAGCTGCTGCCACTTGTCGGCGAGTTCGGCGCGATGCAGCACCGCACGCAGCGGCCCGCGCAATTCGCCGCGCGGACCGGACACCACGGCGTCATGCACGCGTTGCTGCTCGGGCGTCATCGTGTCAGTGGGAAAAAGCGGAATGCGTGACAAGGGTTTCTCCAGATTGGATCAGGCGGTTATGATTGTGCCCACCCTAGTTCGCGCAGGATCTCCTCGGTGTGCTCGCCGAGGAGCGGCGGCGCGCGGTCGTGCGACAGCGGCGCGTGCTTGAAGCGCATCGGTGAGGCAACCTGCGGTACTGAGCCCGCGACCGGGTGTGGAATGTCGATTCGCATGGCGCGATGCTGGACCTGCGGATCGGCGAGCGCCTCCGGGACCGTGTTGATCGGGCCGCATGGCACGCCGGCACGCGCGCAGCGTTCGACCCAATGGTCGCGATCTCGGCTGGCGAGTGCCTCCAGCAAAATCGGGGTCAGCGTGGCGCTGTTGCGCACGCGTCCGGCGTTGGTGCGAAAGCTTTCGTCCTTGGCGAGGTCCGGCCGTTCGATCACGTCGCAGAAGCGAGCGAACTGATCGTCGTTGCCGACCGCGAGCACGAGATAGCCGTCGCGGGCCTTGAACACATCCTGCGGCTGGATATTGGGGTGTGCATTGCCGCTACGTCGCGGCGGCTTGCCGGATACCAGATAGTTCATCGCCTGGTTGGCGAGAAACGACACGCCGACGTCCAGCATGCCGATGTCGATGTATTCACCTTGTCCGCATTCGTCGCGGCGGGCGAGTGCGGCGAGCACCGCGATGGCCGCGTACATGCCGGTCATGATGTCGACGATCGGCACGCCCACTTTCTGCGGCCCGCCGCCCGGCTTGCCGTCGGCTTCGCCGGTGACGCTCATCAAGCCGCACATGCCCTGGATCATGAAGTCGTAGGCCGCCTGCTCGCGGCGCGGGCCGTCCTGGCCGAAGCCGGTGATCGAGCAGTAGATCAGCTTCGGATTGACCGCGCTCAGCCCCGCATAGTCGAGGCCGTACTTTGTCAGTGCGCCGGCCTTGAAGTTCTCCAGCACGATGTCGGACTTCGCGGCAAGCGCGCGTACAACGTTCTGGGCCTGCGCATCGGTGAGATCGAGCGCGATCGAGCGTTTGCCGCGGTTCACGGCGAGATAGTAGCCGGCCTCGCGGGTGTCGACGGCCGTCCTTGTCCTTGAGGAAAGGCGGCCCCCAGCCGCGGGTATCGTCGCCGGCGCCGGCACGCTCAACCTTCACCACGTCGGCGCCGAGGTCGGCGAGGATTTGTCCCGCCCACGGGCCCGCCAGGATACGGCTCAAATCGAGGACGCGGATGTGTGACAACGGCCCTGGCATGGTCAGCGCCCCGGCCGCCACTTTTCCAGTCGTCCCGGCGTGAGCGGGGGGCTGGATCGAGAATGCAGGAAGGACTGGATTCCCGCTTGTCGCGGGAATGACCGGAGAGGGCGGAACATGTGCGGAGAAAAGAAGAACTAGCTGTCATCGACCGGCTCCGTGGCGCGCACCGAAGGCCGCGCGCGGAAGTCTTCGTGCCAGCGCGCGATGCGCGGGTGCGGCGTGCGCCAGTCCTCGTCGGCGTAGCGAAAATCCAGATAGGAGAGGGCGGTGCCGATCGCGACGTGGCCAATGTTGAACGGGCGTAGCGGCGAGATCGCCGGCTTCCTCGTTCGAGCGCCTTGAGCACGCCGTGCTTCTTGGTGGTGTAGGCCGCAAGATGCGCCTCGGACGGCTGCGCGCGCTCGCGCTCGTTGCGCAGCAGCAGCAGGAAATCGAGACAGCCGTCGCCCAGCGCCTGCCGGCGCAGCGCCACCATGCGGACCTTGGTATCGGCTGGGAAAAACGTGTAGCCGCCGTGCAGGCCATCGAGATATTCGCAGACGACACGTGAATCGTAGAGCACAGTCCCGTCGTCCAGTAAGAGGGTGGGGATTTTCGACAGCGGATTGTCGTCCATCAGCACAGCGTGCGGCTTGGTGGTCGCCGCCACGGTGCGTATACAGGTGATGCGGTCGACCAGCCCCAGTTCATGCGCGACAATCATCACCTTGCGGACGAAGGGCGAACGGGGTGACCAGTGCAGCTTCATGACGGGTCTCGCGGGCAGGGGCCCGCGGTTGGCGTAGCGGGTACCTTCGGGCTACCATCCCGGTCTGTTGCTGTCGAGCATGCTGGCAGATGCGCAGGCGTCGAATATCAAGGGTGAATAAATGGACTACGATCCTCGCACCGAGCCGCACGGGCTCAAGCATGATCCGGGAACCTGCCTCGTGGTCCCACGCCCGATCGGCTGGATCACCACCATCAGCCCGGCGGGCGTGGTCAATCTCGCACCCTACAGTTTCTTCAACTTGGTCTCGACCAGGCCGCCATTCGTGCTGTTCTCGTCGAGCGGCCGCAAGCATTCGCAGCGCAACGCCGAGCTTTCGGGCGAGTTCGTATTCAATCTCGCGACTTGGGATTTGCGCACCGAGATGAACATCACTGGCAGCGATCATCGCGAGGACGTCAGCGAGGCCGATCTCGCCGGCCTCGAAATGGTGCCGTCGAAGACGGTGAAGCCGCCGCGGGTCAAGCGCTCCCCGATCACGCTCGAATGTCTTTACAACAAGACGGTGGAACTCGTGTCGGCGGACGGCAGGAAGAATTCCAGTTCGCTGGTGATCGGCGAAGTGGTGCGCGTGCATATAGACGACAGCGTGATTGTCGAGGGGATGATCGACATGACGCGCATCCGGCCGATCTCCCGCCTCGGCTATATGGATTTCGCCGCAGTCGACCAGACCTTCGAGATGCGCCGCGTCCCGGCGCAGTGAAAGTCAGACATCATGGACCTCGAACAGTTCCGCCTCGATGTCGCCGACGGCATCGCCACCGTCACCTTCGACCGTCCGCCGGTGAATGCGCAGAACCGGCGCACCCGCGAAGAGCTGATCCGGGTCTTCGACGCCATCAGCGACCGTGATGACGTGCGCGTCGCGATCCTGACCGGCGTGGGAAAGATGTTCTCAGCGGGGGCTGACCTTAAGGAGCGCGTCGATATGGTGCATGAGCCGGGCGACTATGTCCGGCACAATCGACTGGTGCGCGAATTCTTCTATGCGGTGACGGATTGTTCCAAGCCCGTGATCGCCGCTGTGAACGGACCGGCGCTCGGCGCGGGCTTCGTGCTGATGCTCGCCTGCGACATCATGCTGGCTTGCGACGACGCGTATTTCTCCATGCCGGAAATCAACGTGGGCCTGGCAGGCGGGGCGCGCTTCCTGATGGAGCAGGTCGGACGCTCGAAGACGCGCTCGATCTATTTCACCGGCCGCCGTGTCTCCGGCCGCCGAACTCTATCGGCTCGGCGTGATCGAAGCTTGTCCGCCACGCGAGCAACTCATGGAGGCCGCGCTCGATATCGCGCGCGAAATCGCGTCGAAAAGTCCGCTCGCTATCGGCAAGATCAAACGCACGCTCAACGCCATCGAAGAAATGCCGGTGCGCGATGCCTACCGCTTCGAGCAGTCGGTGACGGTCGAACTCTCGCACACCGAGGATGCGCGCGAAGCGCAGCGCGCCTTCGTGGAAAAGAGGAAGCCGGTGTTCAAGGGGCGGTGAGAGCGTTGGACGCTTGCGCCGTGACGGTCATCACAGCAGGATCTCGACGGATCGGGCACGGTGGGCGTAAAGCAAACGCCAACCGAGCAAGGAGACCTGTCGTGCCGATCATGCTGTTCATCTATCCCATCGCCATCTGGCAGGCGCTCTTTCTGCCGGCAGCCCCCGCGCCCGTCGTGGCCAAACCGCGCAAGCCGGACTTCCGGCCGGTCGATTAGCGTCGCGGCGCATGAAACGAACCCCGGCCGCGCCATGCCGGGTTGCTTTTCGTTTGCTGATCCACTGGCGGTCGTCTACTAGGCTCGTAGTACCGGGAGCCTTGCGCATGACCGTCATCCGCTTTGCCGTTGCTGTCTTCACGCTCATTGCCACACCGGCGCTGGCGCAGGAGTGGCCATCGGGCACTGTCAGGATCGTCGTGCCCTATGCGGCGGGCGGCCCGGTCGATGTGCCGGCACGCCTCCTGATCGACCGGCTTACGGCGCAGACCAAGGGCGTGTTCATTTTGGAGAACCGGCCCGGCGCCGGCGGCTCGATCGGCCTGCAGTCCGTCATGCAGGCGCCGCCCGACGGCAGCACGTTCCTGTTCACCACCTCGTCGGTCGGGATGGTGCCGACGATTTACCCCAAGCTCAAATTTGACCCGCTACGCGACCTGACGCTCATCTCCATGGTGACTGAACTGCCGATCACGCTGGCGGTGCGCGCCAATCATCCGGTGCGCGATCTGGCCGACCTGATCGCCAAGGCCAAGGCGGCGCCCGGCAAGTACACCTTCGGTTCGGGCGGCGTCGGTACCGGCAATCATCTGGCGGGCGAGTTGTTGAAGCGGATGGCCGGCATCGACCTGTTGCACGTGCCGTTCCGCGGCATCGCGCCGGCGATGACCTCGCTCTATGCGGGCGATATCGACATGGTATTTGCCAGCACGGTCGAAACCATACCGCACGCGCGCCAGGGCCGCATCCGCGTGCTGGGCGTGGGTACGCCGCAACGGGTGCCCGAATTGCCGGATTCGCCAGCCATTGCCGAACTCGTGCCGGACTACCGCATGACCAACTGGTACGGGCTGTTCGGTCCGCGCGGCCTGCCGCCCGGCATTGTCGCCCGCCTCCAGGCCGAACTGCCGAAAGTACGCGAGGATCCCATCATCAAGCAGAAGACTGCGGTCATCGGGATCACCATGATGCTGACCACGCCGGAGGTGCTGCGCGCGCGGCTTGAGGCCGAAGTGCCGCGCTGGAAGCAGCTCATTCCGGCGATCGGCCTCAAGGTGAATTAGCGGCCTCAGGTTTCGGCCAATCCTAGCTCGGTGAGGATGGCGACCGCCTCGGCGGGGCCGGCAGCGATCCGGCAGCCGGCGGCGGCAAGCGCCGCGAGCTTGGCCGCAGCACCCTCGCGCGCGCTGCCGACCAGCGCGCCGGCGTGGCCCATCTTCTTTTCCGCCGGTGCATGGCGGCCGACCACCATCGCGACCACAGGCTTGGGAAATCCGCGTGCCGCGTCCGCGAAGGCATATTCCTTGTCGCCACCGATCTCGCCGCAGAACAACACTGCCTCGGTCGCCGTGTGGTGCGCCAACGCGCTGAGATACTCGTGCGGATTGCGCCCGACCACCGAGTCGCCGCCGATATGCGCCACCAAGGTCTGGCCGATGCCGGCGAGCGTGAGTTGCCGTACCATGGCGAGCGACAGCGTCCCGCTGCGCACGATCATCGCGACGCGGCCGGGCTTGCAGAAGCTGGGTGCGATCGACCCGATCAGGCCGCGTCCCGGCACATAGATGCCGAGCGTGTTGGGCCCGACCAGCCACGACCCGGCGGCGCGCGCGCGGGCGGCCGCGTCGATCGCGTCATGCACCGGGACATATTCGGCGACCGCCACGATGGTGCCGGATCTGCGCGGCGGCGCATTCGGCGACCGCGTCGCGCACGCCTTCCGCCGGCGTATAGAGCATCGCGACGTTCGGCCGTTCCGGCAGGTCGGCGACCCGGTCGTAGAGCGGCAGGCCGTCCATGGTCTCGCCACCGCGGCCAAGCGCCACGCCGGCGATCACCGGCGTGCCGGCGCCGATGAGGCCGGCGACCTGATTGCGCGCATAGCGGCCGGTGGGATTGATCACGGCCACACGCCAGGGCTCGGCGTCGAGAAACGGCAGGCGCTCGGACCCTGACATGCTAGTCTCCGGAAGGTGCTGCGCCGGCCGGCGCGGGGCGGGGGGACATTATGCGACTTGCGGAGATCGATGGAAAAGCTTTGTTGCGGCGGCACGGTCTTGCGGTGCCGCGTGCGGCGCTGCTGCACGCGAGCGACGCTGTTCCGGCCGAGGTGGCGGCGTGGCGCGGGCAGGTGCTTAAGGCGCAGGTGCTGGAGGGCGGCCGTGGCAAGCGCGGGTTGGTCCGGCGCCTTCCCGATTTCGGATCGCTGGAAGACACGCGTCGGCTGATCGCGGCCGCTTTACCGTTGGCCGACACCCCGATCCTCATCGAGGAAGCGATCGAGATCGCGCAGGAGATATATCTCGCCGTCCGCATCGACGGGACGCGTCAGTGCCTCGAATTGCTGGTCGCGCCGCAGGGCGGCGAGGAGGTGGAGCAGTCCGGAACCCTCACGCGCATCCCGATCGATCCGATGACGCCGGTGACGGCGGATATGCTTTATCCCGCGCTCAAGACGATGTTCGCGCACGATGTCGCGTCGCGGCTTGCGCGCTATGCCGCTCGTCTGCCGGAGATTGCCCGGCGCGAGGACCTGGAGCTTCTGGAGATCAACCCGCTGGCCCTGACCACGGACGGCCGGTTCGTCGCCTGCGACGCGAAGGCAATCCGCGACGACAGCGCGGACTTCAGGCATGACACCGGTGAGTTCGCGCTCAGCCGCGCGCTGGAGGAGCGCGCGCTGACGCCGCTGGAACGCGAGGCCCGCGACTTGGGATTCCAACTGGTCGAGATGGACGGCGATGTGGCGCTCGTCACTTCGGGTGCCGGTCTCGGCATGATGATGATCGACCTTCTGGCTGACCACGGTCTCACCGCGGCATGCTTCATGGACAACCTGCGCGGCGCCCCCGACGAGACCATGTCGGAGCGTCTCTCCATTGCGCGGATCATCGCGCAGCGTCCGCAGGTGAAAGCGATCGTATTCCAGACCGTACTGTCGTCGCGCTCGCTCGCTGAGCGGGTCGAGGCTTTGATCGCATGGCTCGCGGCCGAACCGCTGCCAAAGCCGCTGTTCGTCGGCATCGCGGCCGGCCATGCCGCCGCCCGCAAGATGAGCAGCGAAGCTGCGGTCGCGAAACTCGCCGAAGTCGGTGTCTCCGCTTTCACCGATCCGGTCGCGCTCGCCCGCGCCGCCGCGGAGGCGGTGGGTATTTCTCCTTCTCGATAAGTGCTCGGTCTCTCCGCTCCCTCCCCCCTTGTGGGGGAGGGTCGGGGAGGGGGGTAGTTCGTGTATCTCGGTTGCCGCGACTTGCCGGCCCCCACCCCTAACCCCTCCCCACAAGGGGGAGGGGAATGCACCGAGCAAGCGGCCGGCTTAGCTGGCGGGCTGCAGCAGCGGATTGAGCCCGCTACGGGTGACGCGGCCGTGAAGCTCGCGGCCAAGTGTTTCCTCGCAGAAGCGTGAGGTTTCGATCAGTCCGGAAAGATCGATGCCGGTGCGGATGCCGAGCGACTCGAACAGGTTCACCAGGTCTTCGGTGCAGACGTTGCCGGTGTAGCCGCCGCCGTACTTGACCTGCGCCGGATGGCCGCCAACCCCGCCGAACGAACAGTCGAAATAGCGCACGCCCGCTTCGTATGCCGCGATCGCATTGACGAGTCCGGTGCCGCGGGTGTCATGCAGGTGGGCAATCAGCGTGACGCTAGGCACGTCTTGCGTGATCTGACCGACCAGCGCCTTCATGCTGGCGGGCGTCGCCATGCCGGTGGTGTCGCCGAGCGCGACGTGGGTAACGCCCGTTTCGGCAAACCGGATGGCGTCGGCGACAACGATGGCGGGGTCGACCGCGCCCTCGAACGGGCAGCCGAACGCCACCGAGATGGTGCCGATCAGGCGGAAGCGGCCCTGCGCGGCGGTCGCCATCTTGCGGATGTTGTCCCATTGCGCGGCGCGCGGCTGCCGCAGGTTCTTCATCGAGTGGGCTTCGCTCGCCGAAACGAGCAGGCTGATTTCGGTGACGCCGAAGCCGGCATCGAGATCGACGAGCGCGCGCTCGACCGCGCGTACATTGGCGCAGGTCGCCTTGTAGTGGACGCCCGCGCGGCGCGGCAGCGACCGCAGAAGGTCGCTGGCATCGGCGAACTGCGGCACGACCTTCGGATTGGAATAGGACGTGGCTTCGACCCGCTGGAAGCCGAGATCGGCGAAACGTTCGATCAGTGCGCGCTTGCGCTCGGTCGGCACGAAATCAAGCTCGTGCTGCAGGCCGTCACGCGCGAAACATTCGCAGAGAACGACATCGGTCATCGCGTCGACTCCTGCGGCCGCCGGCTGCGCATCGAGTCCGAAACGGCCAATCGCATGTTCGCGCAGCCGGTTCTTCTGCACCTTGCCGCTGGCGGTCATGCCGATGGCCTCGAAGCTCTCGACGATCGCAACATAGCGCGGCACGCGAAAGTTGGCGCAGCGGTGTTTCATAAATTCGGCGATCTCAGTTTCGGTCGCGGCGGCATCGCCCTTGAGCGTGACAAAGGCGGCGCCGACTTCGCCGAGCCGCGCGTCCGGCACGCCGACCACCTGCGCGGTCGCAACCGCGGGATGCGCCAGCAGCACCTCCTCGACCTCGGCCGGCGCGACGTTCTCGCCGCCGACCCGGAAGACGTCCTTGAGACGTCCGACCATGCGCAGCCGGCCGTCGCCGGTCAGCACGCCGAGATCGCCGGTGCGCAGCCAGCCGTCCGTCGTGAAGGTCTTGGCGGTTTCTTCCGGGTTCTTGTAGTAGCCGCGCATGACGTTCCAGCCGCGCACTTCGATCTCGCCGGTTTCGCCCGGCGGCTGCGCCGCGCCCCGCACGGTGATGCGCACCTCGACGCCCGGCAGCGGCTTGGCGAGCCCGGCGATCCGCAGTTCGATGTCGTCGCGATAGTCGTTGAGCACGACGTTGGGAGAGGCTTCCGACAGGCCGTAGGCGATGCAGACGGCGCGCGCGCCCATCTTTTCGATGATGTTGCGGACGGTCTCCGGCCCAGCCGCCGACCAGCCGCCGCGCAGATGGAGCTTTGTCGGATCGAAGGTGGGGTGCCCCATCATGAGCTGGAACAGCGTGTCGTTGCCGGACGTGAGCGTGCAACGCTCCGCCGCCATCATGGCGAGCGCCGCGCCGGCCTCAAAGGTCGGCAGCGTCACCAGGCATGCGCCGGCGATCAGCGAGACCAGCAGCGACAGCGTGGTGCCTGCCACATGGAAGAATGGCCGGCAGTTGAAGTAGCGGTCGTCGGAGTGAATGCCCATGCGCTCGCCGACCGCCCAGGCGTTGCGCAGCATGTTGTCGTGGGTGAGCATCACGGCCTTCGGGATAGGCAGTGGTGCCGGAGGTGAACTGGATCAACAGCAGATCGTGCGGCGATACTTTGGCGGCGAGCGCATCAAGCGTCGCGTCAGAGACGCCATCGGCGAGCGCGAGGAAGTCGTCGAAGCTGCAGGCCCGGCTTCGGAATGTCGCTGCCGATGACCACGACATGCTCCAGCATCGGCAGCGCCGTGCCCGGCAATGCACCATCGATGGCGGGTTCGGCCTCGCGCAGGAACGTCAGGAAATCGATGTTGAGGAAATTGGTCGGCGGTGAATAGCGCCTTCACGTCGGCCTGCTTAAGGCAGAACGCGAGTTCTGCCGATTTGAACCGCGTATTGACCGGCACGGTGACCGCGCCGATCGTGGCGGCGGCGTAGAACAACGTCACCCAGGTCTCGTCGTTGCCCATGAGGATGCCGACAAAGTCGCCATGGCGGACGCCGAGCGCGTGCATCGCTTTCGCGGCGCGGCGCACTGCACGGTGCTGATCGGTGTAGGTGAGACGCGCAGTGGGCGTCACCAGCGCTTCGGCATCGCCTCGCGTAGCCGCGCGGTCGGCGACGAATTCAGCGAGCGTGCGCGATGTCCAGGTCATGTCTACGCCTTGAAGCCCGCCATGCGGCTGCGCCAAGTCTCCTGCGTGAGATTTTCCTCGATCGCCAGGATTTCGGTGGCAAATGCGCCGCGCGGATCAAGCTCGCTGCCTTCATTGATGCAGCGCTTGGCCTGACGCAGCCCCGCTGCCGAAGCCTTGCCGATGGTCTGCGCGAGCTCGGTCAACGCCGAATCGAGCGCATCGGGCTGGACAATGCGCGTCACCAGTCCGGCAATTTTGGCGTCCTCGGCGGTGAGCTTGCGGCCAGTGAACATCAGATCCTTCGCCAGCCGCTTGCCGAGTACGCGCGGTAGCCGCTGCGTGGCACCGACCGTGCCCCATAACGCCTCCGGCGTCGCGAACGTTGCCTGCGGGGTCGCGACGATGAAATCGCAGGACGCCGCGATCTCGGTGCCCGACCCGATCGCGGCGCCATTTACGACCGCGACCGTCGGCATCGGCAAGGCTTCGATCGCGTTGTAGGCGGCAAGCCCGCGCAGGCGGCGGTTGCGGACCTCGTCGACGCTCATGTCCTTGCGCTCCTTGAGGTCGGCGCCGGCGCAGAACACCGGTCCCGAACCGCGCAAAAGCACGAGCCGCGCGCTATCGTCGGCGGCTGTTGCCGCGGCCGCCGTGATCAGGTCCTCGCACATCGCACGGTTGAGCGCGTTGCGGGCTTCCGGACGGTTGAGCGTGATGGTGACGACGCCATCGGTGGCGGCATACTGGATAGTGGTGAAATTCATATTGCCTTTGCCTCTCTGAGCTGCGCAATCCGTTCGCGCGACAGCCCGAGCCGCTCGGCCAGCACGGTATCGGTGTGCTCGCCCAGGAGCGGCGGGCGCTGCACGACAGGATCATCCCAGCCGTCGAGCTTCAAGGGCACGCGCAGCGCCGGGACATCGCCGACGCGCGGGTGCGAAAAGGTCTCGACCAGCCTGCGAGCCGCGACGTGCTCGTCGGTGAGGATCTCGTCGACGGTCCGGATCGGCCCCTGCGGCACGCCGACCGCATCGAGCGCGGCGGCGATCTCGTTGCGATTGCGGGCGACGAAGGCGGCGGTGAGCTTCGCCGTCACCTCGTCGCGTCGGCGCAAGCGTCCGCTGTTGGATTGCAATTCCGGATCGCTGCCCCAGGCATCGAGCCCGAGGGCCTTGCAAAGCGGCGCCCAATGCTGATCGCTCGCGGTGATGTGCAGGTAACCGCCGTCGGCGCAGACGAAGCTCGCCGACGGCACGCGGCCGGGATGCTCGGTGCCCAGCCGCGGCGGCACCTCGCCAAGCGCGAAGTAGCGTGCGGCGGCGAGGGTCAAGAGCGCGATCTGGCCGTCGAGCATGGAGAAGTCGATGTGCGTGCCGGGTCCGCTCGCGTCGCGCCCCGACAGTCCGGCAAGTATGGCAATCGCAATCCATAGGCCTGACGTGAGATCCGCGACGGGCAGTCCGGGCTTCACCGGCGGCCCGCCGCGCTCGCCTGTCAGGCCCATGATGCCGCCCATCGCCTGGAAGATGGTGTCGTAGCCCTTGCGGTGCGCGTAAGGCCCGCTCTGTCCGAAGCCGGTGCAGGAGACATAGACGATGCGCTCGTTGACCGCGCGGATGTCAGGATAGCCCAGGCCATAACGCTTGAGCGTGCCGACCGGAAAGTTCTCCAGAAATACGTCGGCCTGACGCGACAGATCACGTACGATCGCCTGGCCGTCGGGCGAGCGCAGGTTGACCGTCACCGACTGTTTGCTGCGGTTGCAGGCGAAGTAGTAGGCGCTTTCCGCTGCGCCGTCCTTTTCCACGAACGGCTCGAAGCCGCGGGTCTCATCGCCGTGGCTGGGTTCCTCGATCTTGATCACGGTAGCGCCAAGCTCGGCCAGGATCATGCTGGCGAAAGGGCAGGCCAGGACCCGCGACAGGTCGAGGATAGTAACATGCTGCAATAGCTTCATCGGCGCGCGCTCAGGATTTGCCAAACGCGCGCATGCGTTTGTTGACGTCGCGGCCCTCGTCCAGCGCCTCCTCGAACGGCAAGTCGAGCACGCGGTAGAAAAGCTGCTTGGTCGCGGCCATCGCCGGACGCGCCACCGCGGCGAATTTTTCCGCCATCTGCAACGCTTCCGCCATCAATCGCTCGGGCGCCGCCACGCGATTGACCATGCCGAGCGAGCGTGCCTGCGCGGCATCGACCGGCTCGCCGGTCGCGACCAGCTCGAAGGCGGCCTTGCGTCCGGCGTTGCGCACCAGATTGGCCATCACGATCGCCGCTACGATGCCGTGCTTGACCTCGGGGAAGCCGAGCTTCGCGGACACCGATATCACAACCACATCGCCGGCGAGCGCGAGGCCGGCGCCGCCGCCCATGGCGGCGCCATTGACGGCCGTCACCACAGGTTTGGTCAGCTTCGAGAAGATGCCGTGCAGGTTCATGGTGAGCTCGGCGCGGCGCTCGACCAAGTGCGCCTTGTCAGGCGTCAGGTCCTTGAATTCAGAGAGGTCGGCTCCAGCGCAGAAGGCCGGCCCGGCGCCGGTAAGTACGATGCTGCGCACGCTCTCATCCGCCTCTGCCGCGTGTAAGGCGTCGAGCAGCGCCTCGGTCAGCGCGTTGTTAAGTGCGTTGCGCTTGTCCGGCCGGTTCATCGTCAGGATGCGGACCGGCCCACGATTGTCCACGAGAAGTAAGTCGCTCATCAGTCGGCACCTACGTGCAGCCGGAACCGGGCCATGCGCTCGATTGCTGCTTCAAACTCGCTGATCAGCCGCCGGACCACCTCGGCAGCGGGAACGATGTCATCGATCAGGCCGGCGCTCTGTCCGACTTCGACTTTGCCGCGTTCGACGTCGCCGTCGAAGGCCGCCATCTTCAGGGTGTGGCTTGCGCTCAGCGTCTTGAGGCGCTCGTCGCTTGCGCCCGCCCGCTCGGCGGCTTCGAACTCGTAGGTAAACTCGTTCTTCAGCACGCGCATCGGCAGCTTGCCGCGTCCGACCAGGGTGGTGTCGCCGATCCCGGCGGCAAGCGCCCGATCCTTATAGGCCTGATGTAGGTTCGATTCGGGCGTCATCAGAAAACGCGTGCCCAACTGCACGCCTTCGGCGCCGAGACACAGCATCGCCGCGATGCCGGCGCCGTCCGCGATGCCGCCGCCGGCGATCACCGGAATGCCGACCGCCTTGACCACCGCGCGCACCACCACGAGGGTGCCGACCTCGTCGGGCGGCGGATGGCCACCGGCTTCGGTGCCGACCGCGATCACCGCATCGACGCCCGCGGCTTCCGCCTTGGCGGCGTGCTCGGGCGACGCCGTCACGTGCAGCCAGGTCACGCCGTGATCCTTAAAGCGTGCGAGGTGCTGCTTTGGGCCGCCTTGAGAGGCGACCAGGATCGGCACGCGCTCTTCGAGCACGATGTCGAGGAAGGTCGCGGCGCGCTGATTGTAGAGCGGTACGTTGACGGCGAATGGCTTGTCGGTCTTTTCCTTCACGGTCCGGATCGCGGCGCGCAGCGCGTCCGGATACATCGGTCCGGCGGCGATCACGCCAAGCGCGCCTGCCTGCGAAACCGCCAGCGGGAGCGCCGCGTTCGACGACGCCCAGCTCATACCGGCCTGGACAATCGGATAGCGAATGCCCAGCAGCGTCGTGATGCGGGTGGTGAAGCTCATAGCGGGATGCTTGCAGAACGGGCCATGCCTTATCTTTCAGCACACTCCGACCGGCGAGGCGAGAGGCAACCTCTCGCTCTTATTCGCGTGCCGCGCGCTGAAGGCGCAGTCACGGCGACCGCGATTGCGGCGAGGACTGCGAAGCAATCGGTGGGCCGCAGGACGAGGCGTCAGCCGGCCGAGCGGGCCGTCCGGGCGTCGTCGGCGGCAAGCTGGGTTTTGGCCTTGTTCACCAGGGACTGGCGGACGCGGGCGACGCCGACGTCATGCTGATAAAGCATTTCGCGCTTGCGCGCGTCGGCCGGCATATTGGTCAGCATCTCGCGATCCTGCTCCAGCACATGCCAGTGCCGCGGCTCGAGTGTTGCCCGGTAAAGAAATCGCCAGATCTCGCGCGCGAGGCCCGACGCCTTGCGCAGCCGCCAGAAGAAGACGAGGCAGTTGTCCTCGTCGACCGGCGTCGTGAAGCCGATGATGCGGAACGGTCCGCCCGGCCCGGCGGCGGCCGGATAGGGAATATCGAGCCGGCAATAGGGCGCGGCGGTTTCCGTCACCATTTCGGTCCAGTCGAAATTCTCGCCTTGCTGGCTGACGCGCGCCACGACGAAGCCGTTGGCGTTCTTCTCGATTTTCATCGTGTCCTGCTTGGCGCCGAACGCCAGCGTGAAGCTGTCGGCATGCAGGTACGAGCCGTGCATCGGGTCGGCGAGATTATCGAGCGCATAGCGATAGTTGCAGGACCACGGCGACACGCAGAGGATCGACGACCATTCCGGGCTGGAGAACTCCTCGGGCAGCACGAGCGGCTGCGGCTCGCGCGCGGCTTCGCTGGCGAAATAGACGAAGATCGCATCACTCGACTCAGCGACCGGAAAACTTTCGACCGGACGGCGTCCTTCCATCGGACAGTCCGGCATCGCCGGTACTCGCACAATCGTGCCGGTGCCGTCGAGCGTGACACCGTGATAGCGGCAGGCGATGTGGTCGCCGAGCACTTCGCCGCGCGACAGCCGCGCACCGCGGTGCGGACAGTAGTCCTCGATGCATTGGAGCGCGCCACCGCCATCGCGCCACAGCACGAGATGGCGCCCGAGCGCCTTCACGGCATGCGGCTTGCCGGGTTTGACCTGCACCGACTTGGCCACTGCGTACCATTGGTCCAGCAGGCCGCGGTTGACGAGATTGTCGATCCTTTGCCGGGTGTCATCCATCGCGATGCCCCTATTATTGTTGGTGTTCAGCTCTTCTCTCTCCGTTCGTGCCCGCGAAAGCGGGCATCCAGTTCGTCTAAGTTCCTGGGTCCCCGCTTTCGCGGGGACGAACGGAGAGAATTGTCATCTTGACGGTTGGCGTCACTTGATAAAGGCGTTGCTGTAGAGTTCGTCGAGCGGCAGTTCCTTCTCGATGAAGCCCTGCTGCTTGTAGAAGGTCTGCAGCTTGGCGAGCCGCTGCGGGTCCATTGCGCCGAGTTCCTTCTGCCCCTTATAGGTGCGCTCGGTGTAGTTCTTCAGGATCTTCACCATCAGTTGCTCTTTGCCCTTGAAGGAGGGCGACGCCGCCACGTAGGTGACAGCCGCCTTGGCCGGATCGTCCATGACGTATTTCATGCCGCGCAGCGTCGCCTTGACGATAGCGCGCACCATGTCGGGCCGTTCGGCGATCATCTTGTCGGACGTCAGGATCGCCTGCGCCATGGACTGGAAGTAGTCCGTGGTCGGCAGCGAGACCGTGTCTTTGACACCTTCCTTGACGTCGATCTCCCAGTCAGGCGTGCAAGCGCAGGCGTCGACCGTGCCGGCGATGACGAACTTTGCCACGTTCGCCGGTCCGACCGCCTCTGCGTTCACGTCGTTCTTGGTGATGCCCTTCGAGGCCAGCGCGCCGAGCAGCGCGTAATACGTCGTGTCCTGGAAGGACAATACCGAAATCTTCTTGCCCTTGAGGTCCTCGAGCTTGTTGATGCCGCGGTCCTTGCGGCCGACCACGACAGTGAGCGCGCCGCCGCCCATCAGGCCGACCGACTTCACCGGAACGCCGTTGCCGCGCACGATGACCGGCGTGTCGCCGATCGCGCCGCCGATCGGCGCGTTGCCGACACCGACCTGCTTGGCGACATCGACGCCGCCGCGCGCCACCACGAAGTCCACATCGTAACCGGCTTCGGTGTAGTAGCCGAGATGTTTCGCCAGTACCCACGGCGCGAAAGCCGGCAGGCTCGGCGGAGCCGGGAGGAGGTAGGTGATCTTCTCGGCCGCCGACGCGGCGCTTGCCCATACCATCGCGGCGATCGCCGCGGCCACGGCAAGACCCGTTCGTCCCCGCGGATCGCAGAGGACCCAGATTTTCGGAGGGCCGATTTTTGGAAAGAACTGGGCTCCCAGGTGCGCGGGAATGAACGGAGAGGCACGGTTCATCTCAAACTCCTTCTGACAAAGCGTCCGATCTTACTCTCTGGCTCGCGGCATGCCTGCCTGTTTTACGCGCGCCTCGCGCCATTCGCGCGTCAGCCGCTCGCGCACCGGGATGAAATCGTAGGTCGGAAAGAACTCGGTTGAGAATGCGCCCCAGGCGCAGCGCTCGATCTCGACGTTCACAGCATTGATGAGATGGGGCGGCAATCGCAATGTGACGATCTGCCCGATCCCCATCACGACGTTCCAACTGACGATCTCGACGCCCTTGGGCGGGAAGCGCTCCCACCAGCCGGTCGCGGCGAGGTGGCCCTGGATGCTGTCGAGGTTTTTCGACTGATCGTGCTTGAGAAAGATCGTCAGCAGAATCGTTTCGGCAGGATCGGCACTCACCCATCACCTCCGACGGGACATTGCGAACAGCTTTGTGGGCGCGCGAGGAGGCCCGGCGATTGACTCTAAGCTTCCCTATGATAGCCTGTTCGCATGCGAACGCAAGGTTCAAAACGCAGCAACAGGGATTGCGCGCCATGAACGATGATCTCCACGCCCGCTTGCGCCATCAATCGCTCGGCCGTCCGCTGACCAACGAGGAAGCGGCATTGGCGCAAGCGCTTGAGAAGGTATTTCGCACCGGACAGCAGGACTTCGAGGAGGTGGCCCGCGCGCTCGATCGCGACGGCGTCAAGCGCCCATCGGGCGCGACCGAGCCGTGGACAGCCGCGGTACTGGAGCAGGAGCTGGTTCGGATTAATTCATCCCTGGACGCGGCCTATGCAGAAAACGGCATCGGTGCTTGATCTCATCGGCGTGACGAAGCGTTTCGTCGCGCCGAACGGCGGATCGTGGCTGACCGCGATCGAGCGCGTCAGCATGAGCGTGCGCGATGGCGAGTTTGTCGCGGTCGTCGGGCCCTCTGGATGCGGCAAGAGCACGATCCTCAATCTGGTTGCCGGGCTCGACAAGCCAAGCGACGGCCGCATCCTGCTCAATCAGGTGCCGGTCGAAGGGCCCAACCCGAACGTCGGCTTCATGCTGCAGAAGGATCTGCTGCTGCCCTGGCGCACCATCGTGCACAACGTGGAATTCGGCCTTGAAGCGCGCTCGATCAGCCGCGCGGATCGCCGCGAGCGGGCGCTGCGGGAACTGAAGCGCTGCCGGCTGTCGGATTTTGCCGACAGCTATCCCTATCAGTTGTCCGGCGGCATGCGCCAACGTGCCGCACTTGCCCGCACGCTTGCGATTGATCCCGCCATCGTCCTGCTCGACGAACCGTTCACCGCGCTCGATGCGCAGACCAAGCTCATTCTGCAGCGGAGCTTCGCGCAGACCATCGCGGCGTCATCCATCACTACGTTGCTCATCACCCACGACCTGATGGAAGCGGTCATCATGTCCGACCGGATTCTGGTGATGAGCGAGCGTCCCGGCCAGATCGTCGAGGAAATCCGGCTGGACCTGCCGGATCGCGACAATCCGCTGGCGCGTATTTCTTCGCCGCGTGCACGCGAATATGTCGATCATCTGCTGTCGAGCCTTCACCTTGCGGAGAAGGCGGCATGACGAGTTCCGACCTGACCGCCATGAAGCAAACTCGCAGTGCGTTCGGCGTCGAGCCGGTCGCCGCGGCGCCGGAATCGTGCCGCAGCCGGCCACGAATTCGAAGCGCCGGGCGGCAGCGAGACCTCGCGCGCGACCATCGTGGCGGCCAGCATCGCGTTCGGCATCGCTTTTTCTGCTGGCCTGGCAGTTCCTGCCGCCGGCGCTCGGCGTGCCGTCCTATATCATTCCGACCGTGACCGACCTCGCTCAGGAGATCGGCCGCATGGTCGCGCGCGAGAACCTGTTCAAGCACATCCTGTCGACGACGGTCATCGCCACGGCGGGATTCGTGATCGGCAGCCTGCTCGGGGCTGCGCTCGGCTACGCGCTGGGAATGTCGGTGCTGGTCGAGAAGGTGCTGTCGCCCTATTTGCTCGGCCTGCAGATCGCCCCCAAGGTTGCGTTCGCACCGCTTTTCATCATGTGGCTCGGCTACAATGCCTGGCCGAAGTTCCTCGTCACCGTGCTGGTGGTGTTCTTTCCGATTCTGGTCAACGTCCTGCAATCGATGAAGACCGTCGATCGCGACCTGATCAATCTGGCGCGCGCCTACAGCATGAGCCGGATGCAGATCTTCTGGAAGGTCGAGGTGCCGGCGTCGATGCCGGCGCTGATGGCGGGGCTGCGCATCGGCGCGACCCTGGCGGTGATCGGCGTTACCGTCGGCGAACTGGTCGGCGGCAATACCGGGCTCGGCTATCTCATCACGTTCGGCGAAGGTCAGGCCAATACTGCGATGGTGTTCAACGCCATCGTGCTTCTCACCTTCATCGGCATTCTGCTCTACGGCGCCGTCGCGGCGATCGAGGTCAGGGTGCTGCACTATATCCCGCGCGCGGTACGCTGATCGAATTCAAGCAGGAGGACAACATGGAACAACACAAGACCCTCTATCCCGAAATCAGGCCGGAAAACGTAGCGATCCCGAAGGGGCAGAAGTTGGCAGAGTGGCTGAACAGCCGCATCGCGCGTCACGAAACGCGCGAGCTCGACTGGGATGCGCTGAAGTTCCAGGCCGACTATGACCCGAAATACCGCCGCGCCCAGATGCGTTACATCGGTACCGGCGGCACCGGGATCGCTACCGACGACAACGCGGTTCCGGCCGAGCACTTCACGTTCTCGACCATGGTGTTGCCGGCGGGCTGCGAAGGGCCGCTGCATCTACACACCGACGCCGAGGAGGTGTTCTTCGTGCTGCGTGGCAATAAACTGCGCTTCATCATCGAGCACAACGGCGAGCGCTTCGAGACCGTACTCAAGGAGCGCGATTTGTTTTCGGTGCCGCCCGGCGTCTATCGCGGGCTGGTCAATGAGGGCATCGAGGAAGCGCTGATGTGCGTGATGATCGGCAACAGCAAGCCGGTGACCCCGACCTACCCGCCGGATCATCCGGTCGCCAAGATCAAGCGGCCGAAGCCCGCGGCTGCTGTCGGCTGATGCGCGCTCGGCGGAGTTTTTCGACACATGTCCCGCATACTCGGTCTGCTCCCTCCCCCCTTGAGGGGGAGGGTTGGGGAGGGGGGTAGCTGTTGCGGAAGTCGGTGGTGCACTAACGACCCCACCCCCGACCCCTCCCCACAAGGGGGAGGGGAGCGCACCGAATGCGTGGTGTGAGCGGAGGGAGACCATGACCGTCGTCGATAACGACCAGATTGAAGAACGCCTGACGTCCGGCATTCTCGGCCAGTGGTACGTCGTGGCGAAATCGGTGCAGGTGAAATCGGGCAAGCCACACGCCGTGAAGGCGCTCGGCCGCAATCTTGTACTTTGGCGCGGCGAAAGCGGGCGGCTCCATTGCCTCGAAGACTACTGCCCGCATCGCGGCGCGCCGCTGTCGCGCGGCGAGGTCGTCGGGGACAATGTCTCCTGCCGCTATCACGGCGTGACGCTCGACGGTTCCGGCACGATCGTCCGTGTGCCGGCGATGCCGGGCTGCGCGCTGGAAGGCCGCAAGGCGGTCGACAGCTACGCGGTGATCGAGGCAAACGACGGTGTCTTCGTCTACTTCCCGAGCGCGGAACGGCCGGAGCCCTGCGAACTCAAGCTCCCGGAGGAATTCTCTGATCCAAGCTGGAGCAGCATCCTGTGCATGAACCGCTGGGAGTGCAGCTATCGTTTCGTCTACGACAATTTCGCCGATCCGATGCATGCCTGCTACCTGCACGCCGACTCGTTCACGCTCGCCTTTGGCGCGAAGCAGGACGTGATGCAGATCGAGAAGCGTGATGACGGCTTCTATATCGCGAGGGTCGAGCAGAAAGATGTGAACCTGGACTGGACCCATGTCGTCGCCGACGGCACGCAGGTCTATTGCCGGCTCGACATCCCGTATCCGGCGGCCGCCGGCCCCGGCGGGCCGTTCCGCATCATCGGCTACACCACGCCGGTCGATGAGAACTCCTGCCTGGTGTTCTTCTGGCGCTTCCGCGAAGTGACGGGGATCGCGCGCGAGTCCTGGCGCTTTCTCTATCGCGCGACGCTGGAGACGCGCCACTGGAGCGTGCTGGAGCAGGACCGCGAGATGCTGACGAACATTCCGTCCGACGCGCACAAACGCGAGATGCTCTACCAGCATGACGTCGGCGTCGCCCGCATGCGGCGGACGCTGACCCAGCAGGTGAAGCGCCAGCTCGATGCCGAAGCGGCGGCATTGGTGCGGACCGCTGTGTAGGCGATTGACATGCTGGCCGGGCGAACCATCGTTGTGACAGGTGCCGCGCGCGGTGTGGGACGCGCGATCGCGCGCGCCTGCGCCAAGGCCGGCGCACGGCTCGTGCTCGGCGATATGCTCCACGAGGCTGGCCAAGGTGTTGCGGATGAACTGGCGAACAACGGCGCGCAGGTGCGTTTCGTCCCGATCGACCTCAACGAGCCGCAGTCCATCACGGCATTCGCGCGGGATGTCGCGCAGCGCGAGGGCGGTATTCACGGCCTCGTCAACAATGCGGCGATCGCCACCAATGTCGGCGGCAAGCTGTTCGACGAAATCGACCTCGATCTCTGGGACCGCGTCATGCGGGTCAACGTCCGCGGCACCTGGCTGGTGACGCGAGCGCTCGCGCCGCTGTTTTTCGACGGCGGGCAGGGGCGGATCGTCAATCTCGCGTCCGACACCGCGCTCTGGGGTGCGCCGCGCCTTTTGGCCTACGTGGCGAGCAAAGGCGCGGTGATCTCGATGACCCGCTCGCTGGCGCGTGAACTCGGTCCGCGCGGCATCGGCGTCACCGTGGTGGCGCCCGGCATCATGCGCGGCGAGGCGACTGACTATGTGCCGGCCGAACGCCATGCGCTCTATGAGAACGGTCGCGCGGTACCGGGTCCGCAACATCCGGAAGATATCGTCGACACGGTGGTGTTCCTGCTCACGCCGGGCGCGCTTGCGCTTACCGGGCAGGTGCTGCCGGTCGATGCGGGGTTCGTATTCACATGAGCGAAATCATGCCCGGTGCCGGTGCCGGTCTCACGTATCTTGCCCGCGCAGGCGGCGAAACGCCGCTGGTGCTGTTGCATGGCATCGGCAGCCATGCACGATCGTTTGGTCCACTAATTGCAGCGCTCGACGCGCGCTTTTCGGTGCTGGCATGGGATGCGCCGGGATATGGCGACTCGGTGCCGCTTGCCGCCGAATGGCCGGACGCGTCGGATTATGCGGCGGCGCTGAACCGGCTTCTGGCGCATCTCGCGATCTCGCGCTGCGTCCTGGTCGGACATTCGCTCGGCGCGCTGATCGCGACCCGCCTCGCAGTCGTTTCGCCGATGCGGGTGATGAAGCTCTGTCTGATTTCGCCTGCGCAAGGTTACGGTGTGGCGAGGGGTGGTTCGCTGCCGCCCAGTGTGGCGAGCCGGATCGAGGAACTCGATTGCCTTGGGCCCGAAAAATTTGCCGCGAAACGCGCACCGGGCCTGCTTGCCGACCCGGCCGCCCAGCCGGACGTGCTGCAACAGGTGGAGCAGGCAATGGCAGCCGTCCGGCGCCCCGGTTACGACCAGGCGACGCGCATGCTGGCCACTGGTCGACTGCTCGATGATGCGGCGAAGGTCTGTGTGTCAACAGCCGTGGTGGTGGGCGCGCTGGATCGGGTCACGCCGCCCGCGAACGCGCGAAGCGTGTTCGAGGCTTTGCCTGCAGCAGTGCGCCACGGCTATCGTGAGATCGCGGACTCCGGTCACGCGGTCTGTCAGGAACAGCCAGTCGAGATTGCGCGAGTCATTGCGTCAATTGCCGACAGCAAGGCTGCTGCCCATGCTTGACAAGTCGAGAAAGAAGCGCCCGGCAGACGCTAATGCCTACATTGCGCCACCAGTGCAGCGGGCGGTGCGGCTCATTCGGCATGTTGCGGAAGGCAACCCCGTGCTCAACATGAGCGAGACCGCCAAGGCGCTAAAGATCAATCGCACCACGCTGCTGCGATTGCTGCACACGCTGGAGGCTGAAGGTTTTGTCGAACGGCGTCCGAGCGGTGAGGGCTATCAAGTCGGGCTGTCGTTCCTCGAGGTCGGGGCGCGCGCGCTGTTTTCTCAGGACCTGGTGCAGGTCGCCGTCCCGATATTGACCAGACTTGCGGAAGAACTGCAGCTTTCGGCTCATCTCGGCATCCTCGACGGGACGGACGTGCTGTATCTGGTGCGTCGAACGCCCAACACGCCGCTCGCCAGCAACATCCGGGTCGGCAGCCGGCTGCCGGCGCATGCCACGACGATGGGCCGGATCATCCTCGCGTTCATGCCCTCTGTCGAGATCGAACGGATCTTCGCCGGCAAGGAGCTTGAGCGCTTCACCGAGCACACGGCGACGACGCTGCAGGCTCTGCACATGAAGGTCGAGCAAGACCAGATCGCCGGCATCGCCTGGAGCGAAGCGCATTTCGAACGCGGCATCGGCTCCGCGGCGGTTCCGGTCTTCGACTTCGCCGGTACGCCACTCGGCGCGATCAATGTCTCCGGGCCCGTCAACGCATTCACGGCGCCGGATCGGCGAACGGTCATCGGCAGCCAATTACGTGCCGCGGGTGCCGAGATTTCACGCCGCCTCGGTTGGATCGGCGCGGATTTTCCCAAGCCACCCACGGTCAAAGCGCTCGTGACGGGTTAACCCATGGATCTCGGACTAGAAGGCAAAGTCGCGGTTGTCACCGGCGGAACGTCCGGCATCGGTCTTGCGACCGCGCGCCTTCTGCTGGGGGAGGGCGCGGCTGTCGCAATCTGCGGCCGCGATGAAGCGCGACTCGCAGCCGCGAAGACCAAGCTGCTGGGTAATGCGCCGGATGAGGATCTGCTCGTCATGCGGTGCAATGTGCTGAACAAGGACGAGGTGTCAGCCTTCGCCGCCGCCGTCGAAAATTGGAAGGGGCGTTGCGACGTCCTGATCAATAACGCTGGGCAAGCGCGGATGTCGACCTTCGCGGACACCACCGACGAGGCATGGCGCGAAGAGCTGGAACTCAAGTTCTTCAGCCAGATCTATCCGGTGCGGGCCTTCAGGCCGATGCTCGACAACAGCGATGCGGCATCGATCCTGGCGGTGAACTCGCTCCTCGCCTATCAGCCCGAAACATACATGGTGGCAACCGCGGCGGCGCGGGCCGGCGCGCAGAGTCTCGTGAAGTCGCTGGCGCGGGAGTTTGCGCCGCGCATCCGGGTCAATTCGGTGATGCTCGGGCTGATTGACTCAGGGCAGTGGCAGCGGCGGTTCGACGTGCGCGAGGATCGCTCGCAGACCCGTGAAGCCTGGATCAAGGAGATTGCGCTCAGCCGGCACATCCCGCTCGAACGGCTGGGAGAGCCTGACGAAGTCGCCCGCGCGATCGCGTTTCTTTGCTCGCCGGCGGCGGGCTTTATCACCGGTGCTCAGCTCGAAATCTCGGGCGGTGTTTCGCGGTTCATATAAAGGAAAACCGATGACATCTGCCGCAGCCGCCCGTCAGCCGGACGTGGTCGCCATCGCCGAGCCGGTCGGCGACCTGATCGCGCACGCGCTTGCCGAACTCGGGGTGACGACGGTCTTCGGTGTGATCTCGATCCATAACATGCCGATCCTCGACGCCATCGCGCGCCAGGGCCGCATCCGCTTCGTCCCGGCGCGCAGCGAGGCCGGCGCGATGAACATGGCGGACGCCTATGCACGGGTGTCGCGTTCGCTCGGCGTCCTGATCACCTCGACCGGTACGGCGGCCGGCAATGCCGCGGGCTCGCAGGTCGAGGCGCTCACCGCCGGCTCGCCGGTGCTGCACATCACCTCGCAGATCGACCGGCCGTACATGGACCGCGACCGCGCGGCGATTCACGACGTGCCGCGGCAGGCCGACATGCTGAAGGCAGTGTCCAAGGCCTATTTCCGGGTCTGGGAAGGGCGTACCGCGGTCGGCATGGTCGAGGCGGCGGCGCGTGCCGCGCTCACGGCGCCGCGCGGACCGGTGTCGCTCGAAATTCCGATCGACGTGCAGCGCGAACGCGCCGTGCGGCCGAAGCACATCGGCACCGGCCCGATTGTGCCGCAGGACCGCCGATCCGAACGTGCTCGATACGCTTGCCGACATGGTGCGGCAGGCCAAGCGCCCGATGCTGTGGCTCGGCGGCGGCGCGCGCGAGGCGATTGCGCCGGCGCGTGATCTGGCCGAACGCGGCGTTGCGATCGTGACGAGCACCAACGGTCGGGCGATCGTGCCGGAGGCGCATCCGCACACGCTCGGCGCCTACAATATGACGCCGCAGGCGCAGGCGATCTTCGATCGCGCCGACCTGATGATCGTCGTGGGCTCGCGCCTGCGCGGCAACGAGACCCGTAACAACACGACGCGGTTTCCTCATCCGCTTATTCAGATCGACGCCGATGCCGCTCAGGCTGGGCGGAACTTTCCCGTCGATCAGTTCATCAACGCGGACGCCACGGTTGCGTTGACCGCACTTGCCAAACGATTGCCGGCGCGGCTCGATGCCGACCCGAAATTCCTGCAGGACGTCGCGGCGGCGCGTGTGCAGTCGGAGAAGAAGATCGCTGCCGCGCTCGGACCCTATCGCGTCGTCGCCGACGCATTGCTGGCGCGCGTTGCCCGCGGTGCGCATCCTTTCGTGCGCGACGTGACGTTGTCGAACAGCACGTTCGGTAACCGCTATGTGCATCTCGCGGCGCCGCATCTCGGCGTGCACGCGCTCGGCGGTGGGATCGGGCAGGGGGTTGCGATGGCGGTGGGTGCGGCCTGCACGGGCGAGCCCGCCAAGACGATTGCACTGCTCGGTGACGGCGGCACCATGGTCAATCTTGGCGAACTTGCGACCGCTGTCGACGTTGGCGCGGAGATCGTCTTCATCCTGATGAACGATCGCGGCTACGGCGTCATCCGCAATATCCAAGACGCACAGTTCGGTGGCCGGCGGCACTATGCCGACCTGCACACCCCGGATTTCGGCTTGCTGGCCGCGGCCTTCGGATTGCCGCATGAGCGCGTGTCGCGCATCGAGGACTTCGAGAGGGCGCTCGACCGCGCGCTGGCGAAATCCGGCCCGCAGCTTGTCGAGGTCGATATGGTCGCCATCGGGCCGTTCGCGGAATCGTTCGCAGGGCCGCCGGCTGGAGCCTCCGGCAGCGCATGACGCGGGTCACGGAGTCATGAGCTCGATTCTCGCCCGGCTGCGCCAGCCACTTCGCCGCGGCGAGGTCGAGGATTTCCGTGGCATCGTTGTGGATGAGCCGCTCGATCTCGCTGCTGCCGCGCTGCCCAATCTCGATTTCTCCGGCGCGACGTTCAATGCACCCGTGGCGATGCGGGGCGCCGTGTTTCAAGGCCTCGCCTGGTTCACGTCGGCAGTGTTCAATGCGCCGGTCGATTTTTCCTCGGCGGTGTTTCTCAGCGATGCGCGGTTCGAGCGCGCCGCGTTCGGTCGCGGTGCGACATTTTCGGCCGCCGAGTTCCGCGGCGTTGCGTGTTTCGACCAGGCGGGGTTCGCCGATGCGGCGTTCCTCGACCGCATGACCTGCTACGGTAATCTGTCGCTCGACCGCACCCGTTTCGACGGCGCTGCATCGCTGCAGGACACCGAGTGCTTCGGTGGGCTGTGGTGCAACGGGACGGTGTTCTCAACCCGGGCCGATGTCCGCGGCCTCGAAGTGCACGGCCGGACGTGGTTGGTGGGCGCGGCCGTGGCCGAGGATGCGACGCCGTCGGCGGCCAACCGGCTCTCCAGTTCGATCCGCAGCTTTGGCTACCGCTGGCTTTGACGTCCGCGCCCGAGCGTGCGATCACCCATGGGCAGCGCCCAAGAAGCGGCGCGCTTGGCGAGGACCACGCACGAGGGACCCATGGAGACCGTCGGCTTTGTCGGCATCGGCAAGATCGGGCTGCCGATCTCGGAAAACCTGATCAAGAGTGGCTTTCGCGTGCTTGGCTATCGCCGCAGTAGCATGGCGGAGTTCGAGAAAATTGGCGGCATCCCGGCGCGCTCGCCGGCTGAGATCGGCGCGCAGGCGGACATTGTGTTCTCCTGTCTGCCATCGAGCGAGGCGCTCGACGATGTGGTGCAGGGTCCGAACGGCCTCGCCGGCGTCAGCGCGTCCCGGGCAGATTATCGTCGAACTCGGCTCGCATCCGGTTCCCGACAAGGAACGGCAGATCGCGCCGCTCGCCGCCAAGGGCGCGGTCTTTCTCGACGGCGAAGTCAGCGGCACTCCCGGCATGGTGAGCGCGCGCAAGGCGGTGATCTATCTTGCCGGGGATCAGGAAGCTGCGAAGAAGGCCGAGCGGGTCGTCGGCGGCTTTGCCGATTCGTGCCTTTATTTCGGCAAGTTCGGCGCCGCGAGCCGCGTCAAGCTGGTGAACAATCTCCTGGTCGCGATCAATATCGCCGCCACCGCCGAGGCGATGGCGCTCGGCCTCAAGGCGGGCGTCGATGTCGACCTGATGATCAAGGCGATCGCCAGCGGCAGCGGCGGCTCGACTCAGTTTGGCATCCGCGCGCCCTGGATGGCGCAGCGGCGCTTCCTGCCGGCGCAGGGCACGGCTCCAGCCCTGCAGCACTACTTCGAGATGATCGGCGACTTCGCCGACAGCATCGGCGTTGCGACCCCGCTGCTTGACCGCGCCACCGAGCTTTACGACAAGTTCATCGAGATGGGCTTTGCCGAGAAGGACGTGGCCGCGATGGTCGACGTCATCAGTGCGCTGCCGCGCAAGACGACATAACTGACAACAGACGACGGAGGTCCGCATGATCGGAGTCAAGAAGATCGCTTACGCAGCCTATGAAATGCCTGATGTCGAAAAGCAGACCGAGTACTACACCGAGATCATGGGATTGACGGTCACCGGCAAGGAGAAGGATGCGGTTTATCTCGCGTCAACCGTCGACCATCATTCCGTCGTGCTGCGCAAGGGTGGCGACCGGGCGCGCTGCGTCCGCCTTGGCTTCCAGATCGCGCCCGACGACGATCTCAACGAATTCGATCGTCAGGTGCAGGGTCACGGCATCAAGACCGAGCGCAAGAAGGACCCCGAGCCTTCAATCTCGGAGGCGGTCACGTTCGCCGACCCGAAGGGCACGGTCATGGAGGTGTTCAAGCGCGATGCGTTCGCCGGACAGCGCTATCCGACCAAAGGCGTGGTGCCGCACAAGCTCGGCCATGTCGCGTTCTTTGTGAAGGACGCCAAGCAGGTCACCAAGTTCTACTGCGACGTTCTCGGATTCCGGGTGTCGGACTGGATGGGCGACTTCTTCTCGTTTCTGCGCTGCGGTCCCGATCATCACACCATCAACCTGATGACGGCCGATGAGGACCGCCACTTCCATACCGCGTTCGAGCTGCGCGACTGGGCGCATATGCAGACCGCGTGCGACTATCTCAGCCTGAATGGCTACAAGCTGCTGTGGGGGCCGGGCCGCCACGGCATCGGCCACAACCTCTTTGCCTATCACCGCGCGCCGAACGGATTGATCACCGAGTTCTTCGCAGAGCTCGACAAGATGAACGAGGACCTCGGCTACTTCGAGCCGCGGCCCTGGCATCGCGACAATCCGCAGAAGCCGAAGGTCTGGACGCCCGATCCGTCCGCTGCGAATCTCTGGGGCATCGGTCCGGGCGACGAGATGCGCAAATAGCTGCGTGCAGACTCCGAGAGCCGGCTTCAGCCGGTAACGGCCTGGGGCTGAGCATCGCGCGCCGGGGCGCCCGTTGCGTACCGGCTCACCGGGCGCGGCAGGCCCAGGTTCTCGCGCAGCGTCGGGCCCTCATAGGCGCGGCGGAAGATTCCTCGCCGCTGCAGCTCAGGCACCACCATGTCGACGAAGTCGTCGAGCCCGCCGGGAAAATGTGACGGCACGCAGTTGAATCCGTCGCAGGCTCCGGTCATCAGCCATTTTTCCATCTCGTCGGCCACTTCGGTCGGTGTACCAATGATCGAATAGTGTCCGCGAGCAGTGGCGAAGCGCTGATAGAGTTCGCGCAGTGTCGGCGCTCCGTCTTTCGACCATGAGCTGATCATGTCGGACCGGCTGCTGATCACCTTGTTCTCCGGCAGCGGCGGCAGCGGCTGATCGAGCGGATAGCCGGTCAGATCGAAACCGAGCCGGCGCGACAGCAGCGCGACGCCGAGATCGGGATGCAGCAGTTCCTGCAGAAGGTGGTGTTTGGCCTCCGCTTCCGCGCGCGTCGGCGCCACGATGACCGATAGGCCGGGCAGGATCTTCAAATGATCGGGTGAACGGCCGCAGCGCGTCATGCGGCCCTTCACGTCGGCGTAGTACTCGCGCGCGCTCTCGATGGAGTCATGCGCCGCAAAGACGACCTCGGCAGTCTCGGCGGCGAGCTGACGGCCGTCTTCGGACAACCCCGCCTGCACGATGACAGGGTGGCCTTGCGGGGTGCGCGCAACGTTGAGCGGGCCGCGCACGTCATAGAACTGGCCGTGATGATCGAGGACGTGCATCTTCGCGCGATCGAAAAAGATGCCGGTCTGTTTGTCGCGCAGGAAGGCGTCCTCGTCCCAGGAGTCCCATAGAGCTTGCACCACGTCGGTGAATTCGCGTGCCCGCTGATAGCGCTCACGTTTGGGCAGGTGCGGCTCCTTGGTGAAGTTCTGCGCCTCGGTTTCATTGCCGGAGGTTACGACGTTCCATCCGGCGCGCCCGCCGCTGATGATGTCCAGCGTCGCGAACCTGCGGGCGATCGAATAGGGCTGCTCGAAGCTCGTGCTTGCGGTGCAGACGAGACCGATATTGCGGGTGAAGCCGGACAGCGCCGAGAGCAGCGTAAAGGGCTCCAGCCAGGCGACGTAGTGGACGCGGTCGATGGCCGATTCCGCGGCGGTCCAGGCGGTCAGGGAATCCGCCGAGAACAACATGTCGAACAGGCCGCGCTCGGCGGTCTTCGCCATCTCGACGAAGTGCGGGAAATTGACGCCGGCGTCGGCCTGTGCGCGCGGATGGCGCCATGAGGCGATGTGATGGCCGCAAGGCCGGATGAACAGTCCGAGCTTCATTTCCCGTTTGGCCATAGTGGAATGCCTCCTCATGACGCTGCCGGTTTGCCGCACTGGCAACCGGCGCGGCTCTAGGGCAGAGTGATGCTTAGAACAATGGGACCGCGCAAGGGGGATCGCCCGCCGCGCGCCAATTGAGAGGAAACATGATCAGACTGTTTGCTGCCTGCTTGATAGCCGTTGTGGGCCTTGTCGCGCCCGCCAATGCGCAGTCCTTTCCCAACAAGCTGATCCGAATTATCGTGCCATTCACGCCGGGCGGTTCCAACGACGTCGTGGCGCGGGAAATTGCGACCGGGCTGCAGACGAGCCTTAATCAGACCACCGTGGTCGAGAACAAGCCGGGCGGGGGAGGGACGATCGCCTATTCCTACGTGGCGAAATCGCCGCCGGATGGGCACGTTATGCTCGTCGCGCCGGCTTCGTTCACCATGGGACCGCATCTGTCGCGCAATCCGGTCTATAATCCGATCACCGAATTCGCGCCGATCGACCTGGTCGCGGACGTACCGTTTGTCATGGTGGTGCCGGCGTCGC
Organism: uncultured Alphaproteobacteria bacterium; assembly: GCA_963756715.1. Taxonomy (GTDB): domain Bacteria; phylum Pseudomonadota; class Alphaproteobacteria; order Rhizobiales; family Xanthobacteraceae; genus VAZQ01. The sequence continues at coordinate 199,694 of CAVWOV010000035.1, forward strand.
TGCCGGTGCGATCAGTCAAGGAATTCATCGAACTCGCGAAGAAGTCGCCGAACAAGCTGACGTTCGGCTCGGTCGGCGTCGGCACCCCGCAGCATCTCGGCGGCGAGTTGTTCAAGATGCACGCCGGGGTCGATCTGATTCACGTGCCGTTTCGCGGCGCCATTGCCGCCATTCCGGATCTGCTGGCCGGCCGCATCGACATGTTCATCGGCGCGCTCAATTCGCTGCTGCCGCTGATCCGGGAGGGCAAGCTGCGCGTGCTGGCCGCGGCCGGCAGCAAACGCATCCCGGCATTACCGGACGTTCCGACGATGTCCGAGACCTTTCCGGGCTTCGCGGTCGGCTCCGCGGTCGGGCTGGTGGCGCCGGCCGGTACGCCGCCCGAGGTCGTCGACACGCTCAACCGCGAGATCGGGAAGGTGATCGCCACGCCCGGCTTCCATCAGCGCATGGCTGCAATCGGGGTCGACGTGCTCGGCACCACGCCGGCGGAGTATGCGAAGTTCCTCAAGGACGACTACGCGAAGTGGGCAAAAGTAGTCGCGGCCTCCGGCCTCAAGCCGCAGTGAGCGGCAGACCGGATGCTGCCTCTGCGGCGGTCACATCCCGGTCTGGGATTCGATTTGAGCGTTGCTTGGAATCCGCTACAACTCAGGTGAGCGGCCGGACGCGACAAACGCCAACCGGCCGGTGCCGTCACTTAAGGGCGGCGGGAGGAGATAGCCGATGTTGAACTCCATGCATTGCTTCGTATTGCGTGCTTGCAGGCTCCGACTGTTCGCCGCCTGTCTTGCCGTCGCGCTGTCGCTATTGACGGTCGCCCCCTCGCGCGCCGCCGATCCGATCAAGGTCGGATTCAGCATGGCGCTCACCGGTGCGGTCGCGCCGAACGGCAAGCAGAACCTCTTGGCACTGGAAATCTGGCGCGACGACGTCAATGACAAGGGCGGGCTTCTGGGCAGGCCGGTCGAACTGGTCTATTACGACGACCAGAGCAATCCCAACAATGTGCCGGGCATCTACACCAAGCTGTTGTCCGTCGATAAGGTTGACCTGCTGCTCGGCCCTTACGCCACCAACATGATCGCGCCGGCCATGCCGGTCATCATGCAGGCGAACAAGATGACGATCAGCATGCTGGGCGTGAACGTCAACCGGCAGTTCAACTACCCGCGCTACTTCTCCATGGTGCCGGGTGGCGACGAAGGGACGCTCGCCTTCTCGCGCGGATGGTTCGAGCTCGCGGCCGCGCAGACGCCGAAGCCGAAGACAGTGGCGCTGGTCGCAGCAGACGCGGAGTTCGGCAAGACCGCTTGCGACGGCGCGCGCGAAAGCGCCAAGAAGAACGGCTTCAATATCGTTTACGACAAGAGCTATCCGCCGGGGAACGCCGACATGGGGCCGGTGGTCCGGGCCATTCAGGCAACCAACGCGGACCTCGTGTTCGCCTGCGCCTATCCGCCCGACACCGTCGGTATCGTGCGCGCCGCAAGCGAGATCGGTCTCGCGCCGAAGATGTTCGGTGGTGCCATGATCGGGCTGCTCGCCACGCCGATCAAAATGCAGCTCGGCCCGCTGGTCAACGGGCTCGTCATCATGGAGAGCTTCATCCCGGCACCGACGCTCGATTTCCCCGGCCTCAAGGCGATGCTGGCGAAATACCAGGCTAAGGCGCCGTCGCTGCGGATCGACCCGCTCGGTTATGGCTTCACGCCGTTCGCTTACGCGGCCGGACAGGTACTCGCACAAGCCGTCGAGGGGACGAAGAGCCTCGATCATGTGAAGCTCGCGGACTATATCCACTCGCACACCTTCAAGACCGTGGCAGGCGATATCTCCTACGGCAAGGACGGCGAATGGTCGAAGTCGCGCCAGTTCTTCACCCAGTTCCAGGGCGTGAGCGGAAACGATCTCAATCAGTTCCGCGACACCACGCATCAGGTGATCGTGTGGCCGGCCGAGTATAAAACCGGTAACCTCGTCTATCCGTATCAGGACGCGAAAAAGAAATAACCGGAGGCTTCGCGCTAGAGCCGAACTGCCGTTTCTCGCACCAAATTAGTTCCTCAGCACAGTGATTTTGACCGGTTGAGTTCGAGTCAAAGTAGCTCTGGCAGGCATTTCGGATCAACCAGCAGTGTAGGCGCAGGAGTTCTGTGAAGTAGACCCTTCGATCGAGCGTTTCGCGTTCGGATGCTCGGATATCGCGGTCAGGAGTTTGGCCAGTCGCTCATCATCGAATCCCAGCTCGAGTTCCTCGTCGAAGCTATCGAGCATTTCGCCGTTGATGCGGTGGTAGGGCGATCGGCACCTTTGGTCATGGGTCCTTGCTCCTATGGTGCGCGCGGTTTGCGCATTCGATCTTTCAGCGTGGTCATTGCCCCAGAATCCGGTTGCATCCGTCGTCCGGACGTCACAGCTAGCGCTTGAAGACGCCGATCCGCCGTATCAGCAGATAGACGCAAACTGCCGACAAGATCATGATCAATGCTGCCCATAGAAAAGCGCCCTCCATGTCGGAGAACGGCAGTCCCTTCATGTTCATCCCAAAGATGCCGGTGATGAGCGTCGGAGGCAGGAACAACGTCGTAAGAATCGCGAGCGTATGGAGATTTCTGTTGGTTTCTTCGGCAGTCGCGGCGGCGATTTCTTCTTGCAAGAGATGGGCGCGATGGCGCATCTCGACTATATCATGATCGAGTGCGTCGAGTCGCTGCGCGATCCTGCCCGCAGCGAGCCGCAGCGGCGGAATCAACTCGTCGGTGCCATCCCGCTCCAGCCGATGGAACAACGCTCGCAGGCCAGACAAAAGGCGATGCAATTTGGCACTCACTTGCACTCGGCTCAAGTTCAACCGTTCACCATGGTGGCTCCCTGAAGCTATCCGGTTCTCGATTTGGTCGAGGTCGATCGCCAGGTCGTCCAGCCGCTGATCTACACCGTCACCCAAACGCTCGACGATCAAATCCAGCAGCGCTGCAACGTGTGTCAGGCAATGTCGGCCCTCCTCAACGACCTCGCAGAGTCAATTCGGCCGAACACAGAGCGTGATGTCGGCTGCTGATGAGAAGATGCTCGGTCATGACAAAACGCAAATGAGCGATGTCGTCCCCGGTGCTGTCGAGGCGCTTCACCAAATCGGCGAAAATGCCATAGACAAACGTTTCTGTCGCGTGAAGCTGCTGATGCCGGTCGCGGGATAGCATCATTGCCACAGCCGGAGCGGGAAGTTCCGCGGCGCGGAGCCACTCGTGTGCGCGCGCATCCGCGAGATTGATATGCAGCCAAAGCCAACCTTTCATGGCCCGCGCTGATAGGCTGGTCGACGGGCAGCGATTGGGTGGAGCCGTCGTCACGAATCCGAAAAGCCCACACAAGGCCCAGAACGATGCCATAATCCCTAGTGTCTGCTCGCTTGGTCCGGGCAACGCCAATCGATTGATCGGCGGGTGGAGGTAAGAGCCGGGTCTTCATCGCAGCCTCCACAGCTTGCGACAGAAGAGGGCGAGCCCGAAGATCCGGGGGCCTTGGGGGCACCGGAGCCGAATTCTCCATGCTGTTGCCGAGAGACGCCACGCGTACCAGTGCGGGCATCGCATGCGCTTGCAAACGCCTGGGCACGATCCAGGTGCGCCAGGATGTCATTCCCTCACGTGCGAATTCCGGAAATTCGAACGAACACGTCCATCGCCTGCCTTAAACGCGAAATTCCGTTCTTGATCAATTAACGTCATGGACGACCGTGACACGGTTATGACATAGCCGTTTAGTCACAGCGGTGGGAGCGTAGGGAATGCCTCCGCGCGCGCCCTAGTTGCATCGCCTTCAAGTCACCTTACGTGGCTGTCAAACAACAGGATGCGGCGATAAGAACTCCCGCCAGAATTGGCCAAACAAGGCGTGACCGTCAACTCAATCTATCACAGTTATCGCGACGTCCTGTTGGTGGCGCGGTCGATCGAGAATCTCATCGAGGTTTCGAAAATGACGGCCGCATTCTCCTCGGGACCCAACCGGACACCATCGGTTCCCGCCGCACCCGTTCCAATCGACAGAGGGGGGCGCATCGACCGCGCAGATTTCTTATGCGCAAGGTGGCTATTGGTCGCGCCGCAATTCGGTCGAGCGCTTTAGCGATGTCTTGGGTGCCCCTTAAATTTTTCGATTGTGTCAGCAACTTGAATCCAGACCCTTTGGCCTTCCAAGTCGCCGCCGTTTCCTAATTGACCCGCCTTCTCCAAGACAATGGCTCTTGCTTTTGTGCCATACCGCGCTCGACAAAAACGTGCGTAAATCTCAACCGCCTGATCCAAGGTGATTTCCATCATCGACCTCTCGCTTTTGACGACCAAATCTATCCTGCAAACGTCATCGAAACAAATACGCTGGGGGGCATCCTAAGTAATTCAGTGTTTCAAGAGTTTTGCATGACACATCCGTGACATCGGAACAGTTTCTGTCGCCTAATGGATGTCCGGTCGTCGCCTCGATCAATTGCAGCGGCCTAGCCTGGGAGTTGGCAGATGCTCTTATCGACGCGCCCAGCATGTACTGAAGCACGTTTCGCACAAGGCTGTGGGTCCAGTCCACGAGTGGAAAAGAATTGTTGAACGCCTGCTGCTGTTCGCTGTTGAGATCGTGGAGGGAGCGATTCCAAATTCGATCGGGCAAGTTGCCATACCAATGTGATTATTGCTTGCCCTGTTCGTATTGGTCCGGCATAAAAATTAGATGACTGATTCGGCGGAGACCCGCGCGCCAATTCTGGCTGCCGGGGGAATTGTTTTACGAGAAGGCTCTAAGCCGCGCATCGCAGTTGTGCGATTGCGCAAGAACAAGGCGTGGGTCCTGCCGAAAGGCAAGCTTTGTCCTGGCGAACACGCAATTGCAGCCGCCAAGCGAGAGGTGCTGGAAGAGACCGGGCACGAGGTTTCCGTGCATGAATTTCTCGGTTCAATGTCCTATTCGGTCGGCGGCAAAATCAAGATCGTGCAGTTCTGGCACATGCGAGCGATCGGCGGTCCAGTCCGCGAGTTGACCAATGATGTAAGGGCGGTCAAGTGGCTGTCATTGAAACAGGCCATCCAAACGCTTACCCGCGCCCACGAGAAGATGTTCCTGGCGAATGTGGCTCGGTTTGCGCTCAAGGCGGAAATAACTGCGAAAGCCAGTAGACCGTCGGTCCGCAGCAAATCTGGTTCGCGCAGCCAGAAGGTCTCCACTTTGCACGCCGACGCGTGATTGCGCCAAGCTAGGCGCAGCAATTACAAGCGACGGCGATCTAATTGCGTCACCAGAAGGGTCTTGCAAGGACAAATGCGTTCCAGTCCTTGATCAATTGAACGTCGATTTCGGCGGCGCGCCGCCGATGCCAGCCAAGAATGCCGCCGGCGGCAAAGGCCAATTGTCCATTTGGCACGTTCCGGTCGGCGGACGCCGGTTCACTGCTCTCAACGCCAACGAGTTGCCCCAGCATCAATTCTGCAACAGCAACATCATTCATATGGCCCAGATCGTCCTGCAGCCGCGTTAGTTTCTTGAAGAATTTCTTCTTTGCCTCATCATCGAAAATATTACCAAAAAAATCGAGCGCGTATCGCAGGCGTTTGAGCGCAATTCGAACATCGTGACGCTGTATTTTCGTCAATGCCTCGAATCCATTCCCTCGCTTGAGCAGTTTCCGGTGCGCGCGCGATAGCGCACCGGAAGCCAGTTCGACCAACGGTTGATCTAGCGCCTGATCATCTCCGGATTTGCCGAGATTGCCGGCGTGCGCAAGCGCGCAGAGGTCAATCAGAAAATGACGGTAGCGCACCGAGGTCAGCGCTTCTCCAACCGCTTTGTACGCATGGATCTTGCGCGCCTTCAGGCGGTCCATCAATGGAGCCAAATGTTCGGCCTCTCCGGTCGCCTCGATGGCGGGAGCAACCAATTCGGTCTCCAGCACGTCGAGATCGCGTGCGCCGCCCAAAATCTTGCCAAGCCACCTGACCGCATCCTCAATCGGCTCGATCCGCTTGCGGCGCAGCAACGGCCTGTAAATTTTGAAAGCAGATCGCAACCGCCGCAGCGCTATGCGGCACTGATGCACTCCTTCGATATCTCGATTGAGGCGAGCACAATCGTCGTTCGCGGTCAGATGCAAAAATGCATTGAGAATGATGAGCCTGAACGACTCGCCTGCAGTCATCTCCGGCGTAAGGCTCAGCTTCGGCGCTCGCGACCAATAATTGTGCTCGATTTCGCTCAGTGCGTAACCTATGTCGGCCTTAGTACGTGCGTGCAAGCGTCCGTCGACCACATCGCTGATCCGACGTGCTTCTTCGAACAAATCACTCAATTCTCCTGCAACCAATTCCAACTCGATCTCATGTAGCGGCTCGCGGTCCTGACCCGCAATCACCGCGCCGTCGTCCAACGAGACATCGATCTTCGCACGGTTCGATGTAACGCGACGCGTCTCACGCCGGACATCGACATTGAACATCGGCCGCAGGTCCGCCGATGTGAGTTGTCGGAAAGCCGGGGGGAGCGCCGGATCGATGATCAAGGAGGGATCCGGAATTGCGTCCGGAACAAGCATCTCCCATTCTCTGCGGATCATGGAACCGGCGGCAGCATTGGCCATCTTTACGGTCTGCACAATTGAATGGCCATTAGTGCGGGTCCGCAGGCTGATATTGCAATTGCGCAGTTGATGTTTGCTGGTGTCAAAATAAACGCTACGAAGCGATTGTCGGTTGACTCGCTCGAGGTCGCGCCACCAGCGGGAACGCCGCAATTTGGTTATATTCTCCGAGTTCGTCCGGAGTTTCACCTCGATTTCTTGGTTTGCCGGCATCTTGAGCGCTTTTCGTCCAGGGGTTTTGCAGCAACATGAATCTTTTGATGCAGATCGCGATGTGACTTTTCTAACATTGTCAACCGCGCGGCAAGGAGGCGTATTTTCTTGCCCCAATCCGCCAAGGAATCTGGACAATCCGAAGATACATCGAGCGCTCGGACTAAAGCCCGCCGGACCCACGTTCCGACACTGAGCCCCTCAGCTTTCGCCGCTCTTTTGACCGCGTTTCGAATCTCACGATCGACGCCTCGTATCATCCATCGTTTATCATCTATGACACGGCCCTCTCGAATCGCGGAATTATGACGTACGTATGTCAAAATGTTTGACATTTGTCAGCTAAAAAGCTGACACTGCGAACATCGCCCGGGCGTTGCCAGTCACCGAAAGCGAATAGAGCTATGACCCGTCATATCCTCTTCACATCCCAAAAAGGCGGTGTTGGAAAATCAGCGCTCGCGCGGTCGACTGCCGTCGCACTTGCTTGCAAGGGCCGCAAGGTGCTGTTGGCGGACTTCGATGCCGAGCAACTCACATGCATGCGATGGCAGGCGCACCGTAAGGCGCGAGGAATAGAGCCGCAAATTGACGTCGAAAAATTCTCTAAGCCAACAAAACTCCATCGCGTCTCACACCAATACGACGATGTAATCATGGATACGCGAGGAAGTCATGATGCCCTGAGCCTTGAACTTGCGATTTCCTCGGATGTCATCTTTCTGCCATCGAATTTCTCGTTGGATGACATTTCCCCGACACTCACTGTCATCGAGTCGTTGCGCGAAGCAAAAATTCCGTCATCGCGTGTCGCAGTCGTATTCTGCCGTACTGGTCAATCCTCGCGACAAGCGCAATACGCGCGCTCGATATTGCAAATGAACAATATCGCGGCGCTCCAGGCAGTCCTGCCGCAACGCGATGGTTTCAGCTCACTCTTTGCAACTGGCCGGACCGGCCGGGAGGCGTCCAGCGCTGCCTTGCGTTCGGTGGCTGTGGCGGTCGATCAAGCGTTGTTACAATTCATCGAAGGGCGGAACTGCGATTCCAGGGCATCGACGGTTCTTAAGTCGATCGATCTGGGCGCGGCGTAAGTGACCGACATATGCGCGTTGGCGTGCCGGCGTCACTTGCTCGACCTCAACGGCCCACCCCGCAGCCCCTCATCACGCGTCGAAAGCGGCCAGTGCGGTCATCTCGGAGAAAGCTGCAGGTTACAGCGTTATCGGCAATCCGCGTCCGGCGGTCTGGAAGCGCATCGTTGTTACGGTCGGCGAGAAAATCGGCAAGACCCACCTGACCTACGCAAGGTGCTTGCGCCGAGATTACGGCAGCCGCAACGATCGCCGCAGCCGACATTTATGGTCTGCCGGTTTCCACTACGCACGTGCTCTCTTCTGGCGTTGCTGGCACGATGGCGGCGAACGGATCGGGGCTGCAATTGGCGACCGTTCGCAACATCGTCATGGCGTGGGTGCTCACCCTGCCGGCCGCGATGTCAATTTCGGCTGGCCTGTATTGGATATTTTCCCACTTGTTCTAGCTAGTAAATGACAACAATTCCGGGATCCCGGATTACGTTCAGCAGGCGGCGAATTCCAACGACTGGCTTTCCAACATTGCGGATGACAAAATCGGGCTTGCATGATTGATCCAGCCGCGCAGAGCGAGCGATCCGCTGCGCAAGGATGCCATCGCTCGGCCGTTCCCGATTGGCCAACCGCGCCTCTAGAATTGCTTCTGGCGCGGTGATCAAGACCACCGCGACGAAGGCATACTGCCGCCTGGCAAGATCGACAATAGTCCGCGATACGTTGCAAACAACCGTCCGACTGGAGCGGATGTCATCCTCGATGGATGCCGGGATACCGTAGCGATGACCGTGGGCATCCCACCAGAGCGCAAACGCATCGTCGGCAAGCGCTTGATTGAATGCTGCAGGATCAACCGTATCGTGATCTTCCGAGGCAGAGGACGGCCGCGTTACGACGCGCCGGGGGAAGACCACCGTGGCGTCGCCCTCGCAAGCCACACGAGCACCTTGGATCAAAGTGTCTTTGCCGGCGCCGCTAGGTCCAACCACCAGAATCAGACGGCCCGGCCCGATCATCTCAAGCCGAGGCCTCTTCAGGGCGCGCGTGTCGACGAACCAACTCATGCCACTCGCCTGCCGCCTTGCCATACGGCGCGCACGACAGGCAGGTTCTGAACGATTCGAACGCGAAGCAGATCCGCGCGCTTGCCGACTGTGATCTCTCCGCGGTCATCCAGCCCGACCGCCTGCGCCGGCGTCTTCGTGACGGTACGCACCGCGGCTGCAAGATCAATTTCCGGGATGAACTCGGACAACCGGAGCGCCGCCAGCAACAGGCTTGCCGGCATATAGTCGGACGAGAGCACGTCGAGCACGCCGATCTCCGCAAGTTCCGACGTCGCCACATTGCCGGCATGGGAACTGCCGCGCACAAGATTGGGTGCCCCCATCAGCACCCGTACTCCGAACTCGTGCAGTGCCCGCGCCGCTTCGACGGTGGTGGGAAACTCGGCGATCGCGACGCGGTCGCGGACCGCTTGATCGACATGCTCCAGCGTGGTGTCGTCATGGCTCGCCAGCGGCGTGCCATGATTGCGAGCGAGTTCGACCAGGTTGCGGTAGTTTTCCGCGGCGTGAGCCGCCTGATATTCGATCCGCCTTTGAAACAGCGCATCGAGCTCGCCGTCGGTCAGATTCGCTTTCTTGCCGCGATAGTAGTCTCTGAGCTTTCGTTCATCGCGAAACTGGCGCTGCCCAGGCGTATGATCCATCAGCGAAAGCAGACGAACATCGCTACGTCCGATGAGTTCCGCCGCTTCAGCGACGACGTTCGGCATTGGAACTTCACAACGTAAATGGAGAAAGTGGCTGACCCGGAGCATGCCTGTCGCGCGGGCTTCGGCGATGGCCTGCGCCAGGACGCTGGCCTCGCCGTCGACCTCCTCGGCGCCGTCCTCACTCCATACCCGCAGAGAATCGAGAACCGTCGTGATGCCGCTGGTCGCGAGCTGACCATCGAACGAGAGCACGGCCGCTACCGGGTGCCAATGCACGTTTGGCCTCGGAGCGTAGTGTGCTTCGAGATGGTCGGTGTGGAGCTCGACCAAGCCTGGCATGAGCAGATCCCCCTCAAAGTCCTCGCCACGCTCCGGCGCACGTCCTTCGCCAATTTCGGCGATCACGCCGTTCGCCATGACAAGCCAACCGTCCTCCACGATCCGATCTGCCAGAACCAAGCGGGCGCGGGTGAGAACGACGTCGTGTTGGGCGGTTTTCATAACTTCCTCACGCGGCCATTGCGAAATCTGTTAGATCAACGATGGAATCGGCGATCCGTTCGCGGACACTCTCGTCATGAACCACTGCGACGATGGCTGTCCCCTGCTTCTTCTTCTCGGCGATCAACGCTGTCACCAGCGCACAATTGGCCGCGTCAAGTGAAGCCGTAGGCTCATCGAGGAGGAGGATCGGCAGTGCAGGCAGGAAGCCCCGGGCGATATTGACGCGTTGCTGTTCTCCGCCTGAAAACGTCGCCGGCGGCAGCCTCTGCAGCGATGCAGAGATATTGAGACGCTGAAGGAGACTGGCGGCCCGTGCGCGGGCATGCTCGCGCGACTGTCCGCCGCCAACCAGCGGCTCGGCCACGACGTCAAGCGCCGGCACGCGAGGCACCGCGCGAAGGAACTGGCTGACATAACCGATCGAGTTCTTGCGCAGCGCCAACATGTGCCGCGGCGACGCCTTCGCGACGTCGGTTCGTTGGGCGCTGTGATGAACCAGGATTTGCCCGGAATCGCATCGATAGCTGCCAAAAATCATCTTCAAGATCGATGACTTGCCGATACCGGAGCGGCCAGCGAGGACGACGCATTCTCCCGCCCGAACCGAAAGCGTTACATCGGCGATGACTGGAAGCTGCAGGCCACCCTGCAGATGCATGGTGAAGGTCTTGGATACCGCAATCAGTTCGAGCACGACTGGCATGGGGCCTCACGGTGGAAGTATCGAGGCGACGAGAAGCTGCGTGTATGGCTCGCTTGGATCGTCAAGCACCCGGTCCGTTAACCCGGTCTCGACGACTTCACCGTCCTTCATCACCATGGTGCGGTGAGATAGCAATCGTGCGACGGCAAGGTCATGCGTGACGATCACGACAGCGAGCTTGAGATCGGCAGCCAGACCGCGCAACAGATCGAGCAGTTTCGCCTGCACAGAGACGTCGAGACCACCGGTTGGCTCGTCCATCAGGATCAATCGCGGTTGCGTCACAAGATTGCGCGCGATCTGCAATCGCTGGCGCATCCCGCCCGAATAGGTCAGCGGACTGTGGTCGATGCGGGCGGGATCGATTTCGACCCGATGCAGCCAGTTCGTGGCAGTATCGCGAATCTGGCCGTAATGCCGCCAGCCAACCGCCATCAGGCGCTCGCCCACATTGGCGCCGGCCGAAACTGTCATGCGCAGACCGAGCGACGGCTCCTGATAGACGAAACCCCAATCTGTCCGCGCCAGGAGGCGCCGCTCGTCCTCCTCCAAAGCGGCGAGATCTCGCGTCACATCGTCCCGCATGCGGTAGAGAACCCGGCCGGATGTCGCCTCGACCTGGGTGGACAGGAGCTTCAACAGCGTGGACTTGCCGGAACCCGATTCACCGACCACCGCCATGACCTCGCCTTCGTACAGGCTGAACGAGACATTCCGGCAACCGATCTGCCGGCCGTAGTATTTGGTCAGGCTGTCGGCGACCAGCAGCGGCTCTTCGTCAATTTCGTCGAGCATCACGACACCGGTGCGAGGTCGAGACGAAAACTGTAACCGTGTCGGGAAAAGCCGAGCGACTCGTAGAACGCATGCGCGCGCTCGCGCTTGGCATTCGACGACAGCACCATTTTGTAGCAACGCTTCTCGCGACACCGATCGTGGGCAAACTTCATCATGGCGCGGCCGATGCCGGCGCATTGCCATTCGGGGGCCACGACGACATCCTCAACGATGCCGGACGAAGCGCCCAGATGACCAAGGTTATCCATCACCAGCAGCGCAAAACTGCCGACGATGCTTCCGTCGCGTTCTGCGACGTAAAGCGTATAGTCCGGATAGGCGGCGAAACGCGCAAACAGGCTACTTGCCTCCTCCAACGGGAGCACCTCGCCTTCATCGAAATCCGGCTGGGCATAGAGATTGAGCACGGCGGGGAGGTCCGACGCAGTCGCTGGCCTCACGAGAATGTCAGGTGCCTTGATCATTGGTGGGTTCGCTCTCTTTGGGCGTTTGCGATCCCGATCTCCGGGTTTCGCAATAATCGGTGTCCGAGCAAACATACATCCGGCCGCCGCGGTCGTCGGTAATGACTTCGTCAAGAAAGCTTTCGTTCGAACTACATAGCGCGCAGATCCCATCCAGCCGGTAGCGCTCGAACGGGTGATCCTCGAAGTCGAGCGACCGGACGGTGGTGTGTGGCGGTATTGCGTAAATTCGTTTCTCCCGGCCGGCGCCGAAGAGCTGCAAGGCATCGCAATCATCCATTTTTGGATTGTCGTACTTTGGCGTCGGCGACGGGTCCATGACGTAGCGGCCGTCGACCTTCACCGGATAGGCGTATGTCGTCGCGATATGCCCGTGGCGAGCAATGTCTTCATAAAGCTTCACATGCATGAGTCCATAGTCGGAAAGCGCATGCATACGCCGCGTTTCGGTTTCTCGTGGTTCGAGAAAGCGCAGCGGTTCCGGGATTGGAACCTGGAACACGAGAATCTGATGTGGTCCCAACGCCGCCTCGGGGATGCGATGGCGGGTCTGGATGACGGTTGCTTCTGCCGTGCTGGTTGTCGTGCGAACGCCAGCCGTCTTGGTGAAGAATGTCCGGATCGATACCGCATTAGTCGTATCGTCGGAGCCTTGGTCGATGACCTTGAGCACGTCGTCCGGCCCGAGGATCGCCGCCGTGACCTGCACGCCGCCCGTTCCCCAGCCGTAAGGCATCGGCATTTCGCGGCTAGCGAACGGGACCTGGTAGCCCGGAATAGCCACCGCCTTGAGAATGGCGCGCCGGATCATACGCTTGGTCTGCTCGTCGAGGAACGCAAAGTTGTAGACGGGGGCATTCATTCCGCCGCCTCCTGGCGCGTCTGCGCGACGCCGCCGGCTTGTTCAAACTCGGCTCGCAGCCGACGGAGAAGACCAAGCTCGGACTGAAAGTCAACGTAGTGCGGCAGCTTGAGATGCTCGACGAAGCCGGTTGCCTGCACGTTGTCGGAATGCGAGAGGACGAACTCTTCGTCCTGCGCCGGCGCTTTGATCTCCTCGCCCAGTTCACGCGCGCGCAACGCGCGGTCGACTAACGCCATGGCCATGGCTTTGCGCTCACAGTGACCGAACCCGAGACCGTAGCCACGCGTGAACCTCGGCGCCTCGGTGGCGGAGCCGCTGAACTGGTTGATCATCTGGCATTCCGTGACGGTGATCCGGCCGAGGGGAACGGCAAATCCGAGTTCTGCAGGCAAAAACTCGATTTCGACCTCGCCGAGCCGGATTTCGCCCGCAAAGGGATGGTTGCGGCCATAACCACGTTGAGTCGAGTAGCCGAGCGCCAGCAAGAAGCCCTCATCTCCGCGCGCCAGATTTTGCAGCCGGACATCCCGATCGGCCGGAAAATTCAGCGGGTCTTGCGTCAGGTCGCCAGCGTGAGCGTCCGGATCGCCTCGCGGCGATCGTTCGATCAGACCGTCGGCGCCGAGGAGGTCGGTTACCCGCGGCATGGCGTAGATCGCTTCGGCGCGCGCCGGCTCACTTGCGAGCGCGACATCCGCATCCGGTTCCAGGAGGCGGTGCGTATAGTCGAAAGTCGAACCGAGGATTTGGCCGCCGGGCAGATCCTTGAAAGCTGCCGAGACGCGCCGGCACACCACCATCGCGCCGGTATCAATCGGTTCGCTCCCGCCGAAACGAGGGAGCGTCGCGCGGAAGGCGCGCAGCAAAAAGATCGCCTCGATCAGATCGCCGCGGGCCTGCTTGATGGCGAGCGCCGCAAGCTCGCGATCGTACAGTGAACTCTCGCACATGACGCGGTCGATCGCGAGGCTCAATTGTTCCTTGATCTGTTCGACCGTCAACTCCGGGATCGAAGTGTCACCGCGCCGTTCGTGCGCGAGAAGCCGATGCGCGTTCTCGATCGCCCTTTCGCCGCCTTTGACTGCCACGTACATCTCAATCCTCCCCGCTAAGGAGGCGCACCGAACGGGGCAGCGCGGCCACTTCGTGGTCTGTCACCAGCAATAGGTCGACGCCGCGCGGAAACCGGCTTCGATTGGCGATAAGCCGCGCGTCGATGTCGTCCGGCAGCGGTGAGGCGCGAACAACCTGGCGATCTTTGATTCCGGGCCCCGTCAGTTGGAGAACCGGACCAGTATGCAGGGATTCGACCTGAAGAATGATCGTCGTCGATCGGTCAGGATAATCCGACGCTCCGAGACTGAAACGTTCGAAGCGCGGCAAGTCGCAAGCTTCACTCGCAATGGCAAAAGCGGCCTCTCGAGGATCATCCACGATCGTCGATCCACAATGAAAGCGCAGCCAGGCAACGACCGCTTCGCTTGCACGAAGGCCGGCATCAAGCCAGAGCGGCGTGTCGTGATCGCACAGCGTCAGTGCCAGCGCTGCTGCACCCGGCGAAAGCGGCGGTGGTGCGGACACTGCCACGGTGATCGGATAGGCGCGGCCGGGATGCGCGACTGCATTTAGGACGGTGCGGAAGGTGGTCTGCGCCGACAGAACTGGCTGGGCGAATCCGGCTGTCATCGGATCGCGTCCTCGCCGCGCACAAGCGTAAAGAATTCCACTTTGGTCGCGGCGACTTGCTGCGCTTTTATTTCTCGCGCAGCGTTCAGCCTGACGCGGATCGGCACGAGGACCTCGCGTTCGATAATGTCGCAGTAGTCCGTTCTCTGCGAGAGTGCGTCGCAAAGGGCGATTAACCGCGCTTTGGACAGGTCGCGGCCGAGCACGTAGCCGAAGCCGGTTTCCCCAGTTTCTAGTTTGATCGTGGCGCGCGTCACGGTCGCCTCCCCGAGATTAAACGGCGCGCCGTCGCCGCCGATACGGCCCTTGACCATCAACAATCCGCTCTCGGCAGCCCGCGGTTCCTCATGGCTCGGGAGCGAACCGATGGAAGCGAGATGCCGCGCGATTTCGGCCGCGTCACTGCCAGCCAGTACCGCCATTGCGTCGCGGCGTCGGCCACTTAAGTCGGCATTTTTCGGAAAGGGTGCATTCACCGCGTTGTCGTCACAAGTTGTCTATGTTACTAGACAACGGACTTACCGCCCACCGGTGAACCTTTCGTGACGACACCATGACGCATCGTGCAATCCACATTGCCGATCTGACCGAAAGTTCACATGAAGACCGCGCCGTGGTTGGAATCTCTTTATGGCGGCGGGTCGCCGACGTCCTTGAGCAGTCGATCGCAAATGGCACGTTTCAACCCGGCGGGAGGATGCCCGGTGAAATCGATATCGCCGCGCGCTTCGGCGTCAACCGGCATACCGTTCGCCGCGCCATCGCGGCGCTCGCCCAGCGTGGCCTGGTGCGAGCCGAGCGCGGTAGCGGTACGTTTGTTGAGCCACAACGCATTCCCTATCCGATCCGGCAACGCACACGATTTTCCGAAATCGTTGGGGGCGCCGGCCACGCCGTCAGCGGTCGTTTGATCGCAAGTACGGTCGAGGCGGCTAATGCCGAAATCGCCCGGAGATTGAAGCTCGAGATTGGCACTTCGCTGGTTCGGCTTGAGTTGCTGCGTCATGCAGATCGCATTCCAATCTCCGCCGCTTCGTCCTGGGTTGCGGCGGCACGCTTTCCCGGCGTCGCGCGGGTCTACGGGTCGACCAATTCCGTGACGCGGACGTTGGCGCATTTCGGCGTCCGGGATTACGTCCGCAAAAGCACGCAGATCACCGCGGCAATCGCCGACGCAGCGGATGCAGCCAGCCTGAAGGTCATGCTCGGCCGCCCGATTCTTGTGGTGGAAAGTGTAGACGCGGATAGCGAAGGTTGTCCCGTTCTCACGACGCGGGCGCGCTTCGCCGGCGATCGGCTCGAATTGGTGGTCGAGAGTTGAGATAGCCGTCGCTCGCGCCGGCTGATTCTTGTCGCGTCATGCTCCTGTCATGGAGACGGCGACCAATGCGCCCCGCGTCAATTCAATCGCGGAACCCATTGTGAAAACGTTATCGCTTGAGCCACTGATCGATCCCACTGCGCACGTGCACAGTTGCAGGCTCGGCCGCTACACCGAAGTGGGCGCACGAACCAATCTGCTTGAAGTCGAGCTTGCGGACTATTCCTATGTGGTCAACGACAGCGATATCGCCCACGCGCAGATCGGAAAATTCTGTTCGATCGCAGCGATGACGCGGATCAATCCCGGCAATCATCCGATGAACCGGGTAAGCCAATCGCATTTCACCTATCGCGCAAGCGCCTACTTTCCCGGCGAGGCCGACGAAGATGAATTCTTCGCGTGGCGGCGAGGCCGGCAAGTCACGATCGGCAATGACGTATGGATCGGGCATGGCGCCATCATTCTGCCCGGGCGCACCGTCGGTGACGGTGCGGTTATTGCGGCAGGGGCGGTGGTGACCAAGGACGTAACGGCCTACGCGATCGTCGGTGGCAACCCGGCACGCCTGATCCGTGAGCGGTTCCCGGCGGTGATCGCGGCACGGCTGCGAGCGCTGGCATGGTGGGATTGGCCGCACCAACGACTGCGCCATGCGTTATCCGATTTCCGGCGCCTTTCGCCCGACGAATTCCTCGACCTGTATGAGCCGCAGGACCGACACTTGTCGCAGCCTCAGACCTCCACAGGCTAAAATCCAATGGATATTCGCATTGTCGGCGGGCGCGTATTGCTCGGCCACGGTCTAGAAGAAACCACCCTGACTATCAGCGCCGACGGCGCCATCGCGGGGGTTGGCGATGATCGCGCCGCTGACCGAATAATCGATGCCGCCGGCCTGCACGTGCTTCCGGGCATCATCGATATTCACGGGGATGCCTTCGAACGTCAGATGATGCCGCGCCCCGGCGTGGATATTTCTCTGGATATCGCGCTTGCTGAAAGCGACCGCCAAGCAATCGCAAATGGCATCACCACCGTGTTCCACGGCGTAACCTGGTCGTGGGAACCGGGCCTTCGGAGCGCCGGCAACGCGCGGGGAATTCTCACCGCCATTGAAACGATACGTTCGCGACTTTCGGCGGACACCAGGTTTCATCTCCGGCACGAGACATACAATCTGGATGCAGAAGCCGAGGTGGCGGACTGGCTCGCGGACCGCCGCATCAGCGCCATAGCGTTCAACAATCACCTGCCATCCGCCGAGAGCGCCGCCAAAAGGCCGGATAAGGTCAGGCAGATGGTGGAGCGGTCAGGTATGGCGCGCGAGGACTTCTTGAAGCTCGTCACAAAGTTGCACGAGCGGCGTGACGAGGTGCCAACGTCGATTGCGCGGATTGCCGCCCACGCCAACGCTCACGATGTGCCAGTGCTATCCCATGACGACGAGAGCCCAGCACAACGGCGTTGGTTTAGAACGCTGGGCAGCCGCGTGAGTGAATTCCCTATGAACGTCGAGACCGCGCAAGAGGCCGCTGATGCAGGCGATCACATCGTCCTGGGAGCACCGAACGTCATGCGCGGCGGCAGTCACATGGGATGGACCAATGC
Organism: uncultured Alphaproteobacteria bacterium; assembly: GCA_963756715.1. Classification (GTDB taxonomy): domain Bacteria; phylum Pseudomonadota; class Alphaproteobacteria; order Rhizobiales; family Xanthobacteraceae; genus VAZQ01. Next base: position 217,298 of record CAVWOV010000035.1, read on the forward strand.
GAGCGAGATGGTTTCGCGGGGCCTCTGTTCCGTCCTGGCTTCGGATTATTATTATCCGGCGCCGCTAATGGCGGCCTTTCGCTTGGTCGAGACCGGCGTCGCGCCGATCGAGCGCGCCTGGCCGCTGGTATCCGGTTCGCCCGCCGCTGCGGTTGGATTGGCCGACCGTGGCCGGATCGGCTGTGGATTGCGTGCCGATCTCATCCTGGTCGATGCAAATGAGCGCAGCCGTCCACGGGTGGTCGCGGCAATTGTCCGGGGCAGGGTCGCGCATCTCACCGAAGCCGATCGCCTTGTCGCTTAGGGACGATCGGGCGGCAACGTGACGGTTTTACGATAGAATGATGACAGCCGCAGGGACTGCATGACCGTCGGTTGAGCGCGAAGATATCGCGTCACGAGATGTGCACAAGAAATGTCCCGTTACAGCAGGGATGTTGTCCCCGTAAATCCTGACAATTGCAGATCGTTTCACGTCGCTGTCACGCGGCCTTGCTAGCCAACTCCATACCTTGCGGAGTTGGAACGGTGCTGGCAGACGCTGTCATTCAGGCGCGACACATTTCGAAGTCCTTCGGTAACGTGCGCGTCCTCAAGGACGTCAGCTTCGAGATCAAGCGCGGCGAAATGGTTGGGCTGATCGGGGCATCGGGTTCCGGCAAGTCCACCTTGATCCGGGCGATCACGGGTCTAACCGCAATCGATCGGAATCGTGACGGACGCCAAAGCGATGCCGAAGGCGAAATTCATCTGTTCTCGCAACCGATCCAGCGGCGCGGACGCATCGCACGCTCTGCAAACGCGATACGGGTGCGAGTCGGCGTCGTGTTCCAGCAGTTCAATCTGGTCCCGAGGCTTTCGGTTCTCACGAATGTTTGCCTCGGACTGCTCGGACGAATGCCACTGCTGCAGGCAACTCTTGGTCATTTCAATCTAGATGAAAAGCGCAAGGCGATGCGTGCGCTGACACGCGTCGGCATCGCGGAGCACGCCCTCAAACGCGGATGCGACCTTTCTGGCGGTCAGCAACAGCGTGCGGCAATCGCACGCGCCCTGGTGCAAGGCGCGGAGTTCATCGTTGCCGACGAGCCAATCGCTTCACTCGACCCGAATTCGGCGCGTCGGGTCATGGACATATTGGCGGACCTCAATCGCAGGGACGGAATTGCCGTCCTTATTTCACTGCATCAAGTCGAATACGCTCTTCGATACTGCCCGCGCACGGTGGCGCTCAAAGCCGGTGAGATTGTTTACGACGGTCCGTCCTCGGCACTCACGACGGACCTTCTTTGCGCGATCTACGGCGCGGAATGCGATGATCTGTTTGCGTCAAGCGAGCCGATGCCGGCGCCACTGCCGGAGGTGGCCAATACCGGCCAACCGGAAGTCGCCGCCTATCCGGCAATTGCTGTTCGCACGGGAACCGCAGCTTTCGATCTGGCGCGCCGGGCCGGATCCGGCCACGGGCGACAGTTGCACGCGTAGCCGCCAAGAGCGGTGCGTCACGATCACGACTCTGCACGATCCGTCTCGAACAGGAGAACAACGATGCCATCGGTATTTAAGAAGGCTGCTGCACTCGCCGTGCTGGGACTGACAACCTGTCTGACCGCCGCCAACGCACAGGCACCCGCTGAAATTAATTTTGGCGTCATCTCAACCGAAGCCTCGGTCAATCAGAAGAAGAATTGGGAGCCGTTCGTCGAGGCAATAGCGAAGGCGACTGGGCTCAAGGTCAAGGCATTCTATGCCAGCGACTACGCCGGCGTCATTGAAGCGATGCGCTTCAACAAGGTGCAACTGGCCTGGTTCGGCAACAAGTCCGGGATGGAGGCCGTGGATCGAGCGAATGGCCAGACGTTCGCCCAGGTCGTCGCTAAGAACGGCAACACCGGATACTACTCGCACATTATCGTTCGCGCGGACAGCCCCTATACCAAGCTTGATGACATTCTGAAATGCGACAAGACGCTCAACTTTGGCATCGGCGATCCGAATTCGACGTCCGGATTTCTCGTCCCGACTTCCTACATTTTCGCCGCTCGCGATATCGATCCAAAGACTTGCTTCAAAACCGTGCGCAACGCCAGCCATCAGGTCAACGCGATGGCTGTTGCACACAAACAGGTCGATGCCGCGACCAATAACAGCGAGGATCTGCAGCGCGTCGAACACAGCGCTCCGGATGCTCGCAAGCAGATCAAGGTCATCTGGACCTCGCCGATCATCCCGCTGGATCCGCTGGTGTGGCGCAAGGACCTCGATCCCGCTATCAAGACCAAGCTCTACACCTTCCTGCTTGGCTACGGCCGGCTTGGATCCGATGCGGACATCAAGTCGGAGCGGCAGACCTTGGCCAACCTGGTCTGGGCACCGTTCAATCCATCATCCGACCGTCAACTCATCCCCATCCGCAAGCTCGAAGCGAATCGCGACCTGATGAAGACCCAAGCAGACGACAAGCTGTCGGCGGCTGATAAGGCCGCCCGCATCGGCAAGATCAAAGCGGAAATTGCCAACATCGAGCAGATGGAAAAGCAGGCCGAAAGCGATCCGTATCAGAAGCGCGTCGCGGCATTCATTGCGGCGGACAAGGCTCACGACAAGGTCGCCATGAAACGGATGATTGCCGAATTCGCGGCGGACTTCGCCAGTACCCACTGATCGTGATGCCAAACACGGCGCGCCGCGCAAACGCTCGGCGCGCTTACATTTTGCCGCCTGCTCCACGCGGACCGTTTGATGACTGAAGTCATATTGCCGGGACACGAGCGCCAGACGCTTGTCCGGCCACCGGGCGAACTGCAGTCTGGTCAGCCCGATATCGCCGTTCCTACGCATTCCATGGCGCGGCGCGTGCGCGGCTGGGCATTGTGGCTGCTGATCTGCGGGCTGCTGGTCTGGAGCTGGACACCGGCGGAAATGTTCCGTGCGACGTCGCTCGTCACGGACTGGCGGAACATGGCGGAGTTCGGGCAAGCGTTTCTGCATCCCGATTTTCGCGACTGGAGCGCCTATCTTGCGGATATGATCGTGACGGTTCAGATCGCGATCTGGGGCACTGCCCTGGCGGCGGTCTTCGGCGTGCCGTTCGCCATTCTCTCTTCGTCGAATATCTGTCCACAATGGGTGGTGCAGCCTGTCCGCCGGTTGATGGATGCCTGCAGGGCGATCAACGAGATTGTTTTCGCGCTGCTCTTCGTCGTCGCCGTCGGGCTCGGCCCCTTTGCCGGCGTAATGGCCATCTTCGTGCACAATATGGGGGTCTTTTCCAAGCTCTATTCCGAGGCGGTGGAGGCTATCGATCCGCGACCGGTCGAAGGGATAAGGGCAACCGGCGCCCGCCGTATTCCGGAGATCGTGTTCGGTGTCATTCCGCAGGTCATTCCGCTCTGGACCTCTTTCATCCTTTACCGGCTTGAGACGAATGTGCGCTCCGCCACGACGCTGGGGATCGTGGGTGCAGGCGGCATTGGTCAGTCGCTCTATGAGAGCATTCGGGCTTTTCACTATGCGGAGACCGCCGCGCAGATGATTATCGTTGTCGCCGCGGTGATCGTCATCGATATGATCAGCGCCCAGCTAAGAAAAGCGCTCGTATAGTGTCGCAATACCGTGCCGCAAGCTGACGGCAAAGTCTCGCGACGACGGGCTCAACGCAAGCGCGAGCTCTACTCTCATGCATTCAGCATTGCCCGCGTAGCGATGCGCAACTTAGAACCTGAAACGCCGATCTTGAGTTGTCCTGTTTGAGTAGCGCCAGCCGGTCGATCGATATCGCCCGATATCCGCATTGCTGCTCAAAGCGTCGCCGCAACAAGGTGATGATTGATTCTTGCAGATCGACAGTCAGCCGGCCGGTCAGCGTCAAGTGGAATCGGAAGTCATTGAAAAGATAAGGGTAGCCCCACCGGTCGAGGTTCTCGATTTGATCGCAAGTCAAGCCTGAGGCCATTCGGCGAGCGCGTTCCTGTGGCGACATCGGCGCCCGGAACGGATCGAATATGGTGGTGCAACGAGCCGCCAATGCATCGACGGTTGGTTCTGGTTTCCGTGACACGATGGCTGCAAATCCGCTGAGCAATTGAATGAACGGCGGGATGCTTGGGATGTCGTGCCCGAAGTCCGCAAAATCTTGAACAGCCTTGATGAGTTGCAATTCCGTGCATGAAGGCGATAGGCAAAACGGCGCCTTGAGCGTGGCGTGAAAGCCGTAACGGCGAGCCTCCCCGGTGAGACCGCGCCATATCGCAGCCTCGCCTGCGAATTTGTCCGCAGGGCCTACGGCGTCACCTGTGTAGCAGTCATAGCCCAGAATGGAGCTACCAAATCGATAAAGATCGGATTCAGCCGGCGGCACGAAATAGATGGCGTACCGCGGCCCATTTTCCATCTTTGTCCAGTGGCGCTCTTCGTTAGTCGTCTTGTAGGGTACTCGGCAACTTCGATTTTGGTATCATATGTCTACCTACTACACGATTTTTGCTGTGAACGCTCAAGCCGCACCCTGGCCGATGACCTTACCACGCATCGAATCGACATGTGGTGTGCTTCCCCTCAGCGCACGCGTCCAGGCTATCGGAGGGCGGCTCTTGCCGCGGTCTATTCCAGATGCGTATCACAGCGTAATTTACTGATTCGTCATGGACAGGCTTATCCCGATAAGCGGCGCTCTACGACTGCAGGAGGCGAGTCAAGGCTTTGTACAGCGTTGTTCGTGGTCCCGCCGGCAAGATTGGACTTTGCTACAATGGCAGGAGCTGAATCGGGCAGCGGCAGGCGCTCGGAGACCTTGTTGCAAGGAATATTCAAGCCGCGGCTGCCGCGCCTGGACGCCATGGCGAAACAGGCGGTGAATAGCGCGCTCGCGATGAGTTCTGCCCGATGGTCGTAAACATCAACGTTTTGAAGGTGTAGGGAAGAGGCGATGATTCGGTCTTCGTGAACCTAATGAATGTGACCCACAAACCAATCAAGTTGTCCGACCGGCTTTCGGGCTCAACCTGCGCATTGTACGGCTAGACGCTCTGGTCACCAACGAAAGGGCAACCCATATGGCGGACCCGACGGCTTTACCTGACACGGAAGGTAAAGATACAAAGACCCTACCCGAGGATTTGCGCTCCGCGGCCAGCAACCCGAGCGAAAGGGCAGAAGAGACAACTCCGACTCTCCTCTCACCTCCACGCGCCCCAGCGATCATCGTCGGGGCAGTCATCGCCGTCGTTGCCGGCCTGTCGATCTGGTATCTGGTTCGGCCCCAGCCTCTCCTGGTGCAGGGAGAGGCTGACGCGACAAGGTTCGACATCGCCGCCCGGATCGATGGACGCGTGGCGGAGATTCCGGTCGTTCGCGCCCAGAATGTTCCGGCCGGCGCCGTGCTGGTACGTATCGATAACCCGGAGACGATCGCAAAGCTCGAGCAGGCGCAGGCCGCCAAGGTCGTAGCCGAAGCGCAACTAGCAAACATCAATGCCGGCACCCGCGCGGAGGTGATAGCGGCGCGTAAAGCCGCACTCGAGCGAGCCGAGGCTGCCGTGGTTCTGGCAGAAAAGACCTATGATCGTATCCGCCAGTTGGCCGAACACGGTAACGCGCCAATCGCTCGGCTCGATCAGGTCACCGATTCGCTGCATGAAAGTCAGCGCGCCGTGGATCAGGCTAGATCGGCCCACGAGCAGGCGGTCAACGGATACACAAAAGAGGAGCGCGAGATCGCCGTCGCGAACGTTCAGAAGTCGGTTGCCGATATCAAAGCCGTCCAGTCGATTGTTGAACAGATGACGGTCTACGCTCCTGTCGCCTCACAGGTCTATCAGCGGAATGTGGAGCCGGGCGAATACGTGTCGCCAGGCGTGCCGCTGATCACGCTGATTGATCTGAATGACCTGTGGATCCATTTCGATCTGCGGGAGGACTTGATGAGGTCGCTCAAGGTTGGTGACCGCTTCGGAGTGCGCATTCCGGCGCTCGCCGACCGGCGCGTCACCGTCGAGGTGAAACTCATAGCCACCAAGGGTGAATATGCGAGTTGGCGTGCTACTCGCGCCACGGGCGATTTCGACCTGCGGACGTTCTCGATCCGCGCCTATCCGATAGAGAAGGTCCCCGAGCTACGCCCAGGCATGAGTGCTTATCTGGATTGGCGGACCCGCAAATGAGGCGCCTGCCTAGCCCGGGATTTTTGCTGGTCGCCAGGCGCGAGTTGCGATGGCTGCTGCACGACCGCGCCGCTCTGATTTTGATCTTCGGCGTGCCGCTGTTTGCCTTCACGGTCTTGGCCGCGGTGTTCAGCAATCCGGTGATCCGCGGGCTTGGCGTGGTCGTGGTCGACGCCGACCGATCGGATACCTCGCATGGTTTCCTCGAACGGGTAGCGGCCTCGCCTGGTCTGAGCATCGTCGAGCGCGCCAGCGACCTCGCGTCGGCCGTGCGGGCGATTCGCTCCGGCAAGGCCATTGGCGCGGTCTACGTACCGGCCAACTTCGAGCGCGATCTTAAAGCCGAACGCCGGCCGCAGGTCGTCGCCTTCTATAATCAGCAATTCCTCACAGCGGCGGGCATCGCATCATCGGGTCTGGCTGACAGCCTGGCAGCCGCCGCCAAACGCGCGGTTGTTCACGCGGCACCGATGCCGTCCCGTGTCGGCGCACTGGTGGCGGAGAAAATCGTGCTGGTTAACCCGCAGCGAAACTACGCCCAGTTCCTGCTGCGCGCGCTGTTGCCGGTGGTAATACACGTCATCGCCGCGATTGCGGCCGGCTACTCGGTTGGCTCAGAGTTTCGCCGCCGCAGCATGCGGGCCTGGCTCGCCTGCGCGGGCGGCAATCCTGTCGTGGCATTGGCGGGAAAGCTCGCACCGTTGTTTGCGATCTTCATCGTGATCATGCTGACGGTGCCGCTGATCCTGGAAGGGCTGCTCGGGATTGCGTTCAAGGGCAATGCGGCGATGGTAATCATCGCGGCGTCGCTGTTCCTCATCAGCTATCTGGCGCTTGGTGCACTGATGCAACTGCTCGTGCGGGACCTCGCGACCGGCCTCGGCCTGACCGGTCTCGTGGTTTCGCCGGCATTCGGCTATGCCGGAGTCGGATTTCCGGTGCTGGGCATGAATGCGTTCTCCTTCGCATGGGGGGCGCTTCTGCCGTTGCGCTGGTACATGGCGGTGTTGCTCGGTCAGGCAGCGCGCGGCTTGCCGCTTTCGGACTCCGCGCCCGCCTTTGCGGCGCTGACGGCACTCGCCGCGCTTTACTCCCTCCTCGCGCTCCTGCGCTTGCGGTCGCTCGCGAAAAGTACAATTCCTGCGGCACCAGCGCCGCAACTACCGAAGGCCGCCGCGTCGCACGGCGTTGGCGGTGCCTTCGTCGCCGAGTGGCGGCGCGTCCTCGCGCTGCGCGGCGCCTTCATCCTGCTGGTGATCGGACCGCTGATCTACGGCATCTACTACCCGCAGCCCTATCTCAACCAGATCCTGCGCAAGATCCCGATCGCGGTCGTCGACAACGATCAGAGCGAGCTCAGCCGCAGGATTGTCGAGGCCATCGATGCGAGTGGCGCCGTAAGCGTGACGATGCGCCCGGCAACATTGGCCGACGCCCACGCGTCGCTCGATCGCGGCGACGCCTTCGCAGTGGTTGGAATTCCGCCGGGCACCGAGCGCGACGTGCTTAAAGGCAGCTTCGTCCATATCCCGATCTACGCCGACGCCACCTACCTGTTCATTTTCCGCACGACCGCCAACGGCATAGCGGCCGCGATCAATACATTGTCATCCGCGTTGGCCGCCGGCGGCGCGCGTACCGACGGCAGTCTCGTCAAGGCGGCGCTCGCGTCCTCGGGTCCGGCCGATATCCTGCTGCAGCCGATCTTCAATCCGGTCGGCGGTTACGCTAGTTACATCGTCCCGGCAGCCTTCGTGCTGATCCTGCAGCAATTGCTGCTGATCGGTACATCGCTCCTCACCGTCGTCGCCTTGTCACAGGGCGTGGGCGGAGCACTCGCGACCGTGCTCGGCCGCGGCGTCGCCCATCTGACGATCTTTCTGCCGGCACTCGCGCTCTATTTCATCGTCCTCCCGCGCTTCTACGGCTTTTCCACGCTCGGCCAGCCGTTGCAGTTATTCGTGTTGGTATTGCTGTTCGCCCTGGCGACGAGCTTCATGGGCCAGGCGGCGGGCGCTTGGTTCAGGCACCCGGAGACTCCAACACTGATATTCCTCGGCACCAGCCTGCCGCAACTCTTCCTGACGGGCTTTTCCTGGCCGCGCGAAGCAATCCCCGATGCCGTTCTTGCCACAGGCTACATTTTCCCCTCCAACTTCGCGATCGACGGTATCGTCCGTGTCGGCCAATTGGGTGCCAGTCTTTGGGACGTGGCGCGCGATTGGCGTGGTCTCTGGATTCTGACGGTCGTCTATTTCGCGCTTGCCGTGTTGTCGGTATTCATCGTCCATCGGAGGGGGACGCATGGCTAGGCGCGCAACCATCATCGCGGCTGCTGGCATCCTTCTCGCCGTAGCCTTAGGCAGCTACGTCCTGTGGCAGCACTCCCAGACGACGGCTTCCATCACCGGCATCGTACGTACCACAGAGATTCGCATATCGCCTGAGGTCGGGGGGCAACTCGCGGCGATCAGGGTGCGGAAAGGCGATCACGTGCACGCTGGCCACATCGTGGCTGAGCTGTCTGCGCTCGAACTGAGTGCCTCGGTAGCCCAGGCGCGCGCGGGACTCGCGGCGGCCGAAGCGTCGCGCGATCACGTTTATGCTGGCGTACGCGCCGAAGAGATTGCTGCGCTGGCTGCCGGGATTGCCAAGGCGAAGGCGCGACTGGAATACGCGCAGTCGCAACTGGCTCGCGTCACGCAACTGGCACGCACAGATACCGCCACCCAACAATCCCTTGACCAAGCGGAAAATGATGTGGCGGCCGCGCGAGCCGATGTTACCGAGGCGGAAGCCAATCATGCGGCCGCCGTTGCGGGACCCACTCGAGAGGAACGCGCGATCGCCGACGCACAGGTTATGGCCGCAGCTTCCGCGCTCGCCGTGCTCGAACGGCGGCTGGAAAAGACCATCCTGCGTGCGCCTGCCGACGGCGTCATCACCGTGGTCGTTGCCGAGGTCGGAGAGAACATTCGCGCCGGCCAGCCAGTGCTCGCGATGGAAGAGAGCGGCAAGCGATGGATGTCGTTCAACGCGCGTGAAGACCTGCTGCACGGACTCACGGTCGGATCGAAGGTCGAGATCACCCGGGCGGGAGCTCGCGAACCGACGCCGGCCGTTGTGACTGAACTCGTGCCCCTTGGTTCATTTGCAACCTGGCAAGCCGAACGCGCCGTCGGCGATCATGACCGCAACACGCTGCGCCTGCGCCTCGATCCGCAGCGTGATGTGGCTACCTTCGAGCCCGGCATGACGGTCTGGGTCGTTCGCTGATCGGCCTTGCGACATTCTCCTTAATTAAACGATCCACCCAAGTGGGCGGCCCAAGGACTCGCCGTCGATTTTCTGCCGGGATGACGACAGTCAGCATCCGGTGAAGACCGCGGCCAAGTCACTCTCGCGGCGTCCCTGCGACAGGCTGCAAATAAGTGCGACGGACAACGAGAGTTTCCTCAACTTGTCGCCATTCCTAGTGCGACATCAGTGTCGGAACCGTCATGGTCTGAAGAATTCCACGGGTTGCGCCGCCGAGAACAAACTCCCGCAACCGCGAGTGGCCATAGCCCCCCATGACGATCAGGTCGGCTGATGAGTCTGCCGCATATGACAGTATTGTATTGGCGACGTCGCTGTCGGGCGCGACGATGCGCTTAAGGTTGATATTCAAACCGTGCCGGGCCAGATGTTGCGCGATGTCGGCGCCTGGAATCTCGTCGCCACTGTCGCGACCTTTGTCGACAATCAGCACGTCAATCGCCTTAGCGCGTTTAAGGAACGGCAGCGCATCGGCAATCGCGCGGCTGGCGTTACGGCTGCCATCCCAACACACCAGAACGCGATCGAGCTTGAGGCCTTCTTGCTGGATATAAGGAACCACCAGCATCGGCCGGCCTGAGCCGAACAGTGCGGCCTCGATCATCAATTCATCCGGCGCCCAATCATCCGGCTCGACCTGCGCATATGATTGAAAGATCGAAGCACCGGGCGATCTGCGCAAATTTTTCCGCCGCGTCGTTCGGACTGGCACGCAGCACATGCGAATTTGAAGAGAAACCGGGCCGCCGTGCTGTTTCGTTAAAGTGTGCCACGGCCTGGGCCACTGCTTTTTCAGCGCTCGCGCGGGCGGCCGCGATGACATTGGCCTGAACGCCGCCGAAGACGCTGCCGGGAATCGGCAATTCGTATTCAAATGCGAGGCCAAAGAGGTGGGCCTCGAACGTGCTCGCGACCGAAACCGCGAAATCAATGACCCGCGGACGCGCGACACTCACGGGGAGATTGACGATGATATCCTTGAGCATGGGCGTCTGCCTCATCCGGTTGATATGGGTAGATGCGTGGCGTGCACGTCACGATCGATCCGAATCGATGGTGACGCAAATTTCGTGTTCATCGTGACATGGTACACGAGTCAAGACAGCAGGCGACCTGAAGATTAGCGGCCGCGAATCCCGCCGTCAGAACGTACGTCATCATACATCCTTTGCCCTCCTGACGGTTCTCCTGCAATTAGATGCAACAAATACCAACCTATGCGGGTCGGTCGTTTGATCGACATCAATGATGTGGGTCAGCCTCGAATACAATATTTGACGATAATCGACCCGCCCGTTCGGATGCGTTTCAAATAAAGGATGCATCCAAGCGATCAAGCCCATGGAAGCTGTTCGCCCAACTCAGGAAGCTATTCGAATGACGTTACCGCATACACTGAAACGTATCAGGCTTCATCTCGCCAGATCGAAAGAATTTCCCTCCGGTTCGGGGCGGCACGGCTACGAATTCGTGGCTCCGCTCGACCAAAAAGGCCATATCGACTCACAGCTATGGCAGAAATACCGCGAGCATTGCGGCGTAAGGAGGTTTTGGAACGGGGATGCGGACCAGGTCGGCCGGCTGGTCCACAAGCCGGGCAGCGCCGAACATGCGCGCTGGGTCTTTGACTATGACACGCGCACAACCGACGACGATGAGGCGGGGTACCGGTTTGGTGGTCACGCCTTTGCGCCGGGCGAATATGTCTCGATTCGTGACGACGACGACGAACTGCACACGTTTCAGGTGGTTTCGGTCGAATCTGCGACCTAGTAAGCGGCGATTTGGCGCATGGCCAAATCATAGCGTTGTTCGGCTTGCGCCCGACGCGTCGAGCCCGTCCGTTAATAGGACATGAGCCTGTTAGTGGGACAGCAGGCAGCAGACGGGACTGGACGACAGTAGCTCGTGCGTGACGCCGCCAAAGATCCACTCGCCCAGCCGGCTATGGCCGTAGCCGCCGGCGACGATCAGGTCCGCGTTCTCGCCTTCAACGATCCGGAGAAGTTCTGTCACCACCGGGCCACGGACCCGGCGGCAAATCTGGTCGGCGACGACGACATGGTGACGGGCAAGATATGCGATGACATCCGCAAGGGTGCGCTTTTCTTCGGATTTTGGTTCACCTTCGCCAAGTTCGACAACCAGAACCTCCTTGGTCTGGCGTAAAATCGGCAGCGCGTCGCGCAAGGCGCGGCGGCATTCGCGCGTGTCTTTCCAGGCCACCACTGCGCGGTGAAGCTGCAGCGGTGAGACCACATCGGGTACCACCAGCACCGGCCGGCCTGCCCGTAACAGGATTACGCCGGGATCAGCAAGATCGTGCAGATCGCTTCCACTGTGGCGGCGCCCGACAATGACGAGGTCCGCGGCCCGCGCCTCCCGGGACACAAACTCGTACGGCAGTTCGAGGCAGGAGCGCCATTCGACCTGCTTGAGGCCTTGCCCCTGCGCGCAAAATCTTTTTCCCATCTCCTCGAGACGGGCCATCACCTTCTGACGATCGGACTGGCTTGGCTGAGCGTAAATGACGATGCCACCTGCGGCGAAGGTCGGTTGCAAGGCCAAGCCCGCAACTCCGATCAAGGTTGTCTTGAATCGGTCCGCCAGCGCGAGAGCAAGCTGGACTCGCTGTTCGGAGTCGCGCTCGACGTCCAGATGAACCATGATCGTTTCAAAGGACATTGCTTGCCGTTTGACTCAATCTATTCGAGTGATTGGATGTTGCTGCGACGGAGACATGAACCAGATCGGAAGATTGTCGGATTATGGATGGCGCTCCTGGATCGACTTAAGATACGCGATAATTGCTCCGACATCTCTGGGCTCGAAAGCGAATTCCGGCATATCGGTGTGGCCCACATAAATCCCCTCTGCGAGGGCTTCGGCAAGCCCATCTATAGGATATTTCCGGGACAGGGTCCGAAAGGGCGGTGCGACGGCGTGAGGACTCGCGCCGGTACGGCCGATTGCGTGACATCGGGCGCAATTCTTGGCAAGCAACGCCTCGCCGCGGCTTTCGATCGACGCCATGTTCTCGGCGAACGCAGGACAGCAGAATAGGAGCATGGCGAGCGGGGGGAGCGCATGGCGCCAGCTTACGATGCGAGACATGATGCGAGACATCATGGCGACTCCGGCCGGGGCGCGACCCTCGATCCAACGAGGTCGTGAATCTTGTCCAGCAAAGCGTTGCCCAGGAGCGGCTTTTCGACGATCGGCACGCCTGATTGTGTGGCTCGATTAATCAGCGCTCTGGGCGGGTGGCTGGTAATGAGGATCACCGGTACGGGAATTTGGCGTTCACGCAGCTTGCCGACCAGATCGAGGCCACTCAGGCCCGGCAGATGCTGGTCAATGACGAGGCAACGGAAACGGTCCAATTCGCAATCCTGCAACAGTTCATCCGCGCTTGCATAGATGCCGACATCATACCCCTCGATCTCGAGCGAGAATTTGAGCGAGTTCCGAACGGCGGGGTCGTCGTCGACGATTCCGACGACTGCGACCTGCACCACTGGATTCGGTTGCTGCTCCATCGATTGCGCTCGATACCTGCGGCTCGCCGAGGCGAGAATTTCGCATTAGACGCCGGCGCGACCGTTACGTCTTGATCTAGCTCAAGCATGGGACAGGAGACGGTGATGGGCCGGCCCGCCTATCGGATGATTGTGGGCTGATCGGGCCCAGGGCCGTGGCCGAGAATCTCCGCGACCAGCGCCAGACGAACGAGTTCCGACAAACTCGCTGCATTCATCTTGGTCATGACATTGGCGCGATAAATCTCGACGGTGCGCGGGCTGATCCCGAGATTGTGCGCGATCGTCTTGTTCGGATGTCCGCTCACCAGACCCTCAAGGACCTGGCGCTCCCGGTTCGAGAGCGCTGCGAGCTTCTCCTTGATCTCGCTCTGTTCCTGATTGCGCCTGCTGTTCGCGTCCTCGTCCGACAGCGCCGATCGCACCGCCGCCAGCAGCGCGCCGTCATCGAAAGGCTTCTCCAGGAAATCCATCGCCCCGAGCTTCATCGCCTCCACCGCAAGCGGAACGTCGCCGTGGCCCGTGATAACGATCACCGGTAGCGCGACACCAAGCTCGCGCAATCGCCGCAGCAGGTCGATGCCGCTTACTTCCGGCATTCTTACATCGGTGATGATGCAGCCGTTGCGCGGAAGATCACTCAGAAGGGCCACGGCGCTGTCGTAGGTCTTGACATCGATCTCCGCCGTGCGAAGCAGAAAGGCGAGGGATTGCCGGACCGCCTCATCGTCATCGACCACGTGTACGACGGCGCTAGATTGCATCGCCGATCTCCTCCTTGTTCACCGTCCGAAGGGTGAAACGAAAAATCGTGCCGCCGCCAGGATTGCTGTCGGCCCAGATCCGGCCGCCGTGGGCCTCAATAATGGTACGCGAGATCGATAGACCCACTCCCATGCCTTGCCGTTTGGTCGTGACGAACGGCTGGAACAGTTGTGCCATCATCTCGGCTGCGATGCCCTGGCCAGTATCGGCTACGCTGATCGTGACGAGATCGTCGTCGGCCGCGCTGGATGCGATGACCAGCTCCCGGGTGTCTGACAATTCCATCGCCTCGATCGCATTCCGAATCAGATTCAAAAGCACTTGCTGTATCTGCACCTTGTCGGCAAAGACGAGATCCAGGGCTGGATCCAGCAGGAATCGGACGCGCACGCCCTGGTCCTTCGCGCCTACTAGTGCCAGCGCACTGGCCTCTTCGACCAGTTTCTTGACGCTCTCCACGCGACGTTCGCTCTCGCCGCGGGCGACGAAGTCGCGCAGCCGCCGGATGATTTGTCCCGCTCGCATCGCCTGCTCGGCGGCCTTGTCCACCGCATCGCGAATCATGACGGAACGCTCGTCTGAGCTGCTCTCAAGCAGCCGCCGCGAGCCCTTCATGTAGTTCGCGATAGCGGACAATGGTTGGTTGAGCTCGTGGGCCAATGTCGAGGCCATTTCGCCCATCGCGGTGAGCCGCGAGATATGCACCAGCTCGGACTGCAATTCCTGGAGCCGCATTTCGGTTTCTTGCCGCTCGGTTAGATCGCGAATGAAGCCAGTGAAAAAGCGCTGGCTTCCTGACCGCATCTCGCCGACGGCAAGCTCCATCGGAAACGTCGAACCGCTTCTGCGCTCGCCCACGACGACGCGGCCGATTCCGATGATCCGCCGCTCTCCCGTTCGCAGATAATGGTCGATGTATCCGTCGTGATTCCCACGGTACGGCATCGGCATCATCATCTTGACGTTCTTGCCGATCACCTCGGCGGCGCTGTAACCGAACAACCGTTCGGCGGCGGAACTGAAGGATTGGATGATGCCGCGCTCGTCGATGACAATCATCGCGTCCGGTACGGTGGCCAGGATCGACTCCAGATGTGCTGCGCGCGCTGCCGCTTCGAGGCGGGTGGTGCGCAGCCGTCCGCCGAACCAGGCAACTCCGGCCCCGAGCGCCGTGAAAGCGACGGCCCGAGTCAGTTCGATGACGAACAGGGGCGAATTCGGATGGGTGAGATTCGATACGCTTCCGGCGTCATAGAGAAGGGCGATGACACCAAGCGCGGTGGCTAGAAGGCTTGGTCCCCATCCGCCGAGAATCCCGGCGAACAGAATCGGGGGCATGAGAAAGAGGTAGAGCGCGGGATCGCCCAAGGTCGGCGCCAGCTCGGATCGCAGAAACAGCCCGGCTGCAACCATCAGTATCGATAGGGCGTAAACCGTCGCGTTCCGCCGCCAAGTCCGCGCGAAATCGGGTTCGCTCCTCGGCTTCTGGTCGGATGATGGGAAAGCCAGGTTGGCCACTGCATATCTCGGTCGTTTCCAACGCGCATTCTAGCACAAGCACCACGGCGCGGCTGTCACCTCCGGGAATCCCCTTAGGGGCAATATCGGAATTTTCCCCTTTGGGTCTTGGCCCTATCCATGACCCCACAAGATTTAGCAGAGGAACGGGCCATGTTGACACAGATAGCCATCCGCAGTGGGCTTTCCGCCGAACCAGCTCCATCCGTCCGCTACCACCATGCGACGCCCGTTGCACCCCAGGCGCTCGAGGATTCGATTGAAATGATTGGCGCGTCGATGACGTTCGCCCGTAACGAAGAGATCTACGGCGAGAACGAACCCGCCGACTACCTCTACAAGATCATCAGCGGGACGGTGCGGACCTACAAGGTCTTGAGCGACGGCCGCCGGCAGATCGGCGCGTTCTGCCTCCCCGGCGACATTTTCGGCCTGGAAATGGGCGAGGAGCACGCCTTCTCGGCTGAGGCTATCACTGACGTCAAGGTGCTGGTGATCAAGCGTCGCATCCTGATGGGTCTCGCCGAGGGGCAGACCGATCTCGCCCGGCAACTCTGGGCCCTCACGGGGCGCGAGTTATCCCGTGTGCAGAATCATATCATGCTCCTGATCAAGACCGCGCAAGAACGGGTGGTGAGCTTCCTCCTGGAAATGGCGGCGCGGATGCCAGCGGGCAGCACTGTCGAGCTTCCGATGTCGCGTCAGGACATTGCGGACTATCTCGGGCTCACGATTGAAACGGTTTCCCGGACGCTGACACACCTTGAGAACACCGCCGCAATCGAACTGCCAAGTTCGCGCCGCGTCGTCTTGCGTAATCGGGCCGCACTTGGGCGGCTCAACGGTTGATTTATCGCCGATCGCGGAGGCGACCTTGCACAGCCCCTTCAATACCGTGGCACGCTGGTGGCGTAACCGGAGCATCACGCACGCGAATGTGGGGCCCCTACGAAAATGCGAGATCGCAGGCATGCCGCCCGTCGTCCGCGCTTTGGGTGTTGGTCCGCCGGAGTTGCGTGCCCTCGCGGGCAAATGGCCCGATGCCGCGCTCGAACGGCGGCTCGCCGTGTTCGCGCTTGATCCCAACAATTCCCGCTCGATGTGACCGCGCTCGATGCGTTCGTCGCCGGGCACAAGCCTGCCAAAGAGGTTCGTGAATGCCAAAGCGAAATTTGACCGGGATACGGCGGACAACTCTCATCGTTGGTGCCGTGATGTTGGCCACCGTCGGTACCGTCGCCGCGCAATCGCCCGCCGCGCAATCGCCCGCCGCGCAGAGGGGACTGAACTTCGTGCTGCTGCACTGCGCGCAATGTCACGCGATCGACAAGGTCAGCGAGAGCCCGCTCACGATCGCGCCGCCATTCCGCACATTGCATTTCAAATATCCCATCGAGAGCCTGCAACGGCCGCTGTCTGAGGGGATTATTGCCAACCATCCGTCCATGCCGCAGTTCCAACTCGACGCCGATCAGGTTAACGACGTCATTGCGTTCATGAAGTCGCTTGAACGGTAGGTTCTTTCCGGTAACGGCTTGCAGTCGCCGTCCATGGAGCTTGTTCCTTCCTGACGCGCAGTCTCATTGCGCCGGCCTTCATCGAAATTCCATCGCGGATTGATTTGCATCAAGGCCGGTTTCGCCGCGATGCAGCATCCAGAAATGCGGGCAGGTGGGCCCGGGACCACGCTTGAGGCACGGAAATGAGCCCTGTCATACGTAAGAGCATGACGTTGGGAGAGGGCGGGTCGGCTCTGGTTCTCGGTGTTCTGGCTATGCTGTCGATCTTCGTGGCGGCCAATGCGTATACGCCGGAATTTGCCTTTCATGCTTATCTCTTTGCAGCCGGAAGCGTCGCGGCGGCGTTTGCAATCGTCAATCGCTACTATGGACGTGACGATGAATTGCCGCCGCTGATCCTGAACGGCAAGCCCAACTACAATATGGGGCCGA
The DNA here is from genome assembly GCA_963756715.1 of uncultured Alphaproteobacteria bacterium. Classification (GTDB taxonomy): domain Bacteria; phylum Pseudomonadota; class Alphaproteobacteria; order Rhizobiales; family Xanthobacteraceae; genus VAZQ01. The sequence goes on from CAVWOV010000035.1 coordinate 234,551, forward strand.
TCAAGTTCGCGACCGTTGCTGCGGTCATTTGGGGCATTGCCGGCTTTACGATCGGGCTGTGGGCGGCACTTGAGTTGGCCTTTCCCGTTCTCAATTTCGATCTGCCATGGTTCTCGTTCGGGCAAATCCGTCCGCTGCATACGTCGGCTGTGATCTTCGCCTTCGGCGGCAATGTGCTGGTCGCCACGTCATTTTATGTGGTTCAGCGAACCTGCCGTGCGCGGCTCGCCGGCGACATTGCGCCGTGGTTCGTCGTGCTGGGCTACAATTTCTTCATCGTGATCGCCGGCACGGGCTATCTGCTGGGCATCACGCAGGCCAAGGAATATGCCGAACCCGAGTGGTACGCCGATCTCTGGCTCACGGTGGTCTGGGTCATCTACCTGCTGGTCTTTCTCGGCACCATCATGCGGCGGACCGAGCCGCATATCTACGTCGCCAACTGGTTCTATCTCGCCTTCATTCTGACGATCGCGGTGCTTCATCTCGGCAACAATGCCGCAATTCCGGTGTCGCTGTACTCGTCGAAGTCCTACATCGTCTGGGCGGGCGTCCAGGACGCGATGGTGCAATGGTGGTACGGCCATAACGCGGTCGGCTTCTTCCTGACCGCCGGCTTCCTCGGCATCATGTACTATTTCATCCCGAAGCGGGCAGAGCGTCCGATATACAGCTACCGGCTCTCGATCATCCATTTCTGGTCGCTGATCTTCCTCTACATCTGGGCTGGTCCGCATCACCTGCACTACACCGCGTTGCCGGACTGGGCGCAGACGCTGGGCATGACCTTCTCGATCATGCTGTGGATGCCGTCGTGGGGCGGCATGATCAACGGCATCATGACGCTGTCGGGGGCATGGGACAAGCTGCGGACCGATCCGGTGCTGCGCATGATGGTGGTGTCGGTCGCGTTCTACGGCATGGCGACGTTCGAAGGCCCGCTGATGTCGATAAAGGCCGTCAACTCGCTCAGCCACTATACTGATTGGACAATCGGCCACGTGCATTCCGGCGCGCTGGGCTGGGTCGCCTACGTGTCGTTCGGAGCGATCTACTGCCTCGTGCCCTGGCTGTGGAATCGCGAGCGGCTCTATTCGCTCAAGCTCGTCAATTGGCACTTCTGGATCTCGACGGTCGGCATCGTGCTCTACATCTCGGCGATGTGGGTGTCGGGCATCCTGCAAGGCTTGATGTGGCGCGCCTACACCAAGCTCGGTTTCCTCGAATATTCCTTCATCGAAACGGTCGAAGCCATGCACCCCTTCTACATCATCCGGGCGCTCGGTGGCGCGCTCTTCCTCGCCGGCGCGCTGCTCATGGTCTGGAACCTGTGGCGCACTATCTATCCGCGCGAAGAGTTCGTCCCCCTGGGCCGGCCGACGCTGGCGCCGGCCGAGTGAAGAGGAGGCGGGCAATGTCACTCTGGAGCAGACACCAAGTCTTCGAAACGAATTCGATGCTGCTCGTCATCGGCGTACTGGTCGTGATCGCGATCGGCGGGCTCGTCGAAATCACGCCGCTGTTCTATCTCAAGAGCACGATCGAAAAGGTCGACGGCATCCGGCCATACACTCCGCTCGAATTGGCCGGCCGCAACATCTACGTGCGCGAAGGTTGCTACAATTGCCATTCGCAGATGATCAGGACGTTGCGCGACGAGGTCGAGCGCTATGGGCACTATTCGCTCGCGGCCGAGAGCATGTACGACCGGCCGTTCCAATGGGGTTCGAAGCGCACCGGGCCCGATCTGGCGCGTGTCGGCGGCAAGTATTCCGACGACTGGCATCGCGACCATCTCCACGCGCCGAAATCGGTCGTGCCCGGCACCGTTATGCCGGCCTATCCGTGGCTCGCTCAGACCGAGCTCGATTTGTCGCATATCGATGATGATCTGCGGGTCCAGGCCGCCCTTGGCGTCCCCTATGCCGCCGAGATGATCGAAAAGGCCGAGGAAGATGCAAAGACCCAGGCATCTGTCGACGCGCCCGAGGCATCCGACCTCGCCAAACGCTATCCGCGCGCGCGCTCCCGCGACTACGACGGCGACCCCAGCCGTGTCACCGAGGCCGATGCCTTGATCGCCTATCTGCAGGTGCTTGGCACCATGGTCGACTTCAAGCTCTACGACAACAAAGCCAACATTCGTTGAGACAGCCAACATGAACACGACCTATCGCATGCTGGCCGAATTTGCGCAGACCTGGGGCCTGGCCTACTTCGTCACGGTCTTTTTCGCGGTGCTGATCTACGCGCTGCGACCCTCGCGCCAGCAGCAGTTCGATGAGGCTGCCCGCATGCCGCTTCGTGAGGACTGACATGGCCGACGACAAGCAAGATATCGACGCATTCAGCGGCACGGCAACGACCGGCCACGTCTGGGACGGCATCCGTGAGTTGAACACGCCGTTGCCGCGGTGGTGGCTTTGGCTGTTCTATCTGACGATCGTCTGGTCGGTCGGCTATTGGATCGTCTACCCGGCCTGGCCGCTCGTGTCGTCATTCACCGCCGGCGCGTTCAACTGGCATTCGCGTGAAGCGGTGGTGTCGGATCTCGATGCGCTCAAGGCGCAACGCGCTTCGATGGTCAACAGGCTTGCGTCGGCGTCGCTGCAGGAGATTGCTGCCGATCCGCAGCTTCTCGATTTTGCACGGGCGCAGGGCCGCGCGGCTTTCGTCGAGAATTGCGCACCGTGTCACGGCGCCGGCGGCGGCGGCGCACGATCCTATCCCAACCTCAACGACGATGAATGGATCTGGGGCGGAACGCTCGAAGATATCGCGCAGACCATTCGGTACGGCATCCGCTCTGGCGACGCCAAGGCTCGGCAGGGCGCGGCCATGCCGGCTTTCGGCCGCGACGGCATTCTCAAACGTCCGGACATTGAAAATGTCGCCGACTACGTTCGCTCGCAGGCCGGTCTCCCGGTGAACGCCAAGGCGGATTTGGCCGCTGGCAAGAACGTCTTCGCTACCAATTGCGTGGTCTGTCACGGCGAGGATGGCAAGGGCAAACGCGACCTGGGTGTGCCGAACCTGACCGATCCCATCTGGCTCTACGGTTCCAGCAAGGCGGAGATTATCGGCGACGTCTGGAACGGTCGTGGCGGCGTCATGCCGGCATGGGCCGGGCGGTTGGATGACGTCACGATCAAGGCGCTGGCGGTCTATGTCCATTCGTTCGGTGGCGGTGAGAAGTAAAGATGTGCCCGGCTTGCGACATCGCGCTCGGTATAAGTCATGCGCAGACGACGCAGCCAAACCTTCTTCGCCTCGTTGAGGAGGCGAAGACCGAGGGGTCAAGCGCGCCGTCAACCAACAATACGACGCCTGAGCCCCCCGAAGATGAAGGGCCGCTCTATGTCGCACGTAAGAAGGTCTATCCGCAGCACGTCACCGGAACATTCCGCACCATTAAATGGATCGTGCTTGGCGTTACGCTCGGGATCTACTACGGGCTGCCGTTCCTGCGCTGGGATCGCGGACCGGGCGCGCCCGATCAGGCGGTGCTGGTCGATCTTCCCAATCGCCGGTTCTACTTCTTCTTCATCGAGATATGGCCGCAGGAGGTCTACTACTTCACCGGCCTCCTGATCCTTGCGGCGATGACGCTGTTCCTCATGAACGCGGTCGCGGGCCGGGTATGGTGCGGCTATCTCTGTCCGCAGACGGTGTGGACCGACCTGTTTCAGGCGATCGAACGCTGGACGGAAGGGGATCGCCGGGAGCATCTGCACCGCGACCAGCAGCCCTGGACGGTCGAGCGGCTGGCGCGCAGCAGTCTCAAGCATTTTCTCTGGCTGATGGTGGCGTGGTGGACCGGGGGCGCCTGGGTGCTCTACTTCGCCGACGCGCCAACACTGGTGAGGGAACTTGCGACCTTCCAGGCGCCGTTCATCGCTTATCTCTGGATCGGCATTCTGACCTTCACGACCTATGTCCTCGCCGGCCAGATGCGCGAGCAGGTGTGCCTCTATATGTGCCCGTGGCCGCGCATCCAGGCGGCGCTTACCGACGAATATGCGCTCAACGTTACCTATCGGTATGACCGGGGCGAGCCGCGCGGCTCGGTCAAGAAGGCCGCCGCGTTGCGCGCCGAAGGCAAGCCCGCCGGCGACTGCATCGATTGCTATCAGTGCGTCTACGTTTGTCCGACCGGAGTCGACATCCGCAACGGCCCCAATCTCGGTTGCATCCAATGCGGGCTGTGCATCGACGCCTGCGATGGCGTGATGGCGAAGATCGGCCGTCCGCCCCGGCTCATTGCCTACGACACCGACGTCAACATCAAGCTGCGGCAGGAGGGCAAGCCCGCGTTCTACAAGCTGTTGCGCCTGCGCACGGCATTCTATCTCGGTCTCATCGCGCTCGTGGGTGGCGTGATGCTCTACACGCTCGCGACCCGGAGCACCGAGGGGATCAGCGTCATTCATGACCGCAATCCCATGTACGTCCGATTGTCGGATGGCGAAATCCGTAACGCTTTCACAGTGCGAATTCTCAACAAGTCGCTTGAGACGCGAAGCTTCGTGCTCACCGTTGACGGCTTGACCGACCTTGACCTGAAGGTGATCGGGGACACCGTGACAACCGGCCGGATGGCCGTCATCGCGGTGGGACCGGACCGCACATACGAACTGCGCGCACTGGTGAGCACGTATTCGCCGCTTCCGCCATCGGCTTCGATTCCATTGACCTTCCGCATCACCGACATGGAAAGCGGCCGGCAAGCGACGGCCGTCGATCATTTCCGCGGGCCTTGAAGAGCAGGAACCGAGATGTCAACGCACCATCCGGCGCCGGCGGCCGGCAAACGAGGCGAAGTGACGGGAAGAATGGTGTTCGCCTGTCTCGTCGGCTTTTTTGTATTTGTCGGCGCTGTGAACGCCGTCATGATCGGTGCGGCGCTGTCGACCTTCGGCGGAGTCGAGACCGAGAACGCTTATCAGGTCGGCCTTGCCTTCGCCCGTGAGATGGCGGCGCTTGATGCCCAGGACGCCCTGCATTGGAATGTGCGGGCCAAGGTCTTCATCGTCGACGGCGCGACGGAACTAGAAGTGCTGGCTACCGATGGGGCAGGGCGCCCGCTCACGGGAATTGAGGCCACCGGCAGGCTGCTGCATCCGATTGACCGGCGCGCCGATCATTCGGTGGTGTTTGAAGAAGTTGCGCCGGGCCAATTTCGGGGACGAACGGACCCGGTGGCAGGGCAATGGTCCGTCATGATCGATCTCTCGCGCGACGGCGTGCGGATGTTCCGGTCCAGGAACCGTGTCTCTATACAGTGAGTTGCGCGATGTCCGAGGCACTCGATCTTTCGGTTTTTGTCAGGCGTGATGCCGGCAGGGCATATCTCGATCTCGCCGTGGACGGCGTGAACTGCGCGGGCTGCATCCGCAAGATCGAGCGCGGTCTGCTGCAGGTGCCGGGTGTCGTCGATGCGCGGCTCAATTTCACGAACCGCCGGCTCGCCGTCGGCTGGCAGGAGGGTACGCTCGACGCCGGCGACGTGATCCGCGTGCTCGATCGGATCGGCTACCGCGCCCATCCGTTCGAGCCGAACCGCGCGGAATCCGACGAGGCGCGTCAGGCGCGGCTGCTGATGAAGTGCCTTGCGGTCGCGGGCTTTGCGGCCATGAACATCATGCTGCTGTCGGTTTCGGTATGGTCCGGCGGCGCCAGCGACATGACGCCGGAAACGCGCGATTTCTTTCACTGGCTTTCAGCGCTCATCGCGTTGCCCGCGGTCGCCTACGCCGGCCGCCCGTTCTTCGCAAGTGCGCTGCGCGCGCTTCGCGCCAAGCAACTCAACATGGATGTCCCGATTTCGCTTGCGGTGCTGCTGGCGCTTGGCGTGTCGGTCGTCGAGACGGTGAACCACGCGCAGCATGCGTATTTCGATTCCGCCGTCATGCTGTTGTTCTTTCTGCTGTGCGGCCGCTATGTCGATCACGCGATGCGGCGCAGGACGCGGGCGATCGCCGGCAATCTCGCTGCGCTGAAGGCCGAGACCGCGCACCGGTTCGAAGCCGGCGGAGAAGTCGTGGTCGTCCCCGTTGCCGCACTCAAGCCGGATGATCGCCTGCTGGTGCTGCCGGGCGAACGCGTGCCGGCTGACGGGACCATCATTTCGGGCACGTCCGAGATCGACGAAAGCCTTGTGACCGGTGAGACAACCCGTCGCACGCTGACTGCCGGCGATATCCTCTACGCCGGGAGCATCAACTATGCCGGCGCGCTGACCATGCGCGTGCGCGCGGCAGGCACCGGAACGTTGATCGACGACGTCGAACGCCTGCTCGAAAAGGCAGTGGCGGCGCGTTCACGCTATATCAGGCTCGCCGATCGCGCAGCGCGCCTTTACGCACCCATGGTGCATGTCACCGCGGCGCTCACCTTGATCGGCTGGATCATCGCCGGTGCATCGGTTCACGCGTCGGTCATCACGGCGATTACGGTTCTGATCATTACCTGCCCGTGTGCGCTGGCGCTGGCAATCCCGGCCGTGCAGGTGGTGGCGGCGGGTGCGCTGTTTCGCAGCGGCGTGATCCTGAATGCGGGCGATGCAATCGAGCGTTTGGCCGAGGTCGACACCGTTGTGTTCGACAAGACCGGCACGCTGACGCTACCGGAGCCACGCCTTGTCAACGCGGCCGCGCATGATCCAATCCTGTTGGAAAGTGCGGCTCGGCTGGCATTGTCGAGCAGTCATCCCTTGGCCATCGCGTTGGGGCGGGAGGCCTGCGAGCGGACGCCTTTCCTGAATGCGGTGGAGGAACCGGGACGAGGCGTGCATGCATTGATTGACGGCAGCGAGGCGCGCCTGGGCAGCCTTGAATTCTGCGGTGTTGTTGCCGCTCCAGATCAAGCGGCTGGCATGTCGACGATCGCTTTCAGCCAGCAGGGTCGCAGCGCGATCTTCATCATTCGCCAGAGCTTGCGACCTGATGCGGTTCTGGTCGCAAGGGAGCTCGCCGCGCGGGGGCTTGATCTTCAGATTCTGTCTGGAGATCGGCCGGACGCCGTCGCACCAATCGCGGCGGCACTCGGCATTTCGAAATGGCGAGGCGGGCTCAAGCCCGCAGAAAAGATCGCCGCAATCGAGGCGTTGAGGGCCGCCGGTCATCGGGTCCTCATGGTTGGCGACGGGATCAATGACGCCCCAGCGCTCGCCGCGGCTCATGTCTCGCTGTCGCCGATCAGTGCCGCCTATATCACCCAGGCGCAGGCCGATGCGGTGTTTCTTGGCGAGCGCCTCAGGCCGGTGCTGGACACGCTGCTCATTGGGCGCCGTGCGCGCCGGCTGATGCGGCAGAACCTTTGGTTCGCGGCTGTCTACAACGCCATCGCGGTGCCGGTCGCGATCGCGGGAGCTGTGACGCCGTTGATTGCGGCAATCGCGATGTCCGGTTCTTCGATTCTCGTAACGCTCAACGCGTTACGGGCGCGCGACCGAGCGACGGGCCGGTCTCAAAGCAACCAGGTCATCAATGACTCGCTGATGCCAAGTGTGCAGCCATCATGACTGTTCTTATTTATCTTGTGCCCATGGCGCTGGGACTAGGACTTGCAGGCCTCGCGGCATTCATGTGGTCGCTGCGGACCGGCCAGTACGACGACATGGATGGGGCCGCACTCCGCGTGCTCTCCGATGACGATGTGCAGAACTGACGTCGTGCAAAGCCCAGTCGATCAAAACGAGTTGCCAGCCAATTCGCTCATCAACGAACCATTCTTGTGGGCCCAGGGGATCGGCGGCAGGTTCGGCATGTCCAAAAGCGGAGTCATTCTCGAAAGCATCACGCGGCCGGGAAACTGTGGGAGGAAAACCTTGTTCATGCCGCCGTCCAGTCCGCTGTAGATTGGCGCGGTCGGCACGGTGTCTTCGAGCAATCGCGCGTATTCGCGCTCGTCGGTGCGTTGTTTCTCCAGCGCCCGCTGCGCGATTTTTGGATTCACGACAAAGGCGGGGCACTTATCGGTAGGATTGAACACGAGTGGCTTTTTCGAATTCACCGGAGCCTGCGCGTCGAATACGTAGCGGCGATCGCACACATCCACCTTGGGCTCGAGTTGCGTCGTCTCGAAGTGATCGTTGCCGATCTTGAGCATCTTCCAGAAGGCTAGGTTCGGATTGTCGCGATGCCGCGCCAAGTTCGCCGGCGTCAGGCGGAACGGATAGGCCTGGACCTGGAATGACGGCCGGCCGAGGAACGAGTCGCGCGCCAGCGAGTAGATCTCGCTGATCTGTTCGTCGGTCATCGCGTAGCAACCGCTCGACCAGCAGTCGCCGTGGATCATCAGCAGGCTGCCGTCCCGGTCGTTCGCCTTGTCGAAGCTGTTGGGATAGCCGGTGTTGATCGAAAGATAGAAGCTGGAGTGGGGGTTCATCAGCTTGGGTGTGATTGTGTAGAAACCCTCCGGAGCTTGACGGTCACCCTCCTGCAACTTCGGCCCAAGATCGCCCGACCACCGGCAGATCGGATAGGTTTTGAGGGGCTGGAAACGGCCCGTGGCGTCCTGTTTCCAGACTTCGAGCTCCGCCTCTTCCTTGAAAATGCGCACCAGGATAGGTGAATTCTTCGCCATCCGCTTTTGCCGGAGCAGCGACAGCAGCTCAGGCGGTAGCTCCTTTGTTGCCTTGGCCGGCAATTTGGGGATTTTTTCGCTGCTTTTTTCGATGCTTTTTTCGGCAAGGCACGTGACTGGCGTCAACGCGGCGGCAAGAGCCGCCGTCAGCACAAGCGCACGGAGTACCGTGGCACCGATCATTGCTGTACCTCCGCCGTGAAACCTTCCTGTCTGAATCCCTATAGTCGATGGCTTTCGTAGGGCAAATGGCTAGTGCCCTTCGATTCCGAAAGTTCGCAAATGAAAGTGCCGCAGATGATAGGCGCCCCGGAATCGGGACACTAGGGAAAGGCCGGTTCCTTGCGCGTGATACCACCGGGCCAGCGCTCGTGCGTGAGCGGAACGGTGAGTTTAGCTTCTAATCCGGTGGATGTGAAAGACTGCTGCACCTTGCCATTGAGTTGGCGCTCTATCACCATGTTGATGAGGCGGGAGCCAAAACCCGGGCGCCGGCTTTTCTTGGGGGTGGGCCCGCCGATTTCCTTCCAATCCAGGTTCAGCGTCAGCCCCTGCTCGGTGCGCGCGACCGACCATCCGATGTCGACGCAGCCCTCCGGATCGGTCAGGCTGCCATGCTTACTGGCATTTGTCGCAAGCTCATGTACCGCCATGCCGAGGCCGAAGGTCGGGTCGGGTTCGAGAAAGACATCGGGACCGGCAAACGTGATGCGCCCGAGATAGGGGGCGAGCAGGGTGTTGAACAACTCGGTCAGCGAGGTGGATTTCCATCCGCCCTCGGTGATCAGGCGGTGGGCGTTCGCCAGCGCCAGAACGCGCGCCTCATATTTTGTGACCAGTTCCGGAATGTTGCGGGAGTTTTTCGCGGTCTGTGAAAATAGCGCCAGAAGCTGCGAAAACAGGTTGCCGGAGCGGTGGCGCAATTCGCGGATCATCAGCTCCTGGCGCTGATCGAGCTGATGCCGCTGGATCGCGCCGGCCACCACGTTCGCCACGGCAGTCAGAAACGATACGTCATAATCGTTGAATTTCCGGCGCCTTCTCATGTGGGCGCCGATGACGCCGTAGGCGCGGCCGTCCTGGCCGGCGATCGGCGTTGTGACTCCGCTGACGACGCCGTGATCCCGCAGCAATTGCGGTCCGTTGAATCGGGTTTCCGTTGCCAGATCGTCGACAATCACTGCGCGTCCTGCGGCCAGCGCATAGCCGGCCTGTGAGGCGCGGCCGGTCGATTCATGGGCGGTTCCGACCGAGCCTTCCCGCCAGCCGACACCGGCTCGCAACAGCAACTCATTATCGCCGGGCAACAGTTCCAGGATCTTCACCAGTTCGACATCGAGCATGCCGGCGACGGTCGCGACCACCTCGTCGAAGAAGGTTTGCAGACGGCTTTCCACCAGCGCCCGTTCTCCCAGCCGTGCCAATACCTCCTGCTGGCGGGCGCGAATGTGTACCTCGCGATTGATCCGTAGCCGCTCGGTAATGTCACGGCAAAAGCCGATCAGTTGTGCTGGCTCTCCGTCCTTGAGAACGACAGTGGTAGACGCCTCGATCCAGCGTTCGTCCCGGTCCGGAGTTGGCGGCAACCGGAATTCGAGTCGGAACGGCTGATGGTTGCGCCAGCATTCCGCAATCGGGATGAAGACGCCGGTCTTCTCCTCCGGGAGATCCTGTTCGGAAAATGCAACTGATCCGTCGCATCCATCTTGGGATGACCCATGCACGTCTTCGACATGGGTCGACCAGGTCAGCCGCCCCGCCGAAACGTCCCACGTCCACATGCCCAGCCGGCCGCTTTCGATCGCCTGCTGGAACCGCTCGACGCCCGGAAGCGATCCGGTGTCTTCGGCGGGCGCGACGGGTTCGTCGCCGCTCACACGCGGTTGAGACATTGTTGCATCCATGGGCAGCGAGCTTCGATCTGCCGCGAATTCATGCCGGCAAGGTCCGGTAATATTTCAGCGAGGGGTTTGGAGCGGGTCATACTGCCTGCATCAATTCTAGCTCACGTCTGGCCGGTGACATTGCCCGCGGCGGTGCGGCACTGGCAGGAATTCCACGATCGCAAGGAGGTGGTCCAAGGCACCGCCAACGCCGACGGTCTTGGCTTCTCAGCCCTGGTTTGGAGAACCTGCAGGCGAGCGTTGGACGGACAGTCCTATAAGAGCCGCCCGGCTCAAAGGTTCCGGTTTAAAGCTTGTGTCCGCACCGGTCCGAGCGGACGAAAGGTCGCATAGATCGCAGCCGCCACGCGGCGCAATCAGCTTGGCGTCGGCTCAGTCAAAGAGAGGTGAGGGCCGGATTCAATGGAAATGGGGCCGGATTCAATAAAAATGGTCCGAGGTCAGCAGCAGCGGGACCCCCTGGTAAGCGCCGGCGCCTAGGACAGGCACCGGCCCGCGACCTGTGCCAGCGGCGACTGCCCGATCGGGCTGACCAGCGGCTCGCAGCCATCAAGCAGTTCGGGTTGGGGAGCGTTCGCCGTGTCGGGGTCGACCTCATTGCCGGCGTTCCGGCGGCTCTTCGAAGCCGGGATAGTGGGCAGGCGGAAGGACGGCTGCATCGGCAGGCGATCGGTCTTCAGCGAGCGGTTCACCGACTGCAGGCCGGCATCACCACCGGTCGCCGCCGTGGTCGTCGAGACATTGACGCCAAGGACGAAATATCCAATGGCCAACGCGAAAATCGCACCGCACCCACCCGCAATGTACTGAAATCGGCGTTGCATCGACTGCTCCCACGATCAATGTCCTTGTTAGTCGCGACACCGGACCGTTTGGTTCATCGGTTGGAAGGCATATTTCGAGCGGCGGCTTTGATGCCCGCCGCGCAGAAACAACGGGCTGCCACTTTTGGTTGTATTTGCTCGACGAGGCCCGGTGCGCTGACTCGACACAGGGTGATTGGCCGGTCCGACGCGGCAGGCCGCTGCCGCCGCCGATGGTTCTTATGTACCAGCACTTTCTTGCCGGAGTGCCCGCGCAATAGGGCGCATTTTACCTAATTCGGCGGTCCCTCGCTTGGGGAACCCCGGACGGCTCGGTGCGTTGTCATCGCAACCGGCCGCCAGTCCCCCTCCCCGTGCTCGGCCGGTGAATCTTGAGCGCAGTCGGCGAAGGCTGGCTGCGCTCTCCTTTTTTGAACGGTCCGGGATGCGCATGGGTTTCCGTCCGGGAACTTAATCCGGGTACGGCGGTTTTCCCGGCATCGCACCTGCGGACAACAGACCATAGGAGAGACGCAATGAATTGGGACCGCGTTGAAGGCAACTGGAAGGAATTCAAAGGCAAGGTTCAGCAGAAGTGGGGCAAGCTCACGAGCGACGACCTCGATGTGATCGAGGGCAAGCGCACCGAACTGACCGGCCGGCTGCAGCAGCGCTATGGCTACGCCAAGGACCAAGCCGAGTCCGACATTGATAGCTGGCTCAAGAGTGTCAATTGACTTGCGGCTTAACGCGTGGCGGCTGACGACGGCGTCACGGGTGTGAAGCAATTCAAAAAGGGGGATGCGCCTTGGGGCGATCCCCCTTCTTCGCATCACGCTTGCAAATTTACATTGCCCCCGTTTGGGGGCGGCTCCGCTCAGTGGAGCAGGTCTTTCAACCGATAAGAGGTCACCATGTCTCGCCACTCAAGTTACTCTCGCGCGCTTGCCCTCGATACGAGCGAAATCGAGCGCCGCCTGCGCGCGATCGAGAAGCGCCTGGAAAAAGTCGGCGGACATGCGTCCGCAAATGCCTCGCAGGCGGTCGATCGGGTCAGTGAGGCGTTGAGTGAACTGGTTGATAAGTTTCGCGGCGGTGCCCGCTCGATGACCGACGAAGCGGCAAAATTCGGGACTGACGCCGCCAAGGTAGGGAACGTCGCTCTTCATCGCGTCGTCGACGAAGTCGGACGGCGTCCCTTGGTTGCGTTGGCGATTGCCGCCGGGATCGGCATCCTTCTGGGGCTGTCCCGCCGCCGGTCATGATATCCCGGTGCGCACAGATGAAGCTACAAACAGAAGCCGCGGCCTCGAGAGAATTTCCGAGGCCGCGGTGCTGTCTTCAGTCGTGCTGTCTTCAGTCTTGGGTTTGCGCCGGGGTGTAGCGCCTCGTCGCGGGGGCGCCTCACGCCATCATCTTGCGCTCCCGTCGCTTAGCGCTGCGGCCGAAGAATAGCGCCTGGCTGGCGATTGCGGAAACGGTTGCCGGCTGAAACGGTTTGGCAATCAGGAATGCCGGCTCCGGCCGCTCGCCGGTCAAGAAACGCTCCGGATAAGCGGTGATGAAAATCACCGGCGCTTCAAGTGTCGTCAGCAATTCGTTCACCGCCTCGAGCCCCGAACTGCCGTCGGCCAATTGAATGTCGGCCAAGATCAGCCCCGGCTCCTTGCGCTGAGTCAAAGAAATTGCTTCAGCATGCGTGCGCGCCACGCCGATCACGCGATGCCCGAGGCTCTGGACCAGCGATTCAAGCTCCATCGCGATGATCGTGTCGTCTTCGATGATCAGCACGTCGGTGGCGATTTCAGCGGCGAGTTCGCGGCCGGATTCTTCGATCAACGAGCGCAGTTTCAACACGTCGATCCCGAGGATCAGGGCCGCGTCGGCTTCCGGAAACCCCTCCAACGCAACCAGTAGGAATGCCTGCCGGGGTAGCGGTGTAATGTTGGCGAGCTTGTGGTCGCCTGGAAGCGCCTCGTCAGAGCCTCCTTCGGAGTTCACGGGGATCGAATTCCAGATCTTCGTGAATAAGCGGTAGAGCGCAACCTTGGGGCCGCGGGGTTCGTCGATGACGGCGGGGTCGGCGATCAAGGCCTCGAGTGTGGCTGCAACGTAGGAATCTCCAGAGGCTTGGCTCCCTGTAAGCGCACGAGCATAACGCCGTAAAAAGGGCAGGTATTGAGCTACCACTTTTGAATTCGGCACGAAACCCTCCGTCTCTTTTGGTGAGATTACCTGCAGGAAACAGTGTCGAGCGAAAAAAGTTCCATACCCGGGGAACTAATCTGATTTCCGCGGCGTTGGGCTCAGACGAGGCAAACGGGGACCTGCAGGCTGGGGCTAAGCCGGTTCGCTGGGGAGTTGAGAAAAATGAACGACGAAAAGCCGGTCAGGCAGGGATTGAAGGAACAGCAGCAGCACAAGGCCGGCAGGCCCGGGGGTGTGGAACAGAAGGCGGTTGGGTCAGAATCAATGCAGACGGAACTTCAATTGCGAAAGTCTAAGGGCCGGCTCAGTCGCGAGGATCAACGGCGGCTCGGCGACATCCTGCAACGGGTCTACGACGACGTCGTGCATCAGGGGGTGCCTGACCGTTTCGTCCGCCTCATGGAGCAACTCAATCAACCAACCGAAAAGCGCGAAGGTGTTTCGTCGGGAGCCGACGGGATACAGGGCGAGGCTGGACCGGCAGCTCGCGCGACAGACGACACGTCGAAGGACCAGGGTTGATGACAATGTCGCCATCAGTTCGCGACGCCATGCTCGCAGCGGTTCCGAGCCTGCGCGCATTTGGCATATCGCTCTCCGGCAACGTCGATCGTGCCGACGATCTCGTGCAGGAAACGCTGTTGCGTGCCATGGCGAACATCGACTCATTCCAGCCGGGCACCAACATGTCGGCGTGGCTGTTCACAATTCTCCGCAATCTCTTCCGCTCGGAATATCGCAAGCGGCGGCGCGAAGTCGAGGATGCGGACGGGAAATATGCCGAGACCCTCAAATCTCATCCCGAGCAGCATGGGCGGGTGGAGTTCGAGGAATTTCGCGTGGCGCTCGCCAAGCTGCCGCCTGACCAGCGTGAAGCGCTGGTGCTGGTCGGCGCGTCTGGGTTCTCGTACGAGGAGGCGGCGGCGATCTGCGAATGTGCGGTCGGCACCATCAAGAGCCGCGTCAATCGCGCGCGTACGCGGCTGACCGAACTGCTCGCCATCGAGGACGCGGAAGAGTTCGGCCCCGATCATACCACCCGCGCCATTCTGAGCGCCGGTGGCCATCGCTGATGACCAAGTCCGGATGTTGCCACCCCGGCCGCGATGTTGCCAATTAGCCTCCAAGTAGGCTGGCCTCCAGTTTCAAGCAAGCGACAGAACGCTCACCAAATCAGCGTTCAACGTTGAGCCACTCACTCATCTATTCAACATTGAGCCGCTCACTCAAATCTTCTTGATGGTCGTTCGCTCAAGGTGTTCCAGGCTTGTCCTGCTGTGATGTGACTCCAGCCCTGCCGTGATCCCAAACGCAAATGCCCGGCGCGAGGCCGGGCATTTCGTAGATATGATCGTCGGTTGCTTACGGTACAGTCGAGCGGCCACGGAAGAGGCCGAACAGCGCGGAGATGACGAAAAGCACGATCGCGATAAAGAAGATGATCTTCGCGATCTCGACTGCGAACCCTGCGATGCCGCCGAACCCAAGCACAGCGGCGATGAGGGCGACCACCAGAAAAGTCAAAGCCCAACCAAGCATGGCGTGCTCCTTGTGTCCCGTCTTGTATCGTCTCAGCGGCAACTCGCCGCGTATTGGTTGCCAACAATCAACCTCCCGGAATGTTCCGGCGCGCCGGGCATGCGTCCGCCGCCGGAACCCGCGATCAATCTTGGGATTAAAGGTTGAGGAGTTCCGTACAACTCCAACCAAAAGGTGAGGTCATGGCTCGACGGCGAGCAAAAGCATCAATGGCCAGTGGGCCGAAATTGACTGTGGCATCGGCCGACGCCCGGCAAGACGCTCGCGCGATTTCATCAGACGGCGAGGCAAGCCAATCGCCTAATTTCTGGTCCCGTCTGTTCTCACAGGCCGCATGCGCCACCGCGCGCTTCACCGGTCAGCCACTCGCATTCCTGACGGCCGTCGGTCTCGTCATCCTGTGGGGCGTCACCGGGCCGTTGTTCAATTACAGCGACACTTGGCAACTGGTGATCAATACGTCCACGACGATCGTGACGTTCCTCATGGTTTTTCTCATCCAGCATACGCAAAATCGCGACACGCTGGCGCTGCAGGTCAAACTCTCCGAATTGATAATGTCGGTGCGAAAAGCCGAAAACCGGATCGCGACCGTCGAGGATCTATCCGAAGAGGAATTAGAAAAGCTGCACGAGGACTACCGGCAGCGCGCGGAGCAGACGATGGATCACCTCAAAGCGCGCCGCGGACAGCTCAAGCGCGCAAGCTGAAACGCGCCGGCGCGCGCTGGAGGAGGCCCGCTCTCATTAGGGATGCACGTCTTCGGTGAACCAGTCCGTCGGCAGATCGTGGCCGAGGCCCATCTCCCGGGCCTTGCGGTAGACCAGCGCCCCGGCGGCCGCGAACTGATAGCCAAGCCCGATATTGTTGATGAAGCAGGTCACCTCGGTGTCCGAGGCGCGGCCCTCATGACGGCCAGCAAGGAGTTCGGGCAGCGTCGGCAGCGTCTTGAAATCGACTTCGCCGGCGACGGCCCAGCCGCGGCCTTCCGATTTCTCCTCGATCACCAGGCCGGCGGTGGCGGCCTGGATCGGGGCCGGTTCGTTCCAATGAATGACGACGCGGTCGGCGCGCTTGATGGTCTCGACATCGATCTCCGGCCGTTTGATCGAAGTGATGTGCATTCCCGGCTCGATCCAGCGCGCAAAGAAGATGGGATCGATCGAGTTCGTCGCGCACATGACGATATCGGCGCCCGCGATGGCGTCCTCCGGCTGCGCCACCGGCACGACGTCGAGGTTGAGCAGCGCGCTCATCTCTTTGGCAAAGGCAGTGCGCTTCTCTTCGTTTGGGCTGAAACAACGGATCAGATGCGATCTCCCGGGTCGCGCAGGCGGCCATCAGTTGTGCGCCGGCCTGCCAGCCGGAGCCGAGGATGCCGACGGTCTTGGCGTCCTTGCGGGCGAGGTGACGGATGCCGAGGCCGTTAGCCGCGCCGACGCGGATGCGCTGCATGACGCCGTCGGGCAGGATCGCAAGCGGCTCGCCGTTCTCCACCGCGAACAGCAGCACCAGTCCGACGTAGCGGTTGTTGGGGGCCGCCGGGACTTTCTCGCGCCGCAGATTATTGCCGCGCTTGGGCCAGGTGATGATGTCGGAATTGATGCGTACCGCGCCGACGCCGAGCTTCGGCGCGATGCCGTCCATCGTCTTCAGGCTGTAGAGCGCATCGGCCCGTGACGTCGGTGCAAAGCAGTCGGAGCGCCTGCGTGATACGCCGCGCTCCTCCGCCAGCTCGATGTAGGCGTCTTCCATGACATCGATGCAGTCGCGCATCGTCAGGACCTTGGCGACATCGTCGTTCGACAGAATGAGGGTCATGGATTGCGGGCGCTCGGGTGGCGGGAAGCAGCGCTGGTTGCGCAGTGAAGCGCAACGAGGCAACGGCGGCAAGCAGACCTTTGCGGGGGGAACGAAAACTTGAATGCGATGATAACCGCTAGCTTCGCAGTCCTGGCGCCTCGTGGCCGGTGCGCGCAACGTATTCGGTGTAGCCGCCGCCGTACTGGTGGACACCCTCGGGCGTCAATTCCAGCAGCCGGTTGGAGAGCGCGGCCAGGAAGTGCCGGTCGTGCGACACGAACAACATGGTGCCTTCGTAGCGCGACAGCGCGGTGATCAGCATTTCCTTGGTCGCCATGTCGAGGTGGTTCGTCGGCTCGTCCAGCACCAGGAAGTTCGGCGGGTCGTAGAGCATCAGCGCCATCACCAGCCGCGCCTTCTCGCCGCCCGACAGTACGCGGCAGCGCTTTTCCACGTCGTCGCCCGAGAAGCCGAAGCAGCCGGCCAGCGCGCGCATCGGGCCTTGCCCGGCCTGAGGGAACGTGTCTTCCAGCGTCTGGAACACGGTGCGCTCGCCGTCCAGCAGCTCCATGGCGTGCTGCGCGAAGTAGCCCAACTTCACGCTGCCGCCGACGACCACCGAGCCGTCGTCCGGTTGCGTCGCACCCGCCACCAGCCGCAGCAGCGTCGACTTGCCCGCGCCGTTGACGCCCATGACGCACCAGCGCTCCTTGCGGCGGACCATGAAGTCCAGGCCCTCGTAAATGGTCCGGCTGCCGTAGCCTTTATGCACGTTCTTCAGGCTGACCACGTCCTCGCCGGAACGCGGCGCCGGCTGGAATTCGAACTCGACGGTCTGACGGCGCCTGCGGCGGCTCGACCCGTTCGATCTTGTCGAGCTTCTTCACCCGGCTCTGCACCTGTGCCGCGTGGGAGGCGCGCGCCTTGAAGCGTTCGATGAACTTGATCTCCTTGGCGAGCATCGCCTGCTGGCGTTCGAACTGGGCCTGCTGCTGCTTCTCGTTCAGCGCACGCTGCTGTTCGTAGAATTCGTAGTTGCCCGAATAAGTGGTCAGCGAACCACCGTCGATCTCGATCACCTTGCCGACGATGCGGTTCATGAACTCGCGGTCGTGCGAGGTCATGAGCAGCGCGCCCGGATAGCCCTTGAGGAATTCCTCCAGCCAGATCAGGCTTTCGAGATCGAGATGGTTCGACGGCTCGTCGAGCAGCATGGCGTCCGGACGCATCAGCAGGATGCGGGCGAGCGCGACGCGCATTTTCCAGCCGCCCGACAGCGCGCCGACGTCGCCGTCCATCATCTCCTGGCTGAAGCCGAGGCCGGAGAGAATTTCCCGTGCCCGGCCGTCCAGAGCGTAACCGTCGAGCTCCTCGAAGCTGTGCTGCACCTCGCCATAGCGCGCGATGATGTCGTCCATCTCGTCGGCCCGATCCGGGTCCGCCATCGCGGCCTCCAGCTCCTTCAGTTCCGCCGCCACCGCACTGACCGGCCCGGCGCCGTCCATCACCTCGGACACTGCGCTGCGGCCCGCCATGTCGCCGACATCCTGGCTGAAATAGCCGATGGTGATGCCGCGATCGACCGACACCTGGCCCTCGTCCGGCTGTTCCTCGCCGATCACCAGCCGGAACAGCGTGGTCTTGCCGGCGCCGTTGGGGCCGACGAGGCCGATCTTCTCGCCCTTGTTGAGGGCCGCAGACGCCTCAATGAAAAGGATCTGCTTGCCGTTCTGCTTGCCGATATTGTCGAGACGAATCATGAGAGCACAGGAACCGCGGAAGGTATTTGGGGCGCCCTTATGCCATGCGGGGCGACCGAGGGAAGCGTTTTTCGGACGTCAGGCGGCAACCCCCGCTGACACAAGCCGGTGTGCTGCGCGAGCGCGGCTATGCGGCCTCGGTCGTGGCTAACCAAATGCCGGCAATCACCGCGACCAGCCCGATAACCAGGTCCGGCGTCATTGGCTCGCCGACCAGGGGAACGGCAAGCAGCGCCGGCCTCGATATTGCATTTGCAATCAAGAGACGAAGGGCGCGACTATCAGACCCATGGGTCAACCGCGGTTGATGAAATAATGATGGTCGGCTGCATCCGACCAATAAACTCGTTGAGGGAAACGCCAAGGTTCGGGAGCCAGAGCGATGGCGCATGGCTGCCCGATCAAGGAGAGCAACATGAAAGCAGATTTTCGCGATTGTGCGCTGGCGTCGTTGCTGGCGCTAGCGAGCGTTGCGGTGGCGCACGCGCAATCCGGACCTTATCCGAACAAGCCGGTGCAGATCATCGCGGATTCGTCGGCCGGCAGCACCCCGGATGTGGCCTTGCGGTTCGCGGCCGATCGCCTGTCGCAGCTCTGGGGCCAACAGACCGTCGTGGTCAATAAGCCTGGAGGAGGGGGAAGCCTCGCGGCGCGCACCGCTTCGGAAGCCGCGCCTGATGGATATGGGCTCTATCAGCCCGTGCTGTCGACATTCGTTTCGTTGCATCCCGCGGCGCCGAACGTGCCGCTGCACGTGCCGAAAGATTTTCTGCCGATCGGATTCGTGTCGGAGAATCCGATGTTCGTCGCGGTCTCGCCGAAGCTCGGCGTCTCGACGTTGCCGGAACTGATCGCGCTCGCCAAAAAGCGGCCGGGTGAGGTCTCGTATGCGGCCACCGGGGTCGGGCGCCTGACCCACTTGGCCGGGGAATTGCTGCAGCACCAGGCCGGGATCAAGCTGCAACTCGTGCCTTATACCGGCGGTCCGAGCCATGCCTTCAGCGATGTCGCAAGTGGGCGTGTCGGCGTGATCATTGAAGGCTATTCCGGCATCGCTGGAGCGGCGCGGTCCGGCGCGGTGAAATTGATCGCGGTGGCGTCCGCCAAACGGCTGAAGGAATTTCCGGACGTCCCCACCGTGGCCGAGACGATTCCGGGATTTCAGGCCACCGGCTGGGCGGTGCTGGTGGCACCGATTGGCACGCCCGAGGCCATCATCAAGAAGGTGAGCGACGACCTGCGCAAGGTCACGGCCGAACCGGAACTGGAAAAGAAGCTTGCGGCGCTCGGCAGCTACACCAATCCGATGACGGCGGCCGAGGCGACGGCGTTCATCCACAAGCAGCAGCAGATGTGGCAGCCGGTGCTCGACGACATCGCGAAGCAGCAAAAACAGCAGCAGAAGCGGTGAATTGGGGGGCTGCTGCGCCCCCTTCACTCGCATCGTCCCGCCCGGTGACAAGCCGCCGGTCCTCGCCACCGAGCAATTGCGGCTCGGCGGGCGAGGACGATGCGAATACCTCGTCTTCGGACCGAATTCGGAACAATCCATTCGCGTAATCTGCCGCGAATAGAGGAAAAATCCTCTATTTGCGCTATTATTTTTCGTCGTATATAGAAAATTATTCTTCATTTACCGGATTGTCCCCATGCGCTTCCTACCGCTGTTTCTCGACCTCAGTGCCGGCACCATCGCGCTGATCGGCGCCGGTCCCGCCGCCGCGAGCAAGCTGCGGCTGCTGCGCTCGGCCGGCGCAAACGTGCGCTGGTACGCCACAGACGCCGACATCGCCGACGAAGTTCTGCTGGCGAATGGCCCATTCGGCCGGTTGGAAGTGACATTCGCCGATCCGTGTCTGGCCGACTTCGCCGACTTCTGCGCCGTGGTGGTGGCGACCGGCGGACCGCTCGATCAGGTGATCGCCGAACGCGCCCGCGTCCGGAACATCCCGGTCAACGTCGTCGACCGGCCGGAACTCTCCACGTTCATCTTCCCCGCCATCGTCGATCGCGGCGAGGTCGTCGTCGCCATCGGCACCGGCGGCGCCTCGCCGGTGCTCGCGCGACGTCTGCGCGAGCGCATCGAAGCCTTCCTGCCGGCGCGCATCGGCGATCTCGCCGCCCTGATGGGCCGCTTCCGCGGGCGCTTCGCCCAAACGCGTCATGCCTCGCAATCGCTGCGGCGGTTCTGGGAGAGCGTCGTCGATGGACCGATCGGCGCGGCGGCGCTGGCCGGGCGATGGCGCGACGCCGAGACGGCGCTGCTGCGTGCCATCGAGAATGCCAGAAATCCGCAGGACCAATCCGGCATCGTGTATCTCGTCGGCGCCGGCCCGGGACATCCCGATCTTCTCACGCTTCGTGCGTTGCAGGTACTGCAGAGCGCCGACGTCGTCTTTTACGACGAACTCGTGACCGCTGAAATTCTCGATCGCGCCCGCCGTGATTGCGACCGCGTCTTCGTCGGCAAGCGCCGCGGCCAGCCGGGTATCGGCCAGGACGAGATCAATCGCCGGCTGGTCGAAGCTGCGCGCAAGGGCCTCAGTGTCGTACGGCTGAAAGGCGGCGATCCCTTCATCTTCGGCCGCGGCGGCGAAGAACTCGAATATCTGCGCGACGCCAACGTGCCGGCCGTTGTCGTCCCCGGCATCACCGCGGCGCTGGGCTGCGCGGCTGAGGCCGGGCTGCCGCTGACGTTCCGTAACGAAGCCACACGGCTCACGGTGATCACCGCGCATCGCGCCGAGGACGCCGCCGCGATCGATTGGTCGGGACTGGCCGATCCGCAAACGACCGTCGTCGTCTACATGGGTCTGGCGTCCGCCGCCGCGGTGCGCGACGGATTGATCGGCGCCGGCCGCGATGCCGCGACGCCCGCTGCGGTCCTGGCGCGCGGTACGCGTCCCGATGCGAAGACGGTCGTTGGTCGTCTCGACGACATCCCGGCGCTCGCTAGCCCAGGTCGGCGAGGGGCCCGCGCTGCTTGTCATCGGGCAATCCGTTGCACGCTCCGACGCATGGCGCGCGCAGGCGGCCGGCCTCAGTGCCCAGAAGATCGAGATCGCCGCATGACCTCCCCGTTGCAGCAGAAGTTGAAAATCACCGGCCCGGTGGTCGTGACCGCCAACCGGCTGGACGATGGCGCCGTCGTCTACCGCACGTCCGACGGACGTTGGGCAACGCATCTCGATCAGGCCGCGGTGGTGTCGACGGCGCCGGCCGCCGGCGAATTGCTCGCCGCTGCGATGGCCGACGATACCGGCGCGGTCGGCGCCTATGTCGCGCCGGTGCACCTCAATGCTGATGGGACGGCCCGGCCCGGCAACCTGCGCGAAGTCATCCGGCACGCTGGCCCGACCATCGATCTTCCAGTCACGTTCGGAATTTGAGCCAACGGAATTTGGGCC
This sequence comes from uncultured Alphaproteobacteria bacterium, assembly GCA_963756715.1. Taxonomy (GTDB): domain Bacteria; phylum Pseudomonadota; class Alphaproteobacteria; order Rhizobiales; family Xanthobacteraceae; genus VAZQ01. The sequence continues at coordinate 256,561 of CAVWOV010000035.1, forward strand.
AGCGGAATCTGAGCCAGCGGAATCTGAGCCATGTACATCTACGACGACTTCGATCGCACGCTGGTTGACGAGCGCGTGTCCGAGTTTCGCGACCAGGTGGCGCGCCGTCTCGCCGGAGAACTGACTGAGGAAGAGTTCAAGCCGCTGCGCCTGATGAACGGCGTCTATCTGCAGCTTCACGCCTACATGCTGCGGGTCGCGATCCCGTACGGCACGCTGTCATCCGGCCAGATGCGCACCCTGGCGCATGTGGCGCGGCGTTATGACCGCAACTACGGCCACTTCACCACGCGCCAGAACATCCAGTTCAACTGGATCAAGCTCGCGGAATTGCCGGATGCCATGGCGGACCTCGCCCGCGCCGGTCTCCATGCCATGCAGACCAGCGGCAACTGCGTGCGCAACATCACTACCGATCAGTGGGGCGGCGTCGCTCCCGACGAGGTCGACGACCCGCGCATCTGGGCCGAGATTCTTCGGCAGCACTCGACTCTGCATCCGGAATTCTCCTTCCTGCCGCGCAAGTTCAAGATCGCCGTGACCGCATCGGCGCACGACCGCGCCGCAATCAAGGTTCATGACATCGGGCTTCGCCTGCATCGCAACGGCGCCGGTGAGACCGGCTTCGAGGTCATCGTCGGCGGCGGGCTCGGCCGCACGCCGTTTATCGGCAAGACCATCAAGCCGTTTCTGCCGACGCGTGACCTCTTGAGCTATGTCGAGGCGATCCTGCGCGTCTATAACCAGTTCGGACGGCGCGACAACATCTACAAGGCACGGATCAAGATTCTGGTCCATGAACTCGGCGCCGAGGCCTTCGCCAGGGAGGTCGATGCCGAATGGCAGTCGATCAAGGACGGCGCGCTCGCGCTCGATCCAGCGCTGATCGCCGATGTGACCGCGCGCTTTCGATATCCCGATTACGAAAAGCTTGAGGACAATCCGCCGGCACTGACGCAGACGCGAACCGGCGAACCTCGCTTTGCCGCCTGGGTCGATAATGCGGTCGCCAACCACAAGGCCCCTGGCTACGCCATCGTCACGCTCTCGCTCAAGCCCGTGGGCGGCCCGCCCGGGGATGCCACCGCTGCGCAGATGGACAGGATCGCCGATCTTGCCGACCAATACTCATTCGGTGAAATCCGTGTCGGACATGAACAAAATCTCGTCTTCCCGCACGTCGCGCAACGCGATCTCGCCGCGCTATGGCGCGAACTCGACGCCATCGGCGTCGCGACGCCGAATGTCGGGCTGGTGTCCGATATCATCGCGTGCCCGGGGCTGGACTATTGCAGCCTCGCCAACACCCGCTCGATCCCGATCGCCCAGGAGCTGACGCGCCGTTTCCGCGATCCCGATCTCGCGCGCGACCTCGGCCGGCTGCATATCAACATCTCCGGTTGTATCAACGCCTGCGGCCATCACCATGTCGGTCACATCGGCCTGCTCGGCGTCGAGAAGAACGGCGAAGAATATTTCCAGATCACGCTTGGCGGGCGGGCCGATGAGCATGCCGAACTTGGCACCCTGCTGGGTCCGGCGGTGCCATACGCGGAGGTCGCAGACGTGGTCGAGGATGTCGTGGCGGCCTATCTGGAACTGCGCGAACGGCCGGATGAAATCTTTCTCGACACGGTCAAGCGGATCGGCGTCGAGCCCTTCAAGGAACGCGCCTATGCCACTCGTTAAGCGAGGCCAGATTGTCGAAGACCGGTTTCTGCGCGTTCTTGACGATGCGCCGATGCCTGACGATGCGCCGGTCCTCGTTCCGGCGGCGCGGTTTCTGGCGGATGCCGGCGACGTTGTCGATCGTGCGGCGCCGGCGGGCGTGCTCTGGCCCAACAGCCGGCGGGTTTCCGAACTCGAGCCATATCTCGGCCGCCTCGCGGTCGTCGCGCTGGTGTTTCCGACGTTTCGCGACGGCCGGGCCTACAGCCAGGCGCGTCAATTGCGCGAACGCTATGGATTTCGCGGCGAACTGCGCGCCACCGGTGACATATTGCGCGACCAGTTCCTGTTTCTTCACCGCGCCGGATTTGACGCGTTCGAGGTCAGGAAGGAGGCCGATGCGCTGGCGTTCGCCGAAGCCGTCGCGCGGTACAGCGTGGTCTATCAGCCGGCCGGCGACGGCCGCGCCCCGGCGTTGCGGTTGCGCTTGGGCCGGCCGATCGATCCGCACTCTGGTGAGAATCCCGAGGCGCGGCTTGCGCGCTAGCGCGGGCCCGTCGGCGCGGAGCTATACTCTGATCGATGCGCGTTGAACGAAGGCGCGGTCGTTGGCGGCGAGCGTGTCGTAGCGGGTTGCCACACGTTCGTGACCGGTCCATGGATTGAGTCCTGACACGACCGATGCAAGCGCCGCACGAGGCATGGGCCAACCGGAACATCTGGGCTGGAGAACATCGAAGGGGTTGCCTATCTCATTCGCGCGGATCGAGACTCTGCCGTGCTCTGGCTTCAAATCAAAAAGGACTCGCAATGGCAAAAAACACGATTTGCCTCTGGTACGATAAGGACGCCGAGGCTGCTGCCCGTTTCTATGCGGAAACCTTTCCCGACAGCAGGGTGGGTGCCGTCCATCGTGCACCCAGCGATTATCCATCTGGTAAGGCGGGCGATGTCCTGGTCGTCGAGTTCACGGTCGCGGGCGTCCCTTGTGTTGGCCTCAACGGTGGTCCCGCGTTTAAGCATAACGAAGCCTTCTCGTTTCAGATCGCCACCGACGATCAGCAGGAGACAGATCGCTACTGGAACGCCATCGTCGGCAATGGCGGGCAGGAAAGTGCGTGCGGCTGGTGCAAAGACAAGTGGGGCGTTTCCTGGCAAATCACGCCGCGCGTGCTGACCGAGGCGATGGCCGCTGGCGGCGACGAAGCAAAGCGGGCATTCGATGCGATGATGGGCATGAAGAAGATCGACGTCGCCGCGATCAAGGCGGCGCGGCGTGGCTGAGGTGGCGATGTCGGCTGATCAAGTATTTCGTTGATCTTCAGCACCAGTTACTCGGTGCTTAGAGAACCACCAATTGGGCCAGCGGTCTTCACTAATCGACAAAGGAGCGGCTCATGAGCTTCCCTTCGCGGAAGTCGACCGTTGTGGCTCAACCGCTCATAGCCGTGCGCGACGTGAGGGCGAGTAGTGGCTGGTATGCGCAACTGCTTGGGGCAGATTCGCTTCCAGACCACAGCCACCGCGACCTGTACGATCGGATCTTGTGCTCTGGTCAGTTGGTCCTTCAACTCCACGCCTGGGACGAAGAAGACCATCCGAACCTCGTCAACGCAGCGGCGGCGCCTCCTGGGCACGGTGTCTTGCTGTGGTTCCAGGTCGACGACTTTGACGCGGCCGTGCAACGGGCTCGCGCATTGGGCGCCGAAATCATCGAAGAACCTCACATCAATCCCTCGCCCCAACACAGGGAAATTTGGCTCCGCGATTCCGACGGTTACGTGGTTGTCGTTGCCAGTCCGGACGGTGAATGCGAGTAACCGCTGCGCGCTGCGCCGCTCAACAGATTTATTGAGAAAGCGCCGGCGCGCAATTAGGCGTGCCGAGAATGCCCGGTTGCCGCATTGCAGGTGTCGGCGAACAGCACATCGCGTCAATTGCGGTGACGCTGCAATTCAGTCGTTTTCGGGCACCGCGGACATTCGGTGAGCCGCTTACCAAACCGGATTTGCTACGACGCCTTCGTGGAAACCGGCGGCTCGTCCGACTGGTAAAATACCATTCCGGACATCGGTTCGACCCAGGCCAGGTTGTCCTTGACGGCCTTCACGCCGGGCACATTCTCGGCAGCGACGGTGATGGCCTGGCGCTCCCGTTCGTCGGTGATCGTTCCCCAGAGCTCGACCACGCCATTGCGTACGACAATGTCGATGAGCGCGACCGGCGCCCACGATTGACGTGCGAGTTCCGCCAACACTTGTTCGCGGATCGCCTGATCGCCGGCCGTGGCGGGTTTGACTTCCCGCGCGACGCCCGCGAGCGCATGAATCAAATTGGCGCGGCTGACAATGCCGACGATTTCCTGACCGCGGACAACCGGCACGCGCTTGATGCGGCGCTTCTCCATAAGGGTAACAACGTCTCCGAGCGGGGTCTCCTCGGTGACGGTGAGGGGCTCCGCCGTCATGATGTCGCTGACCTTGCGGCCGTGGGTGCGGGTGTAATCTTCCGCAAGGCGGCCGGGCCCTAGCAGGAATTCGAGCCAGCGCGGCCGATGACGTTGTGTGCCGGTTTCGGCGCGCCGCAGCAGATCGCCCTCGGTGACAATGCCCGCCAACCGCCCGGTCTTGTCGATCACCGGCAGGCCGCTGATGCGCCGCTGCAGCATGATCTGGACCGCCTGCGCGACCGTGCTGTCCGGTTCAACCGATATGACGGGGGAGGTCATCACGTCTTTGGCCTGCATGGCGATGCTCCGCGGTTGATGATGGTCTATTGGCGGACCTTCACGATACCATGCGGCAACGGGTATCAGTTGATCCACATGCCGGATACTGAGATGTCCACCCTAAGGAACAATACGGAGGTGAAATCAGCAGCCGTTCGTGTACTTTCAACACATTCTCTGTCCAGAGCAGCACGATCATCCACCGAAGCGCGGCGTGCGATCAGGCCGCTGGCGCCCGCGAACAGCCCCATGTCGCTACGATTCCAGCTTGCCTATCTCCTGGGATACGCACCGTGGGATCGCTGGCAAGGCAAGCCCCTGCAGCGGCTGCGTGAATTGCTGGAGGGGCCGCAGGCGCCGACGCCCGGCCGCGCCCTCGATATCGGGTGCGGCATGGGGCAGGCGGCCGTCTATCTCGCGAAATTGGGATGGCAGACGACGGGCGTCGACGCGGTCGAGCGCGCACTTCGCGTGGCGCGGCGCCGGGCCGCGGATGCGGGCGTCAATGTGGAATTCGTGCAGGGCGACGTCACGCATCTGGATCGCGCCGGCATCAACGGGCCATTCGATCTGCTGCTCGACCTCGGATGCTTTCACATTCTGCTGGATCAGGAGCGCCGCCTTTATCGCGAGAGCATTACGCGGGTCGCCGGTGCGAATGCGCAATTGATCCTGTTCGCATTCAGCCACAACAAGCACGTCATGGGACCGCGCGGCGCCGAACGCGCCGAAATCGAGCAATGCCTCGCACCGGATTGGACGATCGCCTGGACCGCGCCGGAGACGAACCTGCCGTACCGGACACCGCGCGGCGCGACCGCCACCTGGTATCTGCTGCGCCGGACCGCTGCGCCGCCGCGACAAGGCGGCGGCTGAGTCCGGATCGCGGATGTGCGCGATCTTGGGTTAGGAGCGGCTCGCGTCCGTTGGTGGATCCTTGGAGCTCCCCGGATGTGATCCAGGATCGCAGCGCATGCCAGACCCGACGCGGGCCGGTCCGATCGCCGGAATCGGCCGATGTCTTGCCGATCGCGCGGCGATATCTCAGCACCGCCCAATCCACCGGGTGCCACTCCCGCCAAACCTGCTCGGCTTCATCCCCCAGCAAATCGCTGACAACCTCGGGCGGCTTGTGAAACACCTCCGGGAGTACGTCCGAGATGTCGGTGTCACCGAGTATGTTCCACTTGGAAGCACCGCCCATGACCGGCGACGGAATGCTGTAGACGACACGGCTGATTTTGGTTTCGCGGATGCAAAACGCGCACATCGCGCACGGCTCGACGTTCGAATAGAGCGTGCATCGCGTCAGGTCGGTCGTTGCGAGATTTTTCTGCGCTTCGCTGAGCGCGAGGATCTCGGCGTGCCGGGTGATATCCGCATCGCGTGCGGCTCGGGTCGTTGCTTCCGCGACGATCCGGTCATCCTCGCAGATGACGCACGCGAACGGATTTTCGCCCAGATAGGTCGCTTGACGGGATAGTTCGATACAGCGCCGAAGCATTCGGACGTCGCGATCATGCGTGCTTGGTGGCGTCGTCACATCTTTGTTCCGTGCTCTCGGGGTGAATGGCCGCCGCTGTGTTGCGATCGCTCTCATGATACGATGCCTTGATTTAACCGCGCACGCCATGTCCAATTCTCTCGCGGTGTGGGCTGGCAGGAGAACGCCTCGACCGGGATCAATTCATGCGGGCGATGCGGTTGATGAGTCCTCGAACGCCACTCGTGCTTGCGGATCTGCCGGATCCGCAGCCCGGGCCGGGTGAAGTGCGGGTCGACGTTTCGGCATGCGGCGTTTGCCGCACCGACCTGCACGTGGTCGACGGGGAACTGCCCGACCCGAAGCTGCCGATCATTCCGGGTCACGAGATCGTCGGGCGGATCGAATCGCTCGGCCGCAATGTCACCGGTCTCGACGTCGGCATGCGGGTCGGGATTCCGTGGCTCGGGCATACCTGCGGCGTCTGCCGCTATTGCGTCGAGGGCCAGGAAAATCTCTGCGACCATCCACTGTTCACCGGCTACACCCGCGACGGCGGCTACGCGACGCGCACCGTCGCCGATGCGCGCTACGTGTTTGCGCTGCCGGAGCAGGGCGACGACATCGCCACCGCGCCGTTGCTGTGCGCCGGGCTCATCGGCTGGCGCTCGTTGCGGATGGCCGGGGAGGGACGGCGGCTCGGGCTCTACGGCTTCGGAGCGGCGGCGCACATCATCGCGCAGGTCGCACGCGCGCAGGGGCGGGACGTGTTCGCCTTCACGCGGCCGGGCGACCTCGCGGGACAGAACTTCGCTCGGACGCTGGGCGCAAGCTGGGCGGGTGACTCGGACGCGCTTCCGCCGGAGCCGCTTGACTGCGCCATCATTTTCGCGCCGGTCGGTGCGCTGGTGCCGGCGGCTTTGCGCGCGGTGCGCAAAGGCGGCCGCGTGGTGTGCGCGGGGATTCACATGAGCGATATTCCGAGCTTCCCGTATCGTCTGCTATGGGAGGAGCGTCAGATCGTTTCCGTCGCGAATCTGACGCGGGCCGATGCGCACGATTTCTTCGGCGAGGTAGCCCGGACGAAGATTACGACCACGACAACCGCCTATCCGCTCGCCAAAGCGAACGAGGCGCTGGCCGACCTGCGGTCCGGCCGCCTTGAAGGCGCAGCGGTGTTGGCCGTGCACGATCGTTAGGTCGCGAACTCATCAATGCGCCACCATAGTCTGATCGACGTAACTTGGGAGCAATCGGAGTTGCGTGTTGATGAAGCACAATAGAGTTGTCGATCAACTCGACGGCAGGATCATGAGCAGCAGCCAGCCTCGGCTTGATGCCCGCCCACTCTTGGTCAGTGAGTTCATAGCGCATGATTCGCGGCTACGGGTTGGAGGCTTAAATCGCGGCTTAGCCGCTGGCCTCGATATTGACCCCTGCGGACCTTGATAGCGCCGCCACGCTCGAACCGGCGGCGGCGCTATGAAGCGATTTAGCGCGACAATCAGCCGGCTTTGAGCGCCGACACCTGCTCGGTGTCGAAGCGCGCTCGCAACTTGGCGATCGCGGCGGCGTCCGGCGGCCCGTTCGGCGTCACCAATTTCACAAGCTCTTCGAAATATTGCTCATGACCGGGCGGCGACACGGTCATGATCATTCGCGCCGGCTTGTCGCTGGTATTGCCGATGTTGTGCGGGACGCCCGGCGGGATGAACACGTAGGTTCCAGGCTTGGCGAGGATCTTTTCGCCGCCCACATGCCACTCGCACTCGCCTTCCAGCACATAGAACGTTTCTTCCTGGACGCGGTGAACATGGGTGCCGGTGGAAAAGCCGGCCGGCAACGTCCAGTCGAACATGGACGTGTGCTTGGTGTCCTGTCCGGTCACAAGGAACACCAAGGGTTTTCCGGCCAACGAAACCTGTTTGCCTTCGCCGGGCATGCGGACGACAGCTTTCGCGCTCATGATATCCTCCGTCGGTTTTGCGATTTACCGCGCCATCAGACGGTCTCACTATGGATGGGGCTCCCCGGCAGGTCGTGAAATCGCTGCAAAAAAGTTGCTAAACATTTCCGAACACAGGGCGCCGCGCCATGGCGACGACTTACGAATTCGGCCCGTTCCGGCTCGACGCGGACGCAGAGATCCTGCTCCGTGATGCGCGGCCGATTGTCCTGGGCCAGCGCGCAGTCGCTCTGCTCCGGCTGCTGCTGGAGCGCGCAGGCGCGCCGGTTTCCAAGGATGCGCTGTTCGAAGCGGCATGGCCGGGGCTCGCCGTCGAGGACAGCAACCTGACCGTCCAGATCGCGGCCTTGCGCCGCGCGTTCGGTGAAGCCGGCGGCGCGGACTGGATCGAAACGCTGCCGCGGCGCGGCTATCGCTATGTCGGGCCGGCGGTTGCGCCTGGAGCGCTCACCGGCCGCATCGCCACCGATCTCTCCGCCGGTCTTGCCGGACAAGCCGTCCGTCGCCGTGCTTCCATTCACCAATCTGAGCGGCGACCCGGAACAGGAGTATTTCGCCGACGGGATGGTCGAAGACATCATCGCCGGATTGTCCCGCATCAAATGGCTGTTCGTCATCGCGCGCCATTCGAGCTTCGCCTTCAAGGGGAAGGCCGTCGACGTCAAGCAGGTCGCGCGCGAACTGGGCGTGCGCTATCTGGTGCAAGGAAGCGTCCGCAAGGACGGCCACCGGGTCCGCATCTCCGCGCAGATGGTCGAGGCCGAGAGCGGATATCAGTTGTGGAGCGAGCGGTTCGACCGCGCGCTCGATGACGTGTTCGCGCTGCAGGATGAGATCGCTCTCAACGTGGTCAGCGCAATCGAGCCAAGCTTGCGGCGTGCTGAAGTCGAGCGCGTGAGCCGCAAGCGGCCAGACAGCCTGGATGCCTATGACCTCGTCCTGCAGGCGCAGCCCGACGTGGATTCCGGCATGCCTGCACAGGTGACAAAGGCACTGGTGTTTCTCGGACGCGCGCTCGCGCTCGACCCGACCTATGCGCTGGCGCACGCCAATGCGGCCATGTGCCATCATTGTCTCTTTCTGCGCCGCGGGTTGCGTGAAGAGGATCGGTCGGCGTCGGTCCGCTACGCTGAGGCGGCCATCGCGCATGGCCGCGACGATGCGCGCGCTCTGACCCTTGCCGGGTTTTCCATCGGTATGGATGGGCATGATCGAGCCGCCGCGTTCATCGCGTTGGAAGCCGCGCTTGCGATTAGTCCGTCATCTGCGCTGACTTACATTCTCGGTAGCGTCATGCTGGCGTGGGGCGGTGAAAGTGAACGCGCAATCGAGTGGAGCGAACGGGGTATGCGTCTCAGCCCGCTCGATCCTTGGGCCTTCGCTGCTTACGACGCGCAGGCGATGGGTCATTTCCGTCTCGGCCGATACGACAAAGCTGCTCATGCCGCTTACAAGTCTGTTCACGCCAACCCGGCCCACAGCATCACTTACGTGCAGTTGGCAGCGGCGCTCGCCAAACTTGGGCGGCTGGAGGAAGCCAAGGCAGCTGCGGCAAAGGTCCTGGAACTGCATCCCACCTTTCGGTTCAGCCGCCAATTCGCCGGCGTCGATTGCGCGCCCGAACTTGCCGCTTCCATGAGTGAGGCGCTCCGAATGGTCGGGCTGCCGGAGTAATTTCGGCCCGCGTTCTCGTCTGCTCCTGGCCCCACTCGGACCTCCCACCATGTCTGCTTTTCCGGCGCTTGTCGGAGCTCAGCTGGCATCAAAGACGGAATGGCAGCGGCCGTTATTTACGAGTGCGCGCTTTCCGTCGCCCTCGCATCAGGACGCCGCCGGCGATGCGAGATGCGGACGCATCACCAGCGGCAGGGCAACCTTCGCGGCGTCAGATCGGGCCGCGCGTCATCCGGCCATACGCTTCTCCGGCGGCGTCACGGTCGCGGCGGCCGCTTTCATGACGCCCGCCACCGTCATGAAGGTTTCGGTCCACGCTTCCTTGACCGGCGGGGTGAAGGCGGGGCCAAGCCCTTGCTCCAGGGTCCACAGCAGCGCGGCGCCCACCGGCTCGTAATGCTTGTCGGTGACGCCGTAGCCGACGTGGCGTTTGCCCAGTTCCTGGACGGCCGGCAGGATCGCCGCCACCTGATGAAGATTGGTGACCGCGGTCGCAATCATCTGCATCAATTTTTTCTTCTGTCCCGACAGGTCGTCGGGAAACAAGGTGCGGACCTCCGGCGCGATGGTGAACAGGCGATCGTAAAACAAATCCGCCGCCGTGTCGGCGATCGGCACAACCTTGGCGAAACTGTCTTGAACGAGTTTGACTTGTTCCGGTGTCATTATCACGTCTCCATGGTCGTCATGAATGAGCTTGAGACATCTCCTCGGTGTCGCGGATTGCACGGGTGCGCCGGCCCGACCGCGACTTGTTGTTCCGTTGGGCGACCCGGATTCGCCCCACGGCGGCGCGTGGCATTCGAGCGCTTCGCTATTCCATCGGCAGACGGATGACGACGCCGCCCATCACGTCGTTGAGCTTGAAGTCCTTGCGCGGACTCTCGGCGTGCTGGTTGTGGCAGGAGACGCAGCCGGGCGACACCGCGACGTCGGCGTAAATGGCGGTGTAGTATTTCTGCTTGCCCAGCGTCTCCTCCTTGTAGAACGGCTTCTCCTTGGTGGTGTTGATCGCCTTCAGGCCGTCCTTCTCGACCGCGGTGCGTGGCGCGTTCTGCTTGTTGATCGGCCAGAGCGACAGCAGCGAATACGAGAATGCCTTGGTCTTCTCGGAGACCCGTTCGGCGCCGAAGCGGAACATCTGCGCGGGCAGCGGCAGCGCCTTCTTGTCGGTGAAGTGCTCGTCGGCCTTGATCACCTTCTCTTCGTTCTGCAGCCGGTTGACGACCTTCTGGGTGTAGACGGTGCGGTCCGCCTCCATCACCGCATGCAGCATGTCGGCGACCTTCTGCAGCGGCACGCCCTTGGGCTCCTTGCTGCCGAACAACTGCGCGTAGGCGCCGGTCGCTGCCGCCATGGAAACGGCGACAACGACGGCGGTGCCAATCACTACGAACGGTCTTGCCATGTCAGTGCTCCTTTCATTCTCTCTCTGGGTTGTGATCTCGACGTGTGCTTGAGATTGTCATTTGCGGGCCTCGCCGCGTTCCTGCGCGCGTTTCTTTGCCCATTCGATGCTCTCGATGCGGACCGAGCTCTGGCCCTTGAAGTTGCGCTCGACCAGCGCCGGATCGGCGAGGGCGTCGAGCGTGAACTGCAGGCCGTGGCAGTTGCCGCAGACGCTGCGCACCATCTTTTCGTTCGGGCGCAGGTTGTCGTTCTGGTTGTGGGTGACGAAGAAGCCTTTCGAGCCGTCGTCACGGCGCGTCTCGGTCACCGGCAGGTGACAGGTCGCGCACGAAACGCCGCTGCCGCGCGGGAGTTCGCCCGCCGCTTCGCGCTTCAACAACTCGTAATGCGGCGAAGCGAAGTAGGCCTTGGTATGGGTGTCGTCGTGGCAGCCGGTGCAGGCTTCGACCTTGGCGCGCGTGGTATTGAAGTCGTGCGCCGCGTGGCAGGTATTGCAGCCGAGCGCCGTGTGCTGAGCCGATGCTTTCATCGGGACGCGGGCCTCCGCCGGCGTCATCGGCGGCAGCGGCGTCTTGTGAAAGAGGCCGAAGGGGCCGTCGTTGCGCGACACCATGCCGTCACGCAGCCGCATGCCGTGCTTGCCTTCGGTGAACGTGCGCACCTGGTCGGTATGGCAGGTCTTGCAGACCGCAATTCCGGGTGCTTCCACCCAGCGCAACGGCTCGTCCTTGACCGTATGGCAGCCTGAGCAATTCACGCCCGAGCGGGCGTGAATGTCGTTCGCCCAGGCGGCGGTGATCTCGGAATTGCCGGCGTGCTCTGCGGGAGCGTCGGCCGCTGCGGCCGCGAGCGGCTTGCCCTCCTGGCGGCGCGTCTCCTTTTCCTTGAGCCAGTCCTTCAGCGCGACGAGTTGCGTCGCAAGCTGGTCCGGCTCGCCGTGGTGCTTGGTGAGGAAGTCGGCGTAGAGCGCGCGGTTGTCATGGAATTTGTGGCAGCCCGAGGAGGCGCAGGTGTCGAATTTCGAGACCCAGGTGGCTCGGCCGGTCGTCGGCGATGTCGTGATGGCAGAGGTAGCAGTAATCGGTCGGCATCGTGACGCCGAGTGCCTGGGTAATGCCGGGGCGATGCTCCTGATGACAGGTGACGCAATAACGCGCGTCGAGAATCTCCACCCGGTCGGCGTTGCGCGGATCGGTGAACTTCGATTTGGGATGTGAATCATTCGCGGCCTTCAATTCCGCGCCGTGACAATTGACGCAGGCGTCCTGCAGGACTTCGGCGCCGCCGAACGGCGACGTGTGGCATGCGTCGCAGGCCAGTTCGATCTGGTGATGACCGTTCGTCGTTTTTCCGATGAGCAGGAACGACCGGTTGCCGCCATAGATGATGAGCGTCAGCACAAATGCGCCGACCGGCACCGTCAGTCCGATCCAGATGAGCCAGAGCATCGCCGTTCGAGACATCTCCATGAACTCAATAGGCATAGACGGTCACGATGTGGACGAAGAGCAGCAGCGGCAGCGGCCAGAACGCCAGGATGTGCGTCCAGGTGAATGCGTTGCGCCAGGATTTCGCGCCCTTGGCGAGCACCCGATGTTCGCGCGCCGTCGCGATGCCGGTGACGCAGCCTGCCGCGATGACCGCGATGAAGGTCATCATCAGCCAGCGGTTGAGATTTTCGCCGAGATGAAATCCGGTGTGCAGGAACAGCACGCCGAGCACGGCCGCGCCGATCGCGGCGTGGACAATGCGCCATCCGCGATAACTGCCGAGCCAGCGCCAGCTCAGGCGCTTGCGGATCGACAGGAACGCGACGATCGCCGACAGCCCGACCAGGGTGAAACCGGTGACCTGCTTCCAGGTGCCGTCGATCCAGAGTACGTCGATGCCGATCCCGCGGACGATGCTGGTCGAATATGGCCAGGCCGGGAGCAGCACGGCGGCAAGCGCGATGCAAGCCGCGAGCACCGAGGCCGTAGCGATCGTACGCCTGCCGAACACCGGCTCGTATTTTGGCGCTCCGCCGAGCAGTTCGGCCAAGAGCGGCCGGCAGGTGCCGCAGACCGTGCACGCGCCGGTGTCGCGGCTCAGCAGTTCGAGGGTCGTGGCGCCGGACTGAATGGATTCGCCAAGCCGGCCGCGCGTCACGCCGGTGCAGTTGCAGACCGTTGCGGCGGCCGGCCACGCGGCGACGGCGGCGGGCTGCGCCGCGCCGAACAGCAGGCCGGTGCGCGCAAACCGCCACATCTGCCAGGGCCAGATCACGGAGCGGTCGCGGATCGCCTGCTGGATGCGGCTGACCTCCGGCCATCCGCCGACGCCGAATGCGCCGACGAGGCGGCCGCGGCGCAGCACGAGGCGGCGATAGGCCCCCGCGGCGGCGTCTTTCCAGACACGCGTGCTGACATCGGTGCGCTGATCGAGCTGCTCGATGTCGCCCATGCTGAAGACGTCGGTGCCGACAACCTTCAGCTTCGTGGTGGGGACGGAACCGCGATAGTCCGCCGCGATCCCGGCAATGCGGGCGGCGGCGACGGTGGCCTGGTCGAGCCCGGGAGAGACCAGTCCATAGACGTGGCCGTCGTGTTCCGCGCATTCGCCGACCGCATAGATCGATGGATCGGAGGTCTGCATCGCGTCGTTGACGGTGATGCCGTGTCCGACCGCGATGCCGGCATCGCGCGCCAGTTCGATGTTGGAGCGGATGCCGGTGCAGATGATCGCGGTGTCGCAGGGCGATGATTTCGCCGGTCGACAGCACGATGCTCTCGACCCGGTCCGTGCCGGCGATGGTCTTGACCGAACAGCCGGTGCGAACCTCAAGGCCCATCGCGCGGATTTTTTCCGCCAGCACCTCGCCGGCGCCGCGGTCGATCTGGCGCGCCATCAGGCGGTTTTCGTGCTCGACGACGACGGTCTTGATGTTGCGCAGCGCCATGCCGCGCGCCGCTTCGAGGCCGAGCAGGCCGCCCCCGACCACGACGGTGCAGCGCGAGCGAACGCTGCGCGCGATCAATTGCTCGACGTCGTCAAAACCCCGGAAGCTGAAGACGCCCGGCAACTCGCGGCCCGGGATCGGCGGGATGTGCGCGCGCGAACCGAGACAAAGCACCAGGTGCGAATAGCGCCAATGGCGGCCGAACTGGTTCTCGACGGTTTTGGCTTCGCGATCGATGCGGACGATCCGGTGGCCGTTGTACTGCGCGATCGGCGCGTGCTCGGGGAAGACGTTCGTCTGATAGACCAGGCCGATCTGTACCTCGCCGGCAAGGAAGGGCGTAAGCTTGATCCGGTTGTAGGGCCGCCAGCGTTCAGCGTTGAGCAGCACCACCGGCAAGCCATGGCGCAGCAGTTCCTGCGCGGCGCGCAAACCGGATGGGCCGCCGCCGACCACCACCACCGGATCGGTCGTCGGGCGACCGGTATTGCTCCGTCAGGTCGACCAGCAACTCGGCTGACGGCGCGTCGAGCGCGGCCTGCGCTTTGGCGAATCTGGATTTGGCGAGCAGTTGCATCACGACGTGCCCGAGGTGGCGCGGATGCGTTTCGCCGCCGGCCGTGTCGCGATGCTTGCGGACGCCGGCGCATCGGCCAGGGCTTCGCTGCGCGCAAGCGCCACCACCTTCTTGAGTTCCGGCAGGCACGATCCGCAGTTCGTTCCCGCACGCAGGATTTCGCCAATTCCCTCCACGGTGGTCGCGATCCGCGAGGCGAGTGCCTCACGGATGGCGGTGAGGCCGACACCGAAGCAGGTGCAGACGATGGGGCCGTTGACGCGCACGCCGTCGGCCGGACGTCCCGAAATCAGCACACGCCGTTCGTGCTCGGTCAGCGCCTCGCTTTCGAACAGCGCCTTGACGGTGTCCCATTGCGGCGCCGCGTCGGCCGGACCGATGAACAGGCAGCCTTCGAGGCGGCCTTGACGGAAGGCGGCGACCCGATAGGCACCGCGCCGCTCGTCGATGTATTCGGCGAGTTCACAATCCGGCCCGAACAGGCTCGGCGCATGACTGCGCCAGACATGCGGCTTGTCGTTGCTCGCAATCAGCAGGCCACAGCCTCCCGTCATGGCGACGCGCGCCCACCAGCTTCCGGCCGGAAGATCGTGTTGCGAGCGCCGGATCAACGCGAAGCCGCGGCCGCTGAACGTCATGGGGGCGATGGCCGCGGGCGTTGCCTTGGCCTCCGGCTGACCGGAGAACGGATCGGTCGCCGGCGCGACGAGGTCGCCGACGCGCGCAGACGACGCGGTGACGTCGCTCCAGTGGATCGGCACGAACAGCGAGCCGGGCTGCTGGCCGTCGCTGACGATGACCTTGAGGACGCACGAGCCATGCTCGGTCGATACGCGGGCAAAGCCGTTGTCGGTCAGTCCGGCGGCCTTGGCGTCCGCGGGGTGGACTTCGACGAAGGGCTCGGGCCGGTGCACGCCGAGCTTCGGGCTCGCTCCCGTGCGGGTCATCGTATGCCACTGGTCGCGCACCCGTCCGGTGTTCAGATGGAACGGGAAGTTCGGACTTCGCTTGGCGTGAAGCGACGGCCGCTCCGGCGCGATGAAGCGGGCCTTGCGGTCGGGCGTATAGAAGATGCCGTTGGCGAAAAATCGCTCGCGCCTTGAGCCTTCGTTGGCCGGTACCGGCCATTGTACCGGCGCGAGCGCGTCGAATGCGTCGTCGCACAGCGTTGCCAGCGCGCCGATATCGAAGTCGCGCTGCCCGTTGTTTTCGAAGCCCGACAGGCTCGCGTGCTCGCGGAAGATGTCGGCGACGGTTTGATAGCGGAACGCCGGGCCGAAGCCCATGCGGTGGGCCACTTCGCTGACGATCCACCAGTCGGGCTTGGCTTCCCCGGGCGCCGGCAGGAACGGACGCTGGCGTGAGATGCGGCGTTCGGAGTTCGTGACCGTGCCGTCCTTTTCGCCCCATGCGGCCGCCGGCAGCAGAAGGTGAGCGCCGGCGTTGACAGTGTCGTTGGAGAGCACATTCTCGGACACGACAAACAGCTCGAGCTTGTCGAGCGCCTTGCGCACCGCGCGCGCGCGCGGCAGCGAGACAGCCGGGTTGGTGCCCATCACCCACAACGCCTTGATGGTGCCATCCTCGATCGCCTCGAACATCTGCACCGCCTTGCGGCCTTCGCCCGTCACCATGGCGGGCGCGTCCCAGAAGCGGCCGACGCGGTCGATCTCGTCGGGCGTAAAGCCCATATGCGCGGCGAGCTGGTTGGCGAGCCCGCCGACTTCGCGCCCGCCCATGGCGTTCGGCTGTCCGGTCAGCGAGAACGGTCCGGCGCCCGGCAGCCCGATCCGGCCGGTCGCCAGGTGGCAGTTGATGATGGCATTGACCTTGTCGGTGCCCTGCGCCGACTGGTTCACGCCCTGCGAAAAGCAGGTGACGACGCGCGGCGTGTTACGGAACAGTTCGAAGAACTGCGAGATCGCCGACTTCCGCAGACGCGTCGCATTGACGATCGCGGCGATGTTGGGCGCGATGTCGCGCGCGCGCGCGAGCGCGTTCTCGAAGCCGTTGGTGTGCGAGTCGATATAGCGGAAGTCGAGCGACTGAGTGTCGGCGAGATGGACCAGCAGGCCGCAGAACAGCGTCGTATCCTTGCCGGGCGCAATCGGCAGAAAGAGGTCGGCGTCCTCGACGGTGGCGGTGCGGCGCGGATCGATCACGACAATCTTGGCGCCACGCTCGCGCCGGTTCTTGACCAGCCGCTGGTAGAGCACCGGATGACACCAGGCGGTATTCGAGCCGACCAGAATGATCAGATCGGCTTCGTCGAGGTCTTCGTAGGTGCCGGGCACCGTGTCGGACCCGAACGCGCGCCGATGGCCTGCCACTGACGACGCCATGCAGAGGCGCGAATTGGTGTCGACGTTCGCCGAGCCGACGAAGCCTTTCATCAGCTTGTTGGCGACGTAGTAATCCTCGGTGAGAAGCTGGCCGGAGAGATAGAAAGCGACGGCGTCGGGGCCGTCGCGCTCGGCGATGCGCTTGAATCCGTCGGCGACGCGGTCGAGCGCGTCCGGCCAGCCGATGCGCGCCAGTCCGCCGTCTTCGCCGCGCAGCCATGGGATGAAGCAGCCGTCCGCCGAGCCCGAGCGTCTCGCCGAGCGCCGAGCCCTTCGAGCAAAGCCGTCCCAAATTTGCCGGGTGCGAAGGGTCGCCCGCGACTGTCGCGCCGCCATGTCCATCGGGGCGCGCAAGCACGCCGCAGCCCACACCGCAATAAGGGCAGGTGGTGCGGACCGCCGGAGGATGATGCGTGGGTGCGTTCATTCCTGCGTTCGCCCGGCGCTCATGCCGCGATCCGGGTGGCGGCCGCACCACCGAAGACGAGGTCGTCGCGCATGTCTTCGATGGGCGATCCGGAGCGAATGAGGTTGAGATACCAGAGGCCGTCGGAGGTATCGCCGAACAGCACCGTGCCGATGAGCCGATCGTTGGCGATGACGAGCTTCTTGTAGACACCGAGGCCGGGGTCGCTCAGGACGATTTCATCCGCGTCGGGAGCGGCACCCAGGAAATCGCCGGCGGAGAACACGCTCACGCCCGACACCTTCAGATTGGTGGCGAGCACGCTGCCTGCATACATTGCGCCTTCGCCGGAGAGCCGCTGCGCCAGCACCTGCGCCTGCTCGTAGGCGGGTTCGACCAGCCCGTAGCAGACGCCGCGGTGCTCGGCGCATTCGCCGATGGCGTGGATGCCGCTGACGTGGGTCTCGATGTGATCGTCGACCAGGATGCCGCGATTGACCGCGAGGCCGGCATCGCGCGCGAGATCGACGTTCGGCCGGATACCGACGGCGACCACAACGGCGTCGGCCGGAATGACGGTGCCGTCCTTCAACTCGACGGCTTCGACGCGGTCCGCGCCGGCGATCCGCGCCGTTTCGGCTTCGAGCAGAACCGTGATGCCCTTGGCCTCGACCGCCTGCTTGAGCATGAGGGCCGCGCGCTGGTCGAGTTGCCGCTCCATCAACCGGTCCATCAGATGAATGACGGTGACCTGGGCGCCGGCTTTTGCGAGCCCATAGGCGGCTTCGAGCCCCAGGAGGCCGCCGCCGATAACGACGACGCGCGCGCCGGCCGCCTTGGCGGATGTGATCGCATTGACGTCTTCGATGTTGCGGAAGGTGAGGACGCCGGGCAGCTCCATGCCGGGAGTGGGCAGCCTGATCGGTTGCGAGCCGGTGGCAAACACCAGCTTGGAAAAATCGAGCCGCGCCCCGTCGGCGAGCGTGACGGTCCGCGCCACCGGATCGACGGCGGTCGCGCGCACGCCGTAGCGCAGCGTGACGCCGCGGTCGCGCCACCACCGGGCGGCTTTCAGTTCGATGTCGGCGAACGCGACTTCATCCGCTAACAGCGACGACAGCAATACGCGGTTGTAGGCCAGCCGCGGCTCGTCGCCGATCACCGCGATGGCGTAGCGGCCGAGCGCGCGCTTCTGCAATTCCTCCACGAAACGGGCTGCCGCCATGCCGTTGCCGATGACGATGAGGGGCTCGCCCATGCGTGCTTCTCACGCCGCCGCCGGGCGCGCCGTCGCGGGCCGGCCGGAGGCGCCATGCTCGAACTCGTCGAGGAAGGACAGCAGTTCCTGCCGGTATTCGTAGTAGCGCGGGTGGTCGAGCAGGGCGCGTCGCGTGCGCGGTCTGGGGATGTCGACCTCGAGGATGCGGCCGATGCGGGCGTTCGGGCCGTTGGTCATCATCACGACCCGGTCGGCCAGGAGGATCGCTTCGTCGACATCGTGCGTGACGCAGACAGCGGTCACCTTGGTGCGCGACCACACCTCCATCAGCACTTCTTGCAGTTGCCAGCGCGTCAGCGAATCCAGCATCCCGAACGGCTCGTCGAGCAGCAGGAGCTTGGGCGAGAGCGCGAAGGCGCGCGCAATGCCGACGCGTTGCTTCATGCCGTTGGAAAGCTCGGAGGCGCGCTTGTCCATGGCGTCGCCCAGTCCGACGCGCGCCAGGTAGTAGCTGACGATCTCGGCGCGTTCGGCACGGCTCGCGTGCGGATAGACGCGGTCGACGCCGAGCGCCACGTTCTCGCGCGCGGTGAACCACGGAAACAGCGACGGCGCCTGGAACACCACGGCGCGATCGGGACCGGCGGTGTTGATCTCCTTGCCATCGAGCACGATGCCGCCGCTCGATATGTCGTTAAGTCCCGCGGCCATCGACAGCACCGTCGACTTGCCGCAGCCGGAGTGGCCGATGAGCGAGACCAGTTCGCCCTTGCGCATCAGGAGATTGAAGCCGTCGACGACGGTGAGAGAGCCTTTCGGCGTCGGATAGGTCTTGCGCACTTCGTAGAATTCGACGTAGCGCGTCTCGATCGGACTAGCGGCCGCCTCGCGATAGGCGCGCGGTGGACCGGGATCGAAGGTGATGGGCACGACGTTCGGCAGCGTGTGGCGGTCGTCGCTGCTCGCCGCCGCGTGCTCGACGCCGACATCCATGAGATACTGCGTGATCGCGGCCCGCAAACGCTTGTAGGCGGGATTCTTGTTCATCTCGGTGCGGTCGCGCGGCCGCGCGAACGGAACGGTGAACTCGGGGCCGAAGGTCGCGCCCGGTCCGGGCTTGAGCGGAATGATCCGGTCGGCGAGCAGGATCGCCTCATCGACGTCGTTGGTGATGAGGACGACGGTCTTCTTTTCCTTCGACCAGATCGCCTCGATCTCGGTCTGCAGTTTGGCGCGGGTGAGGGCGTCAAGTGCGGACAGCGGCTCGTCGAGCAGCAGCATTTCGGGATCGAGCGCGAGCGCGCGCGCGACCGCGACGCGCTGGCGCATGCCGCCCGAGAGCTCGGCCGGCTTGCGGTCGGCCGCGTGCCCAAGCCCGACCATGTCGACGTAGCGTCGGACGCGTCCGGCACGCTCGGATTTCTTCTGACGGCCGAACACGGCATCGACCGCGAGCGCGACATTGCCCTCGACCGACAGCCACGGCAGCAGCGAATAGCTCTGGAACACCACGCCGCGCTCCGGCCCGGGCTCCGTGACAGGCTTGCCGCGAAAGAACACCTCGCCGGCGTCCGGCGCGATCAAGCCGGCCATCAGGTTGATCAGCGTGGTCTTGCCCGAGCCCGAGAAGCCAACGATGGCGACGAACTCGCCTTCCTCGACCGACAGCGACACGTCCTTGAGCACATCGGTGCGCGACGCTGCTGACCCATACGACTTGGCAACGGATTTGAGTTCCAGGACGGCCATGGCGGGTCTCGTCAGCGGGTTTCGCTATAGGTGAAGGCGGACTGCAGGGCGAGCATCACGCGATCGAGCAGGAAGCCGATGATGCCGATGGTCAGCACCGCCACCATGATCTTGGCGAGCGAGGCGGACGATCCGTTCTGGAATTCGTCCCAGACGAATTTTCCAAGTCCCGGATTCTGCGCCAGCATCTCGGCCGCGATCAGCACCATCCAGCCGACGCCGAGCGATAGGCGAAGGCCGGTGAAAATCAACGGCAGCGACGACGGCAGCACCAGCTTGACGATGGTCTTCGGCCAGGTGAGCCGCAGAACGCGTCCGACGTTGAGCAGGTCCTTGTCGATCGAGGCAACGCCGACGGCGGTATTGATCAAGGTCGGCCAGAGCGAACACAGCGTGACGGTAATCGCCGAGATCAGGAACGATTTCGGAAACATCGGATCGTCGGTCACGTAGAGTGCGCTGACGATCATGGTCACCAGCGGCAGCCAGGCGAGCGGGGAGACCGGCTTGAAAATCTGAACCAGTGGATTGATCGCGGCATTGAACGAGGCAAACAAGCCGCAAAACACGCCGAGCGGTACCGCGATGATCGTGGCGAAGACGAAGCCGGTGAAGACGGTCTTGAGGCTGGTGAAAATCTGGTCGATGAACGTGGGCTTGCCGGTGTAGGGGCGGGTCTTCACCTCGGCCTTCGGGTCCTTCTCCAGGATCGCCTGGTTGCGCTGGTTCTGACGTTCGTAGAACGCGCGCTCTTTATCCCGTTCGGCGACATGATCGGTCCACAGGTTCTCCGCCTGGTGCCAGACCTGCACGGGTCCAGGCAGCGCGCCGAGGCTGGTTTGGACCTTGGGAGCGAGCCACGCCCAGACGCCAAGGAACAGCACGATGGCGAGCAGCGGGATGCCGAGCTGGCGCCAGAGTTCTGCGGCCTGCTGGCGCACGTCCTCGCCCAGCGCCATGCGCGCCAGTGGCATGAGCCATCCGAGTCCCACCAGCTCGAAAAAGCCCGCGGCACGATTGATGTGTGAATTCCAGCGGTCCCGCCAAGGGCCCCGCTCCGTGTGGAGAGATGCCGGTTCAGCCGGAATCAGATCGGATGCGATGGTCATCAGCGCGACACCCTGGGAGCAGGTCTCTGGACGCGGCGAGTTACCGAGCGGGAGGTCGTCACGGCATGGAGGCTCAGTTGGCGACGACCTTCGCGCCGGTGACGCGCTCACTGCCTTTCAGCCCGATCGCCATGCTTTCGATGTACGCGTTCGGCTTGCGGCCATCGAAGGTGACGCCGTCGATGAATTCATTGGTTGATGCGCGGTAGCCGTCGCTGGTCCACGGGAAGTCTTCCTTCTTCGCCTTGCCTTCCTCGACGAGGAGCTTTGCCGCCGCGAGATGGAGGTCGGGGCGGTAGACCTGCTTGGCGATCTCGGCGTACCAGGCGTCGGGCTTGGCTTCCGGGATCTGGCCCCAGCGCCGCATCTGCGTGAGATACCAGACGGCGTCGGAATAGTAGGGGTGGGTCGCGAAGTAACGGAAGAACACGTTGAAGTCGGGAACGGCGCGCTTGTCGCCCTTCTCGTATTCGAAGGTGCCGGTCATCGAATTGGCGATGACGGCGGCGTCCGCGCCGACGTATTCGGACTTGGCAAGAATTTGAACGGCCTTGGTTCGGTTGGCGTTGTTGTTCTCGTCAAGCCACATGCCGGCCCGGATCAGCGCCTTGGTCACGGCGAGCACGGTGTTCGGATGCTTCTTCTGGAAGTCCGCCGTCATCCCGAACACTTTCTCGGGATTGTTCTTCCAGATCTCGTAATCGGTAATGACCGGAACGCCGATGCCCTTTGAACACCGCCGCCTGGTTCCACGGCTCGCCGACGCAATAACCGAGGATCGTGCCGGCTTCGAGCGTTGCGGGCATCTGCGGCGGCGGCGTCACCGAGATCAGCACGTCGCCCATAATCTGGCCGGAGATATCGGTCGACGAATAGAGCCCGGGGTGGATGCCGCCGGCCGCGAGCCAGTAGCGCAGTTCGTAATTGTGGGTCGACAACGGGAAGACCATGCCCAGATTGAAGGGCTTGCCCTCCGACTTGTATTTCTCGACCACCTTCTTCAGCGCGTCAGCCTTGATCGGGTGAACGAACTTGCCATTGGCATCTTTCGGGATGTGCTTCTTCATCTCCTCCCAGACGGCGTTCGACACCGTGATGCCGTTGCCGTTGAGATCCATGGAGAACGGCGTAATCACATGCGCCTTGGTGCCAAAGCCGATGGTGGCGCCGAGCGGCTGGCCGGCGAGCATGTGCGCGCCGTCGAGTTCGCCGGTGATGACGCGGTCGAGCAGCACCTTCCAGTTGGCCTGCGGCTCGGTGGTGACGTAGAGGCCTTCATCCTCGAAGAAATTGAGCTCTTTCGCGATGGCGATCGGCGCCATGTCGGTGAGCTTGATGAAGCCGAACTTCAGGTCCTCTTTTTCGAGCTTCAGCGCCGCGCGGGCAACGCTTGGCGCGACGATCCGTTCGGCCGGCAGCGCGCCGGCGAGCGCAACGGTGCCGACCGTCGCCTTGACAAAGGTGCGCCGGCTCAATCTTCCAAGCCGTTGCTTCGTGGTATCGCGGTTCATTGCGGACATCATCCTTTCAGCGGTTGCAGAGGACGCGCGCAGCGGTGCTGCCGGTCAGCCGCACACGAGGCACAGCAAATCCTCAAGCCCGAACGCTCCAGGCATTGCTCCCGGGTCAGTGTTGCTGATTGCGTTGCCGTCTTCGCGAACGACAACTCTAGGAACGTAAATTCAAGTTGCGTGCCACTTCTGGCCGCATACGCTTTCTTTAATTATTTCAATGTATTGCGCTTTCCGGACGCAAGTCGATCGATGGTGCTAAAAACTAATCGCTGCATAATGCACACGCGCTCCGCGTACGCTTTGTGCAGCGCAATAAAGCGATGAAAAATTGTGCGCCGAGTTTGACGGACACTGTCGGCGCATTGAAGGGTGCCGGCCATCTTGAAAGGCCATCAGCACGTTAAGCATGAAGCGCTCAGTCGTGATCCGTCAGACGCGATCCCTTAGGTGATCGGCGAGACGATCGAAGGTGCTGTTCCAGCCGCTTTGATGTCCGTCGCGTTCCCCATCCGACTGGAACGGAGTCTGGCGCAGGGTCATGCGCGTCTTGCCGTCTTCATCGGCGAACGTCACGGTCACGAGGGTTTCGAGACCGCGCTCGCCGTCTTCCTCCCAGGCGAACGTGAATACCAGCCGCTCGGGCGCCACGACTTCGCGGAACACGCCGCGATGCCAAAGGTCGTTGCCGGTCTCGGTCGAGCGCAGGCAATGGCGCCAGGCGCCGCCCGGCCGCACATCCAGCTTCACCAGGGCGGCGGGGTAATCGCGCGGCCCCCACCACTGCGCCAGGTGCTTTGGGTCGGTCCAGGCCTCGAAGACCAGTTTGCGCGGCGCATCGAACAGGCGGGTGATGACAAGTTCAGGTTCGACGGGCTTCGTGACGGCACCGGTACTGGCGGACATGCGTCGTCTCCTTGCTAACGCCCGAGCGCGGGGGCCTGCTCGGCAAGCTTCTTCAGGTTGGCAAGACCGTCCTCGAAGTCCTTGCCGATCATGGTGTCCATGTTGATGAAGACCTGCATGACCTTCGAGATGAACGGAGCGGGACCGTACATGGCCCACGTCACGTTGGTGTCGTCGCCTTTGGCATCCATCGTGAACTCGGCGGTGTTGTGACCCTCGAACGGGCTGATGAAATCGAGCTTGATGACGACCTTGGAGGGTGGCGAGGCGTCAATGATCTCCATCCGGCCCTTGCCGACATTCTTGTTGCCGTCCCATTCGTAGATCGGCGCCTTTGCCGCTGGCCGCGCCGCTGAAGGTCCGCTTCATCGCCGGGTCTTTCTTTTCGTACGGCGACCAGGCGCCCCAGCCGTGCAGATCGTTGATGAGGGCGAAGATTTTGTCCGGCGGCGCCTTGATGTTCAACGCGCGCTGGACGCTGAACGAGTCCGGCTTGGTCGCCGCATAGAGGAGGACGGCCGCAACTGCGACCACCAGAACCACCGCGATGATGCCTAGGATCTTGAGCATCGAACACTCCCGCCGTGTGCATAGTCGATAAGTAACGTCAGGCCGCAAGTAACGTCAGGCCGCGACCAGAACCTTGAAGCCGCCATAGATCATGCGCTTGGCGTCAAACGGCATCGGCTTGGCGCTCATCATCTTGGCCAGACGCGGATCTTTCATGACCTTGGCAAGCACGCGGTCGCGGTGCGCGCGGGACTTGTAGACGATCCAGGAGAACACCACGGTTTCTCCGGGCTTCATCTTGACGCTGCGCGGGAAGGACGTCCGCTTGCCGACCTTGACGTCGTCGGCGAGACATTCGCGGAACTCGAGTGGCGCCGTACTCGCGCCAGACTTTGCCGGCTTTGCGCGCCATGGTGCGATAGGCTGGCACGCTCTTCTTCGGGACGGGAACGATAAATCCATCGACATAGGTCATGTGAATTCCTCTCGTTGAATTTTATTCGCCTTGGTTCGCGGGCGCGATGGCGCCACGTGGCCGCAGCCCAAATGACAACAAGAACATGGAACGGCTGTGGCGCATTGGAACCCGAGGTCCGCTCGCCGCGAGGAACCTCGGGTTCGTAAGTTCAGCGCGCCTTCGCCAGGTAGGCCTCGAGTTGCTCCAGCGTGCCGCCCCAACCCTTCATCATGCTGTCCTGGCCGGCATCGAACGTCTTGCGCTCGTCTTCCGTGGCATTGTACGGCGCCCAGCGGATCGTGAGCTTGGTCTTGCCGCCGGGTTGCTCCTCGAAGCGTGAACGTCGAGAGCATTTCCAATGGCCAGGTCGGGGCCATCGGATGCCGCGTGGTGCCGCCGGCTTCGTCCGAAAACGAGTTGATGAAGACCATGCGCTCCGGTGCGACGATTTCGCGAAAGACGAATTTGCCCCACATCGGCGAGCCGTCGGGCGCCTTCAGGCCGTAGTGATAGGTGCCGCCGGGGCGCAGGTCCATTTTGGATGCGATCACCGAGAAGCCCTTCGGGCCCCACCACTGCCGCATGCGTTCCGGGTCGGTGAACGCCTTCCACACCAGATCGCGCGGCGCATCGAGCACGCGCGAGATGACGAAGTCGGCGCTTTTGGTCTCACTCGTAGTCATCGTGTTATCCCCTTGTTGTGATCCCTGGTTTCGATTGGCGATGCCCTCGCGGGACGAAGTCTTCGCCGACGATCCCAGCCTTGGCCTTGCTCGCAGTCGTCAAGGATTTTTCGGTCCTGCGATGATCATCCAGCCCACGCCGAACTTGTCGGCGACCATGCCGAAGCTCTTGGCGAAGAACGTCTCCGTGAGCGGCAATTGCACCTGGCCGCCTTGCGACAGCGCGTTGAACATCCGCTCGCCGTCGGCCGCCTCCTTGGCGTCGAGCGAGAGCGCGAAGCCCTTGAACTCGGGCTTGTTCTCCGCGCGTCCGTCGGACAGCATCACGGGTGCGCCGTTGATGGTGACGCAGGCGTGCATGATCTTGTTCTCGTGGCCGGGCGAGCAGGTGTGCTCCGCGGGCGCGTCCTTGAAGCGCATCATCATGCCGACGTCGGCGCCGAGATGCTTCTTGTAAAACTCGATAGCCTCCTCACAACGGCCGTCGAGGAACAGATAGGGCGTTATTGACATGACATGGTCCTTTCCAGGTTGATGATGTTCGCTTGAGATTTCGGTCGGCTGCGGGATTAGCCGGCGTGGGCCTGCCGCAGGGCCGCGATGTCGATTTTGCGCATCTGCAGCATCGCGTTCATGACACGTCCGGCCTTGTCCTTGTTCTCGTCCATCAGCATCTCGGTGAGGGCGACCGGAACCACCTGCCAGGACAGGCCGAACTTGTCCTTGAGCCAGCCGCACGGTCCTTCGGAGCCGCCCTCGGAAAGCATGCTCCAGAAGTGGTCCACCTCCGACTGGGTGTCACAGTGAATCTGGAACGAGACCGCTTCATTGAACTTGAAGTGTGGGCCGCCGTTGAGGCCGACAAATCGTTGCCCTTCGAGCTCGAAGTCGACCGTCATCACCGTGCCTGCCTCCTTGCCGTGAACGTCCTTGCCCGCCTTGCCGTAGCGGCTGACGCTGACGATCTTGGAGTTCTTGAAAATGGCAACGTAATGGTTGGCCGCCGCTTCGGCCTCGGTATCGAACCACAAGCAAGGCCGGATTTTCGATGACGCGATCGGCATATTGTCCTCCAACGGTTTGGTGCAACGTGATCAGTCCGCCCAATGGGCGAGGTAATCGGCGAGGCGCGACAGCGTCTGAGCCGCGCCCTTGTCGGCGCCATAGTCCTTGATGACCCGGTCGCGTTCGGCGGCCGACGGGAACAAGGCCCGCATGGTGAGCCGGGTCTTGCGATCGAGTTCCTCGAACGTGACCGTTGTGTGGAACTGCACCGGCTCGACATCGTCGCCGTCGTCGTGGCGGTAGGCGATGCGCTCGGGCTTCACGATTTCGTCGAACGTGATCCGGTTCTGATAATCGCGGCCGTCCGGGCCCATGCATCACGAAGCGCCAGACCCCGCCCTCCCGGAAATCGTAGGCGCTTGTGGTGGTCGTGAAGCCGTTCGGGCCCCACCATTGCGCCAGATGCTTCGGATCGGTCCATGCTGTCCAGACCAGCTCACGTGGCGCGTCGAAGACGCGCGTCGTCACGAGTTCCCGCGGGTCCTGAAGATCGAGGCTATTTCTTGCGGCCACGCTTCTTCTCCTTGGCTTGCAGCTCCTGCAGGTAGACGTCCAGGCGGTCGAAGCGCTCTTCCCAGAGCCGGCGATATTCATCGAGCCAGCTATCGACCCCTCTGAGGGGGTTGAGTTCGATGCGGCAGGGCCGCCACTGCGCCTCGCGCCCGCGTTTGATCAGGCCGGCGCGTTCCAGCACCTTGAGGTGCTTTGAGACAGCCGGAAGGCTCATGTTGAAGGGTTCGGCGAGCTTGGAGACCGAAGCCTCGCCAAGGGTGAGCCGCGCCAGCATGGCGCGCCGCGTCGGATCGGCAAGGGCGGCGAATGTGGCGCTGAGAGGGTCGAGCGGCATGGTGTATTAAACCGATCGGTTAATTAACCTAATCGGTTTAATACGGGCCAATGCCCAGCGCTGTCAAGCGGAGCTTTGCGCTGCTTTGAGAATCACTCGGTCGATATTGCGACGCGTTACCCGGCAGACACAGCGCACGACGCGCGCCGATGCTTGGACAAAATCGGTCACTGACGCGGCGGGCTGTCCTGGCGGAAATAGACATCGACTTTCATGCCGACCGCGAGCGGACCCGGCTCGGTCAGGTCGACCAGCACTTCGACGATGTCGACGTCCGTGACATTCCGCTGGCCACGTGTGTTGCGTCCCTGTTCGACCAGCGGTGCGATGAACGAAACCGTTCCGGCGAATTCGCGCCCACGGAAGGCCGCCGGACGCACCATGACGGCTTGCCCGACCTTGATCTCTCCATAATCACGCTCGTCCAATTCTGCACGCACGCGCAGCCCTGAGATATCGCCGAGCAAGATGAGCGGCTGGCTTGACGAAGGAGAAGCCAGTTCGCCGGGCTTGGCGTTCAACTGGAGAATGGTGCCGGCGATCGGCGCGCGAATCGTCAACTTGTCGAGCGCCGTTTCGGTCACCAACAACTCGGTGCGCGCGATGTTGAGGTTCCCCTCGGCGCCGGAGGGGAATGGCGTGTTGTTGTCGTTCTCGACCTTTCGAAGGTCGGCCTTTAATTGATTGAGCCGGTTCTGGGTACGGGTGAGGTTCGCGCGCGCCGCATTCATGTCCGCATCGGATCCCCGGCCGGCCCGTTTTTCAATTGCTGCCTTGTCGAGGGCTGCGCGCGCCGCGATGACCGCCTTTTCGCCATCAAAAGCCGCGTCTTCCGCACGGCGTCGTGTCGGCGGTGCGGCTTGAAGCGTTCTCATCATTGCGCGTGCGCCGCCGCATCGCGGCCTGCGCTTCGCTGGTGGCCAACCGCGCCCGTGCTTCGGTATCGTCCAACTGGATCAGGGGCTCGCCTTCGAAGACCTTGTCATTCGCCTTGACCAGGACCTCGCGGATGATGCCGACCACCGGTGCGGCAATCTTGATCTCTCCGGACGCCGGCTCGACCCGGCCGGGGGCAACCGCCTGCCAACGCTTGTCCTCCGGGGGCGTGTCGGCCTTCGGCGCGTGGTTGGCCTCTTCGGCCTGC
The DNA here is from genome assembly GCA_963756715.1 of uncultured Alphaproteobacteria bacterium. Lineage (GTDB taxonomy): Bacteria > Pseudomonadota > Alphaproteobacteria > Rhizobiales > Xanthobacteraceae > VAZQ01. The sequence goes on from CAVWOV010000035.1 coordinate 284,953, forward strand.
GCGGTCGGTAGGGTCGGAGCGAGAAAAAAGCCGAAGGAGCCGGCCAATGACAGCGCGAACAGGACTGCCGCCTTACTGCTTGGCGTGATCATGGACCTTGCAACCTCCCTCGCTTTTTCCATCGATGCTCGCTGCGCCCGGCTCTTCGCCGACAATGCGTCCATCTTCGATGTGAACGACACGATTGGCGTACGGCAATATACGCGGATCATGTGTCACGACCAACACCCCGTGCGTCCTGTCCTTGGCGATATCCGACAAGACTTTCATAATGGCCTGACCGTTTTCGCTATCAAGAGCCGCGGTCGGTTCGTCGGCAAGAATGACCGACGGACTTCCAACGATCGCGCGCGCGATGGCGACACGTTGCTGTTCGCCGCCGCTGAGCTCGCGGGGAAAGGCTTTCAGTTTGTGGGAGAGGCCGACCCGCTCCAACGCGGTCTTGGCTTTTTCCATGGCTTTGCGCGATCGCTCGCCGCGCACGTCCAATGCCAGCCTGACATTGTCGATCGCCGTCAGCGTCGGAAACAGATGGTACGACTGAAAGACAAACCCGACGTGTTCCCGCCGCAGCTTCGCCAGTTCCTCAGGCCCGGCACCCTCGGTGGAGTGGCCGCGGACGCGGACCGTTCCGCTGGTCGGAGTCAACATGCATCCCAGAATGCAGAGCAGCGTGGTCTTGCCGCTTCCAGAGGGGCCCATGAGCAATGGTCATCTGACCGCCGGTCAGCAACAGGCTCACGCCTTTCAGGGCTTGCACCGCACCAGCGCCGCTGCCGAGTTGTTTGACAACATCGACGGCTTCGAGCAGCGCATCCGTCATCGCGCGAATACCACGGCGGGGTCAATCCGCATGACTTGCACGATTGCCGCTATCGCCGAGGCGATGCACATGACGACGGTGAGCAGAAACAGGCCGAGGGTCAGGCCCGGTGTCATCATGATGGGCAGCGCCGAGTCCGCCGTCATCCTGACAACGATCGCGCCGATCACGGCTGCGAGCGAAAATCCAATCACCGCGCTGAGAATGGCCTGCCAGATGATCACCTTGTAGATGTAGCTGCCCGACGAACCGATGGCGCGCAGCGTGGCGAACTCGGTGAGATGATCTTTGGTGCTGGAATATAACGTCTGTGCGACAATCACCGTGCCGACGATGATGCCGAGCAAGGCGCCGGCAAACAGCGCGGCGCCGGCACCGGTATCGAAAAGCCAAAACGCACGGCTGCGATCGCGAAATTCGGCCGAGGTCAGAACTTCGACGTCGGTCAGGGCGGCCCGCAGCCGGCCGCGGACGGTTTCGACATTTTCCCCCGGTGCGACCCGCACCAGGAAATACGTGGCCTTGGTGGGGGCGACCCCGGTATAGGCCCGCGCCCGGTCGAGCGTGGTGAACACATAGGGCGTCGTGGTGAACGAACGGATGCCCTTGGTCACCGCCGCGACTTCGACCTTCTGGCTGCGAATCTCCGCGGTTGCACCAAGCCCGGTGATCCCAAGCCGTTCGAAATAGGACTGGTCGACGGCGACACCGTTTGGAATCGAAAGCGCATCGATGCTGCCTTGCACCAAATTCCAGGGTGGCACGCCGGTTTCGCGAAGATCCGAGCCCACCAGGAATACCGGCGTCGATCCGCCGCCCGGGATGCGCCATTCCGCAAAACCGATGACCACCGGCGAGGCATCCGCGACACCCGGGACCGACAGCGCACGAAAGCGCTGGCGGTCATCCAGCAGCGAAGGGTCCTCGAAACATTTCGTGCCTTGCGGCATGACCCAGAGATCGGCCGGGGCATGCTCGATCATTGTCGTCACCATGTGCCCGAAGCCGAGATAGAGCCCCATCTGCACGGTCACGAGCACGATGGAAAATACGATGCCGATGATCGTCGCGATGAGGCGCAACCGGTCGTGAAACAAGTTCCGCGAAGCGAGGGTGAAGATCAGCGACATGGTCGGTTTGACGATCCGGTTATTGATTGGAGATCTGCCGTCTGGCGCCAATCAATCGGGAGCCGAATGGGATCCGTTGCACCGCCACCACCGTGGCCCAGCTCAACGCCAAGGTGACGCTGAAGACAATCGCGGCCTTGGCGATGGCAAACAATGGAATACCCAGCAAGGCAAACTGCATCCAGACGACGAATACATAGTGTACCAGATACATGCCATAGGCACTGTCGGAAAGGCTGTCGTAAACCCGCGAGCGGTGCTGCCCGAAGCGCAGAAATATCGCCACGAAGAAGAAACATCCGCTCGCACACGCCAGAACGAAGGCGAGGTCGGCGGCAAATCGCAGGGCGAACGGGGCGTTCTCGCCGTCATCGATGATCAGGGCTGTGACCCCCATCCACGCCAGGAAGGTGGCCAAGGCGACCGCGAGCCAGCCGAGCCAATTCTTGCCCAAGGTGCCCTCGGTCGAGAGCAGCCCTCGTTCGAGCCCGTAGGCGCCGATGCCGAGGCCGGCCAGGAAGTAGACGAGATAGTGCAGTGGGCGGCTTAGCTGGAAATCGAAGGCGCCGAAATGGCTCCATTTCCAGGGTGTGAAAATCAGCGCCAGTGGAATGTAGGCGAGCGCGGACACCGCCACCAGGCCGACAAAGTACCGGATCGGGTGCGCGCGCGCCGAAGAGGAGAGGCGGGCCAGCAGTTCGCCGCATTGCGGTGCGAAGCGGTAAAGGCCAGCGGCGATAAGGTCGAAGATTAGAAGTTGCCAGAGAAACCATTGCGGGCCGCTTGGCCAGAATGGCAGCGATCGCAATTTGCCCCAGTAGGCCGCAAAGCTCGGGTCGGCGGCCGACACCAGGTAGCTTGGGTAGTAGGCGAGCGGCATCAGGAATGCCACCACCAGAATGAGCGGCACGCCGATCCGCTTGAAGCGGTCGGACAGAAAGGTCCAGCTCTGTTTTCTCTTCAGGCTCGGCCACACGAACAGGCCTGACAGGAAGAACATGAACGACATCAGGTAGACGTCTTGCCAGGCGCAAAAGATGTCGAAGCCCATCCAGCGGTGGTGGCTGTCGATGATGGGGAAGGCCTGCCACTGATACGGCGCGCGGTCGAACGGGTAGGAAGCGGCGGGGAGGAAATCCAGGTAGGCAAGGACGGAATGGAACGCCAACACGATCAGGATGACGACAGCCCGCAAGTTGCTCAGAGCCAAGCTGGACTTAGACATCCCCGTACAGTCCCCGGTGCGACTGAGTGTTGCGGATTTTCTAGTCTAATGGGGGTACATAACAAGTTCATCGACCGGCGGAAATCGTCCCGGCCAGGCTTGGCCTCGCGCTGGCGATTCGCGGCGCCGGCCACAGAATACGTCGATAGCCCGCAAAAGTACCCGTGCGCACCGCACAATGGGGCGGGGGCCATGCGATGGGATGACGCATCGCCGGGGCAAAAAGGCGTGCATGCCGATGGTCAAGGCGGCCAAAGTCTCCCCGAAATGGCCTTATTGTGGCGCAATTGACACGGTCAAATCATCATCAACGCTCTTTCAAACTAGGACAAGGGGATTGAAAGTGCATCGCATAGCGCTGACGTTTTTGAGTCTGACGGCGTTCGCCGTTGCCGGTTCGGGCGCGGTGGCCGCGGAGCCGACGGCCGCAGGCCTTTGGCAGAAGGTCGAAGATGGGCACTCGGTCGGGTGGTTCGTCTTCGTCGAGCACGATGGGGTCTTCGAGGGCGCGATCGCCAAGATATTCCCAAAGCCCGGTGGGGATCCCAATCCGCGCTGCGTCAAATGTCAGGACGATCGCCGTAATACGCCGATCGTCGGCATGTCTCTGGTCCGGGACATGAAGCGGGCTGGATTGCGATATGAAGGCGGCAACATCGTCGATCCGCGCGACGGCCAGATCTACAACGCCATCATGTCGGTCAGTCCCGACGGCCAAAAGCTGACGCTTCGCGGCTACCTTGGTATTCCGCTGCTCGGAAAGGACGAAGTCTGGGAACGGCTTCCCGACAAGGCCGTTGCGCAGCTCGATCGGTCGGTCGTCGCGAAGTATCTTCCCGCGCATCTTCGCTCCGCTCCGTCCCGGCGGACCGACTCCAAGGCGAAGGCGAGCGCGCGTTAAGCAGTCCGCCGGCGCAGCGGCTGGTTCGTTGCCTGCGTGAGGGCTGATCAAGCCAGCGAGTTGGGCTTCACCCGGGCGGGTGAAGCCGGGGCGCGGATTGGCCGAAGCGCTGCCGCGACCTCATGTGAATTTCCAGCGGTTCCATGTGGCCGCTTGCATTCAAATTCGGCAATTGCCGCATCCATGGGCAATCAGCACGTCATTTGGCTGAGCCGAAATGCATCGGCTCCTTACCAGAGGACTAGCCCTGACGCCCCCATTTTACTGCAGGAATTAGGCGTTTCGGCCTGAACGGACGTCGTCGTCTGCGACCGGTGGGCCGTGCGATCCAACATGCGCGCTTGGCATCCGCCTTGCTCTTTCTTGCAGAGCACAATCACACCATGAGGTTCGCAATGTCGCTAGAACGCTTGGGCCTCGGGCTTGCCCGAGTTGCGAAGCCGGCTCTGACCTGTGCCCTGGGTGTCGCCCTTTGGTCGACCACGGCGCTGGCGGCCGACAAGGTGACCTTTCTGACCAGTTGGTTTGCGCAAGCCGAGCACGGCGGCTTTTACCAGGCCAAGGCAACCGGCATCTACGAGAAGGCCGGCCTCGACGTCACGCTCAAGATGGGCGGTCCGCAGGTCAACGGCATGCAGCTTCTGCTGGCCGGCGAAACCGACGTGATGATGGGTTACGATCTTCAGGTCCTCAAGATGCTGGAGCAGAAGCTGCCGGTCGTCACGATCGCGACCTCGTTCCAGTACGACTTGCAAGGCATGATGACGCACGACAACGTCAGCAGTCTCGCCGACCTCAAGGACAAGACCATTCTCATCGCCACCTCCGGCCGCACCACCTGGTGGCCATGGCTCAAATCGAAATTCAAATACACCGACGAGCAGACCAGGCCCTACACGTTCAATCTGCAGCCCTTCTTTGCCGACAAGAATATCGTCCAGCAGTCCTATCCCTCGTCGGAACCGTTTCAGGCGAAGCAGCAGGGCGTGCCGGTGAAGTTCTTCCTGTTCGCGCGCGACGGCTATCCGCCCTACGGCACCACCATGGTGGCGAACCGCAACTTCGTCGACAAGCGGCCGGACGTGGCGGCGCGCTTCGTCAAGGCGTCGCTGGAGGGCTGGAAGAGCTACCTGACCAATCCGGCGCCCGGCAATGTCCTCATCAAGGCCGACAATCCGAAGATGAGCGATGCCCAGATCGCCTTCGGTGTCGAGCAGATGAAGGCGCTCAAGGTACTTGATGGCGGCGACGCGAAAACGATGGGTATCGGCATCATCACTGAGCCGCGCTGGAAGGCCACCTACGACTTCATGGTCGGAGCCGGCCTGCTCAAGCCGGAGGTTGACTGGAAGCAGGGCTTCACCGACAAATTCGTCAAGTCGCTCAAGCTTTCGATGTAACGCAGGTCCAAGCCGGGTCGTGTTGGCACCGAACGAGACTTCGCCCGTAGCGGCTGGGTCGCGAGTGGGCGCGCCCGTGGTGGAAATCCTCTCCGCGGAGAAGGTTTTCGCCAACGGGACGCGCGCACTTGCGCCCATTGACCTGACGATCGCGCAGGGCGAATTCCTCACCCTGATCGGCCCGTCCGGCTGCGGCAAGAGTACGCTGCTCAAGCTTATCGCCAACCTGATCGAGCCTTCTGACGGACGTATCGTCTGGTGGTCCGGCGCGTTCGACAAGGTCGGAGCCGCAAGGCCGGTCGCTGGCCTTCGTGTTTCAGGATCCGACCTTGATGCCGTGGGCGCGGGTCGAGACCAATGTGCGCTTGCCGCTCGATCTTGGCCGCGTGGCGAAGGCCGACAGCAACGCGCGGGTCAAGCAGGCGTTGTCGCGCGTCGGCCTCGACGGATTCGCCAAGCACTATCCACGGCAATTGTCCGGCGGCATGAAGATGCGGGTTTCGATCGCGCGCAGCCTGGTGACCGAACCTGATCTCCTGCTCATGGACGAGCCGTTCGGCGCGCTCGACGAGTTCACCCGCAATCGTCTCGACGCCGACCTCATCAAGTTGTGGTGGGATCGTAAGCTGACCTCGGTGTTCGTCACCCACTCGATTTACGAAGCTGTATTCCTGTCGACCCGCGTTGTCGTGATGGGTGCACAGCCGGGCCGGATATTCAGGACCATGACGATCGACGAGCCGCACCCGCGCGACGAGAGCTTCCGCAACTCGCCGGGCTTTGCTGAATATTGCCGCGCGCTATCGGCCTCGCTGACCGAAGTGTCGCTGGCGCAGATGCGGAGGTGATTTCGATGTCGAGCAATGCCACCTGTTGCCGCGAACTCGGTCCGCTCCCTCCCCCCTTGAGGGGGAGGGGTGGGGAGGGGGGTGGTTTGGGAAAGATCCGGTCTTGGCGCACCCCCCTCCCTGTCCCTCCCCCTCAAGGGGGGAGGGGACGCTGCGGAACGAATCTTTGCAGAGCCGTCAACCCTCAGCTTTCCGGGTGAGAGTGATGCGTCCGCTCGTCCAGTCCGAAACCGCGATGACGATCCTCGCTCCTCTGGCCGTCGGCGTGGTGATGGTGGTCGTCTGGGAGGTGATCTGCCGGACCGCGCACATCCCGATCTTTCTGTTTCCGAAGCCGAGCGATATCGCCGCCAAGCTGGTCAGCGAATGGCCCTCGCTGCTCTCGGCGCTTTGGATGACGCTGCGCGTCGCGCTGCAGGCGTTCGCGGCGGCGATCATCATCGGCACTTTCATCGCCTTTCTGTTCGTGCAGAGCCGCGCGATCGAAATGAGCTTTTTTCCCTACGCGGTGCTGCTCCAGGTGACGCCGATCGTCGCAATTGCGCCGCTGATCATCATCCTGGTGAAGAACACCCAGGTTGCGCTGACGGTGTGCGCGACCGTGGTGGCGATCTTTCCGATCATCTCCAACACCACGCTCGGCCTGCGTAGCGTCGATCCTGGTCTGGTCAATCTGTTCCGCATGAACCGGGCAGGGCGGCTGCAGACGCTGTGGCGCCTGCGCATCCCGAGCGCGCTGCCGTATTTCTTCGGCGGCTTGCGCATCTCGAGCGGTCTCGCGCTGATCGGTTCGGTGGTCGCCGAATTTGTCGCCGGCACCGGCGGGCGCAGTGCGGGGCTTGCCTACGAGATCCTGCAGTCCGGCTTCCAACTCGACATCCCGCGCATGTTTGCGGCGCTCTTTCTCATTACCCTCGCGGGGGTGGGGCTGTTCGCCGTCATGGTCGGACTCTCGAAGCTCGCGCTCGGCCAATGGCATGAGAGCGAGGTCGCGGCCGAAACATGACGTCGATGCTCATCCACGGTGCCGCGGGGATATTCACCGGGCTTCCGGGCGAAGCCATTCGCGCCAGCGGCTCGATTCGGGTGATCGACGGACGCATTGCGGCGGTCGGGAGGCTCGAACCGGCAGCCCGGCGAACGGCTGATCGATGCGTCCGGGTGCGTGGTCTATCCGGGGCTCGTCTCGACCCACCACCATCTCTTCCAGTGCGTGCTCAAAGGCGTGCGGTCGGGCATCGATGCGCCGTTGCTCGAATGGCTGCGAGCGGTGCCGTATTCGTATTGGAGCAAGATCGACGAGGAGGCGCTACGCACGGCGGCGCGCATCGGCCTCGTCGAGCTGTTGTTGTCGGGGACCACGCTGGCGGCCGATCACCATTATCTGTTTGCGGAGAGCTACCGCTTCGATCCGTCGCACGTGATCTTCGAGGTGGCGGAAGAGCTCGGCATCCGCCTGGTGTTCTGCCGCGGCGGCGCCACCAAGGCACGCGTGTTCGATACGCCCGACCTGGTGCCGACGCCGGCCGAGCCGATCGACCGCATGATCAAGTCTGTCGAAGCCTGCGCCCAGCGCTACCACGATCCTTCACCCGACAGCATGCGCCGTGTCGCCTTCGCGCCGACCACCCCGCCCTGGTCACTTGAGCCGGAAGAGCCGCGGGAGATCGCGGCCGCGGCGCGCCGCATGGGCGTGCGCATCCACGGCCACCTGTCCGAGACGACGGCCGATGTCGACTTCTGCCTTGCGACTTACGGCAAGCGCCCCGTGCACTGGCTCGCCGACCATGATTATCTTGGGCGCGACGTCTGGCTCGCGCATCTCGTTCATATCGACGACGAGGAGATTCGACTTCTCGCCGAGACCGGCACCGGGATGGCGCATTGTCCGCAATCGAACTGCCGCCTCGGGTCGGGCATCGCTCCGGCGGAGAAGCTTGCGGCGCTCGGCGGCAACGTTTCGCTCGCTGTCGACGGTGCGGCATCAAACGAGTCGGCGGACATGGTCAGCGAGATGAACAGCGCCTGGCACACCCATCGGGCCACCAAGGGCGCGGGTGCGGTGACCATCGAGGAAGTCGTCCGCTGGGCGAGCGCCAACGGCGCCCGCGTGCTGGGATACGACGATGCCGGAACGATCGCGCCCGGCAAGCTCGCCGACCTCGCGATCTTCGACCTTTCGCATCCGCGTTACTTCGGCCTGCACGATCCGCTGCTCGGCCCGGTCGCGGCTGCTGGCTCGGCGCATCTTCGCTACCTGCTCGTTGGAGGACGCATTGTGGTTGACGACGGTGCGATCCCCGGGCTCGATCTCGCCGCGCTGCGCCATGAGGCGTCGCGCGTCGTCGCTCGTCTTGCCGCCTGATCATTCGACGGAGGGAAAGTCATGCTTTGCACCAAACAAAAGGTTCTCCGCCGCTTCTGGTACGCGACGGTGCCGACGGACGCGCTCAAGGATGGACCAAAGCCGTTCACCCTGCTGGGGGAGAATATCGTGATGTTCCTCGACGGCGAGGGCAAGCCGGCGGCGCTCGCCGACCGCTGCTGCCACCGCACCGCGAAGCTGTCCATGGGCTGGTCCAATGCTGGCAACATCACCTGCGGCTATCACGGCTGGACCTACGACCGCACCGGCAAGCTGGTGCGGATTCCGCAACTCCCGCCCGACCAGCCGATCCCGGACGCGCGCGTGAAGGCGTACCACTGCGACGAACGCTACGGCTATGTGTGGGTCGCGCTCGAAGAGCCGCTGTTGCCGATCCCGGATCTGCCGCAGGACCGCGACCCGTCGTACCGGCGCATCCACCAGTTCTATGACCGCTGGAACACCGCGGCGTTGCGGATGATGGAAAACTCCTTCGACAACGCGCATTTCTCCTTCGTCCACAAGTCCACATTCGGACAACTCGACCAGCCGAAGCCGGAAAAATACGAGCTGGTCGAAACCGACTATGGGTTTCAGGCCGAAACCATCGTGCCGATCAACAATCCACCCGCCGCCTATCGCGTCAGCGGCACGTCGGAGCCGACCACCAAGCGCCACATGCGCAATGCCTGGTTCATGCCGTTCTGCCGCACGCTCGACATCGAGTATCCGACCGGGCTGCGGCACATCATTTTTAACTCGGCGACGCCGATCGACGACGGCAGCATCCAACTTGTGCAGGTGCTGTTCCGCAACGATCGCGAAGAGGACTGCTCGACGCAGGAACTGATCGACTGGGATGCGGCGATCATCGAGGAAGACCGCGGGATTCTGGAATCGACCGATCCCGATGCCATCGTCGACATCAGCCGCAAGATCGAGATGCACATGCCGTCCGACCGGCCCGGCATGCTCATGCGCAAGCGGCTGCTCGCAATGTTCGAAGCGCACGGCGAGGCCGAAATTCCCAGGTGACGTGGTCGCGGTCCGACGGCATCGCCTTGGCGCGAGGCCGGCCGGCGTGGCGTTGCCGCCGCGACGTCAGATACGCCGGCCGAACAGGACGATGGCGGCGATCGGCATGATCAGGCCGATCGCCACGCTCGCGATCAGCAGCCCGCCGAGTTCGTCGTAATGTCCGCGTGCCACCACGAAGAATTGATTGAGGTACTTGGTCTGCAACTGGCCGGCGACCAGCGCCATGTTCATCAGCGACGCCATCAGCGCGAACCAGGTGGCGCGGTGGCCCTTCGGCGCGTAGTACGCGACCAGGGTCAGCAGCGGAATCATGCTGAGTTGCGCGAACGGCGATGCCGTTGCGGCGTCGATGATGGCGATGGTGCGGGCGCCGAAGCCGAGATGTTGCTCGGTCCAGTGATGCACGCCGTAGTACAGGCCGATGTTTGGCAGAGACAGGATCGTGCCGGCGACCGCGAGCCAGAACAGGACTTTGGTGACCGAATACTCCGTCAGTTGCTTGCTGAAGAACCACATCGCCGCGAGCGCGATGATGGCCGCGGTCTGCCGCAAAGTGCCGTAGAAGCCCTCATCGAATTTGAGGATGTCGAGTGTCCACCAGAAATATCCATCCCCGACCGCAGGCGTCGCGCGGAACGCGAAGATGATGATGCTGGTAAACAGGATCGCCAACCGGCTCTTGGTGTCGAGTTCCCGCGTCACGACCACCAGCATGGTGCAGATCACGGACATCGACAGGACGAAGATTACTTCCTGATCGTACGGGATCGAGGACAGGGCAAGGCCAAGGACCGCGGCGCCGAAGGCGATGCCGCCGCCGAGAATGCGCCAGTCGATCGGCCGCCGCTCGGATGTCTCCGACCGGATCAGCATCACGCCGGTCACCGAGATGCCCGGCACGATCAAGCCCAATAGAAAAACCGTCTCGCGATCGAGAAAGCCGGCCAGCCATCCGGACAGTCCGGCGACCGCCAGGATGCCAAAGGACAACGCCAGCCGCCCGAGAACCTGGACCATGCCAAGCTCCGCGCGCACATCCTCTTCGTCTCGCGGATTGCCCGCATCGTCGAAGCGGGACACGACTTCCGTCGACATGGCATCGGCGACAACGTCCTGAACGACTGTGCCGATCACGATCAGCAGTGCGCCGAGAAGGTAAAGCCTGCCGTTGGCCGCGAAGGTGAGCCATCCGCCGGCCGCGCCCGCAAGGGTGAGCAGCCCGCTGGACGTGAGCAGTGCGCCGATCAGGATGTAGGCTTTCCGCTGCGAGCCGAAAATCGGGACCGTGTCGACAAGTTCGCCGAACACCATTTTGATGGTCCACGGCAGGCTGAGCCAGACACCGATCTCGGCGAGTTGCGCCGGGTTGAGCGTCAGGCTTTCCTTGATCCACATGTCGCGGGAAATATCGATCAGGCCTAATGCGCCGTAGGCGAAGTAGACCATCAGCAGCGGCAGGTATTTCCAGCGGAAGGCGCGAATAGGCCGAAGCAGATTGACGAGCCAACCGGACTGCTTGACGGCTTCGCGGGGACGGCCGGGCGAAGTTCCCGGAACCAACTCATCCAAGGACGCATTCATCCGTGGCGTTTGCCCGGCCTTGCGGGCAATTTCAAGCGGCCGCGGATTCTCGCATCAAGCTGACGCCACGCGCGACGGCCGCCTGAGGGCGGTCCGCGATGTGTCGAGGGCCGGAAGTTGCCCCGCTATTGCATGAACCAGCCGTGGCTGACGACGATCGATTGACCGGTCAGCGCATTCGAGCCGAAGGAGGCGAGGAACAGCGCCGTCTGGGCGACGTCCTCCACGGTGGTGAACTCGCCATCGACGGTCTCTTTCAGCATCACGTTCTTGATCACTTCCTCCTCGGTGATGCCGAGTTCCTTGGCCTGCTCGGGGATCTGCTTCTCGACCAGCGGCGTGCGGACGAAGCCGGGGCAGATCACGTTGGCGCGCACGCCGAATTCGGCGCCCTCCTTGGCGACGACCTTGGCGAGGCCGATCAGGCCGTGCTTGGCGGTGACGTAGGGTGCCTTCAGCTTCGAAGCCTCCTTCGAGTGAACGGAGCCCATGTAGATCACGCTGCCGCTCTTCTGCTTGTACATCTGGCGCAGCGCCGCCCGGGTGGTGAGGAAGGCACCGTCGAGATGGATCGCCAGCAGCAGCTTCCACTTGGCGAACTCGAAGTCGACGATCGGCGCAACGATCTGGATGCCGGCGTTGCTCACAAGCACGTCAAGCGAGCCGAACGTCTCGATCACCTTCGCGGTGCCGGCATCGACCTGCTGCTCGTTGGTGACGTCCATGGCGACGCCGATCGCGCGCTTGCCGCTCGGATCGAGTTCCAGCGCCGTGGCGTCGGCGGCCTTCTGGTTGATGTCCGCGATGGCAATCTTGGCGCCCTCGCGGGCAAAGACGATTGCAATTTCCTTGCCGATTCCGCTCGCCGCGCCGGTGATGATCGCGACCTTATCCTTCAAACGCATGGCAGCCTCCGTTTCGAAATGAGCGCGCCCCGCTCTTAAGCCAGATAATCGTGAACAACCTTGCCAAGACCAAGCGTGAGATCGGCGACGATGTGCGTGCCCGAGACGATCTCAAGCACCGGCAGTTCCGCCAGTGGCGCGAGCGCGTGGGACGTGAGCGAGAGTGCCGCCGGTCCGGTCCATGCGCCTTTCAGGTCGACATCAAGCAGGCTGTATTCCACCAGTTCGCAGATGCGCGCGGTGCCGTCGACGTGCGGCATGATCTTGAGCAGGAAATTGGGCGTCGCCAGCGATGCCTTGATGGCGGCGAGATCGGCTTCCTTGTGCTTGTATCCCATGGTGCCGGTGGCGATGCGCACCGGGCCGTAGTCGAGCGTGCCGATCAGCGTGTCGATCTCCGCCCGCAGCGTCGGCTTGGCCAGCTTCTTGGGAAAGCCCCAAAGCTCCCGGCCGCCCGCGATGGGGGGATGATCGTCGAGGAACATGCAGTGGCTGTAGCCGCCCTTGCGGCCGTTGAGCGAGACCGGAATGACCTGGCCGCTCTCGGTATAGTCGCCGAAGCCGGTCGAATCCGGCATGCGGATAAACTCGAATTTCACCAGCGGCTCGTCGACCTGGAGCGGTTCCGGCACGAGTTCGCGCAGCTTGGCCGGGTCGGTCCGATAGGTGATGACCAGAAATTCCCGGTTGTAGAAGCGATAGGGACCGATCGGATAGGCCGGGCTTGTCAGCGGCATGGCGAATGCGCGGCGCTTGACCTCATCTTGGTTCATCTTGAGTCTCTCCTGGTGATGAGTGCGGACGGTCCGCGCTATTCGCCTTCGTGTTCACGTTCATCCCTGCAGACATCGAATGTACGTACACCTTCCATCCGGTCGGGAAGCTGCATCACGTCAGGATGTTTCAGACTGCGGATGGCGTGATCGTAGCCGCACTTCCAATGCTCTTCCATGGTCCGGCGGGAAAACTCGAAATCCTTGGCGACGCCTTCGTAGACCTGCGCGCGGTAGATCAGGTGAACGATGTTGCAAACCTTCTCATCGGTTTCCTGTGCCAGAAGTTGCACGTCCGGGTCGTCTTTGAATGCTTCCGGTAGCCGCTTGATCACGTTGGCGAGCGCGATGCGCAATTTCTGCATCTTCTTGTATTGGTCGGTCGCCGCGCGGGTGCGGCTCGAATAGACGATTTCCTTTTGACGAACCTCGGCTGTGGCCATGTCGCGAGGCAACTCACCCCGCGCGCTCCAAAGGTCGACCTGAAACGCCACCGTGTCCAGCCGGGGTCGGCTGTCGAGCACCCATTGCAGCGGCGTGTTGGAGACCAGCCCGCCGTCCCAGTAATACTCGCCCTCGATCTCGGTCGCCGGAAAGCCAGGGGGGAGTGAAGCGCTCGCCATGATATGTGCCGGTGTGATGCGATCGGTCTCGGTATCGAAATAGGCGAAGTTTCCGGTCCGGATGTTCACTGCGCCGACGCTGAAGCGCATCAGGCGGGCGTTAATGCGGTCAAAATCCACCAGCCGTGCGAGCGTCTCGCGCAACGGAGAGTTGTCATAGTAGCTGACCGTTTCGGTGGCCGACGGTCCCCAAAGCGCGGCCGGCGGCATGCGAGGGGTGAAGAAGCTGGGAGCGCCGAAGAACAGAGTGTTCATCGCCCGCGCCTGGTTGACGAACCGGCGTGTGTTGTCGTCCGGGATTTCAATTACCTTGAAATAAGGGACCCCCAGCGGCGAATTGCTGACGGTTTCCCAGAATTCCCGCAACCGCTCGACGCGTCTTTCGGGCGGATTGCCCGCAATGAGCGCCGCGTTGACCGCTCCGATTGAGATGCCCGCGACCCAGTCGGGATGGAGGTCGGCGGCCGCGAGTGCCTGATAGACCCCTGCTTGATATGACCCGAGCGCGCCGCCCCCTTGTAACAGCAGGGCGATCCGCTCGAACGGCGTACGCTTTGTGCTGGGCGAGGAGTTGGATTTGTCCATGGCGGCATCGAGCACGGCAGAAGGCTCCTGGTCTGCTTTCGATGACTGATATTGCATCGCAGCACAATCCACCGATTGCCGGACCAAATCAAATGCGCCGATTGAACCGCAACCGGAAAGCGCCGCCCCGAGGAGGGGGCGGGATTGATCTCGCCGTTGCGCATTCTGAACACGTGCGTGCGAAATTCCCCGTAAGGCGGGACCGATAATTGTCTGTAAGCTATTGGTCTAGCATATCAATCAGATGACGGCCGGGTGTCGCGACGGACAATAAGGGCGACCGGCCCGCCGCCGTCCGGACCTTGGTGCTCGGCGCCCCCCGACACGTAGATTTCACCGTGGCCCACAAGCCCAGCGAGTGCGCCGCACACGAAAGCGCGGGCATGACGCGTGCCGGCGATGTCCGAATCGTCCAGCATCGTGTGGCGGTAGTCCCGCAACCGTCCGTCGTGACTGGCCTCTGCCTTGGCAAGCATCGCGACGAGACGTTGACGCTCGGACCGTGGCAGTTGCCCCGAAGTCGCGAGCCCGAGCCGTCCGAGCGCGGCCCGCACCGGATCGACATCGATGGCGTCCGACATCACCGCGTGATCGACCGCGAGCGGTCCCGACCAGTTGGGCGACATGCCGAGCACCACGATCTCGTGGCCCAGAAGCTCGACGCCCGCCGAACTGCTGGTGCGGCCGGACCACAGCTCCCAGCGCGTCCCGATATCGGCATCTTGCAACGTCGCGCGGTCGACCTCGCCGAGTGCGACCGCGGCGCCGAGCGTGCTGGCCGCCCGCGACAGGCCCATGGACTTGAGCGTGTCGGTCGTCGCCGTTGTCGCGCCCCGGTGCAACGCTTCGCCCACGCGCTGGGCGGTCAGCAGCGGACATTTGATCTGGACGAAATGGACGTCGGCGATGTCGACAATCCCGGCATCCTGCATGGCGGTGAGGACGGCGGCTGACACCTGGTCAACCTGCGGCAGGCGGCCGAGATGCTCGAACGGAAGGGCTGGCGTATGCGCACGGCCGATGGCCAGTGCGGGACGCTGGCCTCCGTCTCCTTCCGCCCGTTCGAACACGACCCAATGCGGGGCCATGCCGCCCTCGGTGCCGCCTGACATCACGAAACAGATGCGGGCGACATCCTCCCGCGGCAGGAAGCGCCCAAACAGCAGTTGCAACATCAGCGTGGCGTAGCCGCGGCTGAAATCGTTCACCAGGCCGTTGCCCTCGGTCTTGGCCAGTACCGCGATGACCCCTTTGGGATCGATCCGGCCATCGGCGATCGCGCCCTCGATGCCGGTCATGTCGTCGGGGGCGTTGGCGGAAATACGATGGACCTTGGCGATGGGCATGGCTTCCCGGTGCGGTGATGTCGCTCAGCAGCAAGGGGGCTCGGCTTCGAAGTGCGGGACGAGTACGCGCTCCAAGTCGCGAAGCGCGGCCGCGAGCGGCGCATTTCCGTCGATACCGGCGCGCAGCCGCGCCAGAAGCTCGGCGCGCACTGCCGGAAGGTCGATGCCGAGCACTTCGCCGTCACGCACCACGGTGCGCCCCGCGACGATCATCTCGCGGATGTGGCGCGACGTGGCGCGTGCGAAAAGGAGATCACGCGGATCGAGATCGGAGCTCAAGCGCTCGTCGTCGAGTGCGTTCCAGTCAAGCAGCAGAACATCCGCCGGCTCGCCGGCCGCGAGCACGCCACCGTCGTCCCGGTTTGTGACCGAGCGGCGCCCGTTGCGCAGCATCATAGTCAGCATCGCGGCGCGGCTGACGTCGATCTTGAAGCCGGAGCCGCGGTGCAGCAGATGCGCGAGCCGAAGCTCGCGGAGCGCAGTCGTCGTCTTCGTCGAGCGTTGCGCCGTCGAGGCCGAGCGCGACCCGGCACCCGCGCCGGACCATCTCGGCAACCGGTGCAATGCCGGAATGAAGATGCAGATTCGAACTGGTGTTAGCGGAGATCGTTGCGCCGCGCTCGGCGATCAGGTCGAGCTCGTCGGGCCGGGTCCAGGTGCAATGCGCCAGCGTGAGGCGCGGGGTGAGCAGCCCGATTTCGTCGAGATAGCGGACGATGCCGTGCGGATAGGCTTCGTCCGCCCACTGGCGTTGGTACCGCGTCTCCAGCAGATGCATGTGGACACGCCGTCCGGTACGGGCCGACGCTTCGGCAATGCCCGCAAGCAGCTCGGGCGTGCACCACTGCACGCCCTGCGGACCGTATTGCACGTCAAAGGTCGTGCTTCCGGCTGCCGCCGCAACGGCATCGACCAGCGCGATCTGATCGGCCGGCGACATGGGTGTCCGGATGAAACGTTGCCGGATTTCATCGCGGGCCTCCGGCGGCAGGGCGGCAAGGATCGGCTCGGACGGCCCGTAGACCAGCGGATTGCGGTCGCGCATCGCGACCGCAAAGCCGACGCGAACGCCGACATCGCGTGCGGCACGCGCCACCTCGGCAACTTCGGTCGGCAGGTCGGTCAGGCCCTGCACGCGGGTGTAGTGCACCATCACCACGCCGGCGCCGCCGCGCGCGCTGCGCGCCAGCGACACGGCGCTCGCGAGGTAGGGATCGACCGCCGGCACGAGCGCGAGATAATGCAGCCAGATTTCGAGTGGCTTGCCGGCGGCGCCGAGCGAACTTGACCGCACCGCGCGGGCATGATCGTGGGCGTTGGCGAGCGCCGGCAGCGCCAGCACCGGATCGGCGCCGGCGCCGGCCGGCGTCGGGCCGACCGACGCGATGTTGCCGCCGTCGATGCGGATGGTCTGCGCTCTGGCGACCGGTGCGTCGGCGGCCGTCAGAACGTGTGCGCAGTTCAACTCCCGCATCCTCGGCGCTTTCCCGGGGCCGATTGTCAGTTTGCGGCTTTGCCGAGCATCCGCTCGGATTTCGGCGGCAGAAATGCGCGGCTGAAGACGGCCGCAGCCGCCGGCTTGCGCGGCAATTCGAACGACGCCGCAATGACGTCGATCGAGTTGGTCATGCGCGCATCCTTGGTGTCGCCGACGCCAAGCTCGGCCGCCTCGGGTGTGGCGATCAAGGTCTTGGTGACATAGACGAGCCGCTGCTTCTCGATGTCCTTCTTGATCAGCGCTTCCTTTTTCGCCAGCAGGTCGATTGCGGCATCCGGATTGGCGATTACTTCGTGCATCGCCTTGTTGATCGCGCGCACGAGCCCCTTGACGGCCTCCGGCTTCTCCTTGGCGAGCTTCTGCGAAACCATCACGCCGTTGGAATAAAGATCGAGGCCGGAATCGGCGTAGTAGATCCAGCGGAAATCCTTCTCCGGATCGAGCTTCAGCGCGACGAGATTCATGTAGCTGGTGGCGGTGAAGATCGCGATCACGTCGACCTGGCCTTGCAGCAGCATCTGCTCCTGCAGATTGGGCGCGATGTTGAGGACGTTGATCGCCGCGTAGTCGATGCCGTTCTTCTTGGCGAGCAGCGGCAGGAGCTTGAACGATGCGCCGCCCGGCGGCGTGCCGAGCTTCTTGCCGGCGAGGTCCTTGAAGGACTTGATCGGGCTCGCGACCTTGGTAAGCAGCGCGAACGGCGCGCGGCTATAGATCATGTAGACCATGACGGGAGCATCAGCCGGCCTGACCGCGGCGTTCTGGATGATGGCGTTCATGTCGCCGAAGCCCGCATCATAGGCGCCCGACATGATGCGGGTCACGGTCGCGGCCGAACCTTCGCCCTGGTCGATGCTGACATCGAGCTTCTCGGCGGCGAAATAACCTTTCTCCTGTGCCCAATAGTACCAGGCGTGGATGCCCTGCAGCTTCCAGTCCAAGGTAAAGCGAATTTTTGTCACCTCCTGCGCCGAGGCGCCGGACGCGAACATGAACAGACCGGCGGCGACTGCCGCGAGGCCGCGTATCAGTGACATGAGAACTCCTGTTTAAACTCGTGCGACACCCGGTCTTCCACGTAAATCCAACGTTCCGCTTCACTCATCCCATCGCGAATTCGTTCTTGCGCAGCGCCCAGCCGGTCACGCGGACCTCGATGAACGAGAACATGACGTAGAGGCCGACGCCCATCACGGCGAGAATGAGCAGGCCGGCGAACACCAGCGGCACGTCGAAGCTTGAGCTCGCGATCATCATCAGGTTGCCGATGCCGCGGTTCGACGCGACCGTCTCGGCGATCACCGTCCCGACGAAGGCGAGCGTCACGGCGACTTTCAGCGAGGCGAAGAAATACGGCATGGTGCGGGGCAGCCCGACATTGATCAGGATGTCGAGCTTGCTCGCCTTGAGCGCACGCATCACGTCTTCAAGTTCCGGCTCGGTGGTGGCAAGCCCGGTCGCGACGTTGACGACGATCGGGAAGATGCACATGACCATTGCGGTCAGCACCGCCGGGATGGTGCCGGCGCCGAACCACAGCACGAGGATCGGCACCACCGCGACCTTGGGGATGCTGGCAAAGCCGATCAGCAGCGGATAGGCCACGTCATAGGCGAGCCGGGACGAACCAATCAGTGCTCCCAGCGCAATGCCGATCATGATGCCAAGGCCGAAGCCGACGAGCGTCGTATAGAGCGTCTGCATGGCGTGCGGCATGATGGCGGGTGCCCGCTCCCAGAGCGTCGTGAGGATCTGGGACGGACGCGGCAGCACGATCTCCTTGACGCCGAACGCGACGCAGAGAATTTCCCAGGCGACGAAGAAGCCGATGATCAGGGCGGCGGAGGCGATGTGGCGGCGCAGTTGTTCGTTCAATGGACCGCCTCCTTTGGCGTAGCGCTGACGATGAGCTCGCGCAGGCGCTGTGTGGTTGCAACGAATTCCGGGTCGTAGGTCATGGCGATCGTTCGGGGGCGCGGAAATTTCACCACGCCCTCATCGATGATGCGGCCGGGCCGCGCCTGCATCACGCAGATGCGATTGGCGAGATAGCTCGCCTCCTTGAGGTCGTGGGTGACGAGCAGCACGGTCGGACGGTGCGTCATCCACAGTTCCTGCATGATCGCCCACAGCTCTTCGCGGGTGAACTGGTCGAGCGCGCCGAACGGCTCGTCGAGCATGAGGAGTTGCGGCTCGTGAATGAGTGCACGGCAGAGCGACGCGCGCTGCAGCATGCCGCCTGAGAGCTGCCAGGGATACTTGTCGCTGAAGCCTTTCAGGCCAACCTGTGCGAGCAAGGTGTCGATGCGGTCGACGAACTCGGTCTTGCGTTTCGCCCGGTACTGCTGGCGGAACGGGGGCACGATCTTGAGCGGCAGCATGACGTTCTCGCGCAGCTTGAGCCACGGCAGCAGGGTCGGATTCTGGAACGCCATGCCGACCCGCACCGGCTCGGCGCCGACCTCGCGCCCGCCGACGAACACGTAGCCGCTCGACGCGCGCAGCAGGCCCGTCACCAGCTTGAGGATGGTGGACTTGCCGCACCCCGAGGGGCCGACCAGCGCAACGAAGTCGCCTTTGTCGACGCTGAGATTGGTCTCGTCGAGCGCCTTTACGCGGTTCTCGCCGCGGCCGTAGGTGAGGGTCACGCGCTCGAGCTTTACGAATGGCTCGGCGAGCGTCACTTCTTGCAAATCAACCGGGACTGGGTTTGGCATGAGCATTATGAAGCGCTCCGCTGGCGCAGGGGGGCATCGGGAAGGCGTGTGACCGCCCGCAAAGTCTGATCGGCGTTGCGCACGTCTGGGGTCGGCATCCGCTGGATGGCGTGAACCGAGCGGCCCCAGCCGCGCGTATCGGCGGCAAGTGTCCGGTTCTTCATCACGAAGCGCCCGCGCACCAATGTGTGAATCGGCAGGCCCTTCACCCTCATGTGTTGGAAGGGCGTGATCTTGGACCGCGACTGCAGCTTGCTGTCGTCGATGGTCCATTCGCGGCCGAGATCGACCACCGCGATGTCGGCCTCCGAGCCGGGTTGGATCACGCCCTTGCGCGGATAAAGGCCGAATGTTTTCGCCGGACTGGCCGCGCTCCAGCGCACGTAGTCGGAGATCGTGAAGCGGCCGGCGTTCATCGCCGTCAGCATCAGCGGCATCTGCGTCTCGACGCCGGGAAAACCGCAATCGACCGTCCAGATGTCGTTGCGGGTCTTTTCCTCCGGCGTGTGCGGCGCGTGATCCGTCGCGATCAGGTCGATCGTGCCGTCGGCGAGCGCGCGCCACAACGGTTCCTGATTGCGCGCCTCACGCACCGGCGGATTCACGCGGATGACGCCGGCAAACCGGGCGTAATCGTCGCTCGACAACATGAGATAGTGCGGACAGGTCTCGCCCGTGATGTCGACACCACGCGCCTTGGCTTCCCGGAGCGGCCGAAGCTCCTCCGCCGACGAGATGTGCAGGATGTGGATGCGCGCGCCCGTCCATTCGGCGAGCAGCGCGGCGCGGCTCACGGCTTCGACCGCGACCACGGCGGGGCGCGAAGCGATGTGCGCCAGCGGATCGGTGCGGCCCGCCGCGCGCAGCCTGGTTTCGCGCCGCTCCATGATGGAATTGGTTTCGGCATGCAGCGAGATGCGCTTGCCGGTCGGCGCCACCACTTCGAAGGCTTCCAGCATGGCGCCGGTCGAAGGCGAGGGGATCTTGCCGAAAGTGTTGCCCATATAGAGCTTGAAGCCGATCACGCCGCCGGCCACGAGATCGGGCACGTGCTCGATGGTGTCCTCGCCGAGGAGACCGTAGAGCCCGAAATCGACATGGGCCTTTTCGGCGGCCATGCGGTGCTTGGCGGCGAGGATTTCGGCGGTGCCGGTCGGCGGGATGGTGTTCGGCATGTCGAACACGGTGGTGACGCCGCCGAAGGCCGCCGCCGCGGTGCCGCTCTCGAAGTCTTCCTTGTGCGGATAGCCGGGATCGCGGAAATGAACATGAACGTCGATCGCGCCGGGCAGCACATGAAGGCCGTTGGCGTCGAGCGTCTCGCGCGCGGCCGGCATCGCGGCGTCGTCCCCAACCGCGAGGATGAGGCCGTCCTTAATGGCGACGCTCGCATCGATCACGGAATCCGGCGACACCACCCTGCCGCCGCGAATGACGAGATCGGCGGTGATGGTCATGACGCCGCTCCATATGTCTTGCGGTCTATTTCGAATTCGATCTCAGATTGCGCATCGAACACTCCTCTGCTCCCTCCCCCCTTGAGGGGGAGGGGTGGGGAGGGGGGTGGTTCTGGAAAGTGTCTTTCCTCTGACACCCCCCTCCCGGCGCTTCGCGCCGGCCTCCCCCTCAAGGGGGGAGGCGACCGTGTTGGACCATGGGGTTTCAACAACGTAATTTCGCCCGGCCCGCTCACGTCATCCTCCCTCACAGCATCGCCCAGCCGCCATCGACCGGAAGGTCGATGCCGGTGATCTGGCGCGAGACATCGCTGGCAAGGAACAGGCAGGCATTGGCGACGTCGGCGTCCGTCGTCACGCGCTTGAGCGCATACTCGCTGGCATGCTTCTCCATCGCTTCCTCGACGCTGATGCCGAGCCGCTTCGCCATGTCGGCGCAGACCTTGTCGCGGAAGCGCGGACCGTCGACCATTCCGGGCGCGACGCAGTTGACGTTGATGTTGTACGCGCCGACCTCGAGCGCGAAGCTCTTGGTGATGCCGCGCAATCCCCATTTCGAGGCCGAATAGGCCATGCGTCCGGCCCGCCCGCGCATGCCGAAGGTGCCGCCCACATTGACGATCTTGCCGTAGCGCTGCGCGATCATGGTCGGCAGCACGCCGCGCATGGTGTGAAAGCAGCCGTTCATGTTGAGCGTGACGATGTCATCGAACTCTTCGGGAGTGGTTTCAATGCCGCTCTTGCCGACCGGGCCCGACCCCCCGGCCACGTTGACGAGGATGTCGATGCGCCCATAGGCGTCTCTCGTCGCCGACGCCGCGCGCTCGCATTGTGCCGCGTCGGTCAGGTCGCACGGCACCACGATGGCCTCCGCACCCGCGTTGCGGGCCTCCGCGGCGACCGGTTCGATCGCCGTGGTGTCACGGCCGATCAGCGCCAGGCGCGATCCTTCGGCAGCAAAAGCCGTGGTGATGGCGGCACCCATCCCTTTGGCGGGTCCGGTGATCACCGTAACCTTGTCTTTGAGCTGCAGATCCATGGGTTCGTTATTCACGATTGCCTTACGGGCGCTTACGACTTCCGGGCAAGAAGCGTGGGAAGCCGAGCATGCCGCTCGTGTCCTGTGTGCCGCCCTCTCCCCTTGTGGGAGAGGGCAGATCGATAGCCGCCACGATGTGCGGCCTCATTTGAATCTCAGAACAGCTTCTTCGGCAGATCGGCTGCCGGCGGCAGGAAGGCCGGCGTGAAGACTTCCGCGACTGTGGGCGTGCGGGGCAGCGAATTTGCCTCGACCAGAATGTCGATCGACTTCTTCAGCCGCGCCGGATCGACATTGCCAAGACCGATCTTGGCGATCTCAGGATGATTCATTTCATCCTTGAGTGTGGCATCGAGCCGCTGACGTTCGACCGGAATCTTGATCAGCGCCTCGCGCTTGGCAACCGCGGCGACTGCAGCGTCGGGGTCCTTGAGCGTGTCGAGCACGCCTTTATTGATGGCGCGCACCAGTCCGCGCACCACCTCGGGCTTTTCCTTCGCCAGCTTCTTCGAAACGATGATGGCGTTGGAGTAGAGGTCCATGCCGTAGTTGCCGTAGTTGATGAAGCGGATCTCGTTCTCCTGGACGCCCATCAGCTTGGCCGAAAAACGGATGGTGTTGACGTAGCCGAACACGCCGTCGACCTGGCCCTTCATCAGCATCTGCTCGCGCAGATTCGGCTGCATGTTGGTGATCTTCACCTTCGTGCAGTCGATCTTGGTGATCTTGCAGAGCGCCGGAAATAGTTTGAGCGCGCCGTCGTTGGCGGCGCCGCCGAGCGTTTTGCCCTCGAAGTCCTTCGGCGATTTGATCGGGCTGTCGGCCTTCACCGCCACCGTGAAAGGCGGCTGATTGAACATCACGTAGACCGCGATCGGCGCATCGTCGGGCTTCTTGGCGGCGAGCTCGATGAGCGCATTGATATCGCCGAAGCCCACGTCATAGGTGCCATTGGCGACCAGCGGCACGGCAGCGCCGGAGCCGTTGCCCTGGTCGAGCGTAACGTCGAGCCCCTCGGCTTTGAAGTATCCGCGGTCGTCCGCGAGGAAGAACATTCCCTGTGGGCCCTGATATTTCCAGTTCAGCACAAGCTTGAGCTTGGTTTGGGCGTCGGCCGGCGTTGCGAGCCCCAGCGGCAGGGCAAGGCCTACCGCGGCAGTCAGCGCGAGAAGGGATGATCGCAGGGATTTGCTCATGGTCGCTCCTTTGAAAGGAAGTGCGTGTGAAGGAGGGCGGCGTAGTGTTCAGCTTTGGCTCGCCAAAACGGATCGGGCGCTTCACCGGCCGAGCAGCTCATTTCTTGGTCATTTATTGATCGATTCATGTGCATCCTGCGCATTGGTGAAGCATATGAAGTCGAGGAATCGTGCGGACCAAGCTTTTGCTGTGCAATCCGCGTGCCTACTCGCTCGGATTGGGCATGTTGCAAATGCTAACGCAGTTGAGTGCTCACATCTGCCGCTGATTTTTTGCTAGAGTGCGCTCGAAAAGTTTTCACTGCCGAATTTCGAGTGGTCGATGAAGCACTTGCGAATATTGCGATACGTCGACGAAGTGGCGCGTGCAGGCTCCATCCGCAAAGCGGCGGATCATCTCAACGTCACCTCGTCGGCTTTGAATCGCCGGATCATGGATCTCGAGGACGAACTCGGTGCGCGATTGTTCGAGCGCAGGCCGCGCGGCGTGCGGCTGACTGCTGCGGGCGAGGTGTTCGTGCATTACCTGCGCGAGCAAAGCGACAACGTCGAGCGTATGCAGTCGCAGATCGAGGACCTCAAGGGACTGCGACGCGGCACGGTCCGCATCGCCTGCAGCCAAGCGCTGGCGCTTGATTTTCTGCCACGCGAGGTCGGCGAATTTCGCAAGCAGCATCCGTTCGTCGCCTTCGACGTCAAGGTGCTCGATCACGAGCAGGCGATGACGGCGCTCGCGGGGTATGAGGTCGATCTCGTGCTGGTCTTCCGGCCGCCTTTTCTCGCAAATTTTCATCCGCTGATGCGGCTTGAACAGCGCCTGGTCGCCGTCATGTCGGAGGATCACCCTTTGGCCGGGCGCAAATCGGTCCGGCTGCGCGATTGCGCCCGGTATCCGGTGGCGCTGCCCGAGCGCAGCATCGGCGGCCGTCAGTTGCTGGACGAGGTTTCGGCCCGTACCGGACTGCGCTTCACGATCGCTGCGGAATTGAATTCGTTCGAGTTCCTGCGCGGGTTCGTCATGCACGCCAACCTGATCTCGTTCCAGATCCGCATCGGCACGATGCCCGACGGCAACAAGCTCGGCCTTGTTGCGCGCGAGATCGACGATCGCGACGTGCCGCGGGCCAATCTCGTGCTCGGACAATTGCGGGCGCGCAATCTGCCGGTGCCGGCCGCCGTCTTCGCCGAGCGTTTGGCGCGGGTGCTCGAAGCGACGCAGGTCAAGGAGCAGGAACCGCGGCTGGCGATATCCGCGCCGCGAGCCGCGAGTTAGGAAGTGCCGCGAAGTAGCCGCTTGGCGAACCGGCGCAACGCCAGGTACGGCCGGCCAAGAAGCGCATAACGCATTGTCTTGGTGCGGTAGAGCAGCCGAATGCCAGCGGGCCAGACCATTGGCCGTCGCGGAGCGGGCGCCGGGCGCGACGGCGATGAAGATGCTGCCGGACATCGTCTTGCTCAGTACCACCTCGAAACCGGCCAGCGTAAGCGCATAGCGCATCGACGCGCCGGTCGGAAAGAACGTGTGGGTGTAGCTCGGCAGACTGGCATCGGCGCTCGCCATGAAGTCCGCGAGCACGATGCAGAACAGGCCACCTGGCGCGAGCCGGGCGCGCACGCTGCGGATAAACTCCATCGGGTCGGTGATGAAATAGATTGCGTGCGCGATGTGAATGAGATCGTAGCCGCTCGCCGTCTCGATCTGCTCGAACTGGCCGATTGAGGCGCGGATGCCGGCATCGCGATGGAACCTGGCGGTCGACGGGTCGGCGTCGATGCCCTCGGCATCCCAGCCGTTGTCGGCGAAGATGCGCACGGTTTCTCCGAGCCCGCACGCGACATCGAGAAAGCGCCCCGGTCGTTTG
Organism: uncultured Alphaproteobacteria bacterium; assembly: GCA_963756715.1. Classification (GTDB taxonomy): domain Bacteria; phylum Pseudomonadota; class Alphaproteobacteria; order Rhizobiales; family Xanthobacteraceae; genus VAZQ01. The sequence continues at coordinate 310,265 of CAVWOV010000035.1, forward strand.
GCACACAGCGGCGCAAACAGGCGGAAGGAGCGCGTTGCGCCGGCGCGGCTGATGGCGCGACGGTATGACCAGATGGCGTCCTTGGCGTCCGGCGACAGGCATTCGTCGCCGCGCTTCTCGGCCCAGACGCGCTGCAGCACCGCAAGGTCTGGCTGCTGTGAGGGGTAGGCGTTGCCGCAGCGGCGGCATAGCCGCCAGTCATAGTCGGCGTCATCGCCGGCCTCCGCCCGCCAGCGTGCGACATCCGGATCATGCGCGAAAGGGATGCGCCAGAAGCGAGGCTCGTTGCAGATCGCGCAGGACATCGGGGGAGCTAGCGTAAAATTCCGTTGGACTACAAGGCGAAAGCAACGTTTATCGTGGACCGGCGGTTCGTCCTGGCGGTCCGAATGCGCCGTTTAACCTTGACCCCGTATCCTCGCCTCATGCGCCAACCATTGTCCAGGAACCTCCGGCGGCTCGAATCCGAAGCGATCGAGGTGATGCGCGAGGTCGTGGCCGTCTTCCGCAAACCGGTGATGCTCTATTCGATCGGCAAAGATTCGAGCGTGATGCTCCACCTGGCCCTCAAGGCGTTCTATCCGGGCAAGCTGCCGTTTTCCCTGCTGCACGTCGATACGACGTGGAAGTTCCGTGACATGATCGCATTCCGCGATGAGCGCGCCCGTGTGCTCGGGCTTGACCTGATCGTCCACGTCAATCGCGAAGGCCTTGCCAGGGGCATCAACCCGATCACGTCCGGCTCGGCACTCCATACGCGGGTGATGAAGACCGAGGCGCTGAAGCAGGCGCTGGAAGCGCATGGTTTCGACGCGGCGCTTGGGGGCGCCCGCCGCGACGAGGAGAAAAGCCGGGCGAAGGAGCGCATTTTCTCGTTCCGCCGTGCCAACCACGCTTGGGATCCGCGAAACCAGCGGCCGGAATTGTGGAAGCTATTCAACACCCGAATGCGGCAGGGAGAATCGGTGCGGGTTTTTCCGCTGTCGAACTGGACCGAACTCGACGTGTGGGACTACATCCTGGCCGAAGAGATTCCGGTTGTGCCGCTCTACTTGTCGGCTCAGCGCCCGGTCGTCCGTCGCGCCGGTACGCTGATCATGGTGGATGACGACCGTCTGCCGCTGGCGCCGGGAGAGGTGCCGGAATTGCGCGCGGTGCGGTTTCGCACCCTGGGCTGCTATCCGCTGTCGGGCGCCATCGAATCGCAGGCGCATTCGGTTGCCGACATCGTGCGCGAACTCACCTCGGCGCACATTTCCGAGCGGCAAGCGCGGCTGATCGATACCGACGAAGCAGCGTCAATGGAGCGCAAGAAGCGGGAAGGATATTTCTGATGTCCGCTGCCCCCGAGCGGACCGATGAATCCGCTCAGACAGGCGAGAAGGATCTGCTGCGGCTTCTGACCTGCGGATCGGTCGACGACGGCAAGTCCACGCTGATCGGACGTCTTCTGTATGATACCCGGCGCATTTTTGACGATCAGTTGACCACGCTCGAGCAGGATTCGAAGACATTAGGGACCACCGGCGGCGAGATCGATTTCGCCCTGCTGCTCGACGGTCTCGAGGCCGAACGCGAGCAGAAGATCACGATCGACGTCGGCTATCGATATTTTACCACCGCGAAACGCTCGTTCATCATTGCCGATACGCCGGGGCACGAGCAATTCACCCGCAACATGGCGACCGGCGCGTCAAACTCGGAACTCGCCGTCATCCTGGTCGATGCCCGCAAGGGCGTCGTCGCTCAGACACGCCGTCACGCCACGATCTGCTCGCTTCTCGGCGTCGCGCACGTCGTCCTGGCGGTCAACAAGCTCGATCTGTTGGAATTCGACCAGGGCGTCTTCGAAGACATCGTTGCGGATTTTGCAAAGTTTGCATCCGGATTGTCGTTCAAGTCGTTCACCGCAATCCCGATGTCGGCGCGGTTTGGCGACAACGTCGCGACCGCAAGTTTGGCGATGCCCTGGTATCGCGGGCGTACCCTGTTGCAGGTACTGGAGACGATCGAGACCGGTCCGGATGCGTCCTCACTGCCGTTTCGCTTTCCGGTGCAGTGGGTCAATCGGCCGAATTCCGATTTCCGCGGCTTCTCCGGAACGGTCGCGAGCGGCCGGGTGCAGCGCGGCGACCAGGTGGTGGTGGCGGCCAGCGGCAACGCCAGCACGGTTACGAACATCGTCACCTTCGATGGGGATCGCGACAGCGCCGAGGCCGGCGATGCGGTCACCTTGACGCTTGCCGATGAACTCGACATCGCCCGCGGCGATGTTCTCAGCCCGCCGGGCGAACGGCCGCAGGTCGCCGATCAGTTCGCCGCGCATGTTCTATGGATGGATGCCGAGCCGCTGCTGCCCGGCCGGTCGTATTGGATGCGGATCGGTACCAACTGGGTGCCCGCCACGGTGTCGGCGATCAAGCACAAGCTTGATGTCGAACGCCTCGATCATCTGGCTGCACGTGTCCTTGCGCTCAACGAAATCGGCTTCTGCAATGTTTCGACCGGCGTTCCGGTGGCGTTCGACGCCTACGCGGACAATCGAGACACCGGCGCCTTCATCCTGGTTGACCGCTACAACGACCGGACAGTTGGCGCGGGCATGATCGCGTTCGCGCTGCGCCGCGCCACCAACATTCACCGCGAGCGGCTCGCGGTCGACAAGGAGGCCCGCGCCCGCGCCAAGCATCAGCGGCCCTGCATCCTCTGGTTCACCGGACTGCCGGCCTCGGGCAAATCGACCATCGCGCGGCTGGTCGAGGCACGCGTGCACGCCGCCGGCGGCCATAGCTACATGCTTGACGGCGACAATCTGCGGCACGGGCTCACCCGCGATCTCGGTTTCACCGAGGTCGATCGCGTGGAGAACATCCGGCGCATCGGCGAGGTGGCGAAGCTGTTCGTCGATGCCGGATTGATCACGCTCTGCGCCTTCATCTCGCCGTTTCGCGCCGATCGGCAGATGGTGCGTGCCTTGGTGGCGCCGGGCGAATTCATCGAGATCTTCGTCGACACGCCGTTGGACGAATGCGTGCGTCGCGATCCGAAAGGCCTCTACGCCAAGGCGCAAAGCGGGGCGATCAAGAATTTCACCGGCATCGACTCGCCCTACGAGGTTCCGGCCGAGCCGGAGCTTGTGCTGCAAACCTTGCAGGAGAGCGCCGAGCAATTGGCGGATCGGGTGATCGAGCACCTGCGAACGGCAGGCTATTTCGGTTGATGACCTGAATGCGCTCATCGGTCGGCGCAATGAACGCCACGCGTCATCAGGTCTCATTCAAGAGCCCGAGCTTCGACCGAACCCGTTTGATGGACGACAACAGAAGCGGCTCATGGACCTTGCCGAAAGCCACCATGGGGACTTCGATCAGCCGGAACGACACGTAGGCAACAACCGTGGTCAACGCGATGACGAGGATCACGCTGGCAAGATTGCCGGTCCAGGTCGTGGGTGCTCCGATCAGCGCAAAGATCAGCAAACCGAGCGACACGTGATAGAGATAGTCGCTGTAGGAGATGCGGCCGAAGAAATTCAGCGCACGGCTGGAGATATCCCGCCTCAGGAACAGCGTCAGCAGCGCCGATTCGCCGATCAAATAGATCACCGACCACCCGCCGTACTGATCGTCAAAGACAAACAGACTCAGTGCAACTAACGCCACTGTGCCGCACGCCGTCAGGGTCCCGATGCGATCCCAGTTGCGGCATTCGGCGCGGTAGATTTGGATTCCAACATAGAACGTCGGAAAGAAGGTAAGCAGCAGGCTGGCATATCCCCGGGTCAGCCAGATCGCCGTGTTGATGATGATCAGCACCAGCGGAATGGCGAGCGTGCCGCGGTCGCGAAGCAACAGATACTGCAAGGCAATGAACGCATAGAACTTGATCTCGATCAGCAGCGTCCAGTACACGCCGTTCAACATGTCCTGACCGAACACGTCCTGGACCATGAAAAGATTGGCGAGCAGGAGCTTGAGATTCCAGTTTTCATGTCCGGCGGTGAAAAGCCCGAACAGGAAGATCAGCGCGACATTGATCGTGTAGGCGGGAAAAATCTTGAACAGCCGCCGCGACAGGAAGATCGCCGTGTCCTGGCGCTCGACGTTGCGAAAGATCAGGTAGCCGCTCAGGAGAAAGAAGAGCAGCACGCCGCCGCGCCCCAGCGAGTCGACGTGATGGGCGAGCGGGCCGAAGACGATCCGGCCGGGCAGGAAGTGACCGAAGATCACCATCAGGATGGCGACGCCGCGCATGGTATCGAGCGCGAGAAATCGCCGTTGCCGCTGCGGCCGGTACTCGGGGCTGGACACGCCCTCCCGCCCAAGTTCCCGCGTGACCGTCGTCATCGATCGTCCAGTTCGTGTCGGCGGTCCAGAGCCGCTCGAGAGGGTAGTGCCCAGCGCCGGCCAGACGCCATGTGCCACGGCCGTGCACGGATTCTGCCGCGTTCATCTCTTGAACATTAAGCTTGACGTTCATGCGATGAACAAACTAAGAGTAAGGCGATTATTGGGAAAACCGTCAATGTCCGATGCCACCGAAGGCGACGAGGCGGAGCGCTCCCGGATCGTCCTGGGTCTGCTCGAATCGGTCGAGCGTGACGGCGGCACCTCGCAGCGCCGGCTGGCGTCCGAGCTCGGGATCGCGCTCGGCCTCGTCAACGCCTACCTCAAGCGGTGCGTGAAGAAGGGCTTGGTGAAGGTCGCGCACGCGCCGGCCCGGCGTTATGCCTACTACCTCACCCCGCAGGGTTTCGCCGAGAAATCCCGGCTCACGGTCGAATATCTGTCCTATTCGTTCTCGTTCTTCCGGTCGGCGCGGGCCGACTGTGCTGCCGCGCTGGAACAGGCGAGCGCACGCGGCTGGACGCGGATTGCGCTCGCAGGCGTCTCGGACCTCGCTGAAATCTCCACCATCTGCGCCCTCGAAAGCGGGGTCGGGATCGTCGCGGTGGTCGATCCCTCGGCAAACGTCGCGCGCTTCATCGGCCTTGCGGTCGTGCCATCGTTCGCCGATCTGCCGGAGCCGTGCGACGCGGTGCTGCTGACCGATCTGAAGGACCCGGTGAAGACGCTGGCGCAGGCGCGGGAGCATTTCGGCGCGGAGCGGGTTCTGGTGCCAGACCTGCTGACCGGGCGCATCCGCAACACCCGGGGGCGCGCGGCGTGACCGATACCCGACCCACGGCGCTGCGCTGGTACGTCGCGCAGACCCACGCCAACGCCGAGAACAAGGCGGCCGAGCATCTCGTCCGGCAAGGCTACCTCATCTACCTGCCGCGCTATCGCAAGCGGCGGCGCCATGCACGCCGGGTGGATGAAGTCGTCGCGCCATTGTTTCCCCGCTATCTCTTCATCGCCGCCAACGCCGCGGCGCAGCGCTGGCGCGCGATCCAATCGACCGTCGGCGTCGCGCGGCTGGTCTGCAACGGCGATGCGCCTGCGGCCGTCGGTGGCGGACGTGGTCGATGCGCTGCGCGCGCGCGAGGACGAGCGCGGCCTCGTCCGTCTCGACACCACGCCGGCATTCGCGCCCGGCGATCCGATCCGGATTCTCGACGGCGCATTCGCGGCCTGTCTCGGTCTGTTCGAGTGCATGACCGACGGCGAGCGCGTCGCCATTCTGCTCGATCTCCTGGGCCGCAAGGTCCGGGTGGTCTTGAACGTGGACTGCGTCGCCGCGGTGTGAACGCGGCTGCGCGCTGGCCGGACCATCGGCCAACCGGGTTGACCCTCTCGAGTCACCCGGACTGCGGTAGCGCGCCTGCTTCGCAGGTGCGTCTGCATGGCGATGCTCTCGCTTCGCAGATCAAGCTTTCACCAGCGGTCCAGGCAGGAGTTGCATGAGTTCGACGTCTTCATCCCTCGACGGCGCCAATATCCTGGTGACCGGCGGCACCGGCTCGTTCGGACAGGCCTTCATCAGGCGCCTGTTCGCCCATCACAAGCCGGGGCGCGTCGTCGTGTTTTCGCGCGACGAGCTCAAGCAATATGAGATGCAGCAGAAGTTCACGCAGCCGCAACTGCGCTTCTTCATCGGCGACGTGCGCGACCGCGAGCGCCTCGACCGCGCACTGCGCGGCGTCGACGTCGTCATTCATGCGGCGGCGCTCAAGCAGGTGCCGGCCGCCGAATACAATCCGATCGAATGCATCAAGACCAACGTGATCGGTGCGGAGAACATCATCAATGCCTGCATCGATCAGCGGGTGAAGAAGGTGATCGCGCTGTCCACCGACAAGGCGGTCAATCCGGTCAATCTCTACGGCGCCACCAAGCTGTGCTCCGACAAGCTGTTCGTCGCGGCGAACCATCTCACCGGCGCGGCCGCGAACCGCGCTTCGCGGTGGTGCGCTACGGCAATGTGCTGGGCTCGCGCGGCAGCGTGGTGCCGTTCTTCCAGCAGTGCCGCGAGAAGAAGAAGCATCCCGATCACCGATCCGCGCATGACGCGCTTCTGGATCCAGCCTCGACGACGGCGCGGCCTTCGTCGGCCGCTGCCTCGACCTGATCACTGGCGGCGAGATTTTCGTGCCGAAGATTCCGTCGATGCGCATCGTCGATCTGGCTGAGGCGATCGCGCCCGGATGCGAGCAGGAGATCGTCGGCATACGGCCGGGCGAGAAGGTGCACGAACTGCTGATCACCCGCGACGACGCCCGCCTGACGCTTGAATTTGACGATTACTTCATCATCAAGCCCGGCATCCATATGTGGAATCCGACTGAATCGGAGGTCTACGACGGTCAGCAGGGCCGCGCGGTCGCGGCCGATTTCGAATATGCCAGCAACAGCAACGATCGATGGATCACCGTCGAGCGGTTGCGGCAACTTGTCGAGGAGACATGACACCTCGGCTACGGCCAGTGAATGCCAATCGACGCCAAAGCTCGCGGATTGTCGGAAGGTTCAAAGGGTGAAGCGCAGCGTTGAAATAGCGGGGGAAATCATTGCTCGTTTGGAGCCGAGCAATGCCACGGGCGAGTGGGCATGGATCAATGAGAATCGCCGCGGCAGCTATTTGAACATTCTATCGCAACGCGACCCGGAGACTCTTGCCGGATGCTTGGGTGAAATGTTCACGAACGGCGCCGCGTATGGCCTCTTCGGTTCGGAGGCCGGTGATCTCGCAACCAATATCGCGCTTGACCTCGACACCCTGCGTGAGTTTTTCGGTCTTGAAGTGATCCCGCTCAAGAATCCGCAGGAGTGCGGGAACCTTCCGGGCATTTGGAACAGCGAAGGTCTGATCGCGCCGGACATGCCCCGTCACACCTATTTTGCCGACAAACTGCTATCGCTGGTCAAGCACATCGAGCGGCCGACCGTTTTTGAGATCGGGGGGGGCTACGGCGGGCTGATCAGGGAAATCCTCCTGCGCCGACAGGTGAGGTATATCAACTGTGATCTGCCGGAAACGCTGTATCTTGCCTATTTTTTTCTTCGTAATGCCATGCCGCATCTATCGATCAAGTGGATCGACGAAGACACCGCCAGCGCCGACGTCGTGCTGGTTCCCGCCAGCAAACGCCACGCAGTGACCGCTTGTGACGTTGCCTTCAACTGCCATTCACTCTCCGAGATGGGGAAGGATACCGTTGCCGACTATGTCGGTCTGATTAACCGGCTGAAGCCGCAGTTCTTCCTGCATCAAAACAGTGACTTTGTGCTCTACCCGAATTCCCCGCGCCATATCGAGATCAGGGCGCGTGATTTCCCTTTTGACCCCCATGTATTCACGCTCAGGACCAAGGCGATCAGTCCTTGGCACGGCGGCGGCGGTCGCTATCGCGAGTTTCTCTACCAGCGTACCCGCTGACCGTTACCGGTCCGGCGGTTCAGGGAGGCGAGCAGATCAATGGCATTCGCGAGTACGATCGAAATCGACGGCCTCATCATCGGCAAGGATGAGCCAACCTACTTTATCGCCGACATCGGGGCGAATTTCGACGGCGATCTCGGCAAGGCGAAGCAACTTGCCTATGAGGTCAAGCAGGCAGGCGCGCAGGTCGCCAAGATCCAGAGCTTCCAGGCCAACAAGATCGTTTCAGGCGCCGGCTTCGCCTCGATGCAACTCAAGGGCGTGCACGGCAGCTGGGGTCGTCCGGTCGACGAGGTGTTCAGGGAGGCGGAGTTTCCAAGGGCCTGGCACCAGGCTTTCTTCGACTACTGCCGGGAGATCGGCATCACACCGAGTTCGTCTCCGTACGATCACGAGGCGGTCGACTTGATGGCCGACCTCAACACGTCGTTTTATAAAATCGGCTCGGGCGACATCACTTGGTTGACCATGCTCGAGTATATCGCCCGCAAGGGAAAGCCGGTCATCCTGGCCACCGGCGCCTCGACATTGGCGGAGGTTGACGAGGCAGTGCGGGTGATCGAAGCCACCGGCAACAGGCAACTCGTTCTTCTTCAGTGCATCACCAACTATCCTTCCAAGATCGAGAGCGCCAACATCCAGGTGCTCGACACTTATCGTGAGGCGTTCGGTACGATCGTCGGTTATTCTGATCACTCGCCTGGCGACGTCGTCGTGCTGGGGGCGGTAGCGCGCGGCGCGCGCGTCATTGAAAAGCACTTCACTTTGCATAAGACAGACGCCGGGCCGGATCATCCCCATTCGATGGAGCCAGACGAGTTCGCCCGCATGATCGAGCGCACGCGGAGCCTTGAGCGGGCGCTCGGATCGAAACGCAAGGAAGTCGTAGCGGAAGAGGCGGAGACCGTGATTGTGCAGCGCCGAGGCCTCGCCGCCGCCAAGGCGCTTCGCAAAGGCGCGATTATCGAAGAGGCGGATGTCGTCGAACTGCGGCCGGCTCTGGGCATCTATCCCAAGTTCAGGCCGGTTGTGATCGGCAAGCATGTCAGGCGCGATCTCGACGCCGGTATGCCAATTCGCTGGGATGATATCGACTGAACCGGCATCGGCCCAAATGCTGACGGCGCGCGAGAGGTTCATCTGTCTCGTCGACAACGAGCCGCTGCGGCGTGCCGATGTCATCTTCCTGCTAGAAGGCGATGGTTACAGCCGCGTGGCCCGTGCCGTCGAGTTGTTTCAGGCGCATTGGGCGCCGATGGTCGTGATCACCGGCGGTTTGGATGATCCGCAGAATGGCGCCGTTCCGGCGCGCCTCCTGAAAGCAGGTCTACGCGCGGCGGGTGTGCCTGACGGCGCTATCCTGACGGACGAGGACAGCCTCAATACCCGCGATCAGGCGGTGGCGATGATGCGGTGGTCGTCCGAGCTTGGCTGGGGAACCGCGCTACTGGTTGCATCGCAATATCATCAGTACCGGGCCTATCTCACGTTCCTTAAAGCGATGCAGGAGCACGGTCTCGACCTTTGCCTGGTCAATGCGGGCGTGCGCGATTTGCCATGGCATCGCGACGAGGGCTGGGGCCGGCGGATCGACCTCTTGGAGACGGAGTTTGAAAAGATCGAGAAGTATCGTCACCTCGGGCACGTCGCGTCGTTTGAGGAGGCGGTGGCGTATGCCGCCCGTAAGGAGGAGCGTTAGGAATGATGGAGGTGGAAGCGCGCGCGCTATTTGGCAGCGCGTTCCTCGGGTCGGATGAACTGTCGCGCGTCGCGCGCGTGTTCACACTCGGTCACGTGGTCGCGCCGGCAATTTCGTTCGAGGAGGAGACCTTGCACGCCTGCAGCGCGTCGCATCTGCTGCTGTTCGCGCCGCCGGTTCATGCCGACGGCAGCCCGGTCACGATCAAGTCGCTACGAAATTTGTTTGGCGTCGATCCGGAAGTGTCACAGCCGTGTTTCTACAATCAGGATTGGTATCTTCTGGAGGAGTTTGCTGGCGCGCCGCTGGACGCGCGCTGGCACCTCCTGGCCAAGGAGGTGATGGTCTCGGCACGCGGGCAGGATCCGGAAGCGATCCGCTCTGCGCTCCGAGCCGACCAGGTTTTTCCCACCGCCGCTGTCTGTGCCTTCGCCTTTCTCGCATATTGGTTCGTGTCGGGCGGCTGTCGACTTTGGAGCCACGATTTCCTGTGGTGCCGCGATTTTGATCATCAGGGCGATCGTATCTATGTCGGACGCTACGAAGATCCCGCCGGCGTCAACAAGCCCGGCTTTAACATCCATCGGCATCTGTCGCTGCGAAGTGTCCACAGTGCGGCCTTGGAACGCATCTGAGCGGCGGTCACGCTGTCGCCGTCCATTTTTCATCTACAGGTCCGGGCAATGACCACCGTCGCCATCATACAGTGCCGCATAGGCTCGACGCGATTGCCCGGCAAGGTGCTGGCCGATCTTTCTGGCCGGCCGGCCATTGCCTGGGTGGTGCGAGCGGCGCGCGCCGCCATCGGCGTGGATGACGTGTGGGTCGCGACGTCAATTGCGGGGGCTGATGATCTGATCGACCGCTGGTGTGCCGACAACGACGTGCCGGTACATCGCGGCTCAGAGACCGACGTACTCGACCGCTACGTCGGCGCGATGGCGGCGTCGGGCGCGGACGTTGTCGTCCGCATCACCGGCGATTGTCCTCTGCTCGATCCGGCGGTGTTGGCGCAGACCGTGCGGTTACGCGGCACGACAGGCGTCGCTTACGCCTCGAACGTCGATCCGCCGACCTGGCCGGACGGCCTAGACTGCGAGGTGATGACGGCGGAGGCATTGATCGCCGCAGCGCGCGAAGCGAAGCGGCCGGCCGATCGTGAGCACGTCACGCCGTTTATCCGCAACAACCGCGCTCGCTTTCCGGCCGAGACATTGATCTCACCGCTGCCCGGACTTGCCCGCGAGCGATGGACGCTCGACACCGCCGACGACCTCGCGTTCCTGCAGGCACTCGCGGCGCGCCTCCCGGGCGACCGTGCGCCTTCGCACCTCGACGTGCTCGCTGTGCTCGACCGGGAGCCCCAGCTGCGCGAAATCAACTGTCGCGAGCCGCGCAACGCTGGCTTCGCCACAGCGCTGGCTCGCGAGCCGCTCGACACGACGCGGACCTTTGCGCGCTCCCAGCAATTGCTGGCGCGCGCCGAACGGGTGATCCCACTGGGGGCGCAGACCTTCTCGAAGAGCCGGATTCAGCTTCCGCCCGGCGCCGCACCGCTGTTCGTCACTCACGGAGACGGCGGCAAGGTCTACGACGCCGACGGCAACGAGTATGTCGACCTCATCAACGCACTGATGCCGAACGTGCTAGGCTATCGCGATCCCGACGTCGATCTGGCGATCCGACGCCAGCTCACGCGCGGCATCAGCTTCAGCCTGGCGACAGAGGTAGAGGCCGACCTGGCAGAGCGGCTGGTGAAGCACATTCCGTGTGCCGAGATGGTGCGCTTCGGCAAGAACGGCACCGATGCGACGTCGGCGGCGGTACGGCTCGCGCGCGCCGCGACGCGTCGCGACCGGCTCATACTGTGCGGGTATCACGGCTGGCAGGATTGGTACATCGGCGCGACCACGCGCAATCTCGGCGTGCCGGCCAGCGTCTCGGCGCTGTCTCACATGGTGACGTTCGGGGACCTTGCGGCCACCGACGCGTTGTTCCGAAAGCATCCGGATGAGTTCGCCGCCATCATCCTGGAACCGGCGGGCGCCACCGAGCCACCGGCCGGCTATCTGCAGGGATTGATCGAGGTCGCGCATCGCCACGGTGCGTTGGTGATCTTCGACGAGACCATCACCGGCTTCCGCTGGTCCTTGGGTGGAGCGCAGTCGCGTTACGGCGTCACCCCCGACCTCGCGTGTTTCGGCAAGGCGATGGGCAACGGCATGCCGATCGCCGCAGTGGTCGGCCACGCCGACATCATGCGACTGATGGCAGATATCTTTTTCTCCGGCACCTTTGGCGGCGAGACGTTGTCGATTGCCGCCGCCATCGCCACCATCGACAAGTTGGAGCACGAGGATGTCACCGGCCGGCTCTGGCAGGTCGGCGGCGAACTGATGAGCGCGGCCCGCGCGAGGGTTACGGCGGCAGGGCTCGACGAGGTGGTCAAGCTGGTCGGTGCGCCGCCGTGGGCGATCCTGGCCTACCGGGATCACGCCAAAGCCTCCAAGGAAGCAATCAAGACGCTGCTTCTGCGCGAATTGATCGCGGCCGGCGTATTGATCAACGCCAGCCACAATCTCTGCTTCGCGCACACGCCAGGCGACATCGCCCGTGTTCTCGCTGCCTATGACCATGCGCTCCCGGTGCTGCGCGAGGCGCTGGATCGCGGCGACATCGACCGCCGTCTCGGAAACCAAGTAATTCGGCCGATTTTTACGGTGCGGGCTACTTCGTAGGACAAGCGAGTATGGTTCGGTACCGATAGGCAGTGCAATGGACAAATATAATGCCGGTGAAATTCGTGCGCTTTTCGAGCGTGGTCAGAATATTATTGATTGGATTGCATCGCGGGAGGGTATGCCGAATTCAGAGATTGCAATTCTATATTCTTACGATGCTCAAGCGGGGACCTATGTCGAAGAGCTGAAGGATAGTGAGCGTCGTCACTTTAGGAACGAGCTGGGCCGACTGATCGCTGGCGTGCTCGACGAGTTGGCGCCTTCTAGTTTGCTGGAAGCCGGTGTCGGCGAGGCAACAACGCTCGTGCCGATTCTATCTCACATGTCCGATCGGCCCACGCACGTACTGGGCTTGGATCTATCGTTTTCCCGGCTACTTTACGCTCGGCAATACATCGCTCACTGCCGGCAGGACGATGTAACTTTGTTCACGGCGGGACTTGATCGCATCCCGTTGGCGTCAGACTCGGTAGATGTTGTCCTTACGGTTCATTCGGTTGAGCCTAATCGTGGCCGGGAGCGAGTTATCCTTTCGGAGCTTTTGCGTGTTGCCCGACGGCACCTTGTAATGATCGAGCCAAGTTACGAATTCGCTTCGCCTGAGGGCAAGTTACGTATGGATCAATTGGGCTATGTCAGAGGCCTGCCGGAAATGCTCAAACGCATCGGGCACGCGCCCCGCATCGTCACGCCTTGGCCGCTTAGCGGCAATCCGCTAAATCCAGCATCACTTATTATTGTCGACAAACCGAACGATGCGGCGGTCCAGCCACCGAAGTTTATCTCGCCAATTAGTGGCGGCAATCTCACGCTACGGTCGGATTGCTGGTTTTGTCCTGACGATGGACACGCATTTCCATTCATCGCACGGATACCTTGTCTGACCATAAGCAGCGCGATTTTGGCGAGCAAGTTGAACTCTTTTGGTGACTAATCTTCATTGGTGGTCCGAGTCAAAAATTGGTTTTGAGTTCGCGGTCCCGGTGCGTCACCGAGGAAGTTGCACGGCGTAACGAAGTGGACCAAGCGGCAACTACCGGGACGAGGATCCCTGGCGTGGGTAGTTGTTCAAGACGAGGCAGTCAATTTGACACCGAAGACGCGATGACTGAGAAAATCGGCGACGAAATGATCGGGTGGATGCGGGACCTTTTCCCAATTTGCCGAAGCCTGACCGGCCCCGGCGTTCGAAATACCTTTGCTTACCTTCAGAAATTGATTCCAGAGCTAAAATTGTCCGAGGTACCCAGCGGTACGCGCGCTTTTGATTGGGTCGTGCCTGACGAGTGGACAGTGCGCGACGCATTTGTAGCCGACCAATTTGGCGATAAGGTCATTGATTTTCGCGAAAATAACCTACATCTCGTCGGCTACTCCGAGCCAATTGATCGGACGATGACTCTCGATGAGCTTCAGAACCACCTGTATTCTCTCCCAGAACTGCCGGATGCTATTCCTTATGTTACATCATACTATAGTCGACGGTGGGGATTTTGCGTCGAGCAACGCCGGCGAGACGCGTTGCTACCAGGTCAATACCGAGTGGTAGTGGACACCGACCTCAAGCCAGGCGCTTTGACCTACGGCGAGGTTCTATTGCACGGAGCCGAATCCAGAGAAATTTTCTTCTCAACCTACGTCTGCCATCCTTCAATGGCAAATAACGAACTATCTGGCATCGTCGTAACGACGGCGCTTGCGCGCTGGCTCACCACTTTCCAGCGACGGTTTAGTTATCGATTGGTATTCGTTCCAGAGACGCTCGGTTCAATCGTCTATCTAAGCCGCCACGCTGAGTATATGAAACGACATATCATAGCGGGCTATGTTGTAACATGCGTCGGCGATGATCGTACATATTCGCTGATGCCATCCCGACTCGGAGGGACCCTTGCAGATCGCGCGGCTGAACACGTGCTCGGAAGACACGCCTCCGGGTTTGAGCGGCACAGTTTTCTACAGCGCGGCAGCGACGAGCGGCAATATTGCAGTCCACTCATCGATCTTCCTGTAGCCTCCATCATGAGATCGAAATACGGAACGTATCCTGAATATCACACCTCTCTCGACAACTTTGACTTAGTCACCCCTTCAGGCCTCCAAGGCGCGTTCAACATGCTTCGTCGGTGCGTCGAAGTCCTGGAACGTAACTACACCTATCGCGCCATTTTTCCGTGTGAACCGCAACTTGGGAAACGTGGCCTTTACCCCACGCTCAGCAAACGGAGCAGTGCTGACAACATCAAAACCGTAACTAATGTTCTTGCATACGCGGATGGTAGGCACGACCTGATTGCGCTGGCGGAGCGAATAAATGGTGACGCGCTAGACTGTGCGGAAATTGCTGAGATGCTCCTTGCCAGACAACTCCTCGAACGAGTCGGTTGAAATATCTTTCAAATTGAAAGTCTTACCGGCCCGGTAAGGTCGTCAGATTTGCCCTTGTGAGAAGGTCTCGCCATGTTGCTTGATTCAAATCAGCTTCGCCGAAGGTTGATGCGGTAATTATCACGCCGCCGGACCCGCATGCGACTACCGGACCCTCCTGCAGGATATCGAGGACTTCGCCTGGTTCTCCTTTAGCGTCCGTTAATTCGCTTGCACGGTAAAGTAATACGATCTCATCTCCAGGCATTTTCAAACTCGCAGTATAACTTGGCGAACTGAGGGGCCGGTAGTCGCCCGCGCGAAGGAAATCAACAACGCGTCTTGCACTTTCCGTCCAAGGAACTCGAGGGTCAAGAGCGTCATGATGACGATAATTATGGCGTTTAGCCGCGATCTGTGCGCTTCGCTGAAGGGGCTTGCCGGCTAGGATGCGGTCCAAAACCTCAATCATGAGGAGTCGTCCCTCGTGGAATGATTTCCGGAACAGACTCAATCCAGTATCTTGTGGTCTAATTGAATAGCGCCGCGTTGCGACGATGTCACCGGTATCAACGGCCTTATTCATGAAGTGTACGGTTGATGCAAATTCCGTCTCTCCGTTGCGAATGCCCCACTGAGTCACATGTCGTCCGGCATAATTCGGCAAGGGGCCATTGTGTAGGTTCAGCGCGCGATCGGAGAATCTATCGAGCACGTCAGCAGGCAGGAGTGTCTTTGAATTGATGCTAATCAACCAGTCGCCAGTTGGGTGGGGGTTGTGCAGGAATGAAAGAATTGAAGTGAAACAATCGCGAGGAACGTGCTTTAGCTTTTCAGGGAGGAGCGTTGAGCTAACGATTCCGGAAATTTCTGCGTTGGCGACCGCGGTCAAATGGTTCGCAACTGCGAGAAGAGGAGCTCCCTCTCCAATGAGAACGATGCGAGTGCAAGTCAAAATGAACACCCTTGGAGCTTCCCCAGCTGACGTGCTAGGCCGCCAACTGTAGCGAGATCCTCGCTTTCGAGAGCGGTGAGATCAATGGAGATGCCAAGTTTGTCCTCGAGTTCTTCCAGAAGATCCATAAAGCCGAAAGAGTCAATTACCCCTTTTTGAAGAAAGTTGAAGCTGTCTGGCGTAGTCGCAGGATCATATCCTGCCTTTAGGATAGCATCTGAAAGACTGGAGATGACGACGCTACGTATGTGTTGGTAGGACATAATTTTTCCTCTACTCAGTCGGCGCGGTCTTGCGAGTGCGCGTCCCGCACCAATGCCTCCAAGGCCTTTGCATCGATCTTGTCGTTGGCGTTGCGCGGTAAGACTGGAAGCGCTCGAATCTGGTTTGGCAGAGCGTATGACGGAAGTGTTTTTCGAATTCGCCGGCTTAAGGCAGTGACATCTGCGGATTCGGCTTGCTCTACGAAAGCTACCAAATAGTTGTCGACGAACACCGTGCAAGTCGCGCTGGCGCCGGCGAGGCGCAGAGCAGCGTCAACGTCGCCAAGTTCTATTCTGTTGCCCTGGCGCTTTATTTGTCTGTCGATGCGCGACACAAAATAGAGGTCATTTCCCTTCCGTTTTGCCCAGTCACCCGTTCGATAGGCGGGTTGCACAACAGAGCCCACAATCCGAGTGCCAAAGGCCTTATCCGAAAGTACTTCGTCGCGCCAATATCCGCGAGCAACCTGTGGTCCAGCAATTACAATTTCGCCCTCATCTGGCCTATCGCCGTCTTCCAAGAAAATATTCATACCGGCGATCGGCTCTCCCAGCGCGGCGGTATTTTCGCAATGCTGCCTATAGTTGCTTGCGCATAGGCGCAGCAGTGTCATTGATACAGTCGCTTCCGTCGGACCGTAAGTATTGTGCACGCGAATATCAGGTCGCGCCGAAAATAAGAAATCGAGATGTTGGCTCAGCAGAGGCTCTCCGCAAAAAGTAATTAACCGAAGGCTCGCAAGGTAGTTGGTGTTTAGCTGATCCGTTCGCCGCATGAGGTCGACTACACTTGGTACGCTGTTCCAGATCGTTAATTGATGCGTGCGAATGGCGTGCGCTGGAAAAAGTCGCTCCTTAGTTTGCGTTAGCGGATAGAGTGAAGCGCCAGCGCAGAGCGCGCCGAAGATATCCAGGACTGAGAGGTCGAACGCAATGTTCGGATGTTGGGACCAGCGATCCTCGGGAGTTACATCCATCGCTTTATGCGCCCAGTTGACATAAAGTGCCAATCCCATGCGCGAAATCATCACCCCCTTAGGGGCTCCGGTCGATCCCGAAGTAAACATAACATAGGCAAGGTCTCCTGCCGGAGCGCTTTTGATTAGCGTCTTGCACCCAAGCCTATCGATCGTGATGCGTACGATCGCGTTCGCAAGATCGAGATCGAGAAAATCATTTTCGCCCATGGCAACCACTGCATTTGGCTCGAACTGCGAAATCGTCTGCCGGCGGCGATCGACTGGGTGATCCAAATTAATCGGCGTGTATACACCGCCCGCCATCAAAGTCGCAAACATGGCCGAGTAGGCCCATCCGCCTTGCGGAAGTAAAATTGCCACACGTGGATGAGGCTCTCCAATGTTTGCAATCGCGTGCGCAAGTCGCTGCACGCGCATCAGAAGATTGTCATAAGTCGTTACTCCGGCCGATTCGATTATAGCGTGCCGTTGACCATGTTGATGTGCGACCTTGAGAAATAAATCCACTACATCAATCATCTTCGGTCCTAGCATCTTTCAACAAGAGCATATGGGTCTCGCTCGATCATCATTCCTACAGTTCCTTCAAGAACGCTTAGCGCAATACAATGGCTACGCCTCCGGCCGCGCTCGAGGGGAACAAATCGCCCATGACGTAAATCGTGAATCATTTTTTCAGCGGCTGAAAGATTGTTCGTTTTTGGCGCGTTGGGTGTTTTGGCGTAATAGCGAACCGTTAGCGGCCGGATTGTCCCGTCAGCTTGCCGCACCTGACGAGAAAATGTGATCCAACTCCGATAAGGGACGCCCACGTTGGCCTCTATGTGATGGACGTGTGTTGCGCCCTCCTGATAAGTGCATCCCAAAAGCAGAAGTTTAAAATCCTCTTTGCTCATAACTTCGAATGCAGAGCCTGGTCCTATTGGATGACTCGGATCAGCCGCCATTACCGCTTTGGCTCCGGGGCCGATGATGGAAAATGAGTGAACCGGACACTGAGTGCGGACGGCGTTCGGATGTTGACGAACAAAATCGCTCAGTGTACCGACCATGAAGGGTGGGGTAATGGCCGCATCATATATGTCATCAGGGGTCAAATTGAAGGTAAAGGTCGGTACGGCAATGGTTCCGGTTGGCCCGACCGCGTCGAGGAGCGCGCTTCGCATGAACTCCACTCCGCCTTCCATGCGTCCAAAACTCAACATCCGACTATGAACACAGAGGCGATCACCGGCTTTCACACCAAGCGACGCGATGTGGTTAAGAAAATCAGATTTGCTGGTCTGGAAAATCGGCATGGTCGGTTCGGTTGGCTCGCGTTTTTCGCCACATTCGGCCAAAGAGTCAAACCGCGTAGGCAGATTGAAAAGAACAGTCGACCCATTTGCGAAGTACACGCTGTGCAGAAAGCGTACAAGCAGATTGGGCCAGTTTTAATCATTTCGATCTGTTGGGAACCAACCGCGCGGCTTTTGCGCTGCAAAGCTTCATGCCGCGTTGCTGGTAGCTGCCGCCTCCGCTCGGGCGAAGCCAACTTCGTAGAGAAGGCTTTGTTCCCTTTGCTCGCGACGTGCAAGCCGGCATCCGGCACCTCGTGTGCTGGGGACTTCGTCCGTGGGACGAGCGGAGATGGACCATCTGCGGAATGTGACGGCATATGAGAGGGCAATTCATCCATCATGTTGCGTCTACCGTCGGAATCTCCGTTCTCCAGCAGTTCGTCGGACTGGCGCGGCAGGCGCTCATTGCAGCGTTCTTTGGTTTGTCGATCGAGTATGACGGCTATCTCGTGGTCTATGCGATCGCCACCATTGCGGTTTTCAATCTCTCAGGGGTGTTCGACACCGTTGCAGTGTCGCGGCTGGTGCAGATCCACCAACGCGACGGGGAGGAAGCGTTCTGGCGTGGCAGCAACCGGCTGCTTTTGCAGGCGAGCATCGGCGGTGTGCTTTTTGCGTCGGGATTCATGCTGCTGTTGCACCTCAGCATGCCGATCATCGCGGCCGGCTTCGGCGCGACAGAGCGCACTTTGCTGTCCAAGCTTGCGCTCTACTTCATGCCTTGGGTGGCCATCATCATTCCATTCTACGCCGTGGCTGCGCATCTGAAGGCGCTCTGGCGGTTCCATTGGGTCTTCGCGGCAGAACTGTTCGTGATGGTGGTCTCGATCGCCGCGCTCTGGTGTTGGCACGACTCGATAACCTCCCTGCCGATCGCATATGGCGCAGGCTATCTGTGCGGTTTCATGATGCTGCTCACCCTGCGCGGGGTCGTTCATACTGGTGCATTTGCCCCCTCGCCCGATCTCGTCCGTGGGATGGCGAGACAATATTTTGCCAACCAGACCGGCAGCCTGGTTTCGCTCGCCGATCGGTACTTCCAGTCGTTCCTGACGAGCGGCGGCATTTCGGCTCTGGGCTACACAGGGCAGATTGTCAACAACCTCTCCAGCCTGATGTCGTTTCGCGAGATTTACGTGGCTCCACTCGCCTCCGAGGAGGGTCGGGGGGCGAAGCTCGGGCGAATGCTGTGCGGCGTCGTGCTCGTCAGCGTACCAATCACCTGTTTCGTCGTTGCCTTTGCCGAGCCCATCGTCCGCATTCTGTTCCAGCGCGGCAATTTCACCCCAGCCGCGACAGCGCTGACCGCGAGCGTCATGCAGGTTTTGGCGTTATCATTGTTGTTCACGCCAGTGCTCGCGCCGATGCTTCGACTATTTCAGATTGTTGGCCGGGTTTCTTATGTCTACCTGCTGAATTTGTTCTGGTTCGTTCAAAATGCGGTGCTGCTATTCATTCTGATCTTTAAACTCGGCTGGGACGTCATGGGTGTTGCATGGGCCGGGGTCGCCAACAGTACCGTCCTGACCGTATTCGGTGCCTATTTGATTGGGCGTTGCGGCATCCGCTTCAATTGGATGCCGGTTTTCGGTCACGCCGCAATGGCTGCCGCGATCGCCGGTGCGGGATTGGCACTTTCGATGTGGCTGTGTAGGTATCTTGAAGGGCTGCAGGCGCTTGCAGGGGGTGTCGCAAGCTACTGGCTCGTTGTCGGGGCCGGCTACCTGTTGATCCGCGACCGGTTGCGAGCCATTGTCGGCTAATGGCGCACGGGCCGCAACAAAGTCTTCGCAACTCGCCGCGAAGCAAGGCAAGGGTGGCCGATAACGGCGTAGCGCAGGCGCTCGATCTCATGGAGGAGCCTGATTGCGGTGGAAGAAACGTGTGGCAGAGCCGGTGTGACCGACGGCCGAGCGTCGATATAGATGCTGCCAGAGAATGTGCGGTTATGTACAACCTCGAACGCCGCGAGCGCCAAAGCATAGAGCATGGAGGAACCTGTCGGAAAAATTGTATGGGCGTAGCTTGGCACGCTGGTATTGGCGTTCGCCATAAAGGCCGCAAGCACGACGCTGAACACCCTTGCGTGGGGGATTTCGGGCCATGGACCTTGAAAAAAAGTTCAGAACTACAAGGTGAAACCAAAATGCGTCGGTGTCATTGATCGTTGGGCCAGTCGACGAAGCACCGCGGCGCGCCGGGGGCATTAAGCTTGTGCGAATGACATTGTCCCGAAACGTCAAACGTCTCGAATCCGAGGCGATCGAAGTAATTCGCGAGGTCGCGACCGAGTTTTGCACGTCAGCGCGACGTTGATCGTGTAGGTGGGAAAAATCTTGAACAGCCGTCGCGACAGGAAGATTCCAGTATCCTGATGTTCGACGGCGCGGAAGATCAGGTAGCCGCTGAAAGGAAAAAGAGCAGCACGCCGCTGCGCCCGAGCGACGTGAAGTGATGGGCGACCTGGCCAAAGACGAGCTATCCGGGCAGAAAATGTCCAAGGACGACCATCAGGATGGCAACGCCGCGCAGCGTGTCGAGCGCGAGAAACCGCTGCTCGGGCGGCGGCCGGTACTCGGGGGTTGGACACGGCTTCCTGCCCCGGTTCCCGCGTCAGTGCCGTCATCGATCATTCCTGCTCGCTACGCGGGCCCTCACGACGCAAGTAGCAGCCCAATATTGGCCGCCAAATGGACGGGCGGCTTACGTTGTCACGAGCGACGCAAGGGCAACGAAGTTCTCTTTTGCGCGCCTGCGGCTTTCGTCGAGCAATTGCTTGTCAGGCGCCTTTTCCCGAATGCCTTCGGCGCTGGTGGCGAGGCCAGTTCCGTCGAGACTGGCGGTTTCGTGGCAGGGCATGCCGAACCGGCGGCAGATTTCGCTTATCTTGTTGTCGTGCGCGATGCCGACGAATGGCCTCCCCAGCATCGCCGCCAGAACGAGACTGTGGAACCGCATGCCGCAGACGATGTCGATGTCTGCGAATGCGTTGACGATGGAAGGGGCATCGGTGCTGAGGCGCCGTATTTCGATCGCGGTGGGCGCAGCAACCTTGCGGTTGATCGCTGCAAAGACCGTGTCGTCCGCTAGCGCGGCGCTGTGCTGAAAGACGAGAAACACCACGCGGTGGTCATGCTTTTGCCAGAGCCGGACTGCGTCCGAGAGCGCGGCGATCGTTCCTTCGTCCGCAACTGGCGAAACCGTCAAGCCGATGCACAAGGGATGTGCGGATGGCCGCCTGCGGCCGTTGTCCGGCGGCAGAGACCGCCAGGCAAACACCAGGTCGTCGGTCAGGCGGGCCTTGGTTCCAGCGCATTGCCGCATCGCCGCCTCGTCCCGCACCAGGAGCAACTCGCAGCGCGATATGATGCCGCGCAGCAGCCACCGCCCCGTCGCGCTTCGGAGATCGCCGACGCCGACACCGAGCGCCGCAATGCGGACGCCGGACATGCGAGCGAGCTGGCAGATCAGCCATTGCAGCACCAGCGACGCGAGGCCGCCGCTGTCGTGAAATACCGTGCCGCCGCCAAAGACCAGCCAGCGGCACTGCCACAACAGGCCGGAGAGGCGCCAAGCGAAATCGTTAAGACGGGATGGCCGCGAACGTGTTTGGTCGTTGAGGACCGCGTCGATGCCGGAAGGGATGACGTCCGAACCCAGGTTCGGCAGTTCCCCGCCGTGGTCGCGCAACAGAAATCGCGCACCTGGCAGGATCATCCGCAGTTGTTCAACTGTGACTGTCAGGAGAAGGTCGTCGCCCAGATTGCCACAGCCATAGTATCCGGAGAGCAGTATGCCCGTGCGGCGCTCGTCTTGCGTCATAAGATACGACCACGCGCACGATCTGCGTTCGCACAGCGCGCCTCCGGTATCGGCCGGTCTGAATCTTGAATTCGTAATCTCACCGCAGAGTGTCCCCCGTGAGCCCAATCCGTATCGCGATCGTTCTCGGCACAAGACCTGAGGCGATCAAGCTCGCCCCGGTTGTGCTCGCGGCAACGGCACGGCCGGAATTCGCCGTGAGGGTTTACAATACCGGACAGCACGGCGATCTCTGTCGGGACATCCTCGCGTTGTTCGACATCGTCGTCAGTGCGGAGTTGGAGGTGATGACCGTGCGACAGAACTTGACCGATTTGACGGTGTCGGTTCTGCAGGCGATGCAACGAGAGTTGGTCGTCCATCGGCCCGATTGGCTCCTCGTGCAAGGTGACACCACCACGGCGTTCGCGACTACGCTCGCGGCATTCTATCAGAAAATTCCAGTAGCGCATGTCGAAGCTGGCCTGCGAACCGGGGATATCTATTCGCCGTGGCCGGAGGAGGTCAATCGCAGCCTGATCACGCGGATTGCGCGGCTGCATTTTGCGCCGGTCAAATCCAATGCGGACAATTTGCTAAGGGAGAATGTTGCGGAGGCGAATATCGTAGTGTCGGGCAACACCGGCATCGACGCATTGAAATGGCTGGTCCGGCGGCTTGGCGAAGATGAGTGCCTGCGCCGCCGTGCTCAGGCGATACTCGATGCCACTGGCGTAACGTGTCTGCGGGAAGAGAGCGTCGCGCCGATCGTGCTCATCACCGCGCACCGGCGTGAGAGCTTCGGCGCCGGTATGCTAGCGATCTGCCGTGCGATCACTGAACTCGCGGAGCGCTTTCCGGACCGCCATTTCGTCTACCCGGTCCATCCCAATCCTGCGGTGCGCGACACCGTCTTTGGCGAACTCGGCGCGAGCGTGCGCCATGCTAATGTCCACCTGATCGAACCGCTCGAGTACCTGCCGTTTGTTTTGCTAATGTCGCGCGCCGAACTGATCCTCAGTGATTCCGGCGGCGTGCAGGAGGAAGCCCCAAGCCTGGGAGCACGGGTCATTGTGATGCGTGACGTTACCGAACGCGCGGAAGGCCTTGAGACCGGGCTGGTGCGGCTGGCGGGAACTGATCGCAAGCGCATCGTAAAGTATGCCGTCGATGCTTTGACGGGTTCTTGGTCGGCAGCCGCACAGGGTCACGATGTCTACGGCGACGGGCGTGCGTCCGAACGCGTCGTTGATGCAATCCTCGCTCGGCGCGCCGGTTGACAGGTCAAAATGCCCGATCGTCCCATGCAGGTCCTGGCGGTCTCCTATTTCTTGCCTCCGGCGCTCTACCCGCAGGCCATCCAGATTGGCCGGTTGTTGTCGCATCTGCCGCTCGATATCGGCGTGGTCCGCGGCGGTGGCAGGCAACTGGGAACGGGACTTGATAGCTACGTGGATTTCGATCGCCACTTTTCGTTCTGTCTTGACGTTCCGTTCGAGCCGCGACTCTCCGGATTTCCCGCGACGTTGGCGCAGCGGTTTCTGCCGTTCTACGCCCGGGTCCCAGACGAATTTCGCAGTTGGATAACGCAGGCCGAACGGGCCATCGAAATTGAGTTGCGCTCACGCAAGTTTCAGCCGCAAGCCCTGATCACCTTCGGCGTGCCGATGTCGGATCATCTTCTTGGTTTCCGCTTGAAATCCAAACTCGGCGTGCCCTGGCTGGCGCATTTCAGCGATCCGTGGTTCGACAATGCATTTCACCGCCACAACGTCCTTGCGAACGTGATCAACCGGCGGCTCGAGCATCGCGTCGTCGCGGCGGCGGACCGTTTGATTTTCACCTCGGCAGAAACGCTGGATCTCGTGATGCGCAAATATCCGCCTGCGTGGTGGGAGAAGGCGCGCGTACTGCCGCACAGTTTCGACCCGGCGCTCTATCTAGCTTCCTCGCCGAACGATCGCGGCCCGGTCGTGCGCTATGTCGGCAACTTATACGGCCACCGTTCGCCGGTGCCGTTGTTTCGCGCTTTGCGTACGATCCTGTCGGACGAACCGGCCCTGCTGGCAGAAGTCCGGGTGGAGCTCGTTGGCCAGATGCCCCGGCGGATGCGGGAGCATGGCACGCTGCGCGCATTGCCGGACGGGCTTGTTCGGTTAGTCAATACCGTGCCGTATTCTCAGTCATTGCAGCTCATGTCGGACGCCGACCTTGTGCTCGTGATCGACGGACCGGACGATTTGAGCGTGTTCCTTCCCAGCAAGCTCGTCGAGTATCTCGGCGCCGGCACGCCGATCTTCGGCATCGTCCCTCCAGGCACTTCCGCGCGGCTTCTGGCGCGCGTGGGCGCGCAGGTCGCCGATCCGCGGGATCCCGCCGCTGTCATAAGGGGGCTGTGTGAAGCATTACGCCTTGTGCACCAGCGACGATCCGGCGATAAGCGTCAAAGCTGGGGCGACCCTGCAGTGCGCGCTGAATTCCACGTCGATCGCGTGCGGCACGATCTGACCGGGATGATCGAGCAACTCGTGCGTACATCATCAAAGTCCGGCCAGCCGAAGTCGGCGTTGCCATGACGACGGCCGTTGTCAGGACGCCGCTGTGAAAGGGGTCAAGCGTTGAGATACAAGATTGCGTTACACGGGTTCGGCGCTTCGCCGATCATCTTCAGGCACCTGATCGGGATCGCCGCCAAGGACAATGCGCCGATCGACTGGTGCATGATCCTGCCCACGCCGGAGCATCGCGCGTTGGTGCGCTCGGTGCTGCCGAGCGGCGAAATTCTTGATGTCTATCAGGAACTGCCCAAGGAGCCGGTCGGGGCACACCTCAGCCTCCTCGCCGAATATCCCGGCAGCTTCGCTGAGGATTTGGGGGCCGACAAGCGGCCGTGGGGCGCCCGGAACGGCCGCAGGCGGTTCGCCCGCGGGATCGACTATCATCTGCTCTACAAGAAATTTCTCATCGACTGCGGCGCGACGCACCTGCTGGTGCCGCAGATCGAAGGCGCCGAGGGCAAGATACTGGTGGCAACCGCCCGCCAACTCGGACTTGCCGTGATGGTGCCGCTCGACTGCCGCTCGCTGACCGGGACGTTTTTCGCCGCCGACGCGAACGCCGCTCTGCCGCCTTTCGCCGCTCCGAGCGAAGACGCGTTGCTGAAAGCGGCGGCGTTCATCGAGCGCTATCGGAACTCACCAATGCCGGCACAGTCCGCGCCGACTGATTTCGCACTCATCGAGGGCGACGATGACCTCATCTCGGGCGCTCCGCCATCCCTGCCGTCGCGGCTTGTTGGACTGGTCCGCAAGGCGATCGAACGGCCCGACCTGTTCGTGCTCGATCAGATCTCGGGCCTCGATGCTGAACAATCTTCCCGCGCTGCGGGATCAATGGTGGAGGCTGAGGACGTCCCGTGCGGCCCGCGAGTTCGACGTCGACGAACTCGACGCTTTGCCGAAGCGCTTCATCTACTATCCGCTGCAGGTGACGCCCGAGGCTTCGATCAATACGCCGGCGCCGTATTATGTCGATCAATCGCGCGCAATCGACGCGCTGCGATGGCCATGCCGCCAGACTGCGCTCTCGTCGTCAAGGAGCATTGGGCTGGCATCGGCTTCCGCTCGATGGATTTCGTCCGCCAATTGCGCCGGCTGCCGGGACTGCTGGTGGCGAAATACACGATGAATTCGCGCGACCTCATTCGCCGCGCCTCGCTGACGTGTGCGGTGACCGGAACTGCGGCGTTCGAAGCCTTTCTGCTTGGGCGTCCGGCCATTGCTCTCGGTCCGGGGCTCAGCCAGTGGGCGCTCGGCTGCGGCGATGCGAGCGGCTCGCTTCGCGACGAGATCGCCGCGCGGATCAACAGGCCGGTCCCCGATCAAATGGTGGTCGAACGCCTCGCAACGCTCCTGAGCGTGCGGTATCCGTTCCTGTCCGTATCCCCGTATTATCCCGGAGAGCCAATGCTGCGCCGTGGCAACATGCGCCGCTTCTACGAGGGCCTGCTCGACCATCTGCGGCGGCTCGACGCCTGGTCCGCGAAGACGGGCGAGCGGCGCGAATTGGCTTCATGATGACTGCCATCCCTCATGCCAAGGTGCGATCCGCGTGACGTCCTCGAACCAGACGAACCGGCGGCTATTCGATCTCGCTCCGGCGCCTGGATCGGATGGCACATTTACAACCGCCAGCGCCGCTACCAGCCGCGCACCCAATCGACGACCACAAAGTTCTTCCGCAATCTGCTGCAGCTTGCGGCACTCGAAGGGCCGCTCGCAAGCCTGACAAAAGCGGACGCGCTCTCCATCCTGGTTGTCGGCTGCAGCTATGGCTGCGAGGCTTATACTTTAGGCGGTCTGCTGGCCTTGCGGTTCCCGCAGTTGAACTGGCGCATCACCGCGGTCGACATCTCCCATGAGGCCCTCAATGCGGCCGATACCGCGCGCTACACGTCCGACTATGGTCTTGGGACCGCCCACCACGATGTGGCGAAGCAGCTTGAGGCGAGGCTATTCGATCGATCGGGCGACGAATGGACGGTGGTGTCGGATATCCGCGAGCGCGTGAGCTTTGCCTATGGGGATGTCCTGTCCGCGGATTTTCGGCAATTCAACAATTTCGACCTGGTGCTGGGGCAAAACTTCATGATACATGAATGATGCGGCGGCGGCAACCGCGCTGGCGTCGCTGGTCGCCGCGGCACGTCCGGCGGCGTTCTTTTCCTCGGCGGGATGGATCTCGAAACTAAGACACTACTATCGGCGCCGCACAAGCTCGTTCCCCTGGACTGGAATATCGCGGCAATTCACGACGAAGACGGCATGCGCCGCTCGGCGTGGCCGTGGTGCTATTGGTCCTTGGAGCCGATCACCCAATCACCGCAATTACCTAACGAGGTACAGCACGATCTTCCTCAAACCCTGATCACGGCCCGCGCGCAGCCTACTTTTCGCTCGATTGCCTAACGGTCGCTGATTCTACGGCTTCAAGCCGGTCGGAGTGAATTGAACGCGCGTCATCATTGCCTGATCCAGCGTCGATTGCGGCGTAAAGAGACGGTCGCCTTCCT
Organism: uncultured Alphaproteobacteria bacterium; assembly: GCA_963756715.1. Classification (GTDB taxonomy): domain Bacteria; phylum Pseudomonadota; class Alphaproteobacteria; order Rhizobiales; family Xanthobacteraceae; genus VAZQ01. The sequence goes on from CAVWOV010000035.1 coordinate 337,303, forward strand.
TGATGTGAGGGATCAGATCGCGACCGCTTTCATCGCGGGCTTCCGACACCAGGAGGCAACAGTCTCCTTCGAGTGCAACGGTGAGCCACTTTCCGTTGTTGCGGACGACCAATCCCGTCTGAAAAGGATGGTGTCCGATTTCGCCGACGTGAAGCTGGCAGTCTCGCAACACGACTGTCTCATTTCCCCAGAGGTCCTTGCGCCCGGGTAGTTCATCGAACGCCAGAATGAACCTGTCGATGTCCGATGCCGGCCATGACCAGTCGATCCAGCCATGGGTCGGCGTATGGAGCCGCGGATAATAGGTGGAGCTGTAATTCAACTGCGGCGTGGTTTCGAAATGGCAGCGCTCCGCAAAGACCTTTTTCAGAAAGCGGAAACAAAGCCGGTCAGCTGCTACAGATAATACCGTTCATGCTCGGCGGGCGTCTGGACATGCCGCGGAACGACGTAGTCCTCGCTGAGCAGGATCGGGCCGGTGTCGATGCCGTCATCGATCTGGTGCAAAACAAGATTGCCGATCCGGTCGCCGCGCATGATCCGCCAGCTGAACCCGCCGCCGCCACGGTCGTTCGGCAGCCGGGTGCCGTGCGCGTTCAAGACCAATCCGCGAAACAGGGTGTCGCGGACATTGCTCTTCAAAATCCATCTCGCGCCAAACGACAAGGTAATCATCTCGCCGTCGAGCAGCATCCTGTTGACCTATTGCGCATTCGGTTGACGAATTTTTTCGGTGACGATATCAGCGAGGAATTGGGGAGTTGCATGCTGCTGATCTGGGGATGTGATCGCGATGCATTTAACCCCATTCGTCTCACACAGAGTTTTAAAGGCGGGGAAGGCGTCCGAGGCTCCGAGGAGACCTACATTCCTCACGGGACCGATCGACACCATTTTGAACTCCTCATCGTGGTCGAATTCATAAGAGCGGGAGCAGAGAGTACTGAAGTTCCAGTTGCTGCAGAAGTTCATCCGGATCGTCAACAATCGCCGGCGATTTTATGCCGGCAGCCGAAGTGCCGCCAACACAAACGGCGATAATGCTGCCGTCAGCGGGCTCGAACAGATTTAAGACGAACGCCAGGACCGCCGCCGTTTGAGCAATGAATTCTATTCCCGCGCGCTCGAGGGCCGCTTTTATTGCTGTAATCGCTTCCATTGAGACCTGCCGTCGCGACTTCTCAAAATCGACGATTGTCGACAATCCCAGATTTGATCTAGTCGCCAGCTCCGTTTGGGTCATTTCGAGAAAACCTCTCGCACCCCGGGACTGACTTGGGGTTATTAAATCAACGTTTTTTTTGTTGACACCGGCGGGCTCTCGTAATAAACAAAAATTGTTGATGACGCGGACTGGAGATGCGTGAACTTTTGACCGGCAGACAAGACTGAAGGATTCCAATGGGACCTACCATAACTCGAGCCGAAGCCGTAGTTCGACGGACTTTCATGGGCGGCTCGGATGCCCGGATCATCATGGGAGGGGACGAGGCGGCCCTGATCCGGCTCTGGCGAGAAAAGCGCGGCGAGGTGGAGCCGGAGGACCTTGTCCGGCAACCTCGTCGTGCAGCTCGGCACCGCTACCGAGGAACTCAACCGCCTCTGGTACGAGCGCAACAGCGGCCGCAAGGTCGTGGACGTGCAGCGCCGGGTCCAGCACTCGGCGATTTCGTGGATGGCCGCCACTCTGGACGGGATGGTGGAGGGCAGTGGGGCGGTCTTCGAGGCCAAGTTCATGCTGCCCTGGTCGTTCTCCGAGGAGGCGGCGGCCGAAAAGCACATGGCGCAGGTCCAGCACAACATGTGGGTGACCCACGCCCGGTCGGCGGTGCTGTCGATCATCACCGGCGGCGGCAAGTGGGTCGAGATCACCATCCCGATGGACCCACTTTACCTCGGCATCCTGGTCGCGGCCGAGAAGAAGTTCTGGCGCTGCGTGCAGTCGGGCGAGCCGCCGCATCCCACTTATTCCGAGCCGCCGCGGGCGCGGATCGAAGCGATCCGCATCGTCGACATGACGTCCTCCAACAGCTGGGCGGAATTTGCCGGCGTCTTCCGCCGCACCCGACAGGCCTACATGGAGCACGAGCAGGCCAAGACCGAGCTCAAGGCTTTGATGCCGGAGGACGTCAAGGAGGCGATCGGCCATGGCGTGCGAGCCAAACGCTCCAAGTCTGGCGCCGTCAGCTTCGATGTCATCGATCGCCCGGGGGAGGTCGCCCATGCCGCGATCCAGTGACTCGGTCGCGGCGCTGGGCTGTGCGCTTGGCCAAGGCGCAGGCCGAACTGGTCAATCCCGAGAAGTCGTTGACCGCCACCATCCGCGACCGGGCGGGCGGGCGAGGGGGACGAGCGCACCTTCCGCTATGCGTCCCTCGCCAGCGGGCTCGACATCGTGCGCAAGACCCTAGCGGGCACGAGATCGCCACCGTCCAGACCACCGCGGTCGATCAGGCCGCGGGTCTGGTCAACCTGACCACCATGCTGGTCCACGCCTCCGGCGAATGGATCGCGTCGGACTGGCCGGTGTGTCCGATCAGCGACCTGGCCAGTCCTCGCCGGATGGGCGCGGCCCTGACCTACGCCCGCCGGTACGCGCTGTTCACTCTGGTGGGGATCGCCGGCGAGGACGACCTCGACGCGCCCGACCTCCAAGACCAAGCGGCTGCCCAACCGCCGAGCCCGGCAAACGGGGCAGGGAACGGTTTGCGGGTGCGGACGGCGTCGGACCTGTCCCATTCCACAATTCGCATTCTACGCGGCCCGGAAACGGCTACGCACGCCGTGGACGGCGGGGGGATAGGTCCGCACCACCCGTCATCCTGGCCCCCAATGAGTCGGGCGAGCTGCGCGACCGGCTCCTGGGAGAACTCGCCGCCATCGCCTCAGCCGATGAAGCTACGATCTGGGCGGGCAACGCCATCACCGCCAAAAACACCCTGAGGGTCCCCGATGCGCAGGCGGTGGAGGAAGCCTTCGAGCGCCGGCTGACCCAGCTCAGCGATCCGGCAGACAGCGAAGCGGGGTTGCCGTCGGTCGCAAGGGCAGGGCAGCGGCGAACTTCCGAGGCAGGGCGAGACCTCCCGGAGTCCGGCAGGCCAACCCCAACCAGAGAACTGGCCGAGATCGGCGGCTGAACCAGCAAAGCCGCGCCTCGGCTATGATGCGGTCGAGCCGACAATAGCCGCGTCTCGCGAACCGCCGCCCGGCATCGACAAGAGCGTGCTCGCGCTCTCCGAGCCCAAGCGCCACCGCAACAAGGAGCACCTGCGGTTCGTCGCCCAGCAGCCCTGCCTGATCTGCGCCCGCACCCCCTCCGACCCGCACCACCTGCGCTTCGCCCAGCCGCGCGCGCTCGGCCGCAAGGTCAGCGACGAATTCGTGGTGCCGCTCTGCCGCACCCACCACCGCGCTCTGCACCGGGTCGGCAATGAGCCGGGCTGGTGGAAGGCGACCGGCATCGATCCCCTCGACGTCGCGCGCAAGCTCTGGGGGCAGAGCCCGGCTGATCGAGCAACCCGAGCCCGATGCGGCGCAGGCTGCTGCCGAACCGCTCCATGTGGCTGCTGATCTGCGACCCGGAAATCGCACCGCCGTCTCAGGCGCCGCGACGCGGCGGGCGACGCATAACCAAGGGTAGCGCCCTGCTCCGGCGAACGGCCGCATCGGCGTGATGAGCACCGATGTTCTGCTCAAAGTGGCAAGCGCCGCCGGGCTCTTCCACACGAGCGACGGAGCGGCGTTTGCCGATCTGATGATCGATGGCCACCGCGAAACCTGGCCGCTGCGCAGCAAGCGCTTTCGCGGCTGGTTGCGGCAGCAATACTACGAACGCACCTGGGATGCGCCCGACCCCGTCGGCGATGAGCGCCGCGCTCAATGTGCTGGAGGCGCAGGCGCAGTTCGACGGTCCGGAGCGCAAGGTCTCGGTCCGCGTCGCCGAGCAGGACGGTCTGATCTATCTCGATCTGGCGGACGAGTTCTGGCGCTGTGTCGAAATCGGCCCCCGCGGCTGGCGGATCGCCGACGATGTCCCGGTCCGCTTCCGCCGCCCGGCCGGCATGTTGCCGCTGCCAATTCCGGCGCGCGGCGGCTCGATCGCGGAATTGCGCCGTTCTGAATCTTCCCGACCACGACGACTTCGTGCTCGTGGTCGCCTGGCTGCTGGGGGCGCTGCGCGCCGGCGGGCCCTTTCCGTTGCTGGCCATATCGGGCGAACAGGGATCGGCGAAGACCGTGCTCTCGAAAATGTTGCGGGCGCTGGTCGATCCCAGCGTCGCGCCGGTGCGGGCCTTGCCGCGCGAGGACCGCGAATTGTTCATCGCCGCCAACAACGGCCACGTCCTGGCCTTCGACAATCTCACCCGCTTGTCACCTTGGCTGTCGGACACCCTCTGCCGGCTCGCGAGCGGCGGCGCCTTCGCGGTCCGTCAACTCTACACCGATCAGGATGAGGTGCTGTTCGCCGCCGCCCGGCCGGTCATGCTCAACGGCATCGAGGAGGTGATCACCCGCCCCGATCTCGGCGATCGTGCCATCTTCATCACCCTGAGCCCGATCGGTGAGGCGCAGCGGCAGCCGGAGCAAGCGCTCTGGCGGGAGTTCGAGCTCGCGCGGCCGCGGATCCTCGGCGCGCTCCTTGATGCTGCCGTGCAGGGCTTGCAAAGGCTCGGCCGCGTGACAGCTCAAGCGGCTGCCGCGCATGGCCGATTTCGCGCTCTGGGCCACCGCCTGCGAAACCGCATATTGGCCGGCGGGCACGTTTGAGAACGCCTACTGGGCCAACCGTCGGAGCGCGATCGAAAGCATCATCGACGCTGATCCGGTGGCCCTGTGCGTGCGCGAGATCATGGCGAAGCGAACCACCTGGGCCGGCACCGCGTCTGACTTTCTGCAAATGAGTACCGACATTCTCGGTCAGGCGATGCCCGGGCAGAGTGCCGCAAACGCCGGATGGCCGAAAAATCCCCGCGCGCTCGCCGGCCGACTGCGGCGGGCGCAGACCTTCCTGCGTGCGCTCGGTATCGAGATCAGCTTCAGCCGTGACGGCCGGGCAGGGACGCGACTAATCAGGATAACCGGAGTTTCGTCTGGGCCACGCTCCTTTGGACCAGGCCGCACCGTCCGGCGCCGGGCCATCAGCACCGTCAGCAAGACCGCGCTGGTACCGTGAGCACAATGAGCAGCTCCCTCGAGAGGGGCTCATGGTCGCTCACAGGCGGTGCTGACGGTGCTGACGCAAAAAAGAGCAGACCTTGAACTTCGGGCTCATTGTCATTGCCCGTGCGCATTCATCTGTGGCCGCTCGATCTCGACGGTCAGGTGCTGGTGGTCACAACAAGCTGAGCTGCACCGCGAATGGGGCCCACTGCGCTGCCGCGCGACAATGAAGGTGAGCGTTCTCATCCCGATCGTCGCGCTACACTGCGCTAGCGCTGGCTCACCTAACCTTCACGAGCAGCGTGCGCGATTGCTGGATCAATTCACGCAGCTCTCGACGGCGGGCAAAGGCTTCGGCTGTAAAAAGGTCGTGCTTGAGAGCATTCGTGTTGCCGCGCGGAGCACCCGATCCAGGGGCTCCACCATGCATGCGGCAACGCTTCTTGCTGCCGACGGCTGGCGATCGGCAGGGCTTGCCAGAGCCAGGTCCTGGCGCCGCAGCGCCGGCTCGAAAGCATTGGGCCTGTATTGCGTGGATGATCGCATTTCATTTCTTCAACGTGCGCCGAAAGAGACGGTCCCGGGTGTCTGAACAACTTTTCCGCGTCGATAAGTGGAGCGCCTGCCGGGGTTAGGCTGCCGTGCGGAGGGGCAGCGGGATAAAGCGCATCGCAGTCGCCTGAGCACATATGCCGCCCCCCTGACGATGCTCCCGAACCGTTCATGGTGAGCAGAAAATAGCCTTTTTGACTTGACAAAAAGTGATTCGCTGAGGTCGATGCTTGTTGGGCGAATCGTGAAGTCTAGGAAGAGGAGTAACGGCAGACGTCGCAGATAGGATCATCAATGAAACGTCATCGGTTAATTGATAAATCAAAATCAATTACATTGGCCTCTTCGCCGGTCCAGCGGTTGGCGCTATTTGGTCCCCCGTTATTGCTTGAGGGCGAAGACGCTGCCGCATATGACGTGCTGCTCACCCGCGTTTGCGCAGCCGTAAAGCCGGTGGATATTATTGATGAGATATTCATCAACGATGTCGTCGTCTTGCAGTGGGAGGTCTTGCGGTGGCGCCGCCTGAAATTGTCGTCTGATCAGCGCGCGTGGGCTTGAGGCGCTAATTAGTTTCTTAAATCCGTTGGTTCTTCTGTACGCGGACGACCTTACCGTGGCGGTACGGGAAAACCTGGAAAAAGACCAAAATAAAGAATTCGCAAAACTGGCCGCCGCGTGGGAGCGGAACGAACCGGATGCCGATGCCAAGATCGACGCGTTTCTTGTTGCCGCCGGACTGGAGGGCGATATCGTTGACCGCATAGCGGGCGATAAGACGAAAAAGCTCGTGCAAAGTTACTCCCGGCGCGAACCTTCGGCAGTCGAGGAGGTCCAAGAACTCCTCGACGCCGCCGGCCGCACCATGGACAGTCTCGTGGCCGAGGCGCTGGAGCCAGAGCTCGACAACATCGAACGCCTCGATCGCTTAATCACCATCGCCGAAACTCGTCGCAACGCCAGCCTAAAGGAAATCGATCGGCGTCGGGCGACGCTCAGCCAGGCACTACGACAGGGCGTGCAAGAGGTCGAGGATGCCGAGTTTAACGAGATCGAGACGACTCTTGCCAAAGGAAAAAGTGCGGCGTGACCAGCATACGTAAGATCAATGCAAACCGCGCCAACGCACGCGCCAGTACCGGCCCGAAGACCAAACAGGGGAGCGCCCGCTCGGCGCGAAATTCGCTCCGCCACGCGCTGAGCCTGCCGGTTGATTCCGATCCAGGATTGTCTAAAGAGGTTGAGTCGCTTGCGCGTGAAATTGCCGGCCCCGGCGCCAACGCGGAAATCCATGAACTCGCGCGCAGAGTCGCGGAAGCGCAGATCGATCTGCGCCGCGTGCGTTATGCACGTCATCAGTTGCTGTTGGACGCCTTGAGCAAACCTTATTATGAATCTCGGGCGATCAGGCGAGAGAAAGTGAGAATTCTCTCCCGGCTTCTGCGGCCGAACGCGCCAGACATCCCGTTGGCAATCGTGGAAGCATTTTTGACATCGACGCCACAGGGACCTCAAAAGCTCGCAACGATTCTGTCGGAAGAGGCCAAACGATTATTGGCCATTGACCGGTACCAACGTCGTGCGATCTCACGCCGCAAATTTGCGATCCGCGCTTTGGATGAAGCGCGCTCTATATGATTGTATTTTATATTTATGCAATTATAACGAGTATAAAGCCGGCGTTTTGGCGGAACGAAGCCAAACTTTTTAATGCTTTCAATGCTGGAGCTTTTATCACGCCGCAGTTCTTAGGGGCGCCACGTGAATCCAGTCGAGCCCGCCTCAAGGCGATGCTGCGCCAGCGTGCGGACGAACGGACTTTTGACTTTCTCGTCGACCGTTGACCTTGGATTGCAAGCAAACACGCTGTTCCCATGCGCGACCCGCGGCAAGCGCCGGTGGCGCACCGGACTTGGCGGCCTCGCCGCCGGTCGCTAAGACAGCCAGTGCTATAAAGGCGATCGTGACGGGAGGCCGCGCGCAAGGCGCGGACTTCGATCCACGTGGCCCGTGAGGTTCGTGAGGTGGCAGATGAGCATTGCCCGCGTGCGGCGCAGCAATCGGATTCTGCGTGGGGGTGAGGGCGGGTGATGGCAAAAGCCGCAACCGCCGTATCGCGCCGGCTTCCCTCGGTGGATGAAGTGATACGCGCCGCGCCGGCGGCCAGTCTGGTCGAGCGCTTCGGCCGGCCTGCCGTCGTCAATGCGGTGCGCGACGTGCTCGCCGAATTGCGTGCGAACCGCGCCGCGGCGGACGGACCGGACGCCGTGCTGACGAGCGCGGGTGCACGGCTCGAAATGCTGGCACGGCCGAGCCTGCGCCCGGTCTTCAATCTCACCGGAACCGTGCTGCACACCAATCTTGGACGTGCGCTGCTGGCCGAGTCGGCGATTGAAGCGGCGGTCGCGGCGATGCGGTCGGCGGTCGCGCTGGAGTACGACATTGCGTCAGGCCGCCGTGGCGAGCGCGACGACCATCTGCGCGGCATCCTGTGCGAACTGACCGGGGCCGAGGATGCGACCGTCGTCAACAATAATGCGGCCGCCGTGCTGCTGGTGCTCAATACGCTCGCCAGGGGCCGCGAGGCGATCGTCTCCCGCGGCGAACTGATCGAGATCGGCGGCGCGTTCCGCTTGCCGGAGATCATGTCGCGGGCAGGGGCCCGGCTGGTCGAGGTCGGCACCACCAACCGCACACACCAGAAGGATTACGCCGCAGCCATTGGCGCGAAGACCGGGCTCATTCTGAAGGTTCACACCTCCAACTACCGCATCGAAGGCTTCACCAAGGAGGTGTCGGCGCGCGAACTCGCCACGCTGGCGCAAGAGCATGACGTTCCGCTCGTTCACGATCTCGGTTCCGGCACGCTGGTCGATCTGGCGCGCCTCGGTCTCGCGCACGAACCGACGGTGGCGGAAGCCGTGGCCGACGGCGCCGACCTCGTCACTTTCTCGGGCGACAAGCTGCTCGGCGGGCCGCAGGCCGGCTTCGTGGTCGGCCGCAGGGAACTGATCGCGAAGATCAACCACAATCCCATGAAGCGGGCACTGCGGGTCGACAAGATGCGGCTTGCCGCACTCGAAGCGACGCTCAAGCTCTATCGCGATCCCGACCGGCTGACGCAAACTGTGCCGACGCTGCGCGCCCTGGCGCGGCCGCAGCCGGACATCGCCGCGCTGGCGCAACGTCTCGTGCCGGTCGTCGCCAAGGCGGTTGGGCCGGCTTTCGCGGTCGACGTGGTGGCGTGCAAGAGTCAGATCGGCTCAGGCGCCTTGCCGCTCGAAACGGTGCCCAGCGCGGGGCATTGCGATCCGGCCGACGGCGGCTCGCGGAACCGGGCGGCTGCTCGCCGCGCTCAGCGACGCATTGCGCCGGCTGCCGGTTCCGGTGATCGGCCGCATCGAAGACGGTCGCGTGCATCCTCGATCTGCGCTGCCTGGATGATGAGGCCGCATTTGCGGAGAACCTCGCCGCGTTTGAATCCGGGACCTTGCCGTGATCATCGGAACCGCGGGCCACATCGACCACGGCAAGACCGCGCTGGTGCGTGCACTCACCGGTGTCGACACCGACCGCCTCAAGGAGGAGAAGGCGCGCGGCATTTCGATCGACCTCGGCTTCGCCTACCTGCCGTCGCCCGACGGCCCGGTGCTCGGCTTTGTCGACGTGCCGGGACACGAGAAATTCATCCACAACATGCTGGCCGGCGCGACCGGCATCGATTTCGTTCTGCTGGTGGTGGCGTCGGATGACGGCATCATGCCGCAGACCCGCGAGCACCTGGCAATCATCGATCTGCTCGGCATCACCCGCGGGATCGTCGCCTTGACCAAGTCCGATCTGGTCGATGGCGCGACCCGTGCCGAAGTCGCTTCAGCCATCACGCAGGCGCTCGCCGCGACCGGACTTGCGGGGGCCGAGATCGTTCCGGTCTCCGCTATCACCGGCGAGGGAATTGACGACCTGCGGGCGCGGCTGTTCGACTTCTCGCAAGCCATCGATGCGCGGTCGGCGCGCGGCCGGTTCCGCATGGCAATTGACCGTTCGTTCACGCTGGCGGGTGCCGGCACCGTGGTCACCGGCACGGTGCTGTCCGGCGCGGTATCGGTCGGCGATCGGGTGACCGTCAGCCCGGCCGGTCTTGTCGCGCGCGTGCGTTCGATCCATGCACAGAACCGGGCGACCGAGCGCGGCGTCGCCGGGCAGCGCTGCGCGCTCAATCTCGCGGGCGACGGCGTCAGCAAGGAGGCCGTCGCGCGTGGCGAGGTGGTGGTCGATGCCGCCTTGCACGCGCCCGCTGATCGCATCGATGCGCAGTTGCGGCTGCTTGCGACTGAGACCAAGCCCATCACGACATGGATGCCGGTACGGCTACATCATGCGGCAGCCGAGGTCGGCGCACGCATCGTGTTGCTCGGGGACGCGTCGATTGCTCCCGGCGGGGAAGGGTGGGTGCAACTCGTGTTGGAGCGGCCGATCGCGGCGGCGGCCGGCGACCGGTTCATCGTTCGCGATACGACCGCGCAGCGCACCATCGGCGGCGGCACGTTCCTCGATCTGCGCGCACCCGCACGGCGGCGCCGGACGCCGGAGCGGCTCGCCCAACTTGCCGCCTGCGCCAGCGCGGACCACGAAACGGCGCTCGCCAGGATGCTGGATGTGCCGCCGCTGTTCGTCGATCTCACCGGATTTGCGCGCGATCGCGCGATCGAAGACGCCGAGGCCGAAGCCATGGCCGAGCGGCTTGGGGTCACCCGGCTGGCAGCGTCGGGGATGACCTATGCGCTGTCTGCCGCGACCTGGCGGCGGCTCAAGGCGGAACTGGTCGCGATGCTGGAGAAATTTCACGCCGCGAATCCCGGATTGCCGGGGATCGGGCTTGAGCCATTGCGCCGGCAGCTTGAACTGAGACTGCCGGCGCCGGTCCTTCTCGCGGCGCTGCAGAGGCTTGCACGTGACGGCGAAATTGCGCTCGACGGCGCCTGGGTGCGGCTGCCCGGACATGCGGTGCGTCTGACGCCGGCTGACGAGAAACTGTGGACCAGGATCGCGCCGTTATTGTCCGGTGCGGAACGCTTTCGCCCGCCGCGGGTGCGCGACCTCGCCGGCTCACTCGGCGCACGCGAGCCGGATGTACGGCGTCTGCTCAAGCTTCTGGGCCGCATGGGCAAGCTCGACGAGATCGCCACCGATCATTTCTTTCTGCGCGATACCGTGGCGGAGATGACGGAGATCATCGCCGACCTCAGCGCCCAAGCACCGAATGGCGAATTCACCGCCGCGCAGCTTCGCGACCGCCTCGACAACGGCCGCAAGGTCGCAATTCAAATTCTGGAATTCTTCGACCGGCATGGCGTGACGCTGCGCCGCGGCGATATCCGCCGCCTCAATGCGCAGCGCGTCGACCTGTTCCGCCGGCCGGCAGCGGCCGCGACGGCGGACGCATCGCCAACGCCCGACACGTCGCTTTCAGGAAGAGAAGCGTCCCCGGTGGGGCGTCCGGACTTCAAATCCGGGAGGGGCCGTCAGACGGCCTTTGGTGGGTTCGACTCCCTCTCTCTTCCGCCAGGTCCAAGGCGCGTGCGTTAGCGCCGGATTAGACTGCATGCACCGAAGGCTCTTCATGCTAAAAGCGCGAACCTGAATTGAACCATATTCGAGCGGACGAGAAAAATCATGGAGGCCACGGTCACAATCCCGGCGCTGCTGCAGATGAAACGCGAGGGGCGCAAGAGCGTCGGCGTGGTTGCATGGGACTATCAGATCGCGCGCATCGCGGACCGCGCCGGGGTGGACTTCGTTTCGGTCGGCGACTCGGTCGGCGTCAATCTGTGGGGCCATTCCAATCCGCTCGAAGTCACGATGGACGAGATGCTGGTGGTCTGCAAGGCGGTCCGCCGCGGCGTCACGCGCGCGCTGGTGAGTTGCGACTTCCCGTTCGGCCCGCTGCAGGAGGGCACCGACAGCGCGCTGCGCGCCGCCATCCGGCTGGTGAAGGAAGGCGGCGCCGACATCATCAAGCTCGACGGCGCGGCGGATTTTCCCGATGCGGTTCGCGCGCTGGTGCGTGCCGGCATTCCGGTGTTCGCGCAATTCGGACTGACACCGCAGACCGCGATGAAATACGGCATTCCCTACAGCGCGCAGAATTCGCCCGGCGCGCAGGCGACTGCCGAGATGACCGCGAAGCTGGTCGAGGAAGCGAAGGTACTGGAAGACGCCGGCGCCTCGCTGCTCGACTTCACCAATTCCGGGCCGGTGGCGGGCGCCGCGGTGGTGAGCGCGGTGAAAATTCCGGTGATCGGCGGCTTCGGCGGCGGGCCCTGGCTCGACGGCCGCGTGCGCTTGGCGCACACCGCTATCGGCTACGGCGAGAAATGGATCGACTCCAAGACCGAGACTTACACCAACACTGCCAAGGCCAGCCTCGATGCGTTCACCGCGCTGATCGGCGACGTGCGCGCCGGCCGGCAGATCAAGGGGTAGCGACGCCATGCCTACCGCCATTCTCGACGGCATCGCGACGCGCTATGAGGTGCTGGGGTTTGGCCCGCCGCTGCTGATGTATGCGCCCGGCGGATTCAACGCCACGATCGAGGCATGGTCGACGCTCGGCATCTACGCCAAGATCAAGCTGCTCGATCATTTGTCCAAGACGTACACCTGCATCCTGTTCGACCGGCGCGAGTGTGGACAATCGGGCGGCCGCGTCGAGCGCCTGACCTGGGCGCATTACGTCGCGCAGGGAAAAGCGCTGCTCGATCATCTCGACATCAAGCGCGCCCACATCATGGGCGGCTGCATGGGGTGCTGCCCGGTGGCGGCGTTCGGCGTCGCGCATCCGCAGGCGACGCTGAGCATGATCCTGTTCTGGCCGGTCGGCGGCGCGAAGTATCGCATCTCCAGCCACCAGCGTTTCGCCGAACATCTCGCCTTCGTGCAGCAGCACGGCCTTGCCGCCGTGGTCGATCTCGTCCGCAAGGAGGGCAAGCCGTTCGGCGGCGATCCGCGCGGCGGACCCTGGGCGTCGGTGATCAAGCACGACGCCGCGTTCGCGGAAGCCTACGCCGCGCAGAACCTCGATGCCTACAAGCTGGTTGTTGTCGGCATGGCGAAAAGCCTGTTCGACCGCGACACTGCGCCGGGTGCGGAGCCAGAGGATATGCTGCGACTCGATATTCCGGCCTTGATCGTGCCAGGGCGCGACGCTGCGCACGCCACGTCAGCCGCACGCTATCTCGAGGAATGCCTGCCGCGTGCGGATTATTGGGACGTGCCAGTCGCCGATCAGACCGAGGCGGCGACAAACGACCGCGTGATGACATTTCTGAAGCGGGCGGGCGGTGGCGCAGAAGTTGCGTAGCAAGACCCTGCCACCCGCATATCGAGGAAGCGCTCTACTCAGTGCGTCGTATCGCCCGCCCCGGGTTCGGATTTTTCCAGGATTGCCTCGCCCAGATAGGCGATGGTCTGCGCCAGCAGCTTCGCGTGGTCCGACGCCGGCACCGCCGACAAAATCAGGTCGGCGAGGCTTTCGGCCATCTTCGCGGCGATCTCGAGGACATCAACGGTTTCCGGGCCGACCCGCTCGATGTGCTGTTGCACCAGATCGTTGATATCGCAGTGGAGGCATTCGGACATGGACTTGCTCCGCCAGGCTGGCTCGACGCGCGGGAGGTCCGACCTCTAGCATGACAACCGAGCGGGGCGTAGCGAAACCCGCCGCGAGCCGCTGACGGCGCGCCGCGAGGCGCTCGCAAGACGCTCTGTGGAACTCCACCGAGCTTTTCTTGCGCATCTGCGTCGCGCGTGCTGGCGTGACGTTTCGAACAGCGATGTGGCTTTGAGGCAACTGCAAATTAAGAACTCAGAAACGTCCATTGTGCTCATTGCGAACTGCCTGCGAATCAACCGATTGAGATTCGACGGCCTTTGGGAACGGGCTGTCATGAAGAAATTCTGGCTCGGAAGTGTCGCGCTGTTTGCGCTTGGCACTGTCGGCTCTTCGGACGCGGCCGATATGGCGCCGGTCTACAAGGCGCCGCCGGTCTGGAATTGGACTGGAAGCTATGTCGGCGCCCACATTGGCGCCGCATGGGGCGAAACAAGATTTTCCGGTCCGCTCGGGTCCGGCATTTTCGGCGCCGATGTCAGCACGCCGGCGTTCCTTGGCGGCGGACAGATCGGTTACAATTGGCAGGTGCCGAACTCACCGTGGGTGTTCGGCGTCGAGGCCGAGATCAGTGCACTGGACTCGGTCGGGACGAACACCTGCCTTGCATCATCAGGCTTCTTTGTCTCGGCGAACTGCCGCGTCCGTCCCGATGCCACCGTGGCCGTCACTGGGCGGATTGGCTATGCGGCCGGCCTGGAAGGGCGCACTCTGCTCTACGTGAAGGGCGGTTTGGCCGGCGTCCACGACTGGATCGATATCACAACGAATGCAAATCTTCCGCCGCTCGTCACCGCCAACACGATTTGGAAATGGGGTGGCACGGTTGGCGCCGGCGTCGAGCAGGCATTGGCGCCTGCCTGGTCGGTGCGGCTTGAATACGACTATCTCGGGTTCGGCAGCAGCAGCGTGCCGACGCCTGTGAGCTTTGTTCAAACCGCGCCACCGAATCCGGCGAGCTACGTCACCACGCCCGGAAGTTCGGCGAGCGTCAGCCAGCAGATCCACGCCATCAAGCTGGGATTGAACTACCGGCTCGGCGGCGACTTCTGGGCGGGCTGGCCTGCGGCGGCACCTATTTATCCGGCCAAAGCGGTGATCACCAAGGCTCCAGCGGTTTGGTCTGCGGGCTGGGAGATCGAGGCCGGCGGTCGCTATTGGTATAGTTGGGGCCGGTTCCAGAAGGATCTCGGCGCCGATGTGACGCCCGCGAACGCCAACGTGCTGGCCTCGCGACTGACCTATGACAGCAACGCGCGTTCGGGCGAGGTGTTTGGCCGGATCGACACGCCCGCAAACCTGTTCGTGAAGGGCTTCATCGGCGGCGGCAATCTGGCCGGCGGTCACCTGAACGATGAGGATTGGGTCATCTTCAATGCGGCGGTCCCGTACTCCAACACGATCTCCGAGCCCGTGCAGGGCAGGATCGCATATGGAACGATCGACGTCGGTTATGACGTCTTCCGGCAGCCGGGACAGAAGGTCGGAGTCTTCGTCGGCTATAACTACTACAAGGAGAACAAAGACGCCTACGGCTGCGTCCAGATTGCGAACCCAAACTCTGACTGCGCGCCCTCGATCCCAAATACTGTTCTCGGCATCACCGAAAACGACACGTGGCAGTCGCTCCGCGTCGGCGTCAACGCGGAGGTGATGGTGATGCCCGGGCTGAAACTCACCGGCGATGTCGCTTATCTGCCGTATGTCAGTTTCAGCGGCCTCGACATCCACTGGCTGCGGAACGTCGGCGACAATCAGTCACCCGAGACCGGCAAGGGGCGCGGCGTGCAACTTGAGACCATCCTGTCATATTTCATCACGCCGGCATTCAGCGTCGGTGTCGGCGGCCGCTACTGGGCGATGTGGACGGACGATAGCGCCTATACCAACATCTTCGGCACCGCCTGCCCGTGTCAGACCTTGCCGTCGAAGACGCAGCGCGCCGGCATGTTCTTTCAGGGAGCCTACAAGTTCGATTCCCTGTAGCGGCCGCGCGGGCTTCGCGGAGCCTGCCAATCTGTGCTAAAGAGGCGCGGTGATCGCGGGCGTAGTTCAATGGTAGAACGGCAGCTTCCCAAGATTATCTTAACCTTATTTTCATCTAGCAATAGCTGATTTTCCTGAAAATACCTACGTAGAATGCAAACAGCGGAACGCGGTTGTTCCAGCTAAATTCCAGCTACGTTAGAGTGCGTCCATGGCGACCAAAGCCAAAACCATCGTGGCCATCTATGAGGACTTGAATAGCGCGCCAGGCATCGTGCCGGACGTACCGGACGTCGCTCTGCAGCCGAAGAACACGAGAGCGAGAGCCAGAACCAGAACGGTCATCCAAAAACTTGACCTGACAAATTCGCGCGTTGAAGCACGTCGCGACTTCGCCGAGGGTCGCACGATCCTCTTACACGATCATGGCGGAACGCAGAGCGTGCCCGGGTTGCGCCTTCGCATCGGGCCGCGCTCTGCAACGTGGCTATTCTATCGCGACGTGCTTGACCACGGCCGGCGGCAAATCACAAGCAAGACGCTTGGCGCTTTCCCGAAGATGAACACGGCCGAAGCGCGTAAGGGCGCGCAAGTGATCGCCGGCCGGCTGTCCGGTGGTTCATTCGATCCGAGCCGCACCAAGGCCCGCAAATTCCGCGACGCCCTCATTGACTACCTCGATTATCTCCAAGCGAAGGCGGATGATGCGGGCAAGCCCGCGCGTTGGCGATACAACGTGAAAAAACTTGGGGACTCGCTCTTGCTTCCGCGATGGGGTAACTGGCCCTTGCTCGATATGAGTAGGCAACGCGGCGACGCGGTTGCCGAGTGGTATACGCAAATCGTGAAGGATCACGGAGTCACTTCGGGTAATCACGCCATGCGGATCATTCGCGCGATCTACATCCGCGAGGCGCGGCGCGACAATTCGCTCCCGGGCGACCCGACAAAACTGCCGAGTGCGGCCGTCACGTTGCGTGCCGAGAAATGGCAAAAGCAAAGCGGCGCGGACAAGCCCGGCCTTGCGTTCCGCGACTTCCCGGCGTGGCGCAAGGCCTGGGAATCGTTGCCGACGGTTCGGCGCGCATACCACCTGACCGGGTTGCTTACTGGCGCGCGGCCGGGTGAGCTAGCGCGCACGCCTTGGGATAATTTCGACGGGCACGGCCGAACGCTGACAATCGGAAATTCAAAAGCGGGCAACGATATACCTATCCCATTGTCCGCGCCGATCTGCCGCGCGCTGAAGATTGCACGCGGGGCTACTGACAAGTCCGGCTTGATCTTTCCCGGTTGCGAGCAAGCTGGGCACCGCGACGAATTACCGGCGCGCGGTCACGCATTGCGCCGGACCTATAAGACGGTCGCGACCGATTGCGGGGTGTCCGATGATTTGAGCGCGTTCCTGCTAGGCCATATCCCCGAGGGAATGAGCGCCAAGTATGCATTGCGCAGGATGTTGCTTGACGGGCCAATGCTGCGACGGAAGCAACGGGAGATTTCGCGCCGTGTGCTCGAATTGCTGGGCAGTGATCCGACGCTTTGAAAGCGGAACGGCACTGCGGGGCCTGACGGCTGTGAAGATCAGATAGAAAGTAGTAATCCAGCGCCTGGGTAGGCATCAGACCGCGAATCTGGGGGTCGGAGGTTCGAATCCTGCTCGATCGCGCATTTTCGCGCGATCGCTCCAGCGCAACAGTCTGTTCCCGAGTTCACGGTGCGCGACAATCTCACGCTCGCCTGTGCTGTGTGGATGCGTGATAGTATAAGAAGGAATACCTCGCGATGACTGCCCATGCTCAACCGCCGCTCCACCTTCGGACGGCTTGGGCAATTTCGCTGCAGTTGCTCTCGACCGCCGAGGCTCTCAGGCTGTTTAGCTGTTTGATCGGGATAGCGAGAGGGCCAAGGTGGCATCCAATAGTCAGGCGCACTTGCCAAAACGCACGATCATATTCGAGAGCTATGCTTGGCACGATGCCCAAGAGATAGCGAAGCGGCTGCGCCGAGATCTTGAAGCGCGCGGGTTCGACGTGTGGCTCGATGTCGAGCGAATGCGGAATCCAGATCGTTGGAGCATGGAGATCGTCGAGGCAATCGACCGTGCCGATGTGGTGCTGGCGCTGCTGAGCCCTCAGGCTGTGCGAACAGTCGCTTCACCCGACAGCATCGACGGTCAAGATAGTGTTGTCCACTACGAGTTGCAGCGCGCCCGTTACAGCCGCAAGCCAATCGTGCCCGTGCTGGTGCTTGCATGTGCAGCACCGCCGCTGCTTGGCGCCCTGCCACTCGATTGGTCGGATTGGCACCGTTCTGAGGAATCTTACCGTCAAGGCGTAGAGCGCATCGTCGATACGCTTATTCAAACGAGCCACGGCGCTGGAAGTCTGTACTCCCGCTTTGTCGATTTGTTGGAACCGATTGATTTTTACCTACCGCTTGCGCGGCACCGGCAAAGGTTTTGCGGACGAGAGTGGATTTTCGATGCAGTGGAACAATGGCTCAAATCCAATAGCCGTTGTCTGCTGATCGAGGGTGAGCCAGGCATCGGCAAATCAGCCCTTGCGGCCGAGCTCATTTTCCGCAACCCGGGCGAGCAGGTGGTTGCCCACTTCGTGATTGATCGCAGCATTGGAGCAACGCGCCAGCCAAAGACATTCGTCCGAACAATTGCGGCGCTTCTTGCGGGGGCGCTTCCCACTTATCGCGCGGCGGTGGAACAGGGAGATGTCAGTCGTTGGCTCATGCGCGACCTGTGTGCGACCGATCCGCTGGGTGCGTTCGTGCAAGGCGTACTACGACCGCTATGTAATGCGCCTACTCCAGAGGGGGGCACGCGGTACATCGTCATCGACGGTCTCGACGAGGCGCTTGGCCAGCTAGCACCGCGCGAGAGCGAAGGGCATGCCATCTCAATTCCAGGGCTACTCGCCGCCGCGCTCAAGGATTTCCCAGACTGGCTTCGCATTGTTGCGACAACACGGCCCGATTCCAGGGTGGCGCCCCTGTTCGGGGTCGCGCAGCGACTCATCCTTTATCCAAAGGATGAGCGTCAGCGCCGAGATCTCGATACTTACGTCAATCGTCGGCTCGTCGAGGAATCGTTTGTCGGCAAACTCGCTTCCGCGAACTGCGATGCCGCGGCCGCGGCGGCCCTAATCAATGCAAGGAGCGACGGCAGCTTTCTCTACGCGCAGCTTACGCTCGATGGATTGAATGATGGCACTATCACGTTCGATGCATTGTCTACCCTGCCGCCAGGTCTCGCTTCGCTATATCACGACCTGTTCCTACGCCTTTTCCCGACGCCAGCAGACTACACGCCGGCGGCCTCAGTGCTTGAAGTCTTGATCGCTTCACGCGACGGCCTAACCGAGAGCGAACTTGCCGCGGCAACTAGTCTCAACCTGTCGAAGGAATTGCGGCCGGCCCTGGCCAGCCTTTGGTCATACCTTGCGAACGTCGATCATACCTACCGGCCCGACATCGAGCCGCGATATCGCGTCTATCACAAGTCCCTAGTGGACTGGCTCGCAACCCCGCCTGCCGGCCATCGCGAATTCCGTCTTGATCGTGGACGCGGCGAGCGCACTTTGCTCGCCTACTGCGGCTCCTGGCGCACTCTCAAACACCAGTACCAGCTGGTCAATCTCGTAATTCATCTGGTTGCAGCAAACGAGCTTGAGGAGGCCGCAAAGATACTCGCGGGAGAGTTCCCCGAACTGCGCGCGCAGGTCCTCGAAACGCGCGGCTACGATCTCGATGATATGGCGGTTCTCGCCGAGGCTCTGCTCGCCGCCAAACGAGATGATGACATTGTTCGTCATGCAACGACAACAAATGCTTGGTTCCGCGATGGCGTCTCTGCGGCATTGCGATCGTTCGGCGACATTCCCCGAATAGATGCGATCGTGCGGCAACTGTTGCGCCAGCGCGCGCGCAAGCCCAAGGAACTATCGCCAGAGATCGTCAACGGTCGCCTCGTCGGCATACGAGCCGCGTCGGCGCATGGACTGGATAGGCGGTTGGTCGAGGCAGCAGCCGATCCTGCCTCCGCGGTGAGGATCGTTCTGGTCCCTGAGCTCTATCGATATTGGCGCCGCAGTGGCGAAGCCGGCTGGGAGCTTGTAGAGCGCCTTGCCGATCGAACAGTCTCCAGATTCGGCATCCCAAGCGGCGAATCTTTGGAAACCCTCGGCCACCTATCGCTGGCGATCCTTCACGAGCATCGTCGACGGCCGCAAGAGATGGATCGCCTTCAAGCCATTTTGCGTGGCATGGTGCATAGGCTCACCTCGTCAAAGTTGTTTCGTCTGCTGGGCAGTCGAGCAGTGTTGCGCGTACTCACCCACCCGTTAGGGCAACTGCTCAACCGTCAGCCTGACTATCAACCGCTGAACCTAAAGGAACTGGCGATCACGTTTGCAACGCCATCCGAAGCTCGGCGAGCTTGGGTTCGCGTGGTTGAGTGTTGGGAGCAAGACGATGACCAAATTGATGCGATTAAGAACGCTCTTTTCGACAAGAGCCGGCCATTTGACTTGTTTCTCATGTTGGCGTCTGAACGTGCGCTGATCGTAAAGGGAGTAAAAAACTTCCTGGTAGTATTTGATGCCGTTGAGCAAATCTATCGCGACGGCTGCCCTTGGTACCGGCAGTCCGTGCTCTACGTACTTTTCCATCTGCTATCTCGCGTGCCGCAGATAAGTGCCGAGCACCTCGATCGTTATGCAGCGCTCACCCGCGATTTTGTCGAGACGGAAAAGGCAAGCCTCAAGTCGAGCACCAAGACCTATGGCTTTGCGCCACATATGGCGTGGGCCGAAATCGTGTTTTCGCGGCACCATCAACGGCGTGGTCCACATTTTTTGCCGGATTTCCTCAAATTGGCTCAGTCGTCCGGTGACCGCGATTTAATCGCTCGGGTGTTCAAAGCCATCGACTTGTTGAGCTTTGCCTATGAGGAGCACGAGTTGGCGCTCGATGCGGTCGATGCCGCGCTGAAACTTAAAGACAAGAGCCTGGAGCCGTTCATTCTGACGAGCCTTGCTAACATTCGGCTTCAGGATCAGCCTTCGGTCGAGGGTTTTCTTGCCGACCGCCAACTTGATGACCTTAAGCGGCGGTCTGCGGTGATCGCGCCCACGATCAGAGCAGAGGACATCCCCACCTGGATCGACGATTTCTTTGTTCATTGGATGGTGAGTTCGAAGTGGTTTCGAGATGAAGTATGTGGCGCTTTTCGTCGCGCTGCCGATGCTCGAAGTAACGCCGAATTCCTACACCAGACGCTCGTGTGGGTTATCGACTTGATCGCGGGGCGATCAAAAGCTAATCCATAAGCCGAGGACGTCGTCATCGCGGGCGAATTTCGACGGCAATGGCAAGAGGACGTGGGCTAGGCGACTGAATACTACTCGCGAGCTTTGAGTAATTTCCCTATCAGTTGATGCCCGGGCCTTAAGAGGCTGCAGACTACGAATCTGGGGGTCGGAGGTTCGAATCCTTCCGGGCGCGCCAGTTTATGAGGTGTCCCTCTCTCGGCGGGCATTTCGTGGTTGACTTTTTTGCTGCAGCTGCACTGCCAAACGGCTCGCTTTTGAGAGTGACGCACGAGACCTTGGCTGCACGACGGGGCGTTGGTGACACGCTATTGCTGATACAACCTTTCAATCAAATAAGCCTTGGTACGCTTCTACGAATGCGATCTTCTTCTCTACGAATGCGATCTTCTTCGGCCGATTCTCTAAGATTTCGATCGAGCAATTGGCTGGTAGTGCTGTGTCGGAATATCAGGTTAGCATGAGAAGGCGGCGAGAGCCTGGCCGTGAGCCGACCTAACATTTTGATCTCAGGAGCAGGTATAGCAGGGTCTGTGCTTGCCTATTGGGTGGCGCAAACCGGTTACGCCGCGACTGTTGTCGAGCGCAGCGGTTCTCTTCGTTCGAGTGGCGCCCCGGTCGACGTGCGCCGGCAGGCGATGCCGATTGTCGAACGAATGAATCTCGTTCCGGCTCTGCGAGAGGCGAGCACCGTCGTCAGCGGCTGGACCTTGTTGAACGAAAAGGGCAAACGTTCGGCTCACGTCGATCTCGGGACTTTGTGGCGACTGCGGAATGAGATTGAAGTGCCGCGAGGCGACCTTGCGACAATCCTCTACAAAGCAAGTCGGGACCGCGCTGAGTTCCTCTTCGGCGATTCGATTACGTCGCTCACCCAAGATAGAGGTGGCGTCGACGTGGAGTTCGAGCACTCAACCCCACGCCGTTTTGACGTCGTCATTGGCACCGACGGCTTGCATTCAAGGGTGCGTCGCCTCGCCTTCGGTTCTGAAACGGAGTTTGTGCATTACGCTGGTCTCTACGTTGCGAGCTTACCTTTGCCGCAGAGTATTGATCCTGGTCGCAACATCATCATGCTGAATGCGCCGGGCAAAACGGTCGCGCTGCATCCCTCCCGTGACCATCCGCTTGCGCTACTCATTTTCTGGCATCCTGAGATTCGTGACTTTGATGCTTGGGAAGTCGAACAGCACAAACGCATTCTCGAACAGACGTTCTGCAACCTTGGCTGGAGGGTTCCGGATATTCTCGCTGTGGCTCGTGCCTCGCGCGAGCTATGGTTCGATGCGGTGAGCACGGTGAAGCTGGCGAATTGGTCGCGCGGCCGTGTGGCGGTGCTTGGCGATGCGGCATCCTGCGCCTCTCTGTTTGGTGACGGATCATCCCTGGCGATTGCTGGCGCCTACACCCTCGCGGCTGCCTTGGCGGATCGTCCCAAAGACCATGAGACCGCCTTCAGACAGTACCAGGCGGTGCATGGCGAGCTGGTGGGTCCACGCCTTAGAGCACTCTCCCTTGTGGCCAAATTGCTCGTGCCACGTACACAGGTTGGCATTTCGGCTCGCAACCGCTTCTTGGCAATCGCGGGGCCTGCGTACACAACCGCCCTGCGCATCTCTCAAAGAATGGGAAAGCACCGAGCCGATGCGGCGACTAGGGTCAGAACTCATTAATTGTGGTGCCGAGGCAAGGCAACTCTAATTCCATACGATCCTGATTCGCTTTCGGAGGATCGGGATCATGCGCAGGAATTTGTTTTGGCTGAGCGACGAGCAGTGGGCTCGGATCAAGCCGCATTTGCCGACCGACATTCGCGGTGTGGATCGGGTCGATGATCGTCGGGTCATCAGCGGGATCGTGCACGTTCTCAGGAGCGGCTGCCGCTGGTGTGATTGCCCGCCCGAGTATGGCCCTCCGACCACGATCTATAACCGCTTCGTGCGCTGGGCGCGTCGCGGGCTTTGGGAGAATCTGTTCCGGGAATTGGCTGGATGTGGGCGCTCGACCGACATGCAGATGATCGAACTCGACGCACGTCAAAGCGCACCGTTCGGCAGCGGGCGGAAAAGGGGGGAGAAAAAGCAGGCTGTGGGCCGTTCGCGCGGAGGGCGCAACACGAAGATACACGCACTCGCAGATGCTAAGGGGCGCCTGATTGCCATCCTGCTGACCGGAGGTGAAGCCCACGATTACCCGGTTGCCAAGCGCCTGATCCGCAGAGTGAAGCCGCCGAAGCATATGCTCGGCGACACGGCTTATGACGGCGACGGATTGCGCGAGGAACTCGACCAGCACGGAACCAAGCCGGTCATTCCAAACCACCCCAACAGAAAGCATCTGCACAGCTTCAACAAGCGCCTCTATAAGCTGCGCTGGCGGATCGAAAGCGCATTCAACCGATTGAAGGACTTCAGGCGCATCGCCACACGATACGACAGGCTGGCGCTAAATTACCTGGCCTCTGTCTGCCTTGCCGCTGCTCTTGTATGGTGGATCTAATGAGTCTCGACCCTAGTTGAGCAACCGCTCCGCCTACTGAAGGAAATTGATTGCGCGAATGGGGCTTAGAATCCGCGCAGCGTACGCTGTTCAGCCCAATCAAAGGGGCAACCGCGATGCCCGCAGCATTAGGAATTTGGCGATCAGCTGTTGCGATTGTCGATCCTTGACGATCGCCGTGGTGATATCCGGCGCGAGCCGCGGAAGCCGCAGGAGTGTAGATGTAAGCGGACGTGATACCTTCCTCGCGCGCGATGTCGCGTACGGTAAGATTGGTGTCCTGGCAAAGTCGTTCCTGGATTTCGTGCGTGCGAGCAATGAACCTGAGTAGACTTGGATCGGGCACGTTCTCGTTATCCGGACCGTCGACCAGCATCCTCATTTCGCGGCCGATACGCCGGAGACGAGCCGGCGTCGTCAACGACACGGTGTCGTCGGCATTGGGCCTCGACGGCTGATCTTGCGCTACTGGATCGAGGGGTTGGCCATCAAGCAGCCGTGCGAGTCGGTGCCGACAGAAATTGCGTGACCAACGGTAAATTGCTATGAGCACGAAGGCACAGACTCGGTGGAACTTTCGCGAAGCGCGCTCCGAGCGCACGAAAGGAGCGGAAAATTTCTGTGGCACAATGACGCACAAATTCCCATGCCCGCGAGATTCTTGCTCGGTTTCGGGTCAGGTGGCTGCTTCCGGCTGCAATCTCCGACAAAAGTGGCATTGACGTCGTCGCAATCGACGGCCGAGAAAGAAAAAGAGTCGCCGCGGCTTACGGTGACTTTGCGGGCAACTTGCGAGCCATGATTTGGCTGCAAGTCGGACGACCGGCCATGAAGTGCGACCGAGAAGTTTGGGGGCAATCGAAACGAATGGAAACCAAGGAGAAGCGAGATGTCAGAACACAAGAGCCCCCTCACGGCGAGGCCCTTTTCGAAGTGTCGCGTCGTAGCGTGCTGCAAATCGGCGCCGGGTTTGCCGGCGGCGGGTTGTTACCAGTAGCGCTGACGGGGCCTGTTTTCGCGGTCGGCGCAGGCGACCATCCGCCACTCGGCACTTGGCCAGCTGGTTCGTCGGGTTCGACTGTCACCATCGGTGCCGCCGTGCCGCGAACGGGCGCCTATGCGGTCCAGGGCGAGGACGAACTCAAAGGCATGCAATTGGCGGTCGAGCACATCAACGACGGCAATGAGCTGATCAAGAAGATCGCTCCCAAGGTCACCAAGGGCCTGCTCGGCAAACAGGTGAAACTGGTGGTCGCCGACAGCGGCGCCAAACCGAACAACGCCGTGCAGGAACAGCAGCGATTCATCAACGAGAACAAGATCATCGCAATGACCGGCTCGACCTCGTCGGCGGTGGCGGTGGCGCTCAACAAGTTCGCGGAGCGCGAGAAGGTCCTGTACTTGGTGGCGATTTCCGGCTCCAACGACACCACCGGCAAGGACTGCGTTCGCTATTCGTTCCGCCAGTGTTTCTACGGCGAAACCGCGGCCAATGCGATCGGCCCGGTGCTGGTGAAGAACTTCGGCAAGAACAAGAAAGCGGCGTTCATGACGCCGGACTACACCTACGGTCACACCGTGACCAAGTCGATGAACGACTATCTGAGCAAAAACGCCGGTTGGACCATGGTGACCAACCAGATCTCCCCGCTCGGCACGCAGGACTTCAGCCAGTACCTCACCAACATCGCCAATTCCGGCGCCGAGTTCATCATCAATGTGAACTGGGGCCGCGACGCCGTGCTGTCGGTTCAGCAGGCCAAGCAGTTCGGCCTCACTCCGAAGATGAAGATGGTGATTCCCTACCAGATTCCCTTCCTTGCGAAGGAAACCGGCCCGGAACTACCGAAGGCGTTTTTGCCGCCACCGACTTTTGGTGGACCCTGGAAGACAAGTTCCCGCTCGCCAAGATGTTCGTCACTGCCTTCGACAAGAAGTACGGCTACAAGCCCGAATGGGGCGCCAACAACGCTTACATGCAATTCGCCATCTGGGCGCGCATGGTTTCGGAGGCCGGCTGTTCTATCCCCCGGACGTCATCAAGACCTACGAGAAGGGCGAGACCTTCCCCTCGACGGTGGGCGACGTGCATTTCCGCGCCGCCGACCACCAGCTCGTGCGTCCGGTCATCATCGTCCGCGGCAAGGCACCAAAGGAGATGAAGAATAAGGAGGACTACTGGGAGGTCCTCGAAGTGGTGCCGGGTGAGCCGCTGATGCAGAAGCCCGATGCGTTCGGCTGCCACCTCGGCGACTACACCTAATAGATCATGCCTTCTCCGCGTCGCCGATGCGGAGAAGGCTCTTCATCTCGTCCGGGCCGTAACCAAGCCGCGAAACCCTGACCCCTCGGTTGTTTTCCTATTGCCACCGATCGCTGATGACCGGCATAAATCCGGGCGGGGCGACGGTGGCCTTATGATGCCCATCACAACAAATCGCGGACGCAGGCGTGATCAACTGGGCTAATTTCGTATCGCAATGTTTCAACGGGCTCGTGCTCGGCGCTCTGCTGGCGCTGATCTCGTCTGGCCTGACGATCATCTACGGCACGCTCGGCGTCCTCAATCTCGCGCACGGGGCGATGTTCATGCTCGGCGGCTATGCCGGCTGGGTCGCCTACACCTATAGCGGCTCATTTCTGATTGCGGTCATTGCGGGCTCGCTATTCGTCATGCTGGTCGGCGTGGTGATGGAGCGCGTCATCATCCGCCCATTCTACTCGCGCCCGCACGAAGACCAGTTGCTTGTTACTTTCGGGCTCGGCATCGTTTTCGTCGAGACCGTGCGCTTCTTTTTCGGAAGCCTGTCGAAGTCCATCCCGCCACCAGCGCCATTCGTCGGCATCATCAATCTTGGGTTCATGTACTATCCAACGTACCGGATCGCGTTGCTGGGGATCGTCGCCGTGGCGCTGCTGATTCTCTACATCGTGCTCTACCGCACCCGCATCGGCATGATCGTGCGCGCGGGTATCGAGGATTCCGTCATGGTCGATGCCCTTGGCATCGACGTCTACAAGGTGTTCATGCTGGTGTTTGGCATCGGCGCCATGGCTGCCGGTTTCGCCGGCATCATCAACGCGCCGGTGGTTTCGATCGCGCCCGATGTCGGCGAATCGATCCTGGTGCAGACGTTCGTCGTCGTGGTCATCGGTGGCGTCGGCTCGTTTCCGGGCGCTGTGCTGGGCGGATTGATCGCCGGCGAGATCATCAGCATCACCTCGATGTTCAACCCGGGCTATTCCTATGTGATGCTTTTCGTGGCGATGACGCTTGTGCTTGTGCTGCGGCCCTACGGCCTGCTCGGCACAGCCGGCCGCGAATGAAAGCGGTCAAGCGATGGTCCGGAAACATCCCATTCTCATCGAGTCTTTGACCGCGGTTGGACTGGTGGCCGCTCCATTTGTGCTTCCCCACCTCGGATTTTCGCCCACCACGGTCAACCGCATCCTGATTTGGGGCCTGTTCGGACTCGGCTTCGATATCCTGTTTGGCTTCACCGGGTTGTTGTCGTTCGGCCAGTCCGCATTCTTCGGTACCGGCGGCATGGTTGCAGCTTATCTGCTCACCATCGCCGAATTTCCACACGTCATGACGGCGGTATTCATCGGTACGATCGCGGCCGCCGTGATCGGCTACCTGGTCGGACTGATAGCGCTGAGGCGCACCGGTATCTACTTCGCCATGATCACGGTGGCGATCGCGGAGGTATTCTATTTCGTCGAGTTCAACCCGCTGTCGCAATATACCGGCG
>CAVWOV010000036.1:0-25240 GCA_963756715.1 uncultured Alphaproteobacteria bacterium
AGGGCAGCGCTCTATCCAGCTGAGCTACGGGCGCACGATCCGCCTTCCTTAGCCGATAGGCCCGCGGGCGGCAACTTGGTCGCGGCTTCCTTGCACGGTATTCGTCGATACGCTCGTGTT
Source organism: uncultured Alphaproteobacteria bacterium (assembly GCA_963756715.1). Classification (GTDB taxonomy): domain Bacteria; phylum Pseudomonadota; class Alphaproteobacteria; order Rhizobiales; family Xanthobacteraceae; genus VAZQ01. Next base: position 121 of record CAVWOV010000036.1, read on the forward strand.
CCGGGCAATCGGCCGGCCTGGGCCGTCTGGAGCAATTTGCGCAAGGGCCGGCCTGCGGTTTGACAATCAGCATCGCGCGCGCTGAAGCTGGCCAGTATACTCGCACCACAGCAACAAGCCCGCCGCGGTCCCCGAAGGAGTACGACATGACGCAGCTTGCCGAGAAACGCGAAAGCAAGCCCGCCGCGATCAAGGATGCGGCCTTTGACTGGGAAGACCCGCTCGATCTGGAGGGCGAGCTTACCGAGGAAGAGCGCATGGTCCGCGATACCGCGCATGCCTACGCCCAGGACAAGCTCTTTCCGCGCGTGCTCTCCGCGTATCGGGAGGAGCGCTACGACCCCGAGGTGGTGCGCGAGATGGGCGAACTTGGCCTGCTCGGCCCGACGATCCCGGAAGAATACGGCGGCGCCGGGCTCGGCTATGTCGCCTACGGGCTGATCACGCGCGAGATCGAGCGGGTTGATTCGGGCTACCGCTCGTCGATGTCGGTGCAGTCTTCGTTGGTGATGCACCCGATCTTCGCCTACGGCAGCGAGCCACAGCGCAAGAAATACCTGCCAAAGCTCGCGAGCGGCGAATGGGTCGGCTGCTTCGGCCTGACCGAGCCCGACCATGGTTCCGATCCGGGCTCGATGGTCACCCGCGCCGAAAAGGCGCCGGGCGGTTTCAGGCTCACCGGCACCAAGATGTGGATCACCAACGCGCCGGCCGCCGACGTGGCGGTGGTGTGGGCGAAGCTCGACGGCGTGATCCGCGGCTTCATCGTCGAGCGCGGAACGAAAGGCTTCTCGACGCCGAAAATTGAGGGAAAGTTGTCACTGCGCACCTCGATCACCGGCGAGATCGTGCTGGAGGACGCGTTCGTGCCGGAGGACAACATCCTGCCGAATGTGAAGGGGCTGGCAGGGCCGTTCGGTTGCCTCAACGTGGCGCGCGCGGGAATAGCCTGGGGCGCAATAGGCGCGGCCGAATTCTGCTGGCACCGCGCCCGGCAATACGTGCTCGATCGCAAGCAGTTTGGCCGGCCGCTCGCCGCCAATCAACTGGTGCAGAAGAAGCTTGCCGACATGCAGACCGAGATCACGCTTGCGCTGCACGCGACGCTGCGCCTCGGGCGGCTTCTGGAGGAGGGCAGGGCGGCCCCGCCTGCGGTCTCGCTCCTGAAGCGAAACAATTGCGGTAAGGCGCTCGATATTGCCCGCATGGCCCGCGACATGCACGGCGGCAACGGCATCTCGGACGAGTTCCATGTGATGCGCGTGATGTCGAACCTCGAAACCGTCAACACCTACGAGGGCACGCACGACATCCACGCGCTGATCCTCGGCCGCGCACAGACCGGTATCCAGGCGTTCTTCTGACGCGAGGGTCCGGGTTGCGGCTCTCGGTCGTGCGGATCATCCCGCTCTCAGTAAGCTGACTTGTGCGCACTAAGTGTCTTGCGTAGATCCTCGAAGATCGCCTTCGGATCTTCGTTCGCTTTGCGAACCGACGCTTCCCAGATGGCCGCCACGGGCTCTGCCGACTTCTTCCAAGCCGCAAGCTGCTCCGCGTTGAGCGGATAGACCTCCTGTCCCGGCATCGCTTTGATCTTCGCGCGCCCCCCGGATTCGAAATCGGCCCAGGGCGCGGCAATCTTCAAGGCCCAGTCGCTGCTGCAATGCTGGTCCATGACCTTTTTCTGCGCCGCCGACAGCGAATCATATTTCGCCTTGTTGAGAACCCAGAGCTGCTCCGAGACATAGAGCGGCGCGTCGATGTGATACTTGGTCACCTTGTCGATACCGAACAGCAGCATCGATCCCCAGGGCGAGCCTGCCGCATCGGCAACGCCTTTTTCCAGGACGTCGCGGATCTCCGGGGCCGAGGCTTGGACATTGGTCGCGCCCAGGTGGGTCATCCAATTGCCAATGACCGCATTCGGCGGCCGAACCTTGAGACCGGACATGTCGGCCGGGACCACGACCTTCTTTTTGGTGAAATGCAGCGTGCCCGGATCATGCGCAAAAGCCAGGCAAAAACGCACATCCTTCATTTCCCGCTCGGTGTACCGGCGGTACCAGGCGTCGAGCGCCGCGCTGCCTTCCTTGGCGTTGGAGAACACGAACGGCAGTTCGACCGCGCCGATTATGGGAAATCGGCCCGGCTCATATCCGGGGTTGACGTGACTGATATCCGCAATTCCGTCACGCGCCATGTTGTAATGGTCGAAGGCCTTGCCGAGTTGCTGGGATGGAAAGATCCTGATCTTGATCGTGCCGTTCGACGCCTTATCGATCAGTCGGCCCACGCCACCGCAGCGGCATGCATCGGATGCGTTGGCGGCACCCAATGCGAAAATTTCAACGTAACCTGCTTATCCTGGGCGCGGGCGACCGGGCATGACATAAGCCCGAAAGCAAGCGCGGCGCTCGTACTCCACAGAACCAGCTTCATGCGATCCTCCCGAGTGTTTTTTGCTGAGCCTTATTACGAACTACGCCTCTCCACTTGAATCTCGTGTCATCCGGCTATCTCTTGAGAGCACGGCGAGCGCGAGCGCCGACGATTTTCCCCCTGCGCCATGACCGGTGTTACTGAAGCTTTTTTGCCAGCTCCGCCAGCCGGCTCACCATGGCGCTGTTTGGATCAGTGAGGGGATCGAGCACCGTGAAGTGGTTGGCGCCGGGAAGTTCCTCGTAGCGGGTTTCGGCGCCGCCCTTCTTCCAGGCGTCGGCGATGATCCGGCTCTGTCGCAGGAACTCCGACAATTCGGCCCCGCCGACCACCGCATCGAACACGCATCCCGTGGGAGCCGGCCAAAACACCGGCGACACGCGGCGCGCCTCGTCAGCGTCCAGGCGCAAGTCCTGCGCCGACGCGACCTCAAGCAAGGGCGCGAGATCGAACAACCCCGAAATCGAGTAGGCTGCCGGGATAAAGTCAGCCGGCATCTTCGGATAGAGCGTGTGCCATTCGGTTGCCGCCATCGCACCTGCGAGATGCCCGCCGGCGGAATGTCCATAGACCAGGATGCGCTGACCAGTCCGCTGCCAGAGGAACAGGCAGGCGTGCCGCATTTCGTTGATGATGTCCGAGATGGTCACGTCCGGACATAGATTGTAGCCCGCCACCGCAACGCCGACGCCGCGCGCATTAAGGCCACGCGCGGCATGGCTGAACATTGACGGTTCGAGTGATTTCCAATAGCCGCCGTGGATGAACAGGGCGAGCGGGCCCTTCTCGGCCGATGTGGGCCAGAACAGGTCGATGGTCTGACGAGGAGTGTCCGAGTAGGGGAGGCCGAGTTCCGCGCGGCGTTCCTCCATCGCCAGGATGCGATAGTCTTCCGCGTCCCGCATCCAGCCCGCGAAAATCTGCGGGTGCTCGGGCACCCGCGCACGGTTGTTGTATTCCACCTCGTAGTCGATCGTCGGCATCGGCTGCTCCCCTTTTCGGGTGAAGCTTGGGCCAAGGCAGCCTCAGGGGCAAGTCCGCTTTGCCGTCACCGCGAACCGCGTTATGACACGCGCATGAAGGTCGCCGACAAACATACCCGCAGCATCTGGCTTGAGCCGGACGGATGGTCGGTCGGTATCATCGACCAGACCGCGCTGCCGCATCGTTTCACCACGCTCCGCCTTACCAACCTGGATGAGACCGTGCACGCCATCTGGTCGATGCAAATTCGCGGAGCGCCGCTGATCGGCGCGACGGCGGCTTATGGCTTGGCGCTGGCGCTTCGGGCCGACGCTTCGGACGAGGGGATGGAACAGGCTTATGCCGCGCTGCTGGCGACGCGGCCGACCGCGGTCAACCTCAAGTGGGCGCTCGACGAGATGGTCGCCGCGGTGCGCAACCGTGTGCGCGAGGATCGCGTCGCGGCTGCCTATCGCCGCGCCATCGAAATCGCCGACGAGGACGTTGCGATCAACCAGGCGATCGGCCGTCACGGCGTCAAGCTGATCGAGGCACTCGCCGCCCACAAGCGACCGGGTGAACCCGTCAACGTACTCACCCACTGCAACGCCGGCTGGCTCGCAACCGTCGATGTCGGCACCGCGACCGCGTCGATCTACGCCGCGCACGACCGGGGGCTGCCGGTTCACGTCTGGGTCGATGAGACCCGTCCGCGCAATCAGGGCGCTTCGCTCACGGCGTGGGAACTGGTGCAGCACGGCGTGCCGCATACCGTGATCCCGGACAATACCGGCGGTCACCTGATGCAGCACGGCATGGTGGACATCGCCATTGTCGGAACCGACCGCGTCGCGGCGAACGGCGACGTCTGCAACAAGATCGGCACCTATCTCAAGGCGCTCGCCGCCAAAGACAATCGCGTGCCATTTTATGTGGCGTTGCCATCGCCGACCATCGATTTCAGCATTGCGGATGGCTTGGCCGAAATCCCGATCGAGCAGCGCGCGCTCGAGGAAGTTGCGACCATGACGGGACGCACAGCCGATGGCCGGATCGAGACCGTCCAGGTGGTGCCGGATGGTTCCCCGGTGGCGAACTATGGGTTCGATGTGACGCCGGCGCGGCTGATCACCGGCCTCATCACCGAGCGTGGCGTGGTCGCGCCGAACCGTGAGGCGCTGGCGCGGGCTTTCATCGAGCGCGCCGCCGCGGCAGAATAGCTGCGTGGCACGGGCCGTTTGGAGTTGATGACGGTGCGCTCCCTCTCCCCATTTGGGGAGACGGTCGGGGTGAGGGGGTACAGCACTCTCCATAGACCGTACCCCTTACCCCACTCTCCCGACGGGAGAGGGAGCCGACCACCTGTACCGCGCGACTGTCTATTCGTCGCAAATAGAGTTGGGGTCGTTCCATGCGTACCGTTCATCGTTTGAGCACAAGCGTTCCACTGCCCGGGATACTGCATTCCATGAGCATCACTTCACTCGCCGCATCATTTCCCATTGACGGACGGCAGTCGCCAACGGCGCTCGCGATTGCGCGTGGCACCACGCGGTTGCTGCACTCGCTCGGACTATCAGTGGTGAGCGAGCTCGCGCTGTCGTCCGGCCGCCGCGCCGACCTGGTTGCGATCGGTGCGGGTGGCGACATCTGGATCGTCGAGATCAAATCGTCGGTTGCCGACTTTCGCGCCGACCAGAAATGGATGGACTATCGGCGTCATTGCGACCGGCTGTTTTTCGCGACCACGCTCGACGTACCATGCGAGATATTTCCTCCCGACACCGGCCTGATCGTGGCGGACGCTTTCGGCGCGTCAATTCATTGCGAGGCGCCGGACCATCGCCTGCACGCATCCACCCGCCGCACCGTGTTGCTTGCCTTCGCGCGTGCGGCCGCGCTGCGCCTCGCGGCGCTCGCCGATCCGGAGGGCATGAACCGGACGGACTCTGATTTCGGACAGTGAGTTGCTGGGACGCTATTTCGGCGCGCGCTTGGCCAGAATGCGCTGCAGCGTACGCCGGTGCATATTGAGCCGCCGCGCTGTTTCCGAGACGTTGCGCTGGCACAATTCGTAGATGCGCTGGATGTGCTCCCAGCGCACCCGGTCCGCCGACATCGGATTTTCCGGCGGATCGGCCTTGCGGCCGTCGAGCGCAAGCAGCGCCGCCACAACATCATCGGCGTCGACCGGCTTGGAAAGATAATCGACCGCGCCGAGCTTCACGGCATTCACCGCGGTGGCAATGTTGCCGTAGCCGGTGAGGATGATGGCACGGGCATCCGGGCGGCGCTTCTTCAGCGCGGAAATCACATCGAGGCCGTTGCCGTCTTCAAGCCGCATGTCGACGACCGCGAAGGCGGGCAGATTCGTTTCCAGGTGCGTCAGGCCGTCGGCCACTGTTTCGGCCGCCGCGACGATAAAGCCGCGGCTTTCCATGGCGCGGGCAAGCCGCTGCAGGAACGATTTATCATCCTCGACGATGAGCAGCGAACGATCGCCGGCAAGCGCAGCGGTCATGGGATCGGCCATAGCCATTCACGCCTCCAAACAGAAACGCCGCTCGCCGCCACACAAATACGCTCGGCCAACAAAAGGGCGACAGTAAAACATCGCCGCGTGCCTCTCATGACACATTGTAGGAACCGGGCGTAACAACCACAAGCAAAAATCGAAGTTGACGTTAAGAACAGAAGTGGAGGGCGAGAATCAAGTTACGATTCGGTCATGTCGCAAATTCGATTTTTTGTTCGAATTCGGACCGCTCCCAGCGTATCTGGATGATGGCCCCGCGCTCGGGAAACGCCCTGTTCTTGAAGTCGAGCGTCGCGCCCGACCGTTCCAGTAACGTCTTTGCAATGAAGAAGCCCAGGCCTAGTCCGCTTTTTTCATGGCTGCCGATGTCGTGGCCGGCGCCAACGAGCCTGCGGCGGCTGGTGACGTAGGGCTCGCCTATTCGCTCCATGATTTCCGGCGCGAATCCCGGTCCGTCGTCGGTGATCGTAACGGCGATGTCCTCGCCGCTCCAGGAGGCCGCCACATCGACGCGTTCGCGGGCGAAGTCCACGGCGTTTTCCAGCAGGTTGCCGAGGCCGTAAAGGATTGCCGGATTACGTCCGCCGACGGGTTCGCCGGCATCGGCAGCGGCGAGCGATACATTGATCGCAACGCCAAAGTTGCGATGGGGTGCCACCACCTCTTCGATCAGCAAGGATAACTTCATGCGGTCGAAGGGGGCGCCCGCCGAGGACAGTTCGGTGATCTTGCCGAGTATGCTGCGGCAGCGTTGCGCTTGTTCGTTCAGCAGCCGCACATCATCGGCATACTCGGCGCCGGGCTTGATCGCGCGCTGGAGTTCCTTGGCAACCAGCGTGATGGTGGAGAGCGGAGTGCCCAATTCGTGCGCGGCCGCGGCGGCAAGTCCGTCAAGCTGCGACAGGTGTTGCTCACGTTCGAGCACGAGTTCGGTCGCGGCCAGCGCGTCCGCGAGTTGACGGGCCTCCTCGGTGATTTGCCAAGCATGCAAGCCGATGAAGCTGATCGCGAGCAAAAGCGAAAGCCAAATCCCCATCACGTAGGTCGCCGGGAGTTCGATCGGCTCGTTCCCCCAAGGCAGCGGATAATAGACGAAGATGAGCACGGTTGCGCAGGTGATCGCAAAGCCGCCGAGCATCAGCGTCATGCGCGGCGGCAGGCCGGTGGCCGAGAGCAGGACCGGACCGAGCAGGAGGAGCGAGAATGGGTTTTGCAGCCCGCCGGTGAAGAACAGCAGCACCGCGAGTTCGGCGATATCGAAGGCCAGGAGCCAGGCGGCGCGATCCGGGTCGAGGCGCTGCGTCATCGGGAAACGAACCCGCAGCGCCACGTTGAGCCAGGCCGCGAGCGCGATCACCGCCAGACAGGCCCAGACCGGCAGCTCGTAGTCGAGCCCGATATAAACGACCAGCACGGCCGTGGTCTGGCCGACGACCGCCAGCCAGCGCAGCCGCACCAGCGTGTCGAGGCGGACGCTGCGCTGGATACGGCGGATGTCGAAGGCGGCTTGGTCGGTCATGACGGCAATGTATTCTTTCGTGCTACCGGCTCAACTATGTCCAATTGACCCGTGACATTGCGGTCCGTTTGACCGCCGGGCGGCGTGCCAATCTCCTTTGACTAGCCCGGAAGCGTCCCGCAGGGCTTGCGCGCTGGCGGGCCGTGAGTCACATCAGCGGCTCCACCGGACCCCGAGCCCATCGTGCCCGCTCAGCCCGCCATTGCCGTCGATCAGTTGGTGAAGGTCTACCGCACCACACGAGCGGTCGACGGCATTTCGTTCGTGCTGGCTCCGGGCACGGTAACCGGCCTCCTGGGCGGCAATGGCGCCGGTAAGACCACGACCATCGCGATGATCCTGGGGCTCATCACGCCGACCTCGGGGAGCGTCAAGGTGCTGGGCGCCGAGATGCCACGCCAGCGCTATCAGGTGCTGCACAAGATGAACTTCGAAAGCCCTTACGTCGACATGCCGCACCGGCTGACGGTGCGGCAGAACCTGACGGTTTTCGGCCGGCTCTACCAGGTCGAGGGGCTTCGCGACCGCATTGCCGCTCTGGCCGAAGATCTGGACCTGACGGCTTTCCTCGACCGCCCGGTGGGCAAGCTGTCGTCCGGGCAGAAAACCCGCGTTGCGCTCGCCAAGGCCTTGATCAATTCGCCGGAGGTTCTTCTGCTCGACGAGCCTACCGCATCGCTCGACCCCGACACCGCCGATTGGGTCAGGAGCCGGCTCGAGGGCTTTCGCGAGCGGCATAATGCGACGGTGCTGCTGGCATCGCACAACATGGCGGAAGTCGAGCGCCTGTGCGAGCGCGTCATTATCATGAAGCGCGGAATTATCGAAGATGACGACACGCCGCCGCGGCTGCTGACGCGCTATGGCCGCGAGACTTTGGAGGACGTGTTCCTCGACGTCGCGCGCGGCCGCGGCGCCGCCCGCGAGGCCGCGCAATGAGATCGACCAGTCCGATCGCGCTCGATCCGCATCGCGTGGGCGCAATGGTGCTGCGCTATCTCTATCTGCTGCGTTCGTCCTGGACGCGGCTCGTTGAGCTCATGTATTGGCCGGCCGTGCAGCTTTTCGTGTGGGGATTCCTGCAACTCTATCTCTCGCAGAATGCCGGCTTCTTCGCCCGCGCCGGCGGCATGTTCATCAGCGCGGTGCTGATGTGGGACATCCTGTTCCGCGGCCAGCTTGGATTCTCCGTATCGTTTCTCGAGGAAATGTGGTCGCGCAATCTAAGCAACCTGATGATCAGCCCGCTGCGGCCGATCGAATTCGTCTGCGCGCTGATGATCATGAGCGTGATCCGGCTCGCGGTCGGCATGGTGCCGGTGACATTCCTCGCCATGGCGTTCTTCGACTTCAACATCTACAGCCTGGGCTTCGCGCTGGCGGCCTTCTTCATGAACCTGATCTTGACGAGTTGGGCGGTTGGCATCGTGGTGGCGGGGGTGATCCTGCGCAACGGCATGGGAGCGGAGAGCCTCGCCTGGACGGTGATGTTCGTGCTCATGCCGCTGACCTGCGTCTACTACCCGGTCAGCGTCCTGCCGGATTGGCTGCAGGCCGTCGCCTGGATGCTGCCGCCCACCTACGTGTTCGAGGGAATGCGCGCACTGGTGTTGCAGCACGTCTTTCGCGCCGATCTGATGGTGACGGCCTTCGCGCTCAATGCGCTTTTCTTCACGGCCGCGGTGCTCGTCTTCCTCAGCCTGCTGGCGAGCGCGCGCCGGATCGGGTCGCTGCTGCAAACCGGCGAATAACCGGCGCTTCGTGGCCCCAGAGAAGCGCGCAGGCTGGATCCGGGTCGCGAAACCCGCAGAAATGGCATTACTTCGAAGGTTGACTAAATATAACAGAATAGCGACACTATGCTGCACCGCAGCAATAAAAACAGAAGACCGGGAACATGGCTATTGGTGAGTTTGGCGGCGCGCCGGCCGCAACCGGCGATAACGGCCCGATGTATGCGGCGCCTGCCTACTGGATTTACGAGATGAGCCACGCGGCGCTCAATCCGTCGCGCGCGTTCGCCGATGCCGCGCTGCTGTTCTTCAAGAACCCCGCGAACCCGCTGTCGTACACCTCTCTCGGCAAGACGATGGCGGCGAGCTTCGAGATGTTCGAACGCTCGACCCGGCGCTACGGCAAGCCGGAATGGAACATCGAATCCACGGTCGTCGGCGGTGAGCGCATTCCGGTCCATATTTCGACGGTCTGGGAACGGCCGTTCTGCCGTCTCTTGCATTTCGAGCGGACGTTTGAATATCGGCCGCGCCGGCCACAACCGCGCCTGCTGATCGTCGCGCCGATGTCCGGCCACTATCCGACCTTGCTGCGCGGCACCGTCGAAGGCTTCCTGCCCAACCACGACGTCTACCTCACCGAGTGGATCGATGCCCGCATGGTGCCGTTGACGGAGGGGCACTTCGATCTCGACGACTACATCGATTACCTCATCTCGATGTTGCATGTGCTCGGCGGCGACGTGCATGTGCTCGCGGTGTGCCAGCCGTCGGTCCCGGTGCTCGCCGCCGTCGCCTGCATGGAGACCGACGACGATCCGTATGTACCCAGGTCCATGGTGCTGATGGGCGGCCCGATTGATACGCGGGTCAACCCCACTGTGGTCAATACGGTGGCAGAGCAACGCGGCATGGACTGGTTTCGCCGCAATGTGATCACCAAGGTTCCATTCCCGAATCCGGGGTTCATGCGCGACGTCTATCCGGGCTTTCTGCAACTGCACGGCTTCATGAGCATGAACATCGATCGCCATATCGAAGCGCATCGGGATCTGTTTCAGCATTTGGTCAGCGGCGACGGCGATTCCGCGCAAAAGCATCGCGAATTCTATGACGAGTATCTCGCCGTGATGGATCTTGCCGCCGAATTCTACTTGCAGACCGTCGAGACGGTGTTTTTGCGGCATGCGTTGCCGAAAGGCGAGATGAAGCACCGCCATCGCACGGTCGATCCTTCGAAGATTCACCGTGTCGCGCTGCTCACAGTCGAGGGTGAGCATGACGACATCTCAGGCCTTGGCCAGACCGAGGCGGCGCATCGGCTGTGCTCGAACATTCCGCCCGACCGCAAGGCCCATTGGATGCAGCCCGGTGTCGGCCACTATGGCGTGTTCAACGGCTCGCGGTTCCGTTCTGAAATCGTGCCGCGCATCTCCGATTTCGTGTTGTCGAACAATTTCAATTCGGATGCTCGCGCTGGGAAGAGTGCCACGGCGGGTAGTCCGGCCGCCGCAAAGGGGAACGGATCGGCGCCTCCCGGCAAGGCGTCGTCGACGGCAAACGCGCCGATTGGAGAGGCGGAAGACCCGCTGCCGGACTTGCCGGGATTGTCGTCGTAAGAAGCCGTCCGCTGGCTCGAAAGTGCGGGTTAGCCGCTTGGGACCGGCACTTGTCGGCGATTCGTCGCTGCCGCGATGCACTGATTCCATCTAAGTCTCTGATAAGATAGGATTTTCCAGGGCGTTCTCCCTCACCCCTTCCTGTGGATAAGCCGGGCTTGTCCACAGCCTCCTGCGGGGTAATTATGAATTTATCTTCATAGTATTGAAGGCCACCAGCAGTAGTGGTCGTGACATGCAGGACATCCGCATGTTGGGGAAGAGCTTTATTTCTTATGCTCGCCGGTGCGAGCTCCCCGCATTGTGTCAGTATTTCGCCGGGCACTTTGGGTGGATTTTGTTCTATGGCGCTGCGCGCGTTGCTATATCGCCGTCCGAGCGAACCGTCGTCGATTCAGGTCGTCTTTGAGCGGTCGATCTATCTCGTGCGTCTGCGCCGGCATCGCCAGGCACGGCGCTACACGCTTCGTATCGACGCCGCCTCGCGCGAAGTCGTTCTCACCATGCCACCGCGCGGCCTGGTCAAGGAGGCGCGCGACTTCGCACAAAAGCACGGCGGCTGGATCGCGGCGCGCCTCAAGCGGCTGCCCGAGGCAGCGCCGTTTGCGCACGGCACCGAAGTGCCGCTGCGTGGCCTGCCGCATCGGATCGTTCATCGCCGCGGCACCCGCGGCACGGCGTGGTGCGAGACCGACGACTTGGGCGGTCGGCTTCTCTGCGTTGCCGGCGATCTGCCCCACGTCGACCGCCGCATCGGCGATTTCCTGCGGCGCGAGGCGGCGCGGGAACTTGGATCGGCGGCGCGGCGCTATGCCAAAGAGCTGGGCGTCAGCATCAAGCGCATATCCGTTCGCGACCAGTCGAGCCGATGGGGATCGTGCTCGAATACCGGCGTGCTGTCGTTCTCCTGGCGGCTGATCCTCGCGCCGCCGCACGTGCTTGATTATCTCGCCGCACATGAAGTTGCGCACCTTGTCGAACTCAATCATTCGACGCGGTTCTGGCGGCTGGTCGAGCGCATCTGTCCGGAGTTCGAACGCGCCAAGGTCTGGCTCGATGTGCACGGCACGGATCTGCATCGCTATGGTCTGCCCGACAGCACCGCCGGCAAGCGGCCGGTGGCGATCGGACGCTGACTGCATTTTCGGCAATCCCGCCCGTCAAGCTCCCGCATGGCAGACCAATCATCCCGCATCGCGGGTGGGCTTGCGTGATCCCATGTTCTAACAAGGCGTCATGCTGCGTCCCGGCACTTTTGCGCTCACCGTCTTGCTGGGGATGCTGGCAGCGGTCGGCCCGATGTCGGTCGACATGTACCTGCCGTCGCTTCCGGAGATCGCACGGTCGCTTGATGCGTCGGTGCCGCAGGTACAGCTCACACTGTCGGGCTTTCTGCTCTGCTTTGCCATCGGCCAGATTGTCTATGGGCCGATCTCCGACCACGTCGGGCGCAAGCCGGTCCTGCTCACGTCGCTCGCGATCTACGTCGCGGCCTGCATCGGTTGTGCGCTGGCGGTGTCGATCGACATGTTGATCGTGTTGCGCGGCGTGCAAGCGCTGGGCGTGGCGGGAGCACCGGTGCTGGCACGCGCCATCGTCCGAGACCTGTATTCGGGCGCCCGCGCCGGTCGCGAATTGTCCCGCATGGGTGCAATCATGGCGCTCGCGCCGGCAATCGCCCCGTCGGTCGGTGCAATCCTGCAAACGACGATCGGATGGCAAGCCAACTTCTACCTGATGGCAACCCTCGGTCTTTGCGCCTTCGCGACCGTAACGGTGTTGCTGCCGGAAACCATGAACCGGCCCGCGTCCCGCGAGCTGTCGCTGTCATCGATCCTCGGCGGCTACGGAATATTCCTGAAGCATCGGCGCTTCCTGATGTACCTCGCGATCCTGACGACATCCTACGGCGGTTTGTTCGCCTGGATTTCCGGTTCATCGGTCGTGCTGCAAAATCTGTACGGTCTTACGGCGCTCGCCTTCGGCCTGCTGTTTGCGGTCACGACGCTGGGATATCTGTCCGGTGCCCTGCTGGCGGCGAAATTGGTCAGCCGGCTTGGCCTCGACCGGACGATTGTGGTGGGGGGCATGGCGCTGGCCGCGGGAGGCTGGGCGATGCTGGTGGCGACGGTCCTCGATCTGCGGTCGCCATTCGCGCTGGCGTTGCCGATCTTGATCTATCTGGTGGGGCTCGGCCTGGCCATGCCGCAATCGATGGCCGGTGCGCTCACACCGTTCCCGGACCGGGCCGGTGCAGCCTCTTCCGTGCTCGGATTCATCCAGCAGGTCGTCGCATCCTCGATCGGCATCGTGGTCGCGCATATGCTTGGGCGCAGCGCGCTGCCGCTGGCCGCGACCATCGCCATGATGGGCTCAATCGCGCTCCTGCTCGCGCTCCTCAACCGGTCGGGTGCGGAGCGCGACGGAAACCGTTAGAGGGCGCGCTTTCCAACCAGCCGTACTACCAACGACGCCGGCCGTACCAGCCGCGCCCGCCATACCAGCGCGGACCGACCACGATGCGCGGGCGGACGCCCCAGCCGTATCCTGCCCCATAGGCACAGCAACCGTATCCATAACCATACCCATAATAGGCCGGCGCATAACCGTAGTACGCCCGCGGTACCACGACGACGCGCGGTGCGTAGTAGCGCCGCGGCGCCCACCAGCAGCGGAACGGGCCGCACACCCAGGCCACATTTTGACTGATTGAAACCTCACCGGTTGCGGCGGCAAGGTTGGCGGCCGGCATTGCGGCGGCCTGGTTGGAAAAAAGACCTGCGGCTGAGAGAGCGGTGATGGCGGCGAGAAAGATCGTTCGAGGTCTCATGCCGTACTCCTCCTACTGTCTTTCGACTGTCGCCTTGGTGGAAGAATATCCAACTTTGGCGCGGTGAGCCACAACCGTGCAAATATCCTTCGCGCCTTGGTATCCGGTCTCCCAACCAGCGGTCCCAATTTTCGGTTCCGTCCTCGCCGATCATTTTCGAACAAGTCTCACTGTTGCGTGAACAGCGCCCGCAACGTCGAGGTCTTGCCATCCCGGTGCCAGGTGATGTCGGCGATGCGCCAGCCCTCGCGCAGTTTGACAAGATCGAGCATGACGGTCCTGGCCGTGTCGAAATTCTGGAACTTGACGGTCGCGCGCGCTTTGTTGGCCGCGACGTCCTCAATAGCAATCTCGAACGACTTGATCTCCCAATCCTGTGCGTCGACGAAGGGGTCGCCGTCGAGTGCCGGCGTTTCGCCGCGGCTTTCTGCCTCCTTTTGATCCTTGATGATCAACGCGGCCAGCGCCGGCTCGAAATAGCGTCTGACGGTTGCGGCATTGTCGAGCGAGATGCCGTTTCCAGTTTCTCCCTTGTAGGAATTGTAGATCGCGGTGAGGAATGCGCGGGCAGCGGCATCCGCAGCGTTCGCGTTCGAGGCCGTCAAAGCAGCCGCGACTGCTCCTGAAATGATGATCTGGCGTCGATTCAGCATAGACGATGTCCCGCGGCTGGATGCGCCAGCCTCATGTAGTTTTGGCGGCGGTTGATGACAACCGGGTGGGCGATCCGGCTAATCGGTGATTTCGCCGCGCCGCTGGCGCACCGCCGGCAGGACCATAACGAGCAGGATGAGCACCGTGGCGATGATAAACGCGAGGCTGAGCGGGCGCGTCACGAACACCGTCGCATCGCCGCCTGATTGCAGCATCGACCGCCGCAGGTTTTCCTCCATCATCGGGCCGAGGACATAGCCGAGCAGCATCGGAGCCATCGGAAAACCGAGCTTCAGGCAGATGAAACCGAAGATGCCGAACGCCGCGGTGAGGTAAATCTCAAACGACGAGCTGTTCACGCTGTAGATGCCGATGGCCGAGAACGCCATGATCGCGGGAAACAACAGCCGGTAGGGCACCTGCAAGAGCTTCACCCATACGCCGATCATCGGCAGGTTCAGCACCACCAGCATCAGGTTGCCAATCCACATGCTGGCCACCAGGCCCCAGAACAGGTCGGGCCGCTGCGTCATCACCTCGGGACCGGGCTGGATGCCCTGGATGGTCAGCGCGCCGAGCATCAGCGCCATCACGCCCGATGCCGGCAGGCCAAGTGTGAGCATCGGTATGAACTTGCACTGCGCGTCGGCGTTATTGGCGGCTTCAGGCGCCGCCACGCCCTCGATCGCGCCATGACCGAAGCGCGACGGATCCTTGGCGACCTTCTTCTCCAGCATGTAGGAGGCGAACGAAGCGATCGCCGGTCCGGTGCCGGGCAGCACACCGAAAAACGAGCCGAGTGCGGTGCCGCGCAGGATCGGCCCAATCGAGCGTTTCATATCGTCTTTGGTCGGGAACAGGTGGGTCACCTTTGCGGTAAAGATGCGCCGCTCCTCCTTGTCGCCGAGATTGCTGATGATCTCGCCAATGGCGAACACGCCGACCGCCAGCACGATGAAGCCGATACCGTCGGACAGTTCGGTGATGCCAAAGCTGAAGCGTTGCACGCCGGTATTGACGTCGGAGCCCACGCTGCCGAGCAACAGACCCACCGCAACCATGGACAGCGACTTGATCATGTCGCCCTGGGCGAGAACTGCCGCCGCGACCAAGCCCATCAACATCAGTGAGAAATATTCCGGCGAGCCAAACTTGAGTGCGACTTCGGCGAGTGGCGGCCCGAACAGCGCGATCAGCAGCGTGCCGACCGTGCCGGCGAAGAACGACCCGATGGCGGCGATCGCGAGTGCAGGCCCGGCACGTCCCTGCCGGGCCATCTGGTAGCCGTCGATGCAGGTGACCACGGCCGAGGTTTCGCCCGGCAGGTTGACCAGGATGGCGGTGGTCGAGCCGCCATACTGCGCGCCGTAGTAGATCCCGGCCAGCATGATCAGCGCGCCGACCGGTGGCACGCCGTAGGTGATCGGCAGCAGGATCGCGATGGTCCCGAGCGGCCCGATGCCGGGCAGCACGCCGATCAGCGTGCCGACGGTGACGCCGATGAGGCAATAGGCGAGGTTGTGCCACGACAGCGCGACGCTGAACCCGAGGAATAGGTGATCGAAGAGTTCCATGGCGGCGTCAGTTGAAGCCAATGATCAAAGGGTAGGGCAGGCCGAGCGCGAAGACGAAGACCGCGACCGCGAGCGCCGTCAGCCCGATCGAAAACAGCAGCACCTCGAACCATCTGAATTCCGTGCTCGCGGTTGCCGAGCCGATGATCAGCACCATCATCGCCGGGATAAAGCCGGCATGCTCCATCAGCTCGCCGAACAGCACGAGTGACAGCGGCAGGATGATGAGCGCGCGCAGCGACCAGGATCCGCCGATCTTCTCGCCGTTGCGCAGGCCGGTCGCCAGCGTCGCCAGCCCGAACAGAATCAGAACCCCGCCGAGCACCATCGGAAAATAGCCGGGGCCCATGCGCAACGCCGTGCCAAACGGATAGTTGCGGGCGATGAACATCGCGGACCCGCCGATGACGATCAGCAGCAGGCCAGCCCAAGTGTCTTTGCGTTGGAAGATCGAGACGTTCATCTACCTATTCCGCTGCTGCGTTTAATTGTTCGATCCGTTATCCGGAGACGCGAGCGAAGCGAGCCTCCAGAATAGGGCGCGCCGTGGGCCTGTTTCATGCTTTGCGGCCGCACGGCACTGGCGTACGCCGATGTGACGTGCGGGCGGTGACCAGCGCGATCACGGCGGCGGTAAGCAGCCGTGCAGGAATGTCTGCCATTGGCCATCCCCCCAGGGCGCGCTGTTACTGCGCCGTGATCTTGCCCGCCTTGACGACGCGGCCCCACTTTTCGGTTTCGGACACCATGTGCGCGTGGAACTGCGCCGGATTCATCCGCAACGGCACCGCGCCTGCGGTCGCGAACCGCTTCTGCAATTCAGGCGAATCGAGCGCCGCCGAAATCTCCTTGTGCAGTTTCGCGACGATCGCCTCGGGCGTGCCCGCCGGCGCCACGATGCCGATCCAGTTGGCGGCCTGGTATTCGGGCAGGCCGGCCTCTGCGGCGGTTGGAACGTCGGGGAGGGCCGGATTGCGCGTTTCGGCCGCCACCGCGAGTGCCCGAAGCTTGCCCGATCGGACATGCGACGCGGTCGAGGTAATCGAGGCGAAGACCGCCTGAGAGTGACCGCCGATGACGTCGATCATGGCCGGGCCGGCGCCCTTGAACGGGATGTGCAGGAGATCAACGCCGGCCGAAGACTTGAACAGTTCGCCCGCCAGATGCAGGAAGGTCCCGACACCGGACGACGCATACTGCACTCCGCCCGGCTTGCCTTTCGCCAGTGCGATGAATTCCTTGAGCGACTTTGCCGGCAGATCGGGATTGACCGCAACGACCGCGGGGGTGGTGACGAGGGTCGCGATCGGCGCAACGGCCGTCACCGGATCATATGTCAATGGGTAGAGCCAGCGATTGACGGCGCTCGCGAGCGAAACGATGAGCAAGGTGTACCCGTCTTTCGGCGCGTGAATCGCAGCCTCGGTGCCGATCGTGCCGCCGGCGCCAGGGCGGTTCTCCACGATGAACTGCTTGCCGAGCCGCTCGGTCAGCGACGCCGCGATGGCGCGACCGACCATGTCATTGAGGGCTGCGGGCGGGAACGGAACGATGATCCGAACCGGCTTGGTCGGGTAGTCCTCCGCCGACGCTGCCGTGTGGCTGACCACGAGCAGAGCGGCCGCCAACGCTACCAGCCACGCGGCGGCGATTGCGCCGCTGATCGATCGCGCCGCGGGTCTTCGCCGGTCATTCCCGCGCAATCGGGAATTAGGGCCGCGTGCTTGGGCTGGGGAAACTGTTGTTCTCCACCCTCGCTTGCGCGGGGACGAACGTAGAGGTGCATACGAGTAAGGTGAGCCTCAGGTCGCTGCGCTGACATATCCGGTTACTCCGCCTTGATGTTTCCCTCTTTCACCACGCGCTGCCATTTGTTCATCTCTTTCTGGATGAAGGCGGCAAACTCCGGGGTGCTCATCTGTACGATCTCAGCGCCCTGGGACGCGAAGTGCTTCTTGACCTCCTCGGAACTCTGCACCGCGGCGATGCTGTCATGCAGCTTTTGGACGATCGCGGCGGGCGTACCGGCCGGCGCCACGATGCCCCACCAGTTGACCGCCTCGTAGTCCGGCACGCCGGCCTCGGCGACGGTTGGAACGTCGGGCAGCACCGGGTTACGCTTGAGCCCACCGGTGCCGAGCGCACGAAGCTTGCCGGACTTGATGTGCGGCGTGGTCTGCACCAGCGACGAGAACATGATCTTGGTGTGTCCGCCGATCACATCGACCATCGCCGGGCCGCCGCCCTTGAACGGCACGTGCAGGATGTTGACGCCCGCCATCAGCTTGAACAGTTCGCCGCCGAGATGCTGGAAGCTGCCGATGCCGGCCGAGGCGTACTGCAACTGACCGGGCTTCTCCTTGGCGATTTTGAGCAGGTCCTGCACCGAATGGACCGGCAGCGTCGGGTTCACCACCAGCACGTTCGGGCCGGACGCCAGGATCGCGATCGGTGTGAACGACTTGATCGGATCGTAAGGCAGCTTGTAGAGCCAGGGATTGACCGCGTGCGCGAGCGAAATAATGCCGAGTGTGTAGCCGTCGTGCGGCGAGGTCGCCACGACCCCGGTTCCCACCACGCCGCCGGCGCCGGCACCGCGGTTGTCCACCACCACCTGTTTGCCGAGCTTCTCGCTCAGATGCGTGGCGATCAGGCGGCCGACCACGTCATTGCTGCCGCCGGGCGGGAACGGAATGATCAGCCGCACCGGCTTGGTCGGATAGTCCTGTGCGGCGCCCGCGGTCGTGAACGCCAGCACCAGGGCGGCCGCTTTGAGCAGCGTCGAGCACACATTCGCCATTCGCGTTATCCTCCCGGCCCCGAGGGCGTGATTCCCTGGGGGGCATGATTGATTATTCGTGACGTTGCTTGAGATCGACGATACCCCGTCCCGGCGCCGCTTTGCACCACGGAATATCATGGCTGGCGGGATGCTGGTGCGCGGATGCCTGCGCCAATTTGTCCACTGGTGCCCTGTTTCCGAAGTTCGTGATACGTCGCAGCACACTCTGACACGAACTTCGGAGACTTATGATTCTGGTGCCGCTTTTCGATTTGCAGTTCCTAGTCGAGTTTGCTGCAAGCGGGCCAGGAACTTCAAATCGGCGGCACCGGGTTGACCCACGGTGGGCGGGGAGCGATCGAGGGCGCGGTTCGTCGATGACGTTTTGCGCGCAAATTGAGCCTGATCTCCTCCTCTGTGTGGACGGCAGGGAGTTCAGGTGGACGGCAGGGAGTTCGTATACTCCGCCCAGACCTCGTCGCGCGGGACATCAAAGCGCTGCCGCGCGTCGTCGTCCCAGTAGGCGGTGATGGCGGGATCGAAGGTCGGGCGCCCCCGCATGCGCGCATACCAGTCCGCGACGCGGGGCCGCCCCCGCCACAGCCCGGCAAGGCCTAGCATGTCGGCGCGGTTGATGTACGGAATGGCAGCAATATCCGCTAGCGTAAGGGAATGACCCACGAGAAAATCGGATTGCCCCAGCGCTGCATCCATGGCGCCGACGAACGTGTCGAACCGTCGCGCCGCATCCATGGCTGCGGGTGCCGCCAGGCCGTGATCCATGATCCGCCGCGACCGCTCGCGCTTGGCCGGATCGAGCATGCGCGCCACATAGGCGTCGCGGCCATCCGGAGATTGCCGCATGAAATAGCGGCGGAACGCGACCGCGGAGGTGATGGTGCCGCAGTGAACATGCAAGTCATCGACACGCTTGAGCCAGAGGCGCACCTGCGAGCGCGCATAGGGATCGCGCGGCATCAAGGGAGTGTCCGGGAAGGTTTCGTCGAGGTACTCCATGATCAGCGTCGACTCGATGATGACCTTGCCGTCGTGTACCAGGGTTGGCACGACCGCGTTGGGATTGAGCTTGAGATAGTCCGGCCGGTATTGATCGCCGCGTTGCAGCCACAGCACCTCGCCGTCCCACGGCAATGCTTTCTCAGCGAGCGTCAACCGCACCTTGATGGCGCAGACCGATGTTGTACCGTGGTAGAGGTAGAGCATGCGAGCGACTCCGTTGACGCCTGTTACCGCGCGATCTCCCGCACCTGTCGGGCCTTCGCCGAGCAGGCGCCGATGAGGAACGCGAGGTCGGTGCCGGTCGAGACGTAGCGCGCGCCCATCCGCACGAACTCCGCGACCAGATCGGGACGGGTGGAGAGACCTCCCACGCCGCAGTGTTTGCCGTGGCGGCGGCAGGCCGCGATGGTTGCGGCATAAACCTCGCGCACCCGCGGATCGTCGTATTGGCCGGGCACACCCCAGTCCGCCAGCAGGTCGTTGAGCCCGACCAGCACCATGTCGATGCCGTCGACCGCCACGATCTCCTCGGTCCGTTCCAGCGCCGCGGCGCTTTCGGCCTGTACGATCACCATGGTGGCGGCGTTGAGCGCCGCGTAGGCCTCTGCCGCCGGGAAGTTGCGGAAATGAAGGTGCGGCAGCCCCGATGCATTCGAGCGCTCGCCCAGCGGATGAAACTTCGCCGCCTGCACCACCGCGCGTGCGTCGGCGGCGGAGTGAACATGCGGGGCGATCACGCCGAGCGCGCCGCCTTCCAGCACGCGGCCGATATAGTCGGGGGTATTGGCCGGCACCCGCACGAACGGCGCGATACCCGCCTCCATTGCGGCGATGCAGACCTGGCTGCAGCTTTCGAGCGAAAAGCTCGAATGTTCGAGGTCGATATAGATGCTATCGAAACCCGCGGTCCTGGCGATGCGCGCGATCTCGATATTGCGCACCAGCCGCACCGTCATCGAGGCGACCACCTCGTCCCGCGCGAGCATTTCTATGACATTGTTGCGCAGGATGTCGCTGATCTGCACGGATGTCTCCCTTGGCGTGGTCCATCCACGCGAACTATACTGGATCAAATATTGCTGTTCGTCCCCGCGTAAGCAGCGGACCAGGACTGTAGAACGCGGTTGTGCTGCATTGCACGAACGCCGATACGGCAAAGGCGGAAGCGAGCCATGAACTATTCGACCGATTTCAAGTCGATCCGTGGCGAGGTCTCGGCGCAGGAATGGCAGGCGCGGGTCGATCTCGCCGCCTGCTATCGCCTGATCGACAAGTACGCCATGTCGGACCTGATCTACAACCACATCACGGCACGCATCCCCGGTTCAGCCGATCATCTGCTGATCAATCTCTACGGCATGCTGTACAAGGAAATCACCGCTTCGAGCCTGGTGAAGATCGACGTCGAGGGCGACATCATCTGGAAGCCCGACACCGACTACGGCATCAACAAGTCGGGCTACGTGATCCATGGCGCCATCCACAAGGCCCGGCCCGAGGTGCAATGCGTGCTGCACACCCACACGCGGGCCGGGATGGCGGTGTCGGCGATGGCGTGTGGGCTGCTGCCGCTGTCGCAGACCTCGATGCGCTTCGTCGGCCATATCGGCTATCACGATTACGAAGGCCCGGCGGTCGATCTCGACGAGCGCGAGCGCATCGTCAATGATCTTGGGCCCCATGACGCGCTGATCATGCGCAATCACGGCCTGCTCACCTGCGGGGCGACCATCCAGCAAGCGCTCAACACCATGTATCAGCTCGAACTATCGTGCCGCTCGCAGGTCGACGCCATGGCGGCGCGCACCGAACTGACCATGCCGGGCGAGAATGTGCTGGCTCATACCGCTCACATGTACCAGCCCGGCACGCGCCGGCCTTACGGCGTGCTGGAATGGCCCGCGATGCTGCGCTTGCTGGAGGCGGAAGATCGCAACTCGGGCTATCCGCCGTACTGGCATTAAGCTCGGAATGAGCGCTTTTCCGATTGTCTGCCCGCTGAATTAGAGCGCGCGTTTTCCAGGATGCCGGAAATTGGGACTCACGCCGCGTCCGCCGGACGTACGCGCCTGGCGATCTCCTTGCCCTTCTCGCGCTCGATCACCGCGATGTCGTGCTGGCTCTGCAGGTCGAGCCAGAACTGTGCGCTGTTGCCGAAATAACGGCCGAGCCGCACCGCGGTGTCGGCCGTGATCGAGCGCCGCGCGTTGAGGATATCGGTGATGCGGCCGGACGGTACGCCGAGGTCCAGCGCCAAGCGGTTGGCGCTGATGCCGCGCGCAACAAGTTCTCGCTTCAGGAACCGGCCGGGATGTGCAACGGGAGGCATGTTTTATCCTCGATGATAGTCGACGATCTCGACGTCATGGGCGTCGCCCTTACGAAACTCAAAACAAATACGCCACCGTGCGTTCACCGTCATGGCCCATTGACGTCTGCGAGCACCTTTGAGCCTGTGAAGGCCCACACTCTTGAGCGGGCTGAGATCCTGCAAGGAATTGCCACGTTGAGCGCGAGGAGCAGGTCAATGGCGGCGTCAAAATCAAGGTTGCGAAATTGACGAGGCTGTTCGCCCTCCCACACCTTGCGGGTCGCAGCGTTTCGCCAAGACCGGATCAAGGCAAAAACGTACTACGATCATCGGTGAATTGCAACCGATGCTGGTACGCTCTTTATCCGAGACCGCGCGTCAGTACCGGTATTCCTCGAGCTTCAGCAGATTGAACGCGCTGAGTGCGTGCGGAAACTGTGTTGCCGCGGCGGGATGCAGGTAGGAGCGGTTGAGGTCGGAGATTTTCGCGACGCCAAGCAGCCCCATCGAGCGCTGAACTTCATCCTCCAGCAGTTCGAGCAAGCGCAGCACGCCGGCTTCGCCCGCCGCGCCGAGTCCGAAGCATTGCATGCGGCCCATGGCGACAAGGTCGGCGCCGGCCGCGATCGCCTTCACGACGTCGGAGCCACGGCAGATCGAGCCGTCGACGATCACCTTGGCGCGGCCGCCGACGGCATCGGCCACCTCCGGCAGCACGTCGACCGAGCCGCGGCCGTGGTCGAGCTGGCGCCCGCCATGGTTCGACACGTAGACCCACTCGACCCCGTGCTCGACCGCGATCCGGGCGTCCTCGCCGGTGGCGATGCCCTTGATGGCGAGCGGGATCTTGAACTTCTTCTTGATGCGCTCGACTGTCTTCCAGTCGAGTGCGGATTGATGGATGCGGTTCTGCACCCGCCGGCGTCCGGCGGTGACGAAGCGCTTGGCGATGTCGCGCTCGCGCCGGCTGTAGTGCGCGGTGTCGACCGTGAGCGCGAAGGCCGAATAGCCGTGTTTGATCGCGCGCTCGACATGGTCGTCCACCCAGTCGGCGTCGCCGCGCACGTAGAGCTGGTAGAGCCGCAGCGCGTCGGGCGCGATCCCGGCGAGCTCTTCGAGTCCCGGATCGCAGACCGAACTGAGCATATGTCCGACCCCGAACTGCCCGGCGGCGCGCACGACCGACGCCGCGCCTGCGGCATGGAAGCTTTCGAGCGAGCCGACCGGCGCGAAGATCAGCGGCAGCCGCATCTTGCGGCCGAACTGCGTGGTCGAGGCATCGACGTTGCTGACGTCACGCAGGATGCGTGGGCGGAACGCGAGGGTTTCCAGCGCCATGCGGTTGCGCCGCAGCGTCGTCTCGGACTCCGCTCCGCCAACGATGTAGTCCCAGTCGTTTTGATTTAGGTTTTGGCGCGCCTTGGCGACGATCTCATGCAGGTTGAGAAAGTCGCTCACCTGGGCCGGTGTGTCGTGGATGGTCGAGGGGTCGAGTTTCTGGTGCTGCGTCATGGCGGCCGGCTCGCGCGTGAGGAGGGAAGGGGGCGGGGCGGGCATGATGCTCATCCCGCCGCGCCGTCGTCAACCAGCCGGGCGCTTGCTAGGCTTGCTGTTCTGCAGGGGAGGCACGCATGGCAGATCAATCCGTCCGCATCGTCGCGATGGAAGGCGATGGTATCGGGCCCGAGATTACGGCGGCGACCCTTGCGGTGCTGCGCGAGGCGGATCGTGCCTTCGGGCTCGGGCTGTCGTTCACCGCATCGGTTATCGGCTTCGCGGCGTTGCGAGCGCAAGGCACCACATTCCCGGAGGCCGCCGAAGCGGCGGCGCGTTCGGCCGATGGCGTGATCCTGGGACCGGTGTCGCACAACGACTATCCGCCGTTCGCGCAGGGTGGGCTCAATCCCTCGGGCGAATTGCGCAAGCGGCTCGATCTCTATGCCAACATACGCCCGGCGCGGAGCCGGGGCGGCTTTCCGCCGCGCTGTGGATCGCCGGTCGATCTCGTGGTGGCACGCGAGAATACCGAAGGCTTCTATGCCGACCGCAACATGTTCCAGGGCTCCGGCGAGTTCATGCCGACCCCTGATCTCGCCCTGTCGGTGCGCAAGATCAGCCGCGCCGGCTCGACCCGTATCGCTGAAACCGCCTTCGCGCTCGCGATGCAGCGCCGCCGGAAAGTGACGGCGGTGCACAAGGCGAACGTACTGCGGGTGTCTGACGGGCTGTTTCTCGATTGTGCGCGAGCAGTCGCGGCGCGCTATCCGCAGGTCGAATACGAGGAGAGGATCATCGACGCCATGGCGGCGCTGTTGGTGCGCGATGCCGGCGCGTTCGACGTGATCGTCACCACCAACATGTTCGGTGACATTCTCTCCGATCTCGCCTCCGAGATCGCCGGCAGCCTGGGACTGGCTGCTTCCCTCAATGCCGGTGCGGATTATGCGGTGGCGCAGGCCCAGCACGGCTCGGCGCCCGACATCGCCGGGCAGGATGTTGCCAATCCGGCCTCACTGATCGGCTCGGGCGCGATGCTGCTCGCCTGGCTCGGCGAGCGGCGTGGCGACGATCGTTTCATCAAGGCCGCGGCCGCGATCGAGGCCGCGCTCGACCGCGCCATTGCCCGGCCCGAATGGCGCACCCGCGACCTCGGCGGACCGCTTGGCACGCAGGCGTTCGGCGAGCGCGTGGCGGAGTTGGTGAGTGATTCAGTTTCTGCAAATTGAGCGGGGAACCGGCGCAACGAGTTCGGTCACCTCCCCTTGAAAAGGCGAGGTCGGCGAGCCGAAAGCGCGTTCACGCGCGTCTTCGACGCGCTATGGCGAGCCGGGTGGGGATCAAATCGACGCACCCGTTTGATCCCCACCCCGACCCTCCCCTTTTGAAGGGGAGGGAGCGCACCGGCAGCGCAGCAACTGCCTCAACCTAAATCATCCCGTTCTAGCAAGGGATATGGCGCAGAGACGATTCCGCTAAATCGCACCCGTTGCCGTCGGCCCACCCTGCGGCCGATGCCGCTTCACCGCGTCCAGATTGGTCGAATCGACGCCCATGTAGACGCCGCGCTCCCAGGTGCGCTTGAGCGGATCGGCGACTTGAAGCGACATCTTGCCGATCTTCTCAATCTCGATCTCGACCAT
>CAVWOV010000037.1:0-51893 GCA_963756715.1 uncultured Alphaproteobacteria bacterium
GGGATTCGAACCCACGAGGGAGCGTGAACCCCCTGGCGGTTTTCAAGACCGCTGCCTTAAACCACTCGGCCACCCTTCCAATTCAGCAAGATCAATAACTTAGGGGCGCGTTCCTCTGAGCAACAGGGCGCCAAAATTGCCACTTGAACCCAACCTCGACCCGTCGAGATTGAAGGGCCTACAGCATTGAGGCGAGGTGATCCATCGGCAGCATTCGCATCACGAGGACTTTTATCGGGAATCTAGCGTCTGAGTTTCAGCGCTTCGATGGCAATCCAGGCAAAACCCATATAAGCCGGCCGGCCTCCAAAGCTCGCGTCCAACTCATCGGAGCTTCCTCAAAGGGTTGGAGCCCGCGAGAGCACGCTCTGGAGTGACGCTTGTGCAACAGTTGCCGGAAAAATGCCCGGCAGGACGCATTTAGTTGCGCGACACCTCTCTTCAGGCGCACTTCGACGCATAATGCAGCGTCGACAGCGCCAACAGCGAAAGGCAGGGGGACTCATGACGTGCATACCTTTGATTGGACTGCTGATTGGGGGCTGCATGCAGAACGCTGCTCTGTCGTCGGACCCCCATTTCACGGCACGCGATAGGCGAGAACTGGCGAATCCGCCGTATCAGGTGGCGTCGATTGCGCCGACCTATCAGCGCCAGATCGTTCGATACCACCGGAAAGAAGCGCCAGGCTCCATCCTGGTCGATACTCACGGTCCCTTCGTCTACTACGTGTTGCCGGGGGGCAAGGCCGTCCGATACGGCGCGGCCGTGGGTGAGGCTGGACAGGTTTGGTCCGGCCTGGTCACGGTTGCGCGTAAGGAGGAATGGCCGGGTTGGACGCCCACTCCTGATGAGAGGCGCCGGCTTGGACCGCTTCCGAAATACGTCGCAGGCGGTGCGGTCAATCCAATGGGCTCGCGTGCTCTTTACCTTTACTCTGAAGGCAAGGACACGCTGTATCGCATCCATGGCACCAATCAGCCCGAATACATTGGACATGCGGTTTCGTCGGGCTGCATCCGGCTAACCAATGAGGATGCGATCGATCTCTACCGCCGGGTGCAGATCGGCACGATTGTCGTCGTGATGTGACCGGCCGACCGTCGTTCTGCCGTTCGTGACAATTGCGCGTTTGACCGCAAGCACCTGCCAACGATCCCGGCGCGGCAACCGGCATAGCCCGTAATCTGCTTGCGGGCGCACCGGCGCTAGGCTAGCCCCTCGGCAATGCCGCACCAAAATGCAACCGCACCAGACCCAACGACGGAACCCCGCGCGCCGACGGTGAGCTTCGTCTCGCTCGGCTGCCCCAAGGCGCTGGTGGATTCGGAACGGATCATCACCCGGCTGCGCGCAGAGGGCTATGCGCTGGCCCGCGAGCATAGCGGCGCCGACCTGGTGATCGTCAACACCTGCGGCTTTCTCGACAGCGCGCAGGCCGAATCGCTTTCCGCTATCGACGCCGCCCTCAGCGAGAACGGCAAGGTGATCGTTACCGGCTGCATGGGCGCGGAACCCGAGAAGATCACGGAACGCTTCCCACGCGTGCTCGCCGTCACCGGCCCGCAGCAATACGAGAGCGTGGTCGAGGCGGTGCACCGCGCGGTGGCGCGGCCGCACGATCCGTTCGTCGACCTGGTGCCGCCCGAAGGCGTCAAGCTGACGCCGCGGCACTACGCCTATCTGAAGATTTCCGAAGGCTGCAACAACCGCTGCACCTTCTGCATCATTCCGAAGCTGCGCGGCGATCTGGTGTCGCGCCCGGCCGCCGACGTGCTGCGGGAGGCGGAACGGCTGGTGGCCGCCGGGGTGAAGGAACTCCTGGTCATCTCGCAGGATACCTCCGCCTACGGCCTCGATATCAAATACGCGACCAGTCCATGGAAAGGCGCCGAGTTGCCGGCACGCTTCATCGATCTTGCCCGCGCGCTCGGCAAATTGGGCGCGTGGGTGCGGCTGCACTACGTCTACCCCTACCCGCATGTGGACGAGATTATTCCGCTGATGGCCGAGAGCCGCGGCAACGGCGGTGTGCTGCCTTATCTCGACATCCCGTTCCAGCACGCTAGCCCGGACGTGCTGCGCCGCATGAAGCGGCCGGCCGCGCAGGAGAAGACGCTCGCCCGCCTCGCCCGCTGGCGCGACATCTGCCCGGACCTGACCATTCGCTCGACCTTCATCGTCGGCTTTCCCGGTGAGACCGAGGCGGAATTCCAGGCGCTGCTGGACTGGCTCGACGAGGCACAGCTCGATCGCGTCGGCTGCTTCCGCTACGAGCCCGTTGCCGGAGCCACCGCCAACGACCTGGGCGCGCCGGTCCCAGCCGAGGTCAAGGACGAGCGCTGGCACCGTTTCATGCAGCGTCAGCAGGCAATTTCCGCGCGCCGCCTGCAGCGCAAGGTCGGGACGCGGCAGAAGATCATTATCGACGAAGCCGGCAGCAGCACCGCCAAGGGCCGCAGCATGGGCGACGCGCCCGAGATCGACGGCACGGTCCATGTCACGAGCCGGCGGCCGCTGCGGGTCGGCGAAATCGCGACGGTGAAGATCGATCGAGCCGACGCCTACGACCTGCACGGGACAACGGTTGGATTTTGAGTCCTATCCGGTCCGCTTGAAGTACTGCACCGCCCGCTCATGCCGTTCCGCTGCGGTGCGCGTGTTGAAGGTGCCGAGATTGCGGCGCTTGCCGGTTTTGGGATCGAGCTTGCGGGAATAAAGCCGGAATTTGCCGGTCTTGAGTTTACGGATCATCGACGCCTCCGCGGGCGGCCCGTTGCCGCCTCATGGGCCTAACCGATGTGGTTCTCTCGCGGTTCCACGCGGCCATGGCGGTCGGAGAAACGCGGCCATGGACCTGAGCCAGGCCGATTCTCTCCCTACGTTGCGCCGCCGGCAGATTACAGCGCGCTCATCACCACCGGCCACACTTCGACCGTGCCGCGATAAACCATGTCGAGCGCGACATAGAGGATAATGGCAAGGCCGACATAGCCGATCCAGCGGTGACGCTGCAGCAGCGCGGCGATGAAATTTGCCGCGATGCCCATCAAGGCGACCGAGAGGACGAGGCCGAAGATCAGCACCGTGGGGTGGTCGCGTGCGGCGCCCGCCACCGCCAGCACATTGTCGAGGGACATCGACACGTCGGCGACGATGATCTGCCAGGTAGCTTCGGCGAAGGTCTTGCGCGGCGCGACTGCAGACAAGGTGCCATCGCTGTTGATGTGATGGCCGTCGAGGCAAGCCGACGCGCCGTCGTCCTCCGCGGCGTGTGAGGCGCGAAGCTCGCGCCACATCTTCCAGCAGACCCAGAGCAGCAGAATGCCGCCCGCGAGCAGCAGGCCGATGATCTGCAGCAGTTGCGTGGTGACACCCGCGAACGCGATGCGGAGTACGGTGGCCGCGACGATTCCGACCAGGATCACCTTGGTCCGCTGGTGCGACGGCAGGCCGGCGGCGGCGAGACCGATGACGATTGCATTGTCGCCGGCCAGCACCAGGTCGATCATGATGACCTGGAACAAAGCGGACAGCGCATCAGGCGTGAAGAAATCGGGCATGGACAGGCTCCGTTGATGTCCAGTCCGACATCGCAGCTTGAGGCTGCCAGAGGGGCCCGGTCCTGGGGGGTAATTGGGGACTAACGAGTAGGAAGACGCTGTGGTTCCGGTTACCTCCGCACTTTGATCGCTTCAATCAGCGCGGCGACGAAATCCGCCTCGCCAATTCCCTGCCATCGAGGGCGCGCACTGGTAGCAAGCAACATTGAAAACTTTCAAGCGCCGTCGAGAGCTTTCGATGAGACAGAACGTCTCAGGATCGTCGATCCTCAGCGCAACGTCACCACAACCTTGACGATGGAGCGCGTCAGCGTTGCAATCTCGTCGGCTGTAACCGTCAGCGCCGGCGTTAGATAGATGATCGAGCCGAACGGCCTGATGAAGACGCCCTCCTCCACAAAGCGTGCGCGCAGCGCGTCGATGTCGTCGATACGATCGAGTTCCACCACGCCGATCGCGCCTTTGACCCGCACATCCTTGACGCCCGGCAGACCCCGGCACGGCGCGAGGCCTCGGGTGAGCGCGGCGGCGATGTCGTTCGCCTGCTCCAGTCGTGGTTCGCGCTCGAACAGATCGAGCGACGCATTGGCGGCCGCGCAGGCGAGCGCGTTCGCCATGAAGGTCGGCCCGTGCATGAGCGCCTGCATCGGATCGTCCGACCAGAAGGCGTCGAACACCTTCCGGCGCGCCACGGTGGCCGCCAGCGGCAGGGTGCCGCCGGTCAGCGCCTTCGACAGCGTGATGATGTCCGGCGTCACGTCCGCCGCTGCGCAGGCGAACAGGCTTCCGGTGCGGCCAAATCCGGTGAATATCTCGTCGAAGATCAGCAGCAGGTCGTAACGGTCGGCCGCGTCGCGCAGCACGCGCAGCACCGACGGATCGTGGAACAGCATGCCGCCCGCGCCCTGCACCAGCGGCTCGACGATGATGCCGGCAAGTTCGTCTGCGTGCTGCTCAAGGGTGCTGGCGAAGGTGGCGGCGCTCTCCTGGTCACGCGGCAGTTCGACGACTACGTGGTCCGGCAGCAGCCCGCGAAACAGCGCGTGCATGCCGTCGTCAGGATCGCAGACCGCCATCGCGCCGGTGGTGTCGCCGTGGTAGGCGCCCTTGAAGGTGAGGAATTTGTGGCGCCCTCGCACGCCGCGATTGAGCCAATACTGCACCGCCATTTTCATCGCGACCTCGACCGCCACCGAGCCGGAGTCGGAAAAGAATACCCGGTCGAGATCGCCCGGCAGCAGGGCCGCAAGCCGCCGCGCCAGTGTCAGCGCCTGCTCATGCACCAGTCCGCCGAACATCACATGCGGCATGTCGGCAAGCTGGCGCTCGACCGCCGCGCGGATATGCGGATGACTATAGCCGTGGCAGGCGGTCCACCAGGAGGCGATGCCGTCGATCAGTTCACGGCCGTCGGCCAGCACGATTCGGCTGCCCAGGGTGCGGGCGACGGCGAGCGGCGGCCGCGCGGTCTTCATCTGCGCGTACGGCAGCCAGACATGCGCCAAGCCGGCCTGATACCAGTCGGGCAAGGCCTCGCGGTTTCGACCGGATTTCGGCGGTTCTGGTGTCATGACGCTGACGATTTTGCCTTGTCGGACGGGCTGGCGCACTATCGCACCAGCAAGCTATCTGTTCTCCGCGCAAGCGGCGGCAAGCGCAAACGGCAATTCGCCCCCTTCCCTGCATCGGCAGGAATGGTGGGGCGGAATATCCGGCTTCGCGCGCTGGCCTCGGGAAGCTGTTACGGGACTGAGCAATGCGTTCACTCGATGATTTCGCGATCGGCAAGCTCGGCGAACTCGACCGCCGTTCGCTGCGGCGATCGCTCGTCGATACCACCCGGGTCACGGGGATCTGGGTGCTGCGCAACGGCCGCCGGCTGCTGTCGTTCTGCTGCAACGACTACCTCAACCTGACCCATCATCCGGCCGTCAAGGCGGCGGCGATCGAGGCGGTGCGCATCTATGGCGTCGGCGCCGGCGCCTCGCGGCTGGTGACCGGCAACCATCCGCTCTATGGCGAGCTTGAGGCGCGCCTGGCGCGCGCGAAGCATACCGAAGCCGCCTGCGTGTTCGGCTCGGGCTATCTGGCCAATCTCGGTATTATTCCGACTCTCGCCGGCCCCGGCGATCTCATCCTGATCGACGAACTGGCGCATGCCTGCCTGTTTGCCGGCGCGCGGCTGTCGCGTGCGACCGTCGTGCCCTACCGGCATTGCGATGCGAGCCACGTGGAGGGCCTGCTCTCGGAGCTTCGCAGTCAACACCCGCGCGCGTTGCTGATCACCGACGGCGTGTTCTCCATGGATGGCGACATTGCGCCGTTGCATGCACTCTCGCTGGTCGCACAGCATCATGACGCTTGGCTCATGACCGACGACGCCCACGGTCTCGGCGTGCTGGGCAACGGCCATGGCTCGAACTTCATGCAGACCGTCAAGGCCGATGTCCCGCTGCAGATGGGTACGCTGTCCAAGGCGATCGGCGGCTATGGCGGTTATCTCTGTGCCTCGGCGGCGGTGATCGACCTGATCCGCAACCGCGCGCGCACCCTGATCTATTCGACCGGCCTGCCGCCCGCGACGATCGCGGCCGCCATCGCGGCGCTTGACGTGATCGAGCGCGATCCCGCCTATGCGGCGCTGCCCGTCCAGAAGGCCAAGGCATTCGCCCGCAATGCCGGGCTGCCGGAGCCGGTAAGCCCGATCGTGCCGCTGGTCCTGGGCGAAGCGGACACGGCGCTGGCGGCATCCCGATTGCTGGAGGAGCACGGCTTCCTGGTCGCCGCCATCCGGCCGCCGACGGTGCCGGCGCAGACCGCCCGTTTGCGCTTCACGTTCACCGCTCAGCATCCCGACGCCGAAATCGAACGGCTGTCCGCAGTGGTGCGAGACCGCATCCTGGTGCCCGCCACGTGACCGCGATTTTCGTTACCGCAACCGGTACCGACATCGGCAAGACATTCGTGACCGCAGGCTTGATCCGCCACTACCGCAAAGCGGGCCGCCCGGTCGAGGCGATCAAGCCCGTGGTCAGCGGCTTTACCGCCGACACTGCACTCACCAGCGATCCTGCCGTGCTGCTCGCGGCGCTCGGGCGCCCCATCAGCGAGGACGAGATCGACCGTATCGCGCCCTGGCGGTTCAAGGCCCCGCTCTCCCCCGACATGGCGGCGCGGCTGGAACACCGCACGATCGCATTCGACGAGGTGGTCGAATTTTCCCGCCGCGCCATCGCGGCCCGGCGCGGCGTGCTGCTGATCGAAGGCATCGGCGGCGTCATGGTGCCGCTCGATGACCGCCGTACCGTGCTCGACTGGATGTCGCTGCTGCGCATTCCGGTCGTCCTGGTCACCGGCACGTATGTCGGCACCATCAGCCATAGCCTGACCGCACTCGAAGTGCTGGCGCGGCGCAACCTCCATATCGCCGCCGTGGTGGTCTGCGAGAGCGAGGCGAGCGCCGCCTCGCTCGCCGATACGTTTGCGGCGCTGCATCAGTTCGCCGGCTCGGTCGACATGATCGGCATGCCGCGGCTCGCCGCCGGCACGGAGGATCATCGCGCCTTCGCCGATCTCGCCGGATTGTTTTGATTGAAGACCCAATTCAATCCCTCGGCCGCGCAAGCGCGGCGCGCTCCGCTCGGTCATCTCGATCTCATTGCCGACCGGCATGATGCGGTCGAGCACGAAAAGGTGACTGACGAAAACAGCATGGCCGCAGCGAGTGAAGCTGCGGCCATGGATGCGC
The DNA here is from genome assembly GCA_963756715.1 of uncultured Alphaproteobacteria bacterium. Taxonomy (GTDB): domain Bacteria; phylum Pseudomonadota; class Alphaproteobacteria; order Rhizobiales; family Xanthobacteraceae; genus VAZQ01. The sequence continues at coordinate 7,312 of CAVWOV010000037.1, forward strand.
GGGTCATCAACCGGGAACGGCCGCCGTTCAGGGCACCAGGATGGTCGAGCCGGTGGTGTTGCGGCCTTCGAGATCGCGGTGCGCCTGTTGAGCGTCCTTGAGCGGATATTTCTGGTTGATCGGGATCTTGACGGCACCGCTCGCCACCACCGCGAACAGGTCGTTCGCGGTCGCCAGCAGGTCCTCGCGCTTGGCGGCATAGTGGTTGAGCGTCGGGCGCGTGGCGAACAGCGAGCCCTTGTGTTGCAGCAGGTTGATGTCGAACGCCTTGATCGGACCTGACGCCGAGCCGAAGCTCACGAACATGCCGAGCGGCTTGAGGCAGTCGAGCGAGGCCGGGAAGGTCGCGTTGCCGACGCCGTCATACACCACCTCGCATTTTTCGCCGCCGGTGATCTCCTTGACGCGGGCGACGAAGTCCTCGTCGCGATAGAGGATGACGTGGTGGACGCCGTTCTTCTTGGCGAGCTCGGCCTTGTCCTTGGTACCGACGGTGCCGATCACGTTGGCGCCAAGGTGGTTCGCCCACTGGCACGCGATCAGTCCGACGCCGCCGGCGGCGGCATGGATGAGCACGTTGTCGCCCTTCTTCACCTTGTAGGTCCGCCGCAGCAGGTACTGCGCCGTCATGCCCTTGAGCATCATGGCGGCGGCCTGCTCGTAGCTGATGGCGTCGGGCAACTTGACGGCGCGGTCGGCCGGCAGGATGCGCTCCGCCGCATACGATCCGAGCGCCGAGGTGTAACCCACCCGGTCGCCGACCTTGAGATCGGAGACACCCGGTCCCACGGCGATGACTTCGCCGGCCGCCTCGTTGCCGGACACGAACGGCATTCCGACCGGCGACGGATACATCCCCATGCGGAAATAGGTGTCGATGAAGTTGACGCCGATGGCGCGGTTTCTGATCTTGACCTGACCGGGCCCCGGCGCCGGCACTTCGACCTCTTCGAAGGTCAACACTTCGGGACCGCCCGTCTTGTGAACTCGTACCGCCGCGACCATGGTCTCACTCCTTATTGGAATTATTGGACTGCAGGTTTAGTGCCGAAAGCCCGCCGCCGTCCGGCGGCGCGCCGCAATGTCTCTCAGCAGCGTCCCTGGATCAAGCCATCAGGCGGCCGGCCCTCCGGGCCGGCGGCGCCGCCGGTTGCGCTTGGCCATGACGTTGAACGCCTCGACTGCGGCCGCGAACGCCATGGAGAAATAGATGTAGCCCCGCGGGATGTGGAATTCGAAGCCGTCGGCCACCAGCGCCATGCCGATCAGCACCAGGAAGGCGAGCGCAAGCATTTTGGTCGTCGGGTGTTCGGCAATGAAGGCGCCGACCGGGTTTGCCGCGACGAACATCACGATCATGGCGACGACGATGGCGCCGATCATGATCGCAATCTCGTCCACCATGCCGATCGCCGTGATAATGGAATCGAGCGAGAACACCATGTCGACGACCACGACCTGGGCCACGACCAGCGCGAATGCCTTGGTGCCGGAGGACGGCGGCCGTTCCTCGTCACGCGCCTCGACCTCGCCATGGATTTCGTGCGTCGCCTTGGCGATGAGGAACATGCCGCCGCCGATCAGGATGATGTCGCGCCACGATATGCCCATGCCGAACAGCGTCACGATCGGATACGTGAGACCCATCAGCCAGGTCAGGCCGGCCAGCATCGCGATGCGGAAAACGAACGCGAGCGACAGCCCGATCATGCGCGCACGGCGCGCCTGCACACCCTCGAGCCGCGAAGTCAGTACCGCGAGAAAGACGAGATTGTCGATCCCGAGCACGATCTCGAGCGCGGTCAGGGTGACCAGTGCGATCCAGGCATGCGGATCGGTCAGGAGCGACAGGAATTCCATTCAACGCTTCTCGGTGAGCCCAACGCCGACAAAATAAATCGCGGCCACGACCAGGCCGCCCGCAACCCATGGTCCGGGAGCAAGATCATGGAGGACCGCGATCAAGGCAAGCACGGACCATAGCGCCACGACCGCGATATTGACCGTGCGCAGCCGTTCGACCCGCATCGGGTGAAGAAACTTGAACGGCAGGAAGGTTGCCACTGCGAGCAGCACCACCACGGCCGCGGCCACCCAGGGCGGCAATCTGAGAAGGAACAGATAGAACGCCACCGCATTCCAAAGCGTCGGAAATCCGCGAAAATAGTTGTCGTCTGTCTTCATCGCCCGGTCGGCGAAATAGAGCGCGCCGGTGACCACGATAACGATCCCGGCCGGCACGGCGAGCGGCGCCGGCAACAGCCCGCCTTCCGCGATCGCATAGGCGGGGACGAACACATAGGTGGTGAAATCGACCACCAGATCGAGCACGTCGCCGGACCAGCGCGGCAGGAGTTCAGCGGTCTTGAGATGGCGCGCAATCGTTCCGTCGACGCCGTCCACGATCAGTGCGATGCCCAGGCAAAGGAACATCGCCACCCAGTCGTGGCGCACCGCATAGACCAGCGCGCCGAACGCCAGCGCCGCACCGAGTGCGGTGAAGATGTGGACGGCGAAGGCGCGGATGTGGGTGGCCTGGGGCAAAGGGCTCTCGATGGTCGGTCGCAGGAGTGCCTTATCATACCATCGTCGCGCTCAAGACAAAGCTCATGGCCGGCGTTTCCCGGGCGCAGCGCAGCGGCGCAACCTTTCTGCGTCGGTGCGCTGCAGACCCGGTATCGTTCCGAATGCCGAACATGCCGCCGCGAAGCGAAGCCGCCTGCCCGTGATACCGCTGAACGTGGAACGGTCCCGGATCAGCGGTGCATCACTTCGTGCTGCGCCGCGTCGGGACGCCCACTCGCGTCGGGTGGCGCAGAGCGCGAAAACTGGCATCCTGACATTGCGTCATAGTGAGAGGCGGATGAACAGTCGCACGGTCGACGTGGTGGTAATTGGCGCCGGGCCGGCCGGCTTGACCGCGGCGATCGCGCTGGCGTCCGCGGGTGTCGAGACCGTACTGATCGGCAAGGCGGCCGCCGCAACCGACCACCGCACCACCGCCCTGCTCGCCGGCTCGGTCACCGCACTCAACGCATTGGGCGTCTGGGAGCGCTGTCGGGAACACGCTGCGCCGTTGCGGCTGATGCGCATCATCGACGACACCGCGCGGCTGCTGCGGGCGCCTGAGGTGTGCTTCGACGCCGGCGAGATCGGGCTCGACGCATTCGGTCAGAATATCGAGAACCGGCATCTGGTAGATGCGCTTGCGGCGCGGGCGCGCGCGTTGCCGGCGCTGACGCAAATCGAAGCCGAGGCCGAAGCCATCGAGATCGGCGACGAGCGCGTGACCATTCGGTGCAGCGCCGTCGGCCCGGTTGTGGCGCATCTCGCGATCGGCGCCGATGGCCGCCGCTCGCTGTGCCGCGCCAGCGCCGGCATTGAGACCGACCGCCGCAGTTATCCGCAGGTGGCGCTGACCTGCAACCTGACCCATAGCCGCCCGCACCGCGATACTTCGACCGAATTCCATACCGACGCCGGTCCTTTCACCCTGGTGCCGCTGCCCGGACAGCGGTCGAGCCTGGTCTTTGTGCTCGACCCGGCAGACGCCCCTCGCCTTGCCGCCATGTCGGATGCCGACCTGTCGACGGAGATCGAGCGGCGCTCGCATTCGATCCTGGGCAAGGTCACGGTCGAGCCGGGCCGTAGCGTTTATCCGCTCGCGATCGAGACCGCACGACGGTTGAGCGGACGGCGCGTCGTGCTGGTCGGCGAAGCCGCGCATGTCATCCCGCCGATCGGCGCCCAGGGCCTCAATCTCGGGCTGCGCGATGCGGCGACCGCCAGCGAACTGGTGGTGGCGGCGCGCCGCGACGGCCTCGACGTCGGCGCCGGCGATCTCACGGCTCAATATGAGGAGCTGCGTCGCGCGGACGTCATGAGCCGCACGCTGGCGATCGATCTGCTCAACCGCAGCCTGCTCTCAGACTTTCTGCCGATGCAGGGCGCGCGCGGGCTGGGACTGTTCCTGCTTGAGCGGATCGGGCCGCTGCGCCGCGCCGTTATGCGCGAAGGCGTCGCGCCGATCGCGTCCCAGCCGCGCCTGATGCGCGGCGAGGCCTTGTAGCGGGATAATCAACACGTTGCTTTGCGGCTTTCGTCTGCTGACCGCCGGCAATGCCGCGCCAGCTCGGGCGACGTTCAAGCTGGGCGAGCGTTGGTGGCTTCCAAGCGTTCTGCCGGACTGTTAAGAGTGCCTGGAAACCGATCAATCCAGACTTGGGAGATTTCTTATGCGGGCCGTGAAAATCCACGAAGTGCCGTCGCTGCGCCAGCGGGTGAGCGATGCCGAATGGCAGGCGCGGGTCGAGCTCGCCGCCGCCTACCGGCTGGTGGCGCATTACGGCTGGACGCACCTCATCAACAACCACATCTCGGTCCGCGTGCCCGGCACGGAGGATCAGTTCCTGATCAACCCGTATGGCCTGCTCTACGAACAGGTCACCGCCTCGAACCTGGTCAAGATCGACGTCGACGGCAACGTGCTCGACGAGACGCCCTACGAGGTGAACCGGGCCGGCTTCGTCATCCACAGCGCGATCCACATGGCGCGCAAGGACCTGCACGCCATCCTGCACACCCACACGGTCGCCGGCCAGGCGATATCGGCGCTCGACTGCGGGCTGCTGATGCTGAACCAGAGCGCCATGCGCTACTACAAGCGCATCGGCTATCACGAGTTCGAAGGCGTCGCCAGCGACCTCGGCGAGCGCGAGCGGATCGTCGCTGACCTGGGCGACCACAAGTGCCTGATCATGAAACATCACGGCCTGCTCACCGCCGGCGTCAATGTCGGCGAAGCGTTCAATCTGATGTACTACCTGGAGAAGAGCGCCGAGACGCAGATGCAGGTGCTCGCCTCCAACCAGCCCTACAGCCTGCCGTCGGAGGAATCGTGCGAAAAGTCGGCGCGGATTTTCTGGGGCAACGGCCGCGTGCACGATCGCGATTGGCCGGCACTGATGATGCTCGCCGACAAGCTCGACCCGTCGTACCGCAATTGATGGATCAATTCTTTCCCATGAGGTCTTCCCTCTCTCCGTGGTCGTGGCCGGGCTTGTCCCGACTAACGATGGCGGCCGCTCTGGCGTGCGTGTTGCTGCAGCCATCGGCGCACGCCCAGGATTATCCCTCCCGCCCGGTCGAGATGGTGGTGCCGTTTGCGGCCGGCGGCGGGGCGGAGCTTTTGGCGCGGCTCATCAGCGACGGGCTGTCGAAACGCCTCGGCCAGCCGTTTCTGGTGATCAACCGTCCTGGCGCCAACACCAACCTCGGTACGCTCTCGGTGGTGCGATCGAAGCCCGACGGCTACACGCTGGCGGTCGCCAGCGTCGGCCTTGCCGCCAATCCCTCGCTCTACAAGAAGCTCGCCTTCGAACCGCAGAAGGACCTCGAACCGATCACACTGATCGCCAACTCGCCCACCGTGCTGGTGGTGCCGCCGTCGCTGCCGGTCAACTCGCTCAAGGAATTCATCGCCTACGTGAAGGCGCGCCCGGGCGAACTCAACTACGGCTCCTACGGCGCGGGCAGCGGCCCGCATCTCGCGACCACGCTGTTTGCCGCCAAGACCGGCGCGAAGATGGTGCATGTGCCGTATGGCGGCGGCGGGCCGGCCGCACTCGGCGCGATGACCAACCAGGTACAGGCGCTGTTTTCGAGCGTGCTGCCGGTGCTCGGCATGGTCCGCGGCGGCAAGCTCAAGGCGCTGGCGATTGCCGCCGATCACCGCTCCGCGTTGCTGCCCGACGTGCCGACCTTTGCCGAGCAGGGCCTGGACTACCTGACCGGCACCTGGTTCGGGCTGCTCGCACCGGCCCGGACTCCGGCCGACATCATCACCAAGCTCAACGGCGCAACCGTCGCGGTGTTGGCGGAGCGCCAGCGTGCGGGAGAAGATCGTCGCGCAGGGCGCCGAGGTGGTCGCGGGCTCGCCGGCCGCGTTTCGTAGCTTCCTCAAGGAGGAAACGCAGCGCCTGTCGGAGGTGATCCGCAATGCCGGCATCGCGCTTGATTGAGCTGCACGTCGCGGGCCTGCCTTGACGCTACCGGCCGCCGCGAAACGAAGGTGCCGGTGAGGTCAAAGCGGTGCAAGCTGATTGCCCTTACGGTAGTCAGTCGCGCCCGCCGCTGCCCGCAAAAGCGGCTTGGCGAAGCCCTGCCCTGCTCATACCGTGGTCATCAGGCGCCCATTGGACCGCCGATCCGAGGATATCCGGATGAAACTGCCGCGCAATTTCTTCAAGCCGCTCGCGATCGGCGCGCCCGCGCCGCTGCGGGACCTTCCGATCAAGCTGGAGCGCATGATCCATTTCGTGCCGCCGCAGATCGAGAAGCTGCGCGCCAAGGTGCCGGAACTGATCACGCAGGTCGATGTCGTCCTCGGCAATCTCGAAGACGCGATTCCGGCCGACGCCAAGGAGGCGGCCCGCGCCGGCTTCATCGAGATGGCGAAGGCCAATGACTTTGGCGCGACCGGCCTGTGGACCCGCATCAATGCGCTCAACTCGCCCTGGGCGCTCGACGATGTGATCGAGATCGTCGCCGCCATCGGCGGCAAGCTCGACGTCATCATGCTGCCCAAGGTCGAGGGCGCGTGGGACGTTCACTATCTCGATCAGCTTCTGGCGCAGCTTGAAGCGCGGCACGCGGTCCGCAAACCCATTCTCATCCACGCCATCCTGGAAACCGCCGAAGGCGTTAACAACATAGAGGCAATCGCCGCCGCTTCGCCGCGCATGCACGGCATCAGTCTCGGGCCCGCCGATCTCGCAGCTTCGCGCGCGATGAAGACCACCCGCGTCGGCGGCGGTCATCCCGAATATAAGGTGCTGGCCGACACGCCGGCGGCCGGCGGCACGCGCGCCGCTTATCAGCAGGATCTGTGGCACTACACCTTTGCCAAGATGGTCGATGCCTGCGCGGCGACGGGCATCAAGCCGTTCTATGGTCCATTCGGCGACTTCTCCGATCCCGAAGCGTGCGAGGTGCAGTTTCGAAACGCCTTTCTGATGGGCTGTGTCGGCGCCTGGACGCTGCATCCCAGTCAGATTGCGATTGCCAAGCGCGTGTTCTCGCCCGATCCGGGCGAGGTCGCGTTCGCGAAGAAGATCATCGCCGCCATGCCGGACGGCACCGGCGCGGTGATGATCGACGGCAAGATGCAGGATGATGCCACTTGGAAGCAGGCCAAGGTGCTGGTCGATCTCGCGAACCTGGTGGCCGCCAAAGATCCGGCAACGGCGGAGCGCTACGGGCTTTAGCCACTGGCGCCCGCCGCAATCGTGGACTATGTCGGCATGAGCATGGACAAGACACGCAGCGCAAAGTTCAAGATCGGCCAGGTCGTCCGCCACCGGATATTTCCATTCCGCGGCGTGATCTTCGACATCGATCCCGAGTTCAACAACACTGAGGAATGGTACCAGTCGATCCCCGTCGAGGTGCGCCCCGACAAGGACCAGCCGTTCTATCATCTGTTTGCCGAAAACGCGGAGAGCGAATACATCGCCTATGTCTCCGAGCAAAACCTGCTGCCCGACACGACGGGCGAACCGGTGCGCCATCCGCAGGTCGCCGAGGTGTTCGTGCAGGATGATCGCGGCAGCTACCAGCCGCGCCATTCAATGCTGAATTGAAAGCCAAAATGGAGCGAGTAGAAACAGCGCGCAGCAGCCGCTATCGCTTGGCCGGCTGATGCTCAAGTTTGTTGCGCGCTTCTTCGGCTTTGCGCTGCAATTCTTCTTCGAGCTTCTTTTGCTGCAACTCCAGCACCTTTGAATCCGTCGCCGGTCCTTCGTTGGCCTTGGCGAATTCCTCAAGCGGCAGCGGATAGCTGGCGGGCTGCCCGCCCAGATTGATGGTTTGCAGCCACAACGTTTTACCGGATTTAAGCTGGCCAACGAAGCTTGCATTGACCTCAAAATCGGCCATGCAGCCGTTGGGGAAGCAGGCGATGTACTGCCCCACCGCCGCCTGCCCCTTGTCGACCAGCATGCGCGTGCCGACCGCGATCTGCATACCGAGCGGAACCGTAATGCGCAGGATCTTCCTGGTCTCGCCGGCTGGCTCGATCAACGCCGCGCTGGCCACGAACTGGCCGTCACCGAGGCGCGCTTCCTTGACGGTCAGGCATACTTCCTTGGCGCCAGCCTGCTTCTCCTTGCCGCAGACCTTCGTCCACGGCGTATAGGTCATCGGCGGCCCTTCGTTGCCCGCCTGGCTTTGCGCCGGAGCGGCGGCCGGCTGAGCGGCCTTGGGCGTCGCCTTGGGAGTGGCCTTGGGCTGTTGTGCCTGCGTGTCGAGCGGCGCCAGCACCACGCTGAACGCTACACCGGCCGCAAACAAACATGCCGTCCGGATCGCCTTGCGGTGCTCACCAACGACCATAACGTCAACTCTTCTGTTTTCGCGAACGTCAACTCGTCTGTTTCGCGCTACGAACGAAAACAAACCTAGGGTCGGGCGGCCTGCGGCGTCCCAAGCTTCTTGCGGGCTTCCTCGGCGCGGCGGTTGAGTTCTTCCTGCAGCTTTTTCTGCTGCTCTTCCCAGTGCTTGGGATCGATGGACGGACCATCATAGGCTTTGGCGAAATCCGCAAGCGGAATCCCCAACGTCAACGGCTGTCCATTATTCGCCTGGATGGCCTGGATGAACAGGCCCGATCCCTTCTTCAGCTTGGCGATCAGTTCGCCGCTCGCCTCGTAGTCCGAGAAGCAACCGGTTGGCTGACACATCAGGTACGGGCCGTTCATCGGCTGGCCCTCGTCGACGATGACACGCGAACCGGGCTGCAGCACGACGCCGATCGGCGCCATCACGCGCAGGATCTTCCGGGCCTCGCCCTCCTGCTCGACGATCATCGCTGAGACGATCGGACGACCGTCCTCAAGGCGGCCTTCCTTGCCGGTGAAGCAAATCTGCTTGGCGTTCGCCTCTTTGCCCTTTTGACACAGCTTGGTCCAGGGCGAGTAGACGAGTTGCAGGCCGCCATTAGCCGGCTGCTGCGGTTGGCCGTGCACCGCTGCGGCCGGCGCGTCGGCGCCGACTTGGGGGCGGGCGCCTTTGGATTTGGGTTGCGACTTAGGTGTCTGGGCCGAGGCCCCCGAGCCGATCGCAGCGCACAGCACAGCCGTTGCCGCCGCAATCGCAAGTGCACGAGCAGCCGGTCGAACCGGTGCGCGATCAATCCGCTGATCCATGGACAGGTTCCTCTTGCTACCCGTTCACACAGCGCCGCAGCACAAGCGCCCCAGGCCAAGCGGAACGGTCGCCCCCTCACGACGTGTGTCGGCACCAAATACGGCAACAGCGTGACGTTTAGGCTACACTTGGCGTGCCTTTTGCGCCGTGGAACATTCAAAGGCGCGGTGATCGGTAGCACCGAATATTGGTGATAAATGCGCGACATCGTCTTTTGAAAGCTCTTCAATAGGCCCAAGCTCGCCGCATTCGCTACCCACTGCCGGCGAGCGGCCGGATCAAACAGCCATCGTGACCGCATCACCCCCCATCCACTTCGGCGCGCCGCGCAGGTTTGCAGCGATTCCGGCCGCGCTATTCGCGCTGGCGGTGCTTTGCTTCGGGCACTTCGGCATCGCGAGCGCTCTTGCCGAGCCCCGGCATGCCATTGCCATGCACGGCGAGCCGGCCTTGCCGGAAGACTTCAGCCAATTGCCCTACACCAATTCGGCGGCCCCGAAGGGCGGCCGGCTGGTGCAGGGCGTCGGCGGGACGTTCGACAGTCTCAACCCGTACATCGTCAAAGGCCTCCCGGCGCAGGGCATCCGCGGGCCGTTGGTAAGCGGGTCGAGCGTCATCAGCGGCTATGTGGTCGAGAGCCTGATGGCGCGCGGTCCGAACGAGCCGTTCACGCTCTACGGTCTGGTGGCCCGCTCGGTCGAAACCGACGCCGAGCGCAGCTACGTCACCTTCACGCTCGATCCCGCCGCACGATTCTCCGACGGCGTAGCGATCACGCCGGCAGACGTGATCTTCTCCTGGGAACTCCTGCGGGACCACGGCCGCCCCAATCACCGCTTCTATTATGCCAAGGCGAAAAAGGCCGAGGTCGTCGGTGAGCGGTCGGTGCGCTTCGATCTCACCGGCAGCAACGATCGCGAGTTGCCGCTGATACTCGGGCTCATGCCGGTGCTGCCCAAGCACGCCATCAATCCCGAGACCTTCGAACACACCTCGTTCGCACCGATCATCGGCAGCGGACCCTACGTGGTCGCACACGTGGACCCGGGCAAGAGCATCACGCTCAAGCGCAATCCCGATTATTGGGGACGCGACCTGGCCATCAATCGCGGCCTCTGGAACTTCGACGAGATTCATTTCGACTACTACCGCGATGCCAACGCATTTCATGAAGCGTTCAAGCGCGGCTTGTTCGACATGCGTACGGAGAATGACCCCGGGCACTGGCAGACCGCGTACGACTTTCCCGCCCTTCGCGACGGCCGTGTTGTGAAGGAGAGCTTCACGACCGGACTGCCGAAGTCGACATTCTACCTGGTGTTCAATACCCGCCGTGCGATCTTTTCAGACATCCGGGTCCGCGAAGCAATCTCGCTGCTGTTCGATTTCGAGTGGATCAACCACAGTTATTTCTTTGATCTCTATCGGCGAAGCGCGAGCTTTTTCCAGAGTTCCGAGTTGTCCGCGCAGGGCCGGCCAGCCGATGCACGCGAGCGCGCGCTGCTGGCGCCATTCCCGGGCGCAGTGCGCGACGACGTCATGGAGGGCAAATGGGCACCGCCGGTCACCGACGGCTCCGGCCGCGACCGCAGCACGCTCCGGCGCGCGCTCGATCTGTTCAAGGCCGCAGGCTACGAATTGCGCGGCACCCAGCTTGTGGACAAGCGCAGCGGCCGGCCGTTCACCTTCGAGGTCATGGTTGGCAGCCGGGAGGAGGAGCGGCTCGCCTTGCTGTTCAGCCAGAGCCTGAAGCGCGCCGGCATCAAGGTTCAGGTTCGCGCAGTCGATGCGGTGCAGTTCGAATCCCGCCGGATCGGTTTCGATTTCGACATGATCCCAAATCGCTGGGATCAATCGCTGTCGCCCGGCAATGAACAGTCGTTCTATTGGAGCATGGCGGCGGCCGACCAGCACGGCAGCCGCAACTACATGGGGGTGAAGAGCCCGGCGATCGACGCCTTGATCGCGACCCTCATCAAGGCCAAGGATCGTGCGGATGTGGTCGCGGCGGTGCGCGCACTCGACCGCGTGCTGATCTCGGGCTTTTACGTCATCCCGATGTTTCACCTGCCGCAGCAATGGGTGGCGCGCTGGACCACCATTGAGCGTCCCGCCACCACCCCGCTGGCTGGCTTCCTGCCCGAAAGCTGGTGGCATGCACCGAACAAACCCTGAGGCCCGAGTCGTGATTCCCGGCGATCCGGCCGCCCAGCCGGCCGTGCAATGTTGACGTGGCGTTAATCGCGTTCGCATAGGGTTGCGCGGTTTTGGTCCGCTGCAACCGGCACAATCACACATGGCAATGCTGGGTCCGATGGTCGTGGTCGCCGAAGGTTCGGCGACCGATCTCCTCGATGTGCTCGGCAAGGCCGGAGCTTTCCCGATCGTCGAGGCGGGCTGGGCCGATGCGCCCGCCGCGATCGCCGAGATCCAGCCGGTCGCGCTCGCCATTGCCGAGCCCGGCCCGGCGCCCGAACTGCGCTACAAGCGCGCGCTGCTGCAGGCGATCGAAGCCCGCGGCGGTCCGGTGATGCCGGTGATCGCGCGGCTCGGATCGGAGGGCGAACCCGCCCTGCCGTACGCGCTGCCGGTCGGCTTCGACGAATCCGGCGAGCGGCTGGTGGCGCGGCTGCGGTCGGCGCTGCGCATCCGCACGCTGCACGCCACCGTACTGCGGCGCGCGCGCGCCGAGGGCGCGCCGCAGGTGGCGCTGCCGTTGCCCTACGCACTCGACATGTTCGACGACGCGACCGTGCTCTGCGTCGGGCGCGGCCGGTCCTATCCGGCGCTGTCGGTCGCAATCGGCGAGCGCGTCGGGCTGATCGGGACGCTGAGCGTCGAAACCGCCGCGCACTATCTCGCGGCGCGCGACATCGAGGGCATCGTGATCGGCGAAGGGCTCGGCCCGCGCGTGGTCGAGGCGCTGCTCACTTTCCTGGCGGAAGACGTGCGCTTTCGCGATCTGCCCATCGGCCTGCTCGACAATAACGGCCTCGACGACGAGCGGCTGCCTAATCTCATCCGGGTCGAGAGCGATCCGGTCTGCCTGATCGAGCGCTTCCTGCCGCTGGTGCGGCTGCATGCGTTCGAAGCGCGCCTCAAGCGCACCATGAAATCGCTGGAGACCGACGGCGTCATCGATCCCGAGACCGGGCTGCTCGGCACCCACGCCTTCTGGCGCGACCTCGAACGCGCCATCGCGGAGGCTGAAGACGGCGGCCAGGCATTGTCGGTCGCGCGATTCTCGTTCGAGGACATGACCGACCACCGTGCGTATCTCGACGCCGCGCGCCTGCTTGGCCGGCTGATCCGCAACATCGATTTCGCCTGCCGGGAACAGGACGGCGCGATCCTCGCGGCCTTCACCGAGACCGACCTTCGCAGCGCCCACGTGGTGGCGCGCCGTCTTGCCAACGTCCTGCGGCAGACCATGCTCTCGCCCGGCCGCGATCGCAGCACGATCAAGCCGACGGTCACGCTGGCGACGCTCAAACCGACCGACAGCATGAGCACACTGGTCGCCCGCGTCGGCAGCTTCCCGACGGTTGCCGACGTGCAGCAACCGGCCTAGGCTCCGGCCTTCTCTCAAGGAGCCCGCCATGACCGCACTTCCCATCGATATGGTGTCCGACGTCGTCTGCCCGTGGTGCTTCATCGGCAAGCGGCGGCTGGAAAAGGCGATCGCGCTCAAGCCCGAGATTCCGGTCACGGTGCGGTTTCACCCCTACTTCCTCAATCCCTGGGTTCCGCGTGCGGGCATCAGCCGCGAGGAATATCTCGTCACCAAGTTCGGCTCGGTCGAGCGCTACAACAGCAACGCTCAGCGGGTGGCGGAGACCGCGGCCGGCGAAGGGCTGACCTATTCGTTCGACAAGATCAAACGCCAGCCCAACACGCTTGACTGCCACCGGCTGATCCTTTGGGCCGGCGACATCGGCAACGACGCGCAGATGAAGCAGCGGCTGATGGACCTCTACTTCACCGAGGGCGGCGATCTCACCGACCGTGAGGTCCTGGTGCAGGCGGGTGCCGATTGCGGCCTCAACGCCGACCGCGTGCGCGAGCTCCTGGCGGGCGATCACGACATCGCGCGCATCGAGCAGGAGGCGAATTCCGCCAAGGACGCCGGCATCGACGGCGTGCCCTGCTTTATCCTCGGCGGTCTGGTTGCCGTGCAGGGCGCACAGTCGCCCGAACACCTCGCGCAGGCGATCGAGCGCGCGGCGCAGGAGTTCGCCAACCGCCAGGCCGCGGAGTAGCAACTCTCTCACTATCGTTCGGTCGTACTTTTTGAGCGCGATGGCGCCTCAGCGTCCTCTCCCCCGACGGGACCCGGGCTTGCCCGGGTTCCGCAATATGCTGCGCAAGTCGGGCAAGCCCGACTTGCGGCGGAGGAGAGACAGAGAGGGGGCACGCACAAAGACTCGCGCAAGTTCACCCCCTCCCCCAACCCTCCCCCGCAAGCGGGAGAGGGAGCAGAGCGGAGCACGCCGCGTGTTCTCGGATTACATGTCGAACAAAAGGCCGCGCGCGAAGCGCAGCGCCAGCACCAGGATCGCACTGGCGGCGATCCACGAACCCAGGATACGCGTGCCGATGCGCTGCCAGTCGCGCGTGAGAAGGCTTGCGCACACCGCCACGAAGCCGAGCGCGAGACACGCTCCGAGCCATGTTCCTGTCAACGCGAGCGTCGCATCCGCCATCGCGATGACCTGCGGCGGCGAGTCGAAGCCGATGGCCGCTCCGGCAATCACCGCCAGCGCGATGCAGAGCACCATCGGCAGCACGAGCGCCAGCGCGACCAGCAGTCCGCTGAGCGCCGTCACACACAACAGCACGTCACTCGCCGGAGTCTGACCGACGGCCGACGCGATGGCGGACAGGCCCGCGGCGAGCGCAAGCGCGAACGCCGCCAGCGCAACAAGCCGCGAGCCGCCGTCCTGCCGGCCGATGAGAAGGCCGAGCGCGAGCAAGGCCAGGAGATGCGCCGGCATCGTCAGCGGATTAAGGAAGCCCCCGGCAAGCGCCGCGGCGCTCATGCGTTGCCGCTCAGGAAGGCGAGGCCCGCGAGCGCGATGGCGCCGCCCGCCGCCCGCACCGCCAACCGCCCGGCGGGCCAGCGTGCCAATAGCCCGAACGCGATGCCGCTGAGATGCAGGAGGCCGGTCGCCACCACAAAGCCGACCGAATAGGCGACCACGTCCGCTCCCGGCGGCAATTCGGCGCCGTGCGCATGGCCGTGGAAAATCGCGAAAATCCCAACCAGCACGGCCGCCACCCACAACGGCGGCCGCGCCGCCAGCGCCACCATCATGCCGAGCACGACGGCCGAGATCGCGATGCCGGTCTCAACCGCCGGCAACGGCACGCCGAGAATTCCCAGCACGCCGCCGGCCGCCATCACCAGCGGAAACACGACCGGCAGCAGCCAGATCGCCGGCACGCCGAGAAACGCGCCCCACAGCCCGACCGCCACCATCGCGACCACGTGATCCGGTCCGAACAGCGGATGCGCGAAGCCGCCGATGAAGCCGCCGGACATGCTGCCGGTGTGCGCGAAGGCTTGAGCGGACAAGCCGACGAAGAAAATCGCAAAGAGCCCAGATCGCATCATGCATCCGGCGAATGTCATGCGGTCTACATATCATCGCGACACAACGAGATCACGTGATCAAAGCAACCGCAGGAGCCGGGCTTCCCCCGACGTGCGCGTCCGTCATGCGGCAGGGCCGGTGCGTCATTCGACTTTGGGCAACGTGGGATCGGGAGTCAGAACCAGCGCCAAGTAGTCAATGAAATTGGCGCCGAGCGCGTAATGGAACGCCGGGTAACTGGCAATCAAGTCCGGTTCGTATTTTTCCACGCGGTCGGTACGGCAAATCAGGAATTTCGCCGCCGCGGTGATGCTCTCGCGGTCGATGATGCAAAGTACACGCATCTCCGGATGGCGTTTCAGATATTCGACGACAGTCGTAATCAAGGTTGGATAACCTGGATGCAACATGTCGTCGAGCGCGATCACGCCGTCCGGATGCAAGACCGCATGCGCAAGCTCAAGGTCATTGCGCAGGCATTCTGCAATATGCTCGCCGTCGACATGAATAAAACGGGCAGTGCGGCCGGGCAACATGACGCGTAAGTCGTCTGCCGTAATGGTGCGGGTATCGACCTTCCAAGCCGTGTAAGTGTCACTGACGAGTCCCGACGCGGCACAATTTTCGATGAAGTGATCGTAGACGGCGGGGCTCGGCCAGGTAAACACGTCGATGCCGAGCGCGTGTTCTCCGGGTTCCATCAACATCGCCATCGCGGCGAAGAAACGGCCTTCGAACGTGCCGATCTCCAACAGGTCACCCTTGATGCCTAGGGCGCTCTGCCGTCGGACGACATGCCCGCAAATTGCAGCGGCGAAGCGCGATGACATCCCGAGGATGCGCATATAGCCGTCGGCCAGAAAGGCATCCAGACGAGCATCCCCACTTGAAACGTTGAGCATGAATTTGCTTTCCATAGAGCGGTTCCGCGGAAAGGTGACGTTGAGAGTCAGTCCGATCAAGCTAGGCTACAAATTGTAGGCTCGCTACTTTGGCGCCTCTTCCAACGTTACGTTGAGGACGGCCGATGGGTGCTGATGCAATAGGGCCGTGCCAGATCGTGGAGGATCGCGGTCGCGCCCCTTAACCGCAGATCGCACCGTTCCTCGAAGGGCCAATAAGGCTTTCACGCCGCCTTCTTGGGCTGCGCGAGCCGCGCCAGATCGCGCAGGATCGCGGTCGCGCCCTTGAGCCGTTCTTCCGGCCGCTCCCAGTCGTCGAAGAACACCACCTTCATGTCGGGGCGAACGCGCGCCGCCGGTCCCTGCTGGCGAATGAACCCGACGAGCTGTTCGGGATTGGCAAAGCTGTTGTCGCGGAACGTGATCACCGCGCCCTTCGGCCCGGCCTCGATGCGCTCCACATTGGCCTGCCGGCAAAGCGCCTTGATGGCGACGATCTGCAACAGGTGCTCGACCTCGATCGGCAGCGGCCCGAAACGATCGACCATCTCGGCGCCAAAGCCCTCGATCTCGCGTTCGTCCTCGAGTTCGGCGAGACGGCGGTAGAGCGCAAGCCGCACCGGCAGGTCGCCGACGTAGTCCTCCGGGATCATCACCGGCGTGCCGATGGTGATCGACGGCGACCACTTGTCGGCGACCGGCGCGGTAATGCCGGCCTTGAGGCTCGCCACCGCCTCTTCGAGCATCTGCTGGTAGAGCTCGAAGCCGACTTCCTTGATGTGGCCGGACTGCTCTTCGCCGAGCAGATTACCGGCGCCACGGATATCGAGATCGTGCGAGGCGAGCTGGAAGCCGGCGCCGAGCGTGTCGAGCGACTGCAGCACCTTGAGGCGCCGCTCGGCCTGCGGGGTGATCTTGCGATTATCCGGCAAGGTGAACAGCGAATAGGCGCGCAGCTTCGAGCGCCCG
Organism: uncultured Alphaproteobacteria bacterium; assembly: GCA_963756715.1. GTDB lineage: Bacteria > Pseudomonadota > Alphaproteobacteria > Rhizobiales > Xanthobacteraceae > VAZQ01. The sequence goes on from CAVWOV010000037.1 coordinate 23,981, forward strand.
ACGCGACCGCGCAACTGATAGAGCTGCGACAGCCCGAAGCGGTCGGCGCGATGCACGATCAGCGTGTTGGCGGTCGGAATGTCGAGCCCGGATTCCACAATGGTCGTCGACAACAGCGTGTCGTACTTGCCTTCGTAGAACGCCGACATGATGTCTTCCAGCACCGTCGGCGGCATCTGGCCGTGGGCGACCGCGACCTTCATCTCCGGCACGTGCTTGTCGAGGAAATCCTTGACGCCGGCGAGGTCCTCGATGCGCGGGCAGACGTAGAATGCCTGACCGCCGCGATAGCGTTCGCGCAGCAGCGCTTCGCGCACCACCACCGGGTCGAACGGCGAGACAAAGGTTCGCACCGCAAGCCGGTCGACCGGCGGTGACGCGATGATCGAAAGATCGCGCACGCCGGACAATGCGAGCTGCAGCGTGCGCGGAATCGGCGTCGCGGTCAGCGTCAGCACATGCACCTCGGCGCGCAACTGCTTGAGCTTCTCCTTGTGGGTGACGCCGAAATGCTGCTCCTCGTCGACGATCAGCAGCGCGAGGTCCCTGAATTTGATGCCCTTGCCGAGCAGCGCATGGGTGCCGACGATGATGTCGACGGTGCCGTCGGTGAGGCCCTTTTTGGCCTTGGCGAGCGCCGCGCTTGAAACCAGCCGCGAGGCTTGCGCGATCTCGATTGGAAAGCCGCGAAAACGTTCCGTGAAGGTCTTGGTGTGCTGGCGCGCGAGCAGCGTCGTCGGCACCACGACCGCCACCTGCTTGCCGCTCATGGCGGCGACGAAGGCCGCCCGCAGCGCGACCTCGGTCTTGCCGAAGCCGACATCGCCGCAGATCAGGCGGTCCATCGGACGGCCGGAGGCAAGTTCGCCCACGACCACGTCGATCGCGGCCTGCTGATCCTCCGTCTCCTCGTAGGGGAAGCTGGCGCAGAACTCGTCGAACGGGCCGGGCTCGGTCGTGAGCTTCGGCGCTTCGCGCAATTGCCGTTCGGCGGCGATCTTGATCAGGTCGTTGGCGATCTCGAGGATGCGCCGGCGCATCCGCGCCTTGCGCGCCTGCCAGGCGCCGCCGCCGAGCCGGTCGAGATCGACGTTGCTTTCTTCCGAGCCGTAGCGCGACAGCAGCTCCACGTTCTCGACCGGCAGGAACAGCTTGTCGCCGCCGGCGTAATGGATTTCGAGACAGTCGTGCGGGGCGCCGGCCGCCTCGATCGCGCGCAGCCCGACGAAGCGGCCGATGCCGTGATCGACATGGACGACGAGATCGCCGGCCGACAGCGCCGTCACCTCGGCGATGAAATTGTCGGCGCGCTTGGCGGCGCGGCGCGGGCGCACCAGGCGGTCGCCCAGAATGTCCTGCTCGCCGATCACGGCGGCGTCGGCGGTCTCGAAACCGCTTTCGAGGCCGAGCACCGCGAGCGCGATCTGCGGCTTCGGCAGCGCCAGCGTGTCCTGCCAGGATGCGACCGGCGACAGGTTGGCGAGACCATGGTCGCGCAGCACATGGCTCATGCGCTCGCGCGCGCCTTCGCTCCAGAGCGCGATGATCGCGCGCTTGCCCGCGCCCTGCAGCGCCTGGACGTGCGCGGTGACGGCTTCGAACACGTTCTTGCCGGGCTCGGCGCGCTCGGCGGCGAAGTTGTGGCCCTGCCGGGTGCCGATGTCGATCACCGGGCCCTGGGCGTCCGGCACCGCGAACGGGGTGAGCCGCGCCACCTGGGATTGCTTGAGGCGCTCGTCCCATTCGGCGGCGGCGAGATAGAGCCGGTCGGGCGGCAGCGGCCGGTAGAGCGGGCCGGTGTCGCGCTGCGCCAGGGCCTGCTGCCGCGCCTCGAAATAGTCCGCGATCTGGGCGAGCCGCTCGCGCACCGCGTCCTCGGCCAAGGGCTCCAGCACGATGGGCGAGCCCGGCACGTAGTCCATCAGCGTATCGAGCCGGTCATGGAACAGCGGCAGCCAATGTTCCATGCCGGGCTGGCGGCGGCCTTCGCTGACCGCGTGGTAGAGCTGGTCGTCGGGTTGAGGAGCGCCGAATTCGGCGACGTAACCGGTGCGAAAGCGCCGAATTGTGTCGGTGACGAGCTGGAATTCGGCGACCGGGACCAGGTTCAGCGCGCGCAACTGGTCGGTGGTGCGCTGGGTCTCGGGGTCGAAACTGCGAATGGTCTCAAGGGTATCGCCGAAGAAATCGAGCCGGACCGGGTCGCCCATGCCGGGGGCGTGGAGGTCGATGATACCGCCGCGGACGGCGTATTCGCCGGGCTCCCGGACGGTGGAAACGCGAATGAATCCATTGAGTTCGAGCCATTTGGTGACACCCTCCATGGCCAGCATCTGGCCCGGCAGGACCGCCAGCGCATGCCCCGCCACGAACTCCCGCGCCGGCACCCGCTGCAGCGCCGCGCTGACGGTGGTGATCATGACCGAGGGGCGGTCGCGGCCCTTGAGCCGCACCAGTTGCGACAGCGCCGTCATCCGCTGCGCGACGAAGCCGGCGTGCGGCGACACCCGGTCGTAGGGCAGGCAATCCCAGGCCGGAAATTCCAGCACGGCGATTTCGGGTGCAAAGAATGTGAGTGCGCGCGTCAGCGCCGCCATCCGCGGCCCATCACGGCATACGACCAGCAGGCTCGTTGCCGGCGCGCCGGCACGCGCCGCGACCGAGCGCGCGAGATCGGCGACTACGAGCCCTTCGGCGCCGTCGGCGACGCCCGAAAGTGTCAGCGGGCGGCCGGTGACCAGCGATTGGGCGGGAGACTTCGCCATCATCTGCCTCCGCCGCCATGGACATGAAAGTCGCGCAGCTTGCGGAACAGCGCGGTATCGAAGTCAAACGGGACGTCGAGTTCCCCGGTCACCCAGGCGAGCATGTCGCGGTCCGGCACTTCGAGCAGCCGCTCGAACTCACCGACTTCGTCTTCCGTCAATTCGGCGACTGCGGCGTCGGCAAAGCGGCCCATGATCAGGTCAGTCTCGCGCATCCCGCGATGCCAAGAGCGGAACAGAACCTTGCGGCGGCGAACATCCAGGCCCTCGCTCGATCGTGTACTGCCGGTCATCATCGCTCCAACGCCAAAAACCCGGACGTGCCGGGCGGGCTTATATAGCGGGGAGAATCCCGTCTGTCAGGAGCCGAATGCTCATTGCTTGCCATCTCCGGTGTATGAATTGGCAATGCGACCGCCCGTGCTCAATCCGCTGTTCGCCGTGCTCACCAGCCTTCCGGGCATCGGTCCGAAGGTGGAGAAACTTTTCCGCCGGCTACTTGGCCGCGAAGACACGCCGCGCGTCGTCGATTTGCTGTTCCATCTTCCCACCGGTGCGATCGACCGCCGCGCGCGTCCGAAACTGCGCGACGTGGTGCCCGACACCGTTGTGACGGTCGCCGTCAAGGTCGACCGGCATCGCCCCGCCCCGCCCCACCGCGCCCGCGCGCCTTATCAGATCTACGCCAGCGACGACACCGGCGACATCGTGCTTGACGTTCTTCAACGCGCGCCGGGACTATCTGGAGAAGCTGCTGCCGGTCGGCGAAGTGCGCTACGTGTCGGGCACCGTCGCGCTCTACGACGGAATGCTCCAGATGGTGCATCCCGACCGCGTGGTCTCGGAGGCCGATCTGGACAAGCTGCCGCTGATCGAGCCGGTCTATCCGCTGACCGAGGGGCTCTCGCTCAACCAGGTCCGCAAGGCCGCCGATAGCGCGTTGACGCGCGTCCCCGATCTTGCCGAGTGGCAGGATCCAGCCTGGATCGCGCGCGAGCGGTTGCCGGCCTTCGCGCAGGCGCTGCGCAGCGTGCACCGGCCCGCCGCACCGGAGGACATTCTGCCGGAAGGGCCGGCCTGGTCACGGCTCGCCTATGACGAACTGCTGGCCGGACAGCTTGCGCTCGCGCTGGTGCGCGCGCATTTGCGCCGGCCGGCCGGCCGCGCCACTGCTGGTGCCGGCGAATTGCGGAAAAAGCTGATCGCGGCGCTGCCCTATTCGCTCACGACGTCCCAGACCCGCGCGGTCGCCGACATCGTCGCCGATCTCGCCAAGCCCGAGCGCATGCTGCGTCTGCTGCAAGGCGATGTGGGTTCGGGGAAAACCGTCGTCGCGCTGCTGGCGGCCGCCGCCGTGATCGAGAACGGACGGCAGGCGGCGCTGATGGCGCCGACCGAGCTTCTCGCGCGGCAGCATTTCGGCACCATCGCCCCGCTGGCGACCGCCATCGGGCTCGAGGTCGCGATCCTAACCGGCCGCGAGCGCGGCCGAGATCGGAACGCGATTCTGGACAAGCTTGCGCGGGGTGAAATCCACATTCTGATCGGAACGCATGCGCTGTTTCAGGACGAGGTCCAATTCCACGATCTCGCACTTGCGATCGTCGACGAGCAGCACCGCTTCGGCGTTCACCAGCGGCTTGCCCTGGCGCGCAAGGGCGAGGCCGTCGACGTGCTGGTGATGACCGCGACGCCGATCCCGCGCACGCTGGTGCTCACCTTTTTCGGCGATATGGACTCCTCCGAACTGCGGGAGAAACCGGCCGGCCGTCAACCGATCGATACACGGACCATTCCGCTCACGCGGCTCGAGGAAATGATCGACGCTGTCGGCCGCGCGCTGGCCGAAGGCCGGCAGGTCTATTGGGTGTGCCCGCTGGTGGAGGAATCCGAGAACAGCGACCTCGCTGCGGCCGAGGAGCGCTTCGCGGTGCTCAACGCGCGTTTCGGCGATCTGACCGATCTTGTGCATGGCCGCATGAAGGGCGCCGACAAGGATCGCGCCATGGGGCGCTTCGCCGCCGGCGAAACGCGCCTCCTGGTCGCCACCACCGTCATCGAGGTCGGGGTCGACGTACCCAACGCCACCGTCATGGTGATCGAGCACGCCGAACGGTTTGGCCTGGCGCAACTGCACCAGTTGCGCGGCCGCGTCGGCCGCGGCGCCGGGCGCTCGACCTGCCTGTTGATCTACAAGGGGCCGCTTGGAGAGACCGCGAAGGCGCGGCTTGCCATCATGCGCGAGACCGAAGACGGCTTCCGCATCGCCGAGGAAGACCTGAAGCTGCGCGGCGAAGGCGACGTGCTCGGTACGAGGCAGTCCGGCATGCCGGGCTTTCGCATCGCGCGCGTCGCAGTGCACGGCAAGCTGCTTGAAGCGGCACGCGACGATGCTTCGCTGATGCTGGCGCGGGACCCCGCCCTCACCTCACCGCGCGGCGAGGCACTGCGGCAATTGCTCTATCTGTTCGAGCGCGACGAGGCCATCCGGCTGCTGCGGGCCGGATGATCTGCGTTGCCGAGCAAGTATCCTCAGACCATGCCGTCCAGCGGGTCGGGCCCGAACCGATTGGAACCGACCGTGCCTCGCATGCAGAACCAGACGATCAGAATAATTATGCCAATCAAGGGAATGAAGTTAAGCAGCACCCACCACCCAGATTTATCAAGATCGTGCAACCGGCGAACGGAGATCGCCAGGCCGGGTAGGAACAGTGCAAGACCCACGAGGCTCTGCAGCGGAGAGAAGTCCATGTGCGGGAATAAGACATAATCAAGCGTTCCGGCCACGATCGAAACCAAGCAGGCAAACAAAACCCAAAACCAAAACGCCGAACGCGATGACCGGTCGGAGAAGTTCACATAATTCTGAAACCCCGATGCAATAGCTTGCGTGAAATTCATGGCGACACTCCCAGCCTGTTGACCACGAATGCTAGCACGCGCGCAGAAGAAGGGAAATCTCGGCCGCAAACCGGCGATTTATACCGATTCAGATTACAAACAAGGACTTTGCCGGCGATCAAAGCGCCGCGAATCACTTGTTCTGGCAGCAGCCAACGAAAACCACGCGCTGGGTCACGACGATCACGTCATAGGGAAAGATCGGATCCGACATCCCGTTGCTGCACTTCGTCTCTTCGCGCTTCTGCACGACGATCATGATCGGCTTTGCGTTGCGTCCTTCGCCGCCGGCCTCGAAAACCATGACGGTATCCGGCGACGCGCCCTCCGCCGCGCGCGGCTTCACGTGCTTCAAGGACAGCTTCGACTGGCCGCTGACCTTGTTGCCGTCCTGCAGCAGGACGCCCTTGTCGCGGATCTCCAGCTTCCAGAACGGTTCGGTGCCGGTACAGGTGAAATCGGTGGCGCCGGCGACAAGCGGCGACAGACACAGCGCCGCGCCCACCACGAAGACTCGCGCCAATTCTTGCATTGCGCCACCCCTATCCGGACAAAGGATCGATCACTTCGCCGACGCGGTCGGGCGCGTCGCCGGAGCCGGAGCGGCGGCCGCCTGCGTGGCGCGCGCCGTCTCGGCGAGCGCAACCAGCCGCTTTTGCTGATCGGCAACCGAGCCCCCTGGCTGAACCATGCCGGCCGACATCAAAAGCGTCATCGCCTGTTCGACCGTAATGTCGAGGTCGACAACGTCGCGGCGCGGTACGTAGAAGAAGAAACCGGTTGTCGGGTTCGGCGTGCAGGGCAGGAACGCCGCAACATGTTCGGTATCGGGCAGCCGCTCCGCAATCTCGGGACTGGCGGACTGAGACAAAAACACCACTGACCACATGCCGGGCGAGGGAAATTCGACCAGCCCGCACTTGCGGAAACTCGAGCCCGACTTGGAGAACAGGGTCTCGAATATCTGTTTCAAACCCTTGTAGATCGGGCGCACCACCGGCATGCGGTGGAGAATATATTCGCTCGCTTCGACCAGCTTCCGGCCGACGAAATTGGCGGTCAGGAAACCGAGCAGCGTCAGAGCGATCAGCGCCAGGATAAGACCCGTGCCCGGAATCCGCCACGGCAGGTAGGTTTCGGTGCGGTAGGCGATCGGAATGAACGGGCGGACGGCGTTGTCGACCCAGGTGATGAACCACCAGGTGAGATTGAGCGTGATGTAGATTGGTCCAACCAGGACGAGCCCGGTCAGAAAGTAGTTGCGCAGCCGCGTCACCATGCTGCGGTGTAAGGTGGTGATGGCCGCCTCGGGTGGCGGTGGCACCGGCGCAATCTTAGACTTTGGATCAAACTCGTTCATTCGCAGGGTTCACTGGTTGGCGCATTCGCTGGAGTTCGATCTGGCGTGCCTGGAAGATATTGACTGGCAAGCTCTCCGGCGAGATCGACCAAAGTCGTGTCTAGTGGAGTGGATTTGGCATTCGCTACCACCTCGCCGCGAGTCGACCACCAATCACTCCACCGTGACCGATTTGGCGAGGTTTCGCGGCTGGTCGACGTCCGTGCCCATCGCCACCGCCGTATGGTACGCGATCAACTGTACCGGAATCGCATAGACAAGTGGCGTGACCGTGGCGGGCATGTCCGGCAGCGTGATCTTGGACAGCGATTTGACGTGGGTCTCGCGCGCCCCGGCAGGATCGGTGATCAGGATGATCCGGCCGTCGCGGGCCGCGACCTCCTGCATGTTGGACACGGTCTTTTCAAACACCCGGTCGTGCGGCGCGATCACGATCACCGGCATGCTCTTGTCGATCAGCGCGATCGGTCCGTGCTTGAGCTCGCCGGCGGCATAGCCCTCGGCATGGATGTAGGAAATCTCCTTCAGCTTGAGCGCGCCTTCGAGCGCGAGCGGAAAACTGGTGCCACGCCCGAGATAAAGCACATTGCGGCTTTCCTTGAGCTCGCGCGCCAGCAGTTCGATCTGCGGTTCGAGCGTGAGCGCTGACGCCATCAGCCGCGGCACCTCGATCAGCGCGCGCACGAGATTCTTCTCATCGTCTTCGGAGAGCACGCCGCGCGCCCGCCCGGCGGCGACGGCGAGGCAGGCCAGCACCGCAAGCTGGCAGGTGAAAGCCTTGGTCGACGCCACGCCAATCTCCGGCCCGGCGAGCGTCGGCATCACCACGTCGCTGTCGCGCGCGATGGTCGAGGTCGGAACGTTCACGACCGCCATCACGTGCTGCTTCTGCTCCTTGGCGTAACGCAAGGTCGCCAGGGTGTCGGCGGTTTCGCCCGACTGCGAAATGAAGATCGCGAGGCCGCCCGGCTGCAGCGGCGCCTCGCGGTAACGGAACTCCGATGCGATATCGATCTCGACCGGCAGGCGGGCGAAGCGCTCGAACCAATATTTGGCGACCAGTCCGGCATAGAACGCGGTGCCGCAGGCCGACATCGAGATCCGCTGGAGCGAGCGAAAATCGAACGGCAGTTCCGCCGGCAGGCGCACGCACTCGGCCGCGAAGTCGATATAGTGTGCGAGCGTGTGGCCGACGACTTCGGGCTGCTCGTGAATCTCCTTCGCCATGAAGTGACGATGGTTGCCCTTGTCGACCAGGAACGCCGAGGCGGTGGATTTGATCACCGGCCGCTCGACCTTGCTGCCGGCGGCGTCATGCACCTCGACACCTTCGCGCGTGAGCACGGCGGAATCGCCATCCTCCAGATAGGAGATCGTGTCAGTGAACGGTGCGAGCGCGATCGCGTCCGAACCCAGATACATCTCGCCGTCGCCGTAGCCGATTGCGAGCGGCGAGCCCTTGCGGGCACCGATCAGGAGGTCGTCCTCGCCGGAGAACAAAAATGCAAGAGCGAACGCGCCGCGCAACCGCGGCAGCGCCGCCGCGACCGCTTCCGACGGCGATCGACCGCCTTTCATCTCATAGGTGACGAGGTGAGCAACAACTTCGGTATCGGTTTCCGAGCCGAACTTCGCGCCCTTCTTGATGAGCTCCTCGCGCAATTCCTGAAAGTTTTCGATGATGCCGTTGTGAACGACGGCAAGACGCTCGGTGGCGTGCGGATGCGCATTGCTCTCCGTCGGCCGGCCATGCGTCGCCCAACGCGTATGCCCGATCCCGATCTTCCCGGCCAGCGGCTCCTGCGCCAATCTCGTTTCGAGATTGCGCAGCTTGCCCTCGGCGCGACGCCGGGCGAGCTGGCCGTGTTCCAGCGTGGCGACGCCGGCCAAGTCGTAGCCGCGGTATTCCAGCCGCTTGAGCGCATCAACGAGCGCTCCTGCGACAGGCTCACGTCCAAGTATGCCGACAATGCCGCACATTCGAGCGGTCGCCTCCTAATGTCCTGGTTCTAGCAACTCTGTGAATTTAGTGTGGGTTTGGATTCAATCCTCCACACCTTGCTGACTGTTGCCGATCATCGACCCGGCGATGCAGACGTTGCGAACGGCAACATGCAATTCACACAATACGGAAGTCACAATGCATGTCATCTTTGTGACAAATAGGGCTAAAACGGCGGCGCGCAACTGCCGCCTAGTGTGGCCGTTCTAGCCTATTCAGCCGCCGGGTTCTTCTTGCCTGCCGATTTGAGCGCGCGCAAGCGCGGTGCCCAACCTTCCTTAACGACCTGCCGTCCACGCGCCAGCGCCAAAGCGTCCGCCGACACATCACTGGTAATGACAGAGCCGGAGCCGACGTATGCGCGCTCGCCGATCTTAACCGGAGCGACCAGAGACGAATTCGAGCCAATGAATGCGTTCTTGCCGATTTCAGTGCGGTGTTTGGTATTGCCGTCATAGTTGCAGAAGATCGTGCCGGCTCCCACATTGGCGCCCGCTCCGACCGTTGCATCACCGATGTAGCTCAGGTGGTTGGCTTTGGCGCCCGCTTCGAGCACCAACTCCTTGACCTCCACGAAATTACCGACGCGCACGTCCTCGCCAAGTTGCGCACCGGGACGCAGCCGCGCATGGGGGCCGACGATGGCACGCTTGCCGACATGCGCGCGGTCGAGATGCGAGAACGAGCGGATCACCGCGTTATCGTCGACCGTGCAGCCCGCCGCGAACACCACAAACGGCTCGACCACCACGTCGCGGCCGAACTTGGTATCGGCGGACAGGAAGACCGTTTCGGGCGCCACCAGCGTGACGCCCGCCTCCATCGCCGCGTTGCGCAGGCGTTGCTGCAGCACCGCTTCGGTTTCGGCAAGCTGCGTCTTGGTGTTGATGCCGCGCACCTCATTCTCCTCCGTCTCGATCACGACCGCCCTGAGTCCCATGGACCTGGCGACCGCGATTGCATCGGTCAGATAATATTCGCCCTTGCGGTTTGCATTGCCAATCTGCTCGAGGATCGCGAGGGCCGAAGCGCCCGCAAACGCCATCAGCCCGCCATTGCAAAGCGTAATCGCGCGCTCGGCCGGGCTGGCGTCGAGTTCTTCGCGGATGGCAACGAGTTCGCCACCCTCGGTCACGAGGCGGCCATAGCCGGTCGGGTTGGCCGGACGGAAGCCGAGCACCACAACCGCCGCTCCGTCGGCCAGCCCCTCACGCATCCGCATCAGCGTCTGCGAACGGATCAGCGGCGTGTCGGCGAAGATCACCAGGATGTCGTCCGGCTTGCGGGCAATGGCCGATTTCGCGGCGAGGACCGCGTGCGCTGTGCCAAGGCGTTCGGCCTGCGTGAAAGTCTCGGCGTCCGGCAGCACGCGCCGGGCTTCGGACTCAACCGCGGCCGCCCCCGGGCCGACCACCACGGCCGCCGACGTCCCGCCGGCCTCTCGCACCGCATCGAGCACATGCGCGAGCAGCGACCGTCCCGCGATGGCATGCAGGACCTTGGGTAGCGCCGACCGCATACGGGTGCCCTCGCCAGCGGCCAACACGATCGCAAGACAGGTCCGATCAGCCATTGATTCGTGCCCTCGCCCCTAGATGGGGGCGGGTCGTCTTATCCGAGCGGAGCCTGCGGGGAAAGGCGGAATGCCGGTGCCGAGCATCGCAGAGGCACCGCGGTTCGGAATGTTTCTCCAATATTTTCAATGTCTTACTCTCCGGAATGGCCCCTTCTGGGCGGGTGCCGGACCGCTGGGCGACCCACGGGATTCCCGCACCATGGGAAAGGAACCGGCGATGGTGCTTCCGCTTGGCGTTTGTCTGAGCACGCCGCGCGAAGCATAATCCGGCATGCACCCGACGCTTTTCCGTCCTAGCAACCGCCAAATCAATTGGCTCATGATCGTCGGGTTTCTGGCGCTCGGCGAAGCGCTCTATCTGCGCTACATGGCGATCGAACACGCCCCGATCTCACTCGCCTGCCAGGGCGGGCTCAACACCTGGCTATGCGCCGCTTTCCGCCTCACGATCACACTCTACAACCATTCGGTGTTCGGGTGGGTCGCCCTCGCGGCGGCGCTTCTGAACCTGGTGCGTCCATCGATCGTGCTGGTCACGATCGCGCTGGCCGCAGCAGCCTTTGGGCTGGTGCTGCACAACGCCAACCTCGCGGGCCTCGCGGTGGCCTTCCTGCTGCTCAGCCTGGCGCGTCCCGCGCCTGCAGCAGAGTAAGCGCAAATGCCAACGCACCGCCGCAAAACCACAGCGACTGCCAGTTGGCGCAGACCTTCATTGAAGGCGATGTAGACCGCCGAGGCGATGAGCACGACAGCAATCGCGGTCTCGGCCGCCGGGCGCGGCGCCCGCAGCCGGAATTCCCACGATGCGATGAGCAGAAGAGGAGCGGCCGCGCCGGTGAGTGGCGCAAATGGAAAGTCGCGATAGCGCGGGTCGAATACCAGACCGAGCGCCGCCTGCACCGATAGCACGGCAAGCACGATCAGCACCGCCCCCAGGGCAAGCGTGAGCCCATCGCGCGGACGCCGTGCATGACGGCCAAGCACGTCGGCGAAGAGCGGGAGCGTACGCCCGGTTGCCGCCGCCATCGCTGCCGCGACCGGCGTAACCAGCGCGACCGCAGTCCAGGCGAGCGATCGCGTCCAATCGCCAACGGTCAGGCTCTCCAGCGGGACATTCGCTACCGTCCAGCCGATCAGGGTTCCACTGACAACGGCGATTGCCGCCACGCGCGGCCACAAGCCCGGTCCGACCGAGAGCGCCATATCGCCTCTGCGCCAGCAACGCGGCCGCGAAAATCAACGCGGCAAATCCAACACCTCCGCCTGCCTGCCAGCGCCAGTCTGGATGGTTGGAGACTGCCGCTCCCCAGGCAAATTTCGGTTCGCGCCGATAGGCATCGTAGAGCCCCCAATGGCCGCCGACGGTCCCCTCGAGCTGGCGCTTCCACGGCTGGTCGTACGCCTCGATCAGGTTGACCCGGTAGTTCTCACGTTGCGCGAGTGCGAGGACCTCCTGAACGCTGAGTGCCTGGTTGGCGGGCGACGGCAGGGCGCCTTCGCGCATCCGGCCGGCGCTCGGCCAGCCGAACTCCCCGAGAAAGATCTCCCGGCCCGGAAAGGCGCTGACGATCCGCTTGTGGATGGCGTCGACGTGGTCGCGCCGCATCCTTCGCGGGGATCGGGAAATCCTCCCAATACGGCAGAATATGGATGGTGATGAAGTCGACGGCCGCGGCCACCTCGCGATTGCGCAGCCAGAACTCCCAGACATCGGCATAGGTGACGGGCATCGACACCTGCGCCTTCACCTCGCGAATCGTGCGCGCGAGGTCCGTGGCCGACATCTCACCGCGCAACAGGACCTCATTACCGACGATGATCGCCTCGATCACGTCAGGATAGCGCTTGGCCAGCGCGATGCCGCTATCGATCTGCTTGCGGGTCAGGTCCGGCACGCTCGACAGCCACAACCCCTGCATGACCTTCAAGCCGTGGCGCCTGGCGATTTCGGGAATCCGGTCGAGCCCGTGGTCGGTCGAATAGGTCCGAATACAGTTGGTGATCTGCTTGAGCTGCGCGAGATCCTGGTCGATCTGCCGGGGATCGATCGGAACATCGGGCCCAAAAGGGTTTTGTGCGCCACGAAACGGGGCGTAGGAGACGCAATTGAGCTTGGCGCCGGGAGCCAGCGGGGCCTGCGGCATTTCGACCGCGGTCCCGAGCCAGCTCCAGACCGCGACGATCGCGGCCGCCGCAAGCGCGAAGAGCACGGACACAACGCCCATCGGCCAGCCCCACACGTCGAATCTGCGTCGTTTATCGTGGAGAAGGGTCGCTGCCAAGCGGCACTCGTCCGCGCGCTCACTCAAACGTATCGAACACATCGGCAGCAGCGCGGGTCAGATCCTGCGCCCGCCATCTTGGCCTCGCGCTCCGCGACTGCTTTAATGGCATCGCGGTCGGTGCGCTGGATCACATCCGAACGCTCGACGACTGTCGGCCGCGTTGCCGCACGGCGAGCATGCCGCAATGCTGACCTATTCGGGTCCGCATGTGGAGGAAATAACCGGCCCGCAAGGCCTAACGCGTCCGGGGGATCATGCGCTTCTTCAGTTTGTGTGTCATGGCCGCGGCCCTTGGCGCCGCGATGCCCGTTGGGTCCGCTGATCTTGCCTTGGCGCAGGGCAGCGATGCGAAGCCTGCCGAAAAGCAGGCCCTGCCACCTGCCGAAAAGAAAGAAAAAAAGGTCGACGAATTCGCCGAGGCCGAGAAAGTCCTTGGTGGTCCGGCCGCCAATCCGGAATGCGTCTGGCTTGGACGCCGGGTCGTCAGCCTGCTCTGGCGCGACGATCTCGATACTGCCTTTCGCCATCTCGATCTCTACGACCGCTTCGGCTGTCCCGCGAGTCACATCCAGGCGACGTTCCGCTGCCTCGTCCGCCAGGGCCATATCGATCCGAAGGCCACGGACACGATCAACGGCCGTGTACACAATTGCTGGATCAATCCGAACATCGAAGCGAAGGGAACCGCGGCGGCCACCAGCGGCACCAGCAACCGCTAATCTGTACAGACGTTCAGATTGGCCGCGCTAATCTGTACAGATGTTCAGGCTTGTCGCACTAAGCTGTACAAGCGTTCAGATAGACTGTTTAGATTGCGCAAAACAATTTATTGCTTCGCGAACATCTTCCTTGAATTCGCCATCCCTGCCCGCCACTTGTTGAATGCGTCGGGCTAAGGTACGTTTGCAATAACGTCCTTGGCTAAACCCCAGGGGACGGGGTTGGGGTCCCTGCTTCTGCTCTGCGTGGTTAGGTTTCTATGCGCACCGTTGCTGCTCTGGTCGCGCTCGTGCTCTGCGTGCATGCTGGTTTGTGGACGCTGTTCCACCGGCAACAAACCGCATCGAACATCACGGCTCCGCTCGCCAGCGTTTCGTACTCACCGTTTACACGTTCGCAGCACCCCGACCGTGGCGACCGGCCGACTGCGAAGCAAATCCGCGCCGACCTCAAGCTCATCAGCCCCTACACGCAGGCCATTCGTACCTATACGTCGACCGGCGGCGGCGAACTCGTGCCGGCGATTGCCGCGGAGTTCGGCCTGAAGGTCACGCTTGGCATCTGGATCGACAAGAACGAAGCGCGCAACGAGCTGGAAATCCAGTCGGCCCTCTCGCTGGCGCGGCGCTACCGCAACATCAATGCGATCGTGGTGGGCAACGAGACCACGCTGCGCGCGGACAAGAGCGTCGCCGAACTCGCCCGGATCATCAACCGGGTCAAGCGCCTGAGCCCGGTGCCGGTCACCACCGGTGAAATCTGGACGGTCTGGATCGACCATCCGGAACTTGCCTCCTCGGTCGATTTCATTGCCGCCCACATCCTGCATTACTGGGACGGCATCCCGGCCGAGAAGATCGTCGGTCTCACGATCGACGCTTACGACAAGCTTCGCCGCGCTCATCCCGGCAAGCGGATCGTGATCGCCGAATTCGGCTGGCCGAGCGCCGGCTACAACATGCTCAGGGCAGACCCCGGGCACATCGAGCAGGCCACGATTCTCCGTGACTTCGTCGCTCGTGCCGATGCCTATGGCATCGACTACAACATCATCGAAGCCTTCGACCAGCCTTGGAAGACCAATGAGGGCGGCGTCGGCATGTACTGGGGCCTGTTCGACGCCTCGCGCAACGCCAAATTCGCCTGGACCGGTCCGGTTGACGATCCCGATCATTGGAAACTGGCCGGACTGGCGCTGCTGCTGGGGCTGCTGCTGTCGCTGCCGATCCTGGCACGGAGCCGCGCCACCGCCGGCGAAACCATCACCCTGGCCATCGCGGCCAATATGGTCGGCGCCTGGTTCGCCTTCGTCTTCGCGTTCTGGCAAACGCACTACTTCGTGCTCGGCGCGGCGTTCGCCCTTGGTTTGGGCATCGTGCTGCTCATCCCGCTGGTACTCATCGCGCTGGCGCGCATCGAGGAGATTGCCGCCATCGCGTTCGGCCGCGGCCCGCAACGCCTGATTGCGGCCGCCCTGCCCGCCCCGGAAGGCTTCGCGCCAAAGGTTTCGATCCACATCCCGGCGCACCGCGAGCCGCCGGACATGCTCAAGGCGACGCTCGACGCGGTGGCGCAACTCGCCTATCCGAATTTCGAGTGCGTTGTCGTCATCAACAACACCCCCGATCCGGCACTCTGGCGTCCGATCGAAGACCATTGCCGTGTACTCGGCGAGCGGTTCAAGTTCATCAACGAAGACAACGTCGCGGGCTACAAGGCTGGTGCGCTACGGCTCGCCCTCGCCCATACCGCGCCCGATGCCGAGATCATCGGCGTGATCGATGCCGATTATGTTGTTCACGCCGACTGGCTCAAGGACCTCGTCCCGGCCTTCGCCGACGACGAAGTCGGCATGGTCCAGGCCCCGCAGGATCACCGCGACGGCGAACGCACGCCGATGCATGCCGCCATGAACGGCGAGTACGCCGGGTTCTTTGATATCGGGATGGTCCAGCGCAACGAGGCGAATGCCATCATCGTGCACGGTACCATGTGCCTGATCCGGCGCGATGCGCTGATGTCCGCCGGGGGCTGGTCGAGCGACACCATCGTCGAGGATACCGACCTCGGCCTGCTCGTACTCGAGCAGGGCTGGCAGATTCGATACACCAACCGGCGCTACGGCTATGGCCTGCTGCCCGACACCTTCGATGCCTATAAGAAGCAGCGCCACCGCTGGGCCTATGGCGGGTTCCAGATCCTCAAGAAGCATTGGCGGCATCTGCTGCCGGGCGCGCGACTGCTGACCAGGGAGCAAAAGCGCGAATTCGCGCTCGGCTGGCTCAACTGGCTCGGCGCCGAGTCGATCGGCGTTGCGGTTGCGATCCTCAACCTGATCTGGGTACCGGTGGTGGCATTCGTGGGGATCGCCATCCCGGACAAGATTCTGACGATTCCGATCCTGGCCGCGTTCGTGATATCGCTCGCGCACTTCATCGCGCTTTACCGCCTGCGGGTTGCCATACCGCCACATCAGCTGATCGGCGCGGTGTTTGCCGCCATGTCGGTGCAATGGACGGTCGCGCGCGCCGTCGGCTTCGGCGTCTGGACCACCAGTCTGCCGTTCATGCGTACCGCCAAGGGCGGCACGACGCGCAAGGGCCCCGACTTTCCAGCCTTCTGGGAGGCGGTCATGGCCGCGCTGTTGCTGCTCGGCGCCGCGACCGTGGTGGTGACCAACTACAAGCAGATCCACGAGATCAATATTTTCGCCGTGGTGCTCGTGGTGCAAAGTCTGCCGTTCGTGGCCGCCGTCGCCATCGCCGCAGTCGAAGGTTCGCGGTTCAACGAGTTCGCCTATTGGCGGAGCATCGAGGCCAAGGTCGCCGCGCTGCTTCCGCGCTCCACCGCCGCTGCCGAATCCTCGCCGGGACAGATGCCCGCCGACAAGCACGTCGAGACTGTGCAGTAGCGATCCGCGCTCGGTCCTCTTCGCGGCTGATGGCGCGCGGCGATTATCCCCGCAACGCCGTCTCCACGAGCTTCACCCAATACGACGTGCCGACCGGGATTGCCTCGTCGTTGAAATTGTAGCTTGGATGATGCAGTCCGGCGCTGTCGCCATTGCCGACAAAGATGAACGCGCCGGGCCGCGCTTCCAGCATGAAGGAGAAATCCTCCGCGCCCATCACCGGCGCCGCTTTGTCGTCGACCCGCTCCGCGCCGACCACTTCGCTGGCAACCGAGGCCGCGAACGCGGCCTGCCGCTCGTGGTTTCGCGTCACCGGATAGTCGCGCTTGTAGGTCAGTTTGGCACTGGCGCCATAAAGCCGCGCAGTCCCCTCCACCACCTCGTGGAGGCGCTTTTCCAACGTGTCGCGGACCTCGGGCGTCAGGCTGCGCGCGGTGCCGGACAGCTTGGCGGTCTGCGGGATGATGTTGTCGGCGCTGCCGGCCTGGAACTGGCAGATCGAGACCACGGCCGATTCCAGGGGATCGACGTTGCGCGACACGATCGACTGGATCTGGTTGATGATCTGGGCACCGACCAGGATGCTGTCGATCGACTGATGCGGCTTGGCGGCGTGCCCGCCGCGCCCTTCAATCTCGATGTAGAGGCGGTCGGCCGCCGCCATCATCGGGCCGGGCCGGATGGCGAACTCGCCGATCGGCAGGCCCGGGATAATTGTGCATCCCGTACACTTCCTCGATGCCGAACCGCTCCATCATGCCGTCCTTGACCATCTCGCGGCCGCCGCCGCCGCCCTCCTCGGCCGGCTGGAAAATCACGACCGCCGTACCGGCGAAATTGCGCGTCTCGGTCAGGTAGCGCGCGGCGCCCAGCAGCATCGCGGTGTGACCGTCATGGCCGCAGGCGTGCATCTTGCCTGGCGACGTCGATTTGTAAGGCAGGTCGTTCGCCTCCACGATCGGCAGCGCATCCATGTCGGCGCGCAGGCCGATCACCCTGCTGCCCTCGCCCCTCGCGCCGCGGATCACGCCGACGACGCCGGTGCGGCCGATTCCGGTCACCACCTCGTCGCAACCGAAGGTCTTGAGCTTTTCGGCCACCGACGCGGCGGTACGATGCACGTCGAACTGCAGTTCGGGATGGGCATGGATATCGCGCCGCCAGGCGGTGATCTCGCCATGCAAGTCGGCAATGCGGTTGACGATCGGCATCGGGCTTCTCCTCGCATTACCCCAACGCGCCGACCATAAGTCTATCGGGGCCGCTTGCACAGGCCAAACCTGGGGCAGGACCGGCTTGACCGCGCGGAGCGTGCCCCCTACACAGCGCCACGCGGCGCGGCGCGGCGCGCAATGCGCCATACACTCTTCATCGGAACCGCGCTATTCTGACGACAGGGGCCCGTAGCTCAGTGGTAGAGCAACTGACTTTTAATCAGTAGGTCGTCGGTTCGATACCGACCGGGCTCACCAATAAAATCAAAGACTTATACGACATTCGGCGCCATTCGTTCGGCGCCGTTTTCGTTTCGGGGCCACACCTCGGGCCACATCGCTGCAAATTTCGTCACAGCACGGTCGAACGCGCAGTGTTTTAACTTGCTGTGAATCGTTGATGGTGCATGATGAAGGCGCCCCGACGCGACGCTACCAACGCCGCGCCGGGACTTGTCACCCACCGCCGCGTGCACGGCCGCAGATGACCGAATTGAAACTTATCAAAAAACTGACCGGCATTCCGCCGTGGCTGCGGCTTCATTCACACAATGGAGCTATGAGCCATGTTGAAGACCACATCACGCCGCGCCATCCTGGCCGGCGCCGCCACCCTGCCTGCCCTCGCAGTCCCGGCCGTTGCCGGTAGCCTGACGCCCGATCCGGTCCATGCGGTTATCGAGCGTCACCTTGCGGCCAAACGCGACTATGCCGCGGCCGTTGAAAAGCAGGGAGCGTTGGAGGAAAGCCTCCCCGTCGAGAAGTGCCGCCACTCTAAGGGCTGCACACCCGATCCTCGTTGGATTGCGGCCGAAACCGAGGTGGATGATACCGGGGATGAGCACGAGGATGCCCTGCAGGAACTTCTCCCCACCCGACCGACGACAATCGAAGGGGTGGTATCCCTTTTGACAGTCGTCGGCGCACCGGAGTGGTCAGGCGGGACCGGCGATGCACCCTTGCTGGCCACCCTCGCACAGAGCGGCCGCGACGAGATTCTGGAAGCAGCGTATGCCTTCCTTCATCACCTTCGGGATGCGCTCAAGGCGATGGAGGTGCAGTCATGAGCGCAGCCGCACACTTCGACGACAGCGGCTTCCCGGTCGGCCGCGGATGGGACGAGATCGCCTTCCCGACTGTCAATGATGAACATGCCTATGCGCTGGAAATCTCCGGCAACTCGATGATGCCCACCTACCGCGATGGCAATATCATCGTGGTGTCACCGGCCTCTCCGATCCGCAAAGGCGACCGCGTGGTGGTCAAGACCAAGGACGGCGAAGTCATCGTCAAGGAACTCAAGCGCCGTACCTTGAAGACCATCGAACTGCGCTCGCTTAATCCATCACACAAGGAGCGCACGCTGCCGGTGCGTGAGGTGCTGTGGATCGCGCGCATTGTCTGGGCGAGCCAGTAGCTTCGCGGGGAACCGCCCGGCCTCTCGCGCGTTTGTGACACGGTGACCTCAGTCCCCTTACCCGGGAGGTCATCGGCTTAGGGTCTACTTGCCCCGCTCCGGCGGGGCTTTTCTTTTGCACCGCGCCGCACAGGGAGAACCCCGCCGGGCTTCGGGCTGGGGGGCTGGGGACCCGGCGGGGCCAGACACTCACTTCGGCAATTCCACCGGGGCTGCATCCCGGTTTGAGCGTCTTACAATCTAACGCCGATCCGACCCGCTCGGTTCACAGCCGGGCGGGTTATCTGTCGCGGCTGAGCGCCGTTCCGTCCTTAGCGGGCTCCCCGCGCTCAATCAGCCAATTAGCAAGCTGCAAGTGTTCGACCACGGCGGCGGCCACGAGATCCCGCTCCGTGTCCGTCAGCGGGCGTCGTGACCTTCCGACCTTGAACGTGAGAGCAAACCGCACATCGGCGGCAACCTGCCGGGCAATCTCGGCTGGCCATCGGGGCATATCGTCATCCCTCGGCGGGCGGTGGACAATTATACTAGCTCTACCTTCTTGTTCGCAGTTTGTCCTTGCGCATGTTGCGAGTTTGAGAGATAATATTCTTCTAATTCGGTTATTTGTAGAAGGATTTTTTCTCTAATGGACGGCGCTTCGAGCTTTAACCAAGTCCAACCGGGTGTCCCCTGATGCCCGGCATTTTCGATTTCTCCGGCGGCGGCGGTCTGTTCGGCGACCTCTGGTCACCGGTTATCACGGCATTACAGAACGGACAGTTCGACCCTCAAGGGTCGAACAACATGCCGCCTGCCGGTCCCGCTCCGATGACCAACGCTCAGATGTTTCCGGGCTATGGCACCGGACAGGGCATGGCAGCGGGTGGCCCGCAAGGCGCGCCGCAGATGCCGCCCGATGCTCAAATGCCACCACCCCCACCGATCATAATGCCGACAATCGGCGGCATGGCCCCGGCCGGTCGCGCTCCCGACATTGGTGATCGTATCCAAGCGGCCGGGGCCGGCTTTTTCAATGCCGGCTCGCCCATGCAGGCTATCGGTAATCTGATCGGCGGCGCTATCACCGGACAGCGGCAAGACCCCGCCGGCATCAGCGCGCAGATGTACGGTCAAAAGCAATCGGTGGATCAGCAGCTCTACATGCAGAGCGCGCGTGCGGCGGTGGATTATGTCGCGCAAGATTCCAGCATTCCGCAGCCGATGAAACTCGCGATGATCCGGCAGCCGGCACTGGCGATGCAGTATGTGGCCGGCCTCGCCAAGCCTCCGCAATTCAAATACGAAAAGGTTGGCGCGGGGGATAATCTTTTCGCGGTAGACCCCAATCGACCCGGCGCGCAACTGATTGCGCAGGGCGGCCCGGACAAGCCTCCTCCCGGCTATACCTGGAAGCAACCCAGCAACCCGGCGGCGGGGCTTAGCCCAATCCCTGGCGGCCCCGAATCCAAACTGCCTGCAAACGAGGCCGGCTATCTCGCGATGCTTGAATTGTCGCGCCCTGGCGTTGAGCAGGCCAAAAAGTATTTCCTCTCGCCAGACTTTAAATCTGGCCCACTCGACGCCGCCGGATTGGCGCTCGGTCAAAAACTCGATGTTGGCGAGATCAGCCGACAGCGTCGCAACATTGAAATGGCGACCGAGGCGGCCTTGCGCATTGCCACAGGCGCAGCCGCTCCCGAACCCGAGGTCAAGCGGTACGCCAATTTCTATATGCCGTCGGTTTACGACGGCGAGGCGACGCGCAGGCAGAAGCTCGAAGCCCTTTCGAGGTTCATGGACTGCGCCAAGGCCAACATGGGCCGCGGTCGTTTGCCTGAGCCTGAGGTGTTCATGGGCGTCAACTCTCCGACAGGCCCCGGTATGCCCGGCTTCGATCCGACGAAGCCAGGCGCTGGTTGGTCGGCAAAGAGGCTCTGATGCCGGATTTTGAAATCAGTTCGCCGGAAGGCCAGCGCTACCGCGTGACCGCGCCCGACGGTGCCACGGAGCAAGATGCGATTAGCTATGTGCAGAGCCAGCTTGCTGCCGATCCGAACTTCGGAGCGAAGCCACGGGGCCTCATCTCGGGCGTTCAGGACATTTGGGACAAGCCTGACGGCCTGTCTCTCATCGGCATGGTCAAGGGCCTGTATGAAGGCGCGAAACTGCCCGGCGATATTGCGCAAGGTAACGTGCAGATGCTGCCGCCCGGCTTGAGGCGGGAGGATTTTACAGACATTCCGCCCGTCTCCGAACCAGGGCCGAACACCACGCCCGGCCTATTTGGGCCAACTCCATTCGCTCCCGTAACGCCAGGCCCGAATGACGCGGTGATTGGCGGCGCCATGTCACTGGCAAGCCTGCCCGCACTCAGTTCGGCGCCCGCCCCTGTGCGCGGCGCACCCGGCACAGGTTTCGCCCGCCCAGGTCAGCCCGGTCCCGCACTGACTAATGCACCGGCAGCAGCCGAGACGATAACGCCAAAACTGCTCGATGCAGCCGGCCGGATCGACGTTCCGATACCGCGCTTCATGGTCGGCAGTCGGATGGACCAGAGCCTTGCTGCTGGCCTCCAGAACATTCCAGGCGCTGGCGACAAAATCGCCCAGGCGGCAAACAAGACCGTCGAGGCGCTTGGCTCGGCAGCGGATCGCGTGAAGGAAGGTTATGGCACCGGCAGCCCGGCGGTCGCTGGTAGCTATGCGAAGGATGCTCTCACCGAATGGTTGACCGGCGGAAGTCAGAAGGTCGCCAGCCGTGTTTATGACGCGGTGGACAATCTGGTGAACCCCGAGATTGCCACGCCGCTCGCTGCCACCGCCAAGGCTGCACAGGAAATCCTGGCGCGCCGTGCGGCATCCAAGATTCCCGGCAAGAGCGCCGCGGTCGATGCAGTAGCCGAAGCCATCGCGACGCCCGGCATGACGTATCCCGATCTCAAAGGGCTGCGCTCATACATCGGCGAGTTGACGCCCGAGGAACTGGTCAGCCAGGGCCTGCGAGGCTCGGAGGTAAAGTATCTCTATGGTGCGCTCACAAAGGATTTACGCAACAGCGTGTCGAACGCTGGCGGCGAGAAGGCGTTGGCTGCATTTGAAAAGGCCAACCGAATATTTGAAAACATCTCCACAGTCCGCACCGATCTCGCCAAGGTCATCGGCACCAAGGGGGACGCCGCACCGGAAGCCGTGTTCTCCCGGTTGATGGCCATGGCCGGCTCTAAGAGCACGGCAAACATCGATCGACTGATACAGGCCCGCAAGGTCATGGGCGGCGAGGCGTGGAATGAGGTGGCAAGTGCGATCGTCGCCAAGCTCGGCCGCGATCCGCAAGGCGACTTTTCAATTCAGCGGTTCCTGAGAGCCTATGGCGATTTGTCCTCTGAGGGCCGCTCGACGCTGTTCAAGACCACCGGCCGCGACGCGCTGGGCCAATCGCTCGACGACATCAACTTCGTTACCAAGTCGATCGAGAACAAGCTGAAGCAGTTCGCCAATCCATCCGGTACGGCGCGATCTCTCATGTCGAGTCAGACAGTGCTCGACATGCTGCGCAATCCGATCAAGGTCCTGTCTACCGTCATTGGCGGCACTCGCCTCGCTAAGGTTCTCTCCGAGCCGGCAACAGCCCGCGCGGCTGCTGATTGGGCGAAGGCGTATCACGACGCGATCACCGCGCCGCATGTCGGCAGTTCTCGCAAGGTACGGGAGGCAGCGGACAATCTCGCCACCCGCATCGTGCGCCAGTCCGGCAGCGGAAATCAGCGCGCCCTTGCTGCTGCGCTTCAGGTGCAAGCCGGCAACGTCAATCCGTCGAACTGGCAACAGTCCGGGCCGATCGGCCAATAGGGAAAACCATGGAAGTCTACCAGGAAATCTCCAATAGCTCGGCGCCAGCTGAAACCGCACCGCCCGCACCTGAGGATAAACCTCCCTCAGTGTGCACGAGGCTGCGCGCGAGGTTACCAAGCGCAAGGAGAAGACGGGCGAGTTGGAGGGAGAAATCGACGCGCCGCGCTATGTAGATGGCGACGACCGGGAAGTAACTGCAAAGCAAGCCGCAGACGATCTTGCCGAGTATCGGCGCGAGAAGGCCAAGTCCCAGGCCGATGACTACAAGTCGAAGGCTAAAGACCTCCTCGCCGAGATGACGGGCGAGCCGACACAAGAGACCACAGAGGAAGCATCAGAGGAAGCGCCCGAGCAGCTGCCCGAACTCACGGCTGAGGAGAAGGCGCAGCACGAGCGACAGCAGAAAGCCACCGAGGGGCTCGAACAAGCCCAGGCAGCAAAGAGGACCTTCGATCACGCGCTGAAAATGTTCATCGCCCACGCCCAGGGCGCCAACCTGGAACAGTTCTCCGACATCAGATCGGAAGCCGACCTTATGCGCGTCGCCGCCCAAGACCCGGCCCGCTTTCAGCGCTGGCAGCAGGTTCAACACCAGATCATGACCGCGCAGCAGCAGCTGGCCCAGTCGCAGGCCGCGGAGCAGCAGAGCGCCGCAAGAATGTTTGAGACGTTTGCGGCCGAACAGGACCGCAGGGTCGCCGACCTGATTCCAGAGTTGAAAGACCCTGCAAAGGCCAAGGAGTTGCGGGAAGGGTCATTGCAGACCCTGCGGGCCGCCGGCTTTGGCGATCAGGAACTGGCTGCGTCATGGCACGGCCGGGATCATCACTCTGAGGGACAAAAGAGTGCAGCGGGTGATTGCCGACGCGGCAAAGTGGCGTAGCCACGAGGAAAAGATGGCCCGCCATGGCATCAACCCGAACGGCGATCTTCCCAAGAAGGCGCTGCCTCCTGTGCAGCGCCCCGGCGTCGCTCGCGAGCGCGATCCCAACGCTCACCTTGCGGCGTTTGAAAACCAATTCCGCCATACCGGCTCATTACGCGACGCGGCAAGGCTCGTGGCCGCTCGACGCAGAGGAACATGAACATGGGAATCTTGCCTGAAACTCACGAAGACTGGTCCGGGCCTCCCGATCCCTCGGTCTTCGCTAACAAGCAGTCGCGGTTGCGTGCCGGGAGTGGCGCGAGGCGCGAGACCTTGACCACGAACGCAACAGCCTGGCGCAAGACCTTAAAGCAGTCCTGGCCGAGGACATCGCTGCGGAAACCGAGCGGGCGTTCGGGACACTTCTGACGCGGGCCGCTTACAAGCGGGAGTTCAAGCGCTTCCGTGAGTTCTGCCAGCGCGAGGCGCTGTCTTGGCTGCCGACCACGCCTGAGACCGTCGCGTATTACTTGATTGCCCGGTGCGGCGACGGCGCCTCTATCAAGTCATTGGAGCGCGCCATTGCGGCCATCGCCTTCGTGCATCGGCTGTCAGATCGGTCGTGGTCGTTCGATGACATGATGATCCGGGCTGCGATGCGACATTGCCGACGCCGACGGGCCGAGGAAGCGAGCCGCACCGATGAACCAACCAACCAGGAGACAAAGTGATGCCGAAGAACTCCCCAAGCGACGAAGCGATCATTGCTGAAATTGAGGCTGCCCGCCGACGTGGCGACGCTGCTGTTGATGCCGGCGGCAATCCCAAGGTGCGCAAACGCGAACTGCTGAATGAAGTCGATGACATCAGCGGCCACGGCTTCTCGAAAGCAATCAAATGATGCTGAAGCGAAAGCCGGACACAAAGCCGGACCTCGGCGCCGAGATTGAACGCATCCGCGGCGAGCTCGATGCGTTCCTCGATGCGAAGACAAAGGAACTCTACCTCGCAAGTCCCGGCTTGCCGGAGCCCACATGTCGTCAACTGATCATGCGAGGCAACGGCTGCCGCTGTGCTGTGGTTAAACGCCTCCTCGAAGACGAAAGGAAAGTCGATGCCTGAGCTATTTTCTCCCGTGAAGCCAACGCCGATTGAAGTCCTGCGGCGCGCCTTGGAGACGCGGCACGACCTCGCCGAGAATATCTTGGCGGCGCTCGACGCGGCTGGATTCGAGATTGTCACGAAGGCGTCGTGACGCATCTCTCCGCATCCAAGAGAGAACCGCCGGCCGTTGCGGTAGCGCAGCGGCTGCGACGGTACAACCGTGTCCGCAATCAGCTCCTAAAGGACCGCGGCGACGATCCCAGCCAAGCGCAATTGCTTCTGGCTGAGAACATCTCGGCGCTGGCCGTCTGGTGTCAGGATCAAATCGCAACGATGGTCGATGGTGGCGAGGTAGAAATCTCTCAGTACACGACCAGCGCCAATGCACTGCGCCGGCTGCTGGAGACGTTCGGCCTCGATCGCGTGCCGAAGGACGTGACCACGCTGGAGGAACATCTGGCGAAGCGGGCCAAGGTGATCGATGCTTAACATCATCGAGGCTTGCGAGGACGAGAAACTATTCGCCCCGTTCTTCAAGGACCCGGAGACCTGGCGGGCCTGGCGCGCGTTTCTTTGCGCCCTGTTTCTGCTCTGCCCATGTCGGCAGAGGAACTGGCGATCTGACCGGGAGTGTACGAAGCGAGACAGCGCCCCGGTCAAGAGGTTCGATGTCATGAAGCATGGCTTATCTGCGGGCGGCGCGCGGAAAGTCCTTCATCTTCCGCTGATCGCCGTGTTTCTCGCCGTGTTCAAAGACTGGCGCCCATATCTTGTACCGGGCGAGCGTGGGCACTCGTCATGATCGTGGCGACCGCAAGCAGTCCCGTGTCATCCTAAGATAATCGGGGGCCTGCTTACCGCCGTGCCGATGCTGCGGACCTGATCCTATCGGAGACCACCGAGGGGATCGACCTCAACAATCCGTCACCATCGAGGTGGCGACTGCCATTCCGCGCGATCCGCGGTCGAACCATCGTGGCGGCGCTCGCCGATGAACTCGCGTTCTGGACCGCGGAATGCTTCCGATCCCGATATGAGGTTCTAGCGCTATTCGCCCCGCGATGTCTACAGTCCCCGGCGCCATGCTGCTGTGCGCATCCTCTCCCTATGCCCGCCGCGGTGCCATGTGGGACGCGCATCAAGCGTATTTTGGCAGAGACGACGCTCCGGTTCTGGTCTGGCAGGCGCCGACCGAGAAGATGAACCCGACCGTCGATAAGCGGATCATCGCGGAAGCCTATGAGCGCGACCCAGCAATGGCTGCCGCCGAGTATGGCGCCATGTTCCGCAGCGATGTGGAGCGGCTGCTGACCCGGGAGGCCGTGCTGGCCTGTGTCGATACCGGGATCTTCGAGCGTCCCCACGACCGCAAGAACAACTATGTGGCGTTCTGCGATCCGTCCGGCGGCAGCGCCGACAGCTTCACGCTGGCCATTGCGCACCGGGAGGGCAAGACGGACGTTCTCGACCTGATCCGCGATCGACCGCCGCCGTTCTCGCCGGAGGCCGTCATTGAGGAGTACGCCAAGCTCTGCAAGCAGTACCGCATCACCTCGATACGGGGTGACCGGTTATGCCGGGGCTTCCCCGCGAGCAGTTCCGCAAGCACGGCGTCAACTACGAGCCGAGCCAAAAGAGCAAGAGCGAGCTGTACGGGGAACTGGTCGCCAGCATCAACTCGACTGCGCTGGGCCTGCTCGACAACGCCAAGCTGACCTCGCAGCTCATTGGACTAGAACGCAAGACCCGCTCAGGCGGCAAGGATGCGATCGACCACGCACCCGGCGGTCATGACGACGTGGCCAATGCGGTGGCCGGGGCATTGCTGACTGCAACCGCTGCGTCCCCGCCTGGATTTGGTTGGCGGATTGAGATGAACGCCCACGCGATGGGGATTGTGTAACACAATTAGGTCTGGGTCTGGACTAAACGCCGTGCTTCGGTTTGTGGTCACCGAACGTTGCCGCTCTTAGGGACTAATCATGGCCATAGCCCTCGCGGTACTGCGTCCATCTGCGGTCTTAGCGAGAGTAAAAGTGGTCTCCTCGGCATCGCTAGCCGCATCTTCGAATCCCTGCCGGATCGCACCGGCTAGCCTATCATCCACTCGTGCGATGTGACCCAACACATGAGCAACTAGGGTCTGCAACGCGAGGTTTTCGGCCTCAAGAGCAAGAATAGCCTCTTCTTATTTAAGATGTTCTCTCCAAGAGATTTGAGATAGACGCACATCAAGACCGCACGTCTTTTCTGCCACCCCTTCCCCCGCCCCCGCAACGGCTTGCCGCCGGTTTTGAAGCCGGAAATTGGGCCGATCGTGGCCCCTATGTGGCCCGGACAGGCTGAGTGCTCGACGAACGTAGCTATTTCAGCCGACTACATTGGGAAATCGACGATAGGGCCAACTGGTGCAATACCAGGGATACGGTTGATACGGTACGGATACGGTACGGATACGGATGGGGTGGTTACGGTAGATACGGTACGTACGGGGGGTCTCTTTAAGACCCCCGTACCGTATCCCCAACCCGTACCCCTTCACCGGAAAGTCCAGCCTTCAATTATTGGCGGCGTAGCGCCGTTCGCCTGCCGCCCGGACCAGGTTCTTGGCTACCAGGGCGGTTCGGAAGTCGTATAGGTCCGGCGCCGCTTCACGCCTAGGCCGGCGTCTCGTGCCCGAGCGTTCCACTCATCGACTGCAAGGCCGCCTTGGCCGGCATCGTGCAAGATCGAGTACATGGTCCGTTGGTTGGGCGTCAGCTTGGGTCCGTTGTCGATCACCGCCGGCTGCGCCTCGGTCGGGACCACTATCGGGGCCGTCGTCACGTTGCCAACCGCATCGGTAGCAATCGGAAAGCTTTCCAGCGCGAAGGTGACGCGCTCGCCTTCCTCGGAGTTGTTAGCCTTCACAGCCGTCGCGGTACGGGTGCCGCCATTGTTCGAGACATGTACGGTCG
>CAVWOV010000038.1:0-67886 GCA_963756715.1 uncultured Alphaproteobacteria bacterium
CAGAAAGCGCTTCCGGCACGACTATTACGGCTGTCTTTCTGATCGTTCAGGGTCTGGTGGCCGTTGATATCGAGGCCAGTGGAGCGCCAGGCGCTGGCCCCGCCCGGCTCGGCCCAAACGGTCTTGAATTCGCCGGGCGCATAAAATGCCAGGAAACGAATTCGCTATCGTCCGCGGCCTTGATAGATCGCTGCTCCCGATGAGGAAAATAGAGCAAGTCACCCTGCTGCAGCGGGAATGACTGATCGTTCGTCGCGGCCGTACCGCGTCCGCTCATGACGTACATGAAAAAGTTGGCGCTCTCTTGATGATGGCGCGGCGACCTGCTGCCCGGAGGGTAGATCACCATCTCGATCTTGATCGCCTTCGTGCTGCATGTCTCGTCGGTCACGAGCGCAACGCGTTTGCGGGAGTCGCGCTCCGACTTAAAGACCGGTTCTCGCGCCCAGTTAACTACCATGAGACGCGGGAGACCGCCTACTCCGCCATTCAAGACTTCGGCATAGAGCAAACTCGCGCCTTTGTCGGTCGAGAGGGTGCCGCTGAAGCCAGGTGGCAGAAAGGCCGAATGAGTGTCCGTCATTTGGTTGGTATAGAGTGTGTCGAGCGTGGCCTCGCCTTCCAGCAGGTGAAACCAGATAAGGGATTTTGCCGTCGGTTCGAGCTGGATTGTCGCACCCGCCTCGAGCGTCAGACGCTCGAGCAGCACATTCGTGCCGGTTACGCGGTCTTCCGTCAGCAGTCTCTGCCGAACGACGTTTGGCCCGGCCGGCTCCCCGGCAACGGCGGTTTGGTTGAATGCGATCGTCATCTCAGCCTCTTACCTGGGATTCTCCAGATGACTCCCGAACGACATGAATACTTCGCGCTTCGCGGTCTCGCAATACAGATGCCAAGCTTTACGGCCGGTGTCGGCACCGTGCACGATACGTGCGAATTGACCTCCGGCTATTGGCTCTCTACCGGCGGCACCATTCGGATGTCGTGATCGTGGATCTGGCGATGCAGGGTAGCGGGCTCGGCGGCATCGACCTGATCCGGCGGAATGAGACGCAACCCGGATGATCGCATCGCGACGACGCGCCTTCGATGGCTCGCCGTCACGATCGCTGCGCGTCGGTTGGACTTTAAGAGCCCGATAGTTTGCCTCAACCGCCTCCGACACGCACAAGCCTGCCGCGTCTTACATACGACAAACCAAAGCCTCGGTCGCCACCTCAAGGCTCCCAGCTAAGTCCCGGCCCCGGCCCCGGAGCGGAGGAGCTCGTCAGCTATCAACTCGCCGACGAGCTCCCGTGACGGTGCGAGGAGACCGCTTCGTCGACTAGTGGGCGCCCACATCGACGGTCCAGTAGTGGCGCGCGGGTCCACCCACGAAATGCGCCGCCCCAGCGTCGGTGTAGCCGCAGTCCAGGATGATGTTGCGGTGCCCCCAGTTCGAGCTTTCGTCATCTTGCATCCAGGCCTTCACGGCATCGGCGGCGGTGGTTTGTCCCCACGCGACGATCTCACCTCTTTTCTTGTCGTATCCAGATTGCGTGATCGGACCCACCCGTGAGTTAGCGGGAGTCTGCGACGGCGCCCAGGAGACCGGGCCACTCGGCGGGGGGTTCCGGTGGCCCCCGAAGTCCTTCGTGAGGGAATCTTGAGAGACAGTGGAGATGAGCCTGCTGTGGGTCGCGGCGGCGGTGTCCAGTGCCCAGGACTCGCCAAGCGGTTTCGGACACGGGGTCAGCTTGGCTGCCACGCCGTTCACAGGGGTCTTTCCTTTCGGTGGATACTTTTCCGGATGCAGCCGGGCATCGTTGACGGCGCTCAGCAGGGCGGCATCAGCCTTGATCTGCCCGCCGGTGCTTCCCACACCCGCCTTCAGATTCTGCTGCCACGTCTCGGAACGACGGGCCGGGGTCACGCACACCGAGTCTCCGTCGAACGCTTCGCGCCACACCAGGCCCGAGACACAGCCAATCTTCCCCGGAACATGGCCCTCCCCCCTCGCGGAGGCCGCGTTCTCTTTCTGAACCGTGTCAGCGACACTCTGCGGGACACAGACGAGATCGGTGTTGCGCGCCTTGCGCGGAACTTGCCCCGCACCAGGGGCGGTACCGAGGGGGTATGTGCAACCGTCGGCCCAAGCCGGGGGCGAAACCACCACGCTGCCCAGAACGGTACTTGCCACAGCGATACAGCACGAACGGAGTAGGACGAGAATCCATAGTGATACCCTCCTGCCTGCCGAGCAATGGAACGTCCGCCAAGTGAACCTACAGTCACAGAGCTCATTTGGAGAACGCATCCCCGCTCGAAGATGATTCACAATTCGTTCTGATAGGAGCTCTAAGTAAGACCCGCTAACGACGCCAGCGTGGCACCGGCCGCACCTGCCGGAACCCACCACGTCTGATGCCCGACGACCCCGTCGACTGTGATGCTTTGGTGCGATTGATAGGCACGCACGGCCGCTTCGGTCCGCGGGCCAAAGTCGCCGTCGATGGGCCCGGGATCGGTTGGACTGTTTGGAACGTCAAATCTCTTCAGAGCGTTTTGCAGCGCAGATACAACACTGCCTTTCGACCCGCGCGCCAGCGTCGGCGGGAACGAGATCTCTGACAAAACCGCCGTAGGGTTCTTCAGCTTTACGTCTATGCCGATGAGTTCTGGCGACTCGCTCCCGACAGGAACGTCCTGGGCAATCCGGAATCCGGAATACCCCGACATGGGCACAACAAGAAATGAAAATCTGGAAGTCTTTAGTTCGTCGGTGACGCTTTCCGCCACAATGGCGAGCCGGCCGCCGTCGTCCTCAATGCTGCCAACGGCCATGCTTTTGTTGTTGTTCCAATAACACAGGGCGGTTTCGCTGACTTTCTTATGGGATACCGGCGAGGTGATGGTTGTCTGGACCCAGAAGTCAGCATTGGACGCATTACCTGGACGGTATTGAGGATCCAAAAGAATCTTCTCAATTTCTTCGTTCCCTCGCGGGTCCTTGAAGGTCAGATCGATCTCATGCTCGGTAAACGCAATCGGTTGGCCATTCCTTGAGAAAGCTAAATTTGCAAGTTGACTATTGGTCCAGGTGAATGAAGCCGCCAACTCATTTCGGGCCATGTGAGCCTCCCGGTTTACGGAGCGACCGTAATTTGAACAGGATACACTGGTTCGGGCGCCTCGCGATTTAGTCTCAGTCTCG
Organism: uncultured Alphaproteobacteria bacterium; assembly: GCA_963756715.1. Lineage (GTDB taxonomy): Bacteria > Pseudomonadota > Alphaproteobacteria > Rhizobiales > Xanthobacteraceae > VAZQ01. The sequence goes on from CAVWOV010000038.1 coordinate 3,194, forward strand.
CGTTCGCCCCAGCAACAGTTAATATCCACCGCGTGCGTTCCGCTGTGTGAGCCAACTCACACTGTCACGAAATTTTCCGACGGCCGCGCCCGCCCGGCTCAACAGAAGCCTCGCGTGTCCCGATGGGTTCGCTTCACGCTGAAAGCGGGCTTCAGTGCGGGGGATTGGCCGCATGCAGGCCGTGTGTGGTTCGGGCAAACGGGTGAGCGCGTCGGTTCACGCGCGATGAAAACTCCGATAGCCTCCCTGATCGGAGGGGCGGAGCAGGCATGACGAGCGTTCTGGTTATCGACGATCACCCGATCGTGCTGCAGGGCTGCCGGCGGATGCTGGAGGATGCCGGCGTCAGCACCGTGCTCGATGCGCGCGAACTGGCCTCAGGCTACCGGCTCTACCGGCGGCACCACCCGGACGTGGTGATCGTCGATCTCGCCATGCAGGGCAGCGGGCTCGGCGGCATCGACCTGATCCGGCGCATCCGGTCGCACGATCAGCGCGCGCGGATTCTCGTCTTCAGCATGCACAGCGATCCGATCATCGTGGCGCGCGCGCTCGAAGCCGGGGCCACCGGCTATGTGCTGAAGGACACGTCGTCGGACGAACTCAAGAAGGCGTTCGAGCAGGTCCGCGCCGGCAAGCCCTATCTCAGCAACGATATCGCCATGCAGGTCGCGCTGGTGCGCACCGGCGTGCGGGCGAATCCGCTGGCCGACCTGACGCCGCGCGAATTGCAGACGCTGTCTCTGCTGTCGGAGGGCAAGCCGTACGGCCGGATCGCCGACGAGCTCAACGTCAGCTACAAGACGGTGGTCAACACCTGCTCGCAGCTCAAGCAGAAGCTCAACGTCAAGAACCTGCCCGAATTGATCCGCGCCGCCGTGCAGTTGACCGCCAGCGAGGCATAAAGGCGGTCTGCGGAAGGCGCATTCCGATAACGCGGATTGATCCGTCCCGGGGATCGGAATGACTGTTACCGATTGCCGCAGCCTATTTCCAACGGTATCCAATTTGTAGCTTGAGGCTTACGCTTTCTCCGCTTCGATCTAGAGGCCCATTATGAGACGGCGGGAATTTCTCGAAGTCCTCGGTGGCGCTGTTGCGGCCCTTCCGCTTAGAGCCCACGCACAACAATCCGCCAAGGCGGCGCACCGGGTTGGCGTGCTCGCGCAGGACCTGCAGCCAGGATTGCTGGAAGCCTTCCGCAACGAGCTTCGCAAGCTCGGCTATGTCGAAGGAGCGGGGCTCGACATCGAGGTACGAAACGCGGGCGGAACGAACGAACAACTCAAAGCGCTTGCGGAGGAGCTCCTGCAGGCCAAGGTCGAGGTGATTGTCGCCGTCAACACGCCCGCCGTTCAGGCCGCCAAGAAGGCCACCGAAACCGTCCCCGTCGTCATGATGCGTGTTGCCGATCCGGTAAAATCGGGGCTTGTCGCCAGTCTTGCTCGCCCCGGCGGCAACATCACCGGTTTGAGCTTCATGCCGGATGCGCTCGGGCCAAAAGGGGTCGAGCTCCTGCACGAGATTCTTCCCCAGATCACGCGGATGGCTGCGCTCTACCGGGGGGACAATGCCGGTGCGGTCGTCATCGTGGACGAGGTCGAGCGGACAGGCCGACAGCTCGGACTAACGTTTGTGCGTGTCCCGGTGCGCGATCCGAAGGACTATGCGGGCGCTTTCGAAACCGCCTCCGTCGCAAAATCTCAAGCGCTCTTTGTCATGGACGACGGGGCAATCACGAAACAGCGGGAAAAGATTCTCCACCTCGCGACGAAGTACGCCCTGCCGGTGGTATCGATTTATAGAGATTTCGCACAATCCGGCGGTCTAATCGCCTATGGCCCAAACCTGGATATGGTTTACCGGCGGGCCGCGCACTTCGTCGATAAGCTCATCAAAGGCGAGCGGGCGAACTCGCTACCCGTCGAACAGCCGGTGATTTTCGACGTTGTCATCAATCTGAAGGCGGCAAAGACGCTGGGTCTTACCATTCCGCAATCCGTGCTGATCCGAGCGGACGAGGTGATCGAGTAGCTTGGACCCTGCTGTGGCCGGTAAGCCACATTGCCACTTGTTCCAGTCGCCAATGGCAAATGCTGCGGCGACGCCAACCTTGGAATGTTTCAGGATTCGCCTGGGCAAGGCAGCGGTTCGACTGCCGGGCGATTGGCGTCATGCGGGGGAACAAGTCAGGGCGGCCAGATTTCGTTGTGCGGGTTCTGCGAACCCGCACACGCGTTTTGCTGGGCGCGGTCGCGCTCGGCGCGCTGATGTTGCCGGGCGCGGCATTCGGGCAGGCCGCCGCCACGCTGGATGAAGTCGTCGTGCAAGGTGCGAAGCCGCCTCCGCGCCCACCAACCCGGCCGACTGCATCGAGAGCCGCGCCAGCCGCGCCGTCGCGCCCCGCCGCTCCGGCGCCACCGCCGCCGGCTCCGGCACTGTCCGTGGTTTCGACCACGCCGATCACCGGCATCGGCTTCGATCGCAACAAGGTGCCCGCGATGGTGCAGACGGTGACGGCCGCGGAATTCCAGCGTGCCAATTCACCGAGCGTGCTGGACGCGTTGCAGCAGCGCGTCCCCGGCGTGCACACCACCGACGTGCAGGGCAACGGCCTGTTCCAGGATTTGCAATATCGCGGCTTCTTCGCTTCGCCGCTGCAAGGCACGCCGCAGGGGCTCGCCGTCTACATGAACGGCATCCGTATCAACGAGGCGTTCGGCGACACCGTGAATTGGGACTTCATCCCCACCATGGCGGTTGGCCGCGCCGACGTCTGGACCAACAACCCGGCGTTCGGCCTTAACGCACTGGGCGGCGCGATCAGCTTCCAGATGAAGGATGGCTTCACCTACCAGGGCTTCGAATTCGACGCGATGGGCGGCTCCTACGGCCGCATCGGGGGCTCGTTCCAGTATGGCAAGCGCTATGGCGAGTGGGCGCTCTATATGGCGGGGGACGGCGTCAAGGACGGCGGCTGGCGCTACCAGTCGCCCTCGCGCATCGGCCGCTTCTACGGCGACCTCGGCTGGAAGGGCAGCGACGCCGAAGTGCATCTCGTCGGCTCCGCCGCCGACAACTACTTCGGCGTGGTCGGCCCGACGCCGGTCGACATGCTCGCGCGCGACTGGCGCTCGGTCTACACGTTTCCGCAGACCACCAAGAATCAGGTGCAACTGCTGGCGCTCAACGGGCGTTACTCGATCACCGATACCTGGACGGTGCAGAGCAATGCCTACGTGCGCAACTTCAAGCAGAAGCACGTCGACGGCAACGACGCCGACGTCGAGGAATGTACCGCCGGCAGCAATACGCTGTGCCTGGCCGACGACGCATTTACGGGGCTGACGGTCGCGCAGCGCCAGCTCAGGGATCAGAACGGCAATATCATCAACTGTCCGACCGGATCGGGCTGCGAGCTTCCGTGGGGCACGGTCGACCGCACCCAGACGGCTACGCTCACTGTCGGCGGCTCATTGCAGGCGACCAACGATGGCAAGATTTTCGGCCGCGACAATCATTTCACCATCGGCAGCAGCATCGATCATAGCAAGATCGGTTTCGGCGGCGATAGCGAGCTTGGCTACATCTATCCGGACTTCTTTGTCGGGCCGAATGGGCCGATCACCGGCACCGGCGTGATCCTCCACACCGATTCCTACATCGGCTACGCGCCGGTCGATCTCTCGGCGAAGAACACCTACTACGGCGTCTTTGCATCGAACACTTACGACGTCACCGGCCGGCTCTCGCTCACGGCCGGCGCGCGCTACAACCTCGCCAAGGTCACCATGGCGGACAATCTCGGCACTAGCCCCGACCTCAACGGCAACTACACCTTCAGCCGCCTCAATCCGGTGTTCGGCTTCACGCTGAAGATCGCGCCGGAGATGACGTTCTATGGCGGCTACTCGGAAGCCAACCGCGCGCCGACGCCGCTGGAGCTCGGCTGCGCCAATCCGGAACGGCCGTGCATCATCGAAGGCTTCCTGGCGTCGGACCCGCCGCTGCAGCAGGTGATCGCCCGCACCCGAGAAGCCGGGCTGCGCGGAGAGTCCAAGATCAACGGCGGCCGCTTCGACTGGAAGTTCGGCCTGTTCCGCACCGACAGCACCAACGACATCATCAACGTGGCGAGTTCTATCCAGGGCCGCGGCGTGTTCCAGAACGTCGAAGGGACGCGCCGCCAGGGCGTCGAGGCCGGCGCCAATTACAGCACCAAGGATTGGATGGCTTATGTGAATTACGCGTTCGTCGACGCCACCTATCAGTTCGACGGCGATATTTCGTCACCGAACAATCCGTCGGCGAACGACGATGGTCTGATCCATGTCATGCCGGGTAACCAGATTCCCGGTATTCCGCGCCACCAGATCAAGGGCGGCTTCGACTATGCGCTGACGTCGCAGTGGAAGGCCGGCATGGACGCGATCTGGGTCGCAGCCAATGGTACATCGGCGACGACGCCAACCAGAACGTCAAGATCGCCGACTACTGGGTGGCCAACGCGCACGCGTCTTATCAATACAGCAAGGACGTGCAGTTCTACGGCGTGGTGAAAAACATCTTCAACCGGCACTACGCCGCCTACGGCCGCTATTTCGGAACTGACGGGGCGCAGTTCGTGATCCCAAATCCGCCGACCGATCCGCGCACCGTCACGCCGGGCGCGCCGCTCTCGGTCTATCTCGGCGTTCACGTCAAGCTGCCATAAAAGTGGCCGCCCGTTGCGGGGCGGCCAAAGTCTCGGGAGGAACGCAAGAGATTGAAGCGACCATGACCATAGCGCCGGCGCGGCCCAGGCTCTGTGAGCTGTGTCACACTTGCGCGAGATTTTTGCTCGCCGGGCGCATTCACTGTTTGGGCGGGGAGCCGGCGAGCGCAGCCAGGCGCTCAAGCTCCAGCTTGGCGGCGGCATATTCGAGAAAATGATGCGGACAGCCGTTGGCCGCCGACTGCAGCGCGGCCCGCGCCTCGTCGGTCGGCTGCCGCAACGATTGGAAAACGCCGATGAAGAAATCAGCCTCGCAAAGCTGCTCGGCACGCTCCTGTTCGTGGCCGGATGCCGCTGCCGCACGCAACGCCGGTATGTCGAGCTGTCCGAGCGCATAGGCCAGGATCGGCCACGGCCATGCCGATCGATTGGCGCGTTGGGCGTTGGCGGCGAGTTCGCCGGTGTCGTCGGCGCGGACGTACACGCGATAGGCATGCAGAAAGAGCATCGCGTAGACATAAGACGGTTCGGCCTGCAGGGCGGTGAGCGTGAGCCCGATCGCGCGCTCCGGCCGCGCCGCGTAGAATTCGTCGCGCGCACGCTCGATGTAGCGGAAGGCAACCTGCTCGTTCATAGCTTTGAGCCACGTCGCGCCATCTTCGCCGAACTTGCTCTCCTGCACGGCGCGTTGCGCGTGGTCGCCGATCTTCGCCAATAGCGGCTGCAGATCATCTCCGGCCAGCGCGAGTTCAGCCGCCGCGTCGGCAATCTCCGTCCGGTAACGGGAATTGCGCGGATCGGACAGCGCGATCGTTAGCCGGGCGTCGAAGCATTTGCGATAGATGCCGCGTGCCTCATCGTTTCGGCCGAGCTCCATGAGCAATCCGGCGGCGTGCCGATAAACGTTGGCGAGCTCACGCAGGCGGCGCATGTTGCCGGGGTCGGCCGCCGATATCTTCTCGCGGATGGCGAAGGCCTTGCGGGCGTAGGCCAGGGCCTCCTCGCGCTTGCCCATGGCCGCATAGGTGTAATCGACGAAATAGTAGGCGAGCGACAGGTTGTTCTGCCAATTCAGGTCGTTATTGTCGGATGCGGCGAGCGTTTCCGCAATCGACACGGCCTCTGCGAAGGTCTTGAGCGCCTCCTCGTAGTGTTGAGATTCGGACTCCAGATTGCCGATCCGGAACAGATCGTAGATCAGGTTACGTTGCCATTGGGTATTGGTGGGGTCCGCTGCGCGCATGCGCCGGGTGGTTTGAATGGCCCGATTGGCGTAGTCGCGTGCCTCCTCCAGGCGGCGCATGCTCTGGTAGGTATCGGCGAGCTTCCCGCAGGCCGCGGCGAGGTGGTTCTGCGCTTCCAGATCGTCCGGCAGCAACGCGGACACGTGTTGATCGATCGCGAGCTTCTTGATCAGAAGGTCGACCGCTTCGTCGTAGCGTTCGGCGGCCAGCAGCACGGTGCCGATGCTGTAGTAGTTGGCCGAAAGGTTCTGCTGCCAGTCAACGTTGTTGCCGTCCCTGGCGACCAGCGCCTCGTTGATGGCAAGGCTCTTGCGATGAGCCTCAAGGGCAGCGTCACCCAATCCGCTCTCCCACAGCGTCGCGCCGAACGTGCTGTAACTGAGCGCGAGTTGCGACCGCCATTCGGCGTTGCCGGTATCCGAAGCGATAAGGCGTTCGCCGATCGAGATCGCCTTGCGGTGATGGTCGAGCGCTTCTTCGCGGCGATCCGTTCCGGACAAGGCTTGCGCCAGGATGCGATGGGCCGCCGCCAGCGTAGACTGCATGCGACGGTTGCCGGGATCGGCAGTGGCGACAACCTCGTTGATCGCGAGGCCCTTGCGGTAGGCGTCAAGGGCGGCGGCGCGCTGGCCGGTGACATCCAACAGCCCGGCAAGTTGCCTATAAGCCGTGGCCAAATCGAGCTGCAGAACGGCATCGTCGGGCTTGGACAAGGCGAGCGCCTCGTTGATCGACAGGCTATTCCGCATTGCGGCAAGGGCTTCGGCGGCCTTGCCAAGCCGGGCGAGGACGCTGCCGATGTCGCGATGGCTGAGCGCCAGGCGTCTGCGCCACTCGATATTGCTGTTGTCGACGGCGAGCCGCCGCCAGATCGCATGACTGCGCTCAAGGAAGGTCAGTGCCTCCCGTTGCTTGCCACTGTTTTCCAGGACCCCGCCGATCAGGGTGCAGGCCGACGCTACGTGAGCCTCCCACTTCTGCTGGTCGGGCTGGCCGGCGGCGAGCCGCTCGAACGCGTCGAGACTCCGGCGGTAGGACGAGAGCGCGGCTTCGCGCCGTCCCATCGCCCTGAGGATATTGCCGATGGTCTCGTAGCTGACCCCCAGGTTCTCCTGCCACGACAGGATCTCAGGCTGGTCCTGGACTGCACTCTCGACCAGGGCGCGTGCGTGCTCGGCGGCGTCCAGCGCGGCGGCGAGATCGCCGATCTCCTGCAGCGCGATGGCGAGCTCGTTCTCGGCCGCACCTTCGGCATGGCGCAAGAGCGGCGTGGTCTCGCCTCGCTCGGCCAGCCTGCGCTGCAGGGCCTGCGCCTGTTCCAGCACGCTGCGCACCAGCTCGATCGGCATGCCTTTGCGCGAGCGGAATTCGGCGGCGAGCTTGTAGACGAGATCGTTTGCAGTTTGCGATGCGGCCGAGAGCGTCTTCTCCGCCCGGTCGCGTTGTTGCTGAGCGATCTGCTTTTGCTCCGTGGCGAGGCGCTCGGCATCGACCGCGACCTTCCACTGCCAGCCCGCTACTCCGGCGAGGACAAAGAGCGATCCGGCCGCTGACCAGGCCAACGTGAGCGCGCGGCGCTGTTGGCGTACTTCTTGGGAAAGCAGATCCTCTTTCGGCATGCCATGGATGGCAGCAGCGAAATCGGCCGCGAGTTCGGTGAATTTGGCGTCGCCTTTGTCGGCGGCGCCGCGATATGCGCGCAAATCCACCCATTTGGGTTCGCTTGTGAAGCGCCCCTTGAGCGCGGGCGGCAACGGCGTATCGGTACGGGAGCGGAAGTCGCCGACCGCGTTGTCCCAGTCAAGCTCGCCATCCGTTGCCGCGATCAAAAGTGTCTCGACCCCCTTGTGATCGAGCCAGTAGGTTACTTCCTTGTTCACCCACTGGGATGCGGCGGCCTCGGGAGAAACAAGCAGGATCAGATAGCGAGAGGCTTCAAGCGCCTGTTCGATGGAGGGCCACAAGCTCGGCGTCGCCGAGAGACTGGTATCGTCGCGGAAGATGCGCAGGGCGCGACGCCGGTACCAGGGCTTGCCGAGCTTCTGGATTGTCGATTGCAGCACGGCGGCAATCGGCTTGTCCTTAGCGTGGCTGTACGAAATGAAGCCATCATAAGTGGCCATGGTCAGCGTCCGTGAGGCGCGGCGGAGATGCAGGTCTGAATTCGACAACGAGACGGCGCCGCCAAGCCTGAGGACAAACTTTAATGCAAAATCGTGATTGTTAAACCTGCGGTTTCGGCTGAAATTTCGACGCAGGCTGGTGTCCCGATTCCGAAATTCGCATCCGGACCGCCACACCGGAGAGCACTTGACGAGACGACCGCGGCTAAATCGCCGAAATGGCTGGACCCGCGCTGGTCATCGCCAGGAATGCTTGCTCGATCGTGACGGCTTCGGCTTCGGCAATCAGTTGGGCGGGCGTGGTGTCGGCTAACACTTTGCCGCGGTGCAACACGACGACGCGGTCGGCGTCCGGTACCTCGTCGCACAGGTGCGTCGACCACAGGACCGCGACATTGCGCTCGGCCCGCATCGCCAGCATCAGCCGGATGAGATCGCTGCGGCTCGCCGGATCGAGCCCAACGGTCGCCTCGTCCATCAGCAGCAGACGCGGCTCATGCAGCAGCGCGCGCGCCAACTCGACCCGGCGGCGGTTGCCGCCGGAGAGCTGTGCGGTCTTGTCGTGGGCGCGCTCGGCGAGGCCGAGCCGCGCCAGTTCGCGTGCGATGCGTTCCTTCGCGACCGCACGCGGGATGCCATGTAATCCGGCGTGGAACATCAGATTCGCCGTGACGGAAAGCTCGAGGTCGAGGGTGGGCTGCTGAAACACGATGCCCAGTTGCGCCAGTGCCGGCACTGGATCGTGCGACATGTCGTGACCCATGACGGCGATACGTCCGGAATCCGGCACGAACAGGCCGGAGAGCAACTGGAACAGCGTGGTCTTGCCGGCGCCGTTGGGCCCGAGCAGTGCGATGAACTCGCCGGGCTGCGCCACCAGCGTCACGCCGTCGACGGCGCGGACCGACCCATAAGTCTTGACGACCTTCTCCAGCAGCAGGGCGGGTGTCGATACCGTCACTGCGGTCCGATCGTCCATTCGCAATTACTCCGCGCGGCGCCGCAACCTCCATGCCGCAACGTCCACGATGCCGCAAGGGCTTCATGTCGCAAGCCCTTATGCCGCATGCCTTGATGCCTCAAGCCTTCATGCCGCAAGCCCGGCCGGCGTGTCGGCTTGCCCGCTGCCTCAAAGGGCGCATACTAACCCGACGAATGCTTTTGCGGAGAGACAGCTTTGCGCGTCCAGCGATTATTCCAGGCGATCGCCGCGGCGCTCGGCATCCTTGCGCTGGCGCCTGTCGCGGCGTCCGCCAAGGACACCGGCCTGATCTTCGTCAGCAACGAAAAGAGCAACAACCTGATCGTGCTGGATCCCAAGACCTACAAGGTCGTGAAGGACATCAAGGTTTCGCGCCGGCCGCGCGACATGCATTTCAGCGCGGACCACAGCAAGCTCTACGTCGCTTGCGGCGATGACGACGTGATCGACATTGTGGACGTGGCGAAGCTCGAAGTCGTCGGCAAGCTCGCCACCGGGCCGAGCCCGGAAACCTTCGCGATCGACGACAAGCGACGCCGCATCTATGTCGCCAACGAAGAAAGCTCGACGATCTCCGTCATCGACATGGACCGGAACATCATCGTGCAGGAGGTGCCGACCGGCGCCGAGCCGGAAGGCGTGCTTCTCAGCGAGAACGGCAAGCTGCTCTACGTGACGTCGGAGGTGGGTGATCTCATTCACATGGTTGATGTGGACGCCGGTCGCATCGTGCAGGACGTGGTGGTCGGTACGCGGCCGCGGCGTTTCGCGGCGACGCCGGACGGCAAGGAGTTGTGGGTCACGGCGGAATTGTCGGGCGAAGTCTATGTCATCGACCGCGCGAAGTTCTCCGTCAGCGGCAAGATCGAGTTCCTGCCGCCCGGCATGCGCAAGACCGACGTCACGCCGGTCGGGATTGCGATGACCCGGGACGGCAAGACCGCCTATGTGACGCTCGGCCACGCGGCGCACGTTGCGGTCGTCGATGTGCCGACCCGGAAGGTCCAAGGCTACATCCTGGTCGGCAAGCGTTCCTGGGGCGTCACGCTGTCGCGCGACGGCGGCAGGCTGTTCGTCGCCAACGGCCTCGGCGACGACATCACCGTCATCGATACCAAAAGCCGTAAAGCGCTCATTTCGGTGCCGGTCGGGCGCATCCCCTGGGGCGTGGTGATCGATGATTAAGCGGTCTCGATTGCTGATTCTTGCGGGCGATCGCTTCTTATACCGTTTGCTCGGTTTGCCCCCTCGCACCTTGCTCGGTGTGCTCCCTCCCCCCTTGCGGGGGAGGGTTGGGGAGGGGGGTGGCGGTTCCTGGCACGCTCGCGGCGCATCACTGCTACCCCCACCCCCGACCCCTCCCCACAAGGGAGAGGGGAGCCGCCTGCGGCTTTGCCTCCACTTAATTGCCATAGCTCTCGCTTGCGGGACGACCGCGACCGCCCTCGCACAAGCGCTGCCGCCTTCAGCGCCGCCCCAATCGACACCATCGCAACCGCACATCACCATCGGCTTCGTCGAGATCGCGGGCGATCCGCGTCACGAGCCGATCCGGGGCTATGAGCGCCTGATCCTCAAGACCCGCGAGCATCCGTTCGCCGGCGCGCAGGTCGGCGTCGACGAGGCGCAGGCTCTCACGCGCGTACTGAAGATGGATTTCGCGCTCGAACGCATCACGGTGAAATCGGCCGCCGCGCTGGCGCCCGCCGTGCTGCAGGCGCTGGAGACCCGGGGCATCCATTTCTTCATCGTCGATGCGCCTGCGGACGCGTTCAAGCCGCTGGCGGCGGCGGTGCATGGACGCAACGTCCTGTTGTTCAACGTGACGGCGCCGGAGGACTTTCTGCGCCGCGAGGTGTGCGCGCCCGAGATTGTCCATACCATCCCGAGCCTGGCGATGAACATGGACGCGCTGGTGCAATACCTGGTGTCGCGCAAGTGGCGTGACTTTCTGGTGCTGCAGGGTCCGTTGCCGGCCGATGCGGCGCGCGCCAAGGCGTTCGAGGCCTCGGCCAAGAAATTCGGCGCCCGCATCGTGGCGGCCAAGCCGTTCAAAGTCGGCACCGATCCGCGCGAGCGCGAACTGAACAATCCGGCACTGCTGACCGCCGGCAGCCGCGACTACGACGTGATCTTCGTTGCCGACGAGGCGTTCGATTTCGCCCGCACAATCTCGTACCACGCGGTGCGCGCGCGGCCGGTGGTCGGCGCCATCGACCTCGAACCGGCGGCCTGGCATTGGACCTGGGAGCGCAATGGTGCGCCGCAGGTCAACTCCCGCTTCCGGAAGCTCACCAATGGCCGCCGCATGGCGAGCGAGGACTGGGCGGCATGGATCGCCGCCAGGATGGTGGTGAAAGCCGCGCAGGGCACGCGCTCGGCCGACTTCAAGACGCAGCGCGATTTCATTCTCGGCGGCAACATCTTCGACGGCGACAAGGGGCTGGCGCTGAGCGTGCGGCCGTGGGACCAGCAATTGCGGCAGGCGGTCCTGCTCGCGGCGCCTTATTCGGTTGTCGCCAGCGCGCCGGTCGAAGGCTTCCTGCACCAGACCAACGTGCTCGATACGCTCGGCGACGACGCGGCGGACACGCCATGCAAGTTGAACAAATAACCCTCTCCGTTCGTCCCCGCGAAAGCGGGGACCCAGGGCCGCGTACTCAGTATGTGTTGCTCTGGGTCCCCGCTTTCGCGGGGACGAACGGAAAGGGGATGGGATGACCGTGAGTTAACACCATGCAGCTCGCACATGCCGCCCGCGCGCTTCGCGCCGTCACCATGCGGGAGATCGTGAAATTCGTGCAGCAGCGCGGGCGGCTGCTCTCGGCGCTGGTGCGGCCGCTGATGTGGCTCGCGGTGTTCGCGGCCGGCTTCTACAACGTGTTCGGCGTGTCGATCATCCCGCCCTACAAGACCTACATCACCTATCAGGTCTATATCGTACCGGGGCTGCTCGGCATCATCCTGCTGTTTCACGGCATGCAGTCGTCGCTGTCGATGGTGTACGACCGCGAGATGGGGGTGATGCGGCTCCTGCTCACCGCGCCGCTGCCGCGCTGGGTCTTGCTCGCCTGCAAGCTCGTCGCCGGCACCGCGCTGTCGGTGATCACCTGCTACGTCTTTCTCGCGGTCTGCATCCTGTTCGACGTGACGTTCGAGCCTTCGGGCTGGCTCTATGTGCTGCCGGCGCTGATCATCTCCGGGCTGATGCTGGGATCGCTGTGGCTCTTTCTCTCGGTCTACATCAAGCAGGTGGAGAACTTCGCCGGCGCAATGAACTTCGTGATGTTCCCGATGTTCTTCTTCTCTTCGGCGCTCTATCCGCTATGGAAGCTGCGCGAAGGCGGCTCGGAGTTCATCTACTGGGTGTCGCTGCTCAATCCGTTTACGCATGCGGTCGAACTGATCCGCTTCGCGCTCTACGGCCTGTTCGAGCCGGTCGGCGCGGCGGTCGTTACCGGATCGACCGTGCTATTCTTTCTGCTTGCCGTGCACGGCTACGATCCGCAACGCGGCATGCTGCGCCGCGCACCCGCCGCAGCGGGCTAGGAGGGGTCGGCAACGATTACAAATACGCCTGGTTGATCCGCCGCGCGATCTCGGCGCGGATCGCGGCTAGCTCTTCGGACGTGTGCTTGCTGCGGGGCCGCTCGACCGGCATGTCGACGAGCACGCGCGCCGGACTCGCCGAGAGCAGAAACAGCCGGTCGGCGAGCCCGATCGCCTCGTCGACATCATGCGTGACCAGCAACGTGGTCACCGGGCGGCTGCGCACCAGTTCGGCCAGCTCCTCGCGCAGGTGTGCCGCCAGTGTGGCGTCGAGCGACACGAACGGTTCGTCGAGCAGCAGCAAATCAGGCTCGACCGCAAATGCCCGTGCGAGCGCGACCCGCCGCGCCAGCCCGAGCGAAAGCTCGCCCGGATAATGTTCGCGATGCGCCGCAAGTCCGAGCGTCGCGAACAGCGCGTCGAGCGCCGCGTCACTCGCTTTCGGCGCCGCAAGCCGCACGTTCTGTTCCACCGTTCGCCACGGCAGCAGGCGCGGCTCCTGAAACACCATGCCGAGCGTGCCGTGCGCCGGCAGGCTGACGCTGCCCTCGTAATCGCGGTCGAGCCCGGCGAGAATCCGCAGCAACGTGGTTTTGCCGCAGCCCGACGGTCCGACCAGCGCGGCCACCTCGCCGGCCCCGAGGCTGAACGCCAGCGCCCCCAGTACCTGGAGTTCTCCGCCCGCGGCTCCGCGAAAAATTTTTTGCTTGATGCTGACGTCAAGCCGGTTTCGGGCGCCAACGGGCGACATGTCGTTCAAGCGGCTGCACCAGGAAGGTTTCGATTGCCAGCATCACGGCGACGAAGGCGAGAGCATAGGCCAGGATCTTGGTGACGTCGAATAGCTGAAAGGCGACGCCGATCTCGAAACCGACGCCATTGGGCCGCCCAAGCAGTTCGACGATCAGCACGATCTTCCAAACCAGCGACAGTCCGGAGCGGGCCGCGGCCGCGAGATAGGGCGCGAGTTGCGGCAGCACAACGTGGCGCAGCCGCGTCCACGGGCTCATGCGGAAGACCTGCGCCATGTCGTCGAGCGCGCGATCGAGCGAACGCGTGCCTTCGCGCACCGTAACGGTGGCGATCGGCAGTTTGTTGAGCGCCACCGCCAGAATGGCGGCGGTCTCGGTCAGGCCGACCCACACATAGGCCAGCACGATGATCACCAGCGCCGGCAGATTGAGCAGCACGACCAGCCACGGGTCGCCGAGCCGGTCGGCCGTCCGCGAGCGGCCCATCGCAAGGCCGAAGATGGTGCCGAGCACCATGGCGATTGCAAACGACACCGCCACGCGGGCGAGCGTCACGCCGAGATTGAACGCCAGCGCGCCGGAGCGGGCCTCGTTGATGATCGCCAGCGCCACTGCCTGCGGGTCGGGAAACAGCCGCGGTCCGGCGAGCCGCGCGCCCGCGTACCAGGCCGCGAGCATCAGCGCGAGCGAGACCAGCCTCAATGCCACGGCGGCACCGTCATGGCCGCCCGGTGTCCTGCGCGCTTGATGGCTATGCTCGCGCGCGCCCGGAGGCTCATATCTCTGGCATTGGATGGGATCGCGGACGATTTGGACATTGAATGTCTCTTGCGAGCATGTGACGACTTACCACGTTCGATGTCGAAGCGGCGAGGCTTGTCATTGTTCTCGTCTGATCGGCGGCGCCTTCGCATTTGCGAAATGTACGTGGGGCCATGGTGCGATCCGAAGCTATTCCATCGGCATGGCTTCTTTCAAACGATAAGGGGCGCATTGCGATCGGAGATTGCCTGCCATGCTCGTGCAACCTTATGGGACGATGCCGGATGGTACGGCGGTCGATCTCTACACGCTGGGGAGCGAGACCGGGCTGCGGGCGCAGATCATCACCTATGGCGGGACCATCGTCGCGCTCGAAACCCCAGGCCGCAGGGGTGTTCGCGACAATGTCGTGCTCGCGCTGCCGTCGCTCGCGGACTACCGCGCGCAAAATAGCTACCTGTGCGCGCTGGTCGGGCGGTATGCGAACCGGATTGGCGGCGCGTCGTTCACGCTTGATGGCCGCGAATACCAGCTCTCGCGGAACGACGGCCGCAACTGTCATTCACGGCGGACAAATCGGATTCAACAAGGCGGTCTGGCAGGTCGTTGACGCAGTCGATGAACCCGATCCGCGCCTTACGCTTCGCCACCACAGCCCCGACGGCGACCAGGGCTTCCCGGGAGCGGTCACGGTTGAGACCACCTATACGGTGTCGGAAGGGACCAGCTTGCGGATCGACTATCGCGCCGAAACCGATCGCCCGACGGTCATCAATCTCATCAATCACACCTACTTCAACCTCGGCGGCGCGGCCTGCGCCGATATTCTCGGACACGAGGTGACGATTGCCGCCGAGCAGTTCACACCGGTCAATGCGCAACTCATTCCGACCGGTGAACTGCGGGCTGTTGCGGGTACGCCGTTCGATTTCCGGGAGCCGCACCCGATCGGTGCCCGCATCGGCGCGCGCGATGAGCAACTCGCATTCGCCCTCGGATATGATCAGAATTTCGTAATTCACCCGCCAGCGGGTGGCGCACCGCGCTTTGCGGCTCGCGCCCATGAACCTGGCAGCGGCCGTGTGCTTGAGGTGCACACCACCGAACCGGGCGTGCAATTCTACAGCAGCAATCATCTGGATGGAACGCTGCGGGGACCGACCGGAAAGATTTACGGGCCCCGCACCGCATTCTGCTTCGAAACCCAGCACTTCCCGGATTCGCCAAATCAGCCGGCGTTTCCAACCACGGTGCTGCGTCCGGGCGAGCGTTTCGCCAGCACGACGGAGTACCGCTTCGGCGTCAACTGAAGCGACCGAGCGAACATTTCGCAAGCGCGCCGGGGCACCATCAACGGTTTGATCGCGACAGCCCGCTCATGCCAGCCGCTGCAGCAGGTGATCACCGACGCGGATCGCGTTGGCGATCGCGGTGAGTGAGGGGTTCACGGCGCCGATGCTGACGAAGAAACTGGTATCCACCACATAGAGATTATCGAGCTCATGCGCCTTGCAGTTGACGTCGAGCACGGAGGTCTTCGGATCGTGGCCGAACCGGCAGGTGCCGGCCTGATGCGCGCAGCCGGCAATCGGGATTTCGGTCTGCATGTAGATGTGGCGCGGGATCAGGACATCGGGATGCATCCCGATCTGACCCAGCATTGATTTGAGCTTGTCGTAGAGCTTGCCCGTCGGCACCTGGTTGTTCGGCGTGTAGCTCAGCGTCAGCTTGCCCGACCGGTCCACCGTGACGCGATTGTCGGGGTCGGGCAGGTCCTCGGTCGTGAGCCAGAAATCCACCGAGTGCTCGGCGACATCGTCGAGCAGGCGGGTCGGGACGAGAGCCGTCAGGATCGGCTTCTCGGCACGGTACATCGGGCCCAGTGTCTTGCCGATCATCTGGATGTTGCCCATCGGGTAATCGAACCCGTCCATCCCGAAGTAGAAATCGTTCAACGCCAGACGTCTTCTGGAACATGGTCGGGTTGGGCTCCAGCGACAGCGCGAGCACCGCCTGGCTGTTGTGGAACATGTAGTGGCGCCCGACCTGGTCGGAGCCGTTGGCGAGCCCGTTGGGATGCTTGTCGTTGGCCGACATCAACAGCAACTTTGCGCTGTTCGCGGCGCCGCACGATACGACGACGATGTCGCCATGGAACGTCTCGCGCTCGTCGTCGACCTCGGCCACGACGCCGGTCACCGATGTGCCCGCCGCATCGGTTTCGAGCGTCAGCGCGTGTGCGTTCCGGAGCAGCGTCACATTGGGAAACGCGACCGCGGGACGTACGGCAACAACTTCCGCGTCGGACTTGGCGTGCATCAGACACGGAAAGCCGTCGCAGGTCTGACAGCGGATGCACGTGCTGTACGCCATGTTGGCCTCGTCCATCATGACGGCGGAGGGCGCGGGGAACGGATGGTAACCCGCCGCCTCGAGGTCATCGAAGAGCTTCTGAATACGCGGCTCGCTGGAGACCGGCGGGCACGGATAGGGCGTGCTGGCGGGCGGCTCGGTCGGATCGCGTCCCCGCAGCCCGTGGACGTGGTACATCTCCTCGGCCTTGGCGTAATACGGCTCCAGGTCCTGATAATTGATCGGCCACGCCGGAGAGATGCCGTCGTAGTGGCGGACCTCCTCGAAGTCCCGCTCCCGCAGGCGATAGAGCGCGGCGCCGAACATCTTGCTGGCGCCGCCGACGAAATAGTGCACCTGCGGCTGAAACGGCTTGCCGTCGCGGTCGTACCAGGTGTCGGGCGAGATGTAGCGGTTCTGCTGGAAAACGGCCGCCGTATCCCAGTTCAGCGCCTCGCGCTTGAGCCAGTCGCCGCGCTCAAGAATCAGAATGCTCTTCCCCGAGGGCGCGAGTTGGCGTGCCAGCGTACCGCCGCCCGCTCCGCTGCCGATGATGATGACGTCGAAATGCTTGTCCATGGCGGCCCCGCTGGTGTGGCGGATTTGACGGTCCTATCAGCGTGGCGGCAGGTCCTTTGTCGGAACGTCAAATCCAAAGCCACACTAGAATTCACGGCGTTACGAGTGTCTTTCGATTCCGAAGTTCGCAAACGACCGTGGCGGAGAATGATGCAAACTCCGGAACCGGTACGCTAGAGACCGACGCTGCCCTGCATGATGCCCCCGTCCGCGAAGATGGTGGTGGCGGTGAGGTAGCTCGCGCCGTCACCGGCGAGGAAGCTGACCACGTTCGCAATTTCTTCCGGGCGCGCCATGCGCCCGAGCGGGATGGCTGCGTCCAGCTCCGCGAGCTTCTTCGGATCGTCCATGGTGCTGGTGTTGATGGGCGTCGCCACCGCACCCGGACCCACGCCGACGACCAGGATCTTGTGTGGCGCAAGTTCGACCCCGGCGGTGCGGGTCAGCATCCGCATGCCGCCCTTGGCGAGGCAATAGGCGGTATTGCCCGGCATCGGCCAGTCCTCGTGCACCGACGTCAGGTTGATGATGCGGCCGCCGCCGCCCTGCTTGATCATCTGTTTGGCGGCGATTTGCGTGCCGAAGAACGCGCTCTTGAGGTTGATGCTCAGGACCTTGTCATACTGAGCCTCGGTGGTGTCGAGCACCGAGGTGCGGGTTTCGACGCCGGCATTGTTCACCATGATGTCCAGCCGCCCGAACTTGGCGACCGCCGCGTCAACGAGCTTCTGCAGATCGCCGATCTTGCTGACGTCGGCGTCGACACCGATCGCCCGCTCGCCGAGCTTGGCAATCTCGCGTTCGAGCGCCACGGTGGCTTCCGGGTGAACCACATAGTCGATGACGATGTTGGCGCCCTGCCGTGCCAGTTCGAGCACGATAGCCTGGCCGATACCGCTGTTGCCGCCCGTAACAATGGCGACCTTGTTGTTCAACGACATGCGCGGTACCTCCGTGATGGATGCGAATCGGTTTGAAATGGGCCGACGAATCGGCCGGCAACTGCGACGCAGCCGCGGTCAGCAGGAACCGTGACCGCGCGGATGCTCGACTTATAATTCTGAATCATGACTAATTCTGAATCACGACCGGACGATCCCGGATATTTTCAGAAAATAGATGGAAGCGGAGCACCAAGAATCTCAGGAGACAGTGCTACGACATCGCTTTGTGCTTCGTCAGGAAAGAGAACGTGCAGGGACGAAATGCCGCGCCGCACAGGCCGCCGACAGGATTGCCAGCGCGCGGAAACGGCCCGTCAATAAGATTGTCAGGGGAATATTTGCACTGTGGAAGTCATCTCTCTGCCGGCGACCGCGAAAGCGCAGAATTCCGTTTCTTCTGCATCGAATTTGACGAATCGACGCGGTGCCGGTCGTCACGGGTGTCTCCGGAATCGCCTCCGGTCGACCCTGCCAGTGCCATCATCGGCCTCGTAGCGCCATAGGTCGCGGCAAATGTCTCATCCAATTGAAGATTACGCGCTCATCGGCGATTGCGAGACCGCCGCGCTGGTCGCCCGCGACGGCTCGATCGACTGGCTATGCTGGCCGCGGTTCGACGGCGGCGCCTGCTTTGCGTCGCTGTTGGGCACTCCCGAGCATGGGCACTGGCAGATCGCGCCTGACGACGCGGGCGCGCGCGTCACGCGGCGCTATCGCGACGACAGCCTCGTCCTTGAGACCACGTTCGAAACCGCCGACGGCGCCGTCACACTGATCGATTTCATGCCGCCTGGCGGCACTTCCTCCCATGTGATCCGCATGGTGAAGGGCCAGCGCGGCCGTGTCGCAATGTCCTGCGAGTTGGTCCTGCGCTTCGACTACGGTTCGCTGGTGCCATGGGTGACACGTCTCGATAATGGCGGGCTGCGCGCCGTGGCGGGACCCGACATGACGGTGTTGCGCACGCCGGTCGTATTGCACGGTCACGATCTCAAGACCGTGGGAAAATTTGTCGTCACCGAAGGAGAGACGGTACCGTTCGTGCTCAGTTACGGCCGTTCCTACCAGGCACCCCCCGGCGCGATCGATCCTCATGCCGCTCTGCAAGACACCGACGACTTCTGGCGCAAATGGTCGGAGACGGCGCGCGCGGCCGGTAAGTGGTCGGCCCTTGTGCGCCGCTCCCTGATCACCTTGAAGGCGCTCACGTATCGGCCGACCGGCGGCATCGTCGCCGCTCCGACCACCTCGCTGCCCGAGCAACTCGGCGGCTCGCGCAACTGGGACTATCGCTACTGCTGGCTCAGGGATGCGACGTTCACGCTCTTGAGCCTGATGAACGGCGGCTTCTACGGGGCGGCGCGCGATTGGCGCCAATGGCTGTTGCGCGCCATTGCGGGTAGCCCGCAGCAATCGCAGATCATGTATGGAATCGACGGCGCGCGGCGGCTGACCGAAGTGGAGCTTCCCTGGCTGCCGGGTTACGAGGGCGCAAAGCCAGTGCGTATCGGCAATGCCGCCTCCAACCAGTTACAGCTCGATGTCTTTGGCGAAGTCATGGACGCGCTCTATCAGGCGCGGCGCGGCGGGCTCGGCGCGCTTGACGCCGCGCTCGGCCTGCAGTGCGCCCTCCTTGATAATCTCGCGGAGATCTGGCGCCAGCCGGACGATGGAATCTGGGAGGTGCGGGGCGGCCGCCAGCACTTCACGTATTCCAAGGTCATGGCCTGGGTGGCGTTCGACCGCGCAATCGCGCTCTCCGAGGAGTTCGGCGTCGAAGGTCCGGTTGATCGCTGGAAGACGTTACGGCAGGAAATCCACGACGACGTTTGCAGCAAGGCATTCAATGCCAGCATCGGCGCCTTCACCCAGCACTACGGCGCCGACACGCTCGATGCGAGCGTGCTGTTGATGCCCCTCGTGGGCTTTCTGCCGGCGAGCGATCCGCGGGTTCGTGGCACGGTTGAGGCGATCGAGCGCAACCTGATGGTTGACGGCTTTATCATGCGTTACAACACGCAGAGCGGCAAAGACGGGCTTCCGCCCGGCGAAGGCGCCTTCCTGGCCTGCAGCTTCTGGTTCGTCGACAACCTCATTCTGCTCGGCCGCCTTCCGGAGGCGGAGCAGATGTTCGACCGGCTCTGCGGGCTCTGCAATGATGTCGGGCTATTGTCGGAGGAATACGACCCGCATGCCAAGCGCCTGGTCGGCAACTTTCCGCAGGCGTTCTCGCATATTGCGCTGGTCAACAGCGCCCACAATCTTGCCCTTGCTGAAAATCCGCTCACGCAGCGCGCCAGGCATCGACCGCAATCCGCGCCGGCCGGCGAGGCCAAAGCGCCAGCTACGGCCTCGGCAAAGCCGGCGACCGATGCGGGCTCCGGATAACGCCGGACGGCCCGTTGGTTGAACCGGACGTCAACTCACGCCGGCGAGCCACGTCGTCGTCGCCGGCACCGCGATGATGATGGCGATGCGGATCAGATCGGACAGAAAGAACGGGATAATGCCTTTGAACGAATCGCTCATCGGCACCCCTTCGGCCATCGAATTGATGACATAGACGTTGATGCCGATCGGTGGCGTGATCAGGCCGACCTCGACAACCGAGAGAACGAGAATGCCGAACCAGACCGCGGTGGCCTCCGGCGACATGCCGAAGTCGAGCGACAGCATCACCGGCAGGAACACCGGGACCGTCACCAGGATCATGGCCAGCCCATCCATCACGCAGCCGAGCATGAGATAGATCAGCACGATCACGGTCAGGATCGCGAGCGGTGACCAGCCGAGTCCCGCGATCCAGGTCGCAAGGTCCTGCGGCAGTTGCGACAGGGCGAGGAACGATGAGTAGAACTCGGCGCCGATCAGCACCAGAAAGATCATTCCGCTGATCTTCGCGGTGTCGAGAATCGCGGACTTGGCGCCGTCGAGGCGCATCCCGCCGACAGTCCACGAAAACACTCCGGTCGCCGCGGCGCCGACGGCCGCACCTTCGGTCGGCGTGAATACGCCGCGATAGATGCCGCCAATCACCAGCAGGAAGATGGCCGCCACCGGCCAGACGGCCTTGAGGCTGGATACGCGCACGCGCCAGCTTTCGCGTTCGGCCGCGGGGCCGGCGGACGGATAGACGCGCACGTAGGCCGCAACCGCGATCGCGTACCCGGTCGTCGCAATGATCCCCGGAATGATCGCGGCGAGAAACAGATGGCCGATCGATTGCTCGGTGAGAATGGCGTAGATGACCAGGATGACCGATGGCGGGATCAGAATTCCGAGCGTGCCGCCGGCCGCCAGCACGCCGGTCGCGAGTGCGCCGGAATATCCGTAGCGGCGCATTTCCGGCATGGCGAATGCCGCCATCGTGGCGCCGGTGGCAATCGAGGAACCACAGATCGCGCCGAATGCGGCGCAACCGCCGATGGTCGCAGAGGCGAGCCCGCCGCGGTAATGCCCGAACCACGCGCGCGCCGAGCGATAGAGGTCGTGGCTGATGCCGCCCTGTGCGGCGAACTGGCCCATCAGCACGAACAGCGGGATGACGGTGAGTTCGTGGTTGGCGACCCGCGAATAGGGCGTCTCGGCCATCAGCTCAAGCGCCGGCTTCAAGCCGGCAATCGCGCCAAAGCCAAGCACGCCGCAGGCGAACAACGAAATCGCGATCGGCATGCGCAGGACGATGAGGATCATCATCAGCGCAAACAGAGCGACGCCGAGTTCGAGGTTGCTCATCGGCGCAGCGTCCCGATTCCGATTGCGACCCGGAACACGCAGACGACGGTCAGGAGCGCCATCGACAGCACGGCGACGACGTAGGCCCACCAGATCGGGACGCGAATCAGGATCGTGGTTTCGCCGGTGGCAAACTTATTCTCAAGGCCATGAGCCAGACGCCATGTCAGCAGCGCAGCGATCAGCGCAAAAAACACATCATTGGCGACATCGAGGATGCGCTGATGGCGTTGCGACAGGCCCGAGGTGAAGAACTTGGCCGAGATATTGCTGTCGGTGGCGTGGGTGTAGGGGAAGAACAGGAAGATGGCGACCGCGCAGATGATTTCGACCAGCTCGTAGTCGCCCGGCACCGGCTGCGCGAAGGCGTAACGGCCGGCGACGCTGACGATGGTAATGGCGACCGCAACGAGGAGCAGCCCGCCGCCGGCCAGCGCGAGGATGCGCGTCAGCCGCTCGATCGCCCCACCGAGCACGAGCCCGCTTCCGTGCGCGCCGGCCGGAGGAGCGCGGGCGGGCTCCTCGGGGCCGGTGTCGGAGGTCATTCTGCGGCTGTTCTAGTTGGTCTTCGCCTCCGCCTTCGACTTGGCGATGAGCGCCTCGGCGGCATCGACCAATTCGCGGCCGTTATAGCCCTTGCCGTTCATTTCCTTGATCCAATCGTCGTAGACCGGCTGGGTTGCCTTCTTCCAGCGCGCTTGCTCGGCCGGCGAAATCACGATGATCTCGTGATGGAGCTCCTTGGCTTTGGCGCGGCCCGGCATGTCGTCCTTTTCCCAAAGCTCGCCGAAGTGCTTCGCGAGCGCTTGGCCGGAATTTGCATCGATGACCTTTTGCAGGTCGGGCGGAAGCTTGGCGTAGCTCTGCTTGTTCATGATCATGGCGAGCGTGGGGCCGTGCAGCGTGTTCTCCGTATGGTACTTGGCGACATCGATGGTGCGGATCGCACGCGCAATCGCCCACGGCGCCACGGCGCCGTCGACCACGTCGTGCATCAGCGCTTCGGTGATCTTCAATCCCGGGATCGGGACCGGCGTGGCGCCGAGCGCACCGAGCGCGGCGCTCGAAATGCGCGACGGGGTGCGGATCTTCAAGCCCTTGAAGTCTTCGAGTTTCTCGACCTTGCGGGTCTTCATGTGCAGCACCGAGACCCCGGCCGAATGGGCCACGATCAGATGCACGTCGCCCCATTCCTTCTGCGCGTATTTGCGCACGAACGGGTCGAGCGCAGCCGAATTGACGCTGGCGATGTCGCCGATAAACGGCAATTCGAATGCCGAGGTCACCGGGAACAGTCCGGCCTTGTATCCGGGCAGCGTCCAGCCGATGTCAACGACGCCGCTCTTGACCTGATCGTAAATGTCTTCGGCCTTGCCGCCGAGCTGGTTCGAGCCGAACAGCGTGATCTTGAGCCGGCCGCCGGACTCCTTCTCGACCTTGTTCTTCCACCAGGTCAAATTCTTGAACGAGCTCGACACCGGCGGAACATGCGTGTGCATGCGCAGTTGGATGGTCTCGGCGCGCACCGGCGTCGCGCCGAACAGGCCGGCACACAGTATGAGAGCCGATGCTCCCGCGGCGATGGTCGATGACAGTTTCAATACCCTCGATCGGTCCAGCACAGCTGTCCTCCTCTTGCGGGTGAGCGTTCATCCCATTGGCGAATTATGTGGCCATGAACACAAGGTCCACAAGGGAAGCATACGTGGCACGAAGGCGCAGGGGGTGGGGAATGGCGAGGGCGCGTTCGGCAATATGACGCACGGCGCTATCGTGTCTGGACTGCTTGTACCCGGTTCTGACTTGTACCCGGTTCGGATATGATCTTCGACCCGCATAGGAGTGGTCATGCCGTCTGAACGCTTCAATTTCCTCAATTCCGCGGGCGAGCAACTCGCCGGGCTGCTCGACCTTCCGGTCGGGCCGCCGCGCGCCTATGCGCTGTTCGCCCATTGCTTCACGTGCGGCAAGGACAGCCATGCCGCCAAGCGCATCGCCGAAGGTCTGACCTCCCTGGATATTGCGGTGCTGCGCTTCGATTTTACCGGGCTCGGATCGAGCGAAGGCGAGTTCGCGAATTCCACGTTCTCGTCCAATGTCGCCGACCTCATCGGTGCGGCCGACGAACTGCGGCGTACGCGGCGCGCGCCCGCGATCCTGATCGGGCACAGTCTTGGCGGGGCCGCCGTGCTGGCGGCTGCGGCTTCAATTCCCGAAGCGCGCGCCGTCGTGACGATTGCCGCCCCCTGCGATCCCGCGCACGTCTCCGGATTGTTCAAGGATCGGATCGGCGAGATCAACGCCAAGGGCGAAGTCGAGGTCGCGCTAGCCGGCCGGCGGTTTCGTATCACACGGGCCTTCCTCGACGATATCGCGGAGCAGAAGCTGAGCGAGAGCATCGCCCGCTTGCGCAAGGCATTGCTTATTTTCCATTCTCCGACCGACGACGTCGTGGGGATCGAGAATGCAAGCCGCATTTTCATCGCGGCGAAGCATCCCAAGAGCTTCGTCTCGCTGGCGGGCGCGGACCATCTGTTGAGCCGCCGCAAAGACGCCGCCTATGTGGCCAATGTCATTCATGCGTGGGCGGATCGCTATCTCGAGGCGCCCGAAGCGCCGGCCGCCGAAGAGCCAACCGAGTTGGGCGTCCTGGTGCGCGAGACCGGGGTGGGGCGGTTGCAGCAGGAAATCGTGGCGGGCAGCCATCGGCTCATTGCCGACGAGCCGGTCGACGCCGGCGGTCTCGACAGCGGCCCCACGCCTTACGATCTCCTGCTGGCCGGCCTCGGCGCCTGCACCTCGATGACGCTGCGTCTCTACGCCGAGCGCAAGGCGCTGCCGCTCGACCGGGTCACGGTGCGCTTGAGCCACTCCAGGATCTATGCAGCCGATTGTGAGTCCTGCGAGACCAAGGAAGGCAAGATCGACCGTATCGACCGGACGATCACGCTCTCCGGTAACCTCGACGACGAGCAGCGCAAACGGCTCCTGGAGATTGCCGACAAATGTCCGGTGCATCGCACGCTGATGTCGGAAATCGAGATCAGGACAATGGAGCGTCGAGAGGAAGGTTGACGGCAGGGCGATGGGCGGTCTGCAGCGTTGACCGGCCGGCTCCGGGTCGTGCTGAAAATCGGCATCAATTCTCGGCCGATCCCGGGGTCCGCCAACTATTCATTAAAGCTTTAATCATATTTCTGCATGCTGTCGCACGACCTCGTGCATTTTCGCAGGAAACATCATGGCTAGAGCTACGAATTCAAAAGCGGCGGCAAAGAGCGCCGTCACCCTGAAGCATCTCGCCGCCACCCTGGCGGAGGAACACGATCTCACCAAGCGCGCCGGCGAAGGGCTCCTCGGCGACATGGTCGGGATCATCACCAAGCACCTCAAGAAGGGCGAGCGCGTCCGGATTTCCGGATTCGGTATCCTGCAGGTCAGGAAGCGCGCAGCGCGGATGGGCCGCAATCCGGCGACCGGCGAGGCCATCAAGATCAAGGCGAGCAAGAAGGTCGCCTTCCGGCCTGCGAAAGAACTCAAGCTGGCAGTGTAGACCGTCGCGATATGGAAGCGCCCCGGTTTGCCGGGGCGCCTTCTCCTAAAGCGGCGCGCGCGGCCGCATCAGCGAACCTGAAAAACCAGTTTTCCCCTGAAATGGCGCGACTCGCTTAGCCGGTGGGCGTCGACGGCGTCGGACAGCCGATAGAGCTTGACTTCGGGAGGGCGCACGGCCCCCGCCTGAACCAATTCCGCAATCCGCTCCAGATGCCGGCGGGCGCGCCCCACCGGTGGCCGTAGCGACGTCACGTCGGCTCGCTGGGGTGTCGGCGCCTGCGCACCCGAAGCGATGAATGCCGCCCGGCCGCCGGGCTTGAGCACCGCGAACGATTTTTGCGCGACATCGCCTCCGACCGTGTCGAACACGGCATCGCAGTCGGTGACGGCTTTGGTGAAATCCTGATCGTTGTAGTCGATGACCTCGTCGGCGCCGAGGCTGCGCACATACGCATGGTTCGCCGCACTTGCGGTTGTCACCACGTGAGCGCCGATATGTTTGGCAAGCTGGATGGCAAAACCCGCGACGCCACCGGCCCCGCCCTGGATCAGGATCTTTTCGCCACGCTGCAGTTTCAGCGTGTCCTCAATCGCACTCAGCGCCGTGAGCCCGGTGAGCGCCAGCGCGGCGGCGTCGACGTGGGACAGGCCATCCGGCTTCTTGGCCACGATCGCGGCCTTGATGGCAATCTTCTCGGCGTAGGTGCCCTCCTGGCCGGCGTCGCAAACGCCAAAGACCGCATCGCCGACGCGAAGATCCGTCACGCCTTCGCCGATGGCGCTGATCACACCGGAGAAATCACGTCCCGGCACAAATGGCAGCTTGGTGTGCTTGTAATCACCCTGCCGCACCTTCCAATCGGCTGCATTGACACTGGCGGCGGCGATGTCGACGACAACGTCGCCCGGACCGGCGACCGGATCGGGGAAGTCGCCGTATTGCAGGACGTCCGGTCCGCCATACTGTTGGATGAACGCTGCCTTCATTGCTATCTGCCTTCGTGGTGAGAATTGTTCATTCGGCGGCGGCCGGACGGTAGAACGTCCCGGACGCGAGTTCGCGCGCCGGTCCGACAAGGTCGGTGCCGCCGGTCTCGGCCAGCACATGATAAAGTGCGCGCGCATCCGCTTCCTCGTCGGCGATCGGGCGCCGTACGATGCCTTCACTATAGCGATGGCGGTAGATCGCCAGTGCCTTCGGGTCGCGCGTGCCGATGCGCGGCGCGAGCCGCTGCCATTCGGCGTCCGACGATGCGAGGATCTGCTTCGCCTGCCGGGTCGCTTCGAGGAAGCGGTCGATCACCGAGCGCTTGCGCGCCGCAAAGGCGCTGTCGAAGGTATAGCCGACGATCGCGACCGGCCCCATGGCGCCGAGATTTTTCATGACCTCCGCCATTTCGATCGCGCGCCGATAACCCTTGCTTTCGAGATCGGCACAGAAATTCCAGAACGTCAGCGTGGCGTCGGTTTCGCCTTGCAGCGCCTTCTCGGAGAGCAGGGGTGGCGCGCCGTAGACGATCGTCGCCTGCTTCCGGAGATCGATGCCGGAGCGTCTCGCCAGTCCTTGCAGCAGCAGCCAGCTCTTGTCCAAAGGGCCGCCCGCGATCGCGAGCTTGCGTCCTTTGAGATCGGCGAGACCGTTGATGCGAGATTGTGCCGGCACCATCACGGCGCCGAGCGTACTCGATGACGGATAGAACACCAGGGCGTCGCCGAGCGAGCGCTCGCGCGCCACCCAAAGCCAGTCCGACAGAATGACGTCGGCGGACCCGCCCTTGAGCGCGATCTTGCCGGCTTCGGTCGACGCCAGTTCGAGCGTTTCGATCGCGAGATCGGCTTTGCGATCGAGGCCATGGGTTTTGATGATGTCGAGTTCCCAGGCCAGCGTGCCGGTGCGCTGCACGGCAAGGCGAATGCGGTCGGCCGCACGTCCATCCGTCGCCGTGAGCGAGGCGAATGCAACGACGGCGAACAGAAACTGAGGCAACATGCGCAGCATGGCGGGACGATGCCATAGCCGGCGTCCATTGCAAATGCTGTTGCCTGGTGGAACGCCGGGCGTGCATACCGTGCCGGCGTTTCACGCTATAACGGGCGTCGCCGGCACACTATTATGATTAGTTGTCGCGTTGCGGCCGTTCCGGGGAGTAAGCATGGAATTCGGCGTTTTTGATCATCTCGACCGCTACGGCGCTTCGCTCGCCGACTTCTACGAGGATCGCCTGCGCATCACCGAGGCTTACGACCGCGCCGGCTTCTACGCCTATCATCTCGCCGAGCATCACTCGACGCCGCTCGGCATGGCGCCGTCGCCGAGCGTTTTTCTGTCGTCCGTGGCGCAGCGTACGCGCACTCTGCGCTTCGGCCCGCTGGTGTGGGCGATGCCGTTGCATCATCCGCTGCGGCTGATCGAAGAAATCTGCATGCTCGACCAGATGAGCGGCGGACGGCTGGAGATCGGGTTCGGCCGTGGCTCGGTACCGATCGAGCTTGAGTACTACGGGGCGGATCCCGGAGAGGCACAGGAGGTCTACGCCGAAGCGGTCGCGCTCGTGATGAAGGGGCTGACCAGCAAGGTGCTTGATTATCGCGGCAAGCATTTCACGGTCGATAACGTTCCGATGGAGCTTGAGCCGCTGCAGCAGCCCCATCCGCCGGTCTGGTACGGCGTGCATATGCCAGACAGCGCCGAGCGGGCGGCACGCCGCAACCTCAACGTCGTGAGCCTCGATCCGCCGGCCGAGACCCGGCTCTCGATCGACCGCTACCGCTTGATCTGGCCGCAGGTTCATTCCGCTTCGACGGTATTTCCCAAGCTCGGGCTCGGCCGCTTTGTCGTGGTGGCGCCAACCGACTCCGAGGCGGTTGCGCTGGCGCGGCGTGCCTACCTGGTCTGGCATGCGAGCTTTACGTATCTGTTCCGCCGGCATGGCCGGTCGCAATCGCATCCGCGGCCTGCGACGTTCGATCTGGTGATGGAGCGCGGGCAGGGGATCGCGGGCTCACCGCAGACCGTGGCGAGCGTCCTCGGCGAGCAGCTTGCGCACACCGGCTGCAACTACATGGTCGGGCAATTCGCTTTCGGCGACCTCACCCTGGCAGAGGGCCTGCGCTCGATCGGCCTGTTCGCCGAGCATGTGATGCCGGCGTTGCGGGCAGGAGCGCCCGTCGGAGCGCGCGCGTTCGCCAGTTGATGATACGGCACGTCCGCGATCGCGGTCGGCTCCCTCCCCTTGAGGGAGAGGGTTGGGGAGGGGGGTGTTCTGGAGCGAGACTTTCGTAGAGGATCCGCTCCCGACGCGCTTCGCGCGTCGACCTCCCCCTCAAGGGGGGAGGTGAACCGAGTTTGCGGCGCTAGTCTCCGGTTGCTATCGTCGCGCCCGCGAAAACCTTCCCCAAGGAGCAATGGTTTGAACACGCCTGTGTCAGGTCAAATTCGGCTGTCGGCGGACGTCGGCGGCACCTTCACGGACGTGGCGGCGTTCGACGAGACGACCGGAGAGCTGCAGCTCGGCAAGACGCTCACCACCCCGGCGAAGCTTGTCGACGGCATCGAGAACGGCGTGACCAAGGCCGGCGCGGCGTTTCGCTCGGCGCGGCTGTTCCTGCACGGCACGACGGTCGCGATCAACACCATCCTGGAGCGCACCGGTGCGCGCTGCGCGCTGATCACCACGCAGGGCTTCCGCGACATCTACGAGATCGGCCGCGTCAACCGGCCGGAATCCTACAACCTGTTCTTCAAGCGGCATGAGCCATTGATCGACCGCGACCTGCGCTTCGAGATTCGCGAGCGCATGGATGCGCAGGGCAAGGTGCTCATTCCGCTCGACGAAGCGGAGGTGCGAGCGGTGGTCGCGCACGCGGTTGCGCAAGGCGCGCAGGCGATCGCCATCCTGTTCCTGCACTCCTATCGCAATCCGGCGCACGAGCAGCGCGTCAAGGCGATCGTCGCCGAGACGCATCCCGAATTGTTCGTCACGGCGTCACACGAATTGTCGCAGGAGTATCGCGAGTTCGAACGCACTTCGACGGCGGCCGCCAACGCCTATGTGGGCCCGCGGGTGCGGCGATATCTCGGAGAAATGGGCGAGCACCTCGACGCCGCCGGGTTCGGTGGCGAATTCCTGATCGTGCAATCGACCGGCGGGCTCTTCGGCGTCGACGAAGCGCAATCGGCTTGCATCAAAATGCTGGAATCCGGACCAGCAGCCGGCGTGATCGGCACCAAGGCGTTGTGCGACAGCGTCGGACTCAGGAACGCGATCGCGTTCGACATGGGCGGCACCACCGCCAAGGCCGGTGTGATCTACAACGGCGACGTGCTGATGATCGGCAGCGCGCTGATCGGCGGCTATGCGACTGGCCTGCCAGTGCAGATCCCGATGATCGACATCCAGGAGGTTGGCACCGGTGGCGGCTCGATCGCGCGCGTCGAGATGGGAGCACTGCATGTCGGGCCGGAGAGCGCGGGCGCGCAGCCGGGACCGGTCTGCTACGGCCAAGGCGGCAGCGAGCCGACGATCACGGACGCCAACCTGATCCTTGGGCGGCTGGGCGCCGATCGCTTCCTCGGCGGGGAAATGCGATTGGACCTCGAAGGCGCCAAGCGCGCGCTCGATACGCGGGTGGCGCAGCCGCTCGGCCTCGATCTCACGCAGGCGGCCGACGGCATTTTGCGGATCGCCACCACCAAGATGTCCCACATGGTACGATGGGTGACGACCGAGCGCGGGCTCGATGCCGCCGATTTCACTTTGGTGGCGTATGGCGGCGCCGGGCCGCTGCATGCCGCGATGGTCGCGAGAGAACTTCGCATCGCCAAAGTCGTGATCCCGCGCGCGCCCGGGCACTTCTCCGCCTACGGTATGCTGGTCGCCGACTTGCGGCGCGATTTCGTCAACACTTGGTTCAACCCACTCGCCGACGTGTCGTTTGCGGCGATGGAGACGATTTACGCCGACATGGAACGGCGCGGCCGCGCGGCCATCAGCGAGAGCGGACTGGCGCTCGCTGACGTCACCGTTCAGCGCGCCGCCGACATGCGCTATGTCGGGCAGGAACATGCCGTCACGGTCGAGCTGCCGGCCGAATTGTTCGAGGCGGAGGATCGCGACGGTATCAAACAGCGCTTCGATGCGGTGCATGAGACCCGTTACGGCTATTCGGCCAAGGGCGAGAAGGCCGAGATCGTCAGCCTGCGCGGCGCGATCACCGGGCTGATGCGCAAGCCGGCGTTCGAACCTATCGCCGCGGGCACTGCCGAGCCGGCGGCCGCTGCGCATCGCGGCACGCGCGCGGTCTACTTCGCGGAGGCCGGCAGGCATGTGGATACGCCGACCTACCAGCGCGCAGAGTTGCTCGGTGGCAATCGCATCGCGGGCCCGGCGCTGATCGAAGAATACGCCTCGACGACCGTCATCCACCCGGGCGATGTGCTGACGGTCGATCCCTACGGCGACCTGGTGATCGAGATCATGCGGAGTTGACGATGGACGCTGAAGTCAAACCGAAAAGAGCCGCCAGCACCCGCATCGATCCGGTGACCACCGAAATCGTGCGCAACGGTCTCATCGCCGCGACCGAGGAGATGAAGACCAATCTGATGCGCACCGCCTACAACATGATCATCTACGAGGCGCTGGACTTCACGGTCGGGCTGTTCGACGCGCAGGGCAATACGGTCTCGATCGGGCTCGGCCTGCCGATGTTCATCCGCGGCATGAGCGACACGGTGAAGACCAAGCTCGCGCACTACGGCGTCGAGAACCTGGAACCCGGCGACATCCTGCTGACCAACGACGCTTACATTACCGGCAGCCATCTCAACCATATGACGTTCACCGTCCCGGTGTTCTGGGAAGGCGAACTCGTCGCGTTCTCCTGCTGCATGGCGCACTGGCCGGACGTCGGCGGCACGCTCGACGGCGCTACCACCGACATCTTCTCCGAAGGCCTGCAGATGCCGATCGTGAAGATGTACCGCAAGGGCGTGATCAACGACGAACTGGTATCGATCATCCGCACCAATGTGCGCCTGCCCGAGCGCGCGATGGGCGACTTCCGCGCGCAGATCGCGGCGGTCAAGACCGGCGAGCGCCGCTTCCTCGAAATGCTGGGCAAATACGGCCGCGACGCCGTGGTCGGCGGCATCGAGGCCATCATGGACCACAGCGAGGCGATGACGCGCGCGCGCGTCAAGGAGATTCCCGACGGCGTCTACGTGGCGGAGTTGTTCATGGACGATGACGGCGTGCATGTCGGGCAGCGCGTACCGATCAAGGTCCGCGTCGAGGTCAAAGGTGACCGGATGAAGGTCGACCTCACCGATGTGTCGAAGCAGGTCGCAGGCTTCTACAATTCGGGCGAGACTGCGGGCCGTTCCTGCTGCCAGGTGGCGTTCAAGTGCCTGACCTCCGCGCTGGATCTGCCGATCAACGACGGTCAGTTCCGCGCGCTCGACATCGTGCTGCCGCCCGGCCGCGTGGTGAGCGCCGTGAAGCCCGCCGCGATGCGGATGTGGATGACGTATCCGATGACCGTCATCGACACGATCCTCAAGGCGCTCTCACCCGCGATCCCCAATCAGGTCATGGCCGGACATCACGCCGATCTGGTGGTGGGGCGCATCAACGGCCGGCGGCCGAAGGACGACAGCTTCTACATCTATCTCGGCGGCCTGATCGGCGGTGGCTGGGGCGCGAAATATAACAGCGATGGACGCAACTCGACGATCGCGATGAACGACGGCGACACCCATAACGGTCCGTCCGAGCAGGTCGAAGCGAAGTATCCGCTCCTGGTGGAACGCTACGCGCTGCGGCCGGATTCCGGCGGGGCGGGGCGGTTTCGCGGCGGGCTCGGCTGCGAGCAGGTAGTGCAGGCGCGGCATACCATCCGCTTCAACTCACAGATGGATCGCGTGAAGTGCAAGCCATGGGGCCTGCAGGGCGGGCTGTCTGGGCTGGGCAATGGCGTGGCGATCTCGCGCTTCGGAAAGACCGAGGAGCAGCGCTTCCATAACGGCAAGGCGCTGAACCAGGTGCTGCACGCCGGCGATGCTTATGTTCTGCGTTCGGGCGGCGGCGGCGGCTTCGGCGCGCCGCTCGACCGCGATCTCGGAGCGCTGCAGCGCGACGTGCAATGCGGCTACGTGACGAAAGAGGCGGCGGAGCGCGACTACGGCGCGGTATTCGAGCACGGCACGCTGAAACTGGACATCGCCGCGACCGGAACTCGCCGCACCGCGATGCGCGCCCAGGGGCTGCCGCACGACGAGCCGATCGCCGACACTGGCGTGCCGCTGCCCCCGCCGCTCCATGCGCACACGCATGACCATGCCCACGAGCGGCTGACCGAGGAAGAGCGCGTGGCGCTTGCCATGACGGGCCGCTGCTGTTCGTGAGACTGAATTAGCCGGGGGGCAAGGCCCGGGTTGCGTGGCTTGTCTGTCCGCAATTCCAATGGCTTAGCGCCGCCGGCGGCGCAAAATTCCTCGGATCGTCCGTCCTCATCGGTCAATTAGTTGCTGGTCCCTGCCGGCTGCGATCTGGCACGTTTCCCGCATTGGAATGAAACCAGCCTGGGAACGAAACCAGCCTGCCGTCCAGGACCGCGCCGACATGCCTTCAGCCGACAGCCATCCGACCGAAATCCGCCTCAGCCGCAATCGCGCGCTGCTCTCGGTCACCTGGGAGAACGGCGAAACGGTCGATTATCCAGCGACACTGCTGCGGGAGCGGGCACGCGATGCCGCGTCGGTGCGCTTCGATGTCGATGGCTGGTCGGTGCCGGCCGCGCCGGACCTCACCATCACCAAGGTCGAACCGATCGGCAATTACGCCATCCGGCTGGCGTTCTCGGATGGCCACGACCGCGGAATATTCCCGTGGAGCTACCTCACCGACATCGCCGCAGCCGGTTGGTCCGCGACGATCGCAAGCTGATGCCAGTCATGGAAGGACCCGAGATGGACGAGATTCGCAGCGGTCTATCGCAAGTCGATTGCGACGTGCTGGTGATCGGCGGCGGGACCGCAGGTCCGATGGCGGCGATCCGGGCGCGCAAGAAAGACCCGAAGGCGCGCGTCATCCTGTTGGAGAAAGCGAACGTCAAGCGATCCGGCGCCATCTCGATGGGCATGGACGGATTGAACAATACCGTCATTCCCGGCCACGCCACGCCCGAGCAGTACACCAAGGAGATCACCATCGCCAACGACGGCATCGTCGATCAGGCGGCGGTCTACAAGTATGCGCAGAACTGCTTCAGCATCATCGAGGAACTCGACCGCTTCGGCATCCGCTTCCAGAAGAACCAGAACGGCGACTATGACGTGAAGAAGGTGCATCACATCGGCACTTATGTGCTGCCGATGCCGAACGGCGATACCGTCAAGAAGGCGCTCTACCGTCAGCTCAAGCGCGAGCGTGTGCTGATCTCCAACCGCTTCATGGCGACGCGCCTCCTGACCGGCAAGGACGGCCGGATGGCCGGCGCGATCTGCGTCAACACCCGCTCGCGCGGAGTTCCTGGTGATCCGCGCCAAGGCGGTGATCCTGTGCATGGGCGCGGCGGGGCGGCTCGGTCTCCCGACCTCAGGCTATCTTTACGGCACTTATGAAAACGCCGCCAATTCGGGCGACGGCTACGCCATGGCCTATCACGCCGGCGCCGGGCTCGCGAACCTTGAGTGCTACCAGATCAACCCACTGATCAAGGATTACAACGGCCCGTCCTGCGCCTACGTGGCGGGTCCGTTCGGCGGCTATACCGCCAACAACGAGGGCAACCGCTTCATCGAATGCGATTACTGGTCGGGCCAGATGATGCAGGAGTTCTACAACGAGCTGCAGTCCGGCAAGGGACCGGTGTTCCTCAAGCTCAATCATCTGGCGCCCGAAACCGTTACCGAGATCGAGCGCGTGCTGCACATCGTCGAGCGGCCGACGCGCGGGCGCTTCCACGCCAATCGCGGCACCGACTATCGCCACGCGATGATCGAGATGCACATCTCGGAGATCGGCTTCTGCTCCGGCCATTCGGCCTCGGGCGTCTATGTCGATGAATTCGCCCGCACCACGCTGCCGGGGCTCTATGCCGCCGGCGACATGGCGAGCGTACCGCACAACTATATGCTGGGCGCCTTCACCAACGGCGCGGTCGCGGGCGAGCACGCGGTCGATTTCGTCAAGGATGTCGACTTCGCCGACTACGATCCGGCCGCTCATTGGCACCGAGCAGGAGCGCGTGCTGGCGCCGACCCGGCGCGAGGACGGCATCCCGCCGAACCAGATCGAGTACAAGACGCGGCGGTTGGTGAACGACTATCTGCAGCCGCCGAAGATCACCCGCAAGATGGAGCTGGCGCAGCAGCGCTTTGCCGAAGTGCGCGAGGATCTCGACACCGCGATGTATGTCCGCGACAGCCACGAACTGATGCGCGGCCTCGAGGCGCAGTCGATCATCGATTGTGCCGACATGGCGGCGGCAGCCTCGCTCTACCGCACCGAGAGCCGCTGGGGGCTCTATCACAATCGCGTCGAATATCCCGGCCGCGACGACGAGAACTGGTTCTGTCACTCGATCCTGACCAAAGGCGCGGACGGCAAGCCGACGCTGACCAAGAAGGCGGTCGCGCCCTACGTCATCGAGATCGAGGAGCACGAGCGCGACGCCTACTACAAGCAGCGCATTCACGCGTCGGAAGCCGCCGAATAGGCGCACCGGATCAGGAGAGCATCATCATGCCTTTGGCAAACACCTCCACCACGGTTCCGGTCGTCGTCGACGAGGCGAAGTGCATCGCCGACAAGGGCTGCACGGTCTGCGTCGAAGTCTGCCCGCTCGACGTGCTCCGCATCTCCGAACTGACCGGCAAGGCGTATATGAAATACGACGAGTGCTGGTACTGCATGCCGTGCGAGGCCGACTGCCCGACCGGCGCCGTGACGGTCAACATCCCCTACCTGCTGAAGTGAGGGCGCACGATGAACGCCACCAAGCCGTTCGAGGATTTCGGCGACGTCGATAGCATCGCCGAGGGCCTGGACGATCCCGATCCCGGCACCCGCCGCGTCACCGTGATGGACCTCGCCGATACCGCGGCGCCCGAAGCCATCCCGCACCTCACCCGCGCCATCGGCGATCCGGCGTCGGACGTGCGGCTGCAGGCCGCGATCGCACTCTCCGGCTTCGACGGGCCGCAGGTTGCGGCCGCGCTCGCGGCCGCCCTGACCGACACCGAGGATGCGGTGGCGCGCGCCGCCTCCGACAGCCTGTGCGAACTGAAAGACCCGCAGGCGGCCGATCCGCTGTTTGGCTATCTCACCAGCGACCGGGCGTTCGTCAGGATGTCGGCGTTCCGCGGCATCAAGGAGTTGCGGCGGCCGGAGTCGCTCAAGCCCGCCATTGGCGCCCTGAACGATCCCGATGCATCGGTGCGCGAGCAGGCCGTCGCGGTGATCGGCTGGCTCAAGCTAGAGGAATCGCTGCCGGCACTCATCAGTGCCTGCCGCGATGCCGACGCGGCCGTGCGCCGCTCGGCGGTCGCGGCGCTCGGGTTCTCGACCAGCGCCCATGCGGCCAACGCGGTGATCGCCGCGCTCGGCGATCCGGACTGGATGGTGCGCGAGATCGCCGCCGAAACCCTCGCCCGCACCGGTGCGGCCGATGCCGGCAAGCGCCTCATCGGCGCGCTCGGCGACCAATACTGGCAGGTCACGCTCAAGGCGGTGCGCAGCCTCGGCAAGCTGCGGGTTGCCGAAGCGGTCGGCGCGATGGGGCCGCTGCTCGATCACGACACCAGCAATCTGCGTAAGGAAGTTGCCGGCGCGCTTGGCGAAATCGGCCAGTCGTCCGCGCTCGTCTATCTGCAGAAGCATATCGACGATCCCGATCCGGACGTTCGCAAGAACGTCCGCTGGGCGATTGGGCGCTTGCGCGAGGACTGAACCGCAGGCGCCGCAATGGAGATGAAGCTTCGCGTTGATCTCACCGGTCACGAGGACCACGTGACGATGTCCCTGCCGCGGATCGAAGCCACGTTGCGCGATGCCGAGCCGATGCCGCCCGATGCCGGCACGCCGCAGGCGCCGAAATACATCCGCATTCGCGACTGGCTACTGGACCGCATTCTTTCGGCGGGATTGACGCGCGGCGACCGGCTGCCCTCGGAGAGCGACCTCGTCCGCCAGTTCGGCGTCAGCCGCGTCACGGTACGGCAGGCGCTGGAGGCATTGCGAACCGACGGCATCGTCGAGAGCCATCACGGCAAGGGCTGGTTTCTGCGTCGCGTCCGCGCGGTGCAGAATCTCGGCCGGCTGCAGGGCTTTGGCGAAATGCTCAAGCCGATGGGCGTGCGCGCGCGCTCCGAGGTGCTCGATCTCGCCGAATGTCCAGCGCCCGGAGAGGTGACGCGCGCGTTCGGTTTGGAGGACGGCAGCCATCTGGTTCGCATCGCCCGGCTGCGAATCGCCGGTGGGCGCGTGATGTCCTACGATCTCAGCTACTTCCCGCTCGATATCGGGCGCCGCCTGCGCGAACAGGACCTCGCCGGGCAGGACATCTTCGTACTGCTCGAGCGCGCGCTCGGCATCCCGCTCGGCTTCGCCGATGTGACCATCGAGATCGCGCCCGCCGAAGACGACCCGGCGCAGCGGCTCAATATTCCGCCGGCGGCTCCGATCTTCAAGATGACGCGCCTGACCCACGACCGCCGCGGCTTCCCGATCGACTTCGAATACGTCTACGGCCTGCCGGAGAGCCATCTGTTCAAAGTCCGGGTGCCACGCCGATGATCCCGGTCGACCGCCGCCGCCTGTTGGCGCTGCTGGCGGCGAGCGCTTTGCCGGTGCGGGCGTGGGCCGAGACCCTGGCGCTGGTCGAACTTCCCGGCGAGGTCACGGCGCCGGACCTCGCGCTGCCCGATCTCGACGGCAAGCCGCGCCGCCTCGCGGACTACCGCCACCGGCCGGTGCTCGTTAACTTCTGGGCGGTCTGGTGCCCGCCGTGCCGGCGCGAGCTCGCGGCGCTGGCCGACCTGCGGTCACGGGTGATCGGCAACGGCATCGAGGTGTTCGCCGTCAATCTCGGCGACAGCCCCGAGCGCATCACGGCTTTCTTTACAGATCATCCGGCGCCGGGCCTGCCGGTTTTGCTCGACGGCGATAAATCGGCCGCTGTGGCCTGGCATGTGAGCGAGCTTCCGGTCACCTTCGCGGTCGATCCGGCGGGCATCCTGCGGCTGGGGGCCATCGGCGAACGCGACTGGCGGGCGCCCGACATCGAGCGCCAGCTCCGCGGGCTGCTCCGAGGGCGTCACGCGCCGTTGGAATAATTCTCCCAACTCCGCAGCTTCTTTGATCACTTCCTTCGACGAACCATGCTCAAATTAGAGCGTGCCCATCTTGTGATGCGCTGCTCACGCGATACGATTCCAGGCATCGGAAGTCAGCTCGCGTTGGTCCATGTCGATTCGAATCCTGGGTGTTGGCGATGAAATGGGGCCAAGGCGATTCCGCTTCCCTTTGATCGGCCGGCAGCCACTCCTGCAGCGCCTAAAGAGGCGCTTTCCAACTTGTATCAATGCTCGCCGTACGAGTTTGCCTGCTCTGTCCGCTGTCCGCCCAGGACGCAGCCCAAGCGTTGGGCACACCGGGCATTTTGCGAATCTTGTCCGGCCGCCAACAATGAGAAAAACATCCGTATAACCAGACACTTAGGCCCCTAGTTTGGGGGGCCTACAGAATTGGCACGGCGTTTGCGGCACTTCCCTTCGAGCTGAGAACAAGTTTGAGGCTCGAAACGAGAGGATTTGGACATGACCCGCTCGAAACTCTTGCTCGCGACAGCCGCTACCCTCGCGTTCGCCGTATCGGCCGAGGCCAAGCCGATCCAAATCGGCATTGGCCATCAGAGCATGTGTACCGACACCTACACCGCTGGAATCGTCATCAAGGAACTGAAGCTCCTCGAAAAGCACCTGCCAAAGACCGGCAAATATAAGGACGCTCAGTACGAGATCACCTGGGCCGATTATTCTTCCGGCGGTCCGATCACCAACCAGATGCTGGCCAACAAGCTCAACATCGGAGTGATGGGCGACTATCCGCTGATCGTTAACGGCGCCAAGTTCCAGGCCACCAAAAGCCTGCGCACCCTCTACGTCTCGGGAACCGGCTACAACCTGAAGGGCTCGGGCAACGCTATCGTGGTGCCGGTGTCGTCCAACCTCTATTCGATCGACGATCTCAAGGACAAGGCGGTCTCGACGCCGGTCGGCTCGGCCTCCTGGGGCATGCTGCTCAAGGCGATGCAGGACGCCAAGATCGCGACAACCGGCTATCAGCTCAAGAACCAGGCGCCCGCGGTCGGCGCCGCCAACATCGCGGCGAGCAAGATCGACGCGCACGCCGATTTCTGCCCGTGGTCGGAGATCATGGAATTCCGCGGCACCGGCCGGAAGATTTACGACGGCTCGGAGACCGGCATCCCCTACCTGCACGGCGTGGTCGTGCGCGAGGACTTCGCCAAGCAGTATCCCGAGGTCGTGGTTGCATTCATCAAGGCGGTTTACGACGCCGGCGTCTGGATCAAGGCAGATCCGATGCGCGCCGTCGAAATGATGGAGAAGTGGACCGGCGTCGAGAAGGAGGTGCTTTACCTCTATTTCTCCAAGGGCGGCCATCTCACGCTTGACCCGACCATCAAGCCGGCCTGGGTCGATGCGTTGAAGTTCGACCACGGCGTGCTGGCGAAGGAGCAGGCGATCCCGCCGTTGAACTTCGACACCTGGATCACCGAGAGCTATGTCAAGGCCGCCTACAAGGAAATGGGCCTCGACTACGACGGCGACAAGGCGAAGATCGTCGATCCGGTGAAATCCAACGCGGGCCTGCCGATGGAAATCTGGCATTCGCGCGAAGGCATCAAGACCTATCCGACAATGGCGGCGTTCCTCAAGGCGGTCGCCACCTACAACGCCGAGGGCTCCAAGCTCAACGCCACCTACGTCTATGACGCCGAAACCGGTCTCAAGCTGTTCGGCAAGACCGCGTTCTATGTGAAGTCCGGTAATGGCGAGTTCTCCACCTTCCTGCGCAAGCGCGAAGCGGAGGCCTTTGCCAAGAAGGCGGGCGGCACCGTGGTGACGTTCGATCAGGCTTGGGGCTCGTTCTCCTCATAATGAGTGCTTGTTGCGGACCCGCGGAATCAAGCCGCGGGTCCGGTTCTTTCTCTCTCAGGCGATCATGCGACCGGACGCAGGAAATTGCCGATGAAGAATTCGACGCTGGCTCTCGCGCCCGAGACCAACATCGATGCCGCCGACGTGCCGGTACCGGCTTCGGGCGGCGCGGCGGTTCAGACGGAGGGCGCGGCCAATCCGTTCAGCCGCGCCTTCGCGGGTGTCGACTGGCGCGGACTGGCGCAAAGCTGGACGGTGCGACTCATCTCGCTCGCCATCGGCGTGCTGCTCTGGCATCTCGCCTGCATTTATAAGTTCAATTTCTTTATCAATTTCGAGAACGTGCCGGGGCCGCTGGTTGTCTTCGCGGCGTTCATCAAGCACGTCTATGAGACCAAGTTCTACATTCATATCGGCGTCAGCATGCAGCGGATCCTGATCGGGTTCGCGCTGGCGACGGCGCTCGGCATCTGTCTCGGCGCCATCATGGGCCGTTCGCGGATCGCGCGTGACGTGGTGACCCCTTACATCGAAGTCCTGCGGCCGATACCGGCCGTGGCGTGGATCCCGCTCGCCATCCTGATGTGGCCGACGGAAGAGTCGTCGATCATCTACATCACCTTCCTCGGCGCACTGTTCCCGATCGTGCTCAACACCGTGCACGGCGTCGAGCAGACGCCGGACGTCCTGGTGCGCGCCGCGCAGTCGCTCGGCGCCTCGCGGCTGAACATCTTCTGGCACGTCGTGATGCCGGCGGCGCTGCCCTCGATCGCCACCGGACTTGCGATCGGCATGGGAGTGTCGTGGTTCTCGCTGCTCGCCGGCGAGATCATCTCCGGCCAGTACGGTATCGGCTACTTCACCTGGAACGCCTACTCGCTGATCAACTACCCGGACATCGTGGTCGGCATGCTGGTGATCGGCGCGCTCGGCACGCTGTCGACGCTCGCGGTGCGCAAGATCACGCAGCCGTTGCTCTCCTGGCAGAGGAAATCCCGATGAGCACCCTCGCCCTCCATCGGCCCGATCATGAGGTCGGTGCCGTCGCCCCGGTCAAGCCAGGGCTCGGCCGGTCCTGGACGCCGGTCGCCGTGTTCGCGCTGGCGTTCCCGGTCGTGTTCTATCTGCTGCTGCTGGCCGTCCTGATGATCGAGTACGGCCACCTGCCGAACTACCTGACGTTCTACGATTGGTTCGAGAACGTGCAGCGCATCATTGCCAGCACGAAGTCGGTTGCCGACATGGTGCCGATCATTCTCGACGAATGGCTGATCGAGACCGGATACATCAACTACGATTACGGCCACGGCGTCGCCGAATGGAGCCTGTCGATCATTCCGCACAAATTCGCGATCCTGGCGCTGGCGGGCGGACTGATCGGCCTCAACGTTGCGTTGCTGGTCGGTCGGCCAAGCGCCGGGACGTGGTCGCAGCAGTTCTTCCGGATGGGCCGGTTCGGGATCCTGACCGGCGTCGGCGCCCTCTGTGCCGGGATGACCAACGCCACCGTTTTCTCGGTGGTGCATTGCGCGACGCCATCGTGGGTCGGCAGCCTGGCGGTGATCGGCTTTGACTCCTATGACGTCTTCCCGCTGGAGCCGTACGGCCCGCTGATTTCCTTCGCCGGGCTCGCGGCGCTTGCCTTTTCGGCTTGGTTGATCGCCCGCGACGGTCGGTCGGACACAACGGCGGCAGACCGATTACGGCCGCAGGGGAGCCTAGCGTGATGCTCAACCGCGTTATCTCGATGCCGGTGAAACCCGGCCCGGAATTCGCAGCCCGCGCCGCCCGCAAAGGCGTCAAGACCGGCCTCATCGAGATTGATGGTGTATCCATCGTCTTCGGCAAGGGACGTCAGGCCCATAAGGCGGTCGAGGAAACTTCGATCCGCGTCGAGCCCGGCGAGTTTGTCTGCATTCTCGGCCCGTCGGGCTGCGGCAAGTCCACCCTGCTCAACACCGTCGCCGGCTACGTCAAGCCCGACAGCGGACAGGTTCGCGTCGATGGCGAAATCATCACCAAGCCGGGACCGGATCGCGGCATGGTGTTCCAGCAATACTCGCTGTTCCCGTGGAAGACCGTGAAGGAAAATGTCGCCTTCGGTCCGAAGATCGCCGGCCTGCCGGCCGATCAGGTCGCCAACACCTTCCTCGACATGGTCGGATTAACGCGCTTTGCCAACCGCTACCCGGCGGAGTTGTCGGGCGGCATGCAGCAGCGCGTCGGCATCGCGCGCGCGCTCGCCAACTATCCGCGCGTGCTGCTGATGGACGAGCCGTTCGGCGCGCTCGACGCCCAGACCCGGCTGATGATGCAGGAGAACCTGCTGAAGATTTGGAACGAGTTCGGCACCACGGTGGTGTTCGTCACCCACGACATCGACGAGGCGATCTTCCTGGCCGACCGGGTGCTGATCATGAGCGCCAGCCCCGGGCGGATCATCGCCAGCCTGCCGGTGGAGCTGCCGCGCCCGCGCGTGCCCGAGGTGACCGCCGAGCCGGAATTCGTCGAGCTCAAGAAGCAATGCATCGCGTACATCCGGGCCGAAAGCGTCAAGGCCTTCGAGCAGCAGAACCGTTGACGCCATGGGGGTGCGCGCGACCAGGCATTATTGTCTCCTGGCGATAGCCGCGCTCGCCCCGTTGTTCGGATTTTCAACCCAGCGGGCGGTCGCCGATATGATCGACATGACCGGCGTCGAGGCGCAGGACATCTGCGCGGAATGTCACGGCCTCGACGGCGCCGGCAACCACATCAAGTTTCCGCGCCTCGCCGGCCAGAAGGCCGACTACATCATCAAGCAGCTCAACGATTTTCGCGCCGGCCGTCGCAAGAACGATGGCGGCCAGATGGAGAAGACCGCGACCGAACTGGAGGAAAAGGACATCCCGCTTGTCGCCGATTGGTTTTCCAAGCAGGA
Source organism: uncultured Alphaproteobacteria bacterium (assembly GCA_963756715.1). Lineage (GTDB taxonomy): Bacteria > Pseudomonadota > Alphaproteobacteria > Rhizobiales > Xanthobacteraceae > VAZQ01. The sequence goes on from CAVWOV010000038.1 coordinate 45,590, forward strand.
GGCGCCTTGGCCGAAACCCACCATCGATGTCGAGCCCGATCTCGCCCGCGCTAAGCAGCTCGCAACCGCTGGAGCCAACGGCTCGCCCGGTTGCCTGTCCTGCCACAGCGCGACCTCGCCCTATCTTTTTGACCGGCCATACGTGGCGCCGCGGCTCGCCGGCCAGCGCGATTACTATATCGCCAAGCAGCTCAGGGATTTTCGCGACGGCCGCCGCGGCAATGATCCGGACGACACCATGCGCAAGATCGCGCTGCGACTGACGGACGCCGAGATCAACAGCCTTTCAGTCTACTTGTCGCAGAACCCCGCGCTGCACGAGGCCCAGCCATGAACCGCCCGCTGCCGCCCTCCGCGTTGGTCGCGACCGGTGCACCGGCTTTGTTCCTCGCCGAGACCGTCGGCGAGCAGAACGAAGGCGCGAACTTCCTGGCGCGGCTTTCGCGCGAGCAATGGGAGGCGATGCGCCGGCTCGGTAGCTCGGTGTCGTTTCCGGTCGGCGGCAGCGTGTTCTTCCAGGGCGACGAGCACAAGGGCATCTGGCTGATCGAGGAAGGTATCATCCGCACCTTCTATGCCGCGCCGTCGGGCCGGCAGATCACGCTCGCCTATTGGACGGCGGGGCATTTCGTTGGTGGCCCCGAATTGTTCGGCGGTGGCCAGCACGTCTGGTCGGCCGACGTGACGCAGGACTGCCGGCTGCTCTATCTGCCGGCCGGCGCGATCCGCGGGCTGATCGAGAGCCAGCCGTCCTTCGCGCTTTGCCTGATCGAGGGGCTGGTCGCGAAAGGCAAATGCTATTCCGCGCTGGTGCAGATGCTGGGTACGCGCTCCGTGGTCGAGCGGCTGACGCAACTGCTGGTGATCCTGGGCGAGAACCATGGCCGACGCGAGGGCAACCGCCTGGTGATCGAGCGCAAGCTCACCCATGACCAGATCGCCACCATTGTCGGCTCGACCCGCCAATGGGTGACGATGACACTCGACAAGTTTCAGAAGCAGGGCATCATCACGGTCGCTAGGCAGTCGATCGTCATCGAGCGTTACGACCTGCTGATGGCGCACATCAACGTCGGCTGATGCTTTCGTAATGTGACGACAGCGCCCCGCGCCTTCGCAAATCACGACGTGTTCAGCTCGGCCGCGCGCCCCGCAGCGGCAACGGCTGCTCGTCGAGCATCGACTGAATCGCGGCCCGGGTGCTGGCGGCATCGAGACCGTGCTCCGCGATGAGGTCGTGGCAATCCGCCATGATGGCCTCGGCGTCCTGCATCATCTTCAGCCGCTTGAAGTGATCGTCGTGGTGCAGGCCCATACTGGCGCCGACGATCTCCAGGAGGTTCATCACACGGAACGGATAGTCGCGCTCGTGCGCACACAGTTCGCGATGGTCGGCGTGGTAGACCGCGATCAGTGCGTCGACCCCGGCCTGTTCGGCGGCGGCGAGCTCGTTCCCCTGCAGTTCGCTGCGATACGCCGGCAGCGCACGGAAGTAGTTCGCCATCATGCCGACGGCGGGTTGCCGGAGGTCGACCAGTTCGATCCCCGGTACCGCGTTCAGCATGTCCTCCGCCGCCTGTACCACGCCCGGAATACCGGGATGACGATGCAGCGCGACGCGCATCTCGACGCGTCTCGTCAGATGCGGCCGCAGCCGGTCGAGATGCCGTCGCAGGAACAGCATGAACGGCGTCATCTCAAACGGCTTCGCGCCGCGCGTCTTCTCGATCGTCGGCAGCGTCGTCTCATTGAACTGCGTGTGGCAGCTCGGACACCACGCCAGCACCTCCTTGGTCTTGCTGGCCGCAAGCTTGTCCATGGTGGCTTCGGCGAAGCGGCCCGACGTCGCGACGTCGCCGGTGCGCATCTGCACGACGCCGCAGCAGTGGCTCGGTCCGCCCAACACCCTGTAAGTGATGCCCAGCGTATCCATGATGTCGAGCGCCAGCAGCGCGATGTGCGGGGTCTTGAGCACGTTGCAGCCGGTATAGAACACGAAATCGGGTGCCACATCGGGAGACGGCCGGGTGTCGGGCTTCTGGCCGAGCCGGGTGAGGATCGCATCGTCAAGCTGCATCCGCGAAATCGCCTGCACGTCGCGGGCGACCTTGCGGAAGCCGTCAACGCCGCCGCGCCGCTGCTCCGTTGGCGTCATGGCGTGCTGCGCCATCCGTACGCGCGCCATGTTGAGCATGAAGCGCGGATTGACGCCGTAGTCGCAGGCCTTGATGCACTCGCCGCTGAGCACGCAAGCGTTCGCCCATTTGCGCGAGGCGTCAGGGCCGTCGCCGGTCCGGAGGATATCGACGATGCCGCTGATCACCGCGACCGGTTCCGCCTTGACGCCGCCGGGTCCGGTAACCGGGCAGACCTCGACGCACTTGCCGCAGCGCGTGCAGGCGTCGGCCATCGCGTCGACCCGGGCGGAGAGGGCGGCTTCGAATGTCTCGCTCATGCGAGCAGACTACCGCCGAAGTGAACGCAATTGAAGTGCCTGTTACTCGGTTACCGCGATGCCCTGAACCTCGATCATCATCTCGGGTTGCGCGAATCCCTGCACCGTGATGGCGGCGCTCGCCGGAAAATCCTTGCCGAAGAGCTCGCCGCGCAATTCGGTCATGCGCGTGGTGTGGCGCGCATCAATCAGGAACACCGTCATCGTCACCATGTCGGAGAGCTTGGCGCCGACCTCAGCCAGCGTCTTCTCGATGTTACGGAAGGTCTGGCGGAACTGGGCGTCGAAGTCACCGGCGAGCGATTTGCCGGACTCATCGACCTGCCCGGTATGACCGGCAATCCAGATAGTGCGGGCCGCGCTCTCGGTGACGATGGCCGGCGAGAAGGCACGCTTTTGCTGCCAGGTGCCGCGAAAGAACGATTTCTTCATCATAACTCTCCTTGATCCGTTGTTCCGGAGCAGATGTTTCAGGTGTCTCGCGAGCGATGAAAGACCACGCGGCGCTCGGCCTGTCCTCTTTTCGATTGAGTCTCACGCATTTAAATTGAGTCTCACGCATTGCAGTCGAGAGCGGTCCCGCCGCTGTCCCGAGATCGGTGGAATCGATTTCACAGACTCATTTCGAATTTTTCGGAACGGCATCTCGGTTCCATCGTTTTCTTATTACCAGGCGCCCAACCCCAGCCGAATACCAATCACCCGGGCCAGGATGGAACAAGGAGGACTCTCGATGCGACGACAACTGATGCTGAGTGGAACCGCCGCCGTGCTGCTGGCGGGCGTTAGCTTCGCGGCAGCCCAAGGACCTGCACGCGAACCGACCGCACCAGCCGCTCCGAGTGCACAGAGCCACCCGAACGCAAAAAGTCACGAGGGCCCAAAAGCCGGGGCCGCCCAGCGTCCCGATGGACAGAGCACGCCGCAAAATCGCGGCCAAATGCAGCGTGGCAGCAAGGATTCGCACTCCACCACCGGCCAGGCCACGCCTGAGACGCAGCGCGGAGCGCCACACCAGCAGGGCGCCGAGTCCACGCCTGGCGCCGAGTCCACGCCTAAAGCCGGCGAACAGCATCCAGCCACGCGCGGACAGCGAGAGGGCAACAAGCGCGACGACAACAAGGACCGGCAGAACCAGCAGACTCAAAAGAGTGGGCCCAACAAGGCCCAGCCGAGCCAGACGCAGAGTCAGCGGCAGCCCGGCGCGCACGAGACCGATCAGACGGAAGGTCAGGCCGGTGCTCGCGCCAACATCTCGCCGGAACAGCGGACGCGGATTCGCGAGTCCATTCACAAGATGGGTAATGCGCCTCGCGTGAACAAGGTGAACTTCACCATTTCGGTCGGAACGGTCGTTCCGCGCACGGTGCATGTGGTTCCGTTACCGGCCGCGGTCATCGAGATTTATCCGGCGTGGCGTGGCTACGTATTCTTTCTTGTCGGCGACGAAATCATCGTCTTAGAGCCCGGGAGTCACCGGATCGTGGCGGTACTTCCGGCGTAACGGCGAGTTCTGCTTTGCGTGAATGAGGGACGGGTAACCGTCCCTCATTGCGGCCTGACGGTCTACCGAGAACGCCGGGATTTTTGAAACGACACCGGCCGTCATGCGTTGTCATGTGGAGACGATTAGGCAACGGAACACCGGAGGAGACCATGAACAGGATTGCCATGATCGCATCTGTAGTGCTCATCAGTGGTGGGACGCTCGGTGCAGCGGCCGCTCAGCAGTCGACGAACCCGTCCCAGTCGAAGCCACCGCCGCAATACGACAGCTCCGGCGCGCCGGTGCAGCCGGAACCCGGCAAGCCGAACGCGGCCACGCCGGTGCCGCCCGATGAGACAACCGGCCAGGCGCAGGCGCCATTCCGCGACGACCGGCTGCAGTCGGACCGCCCAACCGTGCGGAACCCTGCGCTGCGTCCTGAAGAGCTGCCCAGGCCAATTCCGCGCTAGTGTCCCGGATCCGAAGTCCGCTTCATTCTTCCGCACGCCCGTAAGCGGCCTTCGGATTCGTAGGACACTAGCAAACCTATAATTCTAGTGTGGTTTGGTTCGGAAATCCGCTTGACGAACTCGCCGCAAGAATGAAGCGGATTTCCGAACCCCCAACTAGTTGACGGCAGCAAGCACAGGCTTTGCGGTTCCTCTTTCGCGTATTGAGACGACCTGAGACGACACGCGTTGGAACGACTGCCGGCGGATGGGCGTTCCCAATCGCAATTGGAGGATGGCGTATGACAACAAACGATCCGTTCCGCGTTACGACAGACGATCCATTTCGCAGCCCGCCCGGGACCAATCCGCCCCGTCACGTTCCCCCCGAGGGCAGCGGGGTCTTTGGATGGACGCTGGGTGTTGCCGCCGTTCTGGTCGCGCTCGGGCTTGCGGTGTACGGCATGAGCGGGCGCATCCATACGACAGCGGTCGATCCGCCGACGGTCATCGGCATCCCGCCCACCACTCCTGCACCCACCGCCAAGGCACCAGCACCCACTCCGGAGACGATCGGGCGCAGCGACCATGCTCCAGCCACGCCGCTGCCGTTCAATCCGAATGTACGTACCGCAGATCGATCCGGCAAGCCCGACGCAACAGGTTCGATAGGTCGCGAGACACTCTCGCCCGCCGGCCGGCCGCATCGTTCCGGCGCGTGCTTTGTAAGGACTGCTCAATAGGGGAGAGGCAGCGCAGAAGGATGCGCCGTATCCGCCATCGGCGTCGCCGCTAAATCGGCACCGCCATCGCCTCGAAAGCGGAATCGCAGTTGATCAGGTCGACGCGCTTCTGAACGATGCGGAAGCCGGTGCCCTCGCGGCGCAGGCGATGGCGCTGCCGGCCGGCGAACACACGTTGGTGCTCGTCGCGATATTCCACCATGATCACGGTCGAGCCGACGACGTACTCGTCCTTTGCCGTATCCGGCGACACGACGACGTTGCCGACCAGATGCGCGGTGCGCGAGGGCGGCGTCTGCACATGGATGCGGGGGTGTTCCAGACGCTCGACCCGCGTCTTCATCAACTCTCGATCGTCGTAGAACAACGACGCCTGGTTGAACGGGCTTTCCTGGTTGGGAACCGCCGGAACCCAGTAGCTGCCGTCGTCGCTGAACAACTCCATCCAGTCGCGAAAGCGGCGCTCGTCCAGCAGTGCCGCTTCGTGGATCAGGAACTGTTCGAACGGCGCACGGTCGATGGTCGTGCCGCCGCGCGTCTGCGGCGAAACCTCAAGCGTCGTGGCAGCCATTACGCCGCCTCGCGCATGTAGCCGAGCCACGCCCTGTATTGGGCGCGCACCACCATCTCGTGGGTTGCGAGCGCACGCGTGGCGTTGAGCTCGCGATCCGGCTCCTCCGCGCCCAGGCCGCGCGAGATATCGACCCAATCGGTGCCGATACTGTGCAGTCCTTTCTGCGCGCGCACAAAAGATTCAAGATCATCGGTCTGCACGAACGACGCCGCCGAGTGGGTGACGTTGAGCAGCCGGATATTGCCGAAGTTCATCGCGTCAGGCGCACCCACCAGCCTGATCGGATAGATCGTCACTTCGGTGCGATCGACCGCGAGCGGCTTGATCACCCGCACATGGATATTGAGGCCCATGATCGACATGTTCGGGTAGATCAAGGTGTTGTGGAGCCGCGGCGTGAGGATTTCCTGCGCGCGGGCGGCACCGACCTTCTCGGCCAGCACCCGCTTGTATTCGTCGAATGCCGGGCTGGAGCGCTTGCCGTCGTCGAGTGTGGTGTTGCTGGTCCAGCCGTGGCCGTTGCCGGTGATGAAGCTCTTGCGATCCTTCCAGGAGCTTGCGGTCTGCTTCTTCTCGGTCTCGACGACGGCGGCGCCCTTCTGGTCGCCCTCACGGCGGGCAAACTGTACGCCCTGCTTGTTGACCGTGGAGGCGTGCCCGAACGGTACGTGATAGCTGTCGAGCACGTTCTCGACCTGGAGCTTCCAATTGCCGTTGTAGACGTAGCGATGCTGGCCGACGTCGAGAGCGAGTTCGCCATCGGGCGCGCGGTCGACCAGATCGTCGATGTTGCCTTTGATCGGGCCGATGTGATCCTCGAAGCTCGGGCCTCTCGCGGCGAGGCTCGCGAACACGAAGCCGCGATACTGGCCGACGCGCGGGACGCGCGCGAGGCCGAATGCCGCCTTGTCGAAATCGGCCGCGCAGCCTTCCTCGACCGGCACGCTGGCGAGCCGTCCGTCGGTATCGAAGCTCCAGCCGTGGTAGCAGCAGGTCAACCGCGGCGCGTGGCCCTTACGTTCGTTCACCACCTTGGCGCCGCGGTGGGTGCAGCGGTTGAGCAGCACGTGCACGCTGCCGTCGCGATGACGCGTCATGACGATTGGCTGGCGGCCGAGCTCCGTGGTGATGAAGTCGCCCGGGTTCGGCACCTGGCTGGTGTGGCCGACGAACAGCCACGCGCGGCCGAAGATGCGCTCCATCTCCATCTCGAACACGTCGGCATCGGTGTAGACGTGACGATGCACGCGGCCGGGTTCGACGAGGGAGGCGATGTGGTCCGAATTGCCGTTGTGCATCTGTCGTCTCGATTTTACTGCTTGCGCGGAACCCGTCACCCTGAGGTGCTCGCGCGTAGCGCGAGCCTCGAAGGGCGGCGGCCCGGATGGAGCAACAGCGGGGCCGTGCATCCTTCGAGGCGCCTTCGGCGCACCTCAGGATGACGGATCGGAGAGCGGTCGCCTGGCATCAGCCAGCTACTCCGCCGCTTGATGGGCGAAGCGCTGCACGTCCATGTTGACGAGCTGGAGCGGCGAGGCGGTCTCCTCCAGCATGCCCCAGCTCTTGAGCCAATCGTAGGTACGCTGCATCTCGTCGAGCGGGATCGGGGCCGGATCGCATACCACCAAGCGGCTCTCGCGCAGGTCCTCGACCTTGAGCGCGGCGATCTCCGGGTCCTTCTTGGCGTGATAGTCGATGAAATAGTGCATGTACGCGCTCTTGTTGGCGTTAATGCGTCGAACCGCCTCGCGCACCGCGCGGTTGAACGCCGCATAGGTTTCGACATCGAGCCGATCGGACGCCACTTCGGTGCCGTGGAACATGGCGGAGGAGATGATGCGGCAGCCCTTCTTCTCGGCAAGCGTGACGTGCGGCTCGGTCAACGTCACGGCGTCGACCTCGCCCTTGAGCAGCGCATCAAGCCGGTAGCGCGAGCCGTTCGGCGCGCTGCACAATTTGATCATGTCGCGGGGGAGAAACCCTTCCAGCATGTGCAGTGCGATGTAGTGGGTGCCGAAGTAGAACGGCACGCCGATCGTCTTGTTGGCGAGTTGCTGCGGCGTATAGACCGGAGAATCTGGTGCAACGACCAGCGCCGAGTACGCCACGATGGCGCGGCGGCCGAGCTGCCGGCTGCCCTTGTTGGTGTCCTGCACGCGGCAGTAGTTGCCCCACTCGCAGGCGTTGTACATGTCGGCCTTGCCCTGCTCGAGCATCTTGCCGTGGCTGGCGAATGGATCGAGCGCCTTCGGGTCAGTGATATCGAGCCGCAATTTCTTCTCGACGCCCTGCTCGCGGTCGGCCCATTCGATCTCAAGGCCCTCCTTTGCGAACAGCCCTTCGTCGTAGGCGACGAGTTCCGGCAGCCCCTGGAACGGCGCCGTGGTCTCCAACACCAGCTTCTTCATTTATCCCTCCGCGAGCGGCAGGCCGGGAAAAAGTGTTGTTAATTCAATCACCGGCCGGTAGAACTGTTCAACAATGACCTACAATCCCTCCCCGATCAAGCGTGAAAGCGTCATCAGCCAGGCGGCGCAGGAGATCTGCCGCTACATCGCGGCGGAGAAGCTCAGCCCGGGCGAGGCGCTGCCACCGGAGACGCGGCTTTCCGGGATGCTCGGCATCAGCCGCAACTCGCTGCGCGAGGCGCTGCGCGTGCTGCATGGCCTGGGCTATGTGGAGAAGGCTGCGGGTCAACGCGTCGTGGTCACTGCGGCGTCGCAGACCGGCAAGAGCATGTTCGACGAAAGCGTGCTGATCGAAGCGGCGCCGATCGCCAACGAGGTACGCTCCCACATCGCGCAGAAATGCGCGGAGCTGTCGGCCGAGCGCCTGACGCCCGCCGAAATCGCAGAACTGGAGGGCTCGCTTGCGGCGCTAGAGCGGGCGATCGCCCGCCGCGACCTGGCGGCGGCCAAGAGTGCACACGACGCCTTCCACGGATTGCTTCTTGCCAGTGCGCGCAATCCCTTGCTGGTCGCGATGTTCAATCAGGCCCAGGTTGCGCGCCTGTCGAACATCTCGCCCGAACACCAGAGCTTCTACGATCCGCGGCATCTGGCGCATCATCGGGCCCTGTTGCGGGCTTTGTGCAAGCGCGACCCGCGCGCCGCGAGCGCAGTGGTGCGCAAACATTTCCAGAGCCTCGGGCTGATGCTCGAGTTCGTGACGCGGAGCCGGCGGGAAGCTGCCTTGCAGGCTCCGCCCGGCGAGCGAATGGAAAGCATCAGGCCGCTCGCGCAGGTATTGCCGCTGTCGCGCGCCCGGCGAGCCTGAGGCGGCTTGCCGGCGCGGAAATGGCTGCCTGCCGCTTGCAGCCGTCGCCCGCGTCAGCGGGCCGGGCGTTGCGAGGTGCGTGCCTTCATGCCGTCCAGCGTCGTCTGGAAGCCGTGCCCCGAACTGCCTTTGGCGAGGCCGTAGGCGAACAATTCCTGCATGTACGCGGTATCGAAATTGATCCTCTGGGTTTCGATGGCGCGGCCGGCGTCGATCGCGGTGACGTGGAAGCCCCAACCGTTGCGGCGGCAGAATTCATAGGTCGCAATCAAGGCGTTGCGGGTGTTGGCCTTGACGGTCGTCCAGAATGAGCGGGCGACGATGGGCAAGGTCGAATTGCTGGTGAGCGCCGCGTCGGGCGCCAGCTTGCCGTTGATCACGACATAGACCCGCGAGCCCTTCGGCGCCCGCAGGCCCTTGGCGATTAGAATGCCCTCGGGCACCGCTAGCACGTTCGACGTCACACCGCCGTCGACGTGCATTTCCGAGTAATGCTCGCCGTTCGCCACCACGTCGATAAAGGTCGGCGCAAATACGCCCGGGATAGATGTCGACGCTGCCAGCACGGTTCGGAATAGCGCCAACCGGTCGGGACTGTTGCTGGCGGCGATCGCACCCATGTTCCAGATCGTGGTGCGCTGAGCGTCGAGGTTGGTGGTGGCGATCAGCAACATTCGCCCCTTGCGATGCTCGGCGGCGATCGCTTCGAGCAATTGCTCGTTGGCATACCGGGCAATCAGTTCCTTGAGCGGATCCGATTTGAAGGCCCCGGCGCCAAAAATGGCGTTCACGCCATCGATGCGGAGCAGATCTTGAGCGAGCCCGTTGGTGAAGAAGGCTTCCAGCACATCGTCATACTCCGACCCCAGGAAGGCGAACGGCGCCATCAGCGAACCGACGCTGGTGCCGGTGACGATGTCGAAGCGCGGCCGCTCGCCGGTCGCCGACCAGCCCTTGAGGAATCCGGCGCCATAAGCGCCTTCCGCGCCGCCGCCCGAGAGCGCCAGAACGGTCAGTGGGTGCGCGGCGGCGGCCCGGACGCCCGGCGCGCGGGAGAGATCATCGCCCCAAAAGCGGGCGTTCGGAATCCCGGCCACCTGGGCGGTATCCAGCGAAGCGAGCGGCAGGCGCGCGATCGTCGCGCACGCCTGCAAGATCACAAGAATGCAAATGGCCGCCAGGGACCGAACAGCCGCTCGGGTGTTCACCGGATCACCGCTGCAAACGAGCGGATCGACGTCGCCGCTGAATGGACGGATTTACTGCGGTCACCGGCGTTGCCGTGCAACCGGGGCAGCGACGTGCGAGAAGACGCATCAACAGGTGCTCCAGCGGACCCTCACGAAACCCCGCGCTGGCTTTGCAGCGAGCGTTGCCCGGACGCTCATGGGAATTCAATCAAAGCTTTGAGGCCGAAGTTGGGAGCGGGCAACGGCGGGGTTGGCAGAAAATTTACTGTGCCTTCAAAGTGTTAAGGTGAGCTTCACGCACTGCCGGAGCCCGAGACAACCGCCAAACCGCCGTCGCGTTCCGGCGAGGTCGGAAAGCGCAATCGGTCGAAAGGGCAGCCGGCTGGCGCGCGCCAGCCGATGTCACTGCCGCGGCCGCAGCCGCTGGATCTGCAACTGCGCCAGGAACGGCACCAGCGGGTGCGCGCCCATCTTTACGATCACCGGCAGGTCGAGCTTGATCAGCGCCTCCCGCTGCTCCGGCGGCAGGTGAAAGGAATCCGCGTAGGCACTTGCGTCTGCCATGTACTGCGCGCGCTTGCCGGCATCGTGCGCGAGTTCATGCAGCGCCGACGTGAGCTCGACCAACTCCGGCTTGATCGACGGGTAGTGCGCGGCGTGCTCGGTTTCGCGCTGGCCGCCGGTCCAGGCGAGCGACGCGTAGTTGTGGTGCCAGCTCGGGTCCATCGACACGATGTCGGGCTTGCGTTCGCCGAGCGCGCCGGCCGCGCAGGCCCAGCAGCGCAATTCGATGTTGCCGGTGTCGTCGAGCTCGGTCTCATCGTAGCCGATCAGCGATTTCAGGTTGCCGGCCTTGAGCTTCTCCAGCACGCGCTGATCCCAGGTCAGTTCCGGATTGCTGTAACGGTCGGTGCCGGGAAAATGCGACATGCCGCCGCTCGACAGGATCACAGTCTTGAGGCCCAGCGCCGTGACGGTGCGCGCCACCGCCTGGCCGAACTGGTAGCAGCGCTCCATGGTGGGCTGCGGCGGCAGATAGGCGTTGACGTAGATCGGCAACACCGGGTCGGTGTGGCCCAGATGAGTGAGCGGGATGCCGATCGCGTAATCGATCTTGGCGGTCGAGGAGAACGCCGGATCGAAGTTCTGCCGGTAGAGCTGCCGCACGATCTCGAAACCGATCTCGCTCGGCACCTTCCAGTGGAATTTCCGGCCAGCGAAATCGCCCGACGCCTCGCCACCGACATGGACGGTAAACGGGGGCGCGGCGTTGTGGAAGAACTGCTCGGCGTGATCGTTCGAAAAGATAATCCATAGGTCGGGCTTGTGCGCGCGCAGCTTGTTGCCGATGTCGGCCGCGACCTCGCGCACCTTGGCGATAACGTTCTTGTCCTCGGTGTCCGGCATGGTGAAGAACTGCGGCGCATGCGGCAGCATGGCGCCGCCAACCACGGTCGACATCATGGCTTTGCTCCTTGTCCGGCCGCCGTCCGGCGCCGATGCTCATCCTGTTTGGGGTCGAAATTATCGTGATCGGGCCGCGACAACAAGCGCGCGGCCGGCATCGGAGCCCAGCGATAAGCGACTTCACAGTATCATTCGAGGTCAGTACCTTCGCTGACCGACGGATCGCCCCATTGCACCGTCTCTCCGGGTCATTCCCGCGCAAGCGGGTATCCAGTCTGCGGAAATTGGGTCGCCGCTTTCGCGGGGACGACCGGAGAGAGTGTCAAGACAGTTTACACGAGGAACGCCCATGGTCGACGTGCCGATAACGATTGCGTGCGGCAATTACGACCGCTGCCGTGCCATCAAGGACGGCCGCGTCAAGGTTGAAGGCTGCACCACGACCTACCTGCCGCTCTATCCGGAGGAGATATTCTTCCGCGCCTTCCGCTACCAGGAGTTCGACGTCTCGGAGCTGTCGTTCTCCAGTTATATCCGCACCGTCGCGGCCGGCACCTCGGACTATGTGGGCATCCCGGCCTTCGTGTCGCGGCTGTTCCGGCACTCCGGCATCTATGTGCGCGCCGACGCCGGCATTGAGAAGCCCGAAGACCTGCGCGGCAAGCGCGTCGGCCTGCCCGAATACCAGATCACCGCCGTGGTCTGGATGCGCGGCATGATGCAGCACGAATATGGCGTGAAGCCCACCGACATCCATTGGCGCAGCGGCGGCCAAGAGGAGGCGGGCCGCGACGAACGCACGCCGCTCAAACCGATCCCCGGTCTCGACCTGCAGCCGATCGGCAAGGAGCAAACGCTCGTGAACATGTTGCGCGACGGCGAACTTGATGCGCTGTTCACGGCGCGCGGCCCGTCGTCGTTCCTGCGCGGCGAGCCGCACATCCGGCGGCTCTTTCCCAACACCCGGGCGGCTGAACAAGCCTACTGGAAGAAGACCAAGATGTTTCCGCTGATGCATCTGGTCGGCATCCGTAAGGAACTGGTCGCGCAATATCCCTGGCTGCCGACCAGCGTCTACAAGGCGTTCTGCGAGGCCAAGGCGCTCGCCATGGTGGATTTGTTCGATGTCAACGCGCTGATGACGACTTTGCCCTGGCTCATTCCCGAAGCGGAGGAAACCAGTGCGCTCATGGGTAAGGATTTTTGGGCTTACGGCATCCAGGAGAACATGCGCGAAATCGAAGCGCTCACGCAATACGCGTATGAGCAGGGCCTGGTCGACCGCAAGGTGAGCGCCGAGGAGTTGTTCCATCCGTCGATGGTCGAGATTTCCCGGGTGTGATTGCGAGCGTGGCCCGGCTGTTCGCCGATGCCGGATCGCCCGCTTTACGGGCGTCGAGTGCAGCGCAAATAATCTTGTGACCCGGAAACGAGCCTATATGCTGCCAGTTCGGAGAAGACGATGCAGAACGAAGATCGCGTAATTGTAGCCGGCGCGGGGCCGGTCGGCGCCGTTACGACACTGGCACTGGTGAAGAAGGGCATCCCGGTCACGCTGATCGAGCAGTTGCCCGATGCGGCCGAGGATCAGCGCGCCGCCACCGTGCATCCGCCGACGGTCGAGATGCTGGTTGAGCTCGGGCTCGAGGCGGACGCGTTTTCGGAAGAGCCAGCCGGCGGCATGTCCTCGCCGCTGTTTCATTTCCGCGACCGCGCCACCGGCGAGTTGTTCGCGGTGTTCGACATCGATCTGCTGAAGGGCGAGGTCCCGTACCCGTTCGTGCTGCAGTGGGAGCAGTACAAGCTGGTGCATGCCGCGCTGCCGCATATCGAGGCGAGCGGCATCGGCGAGGTGCGGTTCTCCACCAAGGTCACCGGGCTCGTGCAGCACGCCGACCATGTCGATGTCACGGTGACCAACGCGGCGGGCGAAATCGAGACCCTACGCGGTAAATACGTGGTCGGCACCGACGGAGCGAGCAGCGTCGTCCGCCGCCTTGCCGGGATCGACTTCGAAGGCTTCACCTACCCGGAACGCTTCATCAAGATCGGTACGACGTTCGACCTTCTATCCGCGAACCCCAACCTCTGCACGCGCAACTATTTCTCCGATCCCGACGAGTGGCTCAACCTGTTCAAGGTCAAGGGCTACGGCCCTCCCGGAATCTGGCGCGGCGTGTTTCCGGTACCGGCGCACGAATCCGACGAAGACGCCATGAGCCCGGAAGGCGTGCAGCGCCGCCTGCAGGGCATCCATCAAAAGAGCGGCGACTACGATATTCCCTATCACGCGCTCTACGCGGTGCATCAGCGCGTCGCCGCCACCTTCAACAAGGGCCGCGTGCTGCTCGCGGGCGACAGCGCCCACGTCAACAACCCGATCGGCGGCATGGGCATGAACGGCGGCGTCCACGACGCGGTAAACCTCGCCGAGAAGCTCGCCGACGTGTGGTTCGGCCGCGCCGATCCGAGCCTGTTCGACCGCTATACCCGCCAGCGTCGCAAGGCGCAGACTGATTTCGTGCAGGCGCAGACCATTCAGAACAAGAAGTCACTTGAGGAAAAGGATCCGGTGAAGCGCCGCGAGCATCTCGACGATTTGCGGCGCATCTCCGAAGACGTGAAGCTGCACAAGCAGTTCCTCTACCGCTCCTCGCTGTTCGACAGCCTGCGTACTGCCAACGCCGTGGAGTGACGCTCCCTCCGACCTCATCCTGAGGAGCGAGCGAAGCGAGTGTCTCGAAGGATGGGGGCGGCCCTTATGGGTGACCTCGCGCGCGGTTAGTTCGATCCCTTCAGCACCGCGCCCCACTTCTCTTCGACCGCGCGCGCTTCGTCCAGCGACATTGCGGATGCCGATGGGAACTTGTCGAACCACGGAAACGGCCGGCACGCCTCGATGATCAGCTTCGAGTGCGAAGTGACGCCTCGCGCCTTGTCGGCCGGCGCAATACGCGGATCGAGCGCCGACGACCAGGCGTTGCGCAGGATGTCGACTTGCTCGGACGGCTCGCAGCGCGTGGTCACCGCCCACATCACGTCGGCGAGGTTGGACGGATCGACGTCGTCATCGACCACCACCACCACCCGTGCCATGTAGCTGTGCGCTGCCGCGACCAGCGCGGCCCGCTTGGCGTGGCCGTCGTAACGCTGCTTGAGCGCCACCACGGTCATCAACTGCGAGACATGCTGCCAGGCGCCGGTCACGTCGGTGACGCCAGCGGCTTCGAGGTTCTGCCAGATCGTGGCGGCGCGGAACGGCAGGCCGAAATGAAACCGCGGCGGTTTCATCGGCGGTGAGCCGAGCAGGATCGGATCGTCGCGATGGTAGGTTGCAGTCACCTCCATGACGGGGCCCGGGCGTGCATCCGCCGCGTAGTAGCCGGTGAACTCGCCGAACGGACCTTCCGGCAGCGTCAATTCGCTCGTCGGCAGCAGGTGGCCCTCGAAGACGATCTCGGCATTCGCCGGGATCGGCAGGCCGGTCTGCGGTCCCGCGATAATCTCGATCGGCGCGCCTTTGATCGCGCCGGCGAACTCGTATTCCGACTGGCCCGCGGGCAGATATTCGAAGCCCGCGATAAACAACGCCGGATCCTCGCCATTGACCACGACGCAGGGGCACCGCTCGCCCCGATCCCAGTATTTCCGGGCGATGATCGCGCCGTGCCGTCCGCCGTGATCGAACTGCACGGTCACCTTGTTCCGATCGTGAACCTGGATGCGGTAGATCGAGGCATTGATCCAGCCGCCATCCGGATCGCGCATGATGACGATCGAGCCCGAGCCGATATACGGACCGCCGTCGTGGCGGTGCCAGACCGGTGCGGGGAACTTGCCGATGTCGACCTCCGCTCCCGTCATGACATTCGCCAGGAACGGCGCATCGGCGACCGCAACCGGCTTGTGCGGCTGCAAGACCTTGCGCTTCTCCATCCAGGCCTTCAGCACATCGAGCGGGCGCATCGCCGGATCGAGCCCCAGCGCGAGCGCGGCCCGCTGTGGGTTGGTCACCGCGTTGGTGAAAATGCGGAACCCGCGCGGAAAGCCCTTGATCTGATCGAATAGCAGTGCCGGGCACTCCGGCATCCCGGCGGCGACCTCGGTGATTCCGCCGATTTCGAACCGGGGATCGGCACCGTCGATCTTCCGCAACGCGTGTAGGTTGTCCACCAGGGCGATGAATTCGCGCAAATCCTTGTACATCCAACCTCCGAAGCGCGCGGCTCGTCTGGCGTCGTGCCTTGTGGCCGACCGCCGTTCCTCGCTATTGTCTTGCATCCCATTCGCCCGACCAACAAGGAAAACAGCATGGCCAAGCTTCGTCACATCGCGCTTATCGTTCCCGATCCGGACAAGGCGGCGAAATTCTTCGAAGAGGCGTTCGACATGAAGGTGGCGGGCCGTGCCCGGCGCGGGGTCTACGTGTCCGACGGCACCATCAACGTCGCGCTGCTGAAGCAGGAAGGCACGGAGAAGACCGGCATCTACCACTTCGGTATGTGGGTCGACGACCTCGACCAGGCGGAGAAGAAGGTGGTCGATGCCGGCGGCAAGTATCTCGACGGCCGGCCTGCGCCCAAGGCGCCCGGCGCCGCCGAGAATTCGCATTCGTACTACGAGGCGAAATACAAGGACCCGAACGGCATCGTGTTCGACCTGACGCACACCGGCTGGATCGGCGCCGTCAAGGACGTGGTGGCGAAGGCTTGATCCCTGAGCTATGACTTTGCGCTGTTGCTGATTGCGGACAGCGCGACGAGTTGTGATGCCCGCGGACGCGGGCATCCGGCCTTTCCCAATCATGATTCTGAACGGACTGGATCATCCGCTTGCGCGGATGATGACAGCGGAGTGCCGAACGCGTGAGTGACGCATCAAACCGTATCATCGTCATCGGTGCCGGGCCGGTCGGGTTGTGCCTGTCGCTCGCGCTGGCGCAGGCAGACGTTCCTGTCTGCCTGATCGAAGCGCGCAACGATGACAATTTCCTCGAGCAGGTGCCGCGTGCCGGCACCAATCATCCGGCGACCCTGGAGTTCCTCGACCGCGTCGGTCTTTACGACAAGCTCGAGCCGCGCGGCATCATCGCGCCGCTGTTTCACTACTGGGACCGGCACGACCAGAAGCTGGTCGCGGAGTTCGACCACGCCCATCTCAAGGACGACACGCGGTTTCCCTATGTGCTGCAATGCGAACGTATCAAGATCGTCGAGGAAGCGCTCAAGCTCGCCAAGATGCACCCGCTGATCGACCTGCGGCTCTCGACCGAGTTTACGTCATTCGTGCAGGACGCCGACGGCGTCACCGCGCAGGTCACAAATTCCGCCGGTGAAACCGAGAAAATCAATGGAGCGTTTCTGGTCAGCGGAGAGGGCGCTCGCAGCATCGTCCGCAAGGACCTCGACATCGAGTTCGAGGGCTTCACCTATTCGGACCGCACCCTGAATATCGAGGTCGCGTACGATTTCCGGCGCCACGGCTATACCGAGCGCAACTACATCTCCGATCCCGACGAGTGGTCGAACCTGTTTCACTGGAAAGGTCCGCCCGACCGCTGGCGCGTGCATTTCCCGACCGACGAGCACGAAGACGAGCAGGCGTTGACGCGTCCCGAGGCGTTGCAGGCCCGGCTGCAACGCTTCCTGCCGATCGGCCGGGACTTCGATATCGTCGGCAGCAATCTCTACACCGTGCACCAGCGCGTCGCGCAGAAGTTCCGGATCGGCCGGGCGATCCTGGCGGGCGATTCCGCGCATGTGAACAGCCCGGTCGGCGCCATGGGGATGAACAGCGGCATCCACGACGCTTTCAATCTTGCCGACAAGCTCGTGGCTATCCGGCGCGGTGAGGCCGGCGAGGCCGTGCTTGATCGCTACGAGCGCCAGCGCCGGCACGTCGCCGTGCAGCACACCCAGGCCCAGACCATGCGCAACAAGCGCCTGCTGGCCGAAAAGGATCCCACGGTGCGGCAGAAGAACCATGACGACCTGCGCCGCACTGCCGAGGATCCGAAGCTCGCCCGCGCGTTCCTGCTGCGCTCGTCGCTGATCGAAAGCCTGCGCGAAGCGGAAAAAATTCAATGACCCGCAGCGCAAATCCAGGCTGGCGGTTGGCACGGCAAGTGCATCGCTTCTTTGCTCTGGCACCACGGCTTCCATGACGGTCAGCCGCCGTCCCGGAATGACCATCGCGTGTGCACGGTAGGAGAATGAGATGCTTCGCTTCGCCTTGACGCTGATTGCCGGTGCAATCGCGGCTGCCCCGGCCTTCGGCCAGGATGCCGCCGCCCGCTGGCCGGAGCGGCCGGTCCGCTTCATCGTGCCGTTCACGGCGGGCAGCAGTTCGGATACGGTCGCCCGCATCGTCGCCCAAAAGCTCGGCGAACGGCTCGGCCAGCAACTTGTTGTTGAGAATCGTGTTGGCGGCGGCGGCACGATTGGAACCGAAACGGTCGCGCACGCGACACCCGACGGTTATGTGCTCGGGCTCGCAAATACCAGCACGCACGCCGTGGCGGCGAGCGCCGCCAATATTTCGTACGATCCGGTCAAGGACTTCGCGCCGGTGGCGATGATCGGCGAATCGCCATTCCTGCTGGCGGTCTTTCCCGGGCTGCCGGCGCGCACCGTGCCGGAATTGATCGCCCTCGCCAAATCAAAACCGCATGCGCTGAACTATGCTTCGGCCGGTACCGCTACCCTGGCGCATCTCTCGGGCGCGCTGTTCGAGAAGATGGCCAAGATCGAGCTTACCCATGTGCCTTATCGTGGCACCGCGCAGTCGACCGTCGATCTGATGGAAGGGCGCGTCGAGATGCAGTTCGGCACCATCCCGCCGACACTCGTGCATGTACGCGCCGGCAAGCTGCGTGCGCTTGCGGTCACCGGCGCGGTGCGCAACCCAACGTTGCCGGATGTGCCGACCATCGCCAAGTCCGGCCTGCCGGGCTACGAGTCCGAACTGTGGCAGGCGATCGTCGCACCGGCCGCAACACCGCCCGCCATTGTCGCAAAGCTCAATCGCGAGGTGATCGCGGTGCTCAATGATCCCGAAGTCCGTGCGGCGTTCGCCAAGCACGGCGTCGAGGCCGAGCCCGGTTCGCCCGAGGCGCTGGGCGCGCGTATCCGCGACGACGTCAAGAAATGGCGCGAGGTGGTCACGAACGCGGGCATTCGCACGAAGTGACGCTCGCAACCGTTGCTGCGCTCAGTCCACTTTCGCGCCCGAGACGCGGATCACCTCGGCCCACTTCTTGGTCTCGGCGTCCAGGAATGCGCGGACCTTCTGCTCGTCGGCCGTGCCGGGCTCGGAGCCAAGCTTGCGGAGATGCGCGGCGATATCCGGCGCGGCGATCGCCTTGGCGACGTCCGCCCGCAGCTTGGCAAGCACAGCCGGCGGCGTCTTCGACGGTGCGACCAGCACCACCCAGGACGCGGCGTCAAACCCCGGCAGGCCCTGCTCGGCGACGGTCGGCAGGTCCGGCAGTGCCGCTGGGCGCTTCAAACCCGCATTGGCCAGGGCGCGGACGCGTCCGGCGCTGATCTGCGGCAGGCTCCCGGGCAGCAGGTCAAAGAACATCTGAATGTGGCCGCCGACCAGGTCGTTCATCGCCGGACCGGTGCCGCGGTAGGGCACATGGGTGATCTGGGTCTTGGTCATGCTCTTGAACAACTCGCCCGACAGATGCGGAGTCGAGCCCATGCCGGCCGAACCAAAATAGACCTTGCCCGGGTTGCTCTTGGCGTAGGCGATCAACTCCTGGACGTTCTTGGCGGGAACGCCGGGATTGACCATCAGCACGATCGGCGTGAATGCAAAGATCGCGATCGGCACGAAATCCTTGGCCGGGTCGAACGGCAGGCCCTTGGTGTAGAGCGTTGGGTTGACGACGATCGGACCGGGCGCGGTGAACAGCAGCGTGTAGCCGTCGGGCTCCGACTTGGCGACGCCCTCGGCCCCGGTATTGCCGCCCGCCCCGGTACGGTTCTCGATGATAAACTGGTGCCCGGTGATCTCGCTGAGCTTCTGCGCCAGCATGCGGCCGGTGATGTCCACCGATCCGCCCGGTGGGAACGGGTTGATGATGCGCACCACGCGATCGGGATAGTTTTGCGCCGCCGCCGGTGCGGTCAGGGCGAATATCGTCAGGAGGAAAATCGAAAAACGGCGAAAAGCGACTGGCATGGGATTGGGCTCCAAGGCACGCGCGTGCCGGGGGCCAAACTTAGGTCAATTCCCGCGACTCTGCCAGCGCGCGCGCCGCGCACGATGACGCAGCAGGTTCGTTATGACGGTGTGCGGGTCACGCGGATTACAGCGGCCAAGTAATCTGCGACAACTTGACAGCATGTGCGGCGCGCGACAGCGTGCGGCGTCATAGTGGGAAGAAAGCACGGACCATGCATCTGACGTTTGCCTGCGGGCCTTACGACCGCACCGCAGCCTTGCGCGAAGGATTGATTTGCCCGGAGGGCATCGAGCTCAACTACCTGACCATGCAACCGGCCGAAATCTTCTGGCGGATGCTGCAATACCGGGAATTCGACGTCTCGGAGATGTCGCTGTCGAACTACACGTCGTTGGTGAGCCAGGGGAACTCGCCGTTCATCGCCATCCCGGCGTTTCCCTCGCGCGTTTTCCGTCACGGCTACTTCTTCATTAATACCACGAAGGGCATCAAATCGCCCGCCGACCTCAAGGGTAAGCGCGGCGGCGTGCCGGAATACAGCATGACCGCCGCGGTGTTCATGCGCGGGTTGCTGCAGCACGAGTACGGCGTCAAGCCGACCGACGTCGAGTGGGTGCAGGGCCGCACCGATCGTCTCGGCCGCAAGCTCCCCGCCGATGTCCGTCTCACCCAGGCGCCCGCCGGGACCGAACTCGGCGACCTGCTGGAAAGCGGTGAGATCGACTTCCTGATGACCGCCAACAACCCGTTGTCGTTCCGGCGCGGCGCGCCGAACGTCAAGCGGCTGTTTCCGAACTACGCCGAGGAGGAGAAGGCGTACTACAGCCGCACCAAGATCTACCCGATCATGCATACGGTGGTGATTCGCCGCGACATCTACGATCGCGATCCGTGGGTGGCGCTCTCGCTCTACAAGGCGCTCTGCCAAGCCAAGCAATACGCCTACGACCAGCTCGCCGACCTCGGCTCGCCGAAGGCATCGTTCGCCTGGCTGCAGCCGCTGCTGGAGGAGGAGAAGGCGATCATCGGGCCGGACTGGTTTCCGTACGGCATCGATCAGAACCGGCCCACCATCGAGGCGCTGCTGCAATATACCCACGAGCACGGGCTGAGCGATCGCCGCCTCACGGTGGAGGAGCTGTTCGCGCCCAGCACGATGCGGGATATTCCGCTGAGCGAAGGGCAGCGCGTATAGCAACATGACGTGTCCCACATGACTTCGGTCGGCCTCATCGGCTGCGGTGGCATTGCGCAGGATGTGATCGCGGCGATTTGCAACGTGGACGGTGCCGGCGGTGTGCGCTTCGTCGCGGCGCTGGCTCGCTCCGGCCGCACCGATGCGGCGCGCGCGAAACTTTGCGATATCGATATCGTCGAAACGCTCGACGAACTGCTTGTCCGGCAGCCCGCGGTAGTGGCCGAGGTCGCCGGCCAGCCGGCGGTTGCCGAATACGGCGAGGCGGCGCTGCGCGGTGGTTTCGATTTCCTGGTGATCTCGGTTGGTGCGCTGGCCGATCCGGCGCTGCTCGCGCGTCTCAAAGCCGCAGCGCAAGACGGCAACAGCCGCATCCTGCTGCCGGCCGGCGCTGTCGGCGGCATCGACGCGATTGCCGCAATGCGGGTCGCCGGGCTCACGTCGGTGCGCTACCGCTCGCGCAAGCCGCCGGCGGCCTGGCGCGGCTCGCCTGCCGAAAAGCTCGCCGATCTGGGCACGCTTACACAGCGCACCCTGCTCTACAAAGGCACCGCCGGTGAGGCAGCGCTGCTCTATCCGCAGAACGCCAATGTGGCGGCTGCGGTGGCGTTGGCCGGCCTCGGCTTCGACGCGACCGAGGTCGAACTCGTTGCCGATCCCGACGCACCGGGCAATGTGCACGAGATCGAGGCGGAGGGCGCGGCCGGGCGCTTCGCCATCCAATTGCAGGGCAAGCCGTCGCGCTCCAATCCGAAGACATCGGCGCTCGCCGCCATGAGTGTGGCGCGGGCGCTCCTTAACGAACGGGCGACGATCGTCATATGATCGATCACACGCGCACGACGAATGCCTTTGTGGGCAGCCCGGTCGAGCGTCTTGAAGACCTGCGGTTTCTGCGCGGCCGTGGCCAGTTCGTCGACGACATCACTGGCAAAGACGTTCTGCACGCCGTTCTCATGCGCAGCCCGGTCGCGCACGGGCGCATCCGCTCGATCGATGTCAGTGCCGCACTGTCCCGGCCCGGCGTGCATGCGGTGATCACTGCGGCCGATGTCGGGGATGTCCCGGTCATCACCATGCGGCAGGAACTGCTGCCGGCATTCGAGGCCTACCAGCAACCGGTGATCGCCCGCGACAAGGTGCGCTATGTGGGCGAGCCGGTCGCCGTGGTCGTGGCCGACAGCGCCGCCGCTGCCGAAGACGCGCTGGAAGCGATTGCGCTCGACATTGATCCGCTACCGGCGGTGGCGGATCGCGCAGCCGCGCGCGTCAATGACAGTCTGCTGTTCGAGGCGACCGGCTCGAACCTTATGGTCACCCTGACCGCGCTG
>CAVWOV010000039.1:0-44824 GCA_963756715.1 uncultured Alphaproteobacteria bacterium
GGCGATGTGGATATATTCCTTACGAAAGCAAGTCAAGGATTATTTTCATAGACGGGACGCCAAAGGAGATCGCGACCGTGATCGGAAAAGATCTCTGCAGTGGTCGCGGCACCCCGTGCGGGCGCGCCTCAATACGCTCGCGGCTTCGACCCTGAGACCACCACAGCGGACGAGCTTGCCGCGTACTTCAAGGCCGAACTGCCGCGCCGGGCGAAGGTCCCGGCGTCAAGGCACAGTGACTTTGCGGGCGGTCGGACTCAGGTTGGAGTGGGGCGCTCGGCGAGGCAAACGCCAGGCGCACACCCTAACCACCTTTGCCGACACTGGGAGCTTGACCTGCACGTGGCTGAATTGAGCAAATCGACGTCCCCGCCCGATGCCTCGCGTCGCGGGTTCTTCGCCAGGCTCTTGCGCGGGTTGGCTGCGATCATCGGGTCCCTGTGCCGCGCCCTGCTCATTATCTGGGCCACACTTGCCATTTATTATTCGAACCTGCCGTGGGCGAACCTGCGGCTGGCGCTGGCGGTGGCCTTTGCGGCATTCGCCATCTGGGGATTCTGGTTGTCGCGCAGGCGGCGCATGTCCGCAGTCGTGCTCGTCGTATTCCTTGGGGTGGTCGCATGGTGGCTGACCATCGCGCCTTCGCACGACCGCGAGTGGCGGCCGGAGGTTGCCGTGATGCCGCGTGCCTCCATCAATGGGGACCGCGTGCGCATCACGGGCGTGCGAAACTTCGACTACCGCTCGCGGAACGACTTCACGGTGCGCTACGAGGAGCGCGAGATCGAGATCTCGCACGTGACCGCGCTCGACTTTTACGTGTCCTACTGGAGCGAGGGGCCGGTCGGGCACACCTTCCTCAGCTTCATCTTCGACAACGCGCCACCGCTCAGCATCTCGATCGAGACGCGGCCGGAAGTCGGCGAAGGGTTCGATCCTATCGCCTCCATGTTCAAGCAATTCGAGTTGATCTACGTGGTCGGAGACGAGCGCGACATCGTCGGGGTGCGCACCAATCACCGGCGAGAGGTCACCTTTCTCTATCGCCTCAACGCCGAGACCGGGAAAATCCGCGAACTCCTGAGGGTCTATCTCGATCGCATCAACGAGCTTGCCGACCGGCCGGAGTGGTATCATCTCCTGAGCAATAGCTGCACGATCAACATCATCCGTTACATCAATGCCGCGGGCCGGAAGGGCGGATTCGACATCCGCCACCTGCTGAATGGCTGGATCGACCGCTACCTCTACCGCTCGGGTCGGATCGAGACGTCGCTGCCATTCGACGAATTGCGGCGCCGCTCGCTGATCAATGCGGCCGCGCAGGCGGCCGAAGGCGCTCCCGATTTCTCCGAGCGTATCCGCGCATCGGTGCCGACGATTCCGCATTGAGCGGGCTGCGAGCCTCGACGGCGCTCCGAATAAGAAACGGCCGCCCGGAGGTGGCCGTCCTGCCATCGCAAACGATAAACTTCGCCCCTACTCCGCCGCGATGCGGACCTCCGGCGCAGCCGAGCGCACGTCGGCATCGACGTCGCCCTCGAACTTGACGAAGTTCTCCTGGAACATGCGCACGAGCTTGCGCGCGGTCTCGTCGAACGCAGCTTTGTCCTTCCAGGTCTTCATCGGATAGAGGATGTGCGGCTCGATGCCCGGCACCGACGTCGGCACCGAGAAGCCGAAATACGGATCGGTGCGGTAGCTCGCATTCTTGAGCGAGCCGTCGAGCGCGCCGGTCACCAGCGCGCGCGTCACCTTGATCGGCATGCGGCGGCCGACGCCGTAGATGCCGCCGGTCCAGCCGGAATTGACCAGCCAGCAGTCGACGTTGTGCTTGGCGATGTAGTCGCGCAGCAGGTTGCCGTATTCGGCCGGCGGGCGCGGCAGGAACGGCGCGCCGAAGCAGGTGGAGAAGTCGGGCTGCACGCCGACCAGCCCCTTCTCGGTGCCGGCGACCTTGGCGGTGTAGCCGGACAGGAAGTGGTACATCGCCTGCGCGGGCGTCAGCTTGGCGATCGGCGGCATCACGCCGAAGGCGTCGGCGGTGAGGAAGATGATGTTCTTCGGCTGCCCGGCGCGGCCGGTGCGCGAAGCGCGCGGCATGAAGTCGAGCGGATAGGCCGAGCGGGTGTTCTCGGTCTTGCTGTCGTTGTCGTAGTCCGGAATGCGCGTCTCCGGGTCGAATACGACGTTTTCGAGCACGGCGCCGAAACGGTTGGTCGCCGCATAGATCTCGGGCTCGGCTTCCGCGGAGAGCTTGATGCACTTGGCGTAGCAGCCGCCCTCGAAGTTGAACACGCCGTCCTGCGACCAGCCGTGCTCATCGTCGCCGATCAGGACGCGGTTGGGGTCGGCCGAGAGCGTGGTCTTGCCGGTGCCGGAGAGGCCGAAGAACAGCGCGACGTCACCGTCCGTGCCCACATTGGCCGAGCAGTGCATCGGCATCACGCCCTGCGCCGGCAGGTAGAAGTTGAGGGTGGTGAACACCGACTTCTTCATCTCGCCCGCATAGGACGAGTTGCCGATCAGGATGATCTTCTTGGTGAAGTCGATGGCGATGATGGTGTCGGTGCGGCAGCCGTGCCGCTTGGGGTCGGCCTTGAAGCTCGGCAGGTCGACGATGGTGAGTTCGGGAAGGAAATCGAGCAGTTCGGAGCGCTCAGGCCGGATCAGCAACTGGCGGATAAACAGCGAATGCCAGGCATATTCGGTGAAGACGCGGGTCTTGATCCGGTATTTCGGATCGGCGCCACCGTAGAGGTCCTGGGCGTAGAGCGTCTTGCCGCGCGCATGCGCGATGAAATCGGCCAGCAGCAAGTCGAAGTTCGCCTGCGTGAGCTTGCGGTTGCCATCCCACCAGACCGTGTTCTCGGTGAGCGCATCGACGACGGTGTGCTTGTCCTTCGGGCTGCGGCCGGTATGAACGCCAGTCTCGGCGCAGAGCGCGCCACCGGCGACGATCGCGCCTTCGCGGTTCGCAATCGCATGCTCATAGAGTGTCGGCGCGGTGTGATTCCAGTGGACCCCGGCCAGATCCTTGAAGCCGAACTTGTCAGCGCCGCAGGCGCTGTTCCTCAAACCCGTTTCCTGCACGAAAGAACCTCCACACCACGTCCGGCCGAGCGCCGGAGCCCCTGCCCTGAGGCCGTACGTCAATACAATACGGCTTCGCCCATGCGATGCCCAGCCATCCAGGCCCGCGACCTATAGTTTGGAACCGCCCCCCTGCCAAGACTGCCCCTGCCGTAACCTTGATACGGCCCACCAGTCTTGATTCACGTCAAATCGGACGAATTCGAGGACGATGGCCTTCTTCGGGTGAGCAAAAAGCATTCATCGTCCCGCGCTCCTGCTCTTGTTGCGACGCAGCAAGCTGTCTCGCGTTGCTTCGCCTCGCCACCGCACCAAAGTCGGCAGGCCTCAATCCGACAGGCCCTTGCCGACCAGCCACTTCTGGATGAGGTCGGCGATCTGGCTGCTGTTCTTGTCCATCATCATCATATGGGAATTGCCCTTGAGGCCGGCGTCCGGCAGGTCGACGACGTCGACGCTGCCGCCTCCCGCCTTGAGTGCGCCCGCATAGTCCACGCCGCCCTGGCGGATCTTCGACCAGCGCGGGTGGTTCTTGGCGTTATCGCCATAGATCATCAGCACCGGCGTGTTCTTGATCGATGCGATCTTGTTCTTGTCGCCGCCGCGCGTCGGCTCGACCGCCACCAATGCCTTGACCTTGTCGGGCCGCGCCTCCAGCGCCTGGAAGCCGAACGTGCCGGACTGGCTGTGCACCAGCACGACGCAGGGGCAGACCTTGTCGATCAGTTCGACGTAGGCGGCGACGATCTGCGGGTCGGTGGTGACCCAGCGCGGCACGCCCTGCTTCATGAACTGCTCGTAGGCCTCGGTCGGGAACTGCGTGCCCGGATAGGTCGCGCGCTTAGCCTTATCGGCATTCCAGGAACCGATCGGGCCGATGCGGAAGCGCTCCCACGGATCGCCGAGCGGCAGCGTCATCGGATCGCCCTTGAAGGTTGGCGTCCAGCCGGCGCGGCCGCGTTCCATGGCGTCTGAGATGTAGGTGTCCCAGCCCTTGCGGATGAAATAGGTGAGCCAGCCCTCGCCGCCGTCCGGCTTGGTCTCGTAGGTCACGCCGGTGAGGCCGCCGCCGTGCCAAAGCAGCAGCGGCAGCTTGCCCTTGCGGTTCTGCGCCAGGAAGTACTGCACGTACATCTGCTCGACCTGGTAGGTGCCGTTCGGGTCGATCTTGGCGGGCACGCCGCCCGGCGTGAACACCACCTCCTTGATGGGCTGGCCGCTGATCTCGATGTGACGCCCGCCGATATGGAACGACCCCATGTCACGGAGTTGGATCGGCTCCTTGGCTTGGCCGAAGGCCGAACCAGCCGCAAGACAGAATGCGAATGCAATACCCAAACGATACATGGTCGTCTCCCTGTTGACTGCTTGTTTTAATGGCCGGGTCCCGTTCAATCGACGAGCCCTTTGCCGACCAGCCATTTCCGGATCACGTCGGCGATCTCGGCGTTGTTCTTATGTCCTTTGTTGCGCCTATTGTGACTCAACGGCGGGACGAATGCATTAGCGTCGCCGATAAATCGGCGCGCGCAGGCCGCCAGTGGGCCAGTGCCCGCAACAGACAACATCAACCCGCGTGCGGAGGGAGGAACGAGGGGCTTGACAACGAACCTGTCGGTTCCGATATTTCTGTCATGACAGAAATTACAGACAGAACTGGAAGTCTTCCAACCGCGGTCGAGCGCTTCGTGCTGCACTGGGGCGACTTAGGCGGGCAATGGGGGGTGAACCGTTCGGTGAGTCAGATCCATGCCCTGCTCTACCTCGCCGACCAGCCGCTCACCGCCGAGGACATCGCCTCCGCTCTCGGGCTCGCCCGCTCCAACGTATCGACCTCGCTCAAGGAGTTGACGGCGTGGAACCTGGTGCGCCGCGTGCCGATCAAAGGCGACAGGCGCGAGCACTTCGAAGCGGTGACCGACCTCTGGGAGATGCTGCTGCGCATCTCCGCCATGAGAAAAGAGCGCGAAATCGACCCAGCCATCGCGGCGCTGCGCGCCTGCGTAACCGACGCCGATGCCGACCCCGGACTGCATCCGGTTGCCGCGCGCCGGCTGAAGGAGATGCTCTCGTTCGTCGAAATGCTCGATCGCTGGTACGCGCAGATGCTGAAGGTCCCACGCCCTCAGGTCGCCGCGTTGATCCGCCTCGGCACGCGGATCGTAAATTTTCTTCCGCTCGGCAAACGCGGATGAGGCTCGGATACGGAGACGAACATGCAGCATCTCGGCGTCGCCCATGAACGACTTGTCGACCCGGCGTTAACGCCTGCCCTCGGTGATCTTCGCTTCCGCGCATTGATGTCCGAAGAGGACTGGGCCGCCCTGCCGACGCCCATTCGCCGCCGCTTCAGCAAACGCCTGAGCGGCGGCAAGACCGCCGTGTATGTCGGCGAGGTGCTGGAGACTTGGATGAGCCGGGCCGGCTGGTGCCTCGTACAGGCGGCCCGCCTCATCGGCGCGCCGTTGCCGACGGACCGCCGCAGGCACAGCCCGAGCATCGTGACCGTGACGGAGGACATCGCCTCCGGCGGGCAAATCTGGACACGCCTCTACGTTCGCAACGGCTTCCCGCAAGTGATTCACTCGGCGAAACGCTTCGCCGGCGTGACCGGGCTAGAAGAGTACGTCGGCTACGGGATCAGCATGGCGCTGACCATCCACGTCAAGGACGAGGCGCTGATCTTTCGTAGCGCCGGCTATTTCCTTCAGATGTTTGGCCGCCGCATTCCCCTGCCGCGCTGGCTCGCGCCGGGTGCGCTCTCGGTGATTCACGCCGAATTGGGCGACGGTCGCTTCAGCTTCACGCTGCAGATCGCGCATCCGCGGTTCGGTCTGATCCTTCGCCAGATGGCCATCTTCCGAGAGGTCGAGCAATGATTTCGTCAGCGTTGTGGACTCTGATTGCCATCCAGGTCGCCATGGGGGCGTTCGACACGCTCTATCATCACGAACTGACCGAGCGCTTGCCGTGGCGAACCTCGCAGCAGCATGAATTGAAACTCCATGCGGTGCGGAACTTGCTCTATGTGGCGCTCTTTCTGGCGCTCGGATTTCTTGAACTTCACGGCATCTGGGCGTTGCTGGTGATCGCCGTCCTGGGGATCGAAGTCGTCATCACGCTGATGGATTTCGTCGAGGAGGACTTGAGCCGCAAATTGCCCGCGAGCGAGCGCATCAATCACACGCTGCTGGCGTTGAACTACGGTGCCATCCTGGCGCTCCTACTTCCTGTCCTGATCGAATGGGCGGGTCAGCCGGCTGCGATCGTCCCGGTCTTCTACGGATACTGGAGTTTTCTCGCCGCACTGGCCGCGCTCGGCGTGCTGCTGTTCGGGCTCCGCGACATAGCGGCATCGCGACGCGCACCACGGCTTGTCTCCGGCGATGCTGCTGCGTTCATGACGGCACTGCCCGGCCGGCAGCGCGTGCTGATCACTGGCGCGACCGGATTCATCGGCAGTCGGCTGGCGGACGCCCTGGCGGGTGCCGGGCATCACGTGATCGTGCTCGCCCGCAATCCCGCCAAAGCCGCTGCCCTGCGGGCGCCATTTCACTTGGTGACGAACCTCGATCAAATCGCAAACGACACGCATATCGACGCCATTATCAACTTGGCCGGCGAGCCGCTGGCAAACGGGTTGTGGACGCGCGCGAAGCGCTTTCGCATCGTCGCCTCCCGGCTGCGATTGGCGCGCGCAATATTGCGGCTGATCGGACGGCTCGAACACCGTCCGTCTATGCTCATCACCGCGTCCGCCGTCGGCTGGTATGGGCTGTGGAACGATGAAGAATTGACGGAGTTCGATGGCGGCAAGCGTTCGTTCTCGCATCGAACCTGCGATTTGGTTGAGCGCGCCGCAAAGCGGGCAGAGCGGCTCGGCGTTCGCACCGTGCGCCTGCGTATCGGCCTGGTGCTCGGCACCGAGGGCGGGCTGCTTGCCCGCATGCTCACGCCATTCGAGTTCGGTATCGGTGGCCGCATCGGCGGCGGGCGGCAATGGATGTCGTGGATTGCGCGCGACGATCTGGTCCGGCTGATCGCGCACACAATCGCAACGCCGGAACTGACCGGCGCCGTCAACGCCACCGCACCGGAGCCTGTGCGGAATTCCACGTTTACGGCAGAGCTTGGCCGCGCGCTGCGTCGCCCGGCCATCCTGCCGATGCCGGCCGGCATTCTGCACCGGCTGGGCGGCGACCTTGCCGATGAGTTGCTGCTGGGCGGTCAGCGGGTGTTGCCCGATAAGGCATTGGCCTCGGGGTTCGTGTTTCGCCACCTAACTCTACGTGGCGCGCTGGCGTCGATGCTGGGATCGAAACAGAATGACGCGAGCGGAGCAGATCAGGCCTCGCGGTCGTTGCCGCCGTCGGCACAGACCACCACGGTCACACCGCCCGCGCCTCTTCGGCGAACTGCTTGAGCACCTGACGCAATACACCGGGAGACCGTACGCGCTCGGGGAATGGCAGGCGCAGCGCCATCCGCTCGTGCTGCAATTCCAAACCTTCGGGATCACAGCCGACACAGCGCCAGTCACCATCGGGCGCACCGAGCAGCTTGGTCGCATAGAGCCGGCAGGTGTCGGCGTGGTCGGCGTTCATGTGCGCCAGGATCCCGGGCTCGGCCGCGACCAGTTCGGTGGCGTCATCGACCTGGGTGAGCAGGTCCTGTGGCTTGAGGTCGACGATACGGCCGAAGCCGGCCACCAGATGGGCGCCCTTCAGGTTGATCCGGTAGAAGGCGAAATCGGCAAAGCCCGCAAACATCTCCGCCTCCGGCTGGCGCGAGAGATAACGCGCGCGCGCCTGTGGATCATCGGTGACCGCCGCCGAGCCCATCAGCATGACGCGCGCCCCTTGCAGCGGATCGCCCTCCTTGCGCTCGTCGATCATCAGCGAGGTGCGCGGGTCCGCGAGGATGTTCTTGGTATGGACGGCGAGCTTGGAGATGAGCAGCAGCGGCGCGCCATCGGCTGCGGTCGCGATGTTCACCAGCGAGCAATAGGGGTCGCCCGTGCCCGGCATCAGGGTCGCGAGAGCGCCTGAGCGGCCCTCCCGCAGCAGCTTCTTGGCGGTGGCCTTGGGGTCGAAATCGGCGGTGGGTTTCATCTGGGCCTCCCTGCAAACGGGGCGAGATTAGCGATTTTTGTCAACCCGGCCGCCCTCGCAGCGGCAACTTGCGGGTGGCGATCGGGCGCCAGGCGCCTTATATGAGGCAAAAGACTTGGCGAATCATGCAGTTTTAAGAGATTTGTCACATTTCGGCCCAGCTTTACGGGCTTCAAATTCACGGGGGCGGGTCGACCGCCGCAGACAGGGGCTTCATGCCGACCATCGCTCTCGTCGACGATGACCGTAACATCTTGACCTCGGTTTCGATCGCGCTCGAGGCTGAGGGTTATCGCATCATGACCTACACGGACGGCGCTTCGGCCCTCGACGGGTTCAAGACGTCGCCACCGGACCTCGCCATTCTCGATATCAAGATGCCGCGCATGGACGGCATGGAGACACTGCGCCGCCTGCGGCAAAAATCCGACATGCCGGTGATCTTCCTCACCTCCAAGGATGAGGAGATCGACGAGTTGTTCGGCCTCAAGATGGGCGCCGACGACTTCATCCGCAAACCGTTCTCGCAGCGGCTCCTGGTCGAGCGTGTGAAGGCGGTACTGCGCCGCGTCAGCCCGAAGGATCCCACCGCACCGAAGGAAGCCGACGCCAAGGCGCTGGAGCGCGGGCAGTTGCGCATGGACCCCGAGCGGCACACCTGTACCTGGAAGAACGAGCCGGTCACGCTGACCGTCACCGAGTTCCTCATCCTCCAGGCGCTGGCGACCCGACCCGGTGTGGTCAAAAGCCGCAATGCGCTGATGGACGCAGCGTACGACGACCAAGTCTATGTCGACGATCGCACCATCGACAGCCACATCAAGCGGCTCCGCAAGAAGTTCAAGCAGACCGATGACGATTTCGACATGATCGAAACGCTCTACGGTGTTGGCTATCGCTTCAAGGAGATGTGAGCCGCGCCGGCTCCGTAGTGTCTTGTGTCATGGCGCGCTGCGCCGCGTAATGGGGAACAGCAACTCTGCCATCTGACGGAGCCGGATCGCCCGACAGGCGCCGGCGGGGCGTATAGTAGGGGGCGCAACCGGCAGACCGACCGTGCTTGATCGAACTCCCAATAGCTTCCAGGCTTCCATCGCTGCCGAACCGGCAGCCGCAGAACCGTCGCGCACCGAGCCCGGCAACCTGCGGCGGCTGCTCAACCTGTTGCTTGTCGGCTGGCAATTTTTCGTCCGGCAGAGCTTCTCGAGCCTCACCCGGCGGATCATCTTTCTGAATTTGACCGGCCTGATCGCACTGGTGGTCGGGATTCTCTACCTCTCGCAGTTCCGCGCCGGACTGATCGAGGCGCGCATCCAGAGCCTGCTGGTGCAAGGCGAGATCATGGCCGGGGCGATCGCCTCGTCGGCCACCGCCGAGCAGGACACCATCGCGTTCGATCTCGATCGCCTCTTGGAACTGCAGGCCGGCGAGAGCTACGGTCCGTCCGAGGAAATGCTGTCGGGGATCGAGTTCTCGATCAATCCGGAGCGGGTCGCGCCGGTGCTGCGCCGCCTGGTGTCGCCGACCAACACCCGCGCGCGCATCTATGACCGCGACGGTGTGCTCGTCCTCGATAGCCGCAATCTCTATGACGTGCTTCGCTTCGACCTGCCGCCACCCACGTCGCGGCCCGGCGTGCTCGAGCGGTTCTACATCGCGGTCCGCACCTGGGCGAGCCGCGGCACGCTGCCGCTCTATCACGAGTTCGGCGCGCAGAGCGGCAAGGGTTACCAGGAGGTGGCCAACGCCGCCAAGGGCTTCAAGTCGAGCATGGTGCGCATCAACGAGCGCGGCGAAGTCATCGTCTCGGTTGCGGTGCCGGTGCAGCGATTTCGTGCCGTGCGCGGCGCGCTGATGCTGCAGACGCAAGGCGCCGACATCGACGACGTGCTTGCAGCCGAGCGGCTGGCGATCTTCAAGGTGTTCCTTGTGGCCGCGGCCGTGATGATCGTGCTGTCCTTCCTGCTCGCCGGCACGATCGCCGGTCCGGTACGCCGCCTCGCCGAAGGCGCCCAGCAGGTCCGCCGCCGCATTCGCGCGCGCGTCGAGATTCCCGACTTCAGCGGCCGGCGGGACGAGATCGGCCACCTCTCCGGCTCGATCCGCGACATGACCAGCGCGCTCTACAGCCGTATCGAGGCCATCGAGAGCTTTGCCGCCGACGTCGCGCACGAACTCAAGAACCCGCTGACATCGCTGCGTTCCGCGGTCGAGACACTGCCGCTCGCCAAGAGCGACGAGAGCCGCGCGCGGCTGCTGGAAGTGATCCAGCACGACGTGAAACGCCTGGACCGCCTCATTACCGATATTTCGGCGGCAAGCCGCCTCGATGCCGAGATGCAGCGTCAGGACGCGCAGCGCGTCAGTCTGACGACGCTGCTCTCGACCGTGGTAGGCGTCGCCAACGAGCGGCATGACGACGACGTGACGGTGAAACTGATCTTCGACGGCGGTGGCCCGTCGGCGTTCACCGTGCTCGGAAACAATTCGCGATTGGGCCAGGTAATCAACAACCTGATCGACAATGCGCGCTCCTTTTCGCCGCGCGGCAGTACCGTGCGGGTGACCTGCCGGCGGTCGAAGGACGACATCGACATCTTCGTCGACGACGACGGGCCCGGCGTCGAGCCGGACGCAATCGAGAAGGTGTTCGAGCGCTTCTATACCGACCGTCCGGATCACGGCTTCGGCCAGCATTCGGGCCTCGGCCTCTCCATCTCCAAGCAGATCGTCGAAGCGCACGACGGCCGCATCTGGGTGGAGAATCGCCTCGCCGACACCGCCCCACCGGGCGAACAGCCGGCGGTGCTCGGGGCGCGCTTCGCCGTGCGGCTGCCGGCCCTGTGATGCCTGACTTGTCGCCGATTTCGCCAGTTTCTCGTCGCGCGCGGTCGCGCTCATGAGCGAGCCCGCCGCCACCGTCCACGCATCTGCAGTCCTGACCGGCGCCCGCGCCGTGCTCATCCGCGGACCGTCGGCGGCCGGCAAGTCGCGGCTGGCGCTCTCGCTTCTGCAGGCGGCGCAATCCGGGTTGCTTCCGTTCGCCCGCCTCGTCGGCGACGATCGCCTGCACCTGGAAGCGCACCACGACCGGCTGATCGCGCGGCCGCCCACCTCGCTCGCGGGGCTGATCGAGGTCCGCGGCCTGGGAATCCGGCGCGTCGCACACGAGCCGATGGCGGTCGTCGGGCTGGTGGTCGATCTTGCCGCGACCGACACCGAGCGGCTGCCAGCGAGCGCGGGTTCGGTGGTGATTTCCGGGGTCCGGCTGCCGCGGCTTGCAGTCGCAGTCCGCGCCGATCCGCTGGCGCTCGTCTTGACCTTTCTTGGCACTACGGCATTCCAGGACGAAGGGGAAAAGTAGCCCGGACGCGTTGCCGGGACGCGCCGCGATACGCGGTCAAATACCGGCGGAGGCACGCTTTACCGCAATGCAACAGTGCCGGAAAATCACCGGAAAGGCCCTTGCGCGCGGACTTCGGATGGTCATGATGGGCGGCCTTTCGTGCGGTGCAACCGGGGCGCGCCCGCGGGGAGTTCGATGATCGGTCTCGTTCTCGTCACCCACGGGCGGTTAGCCGTCGAGTTCCGTTCCGCGCTTGAGCATGTGGTCGGTCCGCAGCAGCAGATCGAGGCCGTGACCATCGGGCCTGACGACGACGTCGAGCAGCGACGCAAGGACATCATCGAGGCGGTCAAGCGGGTGGACACCGGCGAAGGGGTGGCCATCCTCACCGACATGTTCGGCGGAACCCCCTCAAACCTGGCAATTTCCGTGATGGGCCGGCCGAAGGTCGAGGTCCTGGCCGGGATCAACCTGCCCATGCTGGTCAAGCTCGCCAAGGTGCGGGAGGAATGCCCATTGCCCGAGGCCGTGGCCGCGGCTCAGGATTCCGGGCGCAAGTACATCACCATTGCCAGCCGCGTGCTGAATGGCAAATGAGCGAACCCGCCGACAACGACGACATTACGAGCACCACCGCGCCGACGATCGTGCGCGTTCTTGAGATTTGCAACAAGAAGGGCCTGCACGCGCGCGCATCCGCCAAGTTCGTGCAGACGGTGGAGAAATTCGACGCCGACGTGCGGGTGACGCGCAACAGCGAAACCGTCGGCGGCACTTCGATCATGGGCCTGATGATGCTGGCGGCTGGCCCGGGGACGACGATTTCCGTCGAGGCAACCGGCCACGACGCAGCCGAGGCGATCGAGGCGCTCGCTCAACTCGTCGCATCGCGGTTTGCAGAAGAGAGCTAGCCCCGACCATTCGTGCGTCCCGCAGGGCAGGTGAGCTCAGGGCAGGTCAGCTCACCCGGGGAAACGCAGCAAAATCAATGCATTCGGTCCATCCTTGCTGCAAGCATTGAAATTCGTCAGCAAAAGACATAAAGAAATCTTTATATCTTCATTGCGACTGCCTTTCGGCCCTGCTATAGGCACGCCGAATAGGTGCCTGTCGCACCACACTTCCACCAGCCATTCAAGGACCGTCATGAACGCCGGATCGAAAGCCGCCAAAACCAGCGAGAAGCCCGCCGCCGACTACGTGGTGAAAGACATCGGGCTCGCCGAATGGGGCCGCAAGGAACTCGCCATCGCCGAGATCGAGATGCCCGGCCTGATGGCGACGCGCGAGGAATACGGCCCGTCGCAGCCACTGCGCGGCGCGCGCATCTGCGGCTCGCTGCACATGACGATCCAGACCGCGGTTCTGATCGACACGCTGAAGGCGCTCGGCGCCGACGTGCGCTGGGCGTCCTGCAATATCTATTCGACGCAGGACCACGCCGCCGCCGCGGTGGCGGCGAGCGGCACGCCGGTGTTCGCCATCAAGGGCGAGTCGCTGGTCGACTACTGGGACTACCAGCACCGCATCTTCGAATGGGGCGACGGCGGCACACCCAACATGATCCTCGACGACGGCGGCGACGCCACCCTGCTCATTCATCTCGGCGCCCGCGTCGAGGCCGGCGAGACCGCCTTGATCGCCAAGCCGACCAACGAGGAAGAGGAAGTGCTGTTTGCCGCCATCAAGCAGCGGGTCAAGGACAAGCCCGGCTTCTACAAGAAGAACGCCGAGAACATCCGCGGCGTGACCGAAGAGACCACCACCGGCGTCCACCGGCTCTACGAGATGCAGAAGAAGGGCCAACTCCTTTGGCCGGCGATCAACGTCAACGACAGCGTCACCAAATCGAAGTTCGACAACCTTTACGGCTGCCGTGAATCGCTGGTCGACGGCATCCGCCGCGGCACCGACGTGATGATGGCCGGCAAGGTCGCGATGGTCGCGGGCTTCGGCGATGTCGGCAAGGGCTCGGCGGCGTCGCTGCGCCAGGCCGGTTGCCGCGTGATGGTGTCGGAGGTCGATCCGATCTGCGCGCTGCAGGCCGCGATGGAAGGCTACGAGGTGACCACGATGGAGGATGCCGCTCCGCGCGCCGACATCTTCTGCACCGCGACCGGCAATCTCGACGTCATCACCGTCGAGCACATGCGCAAGATGAAGGACCGCGCCATCGTCTGCAACATCGGCCACTTCGACAGCGAGATCCAGGTTGCGGGTCTGCGCAACATGAAGTGGGTGAACGTCAAGCCGCAGGTCGACGAGATCGAATTCCCGGACGGGAAGCGCATCATCCTGCTCTCCGAAGGCCGGCTGGTAAACCTCGGCAACGCCATGGGGCATCCGAGCTTCGTGATGTCATCGTCGTTCACCAACCAGACGCTGGCGCAGATCGAACTGTGGACCAACCCGAAGAAGTACGAGAAGAAGGTCTACACGCTGCCCAAGCACCTTGACGAGAAGGTCGCGCGGCTTCACTTGGCGAAGATCGGCGTCAAGCTCAGCAAGATGTCCGACAAGCAGGCCACCTACATCGGCGTGCCGCAGGACGGCCCCTACAAGCCGGACAGCTACCGGTACTGAGCGCCGCGAGATCATACCCTTGCGCCCTCTCCCCGCGCGGGAGAGGGCTGCAGTCAAATCGCATTAATTTCGCATGGGTGATGGGGTGGCTTCTCGGAAGCCAGCCCGTCGCTTCATTTTTATTGCCGCAAAGCTGCGTAGCTCTGCCTCCCATGCGGAGACCAGTGAAACAGGCAGCGATTCAATTTGCTTCAAGATCAAAGCGCGCCGCCTGTCTGTGACCGGCATCACATTGCCTCGGGCCCGCATCTGCTATCAAGGATGAAGCTGTCAATCAGGCGGCTATTCGCCAACGGCAAGGAGACTCAGGGAACGCCCGGTCGAATCCGTTCCACCGCTGATTATCTCATCCTTGCCCGGCCTAACGTATAGGAGCGTAAGAACATGTTGTTCGTCGCATCGTACGAGAGCCAATCCTTCTTCATCACGCCGGCAGCATTGGCGGTCACCGAGCCGCGACCGGCAACCATCGCGGACCAACGCTGGATCTTCCAAATGAACGGCGTCGCGATCATCGACATGCGGGGCAAAACAAATGTCGATTGGTTTCGCGACCAATTGCTGATTTCGCCTAACCTCGGCACTGCCCTGATACCCGCCCTCACCAGATACTCGATTCCGCCGGTGCAAGGCGCAACTCCGTGGATGCAGGTGGAGAGCTCGATCCCGTTCGCCACCCTCAGTTCAATCTTCGACCAGCATCATGCCATCGACATGGGCTTTGCGGTCGACCGGTGGAAGATGCAGACCCGCCCCGGGACCGAAGCGGGG
The DNA here is from genome assembly GCA_963756715.1 of uncultured Alphaproteobacteria bacterium. GTDB lineage: Bacteria > Pseudomonadota > Alphaproteobacteria > Rhizobiales > Xanthobacteraceae > VAZQ01. Next base: position 14,905 of record CAVWOV010000039.1, read on the forward strand.
ACCGGGCAGACGTTGCAGAACCTTCTCAGCGGCATGGTTGTCGACCTGGCGGTACGCGACAGTGACGCCGTGCTGCACCGTGTCAGCTACAGTATTACGGTTCAGGGCAAGATGAAGTTCGTCACCACCCTGGGATGATGCGCGCAGGCGGATTTTGCCGTTTCCGCCGCGATCAATCCTGCCGATCACGTGCCGCTTGTTGAGCAGGCGCAGGTGGCGAATCTCGTTGGTCACCCGAGCTGGCGAGAGCGGCCGAGCGAGCGTCTAAGCACTGTTTGCTCGCTCGATGGCTTGCGCCAGCCTGGGAAACAGCTTCGCAGCATTATCGTATTCGATCGCGCGGCGGGCCGGCGCATCCCAACCATCGAAGGCGTCGAACCCGCTGATCACGTCTCGTACGTCCTGTGCGGGAGTTCGATGCCGCGAGAACGGAAAGTCGCTTCCAAACAGGATGTGAGCGCTGTCGCTGGTCGCCATCAGACACTTTAGCGGTGCGGGGGACGCAACCTCGGCGACGTCGTAATAGAGCCCGCTCAGGGCGCTTGCCACGCTCCCGCCGGGCAAGTGCGCGCGAATGTTCGGTTTCTTGTCCATCGCACTGAGCCGGTACGCAAGAAACGGCACCGTCCCCGCGCCGTGGGGCATGATCCAGCGGATATTCGGAAACCTTCCAAACACCCCATGCCAAAGCAGGTTCACGACGGCGCGTGTCGTGTCCAACACCAGTTCCGTCATTCCGGCGGGATAGCCATAAACCGGCATGTTGCGCGCCTGGTTTCGCAACGGGTGGATAAAGACGACCGCATTCCGGCGGTCGAGTTCGGCATAAAGCTCAGCCTCATCGGGATGGCCGAGGTAATTCGGGCCGGCATGGCTGAGCAGGCAAATTCCGTCGAGTTTGAGCGTATCAAGCGCGTAGATGGCCTCCCGGGTCGCTTCCTGGACGGCCGGCAACGGCAACAACGCAAATCCGCCGAATCGGTGCGGCCGGTCCTGCACGATCTTCGCCAGACCTTCGTTGCATTCGCGCGATACCTGCACGGCGAAATCGACGTCCCCGAAATAGGCACCGGGTGAGGCGATTGAATTGACGGCGGCAACGATGCCGGTCTCGTCCATCAAATCCAACTGAGATTGAAGACTCCAATCCGGCCATGGATTCTCTCCGCTGCCCGAAATGCCGACCTTCTCCATTGCGCGCTTGTAGAACTCCGGAACCGGATGTTGATGGGTGTCGATCAGGGCGTTGTGCTTCATGGGGATAATCCAGGCTCAACCGGTCGCGGTGTGAGAGCCGCTTCATGGGAGGTCGAACAGGTTCGTGGTGTCACAGTTGCTGGTGCGGGCTTGGGCGGGTGAGACCGAAGTGCGAACGCAGAGTTTCGCCTTCGTACGCGGTACGGAAGAGACCGCGACGCTGCAGCAGCGGCACAACCTCGGCGATGAACACATCGAGCATCTCCGGCAGTACTGGCGGCATCAGGTTGAAGCCGTCCGCCACGCCATCCTGGATCCAATCTGCCATGAGATCAGCCACCTGCTCCGGCGTGCCCTCGAAGGTAAAGTGGCCGCGCGCGCCGGCGAGCCGCGCGAGCAACTGTCGCAATGTCGGCTGTTCCTGCCGGACGAATCCGACGATCACCTCGGTCCGGCTACGCGCCGCCTCGACCGCGCTCGGGTCCGGGAAGTCTGCGGGCGTCAGTTTCTTGTCCAGTGGTAGATGCGAAAAGTCGTGTCCGCCGAACCGCAGCGAAAGGCGCTGGCGTCCGATCTCCGGATCCGCCAATTCGTTAAGCTCATCGGCGAAGCGGCGCGCTTCGGTCTCGGTCGAACCAATGATCGGGCTGAAACCGGGCAGGATCAACACCTCATCAGCACTGCGGCCAACCTGTGCGACGAGGGACTTCAGATCGCCATAGAAGGCTTTCGCCGTCGCCTTTTCCAGGTGTGCGGTGAACACCGCCTCCGCATGACGGGCGGCGAACTGCCGGCCGGTGTCCGATGAGCCGGCCTGAACGAACACGGGCCGGCCCTGCGGCGAACGCGGCAGGTTCAGCGGCCCAGCGACTTTGTAATGCGCTCCCTCGTGATTGATCGGCCGCACACGGCTCGGATCGGCATAGCGTCCGCCAGCGCGGTCATCGAGCACCGCGTCATCGGCCCAGCTATCCCACAAGCCCTTAACCACGGCCATATACTCCTCGGCGCGCTCGTAGCGGTCGTGGTGGCTGACCTGTCCGATACCGCCGAAGTTGGCACCCGCCTGAGGCGACCACGTCGTCACGATGTTCCAGCCGATACGGCCGCGGCTGATATGGTCCAGCGAACAAAACTGCCGTGCGAGGTTGTAAGGCTCCGTGTATGTGGTCGATGCAGTCGCGATCAGCCCGATGCGACTCGTCACCATCGCGAGCGCGGCCAGCGTCGTGATCGGCTCAAGCCAATTGAACGGCGTCTTCTCCACGTCGTTCCATAAACCCAGGACGTCGGCGAGAAATATCGAATCGAACAAGCCCGCCTCAGCCTTCTGAGCCATGTCGGCGGTATACCGAATATCGGTCAGCGGCAGCTTTGACGACTTCGGATGTCGCCATGAAGCTTCGTGATGCCCACGGCCCTGGATGAACAGGTTGAGATGCATGGGACGCGTCATAATCACCCACAACGACCAAAGAGCGCAGTGGTCATCGTCTGGCCCACCGTTCCTCCGCGCGCGCCAAGGCGCCGGTTCTCGACAGCGTCCGGTCCAAGAATGCGACTACGCGCTCCCAGGCATCGTCAGAGGCACTCTTGCGGTAGGTCTCCTCCCGCTCGAAGTCCTGAAATGCGTGGCCCGCTGCGTCGTAGGTGTGAAATTTGTGATTGACGCCATAGCGATCGAGCTCGCCGGACAGACGAGCAACCTCATCCGGGCCAATCACATGATCGTCGCGGCCGTAAAGCCCCAGCATCTTGCAGCGGATATTCTTCGCCAGCTCGATCGGTGGCGGCATTCCTGAGCCTTCCGGGCGAAAGATATTGCCGCCATACAGCATGACCGCCGATTTGAAATGCGGGGTCGCCGCCGCTCCGAGGAATGCCGTTCGACCTCCCATACAATGTCCGATAATTCCGATCGCATTGGAGCGGACGTCGAGTTGAGTCTTCAATAGCACCGCTGCGGCTTGCAGATCCGCAACGACCTCGATGTCCTCCATTGTTTTGCGCGATACTTCCCAGGCCTCACCCGCCGGACGGCGATGATAAAAATCCGGCACCGCGACCACGAAGCCACATTTGGCCAGATAGGAAGCCGAATGACGCGTGAATGTGTCGACCCCTTCCCGGTGATGGCACAAAACAAGACCTGGCTGCGGTTCCCGGGTTTCATCGGCAGCGAACAGCAACACGGACATGGTGCTGCCGGCGACCCCAACGGCTCGCTGAATCATCATTGTGCGATCCCCTCGCAATCTGATCTGGGCCGCCCCTGCGCCAGAACGCAAACTTTGGTCGAATCCCCGTCAGCAAAATCGTTGCAAGATCTCCGACGACAACTCGACCGCGATGTAAGTCGGGTAGACGCCTGCAACCTGCACATCCGTGCCGATGCCGATCGTGCGGTCAGTGGACCATCGGCAATCCTGAGGGCCAATTTGGTCATTGCACGTCCGTTGTTGCTGCATCGGCGGCGCGCGCGCCGTGACAAACGCATAAAATGTTCAAGCGCTGCCCGGTACGATACCGGGGGGCAGCGTCATGACGTGATCAGCGATCTGCCCTGTATGGGCCCACCACACCTTGTCGGCGTTTGCTTTGATATGCCTGTAGACGCGCCGCAGATGCTTGATGCGAAACGCGTGGCCGGCGAAATACGGATGAAATGAAAGGCAGAATACCAGCGGCGTCTCGCGCGACTGCACCAGCATCTCGTCGAACTGATCAATCAGGAGATCGGCATACTGTTCCGGCGTGACCTGATACCGGTGCATCATCGGCAGGTCATTGGTCGGCCTGACGTAAGGAATGGAAAGGATCCGCCCGCCGCGCGTTTTCATCCAGATCGGCTGGTCATCAGCCGTCCAGTCGAGGTGATACTTGAACCCCGCCTCCTGCAGCAGATCGAGCGTGACGAAACTCTCCGACACCCAGGGCCCAAGCCAGCCGGCCGGCGCCTCCCCGGTCTCTTTCCGGAATGTTTCGACCACCTGCGCAATGAGCGCCCGCTCCTCCTCCTCCGGCATCGTGCCCTGGCGCTCGGCGTTGGTCCTGCCGTGGCCGACAAACTCGTCGCCGCGCTTTCGGATCGCCGACACGATCTGCGGGCAGTGTTCGAACAATTCGGTATTCATCAGCATCGAGACAGGAATCTCGAATTCGTCGAGCAATTCCATCAGCCGCCAGAAGCCGACGCGGTTTCCATAGTCGCGCCACGAATAGTTGACGACATCGGGCTGCGGCTGCGCGCCGGCGAGCTCGACGCCCATCCCTTCTGCGAAAGGAAACACCTCGACATTCAAGGCGGTGAAGATCGCCAGCCGCGCGCCATTCGGCCATCGATAAGGCTGCCGTTCCGTGATCGGCAGGTAATCGTAACGACCATGGCTTCGTAGCATCGTCGGTCCCTGTATGAACGGCGAATGGGCCGCGTCGGCGCCGCGCCGCGCGCCGATGCACCGCGCCTTCGCTTACAGCGTGCCGGCCAATCCGGCCTTACGGATCACGTCACCCCAACGCTTTTCCTCAGACACCACAAAGTCGGTAAGTTGTTTGACGTTGCGCTTACCGCCGGGAATTACACCGATATCTCTCATCGTCTTGTCCACCTCAGGCTTGCTGATGAACGCGTTGATTTTGGCGTTCAGCAAGTCTGCGATCGCCATCGGGATTTTTCCCGGACCGACCAGCATCTGCCAGGATTCGGCATTGAAGTTCGGCACTCCGGCTTCAGCGAGTGTTGGGACATCGGGCAGGCCATCGAATCGCGTCGCCGTGCTCACCGCCAAGGCGCGTAGCTTGCCCGACCGCACCAGTTCCTTGGTGGTGGACGCATCGGCAAATCCGAGCGGCACCTGGCCTGAGATCGTATCCGCCAGTTGCGGGTTCGAGCCACGATAGGGAATGTGCACCATCTTGATGCCGGTCATGGTCTGAAGCATGTCCATGAAGATCGCGCCATTGGTTCCAGCGCCGCCAGACCCGTAGTTGAGCTTGCCGGGATTCTCCTTTGCCATCTTGATCAGGTCCTGCACGGTCTTGGCTGGAAACTGGGGATTGACCAGCAGCAGGAACGGAATTGAGCCAATCAGCGCGATCGGCTTCAGGTCGGTGAGTGGGTGATAAGGAAGCGATTTGTAGAGGGTCGGATTGGTTGCGAGCGTTGCGTTCGGCACCATCAGCAGCGTGTAGCCATCGGGCTCCGCCTTGATTGTCGCCATCGTCGCGATCGATGTCCCACCGCCCGGCTTGTTTTCGACCACGAACTGGCCATGCAAGCTCGTACTCAACTCTTGCGCGACGAGCCGGCCCAACACATCGGTAATGCCGCCCGCTGCAAACGGCACGTAAATCGTAACCGGCTTTTTCGGATATTCCTGCGACCGGGCCGATAACGGCGCAGCGATCAGGGCAAGCAAGCTGACGGTCAGGCTGGCGGCAACCGGAAGCAGTTTCATGGAATTCTCCATTCAGAAAAGGTGCAATGACGCTTGGCCATAACGTGCACTCTAGCTGCAGCAAGCTCCGTGCCAGTATCGTCTTTATGCCACTTCTGATATTTCCATGGATTATAATGCCTGTGAACCATTTTATATCGATACTCGCTCAAAATTCCAGCATTATAGATGATGGTTGCCGAGGGCGCCGAACTCCGATGCCGGCCCAACACCCGGGGCGCCAAAGGATTCGCGCTGGGCTGCGACCTGGCAGGACTCTTGCAATCCGGCAGTTTAGCTCACGGAAAGGTAAGGCTATGAAACTGCGTAATATTTTATCGCTGGTGGGCTTGCTCGCCGGTGTGACGTGGGCCGTCGCTGCTTCCGGCCAGCAATACCCTTCGCGGACCGTGACGTTCGTCGTTCCCTACCAGGCGGGCGGATCGACCGACATCCTGGCGCGGGTGATCGCCCAGAAGCTGACGGATCGCTGGCACCAGCGGGTCATCGTGGAGAACCGTCCAGGTGGAAACGGCTCGATCGGCATCAACCAGGTCGCCCGAGCAGATGCCGACGGGACGTCGCTGCTTGCGGTCGCATCGAGCCGGCTGGTGCTATCCGGGGCCACGACCCGCAAACAGATCGACTTCGAGCAGGATTTTGCACCGGTCACCCGGATCGGTTTCGTGCCCAATGTCGTGGTTGTTCATCCCTCGGTTCCGGCGAAGACGATCGCAGAGTTGATCGCCCTGGCAAAGTCCAAGCCCGGCCAGTTGACCTATGGCTCACAGTCGATCGGTTCGAACGGGCATCTGACCGGCGAACTGTTTCAGCAGCGCGCGGGGATCAAGCTCCTGCACATACCCTACAAGGGCAGCGCTCCGGCGGTGCGTGATCTGGTGGGCGGCCAGATCAACTTGATGTTCGACAATCTTCCCACCGTGCTTGCGCCGATCCAGGACGGCAAGTTGAGAGCGCTGGCCGTCACCACGATCGAACGCAGCGATTCAATGCCTGATGTGCCTACGGTCGCGGAATCCGGATTGCCGGGCTTCGATACCAGCGCGTGGTTCGCGGTTCTGGTCGCGAAAAAGACGCCGGAGCCGGTGCGCGCCGAGATTGAAAGCGCAATCGTGTCGGTGCTCGCGATGCCGGACGTTCGCAGTCTTTTGAAGAAGGCCGGTATCATCGTCGCGAGCGAGGGATCGGCCAACCTGCTCCAGCGGGTCAATGAGGAATCCGCCCTATGGAAGGAACTGCTGACCAAGGCCGACATCAAGCTCGAATAGGCGCCGACGTGGGCCCCACATACTCAGCACCGAAAGCTTCCGGTCCTCCTGGAGAATCCCGACATGAACAGCAATGACATTCTGCCGTCAGGACGATTGCGTAAAGCCAACGAATTCGTGGCCGACGCATTCAAAACCTTCCGCGATGCGGCACGGGCGGCCGGCCCGCTCGACCGTGCAACCATCGAGTTGATCATGATTGCGGGCTTTGCGACGGCCGGGCACCAGGAGCCGTTCAAAAATCATGTCAGGCGCGCATTGCAGTCCAACGTCAGCAAAGAGACATTGCAGCAGGTCGCGATCGCGACGCTCGGCGCGACTGCGGTGCTTCCGGCCGTCGCCAATGCGTTGCGCTGGATCGATGAGATCGAAGCCGAATTATCGGCAACACAATCTTAGCGGCACTGCAAAATTGCGCCTTCGCAAGTTCGCCGGCTGGTCATAGCGACGTCGGCACGCGCGGAGCGGTCTCCCAAACTCGCGTCTGCCAACTGTCATCCACAATACGATCCGTTGAATAGTACTCCGCTTCACCGCCGCAGGGGTTCTTGAAGTACCAGTACCTCTGCGCGCTCACGAAGTGCGACCCAGGTTCGATTGCCGTGGCCCAGCCGCGGTCATGCACATATTGCCCCGCTCGCATCACGTCGTCGAAGTTGTCCATCTCGAATGCGGCGTGATTGAAGGTCAGCTTGTTGACGCGATGCTGAATGAACAGATTGTGGTGATCCTGCGCGCCCGATGCGCGCAAGAAGTCGCCGTTATCCAGGACCCTGTCGGAAATTCGGAATCCAAGCCGATCGACGTAGAAATCTGACGTGGGCCGGCCCATGTCCTTGGTGACGGTGAATACCACATGGGCAAGCCGCGCCGGCGAGACCGGCGGGGTCGCGCCGCCCAGTGGATTCAGTCTCGGGGTACCCGGTGACAGCTTCGGCCGTGCAACCCGAAACGCAATTGCAGTTTGATTGGGATCGACGGTGTGAATGCCACCCTCGGCGTCTGTCACGATATCGTGGTCTCGCGAGAGTTCCGCCGAGATCTCGGCAAGAGATTCCGCGCCGTCCACGCCCCAGGTGATCTCTCGCGCCGTCGAACCAGGCTCGATGGCAGCCGGCAAGGCGGGATCATCTTTGCGCCGAACGAAGATCATTTGTCCCGACGGAAGCGCAAAGTCGGCGCCATAAACGCCGCGGCTGATGCACGCCAGCCCCCAATCCTCGTAGAAACGGATCCCCGCTTCCAAATCCTCCGCCCCGTAAAGGACCGACTCAATTCGAGAAATATTCATCGCGCAATTCCTCCCACACCGGGATCATGTATCCGACAGCCGAGCCTTGCGAACGCCAATCACTTAAGATGCGATTGCCTCGGTTCCAGCTTCGAGATTCTTTAGTTTGGCAAGATCAACGATAGCCTCGGCTTCGATCTCAACCAGCATATCGGGATGAGCCAACCGGCTGACCGCAAGCAGGGTGTTGGTCGGAAGCGCGTTACGGAAAATCTTATAGCGCTCGTCGACCACTTGATAATACGCGTCAATATCCAGAACGTAGGTCACGGTGCGGACTACATCTTCAAGCGACCCTCCGACGAATTCAACGCTATCCTTGACGGCGTTGCACACCAGCGAGATCTGCCCCCTTAAATCGCCGACACAGCCGATCGACGCATCAGGCTGGATTGAGGTCTTGCCCGCCACATAGACGTGGGCATGGTCGTCGGTACAAACGACAACAATGGGCGAGAACAAGTGCTGACCGCGCACCTGCCGATTGTACATGTTCGGCGGCGCGACATTGAAACGCTTGATCATGAATTGTTCAAACCCTTGTCAAAGCAATCGGTCGGACGGTCCGTTCGCTCCCAGCAAACGGCTAAATCTATGATTGTGGGAAGACAGACAAACCACCCGTTCGCACATTGCATAGATAATACCGCCAAAAATTGATATTTGTCGATAAGATTGTGATACTCGATCAAAAGTGTGAATTTTGTGCTCCCTGCCCGTCTTGCGTGTTATTCAGATTGCCGCGTCATGGAGCCTTGGGAACCTCGCGAGATGACTCTGCCGAACAACGTGGTCGATCTGCCAATCCAGACAAAGGCCGAGACCTCGGCGGTTTCTCTGACAACTCGCATATACGAGCGTTTGCGACACGACATCTTGAGCGGTGCGCTGGCCCCGGACAAAAAGCTCCGGATCGATGAAATCAGAGAGGTGTATGGGATTGGCGCGAGCGCCATCCGGGAGGCGCTTAGCCTCTTGACCTCCGAGGCGCTGGTCGAGCGCATTGATCATCGGGGATTTCGCGTCAGTCCTATCAGCAGGACGGGATTCGATGAGCTTCTGGCCACCCGCGGCTGGCTCGAAGAGCGCGCGCTGCGCGAGTCAATCCGCATCGGGGACGTTGCCTGGGAGGAGGCTATCGTACTTGCCAACTTTCACCTGTCTCGTACCAAGCACTCTCTGGCTCCCGATCGCCTGCTCGAGAACGACCATTGGGAGATCCGCCACAAGGCGCTTCACCGCGCCTTGATTGCGGCCTGCGGATCGATGCTGTTGCTGCGATTCTGCGACCAGATGTACGACCTGAACATCCGTTATCGCCGGGTCGCAGCCCCGCCGCAGGACGCGGAACGCGACGTCGAAGCGGAACACGCCGCGATCGTCAATTCTGCGCTGAGCCGCGACGAGGACAAAGCCGTTGAATTTCTCATGCGCCATTACCGCTGCACGGCCGATTTCATCAGAGAGCGACTGACCTGACCCGCCGGCTTGTCCCGGCGCGCGAGGCCCTGCGCACACGCGGCGCTGCCAGATTAAGGATCGTAAGCGACCGGTCGTTGATCACGATCAAACCGGCCCGGCGAAACCTCTGCTAGCATTTTAGCTGACATGAGCCGGCGTCAATCCGGCGGCGGCGGACGACACTGCTTGTTCCCTGTAGTATGCTGCGCTGGGATCGAAGCGGGGTCCGGCGACCGTGATGTCGACGCAGCATCAACTGATCCAACGACTGACCGTAGGTTTTTTCGCGCTAATGCTGACTTATGGTGTGACGCGCGCCGGCTCGGTCAGGCCGATTATGCTTTGGACCGAGAATAACCAATTCAACGTTCGGCTGACCGGCCTTGAGCGTCCTGAGCGTGTGAACCATTTGCACGGCGTTGACATCTTTCTCAGCACCCCGGACGGAAAGCCGGTCGCGGGGGCTGCTATTGCCGTTGCGGCGCACCATCGTTACGCGCTTAATCCCCTGCCCACCTCACCGCGGGTTCTCGCCGGCAGGGCAGCCCGGAGCCTATCGGCTTGAGGGATTGCGCTTCCACATGGCGGGCGAATGGCACCTGGTTCTTGCCATCGACCATGGGCACAATCATGATCGTGCGTCATTTGATGTCCTCGTGAAATAGGCCGATGCGCCGACTGGTATCCATCGCCGCTCTTGCCGCTAGCGCGATTTGCGCCGCGGGGCCGTCGTACGCACAGTCCGGGCCGGAGTGGACCGCGTCGGAGATCGAAATTCTGCGCTCGTTGGCTTTGTCGAGCCTGCCGAAGCTGCCGCCGGACCCGTCCAACAAGTATGGCGACAACCAGGGCGCGGCCGATTTTGGCCATCGCCTCTTCTTTGACACCAGGCTGAGCTCCAACGGCAAGGTGGCATGCGTCACCTGTCATGATCCGAAGCTTGGATTCACCGACGGCAAGAGTGTCGCGGTCGGTGTTGGCACGACTTCGCGCAATGCCCCGACCATCGTTGGCGCGGCCTATAGCCCCTGGCTGTTCTGGGACGGGCGCAAGGACAGCCAATGGTCACAGGCGCTCGGCTCGATCGAGAATCCGCTCGAACACAACATGCCACGTGACCGCCTCATTGAGGTAATTCGCGCCAATCCCGACTTGTCGCGTTCCTACGTCGCGATCTTCGGTGCCCTGCCCCCGTCAAGCGACCGCGACGGCATCAACCGCGCTTTCTCAAATGTCGGCAAGGCGATCGCCGCCTATGAACGGAAAATCATGCCCGGCCCCGCCAGATTTGACCGCTACGTCGACGCGATCGTGACGGGACGCAAGCCCGCGGCGCAAGATGCGTTGAGCCTCGATGAGCGCCAAGGGTTGCATGTCTTCATTTCGGACCAGCTCGGCCGGTGCTTGCGTTGCCACAACGGGCCGCTGTTCACCAACAAGCATTTTCACAACATCGGCGTTGCCGAACCGTCCGGCGACGACTTGGCCAACGGCCGTATTGTTGGCGTGGAGCTCGCGCGTGCCGACCAATTCAATTGCATGGGCAAATACTCCGACGCGGCGCCGGGCGATTGCGCCGAACTGGAATTCGCTCGCCGCAACAGTCCTGAATTGCGCGGCGCCTTCAAGGTGCCGACGTTACGAAACTTGCCCAAGACCGCGCCCTATATGCGGGCGGGAGACCGGCGTCTGCTCGAGGACGTGTTGTGGCATTACCGGACGCTGCCAAATGCCCGCGTTGGCAAGAGCGAGCTTAACGACCTGCCTATCAGCGCGACCGAATTCGAACAGTTGGAGGCGTTTCTCCGAACGCTCGACGGCCCGATCGACGCGCCGCCGCAATATCTGCGTCCTCCTGAACCTGTGCAATCAAACTGATTTTCCGCTGCAATCGTGACCCGCGAACCGTTTGACGCCTGTTGCTACGGATTCACATACCGGCCCGCCGAGTACGCACTACCGGCACATCTGCTGGGAAGCTAGATTGATCGTCATCATGCAGATCCATTCGATGCGGCGTCTCCGTCAATTTTTGCTGATTTTCGTGATGGCAGGCGCCCCTGCCATCTCGAATGCCGAGGAATTCAGTTCGGGCCTCGATGCGTTCAATGCCGGAGACTATGCCGAAGCGTTTGCCCAATGGGTGCCGCTCGCGCAGCATGGCGATGCAAAGTCACAGGCTTCGCTTGGTTTTCTCTACTATGCCGGCAAGGGCGTCCGGCGCGATGACCAGCAGGCCCTGTTGTGGTTCAAGCGCGCTGCCGAGGCCGGACAGCCAACCGCGCAATTCTTCCTTGGTCTGCAATATTTTTATGGGCGTGGCGTTCCGCGAGATTTGGCGCGAGCATACTCCTGGTGCGATATCGCGTTGACCAACGGTTACTCGGAAAGTCTGTATTGCCGCGATGCTATCGCGCTTGAAATGACGCAGGAAGAAATGCGTCGGTCAACATTGCTGACCACGGAATTTTTCAAGACTCACGAATTTCGCAACTGATCGCGCGTCGTTTCCCCGTCGGAACTGTGGCTGCGCTGAATTCGACCTTGTCATTTTGCCGCACCACCGATGTTACCTTCCGACGATCACGTCGGAATTTCAATACTTTGCTTATGCTGCGCTGCGGCGATAACCGCACGAGCCTCGCCACGCGGCTGCGCAGATTAGAATTGCAATATTTCTACTTGAGAGGCCGTCGGAATTGTCGCAATGTTCCAATCCAAGAACAACAATCAATAAAGCGCGGAAACTCCTCCTCGCGATGCGAGGCTGGCAATTTCCGCTAGGGCATCAGGAAACGTCGGGAGGCCGCAATGGCAGAAGATCGTCTGACATCGCACGCGCAGTGCGAGGGGCCTGGGCATCATCATCAACCGCCGGGTGCCAGCAGCACGCTCGGCGAAATCGTGCACGCAAAGGCGTCGAGGCGTTCGTTCATCAAAGGGGTCATCGCTTCAGGCGCCGCGCTTGGCGGGTCCGGATATCTATTCCGGGCCGGCAGCGCACAGGCGCGCACCGCCGGTGTGGAGCGATTGATCAGCCTCAAGGTCAACGGTCAGGTTCGCCGGGTTGACGTGCTGCCGTACGAGACCCTCGCCAACACGCTGCGCTACAAGCTCGGCCTGACCGGCACGAAGCTGTCCTGTGATCGCGGCGAATGCGGCGCCTGCACGGTGATGGTCGGCGATGTGACCAACTACTCATGCACGACCCTCACCCACTCGGTCGCCGACAAAGAGATCACCACGATCGAGGGGATCGCCAAGAACGGGCAACTGCACCCGGTCCAGAAGGCGTTCATCGCAGGAGATCGGTCCGCAGTGCGGCTTCTGCACGCCGGGCCAGGTGATATCGGCGGTGGCGCTGCTGAAGGCCAATCCGCACCCGACGGTCGAACAGGCGCGGCGGGCGATGTCCGGAAATCTATGCCGGTGCGGTTCTTACGAACAATATCTGGCGGGCGTCATGCGCGCGGCGAAGGGAGGCTGATATGGCTGACTACAAACTCGTCGGTAAGAATTTCACGCCGCCGGATATGGTCGCCAAGGTCACCGGCGCGGCAAAGTACGCCGAAGACTTCCGCGCGGAAGGCATGCTGCATGCGAAGCTGCTGCTGTCGCCGATGCCGCACGCCCGCGTGCGCAACATCGACACATCCGCCGCCATGAAAATGAAGGGCGTCGTGGCGATCATCACGCCCGAGGACGTGCCGCAGTTTCCGCCGCCGGTCGATCCGATCCTCTATAAGGAGCCGACCTTTGCGGGGGCACCGATCCTGGCAGTGGCCGCCGATTCCGAAGAGATTGCGGCTGCGGCGATCGAAGCAATCAAAGTTGACTTCGAACAACTGAAGCACGTCGTCGATCCGCTGGATTCGCTCTACCCGGGCGGTACCAACGCCTACACGGGAGGCAACGTCGCAAACGTCCAACTGCCCTTGCAGACCGTCAAGTGGACGGCCAAGGACTTCGACGGCTTCGACCAAGGCAAGATGCCGATGGGCAAGCCCGCCGAAGAATGGGCGTACGGCGATCTCGATGCCGGCTTCAAGAAGGCCAAGGTGGTCATCGAGCGCAGCTTCCAGACCGCCGGAACTTCCCACCACTCGATGGAACCGCGTTCCGCCATGGCCTACTGGCAGAACGGCAAGGTCTATCTGCACGGCTCGCTGCAGAGCCAGTCGTTCGGTGTGCCGCAGATCGCGCGGCTATGCGGGGTCAAGCCGCAAGAGGTCGTCTTCATTGCCGAGTTCTGCGGCGGTGGTTTCGGCTCGAAGGGCAACCCGTACCCGGTCATGTCGATTCCGGCCCATCTGTCGAAGAAGGCCAATGGCCGTCCCGTCATGATGCGGATCAGCCGCGAAGAAGAGTACGCACTCGGCTCCGGCCGCGCCGGCTTCCAGGGCTGGGCGAAGATCGGCTTTGCCGAGAACGGCCGCATCACGGCGATGGACATTTTCGTCGTCCAGGACAACGGCCCGAATATGGGTTTCTGGGACTTCCGCAATTGCGGACACGCCGCCCAGGTCTGCTTCCAGCCGGAAGCGATGCGTTGGCGTGGTACGGCGGTGCTCACCAATACGCCGCCGCGCGGTCCGCAGCGCGGTCCCGGTGAAAATCAGACCGCGATGGCGTTCGAGCCGCTGATCGATGAAGGGGCTCGCAAGCTCGGCATCGACCGGCTTGAAATCCGGCGCGTCAATGCTCCCGACAATGACGGCTTTGAGGGGCATGACGGCAAGGGCAAGCTGACCAGCGCGTATCTGAAGGACGCGCTGAGCAAGGGCGGCGACATCTTCAAGTGGGAAGAGAAAAAGAAACTGTCGGGCCAGCGCAATGGCAACAAGGTCATTGGCGTCGGCATCGGTACTGCGTTCCACGCCGGCGGCTCGAATGGGTTCGATGGCCTCGTGCGCATCTTACCGGATGGCAAGCTCTACGTGCATTCCGGCGTCGGCAATCTCGGCACGTACTCCTACGCCTCCACTTCCCGTGTTGCGGCCGAGGTGCTGGGTTACAATTGGGACAACGTTGTCATCGTTCGCGGCCGCACTGACCGGCATCTGCCATGGATGATCGGGCAGTTCGGCTCGAACACCGCCTACACCGCCTCACGTGCGAATTATGTCGCGGCAGAGGACGCAAAGAAGAAACTGCTTGAAATTGCTTCCCAGCAACTGGGCGGAGCACCTGGCGACTACGATCTCAAGAACGAGAAGGTCGTCCACAAGACTGATGCGTCGAAGTCGATGAGCTTCGCCGACGCCGCCAAGAAAGCGATTGAACTCGGCGGCAAGTACTCCGGTAAGGAATTGCCGGGCGACATCAATCCGCTCACCAAGGCGTCGGCAACGGCGCTGGCAGGCTCCGGCCTGATCGGTGTCGCCAAGGACACGCCTCCCTAAGCGTGGCATGGTGCCGGCGTTGTGCGCCGGTTTCTGCATGATTGAGCTCGACACCGAGACCGGCGAGTTCGAGATCAAGGACTATCTCGGCGTCGCGGATTGCGGCACGGTTCTGCACCCCGAGGGGCTGCAGAGCCAGATGCACGGTGGCGCCATGATGGGCTTCGGCCTCGCTACCACCGAGCGCATCGTCTACGACCACGCGCTCGGCCTGCCAGCCAACGTCCAGTTCGACCAGGCTAAGCCGCAGACCTACCTCGACATGCCAAAGAACTTCCACTGGGCCGCGGCCGAGCGGCCGGATCGAGACAATCCGGTCGGCGTGAAAGGCATCGGCGAACCGATCGAGGGCGCAGCCGCGTCGGCGTTGGTCAACGCCATCTCGGACGCTCTGGGCGGTCACTACTTCCACCGGACTCCGGTCGTTCGCGACATGATCGTCAATGCACTCGCCAAGCGGCCGCAGTCCTACCGGCCGCTTCAGGCCAACACGATGTGATGAAGGAGCCCAGCCATGATGATCAAAGATGTCATTCCGGGCTTCGAACTGTACAGGCCCTTGACGATCGCGGACGCCGTCGCGCTCCTCGATCAGCATAAGAAAGACTCCTGGAAAATCGCAGGCGGCAATGACTCGCTGTCCTGGTTCAAGGATCGAATCAAACGCCCGAAGGTCGTCATCGATCTGACCGGCGTCGCCGAGTTGAAGGGCGTCAAAGAGACTGCCGACGGCCTTGAGATCGGTGCGCTCACCACGATCAGCGAGATCGAAAAGAACCCAATCATCAACAAGAGCTACCGGTTGCTCGCGGATGCGGCAGGTAAGGTCGCGAGCCCGCAAATCCGCAACACCGGCACCATCGGCGGAAACGTGTCACAAGATGCCAGGTGCTGGTACTATCGCTCGGGCCTGCCCTGCTATCGTGCCGGCGGCAATACCTGCTTCTCTGATACGCCCGAGGGGCAGAACCGCGAGCACGCCATCTTCGACGCCAACCGCTGCGTGGCGGTATCGCAGTCCGACATGGCGCCAACCATGATCGCACTCGACGCCAAGATGGTGATCCGCAACGCCAAAGGTGAACGTGTCGTTGCGGCCGAGGAATTCTTCATCGGCCCGCGCATCGACATCACCCACATGACGCAGATGAAGCCGGAAGACCTCCTCGTCGCTATCCGCATTCCCAAGGAATGGGCCGGCGCGCGGTTCTATTTCGAGAAGGTCACCGACCGCAATTCGTGGGACTTCCCGCTGGTCAATGTTGCAGCGGCAGTAAAAACCGACGCCGGCGGCGTTGTGCAGAATTCGCGGGTGGCCGTCGGCGGCGTCGCGTGTACGCCGCGGCGGTGCGGGGTCGCCGAGGAGACTATCAAGGGCAAAAAAGTGGACCAGGAGTTGGCGCGGCTCGCGGGGCAATCTGTGACCCGCGGTGCGCGGCCGCTCAACTACAATCACTTCAAGGTGCCGCTGATGGCGAACCTCGTCATGCGTTCGGTGCGCGACGCATCGGCCTGACATTTCGAACGCAAGCAGCAATGCCCGGCCCGGGACTTCGGTATGCCGAATTCAAATTCGGATAACCGGATGCCCGGGCCGGATGGCGTTTCGGCTACCGCTTCCGCCGCGCCGGCAAACGTGGTGGGCAGCGGACGCAGCCAGTACCCGCACCGCGCTGCGGCGTTCCCACGTGCGTTTGGATCGGACGCCGCTCGCCGCCGGAATTCATGCGCCGTCGAGCATTTGTCGCGGGAGTAGTTAATGGCGGATTTTTCGGTTGGTATCGTCGGCCTTGACGCCATGGGATCTGCGCTCACTCGCCGGCTGGACGAACAGGGTATCGGCCATACCGCCACGGACCTTAATTCTCGAATGTTGCAGGCACATCTGGCCGAGGGCGGTAGCGCCCCCGCCGGTTCGCCCTTTGACTTGGCGCAGATTTGCAACCTCGTCCTGATCACGGAAACGTCGGACGACACGCTGCGGGAATCCGTCATGGGATCCGTCGGCCTCCTGCATGCGCTGCGGCCGGGCACCATAATTGTCGATTTGAGCGACGCCTCGCCGCAGGTGGGACCGGCGCTCGCACGCTCACTCTATTCGAAGGGCGCGATCTGGATCGAGGCGACGCCGGTCGGCAGCCCACAGGACGCTCGCGACGGCAAACTCACGCTGCTTACCGCCGGCTCCGCTGACGCGCTCGAACAAGTCATGCCGGTCTTGCGCGTACATTCGCGTCGAAGACCCTGCATCTTGGCGAGATCGGATCGGGACCGCTCGCCAAGTCGCTCGCTGCGGCGCTCACCGCCACGTCGATCGCACTTTGGACCGAGATGGTCGTGCTGGCGAAAAAGCTTGGTCTCGACCCGGCCGGCGTTCTCGACGCGATGCCGCTCCTGGCGACCGGAGCGGGCACAGCGCCGCCGGCAATCGCAACCGAAGTGCTCACAGGGCGCTATGAATTGGGTACACCGCAAAAGCGCGCTTTGGACGACATCGAGCGGGTCCTCAATGCAGCGCGCGCGGCGTCCGCGCCGACGCCCTATTTGAGCTTGCTGCAAGCTGCATGTATCAGCGCCGCCCACTCGCCGCGCGCAAAGGGCGATCTTATGGACGTGGCACACTGGATGGCGGACAATGCGGGCTTGAAGTTTGGCGAGGACTAGTGTGGCTTTGATTCAGAAGTCCGCACCATTCTTGCTGCAAGTTCGACATGCGGTGCGACCGCAATCGTGGCCCATTTTTGGACGCGGGTCGCAAGAGGTATGACGGATCGAAACCGGCGCAGAGACGGAGTCAACAAGAGGCAGGTCGATGCAATTTTTCCGTTACTCGAAGTCGATCTACGGCGGCCAGGAGCAGTTGATCGGCGCGTCGTGGGATCTCCTGCCTTGGTTTGTGGCAGCGGGCGCGGCCGTCATCGTCGTGCATGCCATCGTGATCGCTGTCGTCAAGATGCGACAGCGAAGAGCGCATTGAAGCAAATGGGGGCATGGCAATGAGCAATATCCCCTCCGAAAAACGCGATGTTGGCATTGTCCCTTCCGGTCGCGTCATGCGCCATGCACTTGTCGATCGGCTGTATCACTGGCTGATGGCGATCGCGGTGTTGACCTTGATGGCCACCGCTTTCCTGCCGATCCTGGGCTGGAAATTTCAGTGGGTGGAGATTCACTGGATGTCAGGGGTTCTACTGGCGGCCCTCGTCGTGTTTCATATCGTGCGAGCGCTGATCTGGCTCGATTGGCGCAGCATGATGATATGGATCGCGGACGCTCGGGACATTTGCGCCAATTTCCGTCACACCTTGATCGGTGGCGCCGCGCAGCCGGCTCGGCCGGGAAAATACAACGCGCTGCAAAAGCTCTACCACCTGGCCGTCGCAATCCTGGTTCTGGCGCTGGTCGTAAGCGGACTGCTGATGCTGCTGAAGATCGACACGCCGTTCTGGCGCCGCGATCCGTATTGGTTCTCGAACGAGACCTGGGGGCTTATTTACGTCATCCACGATTTCGCGGCGATGGCGCTCGTGACACTGGTGATCATCCACATCTATTTCGCGCTGCGGCCTGACGAATGGTATCTCACCCGCTCGATGTTTCGCGGCTGGATCAGCCGCAAGGAATATTCAGAGCATCACGACCCCGAACGCTGGCGGACGTGACTTCGGTTCAAGCGCATACCGAAATCCGGTCCAGGAACGAAGGATGAATTGATGGCGTCAAATGATGAGGGAATGCCGCGAACAGTAGCGGAAGCGATCGACACGATCGAGGCGACGTATGAGTTGATGCTCGCCTACGCGGCACAGGGGCGTGAACGTGAGGAGGACGACCCGCTGGGTGTTCGCCGGGCGCTGTCGCGCGCGGACGTGGCCCTCGATGTGCTCGAAACGGCAACGCCCCGGGACATGGGATTTCCAGAGGCCGCCATGGAGAAAGCGATGTCGGACATGTTGGCCGTCCTGAAACAGGACGTGGCAAAAGCTCGGGCCGCCTTTCGCTTCGTGCTCGCCCAGCGCTCTATCGGTTCGCAAATGATCGACAACGTTAACGCGTCGATCCATGTTCGTGCCCTGCTCACGGACCTTTTTCTTCTCGACGAGGCGATGGAAGCGGGCGAGCGGCTCTAAAGCGTGCGGATATCGCCCACGGTTAACCGATGGCGCCCCCAGTTCCCAGCATTGACGCCACCTTGCGCGACAATTCGTCGGTAGACTTCACCAGCGATATTGCAGATTCTAGCTCCTAAGTACGCGCAGGGCCGCAGCGTCTCTTATTGTCGTTGCGTCCGATGTTCTTTGCCGGCTTCGACAGTCCGGCCGAAGGTCAAACGTCGCGGTGGCGAACAGTTTGAAAACTAGTGCCCAAGCGGTAAACTGCCGCTACAGACACGTTTAAGGCTAGAAAAATAAAGATTCACCGAGAGATTCCGGAAACAGGGTGGCAGCCGGCGCTTTCGAACCCAGCACGGGAGGTCAAGATGAAGAGAGCTCTGCTTGCTACATTGCTGTGCGTCGGATGGGTCCTGCACGGGTACGAGTTTCGCCCAAGCCCAAGCCTACCCCAACCACCCGATCCGGATGGTCGTGCCGTTCCCGGCCGGCGGCCCGACCGACAACATGGCGCGCATCATCGCGGACCGGCTCGGCGCGGTACTCCATCAGACCGTCGTCATCGAGAACCGCGGCGGCGGCGCTGGCGGTAGCATCGGCGCCAAAGCCGTCGCAACCGCCGATCCCGACGGCTACACCCTGCTCATTACACCCGGTGGCGCCCTGACAACCGGCCCCGCCGTGCACAGCAACATCGGCTACGACCCAGCCAAGGTGTTCGTGCCGGTCTGCGAAGTCATGGAGACGCCGCAGGTCTTGGCCGTTCACGAGTCCGTACCCGTGAAATCGGTGGCTGAGCTTGTTGCCTACGCAAAGGCCAATCCGGGCAAGCTCAGTTGGGGTTCGCAAGGATTTGGCACTGCCCCTCACCTGCTGGCCGAACTGTTCAAGCTCGATGCCGGCGTTAACATCTTGCACGTGCCCTACCGCGGGACCGCGCCGATGCTCGCCGCCATCTTGGCGAACCAGGTACAGATTGTCGCCGACCCGATGACAACGATCCTGCCCCACATTCAATCGGGGAAACTGCGCCCTCTGGCAGTCACCGTTGCCAAACGTAGTCCCAAAGCTGCCGGATGTCCCGACCGTGGTCGAGGCGGGCTTTCCCCAACTGGTATCGGGATTCTGGCTGGGAGTCGTGGCACCGGCCGGAACACCGCAGCCGATCATCGACAAGCTCAATGCCGCGTTCCGCGAAAGCCTTGCGTCGGCGGAAACCCGCGCGCTGGTCGACAAGCTCGGGGCCGAGGTCAAGGTCGGAACGCCGGAGGAGTTCAGAAAGCTGCTCGCCGACGAACTCGCCAAGTGGACTGCCGTCGTGAAATCCGCCAAGATCAAGGTGGAATAAATTTCCAAATCCCTCCGGTCCGGCGTTGCCATGAAAGCCAAGGCCTCGGAAAATGCGTAAGAAGCAATAGTCGTCACCGAGGCCTGCATTCCCTTCACGGCACGATCAATTTGTCGATGACCCGCACGTCGGCTATCTCAAGCGAGCGATGCTGCTGGCCTCGCCGTTCGAGATTGCGGCGGCGCGGGTGTGCCGCTGTTGGGCAATCGGCTATACAGGTGGCGTCGAACAGGAGCCATTCATGAGCGAAGAGCAGACGGTCACCTACGAGTTGGATGGGGAGATCGCCCTCGTCGGCCTCAACCGCCCGGACAAGCGCAATTGCTTCAATCCGCTGGTGATGAAGCAGTTGCGCGAAGCGATCGAACGCGCCGGCGAGGAAGCCAAGTGCGGCATCATCTTCGGTCATGGGGACAATTTTTGCGCCGGACTTGACCTGCGCTGGGCGGCGGAGAACTGGAAGGCGGGGCGCTCCGAGCGGCTGCCGTTTCCATTCAATCGCAACACGTATTTCGAAGCGATGGCGCGCGGCAACATCCCCTTCATTGCGGCACTGCATGGGGCGACGCTCGGCGGCGGACTCGAGACCGCGGCAGCCGCGCATATCCGGGTCGCGGACGAAACCACCTTCTTCGCGCTGCCCGAGGGAACGCGCGGCATCTTCATCGGCGGCGGCGGCTCGGTTCGCGTGGCGCGGCTCATCGGATTTGCCCGCATGCAGGACATGATGCTCACCGGCCGCGTGCTCAAGCCCGACGAAGCCGAACGCTACGGAATCGTGCAGTACGTCGTGCCGAAGGGGCAAGCGATGGCTAAGGCGAAGGAACTGGCTCTGCGGATCTGCAAGAATGCGCCGCTGTCGAACTTCGCCATCACCAACAGCCTGCCACGCATCCAGGACCTGTCCTACGATGACGGCCTGTACTTCGAGCGGATGGTGGCGGAGTACACGCGCAGCCCGGAATCGATCGAGCGGCTGAACCAGTTTCTCGACAAGACGGCCCCGCGGGTGCGACCGGAATAGCGGCCTATAAACAAACACGGCGCCGCGCGCGCAACAAGGAGCGACCGATGGCTTTGCGGGACCATGCAATCGTGGCCTACGCCGAAACGAAGGTCATGGAGAAGAGCGATCGGGACGTGTTCGTCCTGATCGGCGAAATGCTCGAGTCACTGCTCGATAGCACCGGGCTCGAAAAGAGCGAGATCGACGGACTCGTGGTGGCGGGAATGACCGGCACCGGTGCCGGTAACATCTTCTGGCCGCAAACCATCGCCGACGTGCTGGGTCTCCAGGTCGGCTTCTGCGAGCAGGTGAATGTCGGGGGTTGTTCGGCCGCGGGCTGCGTGGTGCGTGCGGCTGCGGCGATCGAGTACGGACTGTGCGAAGTCGCGTTCCTGTCGTTCTCCGACACCCATGTGCTGGAGGACAAGACCGATCATGCCCACACCTATCGCCGCGAATGGACCGATCCCTATGGCCTGATGGGCCCGCCCGGCGCTTTCGGTCTGCTCAGCCGCGCCTACGAGGCGAAATACGGCCTCGACTATCGTATGCTGGGCAAGCTCGCGGTGACGCAGCGCAACCACGCGATCATGAACGAGCACGCCTGCGAAAAGCTGCGCGTGCCGATCACCATCGACGACTACATGAACTCGCGCATGATCGCCGATCCGATCCGGCTGCTGGACTGTGTGATGCGGACCGATGGCGGGGCTGGGCTCATCATGATGAGCCGCAAGAAAGCCAAGGAAAAGGGCCTCACGAAGAACATCATTCCGATCGGTTACGCCGAACTCACCAACTATCTCGGCGGCGAGAGCCTTGTCGACGTGACCAAGAGCGGTCACACAATCTGCGGCGAAAAGGCGCTCAAACAGGCCGGTCTCGGCATCAAGGACATGAAGTCCTTCCATCCCTATGACGACTTCATCATTGCGATCATGCTGCAGATGGAGGCGTTCGGCTTTTGCAAGGCCGGTCAGGGCATCCCCTACGTCCGCGAGATGAACTTTGCCTACAACGGCGATCTTCCTCTCAACACCGGCGGGGGGCAGATATCGGCTGGGCAGGCGGCCGGTTCATCGGAAAACCTGATCGAGGCCGTGCGGCAGTTGCGCCGCGAGGCTGGCGAGCGCCAGATCAAGGACACCACCAATGCGCTGGTGACCGGGATCGGGTGGATCAACTATGCACGCAACTGGGGCTCGAGCGCGGCCTTGGTGCTGGTTCCGGAATAAAGCATTTCCGGAACAACGGCTCCCTTGGTCCCACCGCAAAATGCCGCCCAGATAGATCGACGAGGCACTCATGGCCACCGCACTCAACGACACGCTCAGCGTCAAGCGCAACATCAGGCATTTCGACTTCTCCGAGCCCTATTGGGAGGGTACGAAACAGAAAAAGCTCATGATTCAGTATTGCAAGGCGACCGGCAAGTACCAGCACTTCCCGCGTCCGGTGAGTATCTTCACCGGACGGCGGCGTGACATCGAATGGCGCGAGGTGTCGGGCAAGGGCGTGGTTTACTCTTACACTTTCACTCGCCGCGGCCCGCCGGCGTTTCGCGGCACCGAGCCTTACGTGGTCGCGAGCGTCACGCTGGACGTCGGCGTCAATTTCGTCGCCAACATCATCAATTGCACGGCGGAGCAATTGAAGGTCGGCATGAAAGTAAAGCCCTTCTGGCATCCACTCGACGACGGCACGCATCTCATGATGTTCCAACCGGACGACGGCGCAGCATGAGCGGCCCGCAAGACGCGCGCGGGCCAAAGGCGGTCACCAAATTCCTGCGCCCGCGATCAGTGGCCATCGTCGGCATGTCGTCGCGTGCCGGCAGCCCCGGCCAAATGATTCTGCAATCGCTGAAGCTCAATCGGTTCGAAGGTGACATCCATCTGATCGGCCGCAGCGCCGAACCGATCGACGGCCGGCCGGTGCTGAAGAGCCCGGACGAACTTCCCGAGGGGGTCGACCTCGCCGTTTTCGCGCTGCCGGCAGCAGGCGTGCGTGAGGCGATCGAAGCTTGTGCCCGACGCAAGGTCGGCTCGGCAATGATCTTCGCCGCCGGATTTGCCGAGGTTGGCGATCACGCGACACAGGACGCCGTCACCCACACGGCGCGGGCCGCCGGACTTGCGGTGGTCGGACCCAATTGCCTCGGCGTCACCAACAATGTCGATGGCCTGTGGCTGCACATGCTGTACGCGCGCGAAGCGCGACGCGGTGTCGAGGGCGGCATTGCGTTCGTCGGCCAGAGCGGCGGCTTGCTTGGGCATTTCCAGCGTGCGGCCGACGGGCTTGGTCTTCCGCTAAGCTATGTGATCTCGACCGGGAATGAAGCCGGCCTGGAAGGCACCGACTTCCTCGAATTCCTGGCCGACGACCCTGCGACCCGTGTGATCGCGCTCTATTGCGAGGAAATCCGCAGGCCGCAGGACTTTCTCGCTGCCTGCCGCCGCGCACGCGCAGCCGGCAAACCGGTTGTACTCATGCAAGCGGGCCGCGGCGCCAAAGCGCGCAAGGCCGCCCAATCGCACACCGGCGCGCTGATCGGCGACTGGGCCACGATGAAGACGCAGGTCGAGGACGCCGGCGCAATCGTGGTGTCCACCATGGATGAGATGATGGACCTCGCCCAAATACTGGTGCGCTATCCGGACCCGCCAACAAAAGGGCCCGGCATTCTCACCGCCTCGGGCGCCTATGTCGGCTTGACGAACGATTTCGCCGAGGACGTCGGGCTCGACCTTCCCGAACTCGATCCTGCCACTCTGAAAACAGTGAAAGAGGTGCTCCCGTCGTTCGGCAACTACGGCAATCCGCTCGACGTCACGGCCGGATTTTCACCCGAGGCGCTGACCATCGCGACCAAGGCGCTGCTCGACGATCCCAATCTGGGCATGCTGTTTATCACTTTTCCAATCAGCAGAGCGCTTCAGGTTGTGAATTTCAACAAGGGCATGGTGGATTCGCCGAAGCCCAAAGTCATGGTGGCTCTTGGAGATTCCTGGGCGCTGGATGCCGATGTCTTGCAGGCTGCCGGTGAAAGCCCGGCGGTATTCGCACGCTCGTCAGATCGCATGTTGCGCGCGATTACGCTCTACACCCGCTACGGACGCTCGCTCGCTCGCACCCGCGTCGCCGCCACCCCTGCGCCCTTTCCGGGGATGCCCAAGCTCAGCCAGGGCGCGCAACCGGAGTGGCTGGGCAAGAAGATCCTGTCGGCCGCCGGCATCCGTGTGCCCGATGGCGAGCTTGCCCGCACGCCCGACGACGCCGTCGCTGTCGCCAAGCGCGTCGGCTATCCGGTGGCGCTGAAAGCGCAAGCCGCCGCGCTGTCGCACAAGACCGAAGCCGGCGGCGTCATGCTCAATCTGGCGGACGAGGCGGCGTTGCGCACGGCTTGGACGGCGATGCACGAAAACATCAAACGCGCGGCGCCCGGCGTGACGCTCGACGGCTGCCTGGTCGAAAAGATGTCGCCCAAAGGCCTCGAATTGATGATCGGGGCCAAGCGCGATCCGGCCTGGGGAACGGTCTTGCTGCTCGGACTTGGCGGCATCTGGGTCGAGGCGCTGGGTGATGTGCAGCTTCTGCCGGTCGACGCCGATGAGGCGCAGATCACCGAGGCGCTGCACAAGTTGCGCACGGCGAAGCTGCTGACCGGATTTCGCGGCGCACCCCCCGTGGACATCGAAGCTGTCACGAAGGCAGTTCTGGCTATCGGCCGGCTGATGCGGACCACGCCCGGGATTGTCGAGGTCGATATCAACCCGCTCATGGTCCACCCCAAAGGACAGGGTGCTACGGCGCTCGATGCCCTGATCGTCAGCGAATGAGAGGCCCCGGCATAGCGGCGTTTTTTCCCCGCTGCTGACTAGTACCGGGCGTGGTGCATTGCGCAGGTGCATCCGCTCCCCGCTCGCGATCGGATCGAGGCGAGCCCAGCCTGGTAGGCGTGGGCCTGCGGCATCGTTCCAGGTGGGCAACTGCGCCTCTTCCGGATAGGCTTTCAGCAACGAGTTCGACGAAGATCGACCGTCGCAGAGGGAGGAATTTAATGCGAAAAGCCATGATTTTGGCGATTGCCGGCGCACTTGGAGTCGCGCACGCAGCATCCGCTCAGCCGTACAACCTGACCGTCGCGGGCTACAGCCCGGGCGGGCTCGTCTCCACCGCCGCCGCCGGCCTCGACAAGGCGCTCAATGCCGCCTATCCGGGCTCGACCGTGACATACCAGACGGGCAGCGGCGGTCTCGCCAATGCGATGCTGCTTGAGCAGAAAAAGGTACCGTTGGGACTGGTCTCGGATACCGAACTCAAGGTGGTGGTCGACGGGCGCCCGCCATTCAAACAGCCGATCAAGGATTTGCGCCTCCTGTTCCATCCTTATTCGGCCAGTTCCCGGTTCCAGGCGACACACTTTCTTGCCAACAAGGATTGGGCGGAGAAGCACGGCATCAAGACGATGGCCGACATCGCCGCCAAGAAACCGGCGATGCGTATCGCGGTCAACCGGCCCGGCAACCTCGATGGCGACGTCAGCATCGCGACCTTTGCGGCGTATGGCTTTTCGCTCGACGACATCAAGAAGTGGGGCGGTCAGGTCGTGCGCGCGGCTTCGCAGGAAATGACGTCGCTGATGCTCGACCGGCGTCTCGACGCCGTGAGCTTCGGCATCTCGATCAATCATCCGCGCATTCGCGAGATGGCCAATGGGCTTGAACTGGTCATGCTGCCGCTCTCGCCGGAGGCGGCCAAGAAGGTTGCCAACGACATGGGCGCAGAGCCTTGCACCATCAAGGCGGGCGAATACAAATTCCTGAGCGCGGACTCGGCCTCGGTCTGCGTCGGATTGAACACGCTGGTACGCGCCGACATGGACGAGAAGCTCGCCTACAACATCACGAAGGGGATTGTCGAGAACCTCGACAAGTACAAGGCGGCGCACCGGCTGCTTGAAAAGGCGGTGACGGTGCAGAGCTTCACCGAGAAGGCGCTGGTGCCGTACCATCCCGGCGCCGAAAAGTACTATCGCGAAAAAGGGTTGCTGAAGTAGCAGCCGGCATAGCAATTCGATTGGGCATGCGGCGGACGTGAGCCCGCCGCATTGCCTGTTGGGGCTGGCGCGATGGCGAACCTGCGCATCTGGGATCCAAAGATATGGTTTTCGGTCGGCGTCAGCCGCCGCCCTAAGGGCTGGCTTACCTGGGTGGTCACGCCGCTTGCGGTGGCGCTGGCGGTCTATGTCATCGTCGCTGCGACCATACTGATCATCGCGCCGTGGATGCTGGTCGCCGTGTTCCTCACCGGGATCATCGCCATCGCATTCCTGACCGTGGGAGCGTCGCCGAATTCCGATCCAGACCGTCCCAGCGCAATCGACTACACGCTATCGCTCGCGAGCTTCATTACCGGCGTCTATTTCTTCGTCAAGGCGCCGGAAATCCTCGATCGCATTTCATTGCTCAGTCCACTCAGCGGGTGGGATTTGTTTTTCGGCATTGTCATGGTGATCCTGACGCTGGAAATCACGCGCCGCACCACCGGGATAGGGCTGACCCTCGTTGTGCTTATTTTCATCGCCTACAATTTTTTCGGCCATCTGCTGGGCGGCGTCCTCCAGCACGGCGAAATCGATTGGGTCCATTTCATCGACATCATGGTGTACACGACCGACGGCATCATGGGTCTGCCGGCGCGGGTGGCGGCGACCTATGCCTTCATGTTCGTGTTGTTCGGCGTCGTTCTGTACGCCGCCAAGGGCGCGGAGTTCTTCTACGATTTTGCCGCGTCGCTGTCCGGCGGCCGTCCCGGTGGGCCGGCCAAGGTGGCGGTGATCTCGTCGGGCATGTACGGCATGATTTCAGGCAGCCCGACCGCCGACGTCGTGACCACCGGATCTGTCACGATCCCAGTCATGCGGCGGCTCGGCTACAAGCCTGAAGTCGCCGCCGCGATTGAAGTGGCCGCGTCCACCGGCGGCAGCATCATGCCGCCCGTCATGGGCTCTGCCGCCTTCATCATGGCCGAATACACCGGCATCGATTACCGCGACATCGCGGTCGCGGCACTGCTGCCGGCGCTGCTCTATTATGTCTGCGTCTATTCGCAAGTACACTTCCGCGCCATTCGGCTGGGCCTGGGCGCGCTCGATCGCGTCGCAGATTCCTGACCTGCTGGCGACCTTGCGCAAGGGCGCCCTGTTCTTCGTCCCTCTGATCGTTTTGGTTTCCGCGCTGCTCTATGGCTATACGCCGACCATGGTGGCGATCTGGGGGACCATTGCGGTCATCGTCGTCTCGTGGCTCCAGAGCCGAACACGGCTAGGCCCGCTCGATCTCTGGCAGGCGCTTGCCGACACCACCTACCGGATCGTGCCGGTGGCGGGTGCGACCGCAGCCGCAGGGCTTGTGATTGCGGGACTGACCATGACCGGGCTCGCGGCAAAATTCGCGCACGTGATCTATGCCATCACCGAGGCGAACCAGTTCATCGCGCTGGCGGTCGGCGCCGCGCTCACCATCGTGCTCGGGCTCGGCATGCCGACACCGTCGGCCTACATCCTGGCGGCGGTGCTGATGGGCCCGCTGATGAACCAGTTGCACATCGATCCGCTGCCCGGTCACTTGTTCCTGCTGTATTTCGCGGTTATGTCGGCGGTCACCCCGCCGGTTGCAGTCGCCGCCTATGCGGCTTCGGCGATTGCCGAATGCAACCCCATGGCAATCGCAGGCCATGCGGTCAAACTGTGCCTCGCCGCTTTCGTCGTGCCGTTCGTGTTCGTATTTGGGCCTGAACTCGTCTGGCAGGGGCCGCTGTGGAAGACCGCGATCACGTTCGGCACGGCCGCAATCGCACTCATACTCCTGGCGGCGGCGATCGAAAACTACACCAAATGGTGTAATTCGTGGTGGACCCGAGCGCTGCTCGCGCTCGGCGCGCTGTGCATGATCACGCCCGACATGCGGCTCACCGCAATCGGCGTGTTGATTGTTGCGACCGCGATCGCGGCCAGCCGGATGCGCCTGCGGCAACTCGCTTAGTTTATCGGCGTTTCATCGCTTCAGCTTGATTCCCCACGGCGGGAGACCACAGCGACAAAATAAGACCTTGCGATTGTCGCAGCCGCAGGCGCCGACCGGGCGGGCGTTCAATTGACCTTCACACCCGTAACCTTGATCACCTTCGCCCATTCCTGCTTCATCGTCGCAATGAACGACGCGAATTCGGCCGGAGTGGTCAACTTCGGGCTGCCGCCCAGCTTGATAATGCCAGCCTTCAGTTCGGGACTGGAGAGCCCGGCATTAATCACATGATTGAGCTTGGCGACGATGTCCGCAGGCGTACCGGCGGGCGCGACGATGCCCTGCCAGGCATCGGGCGGCATGCCTTTGACCCCCTGCTCCGCCATGGTCGGCACATCGGAAAATTCCGGAATGCGCTGCGGACTGACCACGCCGATCGGCCTGAGCTTGCCGGTCCTGACGAACGGCATGATCCCGGTCGTACCTTGGAATGTGATCTGGATCTGTCCAGCCACCACATCGCTCGCTGCCGCCGCCGCGGTCTTGTAGGGAATGAAAGTAATCTTGGTTCCGGTCAGGACATTGAACATTTCTCCGGAGATATGCGGCGGCGTGCCGATCGACGCGCCGAAATTGAGCTTGCCCGGGTTCGCCTTGGAATATGCGATCAGCTCCGCGATATTGTGGATCGGAAGCTCGGAGTTGACAGCAAGCACAAGCGGCGCCGTCGAGATCAAGGAAATTGGCGCAAAGCTCGTGACCGGGTCGTATCCAGGATCGGAATAGATCTGGGGACTGATCGAAAGGGCGCCGGAGGTCGCCAGCATGAGCGTGTAGCCGTCGGCGGGCGTAGCGGCGACCGCCTTGGCGGCGATAGTGCCGCCCGCGCCGGGCCGGTTCTCAATGAAAACGGTACCGAGATGTGACGACATATAGGTCGCGACAAAGCGAGCTGCCACGTCCGGCGGCCCACCCGCGCCGAATGGCACGACAATTTTGATCGGCCGATCAGGATAAGTCTGCGCGGCTGCCGAGCCGAGCCCGCACATCACCGTCACGGCGAGACCCGCCAGTACGCCAAGCCGCCGAATGCAAAACCGCCGCGCCAAGTGCCGCGTCATTGGATCACCCTCCCCAGGGAGCAATATTGTTCTATGATTCAGATTCACTAGGTCCGAACTGCCTTGAATATTGGCCTTCTTCGTCACCCCCTGCAAGACGCGCTGCACGGCGGCCGGCGCGTGCAATTGCCGCGTATCGGGCTTGGCTAGGTTGTGGCGGCAGATGATCGGTCGATGCGGCTCACACGATGGCGCTTGCCAATGCCATCATCCGGCGCATTGCGCCGCG
>CAVWOV010000040.1:0-22607 GCA_963756715.1 uncultured Alphaproteobacteria bacterium
TTCCTCGACGATTTCACCGCCCGCAAAGGCGAAGAGGCGGTCGACCGCAAGAGTTTGCTTGAGGCGCTGACCGGTTTCCTCAAGGCGAATAAGCTCAAGGCTGACTGGGAGGGCATCGAGAACGCGCCCAACGAGGCGCTGGTCAACGCGCTCGCAATGATGTCGCCCTATGGGGCGGCCGAGAAACAGGCACTGCTGGAAGCGCCCGACCTCAAGACCCGCGCTGAGCTTCTGGTCGCCATGACGGAGATCGAGCTGGCCAAGAATAGCTCGGGCGGCGAGACGCCCCTGCAATAGCGCGCGCTTTTCCGCTGCTCTGCAATAAAGCCTTGAAATGACCGTATTAAGTTGTTACGTGACCGCCTGTTGAGACTGCTGGCCTAGCGATTTTCCAAAAATGAAGGGCCGCATACGGGTCGCGTGAACGAATTCCACGTCTTGGTTTTCGACCCGTCTCAATAATTTCGAATTCATCGGCAGCCCAGACCACGCGGGGTGTCTTGTTCCCCTGCGAAGCGGCTTTGCGCACGGAACGTGCGCGCCGTGATCGCCACATGAAAGATTCGTTCATTGAGCTCCTTTCTCGAACTCGGCCTTGCCGAGCCTATCGCCCGCGCCCTCGTTGAGGAAAAGTACACCGACCCCACCCCGATCCAGGCCCAGACCATTCCGCAAGTGCTCGCCGCACGCGACGTCGTCGGCATCGCACAGACCGGGACCGGCAAGACCGCTGCGTTCGCGCTCCCCATCCTCAATCACCTGTTCAAGAACAAGCAGAGGCTCGAAAAGCGCACTTGCCGTGTGCTGGTGCTGAGCCCGACCCGAGAACTGTCCGCGCAGATCGTCGACAGCTTCCGGACCTACGGCCGCCACGTCCGTCCGCGCGTCGCACTTGCGATCGGCGGCGTACCGATCAATCGCCAGATCCGCGATCTGGTGAGCGGCGTCGATGTCCTGGTCGCGACGCCCGGCCGCCTGCGCGACCTGATGCAGAACGGCGCGGTGCGGCTGGATTTCGTCGAAATCTTCGTGCTCGACGAAGCCGACCGCATGCTTGACATGGGTTTCATCCACGACATCCGTGCGGTGGTCGGGAAGCTGCCGCAGCGTCGGCAGAGCCTGTTCTTCTCCGCTACCATGCCGCGCGAAATCGCCGACCTCGCCAAAGGCATGCTGCGTGACCCGGTGCGGGTCGCGGTGACGCCGGAAGCCACGACGGCAGAACGCGTCGACCAGCGGATTATCCACGTCGACCGCGCCGGCAAGCCTTCGCTGCTCGTCGAGGTTCTGCGGCAAGAGACGATCGACCGCGCACTGGTCTTCACCCGCACCAAGCATGGTGCCGACAAGGTGGTGCGCGCGCTTGAAAAGTCGGGACTGCCGGCCGAAGCCATCCATGGCAACAAGTCGCAAGGCCAGCGCGAGCGTGCGCTCGCATCGTTCCGCGCCGGCCGCATCCGCACGCTGGTGGCGACCGACATTGCGGCGCGTGGCATCGATGTCGACGGCATCAGCCATGTCGTCAACTATGACCTCCCGAATATTCCGGAGAGCTACGTGCATCGCATCGGACGCACGGCGCGTGCCGGTGCCGATGGGATCGCGATCTCGTTCTGCGATGGCGAGGAGCGCGCGTATCTGCGCGATATCGAGAAGCTGATCCGCATGTCGATCCCGGCTACCGACCGGCGCAACGACCGGCGGCCGGTCGCCGAGCCGCGTGCAAATGGCGGCACGCGCGCGACTCCGTCAGAGCGCCCTCACCAAGGTCGCGATCACAAGAACGGCGGCCGCAAGCAGCACGCCCGCAAGCCGGAGGGGCGGCGGCCCGAAGGACAAGGGCACGGCGGTCAACGCAACGACGGCCGCAAACCGCAGAACCACAAGAGCGGTCAGCCGTCGCGGCGCCCGGACCAGAAGCCCCGGCCGCAGCACGGCGAGCGGCCGGCCGTCGCGCATGACGGCGCCCTCGACGCGATCGCCTTCATGCAACAGCCGAAGCGCGGCTCGCAGCGTCATCCCGGCGCCCACGCCGCGCATCGCGCGCCCCGATAAGTCCATCGGATCGGAGAACAAGCATGGCCAAGGAAGAGCTGCTCGAATTCGACGGTACGGTGACGGAGGTGCTGCCGGACGGCAACTACCGCGTCACCCTCGATAACGAGCATCAAATTCTCGCATACATGTCGGGCAAGATGCGCAAGTTCCGCATCCGCACCGGCGTCGGCGACCGGGTCATCGTCGAAGTCTCGCCTTACGATCTCAGCCGCGGCCGGATCAACTTCCGCCAGAAGTCCGAACGCGTGGCCGGTCCGGGACCGGCGCGCCGGCCGAATTTCCGGCGGCACTAAAACCGCCGTCTGTGCTATAGGGCGTGGCGATCTCCTCCGCAGAGTCGCCGCGCCCGGAGCACCCCATGACGAGCCCATCCGCCGAGCCGCCGGCCGGCGTCGATCCAAAACTCCTGGAAATCCTGGTCTGCCCGCTGACCAAGGGCCCGCTCGAATACGATGCCGAGAAGCAGGAACTGATCTCGCGATCGGCCAAGCTCGCCTATCCGATCCGCGCCGGCATTCCGATCATGCTGCCGGAAGAAGCGCGGCGGCTGGATTGAGCCGCCGGTGCTTGCTAAGATTCATCAACGCCACGATGCCGTAGAACGAGAAGCGGCCTCGTTGCGGCTGGGAGAAACAACGATGATGAAAATCTGGGGACGCAACACCTCGTCCAACGTGCAGAAGGTGATCTGGGCGCTCGGCGAGATGAAGCTGCCGTTCGAGCGTATCGATGTCGGCGGCGCATTCGGCAAGACCAAAGACCCGTTCTATCTGGCGATGAACCCGAACTCGCTCGTACCCACGCTGGAGGAAGAGGACGGGTTTACGATGTGGGAATCGAACTCGATCGTACGCTATCTCGCCGCCAAGCACGGCAGCCGCACGCTTGAACCTGCCGATATCAAGACCCGCGCGCGCGCGCAGATGTGGATGGACTGGCAGCTATCCGTCATGGGACCGGCCCTGGGGCCGGTGTTCTGGGGACTGATCCGTACGCCGCCGGAAAAGCGCGACGCGAACGCGATTGCGGCCGGTAAGGCCAAGTGCGTCGAGGCGGCGCAAATGCTGGAAGACCAGCTGGCGAAGACCCAGTATCTCGCGGGTGATGCTTTCTCCTATGGCGACATCCCGGTGGGCATCATGATCTACCGCTTCGTCCAACTCATTCCCGAGCGACCCGCGATGCCTGGTCTTGATCGCTGGTATGCGGCGATCTCGTCGCGACCGGCGTTCAAGGAGCAGATCGCAACAGTGCCGCTGAGCTGACGCACCCCGTACGCCGGGCCGACCCGATGCCACCTTACAGCCGGCGTGACCTCCTGGCAGTCGCCGGCATCGCAGCCGCGTTGCTTGCGGCACCGCGCGTCGCCGCGCAAGGAACGCCGATGGACGAAGAATCTTGGTCCGTCCGCGGCTTGGCCGGTACGTTTGCGCGGCCGCACAATGGTCCGGAGCGCTCGCCAGCTGCGCTGATCGTTGCCGGATCAGGACCGACGCCACGCGATGGCGGTGTCGGCACGTACCGACAGATCGCCGAGGCGCTCGCCGCAGCAGGGATCCGTTCGTATCGCTACGACAAGCGTGGCGTGGGCGGTAGCCGCGCGCTGGTCACGCGCGAAGATGATCTCACGCTGGGCAGCTTCGTCGACGATGCGGTCAGCATCGTGCGCGCTTTGGATCAGCGTCCGGATGTCTCGTCGGTCGTGATCGTCGGGCACAGCGAGGGTGCATTGATTGCTATCCTGGCTGCGGCGACACTGCCGGTCGCAGGTATCGCGCTGCTGGCCGGACCGGGCCGCAATCTTGCAGTCATTCTTCGTGAACAATTGCGCGGCATCCCGCTCCCGCCGGACCGCGAGCATCTGCGGACTGAGTCTTTCGCGATTCTGGACAAACTGGTGCGCGGCGAACAGGTCGCCAGCGTACCGCCGGAGCAGGCCGCGCTATTCCGGCCGTCGGTGCAGCCGTTTCTCAGGTCGGTGTTCGCCATTGACCCCGCCGCCGCGCTGGCGAAGCTGCGCGTACCGGTACTAATCGTGCGAGGCGCCAGCGATATCCAAGTGGCGCGGTCCGATTTTGACGCATTGGCGGCGGCCCGCCCTGACGCGAAGACGATCGAGCTGCCGCTGACCAACCACGTGTTCAAGCCCGCGCCCGCGGATGTGTCCGACCGCGCGGCACAGCTCAAGTCCTACGATTCAGCGGCGCCGCTCGCGTCCGGTCTGATGCCGGTGTTGGCTCGAGTTCATTCGCGCGGTGGCGCAGTAATCAGAGCGCCTCACCGCGGAGCAGCTTCGGCACCTCGCCGACGAGTCCGGCAGCTTCGCGGATGAACAGGTTCTTGAGGCTCGGAAGACGATCGACCAGGCCGAGACCGACATCCCGCATCAGCCGCAGTACATCCGAGCGGTTGGAGAACAGCCGGTTGAGCCCGTCGGTCGCCGCGCCCATCGCCATGGTGTCGAAGCTGCGCCAGCGCTGGTAGCGGTCAAGCACCGCGAGCGAGCCGGGATCGAGCCCGAGCCGCGCCGCGTCGACGATCGTCTCGGCCAGAGCCGCAACATCCTTGAGGCCCATGTTGAGACCCTGGCCGGCGATCGGATGGATGACATGGGCGGCATCCCCGACCAGCGCGATGCGCTCCGCGACGAACGACCGGGCGACCGCAAAGCCCGAGCGGAAATGCGCGGCGCGGTCCAACCGCGGCGATCTCGCCGAGCGCAAGCCCGAAACGGCGTTCGAGTTCGGCATGGAATTCGTTATCGGGCAGCGCGACGATGCGCTCGGCCTCGCGCTTGTCCTCGGTCCAGACGATCGACGAGCGATGACCGACGGCGGGATCATCCTTCAGCGGCAGGATCGCGAACGGTCCGGCGGGCAGGAAATGCTCCTCGGCGCGGCCATGGTGATCGCGCTCATGCTTGACCGTGGTGACGATCGCGGACTGGTCGTAGGTCCAGCCGTGATTTGCGATGCCGGCCTGCTCGCGGATCGCCGAGCGCGCGCCATCGGCGGCAACCAGCAGCCGGGCGGAGACCATGCCTCCATCTGAAAGTTCGACGTCAACATAGGGACCGTGCCGAGTATCCCCCATGCTACTCGTGGGGGAAGCTAATGGAGAGAGCTTCCCGACCTTGACGGGAAGCAGTTCGATGCCTTCGTCCTTCGCCCTCTCCATAAGTGCAGTGAGCAGCGGCCCATTCTCGATCATGTGACCGAACGGTTCGCCCGGCTCGACCTCGCCGTCGAAGGTCAGGAACGTCGGCCGCACACTGTCCTGCAGGCGGCTGTCGGTAATCACCATATCGAGGATCGGCTGCGCGGCGTCCGCGACCTTGTCCCAGACCCCGATCACTTCGAACAGCCGTCGCGCCGCGGCCACGATCGCGGAGGCCCGTGCGTCGACGGGCGCCTGGCCGAGCGCCGGATCGGCAACCGCAACCGAAAATGACGGCCCAAGCCCCTGGCGCAGCGCAATCGCCAGCGCGAGGCCGGCGAAGCCGGCGCCGCCAATCAGTACGTCAACGCGGTTTCCGCCCTGAGAAAATGCCGCCACGGCCGCCTCCTGCACAGCTACTATAACATTCTCCCGGCTTCCGCAGGCGACGATGGATGTGGCAGAAGGGGGCGCAATGTCCTCCCCCAGCCCGCCCTCCGACGACCTCGTCAGCATCCTCAACCTTGAACAGCTCGAACTAAATCTGTTCCGCGGCCACTCGCGGCAGACCGGCTGGCAGCGGGTCTATGGCGGACAGGTGATCGGGCAGGCGCTGGCCGCCGCCTGCCGCACGCTCGATCCCGTCAACCGGCCGCCGCACTCCCTGCACGCCTATTTCCTGCTGGGCGGCGATCCGAAGGTGCCGATCATCTACGACGTCGATCGCATCCGTGACGGCAAAAGTTTCACCACCCGGCGCGTGGTGGCGATCCAGCACGGCGAAGCGATCTTCATCATGTCGGTGTCGTTTCACCGCGACGAACCGGGCATGGCTCATCAGGCCAAGATGCCGGACGTCCCCATGCCGGAAGAACTGCCGACGCTGGCGGATCTCAAGCAGCAGGTGCCGATGCCTGAGCCGGTGCGGCGGTTCTACGAGCGCGAGCGGCCGATCGAGCTGCGGCCGGTCGAATTCGACCGCTACCTCGGGCGCAAGATCGAGAACGGCCGCTTCCACGTGTGGATGCGTGCGACCGCGCGGCTGCCGGACGAGCCGGCGATTCACCAGTGCGTGCTGGCCTATGCGTCAGACATGGGGCTTTTGGATTCCGCGCTGGTGCCGCACGGCCGCACGGTGTTCGAGAAGTCCATCATGGCGGCGAGCCTCGACCACGCATTGTGGTTTCACCGCCCGTTTCGCGCCGACGAGTGGCTGCTCTATGCCCACGACAGTCCGAACCTCGCAGGCTCCCGCGGATTTTCGCGCGGCCTGGTGTTTGCCCGCGACGGCACCCTGGTGGCGTCGGTGGCGCAGGAAGGACTGCTGCGGGAACGCCGTTTGGAGCCGGTGTCTGGCGGTTAAGTCAACATTGCTGTCCTGATGTGCCTTCAGGCTAAACGCGACGCTCGCGGAAAAGGCAAATTCAGAGCTTAAATTTCAATCGCAATGCCGATATCGTGCGCAGGCGTCGCACGCGGTCTCGCCAAATTCAGGCATCGCGGGCCGACGCCCTGGACTGATCACAGTCCAGGACCGGGACCTTGCCACGGGGCGACACCATGAAATTGGTTATTGCGATCATCAAACCCTTCAAGCTTGAGGATGTCCGCGACGCACTCGTGAACGTCGGCGTGCACGGCATGACCGTGACGGAGGTCAAGGGTTACGGCCGCCAGAAGGGCCACACGGAAATTTACCGGGGCGCCGAGTACGCGGTGAACTTCCTGCCCAAGATGCGCATCGAGGTCGGCGTGCCGTCCGACCGCGTCGAGATAGTGGTCGAAGCAATCACGTCGTCGGCCAAGACTGGTCAGATCGGCGACGGCAAGATCTTCGTCACCGGGATCGATCAGGCCGTGCGCATCCGGACCGGCGAGACCGACGTCGACGCTCTCTGAGGAGAACGTCTGATCGGCTTCGTGCCCAGCGTGACAAAGACTGGAGCAGCCGAAGTCAAAATCTCAAAGAACATCAATCGAAACGCAGCAAGACGTTTTCGACCAAGGGGGAGACCATGAAAACAATCGCACCCACCGTTGGGGTTGCGACCGCGCTTGTCTTCGCGGCGTCGTCCGCATTCGCCGAACCTGCCGGCAAGATCAATCCGGCCGATACCGCCTGGATGATCGCCGCCACCGGCTTCGTGCTGATGATGACGCTGCCGGGCGTCGCGCTGTTCTATTGCGGCATGGTGCGCAAGAAGAACGTGCTCGCCACCATGGCGCAGAGTCTTGCGTCCCTCATGCTGTGCTCAATCCTTTGGTTCGTGGTGGGCTACAGCCTGAGCTTTGCGGGCGATGGGCCTTGGCTCGGCACGTTCGAGCGGCTGTTTCTGCGCGGCATGGGGATGAACGCGACCTCGCCGTTCGCGCCGACCATCCCGGAAGCCCTGTTCATGATCTATCAGATGACGTTCGCCGTCATCACGGTGGCGCTGGTGGCCGGGGCAGTCGCGGACCGCATGCGCTTTTCGGCCTTCGTGTGGTTCGCGGGCCTGTGGCTGATCGTTGTCTATGTCCCGATCGCGCACTGGGTCTGGGGCGGCGGCTTCCTCGCCAAGGAGGGCCTGCTCGATTTCGCCGGCGGCACCGTCGTCCATCTCAATGCCGGCGTCGCCGCCCTGGTCGCCGCCTGGGTGCTCGGCAAGCGTCACGGCTATGGCTCGGAAAATTTCGCGCCCTTCAATCTGTCGCTGGCGGTGATCGGGACCGGCCTGCTCTGGGTCGGCTGGTTCGGCTTCAACGGCGGCTCGGCCTATGGCGCCAATTCGCGCGCGGTGTTTGCGATCGTCGCGACCCATCTTGCGGCCGCCGCCGGCGCGCTCACCTGGATGGCGCTCGAATGGTGGACCCGCGGCAAGCCGTCGGTGCTCGGAATGATCTCGGGCGCCGTCGCCGGTCTCGGCACCATAACGCCGGCGTCCGGCTTTGTGCTGCCATGGCAAGGCGTCATCATCGGGGTGATCGCCGGCGCGATGTGCTTCTGGGCCTGCACCTGGCTGAAGCAGCGCCTGGGCTACGACGATTCGCTCGACGTATTCGGCGTTCACGGCGTCGGTGGCCTCACCGGCACGCTGCTCGTCGGGGTATTTGCGGTGTCGGCAATATCAGTGAGCGCGGATGCGCCCGCTGGATTGCCCGGATTGATCGAGGGCAATCCGCGACAGGTGCTGATCCAGCTCTACGGCATCGTGGTCACGCTGCTCTGGTCGGGCGTGCTGACGTTCGTCCTGTCTGAAGGTGATCGGTTTCATGGTTCCGCTGCGGGTCAGCCAGCAGCACGAAATCGAGGGACTCGACGTCACCCAGCACGGCGAGGCGCTCCAATAAGCGAACCGTTTCGAATCGACGCCGCGGCTTACCCGCTTACCTGTGTCCGCGGGTAGAGCCGAGCAGCGCCGTCCACCGCAAATCGTATCGGATTGCTCCCCGCATGGGCATTCGACTCATTTTCCACCGACTGCTTAAAATCTATGCAGCCCTGGCAGGTCTTTGTGCGGGAGGCTATCCACGGCCACACGCGTGCTCTGTGATTTTTAGAATATCCATTCATTTTCAAGTATTTAAGCCGGGACGTAAGAACTGGCACGGGGCTTGATTAAGGACAACCGGCAGCGCTGCCGGAGTATTCGTTTCGTGCCGCGTGGCCCAGCGGAGACCACCCATCCTGCACCCGGCAGGACAGGGCTCAAGGGGGTTTGTATTCATGAAAATCGTCATGGCCATCATCAAGCCGTTCAAGCTCGACGAGGTCCGTGACGCCCTAACGGCGATCGGCGTGCACGGGATGACCGTCACGGAGGTCAAAGGCTACGGGCGTCAGAAGGGCCACACTGAAATCTATCGGGGCGCCGAGTACGCGGTGAGCTTCCTTCCGAAAATCAAGATCGAAGTGGCGGTGTCGTCCGACCAGGTCGACAAGACCATCGAAACCATCACGGCAGCCGCGAAGACTGGCCAGATTGGGGACGGGAAGATCTTTGTCATCGGCCTCGATAGCGCCGTGCGTATCCGCACCGGCGAAACCGACGCCTCGGCTCTTTAATTCCCGCACTCAACGGTTAGCGACAGGAGTTACCATGACGTTCAAGAAACCAACCCGTGCGGGACAGATCACTCTCGCGCTCGGGGTCCTCCTTGGCATCGCGCTCTGCATGTTCGCGTCCGGTTACGCGTTCGCGGAAGCGCCGGCAGCCGCGCCCGCCGCGCCGCCGCCCCCCACCTTCAATAAGGGCGACAACGCCTGGATGATGACCTCGAGCGTACTCGTCCTGTTGATGACGATCCCGGGCCTTGCACTGTTCTACGGCGGCTTGGTGCGCTCCAAGAACATGCTCTCGGTGCTGATGCATGTGTTCTACTGCGTCTGCATCGTGATGTTGATCTGGGTGATCTACGGCTACAGCCTCACCTTTACGGGCGGCTCCGCGTTCATCGGCGGGTTCGACAAGATCTTCCTGAAAGGTGTCACGGCAGACTCGCAGGCCGCGACATTCTCGGTCGGCGTGACCATCCACGAGTTCGTCTACATCTGCTTCCAGATGACGTTCGCGGCAATCACGCCTGCGCTGATCGTGGGCGCCTTCGCCGAACGCATGAAGTTCGCCGCCGTGGCGCTGTTCATTCCGCTCTGGGTGACGTTCATCTACTTCCCGATCGCCCACATGGTCTGGTACTGGGCCGGCCCGGATGCGATCGACGCCGCCGCCAAGGCACTGGCAGCCGCGACAGACGCTGCCGCCAAGACGGCCGCACAGGCCAAGCTTGACGAGGTCATGGCCGACGCCGGTCAGATCTTCAAATGGGGCGCGATCGACTTCGCGGGCGGCACCGTGGTGCATATCAACGCCGGTATCGCCGGCCTGGTTGGCGCACTGGTGGTCGGCAAGCGCATCGGGTTCGGCAAGGAGATCATGGCTCCGCATTCTCTGACCTTGACGATGGTCGGCGCCTCCCTGCTGTGGGTCGGCTGGTTTGGCTTCAACGCCGGATCGAATCTTGAAGCCAACGGCGGCGCCGCGCTCGCCATGATCAACTCGTTCGTCGCGACCGCGGCGGCGGCAATGTCTTGGATGTTTGCCGAGTGGATGGTGAAGGGTAAGCCGTCGGTGCTCGGCGCACTGTCTGGCTGCGTCGCCGGC
Organism: uncultured Alphaproteobacteria bacterium; assembly: GCA_963756715.1. Taxonomy (GTDB): domain Bacteria; phylum Pseudomonadota; class Alphaproteobacteria; order Rhizobiales; family Xanthobacteraceae; genus VAZQ01. Next base: position 10,356 of record CAVWOV010000040.1, read on the forward strand.
CTCGTTGCCGTCACGCCGGCCGCCGGCTTCTCCGGGCCGATGGGCGCCCTGGTGCTCGGATTGGTTGTCGGCGTGGTGTGCTTGTTCTTCGTTACGGTGGTCAAGAATGCGCTCGGCTACGACGACGCCCTCGACGTGTTCGGCGTCCACTGCATCGGCGGCATCGTCGGCGCCATCGGCACCGGCATCCTGGTCAACCCGGCGCTCGGTGGCGCCGGCATCATGGACTACGTGACCGGCAAGATCGCCGACTACGAGTTCACCACGCAGGTCATCGCGCAATGCAAGGCTGTTGCAACGACACTGGTGTGGTCCGGCGTGGGTTCGTTCATCCTCTTCAAGGTGGTCGATGTTCTGGTCGGCTTGCGGCCCTCGGTCGAAGGGGAACGTGAAGGCCTCGACATCACCGATCACGGCGAACGCGCCTACACGGCCTGACCGCCGGCATGAGATACGGTTAGGGCGGACGACCCGGCACCGCCCTCGCCGTCGGGAGGCCCCAGCGCAAGCTGGGGCCTCTCACTTTTTTCCGTCACGAGATATGTGTGAAACGTCGCACCTGCAGACCAAGCCCGGCGTGGTAAGATTGGCGGGCCGCATTTCCGCGGCTGGTGTCGCGAATGATTGTTCGCTCGTTGACTGCAGGAGCATTGCGACTCTGCTTGGTGGGATCGCCGCCTTCCCGCTCACCGCGCATGCGCAACAGCCCACGCTACCGGTGGTCGGAATCTGCGCAGCACGCCGGCAGCACCGTTTGGGCACCTCGTCGAGGCGCTTCGGCAAGGGCTCAACGACGAGGGCTTCGTCGAAGGCCGCAACGTCACGATCGAGCAGCGCTGGGCGGACAATCGCCTCGATCGGCTGCCCGGACTGGCTGCCGACCTGCTCGGCCGCGGCGCCGCCGTGATCGTCGGTAATGTTGTTGCGGCGAAGGCGGCACGAAATGCCACCGCAACCATTCCGATCGTGTTTGTCACCGGTGAGGACCCGGTGAAGAGCCGGCTCGTGACGTCGCTCAACCGGCCGGAGGCCAATCTGACAGGGGTAACCTTTTTCGGTGGCGCCCAACTCGACGCGAAACGCCTTGAACTGCTGCGGGATCTTGTTCCGGCGGCAAAGGTCGTTGGCGTGCTCGGTGACCCGAACTATCCAGGCTTCGAAACCGAGTTACCAGGTGTGGTGGCCGCTGGCCGTACGCTCGGACGGCAGATTGTGGTTGCGCGAGCCGCCAGTGAAAGCGAACTGGCGCCGGCAGTCGCAACTCTCCTGAAATCCGGTGCGAAAGCGATCATGCTCAGCGGCAGCCCATTCTTTACCAGCAAGCGCCGCCTCCTCATCGCGCTGGCGGCGCGCCACGCTATTCCGGCGATCTACGACCTGAGGGAATACGTACTTGATGGCGGGCTGATGAGCTACTCGGCCAGTTTTACCGGCGCTTATCACCAGGCGGGGGTTTACGCCGGGAAGATCCTCAAGGGCGCCAAACCATCTGACCTGCCGGTTATGCGGCCGACCAAATTTGAGCTCGTCGTCAATCTTAAGACCGCGAAAGCGCTCGGCATTGAGGTGCCCCCTTCGATCGAATTGCGCGCCGACGAGGTAATTGAATAAGCCACGGTTTCTGCGTATTCCGTGACCACCCGCCCGGTTTTGGTTTATCGCCCCTTAACCTCACCCCGCCTATGCTGGCGCAGCCCTTGCGCCGCGCCTGCCGTGCGCGGCTTTTAGTCGATGTGATGAGCAACGCAGACAGACTCGCCACGCCCGCCCGAACCGACCAGGGCCGCTCGCCATTCGTGCGCCTGCGCGAACTGCTGGGCGATTCGCCGCCCGGCAGGCCCGCCATCAGCCTGGCGGTCGGTGAGCCGCAGCACGCGGTGCCGCCGTTCGTTGGCCCGGTGCTGGCCGCGCACATCGCGGAGTTCGGCAAATACCCCATGAACAAGGGCCTGGACGAGTTTTGCGCGTCCGTCGCGGGCTGGCTCGGGCGACGGTTCAAGTTGCCGCGGCCGATCGATCCGGCGACCGAGGTGCTGGTGCTCAACGGCTCGCGCGAGGGGTTGTTCCTCGGCGCGCTTGCCGCCGAGCGCTGGGTCACCGGCCGAGCCGGCAGGCCCGCGATCCTGATGCCAAATCCGTTCTACGGCGCCTACGAGGCCGGCGCGATTTCGGCGCACTGTGAGGCGGTTTATCTGCCCGCGACCGCGGCGACCGGATTTCTGCCCGATCTCGATGTCCTGCCGGAAGATTTGCTGGCGCGTACCGTCGCTTTTTTTCTCGCCTCGCCGGCCAATCCGCAGGGCTCGGTCGCAAGCCCGTCTTACTTCGGCGCGCCTGATCGGGTTGGCGCGCCGCTTCGGCTTTATGGTGTTCAGCGACGAGTGCTACTCGGAAATCTACACCCGGCAGCCACCCACCAGCGCACTCGAAGCCGCAGGTCCCGACTACCACAACGTGGTGGCGTTCCAGTCGCTGTCGAAGCGCTCCAACCTGCCGGGATTGCGCATCGGCTTCGTCGCCGGCGATGCCAAATTTCTGGCGTCCTTTCTCGAATTCCGCAACGTCTCTTCGCCGCAGGTACCGATTCCGGCGCAACGCGTCGCCATCGCGGCCTATGCGGACGAAGCGCACGTCGAGGAGAATCGCAGGCTCTACGCGTTGAAATTTGATCTTGCCGATCAGATCCTGGGCGGCCGCTACGGCTATCAGCGTCCGGCCGGCGGCTTCCTGCTTTGGCTCGACGTGTCGGCATACGGCAGCGATGAGGCCGTGGTGCTGCGGCTTTGGCGTGAAGCCGGATTGCGGGTTGTGCCCGGCAGCTATCTGGCGCGCGAACAGGCTGACGGCTCGAACCCGGGCCGGGGCTATATCCGCGTCGCGATGGTGCAGGACAAGGCGACCACCGCGGAGGCGTTGCATCGCCTGGTCGCGGTGCTGGGCTAAAGGGGCGGGGACCGACCCATGGGGGCAATTGAACGCGGCCTCGACAGTCTGGGGCTTCTGTCCGATTCGGTGCGGGAATCGCTGAACCGGCGGCTGCGCGAACTCGGCGGGCTCGCGCTGATCCTGTTCGCAGTGGCGCTGTCGCTGGCACTCGCGACCTGGTCGGTGCAGGACCCTTCGCTCAGCCACGCCACCAACAAGCCGATGCGCAACATGCTGGGCGGCCCCGGCGCCGTGGTGTCTGATCTGCTGATGCAGCTGTTCGGCATCGCGGCGATCGCGTTCATATTGCCGATCGCGATCTGGGGCTGGCGGCTCGTCACCCATCGCGCACTTAGCCGCGAGGCGCTGCGCCTGACGTTCTGGGTCATCGGGCTGATGCTCGCGGCTGCCTGTGCGGCATCGCTGCCCCACGGCACAGGCTGGCCGTTGCCCGCGGGACTAGGCGGCGTGACCGGCGACGCGCTCATCCGGCTGCCGACCTGGCTTTCGGGCGGCTGCCTGGGCGGCTGGACGCGATTCGTGCTCGCGACCGTGAGCGGCGCCGGAATGCTGACCTGCTTTGCCGTAGCCGTAGGATATGGGTTGAAGGCGAAGCCGAAAGTCAAGAAAGCCGCCCCTGTGGCGGACGACGTCGTCGAGAGCGACGACGAGCAGGAGCGCGCGTGGATCTCGCTCGGCTGGCTCGCCCACGGCTTTCTCAGCCTCAAGGCACGCATTTCCCGCCTGCTGGCCGGACACACGCCGCGGCGGACCGCGCCGCTCCACGATTCGGTGCCGGCATCCAGCCGGGTCGAGCCGCGCTTCGAGGGCGCAACACTTGCCACGCTGGCGCCGCAACTCGACGCGGAAACCTACGACGATGAGGATGAGGACGAGGAGGAAGTCGAGGTCGCCCCGCCGGTGCCGCGCAAGCCGAAGGCCGCGCCGCGAACCTCGCGTAAGGGCGGTTATCAGTTGCCGCCGCTCGAATTGCTCGCCATGCCGAAGGCGACCGGACGCGCCACGTACAGCCCGGAGGCGCTGCAAACCAACGCGACCGCGCTCGAAGGCGTGCTGCAGGATTTCGGCGTGCGCGGGGAGATCATCAATGCCCGGCCGGGCCCGGTGGTGACGCTCTACGAGCTCGAGCCCGCGCCCGGGATCAAGTCGTCGCGCGTAATCGGGCTGGCCGACGACATCGCGCGCTCGATGAGCGCAATCTCGGCACGCGTCGCGGTGGTGTCCGGGCGAAACGCGATCGGCATCGAGCTGCCGAATTCGACCCGCGAGAAGGTATTCTTCCGCGAACTGCTCGCTACCAAGGATTACGACGACTCGACCGCCAAGCTGCCGCTCTGCCTCGGCAAGACCATCGGCGGCGAGCCGGTGATCGTCGACCTGGCGCGCATGCCGCATCTCCTCATCGCGGGTACCACCGGCTCGGGCAAGTCGGTCGCCATCAACACCATGATCCTGAGCCTGCTCTACCGGCTCAAGCCCGAGCAGTGCCGGCTGATCATGGTCGATCCGAAGATGCTCGAACTCTCCGTCTATGACGGCATCCCGCACCTGCTGACGCCGGTTGTCACTGACCCCAAGAAGGCGGTGGTCGCGCTCAAGTGGGCGGTGCGCGAGATGGAAGAGCGCTACAAGAAAATGTCGAAGCTCGGCGTGCGCAACATCGACGGCTTCAACGCGCGCCTCGCCGAGGCAAAAGGCAAGGGCGAGAAGCTCAGCCGCACCGTTCACACCGGCTACGACAAGGAGTCAGGCGAGGCGATCTACGAGGCCGAGGAACTCGATCTCGAAACGTTGCCCTATATCGTCATCATCGTGGACGAGATGGCCGACCTGATGATGGTCGCCGGCAAGGACATCGAAGGCGCGGTGCAACGGCTCGCCCAGATGGCGCGCGCCGCGGGCTTGCACGTCGTCCTTGCCACGCAGCGGCCTTCAGTCGACGTCATCACCGGCACCATCAAGGCGAACTTTCCGACTCGCATCTCGTTCCAGGTGACCTCCAAGATCGACAGCCGCACCATCCTGGGCGAGCAGGGCGCCGAGCAGCTCCTGGGCCAGGGCGACATGCTGTACATGGCGGGTGGCGGCCGCATCAGCCGCGTGCACGGACCGTTCTGCTCCGACGAAGAGGTCGAGAAGATCGTCCGCCACCTTAAGTCGCAGGGCACGCCGCAATACCTCGAAGCCGTCACGGCGGCCGAGGACGAGGTGGACGAGGATGGCAACCCGGTGTTCGACGGGACCGGCATGGGCCAGGCCGGCGATGCCACCGATCTCTACCAGCAAGCCGTTCAAGTGGTGCTGCGGGACAAGAAGGCCTCGACCAGCTACATCCAGCGCCGCCTGCAGATCGGCTACAATCGGGCGGCCTCGCTCATGGAGCGGATGGAACACGAGGGAGTTGTCGGCCAGGCCAACCACGCCGGCAAGCGCGAGATTCTGGTGGGCGAAGAGCACCAGGAACGGTATTGATAAGGTTGGGATCGGCCGCCGCCCGCAACCTACGGGCCAAAAGAGCCGTGATGTCGCCACACAGGCTGTCTAACGACTAGTAATGTGGCAGATTTGACGTTCCAACCAGCTTCGCGGCGGGTCTATCGTAGGACGGTCAGATCCAAAGCCACATGAAGAATCATAGAGTGCTAGTGTCCCTTTGGTTCTGACGTTCGTATAAGTGCCTGCTGCAAAGGGATACGAACGTCGAAACCGGGACACCAGTGGGGCGTGGAGCGGAGAGGGATATGGCTGGCACGAGCCAGGGGCTGTTGGTCGGTGCGCTATTCCTGGGTTTGGTCGCCTTGACCGGCCAGGCGACGGCCCAGATACCGCTTCCCACCCCGGCGCCTCAGCCCAAGGAGCGGGGAGCGGTGCCGCCGCCCGGCGCACAGCCCGCAAGGCCGGCCCAGCAAGCGCCGTCGCCAGGCTTCAATCCGCTCAGCGGCCTCAAGTCGTTGTTCAATCTGGACAAGAAGCCTGACGGCTCCAATTTTGACGCCAAACAGCGCGCCCAGGTCGACAAAGTCAGCCAGTACCTGTCGAGCGTCCACCAGTTGATCGGGAATTTCGTCCAGGTCGGACCCGACGGCGGACGCGTGCGCGGTAATTTCTATATCCAGAAACCCGGCCGGGTCCGTTTCGAGTACGATCCGCCGACGCCGATCGACATCATCGCCGACGGCCGCTCGGTCGTGGTGCGCGACCGCAAGCTCGCCACCCAGGATCTCTATCCGCTGTCGCAGACGCCGTTGCGGTTTCTGCTGGCGGATCAAATCGACCTGATGCGCGACACCAACGTGGTCGGCGTTCACTCCGACGACGTCTTTGTCACCGTGGTGATCGAAGAGCATCAGCCGCTGATCGGCACCAGCCGGCTGATGATGATGGTCGGCGCCAAGGACTATCAGCTCAAGCAATGGACGGTCACGGACCCGCAGGGCTATGACACCACGGTCGCGGTCTCCAATCTGGACACCAAGACCCGGCCCGATCCCGACATGTTCAGGATCGTCTACGAACGCAGCATGCAGTAACGCCGTGCTCGGTCCGATTTCATTGCCGGGCTTCACCCGGCAATCCATCTGTCGTCGACAAGATCTTAGTGATGAATGCCCGGCTCATACCCAGGCATGACGAGCGCAATGCGCCTCACCATCACCACCTGGAATATCAATTCGGTGCGGCTGCGCATCGACACCGTGGCCAGGTTCATCAAGGCGGTCCGGCCCGACGTGCTCTGCCTGCAGGAAACCAAGTGTCCCGACGACCGGTTTCCGCGCAAGCGTTTCAAGCGGCTTGGCTACGAGCACATCGCACTCAATGGCCAGAAGGGCTATCACGGCGTGGTCGTGCTCTCGCGGCTGCCGATCGAAACCTTCAACATTCAATCGTTCTGCGGCAAGACCGATTGCCGGCACGTTTCCGCGACGCTCGGCGAGCGCGCCGGCCTGCGCGATCCGATCACGGTGCACAATTTCTATGTGCCGGCCGGCGGCGACACGCCTGATCCCGCGGTCAATCCGAAGTTCGCCCACAAGCTTTCGTTTCTCGACGAGATGCGCGACTGCGATGCGCTTCGTAACGGCGGCAACAAGCCGCATGGTCCTGGTCGGGCGACCTCAATGTCGCGCCGCTCGAACACGACGTGTGGAGCCACAAGCAGATGCTGCGCGTCGTTTCGCACACGCCGATCGAATGTGAGAAGCTCACCAGCGTGCAGAAGGCGGGCGGCTGGATCGACGCCATGCGCATGCGCGTGCCGGAGCCTGCCAAGCTCTACACTTGGTGGAGCTATCGTTCCCCCGACTGGGAAACCGCCGACAAAGGCCGCCGCCTCGACCATATCTGGGTCGCGCCCGCGTTGGCCGATCGCGTCGCCGACGTTAAGGTGTCGAAGGGCCCGCGTGGTTGGACACGGCCCTCGGACCACGTGCCGGTGACGGCAACGATTGAAGTCTAAGCCGCCATCGAACGCATCGAGCGGATTTACGGGCCGGCTTTTGCAACCTTGGTCTTGTCAGCCGGCGCGGCTTTGCCGGGCGCGCGCTGATCGGCGAGCTTCACGCGGCTGTCGCGGAGCTTAGCGGCAATCCGGTGCCAGTCGCCGCCGGCCTGGATATGCGCCGGATCGGCGCCCGGCATCGGCCGCGCCAGCCCGTACTTCCGGCCGTTGCGGTCCACCCAGCGCCAGACGGCGCGATGATCGCCTTCGGCGTTGATGATGTCGATGGCGCGGCCGTGGCCGTAACCGCCGGTCGCACGCGAGCCGCCATGCAGCGAGTTGCCGCCGCTCGCCTTGAAGCCCGAGGCGATGCGCTGACGATAATCGTCGCGGAATGCGCTCAGCATCGACCATTGGATACCCTCGGCATCCATGGCGCGGCCGGCATGATAAAGCTGCTCGCGGAAATCGCGGTCCATGCCGCCGATCACGTAGGTCTGCAACGACATGTTCATGCGCTTCGCGGCGGCCGGGTCCTTCCAGGTAAAGTCGCCACCGCGGTCCTTCTTCACCGGCGCGCGCTGATAGACTTCCCAAAGATAGTTGTCGACCTCTTCGGTCGGCGAGACCTTGTGTTTGGCAGGCGCGGCGTCGGGCTCCGGCGCTTTGTCCGGCGCGATGCTGGCGGTGTGCTCTGGCGCTGTGGCGGGCGCGGCCTCAGGTTGCTCGCTGGGCTCAGGTGGTGTGAGCTTTGCTTCGATCAGCGGAGCATCGAGCGATCCTGACGGCGCGATGATGGCTTCCCATTCGATCGCCGCCTCCTCGCCGACTTCGTCCGGCACTGTGGTGGCGGGCACGGTCGCCGGCGCCGAACCGAGCAGGCTCACGGGCAGCGACGTTGACGCGGAGGCGAGTTGAAATGATCGCGGGCCTTCAGTGACCCATCCGCCGCCCTTGGGCGTCGGGAACGGGCTCGATTGTGCGAGCGGCAAGGCGACGAAGAACACCGACACGCCGCACAGCAATCCCGCCGTGAGAACGGCAAAGCTCGAAACGCGATCATGCCTGATCGCGGCGAGTGAGACTCGCATTGATTCCCCCGAAGTAGTCCCCGTAGCGAAACGTCAATTAGCGAAGCGCACAGGCGGTATTGCGGCGGCGCGGTGGGTCAAATTGTCGTGGATTTGATCGTCTTCGCTTAGTGTTAGCGTCGCGTTAGCGTTCACCGTTAGCGCACAGTTAACGGCGGCGGTTCGACCGGTGCGTTACTCGTTTGGATTGTTCTGCACGTCGAGGATGGAGCGCACGGAGTACATGTCGCCAACCGACTGCTCGCTGCGGGTCGAGATGACATCGCGCAGCCTGCGCGCCGAGGACGGGAAGCTCTCCAGCATCTTGAGGAACAGCGAGCGCGGAATGCGCAGCACGCTCGACGGCTCGAGTGCGATCGCGGTCATCGGCCGCTTGGTCTCGGTGATCATCGCGAGCTCGCCGAGCAGCGTCATCGGCCCGACCTTGATGTCCTCGCCGTAGGCCGGGTTGCCGGAGAGCGCAAACGAGCCCTCTTGCACCACGTAGCCGCCATCGGCCGATTCGCCGGCGCTGAACAAGCGCTTCACCGCTATGGATGTAACGGTTCTCCGCGCCGATCGCCAAAATGCGCAGCGCGTCGCGGCCCAGCATGCTGAGCGTCGGAACCCGTTCGAAGAACGCGATATCGTCCTCGATGGTCATAGATCGAGTTCACGGCACAAGTTTGTAGCCGCCTGCTTCGGTGACCAGGATGGCGGGGATCGCGGCGTCTTTTTCGACCTTCTGACGCAGCCGATAGATGTGCGTTTCGAGCGTGTGTGTGGTGACACCGGAATTGTAGCCCCAGACCTCTTGCAGCAAGGTTTCACGCGACACCGGCTTTTGCCCGGCCCGATAAAGATAGCGCAGGATCGCGGTTTCCTTTTCGGTCAAGCGGACCTTGTTGCCCTTGGAGTTGAGCAGGAGCTTCGAACTGGGGCGGAACGTGTAGGGCCCGATGGCAAAGACCGCGTCCTCGCTCGCTTCATGCTGGCGCAATTGCGCCCGGATACGCGCCAGCAGCACCGCGAAGCGGAACGGCTTTGCGACGTAGTCGTTGGCGCCGGACTCCAGCCCCAGGATGGTGTCGGAATCGGTGTTGTGGCCGGTCAGCATGATGATCGGCGCCTTGAAGCCGTTCTTGCGCAGGATGCGCACGGCTTCGCGGCCATCAACGTCGGGCAGGCCGACGTCCATGATCACCAGATCGATCTGGCCGGCCTTGGCGGCCTGCACCCCCTTGGTGCCGTTGTCGACTGCGATCGATTCGAACTCCTCGTGCAGCGCAAGCTGCTCGACCAGCGCCTCGCGCAGTTCGTCATCATCGTCGACGATCAAAATCTTGCGGGCATTCGACATTCCCAAAAACCTCTGGAGTAGAAAGACGTCGCCGCTTTTGCGGCGTTGCGCGAAGTAGAGCATTCGGGGCTAAAAGAGCAAGCGGGGTCTGTTATCCGGCAGTGGTTGGCGGACGCCCGGAAACGAGGGTCTGGGCCATGCGGGGTCGTGCCATTTCCGTCATCCGTGTACGCGTTCGACCGGGCAAGCGCACCTGCGGCGTGCTTCTGGCGGGGCCGCTCGCAATCCCGGTGGTGCTCGGACGCGCGGGGGTCCGGGCGAACAAGCGCGAGGGGGATGGCGCCACCCCGCGTGGCTGCTTTCGGCTGTTGCGCCTGTGGTGGCGGGCCGATCGCCTGCCCCGGCCGGCGACCGCGTTGCCGGTGCGGCGCATCACGCCGGACCTCGCATGGTGTGAAGATACCGCTGACCGCCGCTACAACCGATCGTTTTTCCGGTCGGCCAATGAACCAGGCGACCGCCTTTGGCGCGCCGACCGGCTGTACGATTTGATCATTGAGATCGACCACAATACGCGGCCGCGAATCGCCGGACGGGGCAGCGCCGTGTTCGTCCACCTGGCGCGGCCGAATCGCTCGCCAACCGCCGGCTGCGTCGCGCTCGATGCCGACGTGCTCCGCCGCCTGCTGGCGCGGCTCGGACCGGACACGCGGATCGCGATCGACCTTTAGTCTCGGAGACTGGCTGTCACGCCCGGCTGCCGAAGATCGCCGTGCCGACCCGCACATGTGTCGCGCCGAACCCGATCGCGATCGGGAAGTCCGCGCTCATTCCCATCGACAATAATTTTAGCCCGTTGCGCTGCGCGATCTTGGCAGTCAGCGCAAAATGCGGCGCCGGCGGCTCGTCAGCCGGCGGAATGCACATGAGGCCGGCGATCGCCAGACCGTAGGTTTCGCGGCAGTCCGCCAGAAACGCATCCGCCGCCTCCGGCAACACGCCGGCTTTCTGCGGCTCAGCGCCGGTGTTGACCTCGACGAACAGCAGCGGACTGCGGCCCTGTTTGGCGATCTCCTGCGCCAAGGCCTGCGCCAAACTCACGCGGTCGACCGAATGGATCGCATCGAACAGCGCGACGGCCTCCCTGGCCTTGTTCGATTGCAGCGGACCGACGAGGTGCAGTTCGATGCCGGGATGCTGCGCCTTGAGCGCCGGCCACTTGGCCTTAGCCTCCTGCACGCGATTTTCGCCGAAGACGCGCTGGCCGGCCGCGATCACCGGCTCGATCGCATCGACTCCGAACATCTTCGAAATCGCGACGAGTGTGACGGATGCCGGATCGCGCCGTGCGTCTGTGCAAGCCCGGGCGATGTCGGTACGCACCGCGGCGAGCCGATCCGCCGGAGTGTCCAAATGAGCCATCGCAGTTACGTCAGATGATTGCATCAATTTGCCGTCTCGTTCGCACGGGCACGGGCCGTCGCGCCATCCAGAATTTATTTGACCTTACGCGTAAGCACCTTTGCCGTGAACGCCTGGAATTGAAAGTTCCAAATCATAATTGCGCTCGCGAAAATGGTATCCGCTCGCTATTTCACCTCGTCATCCCCATATCTCTATTGACCTCCGATTTATTGCCTACTGACCCTTGCGGCGGAGGCTTCAAGAAAAAGGAAGCCCGCATGAACACGTCCACGCAACATCGCGCGAAAGCGCGCGAATATACCGAACTGGTCAAGACGGCGACCAGTTCGGACGAGAAGCGCGAATTTCGAAAGCTTGAAGACAGCTTCACGGCGATGGCTGACAACGAAGAGTGGCTTGAGGACAATCGTCAAAAGATGGTCCATCGTCAAAAGATGGTCCATGCGCAAGAACGCGCCGGATCTGGCGACGAGACCCGGACCGCAGAACGCGCTACGGCGGACGTCGTCACGGTAGAAGGGGACAGCCTTACGGCGGACGAGGAGCACGTCCTTCGATGCCTTGGGGGCGCGCTCATCATGCAATGGAATACCTTACCGAGGACGTTGCGAAGGGAGCTCTTCAACAATGCCGGCTCCATGGGCACGCTGTTGAAGACTGCGGAGCTCAGAGCGCAGATCGCTCGATTTCTGCACAAACATAAAGACGATGAAGATCCCGCGAAGATTTGATCCGCGGCCAGATAATTAGTGTCGGCTCCCTCGATGTCGGACTTGAGCATGTCAAACGACTGCCAGCAATTCCGTGACATGGCGGCGAAGTAATTCGACGAGCGCGCAAGTTGCGGCCCGGCGATGACCGCCGGAGTCTGATGCACGTGGCGGCAGGCTATAAGCATCTCGCGCAAAAGGAGCAGAGTCGAGCGGCAATTCCGAGACGCGCGCTGGCCTCTCGGGAAAACTAGCAAGGCGCCGACGCATCGTTCGATGGGGTTGGAGACATGGCCTACGAGTTTATCGCCTTGTCGCAAGAACGATTGGCCGAGCAACTCGCTCCCTGTGAGCCGGGCTCGA